>CAWIQF010000042.1:0-35768 GCA_963838205.1 Terriglobia bacterium | reverse complement strand
TGTCCTTCCATGGCCGCGTCCGCGCGCGCCTGCCGCGAGCGCGCGATCTGCCGCTCCAACCATTCGATCCACGCGCCCAGCCCGTCGCCCGTGCGGCATGAAACCGGGAAAACCGCGGCTTCCGGACTCACCGCGCCAACGCTTTCGATCAACTCCTCCAGCCGGACGTCGGTGTACGGCAGCAGGTCGATTTTGTTCAACACGACCGCGTGCGAGCGGTGAAACATTTTCGGGTACTTGCGTGGTTTGTCGGCCCCTTCGGTGACGCTGAACAGCGTCACCCGCCACTGCTCCCCAAGGTCGTAGGCCGCCGGACAGACCAGGTTGCCGATGTTCTCGATGAACAGCAGCTCCGGCGCCTGCGCGAAGGCGGAGTCATAAGCCTCGCGCACCATGCGCGCGTCCAGGTGGCACGTATTCGTATTGATCTGATGCGCGACGGCGCCGGTTTTGCGCACGCGCTCGGCGTCCAGATCGGTCCGCAGGTCGCCTTCGATCACGCCGCAGCGAAAGCGCAGTTGCAGCGTGGGCAGCGTCTTCTCGAGCAGCGTCGTCTTGCCGGCCCCCGGCGCCGACATCAGGTTCACCGCGACCACGCCCCGGGCCGCGAACAGCGCGCGGTTTTCCAGCGCCAGTTCGTCGTTCTTCTTCAACACCGGCGTGGCGACTTCTATCCGCTGCATGATCCGGTCTCCCATTATGCGCGTTGCGACGGCTCACCCGCCGGCGCGCCCTGCTCCGCACTCGCGTGTACTTCGATCCACGCAATCTCCATTTGCTCGCCCGAGACGATGCGCATGGGCGACCCGCACTCCGGGCACCATAGAATCAATTCGCCTTCCGGCCGCGTAGTCGATCCGCACTGCAAGCACAGCGCCTCCACCGGCACATTCTCCACGATCAGCGCCGCATCCGGCACGCCGGCTTCGACCTTCAGCGCGTCGAATGCAAAACTCAGCGCTTCCGCAACGACGCCCGACATCTCGCCCAAACGCACGCCCACCGTGGCCAGTGGGCCGCCGGCGCGCGCGGCTTCGGCTGTGGCCGTTTCGAGGATACTCCAGGCGATTCCGGTTTCGTGCACCTTAAGATCCCATTATCTCAATTTGGAGACGCCGGACCCTTATACACGACAGGTGAGTGCAATTTCAGTACCGGACGAAGCCCAACGCTTTTTCAGTGACTTGCGCGTCAGGCGGCGGCGCGATGGGGCAAATCGCCCAGCTTTGGTTCGGAATTGTCCCCGAGCGGAGGCGACCAGGCCGAACCGCCGTGTCAAAACGCGCAACGCCAAGCGGCGCGATCATCCGCCGCCGCAGCCTCGCGCCACTGCCGGGAAAAGCGGAATGTTATTGTCGTACTAGAGACGACCCCTTCCGCAATGGCTCAATCCTACCGTGCGCGTTTCGCAGGTTCGCCGCTGATGTTCGGGATGACGCCCGCCGTGAAGTGGCTGCTCATCGTTAACACCGCGATCTTCGTCTTCTGCTATCTGCTGAGTTCGGCGGGCGAGCAACTGATCGGTCTTTTCGGCCTGACGCCCACCGCCGTGGTGCACTATTTTGCAGTCTGGCAACTGGTCACCTACCTGTTCCTGCACAGCCCGACCACGTTCACGCACATCCTGATGAACATGCTGACGCTATGGATGTTCGGCGTGCCGCTGGAGAGTGTGTGGGGCAGCCGGCGCTTTTTGCGCTACTACTTTTTCTGCGGCGTCGGCGCGGGCGTGAGCGTCGTAGTGCTCAACTACCTGCTGCTGTTTCTGTTCCACATCGGCAATCCCGAAGCCGTCACCATCGGCGCTTCGGGTGCAATTTACGGCCTGCTGCTGGCCTTTGGAATGCTTTTCCCGGACGCCCGCATCCTGTTTTTTTTCCTGTTCCCGATTCCGGCGCGAGTCTATGTCTGGATCATGGCCGCAATCGTTTTTTTGAGCACGTTTGGCGACACCGGCAGCGGTGTCAGCAACTTCGCGCACTTGGGCGGGATAGTTTTCGGCTTTGTCTTTCTGCGGCTGGGACTGGACCGCGCGCGTTGGCCTGAGTTCCATCCGCTGGAGTCCATCGAAAGCCAGTACCACGAATGGAAAATGCAGCGGGCCAAGCGCAAGTTCCAGGTTTATCTGCGCAAGCACGGCCAGCCGCCGCGGGACGATCGCTGGGTGAATTGACGTGAAAAGTGTGTGGAGACGGGAGAGCCGGGCAACCTGGCGGGCGATTCCGTCGTCATTGAAGGAAGAGTTTCGGGTCGAGATCCGCGCCGCGAATCGAAGTGGAGGCTAGCCATGATGATGACGAATCTTCCGGACCGCTCACGGGCGAACGGCGCCCGCCGGCGGCTTATGCGTTTGATGCTCGCCACGCTCCTGCTGCCGGCCGGCTCGCTGCTGGCGCAGGAAGGCCCGACCCGCGATAGCGGCGACACGGTGGCCAAGCCCAAGAAGCCGGACGCCGCCGTTACGGACACCACGGATCAGACCAAGATCCCGTCGAAGCTGTCCACGAAGGGTGACAAGCAGGCGCCCGGACCCGGCTCGCCGACCTTCCGCGCCGATATCACCACGGTCAACGTGGATGTGGGCGTGCTGGATAACCGCGGGCGATTCATTCCCGGCATTCCCCGGGGCAATTTCCGCATCATGGAGGACGGCGTCCCGCAGAAGATCACCAACTCGGCTACCGGCGAGACCCCGATCACCATCTGCCTGGTGATCGAGTTCTCGGCGCGTTACCAACGCTACTGGTCGCAAGGCTGGATGCAGACGCTGCAAGCCGTGTATGGCTTCCTGCAATTTCTGAAACCCGAGGACCAGGTGGCCGTGGTCGCCTTTGACTTGCGAACGACCATCCTCTCCGATTTCAGCACCAACCGGCAGGACACCCAGGAAGCCCTGGCGCGGCTGCGCATCCCCGGCTTCAGCGAGTCCAACATGTTCGACGCGCTCACCGAAGTCGCCGACCGCATGAGCTCGATCGAAGGCCGCAAGGCGGTCTTCTACATCGGCAGCGGCATGGACACCTTCTCGAAGATTACTCTGGACGAGTGCCGCCGCAAGCTCCAGACCGCCGGAGTGCCGGTGTACTCGCTGGGCACGCTGGAGGTGCAGTTCATGAACGCAACCGGGATCAGGGAACTCGACCACCTGCAGGCCGAGAACGAGTTGAAGACGTTTGCGAAGGAGACCGGCGGCCAGGCCTGGTTCCCGCGCTTTCAGGGCGAGTATCCGGGCATCTTCCAATCGCTCAACCAGGCGTTGCGCAACACCTACATGCTGAGCTACTCGCCGACCAACACGGCGCGCGACGGCAAATTCCGCAAGATCAAAGTGGATCTGGTGGCCCCCAACGGCGAACCACTGCGCATCACCGACGAAAAAGGCAAGCCGATGAAGTACGCGGTGATCGCCAAGACGGGCTACACGGCGCCGCGCGAGGTCGAATAGCGCCGCGCGCCCGCGTCAGCCTCGCGCCCGATCGCGACATCTGAATACCGCACTCCCGCAAGACTCGGCAGGCGCATGGGACCTCGCGGGCGCCACGCTCAGCGCCCACTCCAGTCGCTGTCTATTAGCCCCTCCATGCTACGCACCGGATTGCGTGTGCGCCCACGACGCGATCGCGCCCTCACGGCTGCCGCCATCGATACAACGGAGGCCGGCGGATGTCAAGGAATCGATTTCACTGCGGATGAACACGATACGAGTTCGTTGACATCCCGGTTTCAGCTCTGTTACGTTCAGGCCTGCTTCATACCATGCCAAGTCGGGCAAAGTTCACTCATCAACCCCACGCCAGGGTGCTGTTAGTCGATAGTCATCGCGCCGGGCTGCGTGCGCGCTGTATGGTTCTCGCGGAGGAGGGCCACGACCCCACCGGCGTTTCATCGCCGGAGGAAGCGCTGCAGCTTCTCGCGGCGGAGAAGTTCGGCGTCATCGTGACCGAATACAAGCTCACCGGCATCACCGCCGCGGACTTCATCGCCCGGTTGAGGGAAGTGGCTCCGGGGACGCCGGTGATTCTGCTTTCGGGCTACGTCGATGCGCTCGGTCTCTCCGAACGCTCCACGGGCGCGGACGCGGTGCTGATGAAAAGCGCCTCCGAACCGAACCAACTGACACACACGGTCAGCCGCATGTTGCGCATGAAGCCCGCCGTCGCGCGGGCCCGGAAACCCGCGGCCAGCGATCGCGCGGCGCCGCGCAAAATCATCCGGCCGACCGGCACGGGCGACTGAGCTGCCCCACGGCTCCCACTATCGGAGAATCTTCTGCTGGCGCGCGCTCGCCGCAGTGCGCCGCCAGTTTCGAAATGGAGCTGCTCACGCGCGCCTGCGAGTGCGGTCGTTGCGGTGCGGCGGCGGAGGCAGAATGGCCGACATCGGACATTCTTCGCTGCAACTTGCAGATTCTACGTTAGAGAATGGCCAGAGCTGGGCCGTTTTGCCTTTCCCTGAAGCGGCCAGGGAGTCGAAATCGGAAGATACCAGACCTGCTGTCCCGGGCTCGTGCGCGGCCGGCTGTCAGCCTGCTGCTAGCCTGAAAGACATGCAAGTCCGAGATCGCCTTGCGGGTGCGCTAGCCGCGGCTCTTCTGTTCGTGAGCCTGGTCACGCCCGCCACAGCCGCCGCAACCGGCGTCAAGCCTCCGCCGAAAACTCAGGCCGGGCGCTCCGCCACTTCCGCCGCCGCGCGGGCGGCTTCCGGCGAGAGCCGCCGCGCCACCGCCCAGGCCCGCAAATGGATGGCCCGGATGAGCCTGCGCGAGCGCATCGCGCAACTCGTGATGGCGCCCGTTTACGGCGACTCGCCCAATGCGCGTTCGCGCGAATACCGCGAGTACCTGTCGCTGGTGGCGGGAGTGAAAGTCGGCGGACTGGTGGTGCTGAACCGCGTGCGCGACGGCGCCGCGCAGCGCGCCGAGCCGCATGCCGCCGCGGCATTTCTCAACCGCATGCAGCGGCTCTCCAAGACGCCGCTGATCGTCGCCGGCGACTTCGAACGCGGCGCTTCGATGCGCGTGCTGCACACCACCGCGTTCCCTTATGCGATGGCCTTCGGCGCGGCCGGCGATCTGGACTCCACGCGGGCGCTTGGCCGGGCCACGGCGCGCGAGGCGCGGGCGATGGGCATTCAGTGGATCTTCGCGCCCGTGGCCGACGTCAACAACAATCCCGATAACCCGATCATCAACCTGCGCTCCTTCGGCGCGGACCCGCGGGCCGTGGCGGCGCACGTGCGGGCCTTCATCGAGGGCGCGCATTCCGATCCCCACAACGCCGTGCTGGTCACCGCGAAACATTTTCCAGGCCATGGCGACACCGACATCGACTCGCATCTGGACCTGCCGCGCCTGGCCGTCTCGCGCGAACGCCTGGAGCAGGTGGAACTGGTCCCCTTCCAGGCGGCCATCGCGGCCGGCGTCGACGCCATCATGACGGCGCACATCGCCACGCCGGCTCTCGATTCGAAAGACGAGCCGGCGACATTGTCCAAGAGCATCGTCAGCGGGCTGCTGCGCGAGGAGTTGAAATTCAACGGCCTGATCGTGACCGACGCGCTCGACATGCAGGCCGTAGCCAAGCTCCACGGGCCGGGCGACACGTGCGTGCGGGCGCTCGAGGCCGGTGCCGACCTGCTGCTGGCGCCCGCCGATCCCAAGGAGTGCGTGCGCGCCGTCGCCGCGGCCGTCACCGCGGGCGGCCTCACGCGGGAGCGCATCGACGCGAGCGTTCTGAAGCTGCTGACGGCCAAGGCGCGGCTCGGGCTGCAGAAGAAGCTGGTCGATCTCGAATCGATTCCCGACTCGCTCGACGCGCCCGAGGACCAGGCACTGGCGACGAGCGTTGCCGAGAAGGCGTTGACGCTGGTGCGCAATGAGAACGTCGCCGGCGGCGCCGCCCTGTTGCCGCTGGCCCAGCCCGAGCGCGCCTGCTGGTTCGTGCTGACGAACGGGCGCTATTCGACCGCGGGCCGCGACCTGGTCGAGGCCGTGAAGCAGCGTTCGCGCGGGGCCCAGGTGACGCTCGTCGATCCGCAATTCCCGGCGTCGCAGCTCGACGCGCTGGCCGCGCAAGCCGAGAGCGCCTGCGACGCGGTCGTGGTCGCCGCCTTCAGCGGTCAGGCCGCGCTGCCGGGCAACGATCCGGCCTTCGTCGAAAAACTGAGCGCGGGCGAGAGGCCGGTGGCTTTGCTCGCCATGAGCAGCCCGTACCTGCTGCGCGCGTGCCCCAACGTGAAGGCGTATCTGGCGGCGTTCGGCGTGACGCAGTCCGGCGAAGTGGCGGCGGTGCGCGCGGTGCTGGGCGAGATCGGCGTGAGCGGCCGGATGCCGGTGTCGATTCCCGGCTACGCACAGATCGGGGACGGGCTGCGGCTCGAACCGCGGCGGACAGGGCAGTAGACCGCCCTACGTTTTTAGGCGCGAGGCGATTTTGTCGCGAATCCCCGCCGCATCGAAGCCCGCGGCGGCGTACAACTCATCCGGCCGCCCGGAACGCAGGAAACGGTCGATGCCGAAGCTGCGCCGGACGTAGTCGCCGCTCATCAGGAACGGATACAGGAAGCCCTTCCAGCCGTTGTGAAACGCCAGCAGGGTCGTTCGTTCCTCGTCGCTGAGGATCGCGTCGGCTTTACTCGGATCGGTGGCCCGCAGTTCCTCGAACAACTCCGGCGAGGTGACGGCGATGATCTTGATATCGGCGTCGCGCTCGAATTCAGGCACGGCCGCGAGGACGTTCGCCAGCACCTGTCCGCCCGCCACCGCCAGGGCCAGCTTGCGTTTGCCGTTGCCGGCGTAAGGCTTGAAGACGTAAGCCCCATTCACGGCTTCGCGCGCTGGGGGCACGCCATTGCCGCGCCGGAACACCGGCACGTTGGGCCGGACCACGGAGAAGACCACCGGCTCGCCGCGCGCGGCGGCGTGGAACAGCATCTCGATGGCCTCGTTGGCGTCCAGCGGCTTGTAGACCTTGATGCCCGGATAGGCGGTATAGAGCGACATCCAGAACAGGCCGTGGTGCGTGGGACCGTCCTCGCCGGTTTCCGGGCCGTCATGCGCCGCCAGCAGGATGAAGAAGGCGCGCGCGGCCGGATTGACGTCCGAGTTGATCAGCCCCATGCGCACGGCGTTGGCCATCATCACCGAGAAGACGCCGTAACTGGCAAAGGCCGTCATCGGGCGGAAGCCGCCAGGGAGCGTGTCGCCGGCCATGGCCACGCTCATCATCGCCATATTCTGCTCGGCGATGCCGAAGCGGATGCCGCGGCCGAGCGGGTTCTCGGGGCTCATCAGCCCGCTGACCTGCTCGGCTTTGCCGGTCAGGATCGACTTGGCCAGGTCGCCCGAGCCGACATAGAAAAACGGCGTCTGCCGCATCACCCACTCGAACCACGCCTCGGTGGCTTTGCGCGTGGGCACGCCAGAGCCTTCTTTGAAGACCAGTTCCGGTGGCAGAACATCCGGCCGCCGGATGGTGGTGTAGTCGGCCAGCGGCCGGTCGCCGAGCGTGCGGTGCATCAGTTCGACCAGCGCCGGCTCGGCTGGGACGCGCGCGCGGGCGACCTCCAGGCGCGCGTTCAGGTACTCCGTTTCGGCTGCGCCCAGCCCGGCCAGCACGGCCTGGATGTCTTCCGCCGTGTGACCTTCCGCGGGCGTGACGGCGAAGCCCAGCGCCTGCATGAACTGGACGTATTCGGCGTGGGTTAGCGGCGTGCCGTGGGAGTCGGCGGTTCCTTCCAGCCGGCCGTAGTGGACGCCCTTCACGGTGTGGCACAGGATCACCGTGGGCCGCCCGTTGCCGAAGCCTTGCACGGCTTGGGCGTAGGCCTGAACCAGTTCGCGGACGTTGTGGCCGCCGGCCTCGATCACATTCCAGCCGAAGGCGGTCCAGTGGCTGAGGTAGGGGACCGGCAGCACCTCCGTAATCGGGCCGTCGATGCCGAAGTTGTTGTAGTCCAAGGCGACGACGAGATTGGCCAGTCCGAGCCGCGAGGCCAGGTTGCGCGCTTCGTAGCTCATGCCCTCCTCGGTCTCGGCATCGCCGCCGATCACGAAGACCTTGGCCGGCAGCCCGCACGAGCGCTCGAGCGCCGCGAGGCCCAGACCCATCGAGAAACCGTGTCCCGACGATCCGGTGGAGACGTCGGCCAGCGCGAGTTCCGATTCCACGTGGCCGCCGGGCCCGGGGTAGCGGCGGAAACGCGCCAGATCCTCGGGGTACTCAGCCGCGGCGCGCGCGGCCTCCGTGAGCACCACGCCGCGCCGGCGCTGAGCCTCGTAAACCAGCGCCACGAGGGCGTGGAACAGCGGCGAGCAATGGCCGGCCGACCAGACCAGGCGGTCGCGCCCGGGGTGCTTGGGGCGCGTGGCGTCAAAGCCGAAAACGCCGGAGGCGACGAGTGCCAGCACCATTTCGGCCTTGGACGAGGAGCCGCCGGGATGGCCCGATTTGGCTCCATCCACCGCCGTGAAGGCCAGCCCGCGCACAACGCGCGCCAGCCGCGCGATTTTCTCTTCATCAATCCCGTCCAGCGCCGCCAGATCGGCTCCGCGCAGATCCAGGTGGATCGCGCCTTCCGGCGTGGGTGTCGCCCGACCGCTCGCGCCCGTCTCCGGCATTTCAAGCGCGCCCGCCGCGGAACATTCCAAACCCGCGGCGGTGCCGCCCAAATCCGTCACGGCCATGTTTGCCTCCCGGCGCCAATCCGCTACATGCCCGACCCGCTGCTGGCGGCGGCTTCATTGGCTCGCCGGCCAGGCGCTGACTGGGCCGAGGCCGGGCGCGACTGGACCTATTTGTTAATATTCACCTCTTTTTACCCGAAGTCAAAGGGAACGCCGGAAGTTAGCAGCGGCCTGTCGCTGTGAATGCAGTACTATGCCATCCCTTTTGCATCGGCTCACAGCGTTTGTGGAACGGCGCGGCGACCGCTCCGTCGAAGGTCCTCCGTGGCGTCGGGGTGCGGACCGACTCCCTGACGGTCGCGGCTCCGTAACAACGCGAGAACCGCTCCGTCAAAAGTCACGGCGGGTGGCATTCATCCGGTTTTGCGAGCCGAGGGCTCGTGGGGTCTCCTTAACAGTCGCGGGGCCGGCCTTCTCATTCCATCTCACGTCGTCGCTGTGGCCAGCCGTCAGGCCAGGGTTTGGAGGTCGTCTTCCGTGCTCAACGCTTCCGTCTGTGCGCCGGATCGCGCGGCGCCTCCGCGGTGGGAGAACCAGGTGTACAAGGCTTGCTCCAGGACGCCCTGCCGGATCGGCTTGGAGATGTAGTCGTCCATCCCGGCGCGCAGGCAGCGCTGACGATCTCCACTCATCGCATAGGCCGTCATGGCGACGATCGGCGTGCGGCGCGTGTCACCCTCCCGCCGGCGGATCGCGGCCGTGGCTTCGAAGCCGTCCATCTCGGGCATCTGGCAGTCCATGAAGATCACGTCGTAGACGTTGCTTGCGCTCAGCCGGGCGGCTTGCACGCCGTTCACGGCTACGTCGACGCGGCAGCCCAGCTTCTCCAGCAGCCGGGTGGCGAGCTTCTGATTGATCAGGTTGTCCTCGGCCAGCAGCGCCCGGCAGCCGGTGAAAGGCTTGGCGGCGCTGGCGGGCGCCGGGGCCAGGGCGGCGCGCAGTTTGACCAGGGAACTGGCGGTGACGAGCGGCTGCGGGAGTCCCATCGAGCGCGCCCCGAGCACGCGCAGCAGCGCCGCCTGGAGCAGGCCCGACTTGATGGGCTTGATCAGATAGCCGTCACAGCCGACGGCGCGGAATCGATCGGCCTCGCCCACTTGCGTGCTCGAAGTGGCCATCACGATGGCCGTCTCCCGGTCTTCGGCACTGGCGCGCAACCGCCGGGCCACGTCCGCTCCGTCCATCCCCGGCATATTGGAGTCCAGCAGGATGGCCCGATAGGGGTCGCCGGCGTGCACGGCCAATGCAACCATCCCGAGCGCCTCCGCCCCGCCCGAGGCCTCGTCCGGCCGCATGCCCCAGCGCAGGCACAGATCGAGGAACACGAAGCGGTTGATGGCGCAGTCGTCGACAATCAAAACCCGCGTGCCCTGCAGGTGGGCCGGCGGAATCGGTTCCGGCTCCGGAGCGGGATCCAGCGGCAGACTCAGCGTGACGGCGAAGGCCGAGCCTTCTCCCGGCTGGCTGGCGACCTGGATCGTGCCGTTCATCTGTTCGACCAGTTTCTTCACGATCGCCAGTCCCAGTCCCGTCCCGCCGTAGCGCCGCGTGGTGGAGGAGTCGGCCTGGGTGAACCGGCTGAACACCAGCGGCAACTTGTCGGGCGGGATGCCGATGCCGGTGTCGAATACGGTCATCCGAACCGTGGCGCTGGACTCGCTCTGCTGCACGCACGCCACCTCGATCCACACGCTGCCGCGCTCAGTGAACTTGATGGCGTTGCCGACCAGGTTGAGCAGCACCTGGCGGATGCGGCCCGGGTCGGCGATCACGCGGCGCGGGACATTCTGGCCAAACAGCAGCGCCAGTTCCAGATGCCTGGCATGCGCGCTGACCGCCAGCAAATCTTCCACTTCCTCCAGGCACGCCAGAAGGTCGCACGGGATCGACTCCAACTCCAGCTTCCCGGCCTCGATCTTGGAGAAGTCCAGTACGTCGTTGAGGATCGCCAGAAGAGCTTCGGACGAGACCTGGAGCGCCTCGCCATAGCTCCTCTGCTCGCTGCTCAAGCTGGTGCCGAGCAGCAATTCGTTCATGCCGATGATGCCGTTCATGGGCGTTCGAATTTCGTGGCTGATGGTGGCCAGGAACTCGCTCTTGGCTTGGCCCGCGGCTTCGGCGGAGGTCATGGCGGCGCGCAACTCCTCCTCGGCGCGCTTGCGCGCGGTGATATCGCGCGTGATGCCGCGGTAACCGGTGAATCGTCCAGCCGCGTCGCGGATCGGCACGCCGCTCGCTTCCAGCACTCGCACCGAGCCGTCCCGGTGGAGCCTTCTGAATTCCAGCCCCCGGAAGGTGCGGGGCCGCGCCAGGAGATCTTCCTGCAGCGACTTCCGGACGGGCGGCTCGCCTGGAGCGGCGAGGTCCATCGGCGATTTCCCGAGCAACTCCCACGGCTCGAGGCCATACATCTCCAGGCACGCCGGACTGGAGTACACATGACGCATTTGCGAGTCCACCTCCCAGATCAGATCGCTCGAATTCTCGACCAGGTCGCGGAACCGCGCCTCGCTCTGCTGCAACGCTTCCCGGGAGCGCTGGCTGGCCGTAATATCGCGCGTGATGCCCCGGTAACCGGTGCAGCGTCCCGCGGCGTCGAGGATCGGTACCCCGCTGGTCTCCAACACCCGGACAGAGCCGTCCCGGTGGAACTTCCTGAATCCCAGCTCCCGGAAGGGGCGGGGGTTGGCAATGAGAGCGTCGAACAGCGGCTTCTGGATAGCGCGATCTTCGGGCGTACCGAAATCCAGGGGCGTCTTCCCGAGTAGCTCGTTCCGCTCCAGGCCGAGCACTTCCGCGACCGCCGGGCTGCAGTAGACGTAGCGTCCCTGCGCGTCCGACTCCCAGATCAGGTCGCTCGTATTCTCGACCAGGTCGCGGAAACGCGCCTCGCTCCGCTGCAGCGCCTGATCGTCGCGCTTCCGCGTGGTGATGTCCCGGGCCACGCCAATCAGGGCGATTATGCGGCCGCTGTCGTCGCGCACGGGCGAAGTGGTCAGTTCGACCGGGAACTCCCGCCCGCCTTTGGACCGGTTCCAGAGTTCGCCCTGCCAGCCCTCGGTCAAGGTCGTCGGCAGGATCTGCTCCAACATCTGCGGATCGCTCCGGCCCGCCCGCAGAATGCCGACGTGTTGGCCTTGCAGACTCGCTCTGCTGGTAGCCATAGGTGCGGCAAAACGCCTCGTTCACGTAGAGGAAGCGGTCCTCGACGTCGGTGATGCACACGCAATCATTAACGCTGCGGAGGGCGTGCGCCAGCAACCGGAGCCGATTCTCATCCGCACAGGGAGGCGGAGTGAGCCAGTTCCTCAGATTGGCTAAGAGCCGCGGGATTACCTGAGTTGTGCGCGCCATCCTCAGGTTCCTCATCGTCAGGTCTTGTCCTGAGCGAGAGCCCTTTCCTGACTATCGGGAAGCCGCTATGGGGTGTTCGCCGGTTGGCCCGAGCCGGCATCCCGTTCCAGCTCATTGCAGATCGTAAGTGTGGATCTCCTGCCCCAGCACGTACTTATCCATCCAGGCAGTGATGTGGCGCAGCCGCTCGACCCGGTGCACCGGCTTGCCGGAGCGCGACAGTTCGTGCGTTTCGCCGGGGAATCGCACCATCACCACGGGCCGCTGGAGGTATTTCAACGCGCGGAACATCTGCTCGCCGCCCGCGCCGGGCGGAGTCCGCAGGTCGGCCTCGCCCTCGATCAGCATCAGCGGCGTGTGGATGTTGCGAACGTAGGTGATGGGCGAGCGGGCCTTGAAATCGGCCTCCTGCTCCCACGGCGCGCCGCGAAACCACATGGGCGTGAAGAGCGTGAAATCGGTGGTGTACCACATGTCACGCCAGTCGGCGATGGAGCGCTGAGATACCGCCGCCTTGAAACGATCGGTGTGGCCGACGACCCAGTTCGTGAGCAGTCCGCCGCCGCTGCCGCCGGTGACGCCCATCCTTTCGGGATCCACCCAGCCGCGTTCGATCACCGCGTCTACGCCCGCCAGCAGGTCCCGATAGTCGTCGCCCGGATAGGCGTATTGGATCGAGTTGCCGAACTCCTGGCCGTAGCTCGTGCTGCCGCGCGGATTGGGGTACAGCACGACGTAGCCGCGCGCGGCCAGCCACTGGAACTCGTGGTCGAAAGTATAGCCGTAAGCGGCGTGCGGGCCGCCGTGGATGTCGAGAATCAGCGGATATTTGCGGCCCTCCACAAAGTCCGGCGGCCGCTGCACCCAGGACTGAATCCGCTTGCCGTCGAAGCTCTTGTACCACACCATCTCGGGCTCGGTGAGGCTGAGCTTGGAAAACAGCTCGCCGTTGATCTCGGTGATGCGTTCGCGCTTGCCGGTTTGGCCGTCGATCAGGAACAGGTCGCCGAGAATGACCGGGGTCGAGATCAGCGCGACTACGCGCGCGGCGTCGGGCGTGGCGCTGTAGCCGGCGATATTGTGGTCGCCCATGGTCAGGGACTGCACCTGGCCCGTACTCGCACCCGGCTCGACCGAGACGCGCTTCAGGTTCGCGCGACCGAGTTCCGCGGCGACGACGTACACGAATCGGGAGTCGGCACTCCAATACGGCTTCGACGGCGCCGCGCCGCGCGGCGGGGCCTGATCGCCCATAACACTTCCGCCGATGTCGTAGTCGTAGTCCGCGGTGAGGCGCTTGGGCGTCGCGCCCGGCTCCACGCCCGTCACCCATAGATCCGGCCGGCTGTAGGACCGCTCGGCTCCGCCGGGGCCGCGCGCCAGTTCGCCGATGAAAGCGAGCTGCCGGCCATCCGGGCTGAGAACGAGGGAGTGGATGGATCCGCCGATGCCGGCCACCGCGACGGGCTCGCCGCCGGATGCGCCAACCGCGTAGATGGTGTCCTTAGGAGGCTCGTAGTACGGCTCGGCGACGCGCTCCGAAACGAAGTAGATCTTCGCGCCATCGCGCGCCCACACCGGGTCGTCTTCGCTGAATTCGCCTTTCGTGATCTGCTTCGCCCGCGGCGGCGCAGTCAGAGAGGTGGGGACTTCGACGCTCCAGATGTGGTCCGGCCGGCCCGGCTCATAATAGCCGAGGCCGTTCATCCGATAAACCGCCTTGGTGATCACGCGGACGTCGCTCGGCTCCTCGCCGTGCTCCCCTCCGGGGTCGTCCTTCTTCTTCTCGAAATCCTGCTCCTTCGTGCTCGATGTGAAGCCGATGAAGCGGCCGTCCGGCGACCACACCGGCGCGCTCGCGCCCTTCGGCATGGCCGTGAGCGGACGCGCCTCGCCGCCGTCCATCGGCAGCACGTAGATCTGCACGTTGGGCGGCTGGCCGGGCGTTTCGATCGAACGCAAGAACGCGATACGTTTGCCGTCGGGCGACCAGCGCGGGTTGGTGTCGTGCGGACCGGCACTCAGTTGCCGCGCCGATCGAACGCCGCCCGCGGCCGCGGCCGGGATCAGCCACAGCGAGCTCTCGTAGCCGTCGTGTTTGGCATTCACCGTCACGCGCGTGTAGACGATCTCGGCGCCGTCGGGCGCGATGCGCGGATCGGCGATCCACTGGAACGCGTACAGGTCCGTCTCGGTGATCGGGCGCAGGCCGTCGGCAGCCCGTGCCAACGGCACAACCAGGAGCGCGGCCACTGCCGCGGCGGCGAGAAAGGCAGGGCGAGTCATATCCGGTCATTGTGCCAGAAATCGCCCCGTCCACCGCGCCCGCCACCGCCAGCTGGCCCCAAATGCTACTCTCAGTAAATCTGAAAATGCCACGAACTGCCGCACTCCCATTGATCCTCGCCGCCACGCTCGTGTCCGCGCAGACGCCCGTCCCGCCGCTGGCCGGCTTCACTTCGGCCGGCGCCGCGCAGGAGTATGAGCTCGAGAAGAAGTTCGACGCCGCGCTCAGCCGCGAGAACCTCGACCACTGGATGAAGGACTTCTCCGCGAAGCCGCATCATCTCGGCTCGCCGGCCGGCAAAGTGGTTGCCTGGAAGATTGCCGCGCTGCTCAAGAGCTGGGGCTACGAGACGGAAATCGAAACCTTCTATCCGCTCTTCCCGACGCCGCGCACGCGCCTGCTCGAGATGATCGCGCCCGAGCATTACACCGCCCAGCTCAGCGAGCCGGCGGTCGAAGGCGACGAGAGCACCGCCAACGCCGCCGGCGGCCTGCCCACCTACAACGCCTACTCCATCGACGGCGA
Organism: Terriglobia bacterium; assembly: GCA_963838205.1. GTDB lineage: Bacteria > Acidobacteriota > Terriglobia > Bryobacterales > Bryobacteraceae > CAIVVT01. Next base: position 20,919 of record CAWIQF010000042.1, on the reverse strand, counting down.
CGTGACGGGCGAGTTGGTCTACGTCAACCACGGCGTCCCCGCGGACTACGAGCGTCTGGCCGAGATGGGCGTTGATGTGAAAGGCAAGATCGTCATCGCGCGCTACGGCGGCTCCTGGCGCGGCATCAAGCCCAAAGTCGCCGCCGAGCACGGCGCCATCGGCTGCATCATCTACTCCGACCCCAAAGACGACGGCTACTTCCAGGGCGACATCTATCCCAAGGGCGGCTATCGTCCGCCGCAAAGCGCGCAGCGCGGCAGCGTGATGGACATGCCCACCTATCCCGGCGATCCGCTGACGCCCGGCGTCGGCGCCACCAAGGACGCGAAACGACCACCCTACGATGCCGCCAGCCTGGCCGCCAACAAGGCGCTGCCGCTCACCCGGATTCCCGTTCTGCCGATCTCCTACGGCGATGCCGATCCGCTGCTGCGCGCTCTCGGCGGTCCCGTCGCGCCCGCGGACTGGCGCGGCGCACTACCCATCACCTACCACGTCGGCCCGGGTACGGCCACGGTCCATCTCAAGCTCGAATTCGATTGGAAACTGACGCCGGCCTACGACGTCATCGCGCGCATGCGCGGCTCCGAGCGGCCCGACGAATGGATCCTGCGCGGCAACCATCACGACGGCTGGGTTTTCGGCGCGTCGGACCCACTTTCCGGCACGGTCACGATGCTCGAAGAGGCCCGCGGCATCGCCGAAATGGCCAAGCAGGGCTGGCATCCGAAGCGCACGCTGATCTTCTGCGTCTGGGACGGCGAGGAGCCGATGTTGCTCGGTTCCACCGAGTGGGCCGAACAGCACGAGGCCGAACTGCGCCAGCACGCCGCGGTCTATATCAACACCGATTCCACCGGGCGCGGCTTCGTCGGAATCGGCGGCTCGCACACGCTCGAACTGTTCGCCATGCAGAGCGCGCGCGACGTCCCCGACCCGGTCCACAAAGTCTCCGTACTGGCCCGCAGCGAGGCCGCCGAAAGCGTCGCCGCCGGCAAGAAAACCGAGTTCGCTCTGGATGCGCTTGGCTCCGGCTCCGACTTCACGCCGTTCCTGCAGCATGTCGGCATCGCGACGCTCAACTTCGGCTTCGGCGGAGAAGAGCAGTACGGCGTCTATCACTCCAACTACGACACCTATGCGCACTACGTGCGGTTCGAAGATCCGGATTTCCAGTACTCGCTGGCCAACGTCCAACTGGGCGGGCGCATGCTGCTGCGGCTGGCCGACGCCGAGGTGCTGCCGTTCCGTTTCGAGAGCCTGGCCCGGACCGTTGCGGGTTACGCCAAGGAAGTCGCCAAACTGGCCGACGACATGCGCCAGCAGACCGAGTTCAAGAACCAGCAGATCCGCGAGGGCGCGCTGAAGATCGCCGCCGATGCCCGCCACACCTACGTCGTGCCCGCGCCGCAGTCGCCGGTGCCGTTTCTCAACTTCTCTCCGCTCGACAATGCCGTCGCGCACTTGCAGTCGAGCGTCGCCGCCTGGTCGAAGGCCGATCCGGCGAAGCTCGATGCCACGCACGCCGCCGCCCTGGACGCGATTCTGATGCACGCCGAGCAGTCGCTGCTCAACGACGCCGGCCTGCCCAAGCGCCCCTGGTACCGGCACATGCTCTATGCGCCCGGCTTCTACACCGGCTACGACGTGAAGACTCTGCCGGGCATCCGCGAAGCCATCGAGCAGCGCGACTGGCGCGAAGCCGACACGCAGATCGGGCGCGTGGCCACTGCGCTTAACGCACTGTCGGGAGAAATCGACCGCGCGACCGCCGCCGCGCAGTAGCCCGGGCCTAAGTCGCGCGGCAGCGCGAAAATGCAATTCTGAAGGATCAAAGCCAATTATCGACTTTGCTTTTTAGAATGAATAACTTAAATGGCTATCTTTCGGCCAGTTTTTCGCTAAATATTCGTTTTGCCAAGGGGCTCTGGCGGCAAGCTGGCCGAATGACTCACCACCCCCGAGGATAGACCCTTTGTCAAGGGCTAGGCTCTGGCGTCGGGACTGGGGTTTGAGTGTCCCTGGATGCTAGATTTCTGGATTTAATACGAGACCTATTTGCTTTGCCGTTGCTTTGACGCGGCTAGCCCGGATTGATATTGCTGCTCGAGCTTGTAAACCGCCTGCCCGAACAGCTCGTGTCCGGGGAACCGCGTCTTATAACGCTGTTCCTGCATCAAGGGGCTGACCAGCTCATGTCCCACGGGAGGTTGGAACATCACGTGGCGAACGGGTCTGGCGAACGGGTCAGCCTGACACGAGCGGTTGGTTATTTGGGCCAAGGTGGCAGACGGCTCTGCCACCTTGGAGCTTTTCGGCGATTTCCGAGCAGTATTGCTCATTCCCGAGCGCTATTGAACGAGGATGCCGAGAAACCAACGCTGTGTGCTGCCCAGTGAGGCTTACCACATCACCCCGCGGGGGACCAACCGTCGGAGGGCTTTCTTCAAGGATGCCGACCGATCAACGTATCTGCGCCTGATGACTGACAGAGCGAGAATGAGTACTTAAGAATGTTCGAGGAGCGTTTTCAATGGGTTGGCGGAAATGGGCGTTTGAGCAAGGCGATCAGGTACAGTCGTTAGGGTGTTGAAAGGCCGTCCCGGGCGCAGGAGACTCGAAATCAGGCCCAGAATGGAAGTCAAGCGAAAGTGGCAGAGCCGACTGGTGCTTTGGCTGAAATCGCCAACCGCTCGTGTCAGGCTGACCCATTCGCCATTCGCCCATTCGCCATTCGCCACCGCTCGTGTCAGGCTGACCCATTCGCCGAAATCGCCAACCGCTCGTGTCAGGCTGACCCATTCGCCGCATTCGCCGACCCATTCGCCATTCGCCATTCGCCCGACCCATTCGCCCGGTGTCAAGGGCCAGGCTCTGGCGTCGGGACTGGGGTTTGAGTGTACTGTCCGCGGATTGCCCCCGGATTCATTCGCCCCTTCGCCGCCTTCGCTTAGTTTGACAGGATGAGCGAGAACATGAGATCTTGCTGCGGGAGGCCGTATGTCTCAGCGCCCGTACATGGAACTCTGGAATTGGCGAGGTAAGCTTCTGATCGGATCATCGGCGGTCGCACTGGTTGTCGTGCCATGGCTGTGGGCGCGGGAAGCGCACAGTGAGAGCGCGCTGCCAGCCGCCGCGCCTCCCGCGGGAACGCACCGGCCTTACAGCACCCACTTCGCGCAAACCGAGAATCCCCTCTCGGAAGGAGGCCACTGGTCCAATGGCCGGAAGGACGGTCTGGATTGGACCGACGTCCGGGTAACTCCGGGCTTCGCCGTTGGGACCGAAATCGGCGGGGCAAGACCCGCGCCGCAGAAATATGATGATTCCACAGCCCTGTTGAAGGGTACCTGGGGCCCGAACCAGACCGTCCAAGCCACCGTCCACCTGGTGAACCCAAACCAGGACGGCAAGGTCTATGAGGAGGTGGAGTTGCGCCTGCGAAGTTCCCTTTCCGCCCACAATTGCACGGGGTACGAAGTAATGTTTCGATGTTCCAAAACTCCGAAGGCATACTGCAATGTCGCCCGGTGGGAAGGGCCGCTCGGAAGATTCACGATGCTGAAAGAGACGCTAGGCTCGAAGTACGGGGTTCAGGATGGAGACGAGGTGAGAGCCACGATGTTCGGAAACGTCCTCACGGTCTTCATCAACGGCGCGCAGGTGGTTCAGCTCAGCGACGACAAGTTCACGAGCGGAAACCCAGGGATAGGGTTCTATCTCGAAGGAGCCACCGGCGTGATCGGCGAATACGGGTTTTCAAGTTTCATGGCAACCGACAGATAGAGCGTCGCCGTTTCTCAAATAGCAAATAGCAAATAGGGACGATCCCTTTCCCCGTTCACACAATCGGCGGTACTCTTGCGTAATGCGACCCCTTCGGTATTCCATCAACGTCACTTTGGACGGGTGCTGCGATCATCGTGCAATGACACCGGACGAAGACCTGTTTCGTAACGCGATCGAGAACCTCGAGCAGGCCGATGCGCTCCTCTTTGGCCGGGTGACTTACGAAATGATGGAGGCAGCGTGGCGGCCGCCGGCGCGGACGGGAGCGAGGCCTGATTGGATGGCCGAGTGGGTCCCTTCGCCCGGACGATCGACGCGGCAAAGAAGTACGTCGTGTCGAGCACCCTGGACCGGGTCGATTGGAACGCGGAGCTCGTGCGCGGGGATCTGGGGAAGGCCGTTCAGCAGCTCAAGCGGGAGTCGGGTAAGGGACTGCTCGTGGGAGGCGTGAAGCTCCCGCTGGCGTTGGCGGAGCTGGGATTGATCGATGAGTACGAGTTCGTGGTGCACCCCAGGCTAGCGGGCCATGGGCCGACGTTGTTCGCGGGGCTATCGAAGCCTGTCGACTTGAAGCTCGTGAGCCGGCTGGAGTTCGGCTCGGGGGCGGTGGCGATGCGGTATGAGCCGAGAAGGTAGCTATTGGGTTTGATAGCCCGAGTCGGCCGCGCCATGGAGCAACTCGGGAAAGGGGAATTCGCCTTTCCCTTTCCGAGAGGGAATCTAGCGAAAGTGGCAGAGCCGACCGGTGCTCTGGCCGAAATCGCCAACCGCTCGTGTCAGGCTGACCCCTTCGCCCTTCGCCCCTTCGCCCTTCGCCCCCATTCTGGCCGCTACGCTGCCGTCACCACGATCCTCGCGTCGCGGCGGGAATCCGGCTTGGTGCGGATCACGATTTCCACGTCCTGGTCCAGGGCGGTAAGAAAATGCATGAGGCGCTCGACGGAAAAACCGTCCAGCCGGTAATTCGATAGTGCCGAGATCTTGGGTTGGTTGATGCCCAATAGCCGCGCGGCCTTGGTCTGGGCGAGGCGGCGCCGTTCGAGGATTTGGTTGATGGCAAACGCCAGGCGGACCTTGGTTTGCCGCTCGCCGGCGTCGGCGAAGCCGAGATCGGCAAAGACGTTGCCGGAACTCGGGCTCACCGCCCCCTTCGCTTCACTGTTCTGCCTTGCCATGTCGTGCCTCATAATCCCGCTGTGCCAGCCTGAGCCGCTCGGCGACCAGCTCGACATCCGGCCTGCTGGTCCTGATCCCTCTCGGCGACTTCTTCTGAAAGGCGTGCAACACGTAAACCGCGCCCTCGAAACGCACCGTGTACACGGCGCGGTACGTGGCGCGGTCGTAGTCCTCAACAACCTCCAGGACGCCCGGTCCCTGGCCCTTCCAGGGCTTCGCCGAAGGGTGCTTGCCGCCGAACTGGGCCACGCTTAGCGCAGTCCCGATGTGATCCTTGACCGGTTCGGGGAACGCCACCAGGTCCCTCTTCGAGGAACCCACCCAATACAGCGGCTTCTCACCTGCAATCGGCTTGCGCGCCATCTATCCCAGTTCTAGGATAACACGCCTCTGACAGATTTGGCCTCGAAAAACCCTCTATATAAGTGAGGGCCTCTCAAACGCAGGAGGTCGCCCTACGAGGTTTCCATGCCGGCCGAAACTGTCTCCAGGACTCCGGCGACCGCCGGTGAGGGTTCCCATTCCGGGGATAGACCCGGTGTCAAGCTGCTGCAGCCTCCTCCAATGCAAGATGAGCCTGAAAGTGGGGTTTGAGAAAGATGATGAGGTGCGGTCGTTCGCGTGTTGAAAGGCCGGGCCGGGCGGAGGAGAATCGAAATCAGGTGCAGAGAGGGAATCTAGCGAAAGTGGCAGAGCCGACTGGTGCTTTGGCTGAAATCGCCAACCGCTCGTGTCAGGCTGACCCCTTCGCCTCTTCACTTCGCCATGGGTCTTCGGGTCAAGCCGTCGTAAGCGATTGCAGCGGGAAGTCATTGAATCGTACTTTTGTGATCTTTCAGCACTTGCAAGAGATCTGCAAGACCTAAGGCCTGAACCTGCAGTCGGAAAGCCTCCAATGGAAGGCGGCGTTCCAACTCAGCTCGGCACAGAGCGAGTTCTTCAAGACTGATGCCGTGACGTTGAACGGCTAGGCGCAGGGTGCCAATCTCAGCTTGAAGATCTGTGATCCGCAAAAGCGTCTCACGAACAAGGACGAGGTAATCCTGATCGTCAGCCATTAGGTAAGCAAACCGCAGGTAAGCATACCGCCGCTCCGCTTGGCATGACCCCACGGATTGAACGTAGGATAAGGATCTCCGCAGATTATCGCTAGACCGAGCGTTCATATTCAGGAAGATCAGACTCCAGCCTCTTTCAGCATTTTCACAAAATCTTCGAGCGGCATTGATGTGCCATACTTTGCTTCCAACTTGAAAATACGGTTGTTGACTGCACTGCAGAAACTCATAAGGTCCGCCCCAGTGTATTCCGCCTTTGCCTTCTCCATCCGGGCTCGCCATTCGGAAACGTCAACGGTTTTGCCTTCTTTTGTGGCCTTGTCTACTAGTTGTTCTCTTTTTCGTCTTAATTCGCCTACTTCTTGGCTGACGCATTTTCGCAGATGTATCATAAGATGTGAAGGAACCCTTCTCCCATATTGCGTTCTCCACTCCTGCAAATACGGCTGAACGACCTTCCTGTATAACTCTGGATTGTCCGTCGCGATATGCCCGATGTCTTTCTGGAAATCATCTAAGTCGAAAAAGCCGCTGCCTTCTGGTTCTATGGCGGTTGTTCTTCCGAGGGTGATGTAATAAAAGCCCTTCCTGAGCATAACCAATACACCGGCACCAACGATTGCGGCGATGGCCCCGTACAAGGCGTTATTGGAAGCCATCCCGATGAGAAGGCTGAAACCAAGTACAACAATAATCAAAAGGATATATAGGACTTTTGCAAACCTGAACCAGATTTTCCCTTCAAGTGGGTGAACGGACTTAGTTAACACATCATTTGTGGATTCTGCGCTGGGCTGAGCCTGACTCTTTGCAGATTGGCTATGTTGGATAATGACATTCGACAGCGGAAGCCTCTCTTTTTGGATAGCTTCGTTCTCCTCGTGGCTCTTTTTTAACGTAGAGGAAAGAAACTCCAAGGTACCGGTGAACTTCGCGTATTCTTCTGGAGACAGATTAATTTCTGAGCGGCCGTTTTTACGCAAAGTAAACTCCGGAAGAAATCTATCCAGATTCACTGTCATTGCGATGTGCTCAGTTGCTGGAATACGCGCAATTTGAAGTTTATATGACAACACAAACCACTGAGTAAAGAATTTCCCTTCGTCGGTATCAACTGGAAGAGTTTTGAGAATTTCCTGGAGCTCGACTAAATGTTTTTCTATTTTCTCATTCAGAGCATTAAACGGGCCGATAAAACCTGTTGTGTACTGTTCGATAAGGCTGAGGATTTGCTCTGCGGCCTTGATCCGTTCCTCATTAGTGACTGAAGGGTCAACCATCACGCCTGCTAGCTGTCTCTCATTCCGCCGATACTCGTTTTCCTCTTCGTTCTTGTGAAAGGCGATTCTGTCATATTGCTCGTTAAAGAGTTCTTCGAGAGTCGCTCCAAGTGCAAGAAGACGCTGAGTAGCGTTGGAAGGAGTTCCAGACGTGGAAGCAGCCATGCGGGAAGCATACTCCTTCTTACACACCGCAGCAGAGGGTTGGGACATAGTTGGAGAAGGTCTTGCCCGCATGGACGGGCCTTCTTCGCTTCGCCGCTGGGTGAGAGTCTAATCCCGCAATCCGGAATCGTGGGACAATCCGGGTCCGCTTGTCCGATTGCAGCTTCCTTGCTGCTCGCACAGCGGTGCTTGCCTTGGCAGCGGCGCGCGGTGAGTCTTAGTTGTTCACGAACTCCAGCAGCCGTTCCTGCACCGCCTTGGCGCGCTGCTCGTCCCAGCAGGCCACGAAGATCGTGTCGTCGCCGGCGACGGTGCCCGCGACTTCGGGCCAGTCCTCTGAATCCAGCGCGACGGCCAGCGAGTTGGCGTTGCCGGCGGACGTTTTCAGAACCAGCAGGTTCTGCGCCAGCCGCACGTCCAGCAGGAACTCTTCCAGCACGGTGTGCAGCTCGCGGCCGATCGGGTCGGGCAGAATCTCGCGGTAGCCGTCGGCGGTCTTGGCCAGGCCCAGCTCGCGGATGTCCCGCGAGAGCGTGACCTGGGTCGTTTCGGCGCCCTGCGCCCGCAGCTCGCGGGCCAGCTCTTCCTGCGTCGTGATTTTTTTGGTGCGGATCAGTTTGAGGATCTGCCCCTGCCTGTAGTTTTTCGTCATAGTCTCGACTCCAGCCGCTTGCGGGCGGCGTCCAGGGCCTGGCGCACCGTTTCCGGCGCGGTGCCTCCAGCCGCCGTGCGGGTCTTCATCCCTTCACTTGGATTCATCAGCCGAACCATCTCCGGCTGAAAACGCGCGTCGAACCCGGCCAGCGCCTCGCCGGTCCAGTCGCCGGGCTTTTTGCCGCGCTTCACGCTCTCCAGCACCAGCCGCCCGACCAGTTGGTGGGCCTGGTGGAACGGGACGCCGCGGCGCGCCAGCTCCTCGGCCAGGTCCGTCGCCACCAGCCAGCCGTCCTCGGCGGCCGCGCGCGGCGCCGCGGGCTTGAGCCGCGACGTCCGCACCACCAGCGCCGCCATTTCGAGTGATGCGGTGAGTTGCGCCGAAGCGTCGAACAGCGGCTCCTTGTCTTCCTGCAGATCGCGATTGTAAGTCATCGGCAGACCCTTCAACGTGATGAACACGGCCGTCAGGTCGCCGAAGACGCGTCCGCATTTGCCGCGGATCAGCTCGAGCGAATCCGGGTTTTTCTTCTGCGGCATCAGGCTCGATCCGCTGGTCACGCTGTCGCCCAGCTCCAGCCAGCCGAACTCCTCCGAGCTGTAGAGAATCCAATCCTCCGCCAGCCGGCTCAGGTGCAGCATCGTCACCGCCGCCGCGTAGAGAAAATCGAGCGCCCAGTCGCGGTCCGCCGCCACGTCCATCGAATTGGCCGTGACCGAGTCGAAACCCAACTCCCGGGCCAGCGCTTCGCGGTCCACCGGAAAGCCGCTGCCGGCCAGCGCGCCCGAGCCCAGCGGCATCACGTTGACGCGCGCCTGCGCCTGCCGCAACCGCTCGCGGTCGCGCGTCAGCATCTCGAAATACGCGAGCAGATAATGCGCCCACGTCACCGGCTGAGCCGGCCTGAGATGCGTGTAGCCCGGGATCACCGCGTCCGGATGCGCCTCGGCCGAATCGAGCAGCGCCTCCATCAGCCGGTCCAGCAGCGCCAGCGCTCCAGCGATTTCGCCGCGCAACCACAGCCGCGTGTCGAGCGAGACCTGCTCGTTGCGGCTGCGCCCGGTGTGGATCTTGTCGGCCAGCTCGCCCGTGAGCTCCTTCAGATGCCGGATGACGTAGGTGTGGATGTCCTCGTCGTCCGCCGTGGCCGCGTCGTCTTCCGGAATGCGCGCCAGCGCTTGCGAAATCGTGCGCGCCTCGTCATCGGTCAGGATCCCGACCCGCGCCAGAGCGCGCGCATAGGCCTGCGAACCCAGGATGTCGGCCTGAAACAATCTGCGGTCGAAATGGAGCGAGCCGCTGAAGCGCTCGAAGACCTCCGACGGCCCGTCTTCAAAGCGGCCGCCCCAGAGCTTCGACGCATCCCGGGAATCCACGCTCACTTGCCTTTGCCCTTTCCCTCCAGCAGCGCCCGGACCTTGATCGGCAGGCCCACCAGGTTGATGAAGCCCAACGCGTCCTTCTGGTCGTAGCTTGCGCCCATGGTGAAGCTCGCGATGTCGAGCGAGTAGAGCGAATTCGGCGAGCGGCGCGACACTGGTTCGATATTGCCTTTGTACAGCCGCAGCGTCACTTCGCCGCGCACCGCCCGGCTGGCCTCGGCGAAGAACGCGTCCAGCGACTCGCGCAGCGGCGTGAACCACAGGCCGTTGTAAACCAGCTCGGCGTAGTCCAGCGCCAGCTTCTGCTTGTAATGCAGCGTGCTCCGGTCCAGCGTCAGCGCCTCGAGTTCGCGGTGCGCCGCGTAGATCAGCGTGCCGCCCGGCGTCTCGTAGCAGCCGCGCGATTTCATGCCCACGAAGCGGTTCTCCACCAGGTCGATGCGCCCGATGCCGTGTTCGGCGCCCAGTTTATTCAACTCTTCGAGCAGCCCGGCCGCGCTGGTGGCGCGCTTGCCGTTGAGCGACACCGGCACGCCGCGCTCGAAGCGGATGGTCACCTCCGCCGGCTCGTCCGGCGCCTCCTGCGGCGATTTGGTCAGCATCCAGATCGTCTCCGGCGCTGCGTTGGCCGGATCTTCAAGCTCGCCGCCTTCGTGCGAGATGTGCCAGATGTTGCGGTCGCGCGAATAAATTTTGGTCGTGCTTTGCGCGATCGGCACTTTGTGCTTGCGGGCATACTCGATCGCGTCCTCGCGCGAAACGATCGACCACTCGCGCCACGGCGCGATCACTTGCAGGTGCGGCGCCAGCGCCTTGTAGGCCAACTCGAAGCGCACCTGATCGTTGCCCTTGCCCGTGCAGCCGTGCGCCAGGCCGTCGCAGCCCGTGGCCAGCGCGACTTCCACCTGCTTCTTCGCCAGCAGCGGCCGTGCGATCGAGGTGCCGAGCAGGTATTTGTCCTCGTACACGCAGCCCGCGCGCACGATCTTCCACACGTATTCGCTGACGAACTCCTCCTTCATGTCGGCCACGTGCACTTCGCTCGCGCCGGTCTTCAGCGCCTTGGCTTCCAAGCCGCTGAGCTCTTCGCCGCCCTGCCCGATGTCGCCGCAAACCGCCACGACTTCGCAGCCGTAGTGCTCCTTGAGCCACGGGATGATGATCGACGTATCCAGCCCGCCCGAGTAGGCCAGCGCCACTTTCTTCGGCTTCTTCATGAGTGCTCTCCCCACAAGATCTTACCTGTTCTCGCGGCCGTGCCTCTCGTTCGGCGTCGCATCCCGGCGGCGCGCCCGTTCAGCTTGCACTGGCGCGCAACCCTGCCGCTTTATTCCGCCAGCAGCATTACGATTAGAGCCTTTTGCATGTGCAACCGGTTCTCCGCCTGATCGAAGACTACCGATGTTTTCGACTCGATCACCGCGTCGGTGACCTCTTCGTCGCGATGCGCCGGCAGGCAGTGAAGGAACAGCGCGCCCGGCGCGGCCATGTGCATCAGGTCGATATTGACCTGGTACGGCGCGAAGGTACGCGCGCGCTCGAACGCCTCGTGCTCCTGGCCCATCGAGGCCCACACGTCTGTGTACACCGCCTCGGCCCCCTGCAGGCCGGCCTCGAGCTCATTCGTCACCTGCACCTGGCAGCCATTGCGCCGTGCGAAGCCCTCGGCCTGCCGCAAGATCCTCGCATCGGGCTCGTAACCCGGCGGCGTGATGACCGTGATGTCGATGCCTAGCCGGGCGCAGTCCAGCATCAGCGAGTGCGCAACGTTGTTGCCGTCGCCGATGAATGCCAGCTTGTGGCCGCGGTAGTCGCCCCAATGTTCTTTCAGGGTAAGAGCGTCGGCCAGCGCCTGGCAGGGATGGTAGAGATCGCTCAGCGCGTTGATCACGGGGATATTGGCCCACGCCGCCAGATCGTCGATGGTGGACTGCGAGAAGGTGCGGGCGACGATCAGGTCGGTCCAGCGCTCGAGATTGCGCGCCACATCCTTCACCGGCTCGCGGCCGCCGACCGGGCCGATGCTCTGAATCGCGTCGCCGCCCAGTTGTTTGGCCGCAATCTCGAAGGTGACGCGCGTTCTCAGCGACGGCTTTTCGAACAACAAGCTCACAATGCGGCCCTTCAGGACCGAGCGATAGGCCTCGGGACGGCGCTTCACGTCAGCCGCAAGTTCCAGTGCTTGCAGCAGTTCTTCCTGCGTCAGATCGAAGTCGCTGGCGACGTTGCCGGCGGCGATGCGCGCGGCGCCCGAGAGCGGCAGGGCGTGTGTCATAAAGGAGCTCGCTTCGTCTTCCATGAATACTTATTCAGCTATATGAATAATTACACAGTCGCGGCGGCGCCGCAACCCGCAGCGCGAAATTGCGGTGTTTTTTACGCTTCCCGCCGCAGAATCTCCGTCAAAATCGCGGGGATTTCGAACAGCGCGCGGTTCATTGCCGCGGCCGTTCGCATGCGCATTCTATTCATTTCGTCGCCCGCGAGGATATGTTCCCGCGCGGCCTGCTCAATGTGGCGGAAGCTTTTCAGCACGATGCCGTAGCCGTTTTCGGTGAGCCAATCGGCGTTGTAGCGTTCCTGCGGCAGCGTCAGCGCGTTGCGGACGGTGATGCAGGGCAGGCCGAGGTGTATCGCCTCGCTCAGGCTCCCGGGGCCCGGTTTGCCGATGAAGAAATCTGCCAGTCGCATGTAATGGGGGACTTCCGAAGTAAAGCCGACAACGTGGCGGAGCAAGCTGCCGGGGGCCGCGCGGAGCGTCTGTTCGAGCTTCGCATTGCGCCCGGCGATGAGGATCAACTGCATCTGCGAGGCCAGCGGTTCCAGCCGCTGCGCGATTTTGGCCATGACCCGATTGCCGTAACCGCCGAAGAGAACAAGTCCTGTCGGAAGATCGGGATCCAGGCCTAACTTGAGACGTTCCTTGACTCGGTCGACGGGTGCCAGATCGTAGAACGAAGGCTGCAGGATCATCCCCGAAGTCAGAAAAATTCGCTCCGCCGGGTGGCCCATCGCCCGCGCCTGCTCCACCGCGCGCGGCGAGCCGCAGATGAAATACTGCGGCTGGCGTTCCATCCAAAACCGCGGCGGGAAATCCGCCAGATCCGTCAGCACAGTCACATACGGACGTCCGGGGGCGACCTGCCGCCAGGCGTCGTAAAGCGCCCGGTTGAAATTCGGCACTACGCTCACGGCCATGTCCGGAACGCGGTCGTGCCACCAATTCGTCAGCAGCCGGACCTCGGACGGGTGGTAGAAGCGAATCAGCCGCTGCATGAACCGCAGGCCGGTCTGGGAGCCCAGGGTCCAGCCCCGGCGCAGCATGAGGTTGTACAGCTCCTGCAGGTCCAGGTTCAACACTTTGCGGAACACGTCCAAGGGGTCGAGCACGTCGCGCAGGTGCATCAGGCGCGGCTCGATAGATGGAAAATCCTTCTCAATGATTGACTTAAGGGCGGTCGCCGCAGCTCGGTGCCCGCCCCCGGCGTCGAAGAAAATGAGATCGATGGTGGCCATGTGAGCCGGTGCAACCATTGTATCCGGGCCGCCGCCCGGCGCCGCGTCCAGTGAAGGATTTGCTCGCCGATTCGACGCCTGGGCGTCTCCGACTGGCCAGCCCGGTCAGGCGGCCGCCGGCGGTCCGGGGGAAAGTAGACTTTCTTCTATAGGCTTACCCCAGATTGCAGAATTCGGGATGGTCTCGCTGCGTTACCCTACAAATCGGACATGCACCCCTGAAATTCGGGGGCGTTCGTAGCCAATTGGGGGTAGTGGCGGAGCAAGGCTGAGGGCTCATAGTTGTAAGTGGAGACGGGGCGGGCCCTTCCCGCAGGGCGCTCCCTCCGCAAAAAGAATCCTAGGAGACTCAATAACCATGAAGAAGTTAGTTGCCGTTATCGTGTTCGCCGCCTTCTCGACGCTTTGCTTCGGCCAGGCCACCGACACCACGAAGGACACCACCAAGAAGACCGTTAAGGCCAAGAAGACCGCCAAGGCCAAGAAGACCACCGAGAAGAAGACCACCGCTAAGTAGTTTTTTCCGAGTTCTTCAAGAGGCCGTGCGGCTCGGAAGGGCCACGCGGCCTCTTCCTATTTCCACCCGCCCCAGTCCCAGCCGGGCCCCCCTGTTTTCTGCTATATTAAATACAGAATTGTATTTATATTCACGGCCCATTCACACAATTCCCCCACACTGAAACTGAGACGATGTCCAGTTTAGCCGAAACAGTTCTGAATTCGATCACGCGACGCGATTATTCGCTGATGCGCAAGGTGCAGAAATGGCCTGCGCCCAAGTGGATCCGGCTGTGGATGATTTGTGCCACGCGCGGCGGCGACGGCTGGCTGTGGTACATAATGGGTGCGTTTTTACTGCTCTTCGGCGGAGCGCAAGGGATGCTGGTCGTGGCCGAGTCGGGCTTCGCCGCGGGCACCGGAATCATCCTTTTCCTGGGTTTGAAACGCGCCACGGGCCGCCGCCGGCCCTGCGCCGTCGAGCCGCATTGTTGGTCCAAACTATTGCCGCCCGACCAGTTTTCCTTCCCCTCCGGCCATACTATTACCGCCTTCGCGGTCTGTACTCCGATAGTACTGCAATATCCCCACGCCGCGCCGGGCATTCTCTTTTGCGCCGTCAGTATAGCCGCCTCGCGCATTATTCTGGGCATGCATTTCCTCAGCGACGTGGTCGCCGGTGGCGCGATTGGGTGGATGCTCGGCCTGGCCGTCCGGCAACTGTTCTAAACCCCGCCTCGCGCGTTCATCCCCTCCGCCTTCCGCCCCTTTCGGATTCGCCCGATCACCAGGCCGTCATTCCGTAAGGCGATTTGCGCCTGATCGCGGCTTAACCCGCTGCCTGTAGCTAAGTTGCTGGTTTTGAAGGACTATTGTAGGATGTAAGAGAACCCAACATGCTACGCTTTGAAACTGCCGGCGAGTCCCACGGAGAGTGCCTGGTGGCCCTTCTGACCGGGCTGCCGGCCGGCGTGCCAGTCACGGTCGCCGCCGTCAACCGCGAGCTGTGGCGGCGCCAGCAGGGCTATGGCCGAGGCGGGCGGATGAAGATTGAGCACGATGAAGTGGAAATCGTCTCCGGCGTGCGCCATTCCGAGACTACCGGCGCGCCGGTCGCGCTGATCATCCGCAACCGCGACTGGAAGAACTGGATCGAGGCGCTGCCGGTGGAATCGGCGCCCGATAGCGACCAGAAAAAGAAGCCTCTCACGCGGCCGCGGCCGGGCCATGCCGACCTGGCCGGAGCGATCAAATACGATTTTCACGAGGCTCGTCCGATCCTCGAACGGGCCAGCGCCCGCGAGACCGCTGCGCGCGTGGCCGCCGGCGCGCTGGCGCGCCAATTCCTGGCCCAATTCGGCATCGAGGTGCTGAGCCACGTGGTGCAGGTCGGTCCGGTGCGGCTAGAACGCGAGGCCACCTGGGAGGAGCTTGCCGCACTGGCGCAAAAAGACGAAGTGCTGCTGGGATGTGTGGACCCGGAAACCGAGGCGCGCATGAAAGCCGTGGTCGACGAGGCGTACCGCACTGCCGACACCGTCGGCGGCATCTTCGAAGTGCGCGTGCGTAATGTGCCTATGGGCCTGGGCTCGCACATCGCCTGGGATACCCGCCTGGACGGCCGGCTGGCCCAGGCCATCGTCTCGATTCAGGCCGTCAAGGGCGTCTTCATCGGCAGCGCCGACGAGGCCGCGGCGTTTTTCGGATCGAAGGTCCAGGACGCCATCGGCTATAGCCACGAGCGCCACGAGTTCACCCGCGGCGCCAACAAGGCGGGCGGGTTGGAGGGCGGCATCACGAACGGCCAGGAAATCGTCGTGCGCGGCCTGCTGAAGCCCATCTCGACCCTGCGCAAGCCACTCGAAAGCGTGGACCTCGAGACCAAGGAAACGGCTCTGGCGGCGTACGAGCGCAGCGATGTGTGCGTCGTGCCGGCGGCCGGCGTGATCGGTGAGGCGATGGTGGCGTTGACCCTGGCACAGGCCTTTCTTGATAAATTTGGAGGGGATAGCCTCAAAGAGACGCGACGCAATTTCGACGGCTACATCCAACAGGTTAAGGAGTTCTGACCAGGTGGGGCCTCAGACCACGATTTACACTATCGTCAAGTACGGCGATCCGGTTCTGGAAACGCCGGCCGAACCGATCCTGGAATTCGGCACCAGCGAACTGCGCGAACTGGTCGAGAGCATGTTCGAGTCGATGTATGCCGCCAAGGGGCTGGGCCTCGCCGCGCCGCAGATCGGGATCTCCCGGCGTCTGGCGGTCATCGACACTTCGGCCGGCCAGGATCCGGCCGCGCGAGTGGTGCTGATCAACCCCGAAATCGTCGAACAAAACGGCCGCCAGGTGGGCGAGGAAGGCTGCTTGTCGATTCCCGGATTCCGCGAGGACGTCAAGCGCGCGATGAAGATCCGCCTGCGCGCCCAGAACATCGAGGGCGAGTGGTTCGAGACCGGCGGCGAAGAGCTGCTGGCCCGCGCCATGCAGCATGAGCTGGACCATTTGAACGGCATCCTGTTTATCAACCACGTCAGCCCGCTGAAACGCGACCTCATCAAACGCAAGATTCGCAAGCTGGCCAAGGCCGGGGAGTGGTAATCTGCGATTTGCGATGAACGTCGCTTTTCTCGGCACACCCAATTTCGCAGTTCCCACTCTGGAAGCTATCGCCGCCGCGGGCCACCGCATCGCGGCCGTCTACACGCAACCCGACCGGCCCAAAGGCCGCGGCCAGGAGCTCGCCGTTTCGCCCGTCAAGGAAGCCGCGCTCAGGCTCGGCCTCAGCGTGCGCCAACCCGAGCGCATTCGCCATCCGGAGCCGGTAGCCGAGTTGGCCGACTTGCGGGCCGACGTGATCGTGGTCGTCGGCTACGGGCAGATCCTGCCGCAGGCCATCATCGACCTGCCGCGGCTGGGCGTGGTCAACGTGCACGCCTCGCTGCTGCCGCGCTGGCGCGGCGCCGCGCCGGTCCAATGGTCCATCGCCAGCGGCGACGCGGTCACCGGAGTGACCACCATGATGATCGACGCCGGGCTCGACACCGGCGACATTTTGTTGCAAGCCAAAACGCCCATCGGCGCGGAGGAAAGTTCTACCGAGTTGAACCGCCGGCTGGCGGCCATGGGCGCGGAGTTGTTGATCGAGACGCTGCTGCTGCTCGAGCGCGGCGAGTGCCCGCGCACGCCGCAGGATCACGCCGCCGCGACGCCCGCGCGCATCCTTAAAAAAGAGGACGGCCTGATCGACTGGCAGCGGCCGGCGCGCGCGATCTTCAACCGGGCGCGCGGATTTCTGCCCTGGCCGGGCGCCTGGACCTGGTTCCGCGACGACCGGTTCAACGTCTGGAAGTGCCGCCCGGTCTCGTCGAACGAATGGATCGCCGGCGAAGAGCTGGCGCCGGGACTGCTGCGCGCGGTGGACAAGCGGCTGCTCGCCGGGACCGGCCAGGGCGTGCTCGAGCTGCTCGAAGTGCAGGTCGAGGGGCGCCGGCGCGTGAGCGCGGCGGCCTTCGTCAACGGCACTCGGATGACCGGCGACGACATGCTGGGCGAACACTCTTAGCCGTGCGTCTGCCGCTCATCTCCCGGAACCCCTGAACGCGCGCCAGCGCAGGTACTGCTCCTTCTTGCTCCCGGCCGGATCCTCGTACCCCAGCAGCCAAAACCGGAACCAATCCAGATTCCGCTGCATTGACGCGATGCGCTGTGAAGGCTTGTCCAACACGTGCGGAGCCCCGAGATAAATGTACTGCTCCACCGGCTTGCCCAGCCGCTTCAGCGCCATGTAGAACTCCAGCGACTGCACGCCAACGTCGGTGCCGTACTCGCGCAGCAGCGGCGCGTCCACTCGGTCTGCGTTGAGCCCGGGTGACAGCGACTTATAGTTCGCATACGCCTCGCCAAAAGGAGGTCCGCCAAAAAACGCATCGAGATAGGCCTGCATCGCCGCGCTGCCCGTCACCCAGTATTGCCCCGCGTTGTTCAGTCCACCCTCGCCCGCCGACGCCACGCGGAATAGATCGGTCTGCGTGATGGCCAACTCCGCCAAGTACGCTCCGAAGCTCCATCCTGCGATGCCGACTCGCTTGCGGTCGACAATGCCTTCGAAGGCGAGCGTGTCGATCGCCGCTTCCATGCTGGCCAGCGGGTTGTAGGCTTGCGACATCGCGGCGCCCTTGAAATCGCCGGCCTTCCAGCCAAGCTCGTGCGGGTGGTTCAGCAACAGGACGGCAATGCCGGCGTTCGCCAGATGCTGCACCGGGTACGAGGTGATCCACTGCGCCTGCGTCGTGAACTTGTTCGAGAACGCATACTGAATAAGCACCAATGGGACCGGCGTGCCCTTGCGGAAGCCGGAGGGCAGGACCAGAAAACCGTTCGTTTCGTATCCGTAGCGATTGCGGAAGCGCCGCTCCGTGGCTGGATGCAGGGCGATCTCGTCGAACTGAGGGTTCAGTTTCGTCAGAACTTCAACCGCGCCGGAATGCACGTTGACTTTGGCGACCTCCGGGGCTTCAGTGAACGATTGCAGCAGGCAGGCCGCGAAGCGTTTGTCCGTCGCGTAACTGCACCCTGAGAGATGCTTCTCGCCCTTGTAGATCGGCGTTGCGCTCCCGCCTTGCCGCAGGACGCGGTATAGCGTGGATCGCGACCAGTCCTCGTACTCGATGATGAGATTCCCATCAGCGTCCACGGTCAGAAAGTTGCCGTAATACCAGAGGCCAGTTCCCGGTACATCCGCTGCGCGCTTGCTCTCCAGATCGACCGTGCGGATCTTGCCGGCCGGGACGTAGTAGCGATTGGGGTCGCCCGTTTCAGTAAAGACGACGGAGCGCGAGTCGGGAGCCCATTGAACACCGAGGATCTCGGCCGCCGATGATACCAGCGGGTGGAACTGCGGCGAAGCGCTTGCACCGCGGAGGTAGAGAATTCCGATATTCGAAGAGGAGGCGGCGCTCCGGTCAGCCGGCGAGTACTCGAGCGCGGCCCTCTCACCATCCGGCGACCAAGCCACCGATCCAACGCTTCCGACAGCCGAGAAGTCGGCCGAGACCCGCTCCGCGCTCTTCATGCCAACGGCCCAACGCCACAGCGTGGGCTTGGGAGACTGCGCCCATGTGCCGCGCGTGAAGTTGCGGATACCATTCACGCTCTCGTCGTACAGCAGGCCCTCGCGCTCGGGCCGCTGCTGCTCTTCCTTCGACTCCGGCTCCGTTGAAGTGAACAGCACCTCCGACCGGTCCGGCGACCACCAGGCGGAGAAGACAGGATTCGGATGCTCAAAGACCGGCGTTGGAGCACTTCCGTCGAGTGCCAGACGCCAGTACGCGACGTTGCCGGGCCGCGCGAGCTGCAACAGGAGCGAGGCGCTGTCGGCCCCCCACACGACTGGCCCTGCGGGGGCTTCGTCGAGTAACCTTTTGGGCGCCGAACCCGGAGAGACAACCCACAGGCTGCGCGCGGTAGAGTTCGTCGCCATCGAGGCTTTGCTCAGCAGGAATGCGACGCGCATTCCGTCGGGAGAGATCCGCGCCTGCGACGGCTCGTTGATTTCGATGATGTCGCGAAACTCAAGCGCTCGCTTCTCGGCTCCAGCAGCGAGCGAGATGCAGGAAAGGAGAGCCAGGATGCTGCGCATAAGCACTCCCAGTATGTACCGCCCGCTCGCGAGCTGGTATGGTCGCCGAAGTCCACAGAACGGCGCTACAGAATCAACTCGACTGACAACGCACATCGCGCCGAAGTCGGCCGCCCATCAGGCCTCCCGAGAGGTTCGTCGGCTATCCCTAACCGGACCCGCTCGTCACATTCCCGCCCTGTTGCCCCGGCGGCGCCGGAGCGTTCACACTGGAAGAACCGATGAGTGCAGCCAATTTCCCCGCAGGGTTCCGATATTCCGCGTTGTACGCCGGCATGCGCAAGCTGGCAAAACCCGATCTGGCCTTGATCTTGTCCGATACCGAGGCCGCGGCGGCGGCCGTGTTCACGACCAATCTCGTGCAGGCCGCGCCGGTTCGTTTAACGCGCCGCAACCTCACCGCCACCGGCGGCCGGGCGCGTGCCGTGCTGGTGAATGCGGGCAACGCCAATTGCGCCACGCGCACTGGTGACAAGGTCGCGCTCGCCACCAGCCGTGCCCTCGCGAAGTTGCTCCAAGTGCCCGCGCCGCAGGTGCTGCCGTCCTCCACTGGCGTCATCGGCGTGGAGCTGAACCCGGCTCTGATTACCGATGCCCTGCCGGCGTTGGTCGACGGTCTTTCGACCGACCGTTTCAACGACGCCGCCGACGCGATTCTGACCACCGACACCGTCAGCAAGACGGCCTGCGTGGAGCAGGCGGGCTTCCGCGTCGCGGGCCTGACCAAGGGTTCGGGCATGATTCATCCCAATATGGCCACCACGCTGGCCTTCGTCGTTACCGACGCCGCGCTCGCGCCGGCAGAGTTGCAGCGCGCCCTGCGCCAGGCCGTCGCCCTCAGCTACAACCGCCTCAGCGTGGACGGCGACATGAGCACCAACGACACCCTGCTGGTGCTGGCCAACGGCGCCTCGGGCGTCAAAATCGCGGCTTCGAATCGCGCGCAATTTCAGCGCGCGTTGAATGAAGTCTGCCAGTCGCTGGCCCGGCAGATCGCGCGCGACGGCGAGGGTGCGAAGAAGTTCATCGAGATCCGCGTCGCAGGCGCGCCGAGCGATCGGGACGCCGTGCGCATCGCGCGCGCCATCGCCAATTCCAACCTCACCAAAACGGCCATCGCCGGATCGGACCCCAACTGGGGACGCATTCTGTGCGCCGCGGGCTACGCCGGCGCGATCTTCGATCCTTCTAAAACCGACATCTGGTTGCAGGGCGTGCGCGTCTGCCAACGCGGCCTCGCCGCCGACTACGACGAGATCGCATTGTCGCAAAAGCTCGACGCGCCGGATTGCTCGATTCGCGTGCGGCTGGGCGAGAAAGGCCCCGGCACGGCCACGTTCTGGACCTGCGACCTGACGCACGACTACATCACCATCAACGCCAGCTACCGCACCTGAGCGCGCCCGTGCGCTGCTGAGCAGCGACCGCCTGACGGAGCCGCGACCGTGTTTCAGAGCCGCGACCGTCAGGGAGCGGACGTGTTGCGGCGGAGCCGCGCTGTGACGGAGCCGCGACCGTCAGGGAGCGGGCATGTTGGGTCCGTTCTCGGACAGTCCGCTATCTCCGCGCAAGAGGACTGCCCTCTTCAGCAAGTTGTTACATTGTGGGTGTGAAGAACCTGCATGTGCTGGCCGCGGCAACGCTCGCCTGCGCCGCCGCACTCGCCGCTCCGCCCGAGATTCGTTTTCAGGCCCACACCATCGCCACGGGCCTCTCCGGCGGTTACCACGTCGTCGTCGCCGACATGAACCACGACAG
>CAWIQF010000041.1:0-16295 GCA_963838205.1 Terriglobia bacterium | reverse complement strand
GTTCGGACGGCGGGACGAGGTGCGGACTCTCACCAACGCCCTTTGCGTCCGGAAGTCCTGCCTTGTTATCGGCCCAAAGGGCATAGGCAAAACGCGCCTCCTCCAGGAGTCGCTCTCAATCACGCGGCAGCCCTACGTCTATGTCGAAGGGCCAGAGGTACTGCACCGGCTGCTCGTCGAATTGGCCACGCGGCTGTCCTGCCCCGCCGGCCGCTTGGGGAACGTCCGCAACCGAACCAGCGTCGCCCTCAAACCCGCCGTGCTGGATGCGCTTCGCAGACAGCCTCGCTGCCTGGTTCTGGACAATGTCGCCGACGCCGATCCGAGGATGTACCGATTCCTACAGCAGGTCTACTACATCCCGGCTGTTTGTTTGATTGTCACCGCGGCATCGCGCGATTGCCTGGGCCACTTGCGCAAGCTGCTTTGGGACCCCCGTGAGGAGATCGCGTTGAAGCCGTTAACGCGACCGGAATCGCGCAGCCTATTCGACGTGGCTTCTCGCATGTACAGGCTACAGTCGTTTGATCTCGCTGCGTTCCGAGGCAAATTGTTGACCGCCGCGCAAGGGAGCCCTGGGCAGATCCTGACGATGTGCCGGATGGCCAGCCGACCCGAATACCAGGACGGACGGCATATCAAGTTCCTGCCGTTACGAATTCATGCGCTAACAGCTTTCGTCCAATGACTGAACCTGACACAGCCCCCGTCGCCGCTGAGATTGTGCAGGATGCGCTCGCCACGGTCGAGGAATTGTGCCGGCGTCATGAGCTCTCGGCGCTGGAAGACTTTCTGGAAAGCTGCCGCGCGTTCGCCCTGGAAAAGACGCTGAACATCGCGGTGCTGGGGCGCTTCAAGGCCGGCAAGAGCAGCTTTCTCAACCATCTTCTCGGCCAGCCACTGCTGCCGATCGGCGTGATCCCGGTGACGTCCGTTGTCACCGAGATCCAGTGGGGGCCTCGCGAGCGAGCCCAGATTCTGTTTGCCGATGGCCGCACGGAACAGGTGAGCGTGGATCGGATCGGCGATTTCATCTCAGAGAGTCAGAACCCGGAGAATTCCAAGCAAGTGGCTCGCGTACGCGTCGATCTGCCCTCGATGGATCGCTACCGGGGGATTCGGTTTGTCGATACGCCGGGTCTAGAGAGCGTGCTCGAACACAACACCGACGCTTCTTTGGAATGGCTTCCGAATGTAGGGTTGGCTCTGGTCGCGGTCGGCGTCGACCCACCTTTGTCGCACCACGACATTGAACTGATCCGCAACCTGAGCCGCTACACTCCCAACATTTCGCTTCTGCTGACCAAGGTCGACGTCCTGGATGAGAATGAGCGCATCCAGGTACTGGAGTTCGTTCAGAAGCAACTGGCACGCTATTGGAACGGCGCCGTTCCTGTCTTTCCGTACTCGGTCCGGCCGGGCTTCGAGAATCTGCGAGCGGAGCTCGACGCTAGCTTACTGTCACACGTGCGCACCGATGCCGGCGAGCACCGCGCCGCGATTCTCCAGCACAAGCTCGATTCACTGGTGAGCGAATGTGCCGGTTACTTGAACGTCGCGCTCAAGGCGGCCGAGCTCGCCGACTCCGAGCGTGAGGAACTGCGGCGTAAGATTCTCGGCCAGAAGGAATCACTCGACGACGCGCGTCTCGCCCTGAAGCTCATCGTGCGGCACGCGACTACCAACACCCGGTCCACATTCGAGGCGTTATTACGGCCCGATGAACTGCCTATCCGGAACAAGCTGCAGGAGAGCCTCGATCATGAGTTCCCGGCGTGGACCCGGAGCCTTCGTGTGGTGACCGAGAAGTTCGACGACTGGCTGCGCGTCGTTTTGACCAGCGACATGGCGGAGCTATCCAAGCAGCACCGCTGCGAGTTCGTCGAACCAGTCCGCCGAGTCAGCCGGCAGCTTTCGCAATCGCTGCAGGATTTTCGTAACCGGCTTTCGGAACGGATGCTGGAGACGCTTGGTGTGCCGCTGCGGACCACGGAGATGGAACTGCAGACGGAAGACCCCAAGTCGCCCGACGTGCGCGTGGGAAGGATCTTCGACCATAACTGGGAGCTGCTGTCATGGCTGATACCGATGGCGCTCGTCCGGGGCGCCGTGTTGAAACACTATCAGCGGACGGTCGAGGAGCTTGTGTTCGCCAACCTCTCACGACTGGCATCCCAGTGGGATGACATTGTGAACGCGTCGCTGCTGGCACTCGAAAAGGAATCTATGCGCAGACTCGACGGCCTGATCGGAACCATCGGGAAACTGATCGCCTCGGCCGGACAACAGGCTCCGCTAATTCGGGAAGACATTCAGCGGCTGGAAGAGCTTCGCCGCCGCCTCAACAGCGCAGGTGGCTAATCCCTTGATGCGCGTCGCAACCGTCACTTGGCCGTATCATGCCCCAAAACGTGCAAAGGGTCCCGGCCAGCCCGTCTGAGGATTGTGTTCGTGAAGTGCGCTATCGGAAACATCACCCGTCGCCTCGCGCGGGCCAACCCCGGGCAGCGCCTGCCCCCCCCGTAAAGCGACGCACCATCCCCGCTCACGTGGTTCGTTCGGGGATACCATGGTCTCAAAGAAATCGGATTTAGGAGTCGCCAATGCGCAACGACCGGCCGGCTATCGACAGTTTTCTCAAGCTGCGGCGCATCGCCTTCGTCGGCGTATCGCGCAAGGAAGCAGATTTCAGCCGGATGCTGTGGAAGGAGTTCCGCGAGCGCGGCTACGACCTCGTTCCGGTGAACCCCAACGCCGGCATGATCGATTCCCTGCCCGCCGCGGCCAGCATCTCCGCCATTGATCCGCCGCCGGAAGGCGTGATGCTGCTGACGCCCGCGACGCAAAGCCTGGCGGCCACCCGCGAGGCGCTTCAGTGCGGCGTCAAGGCAATCTGGTTCTACCGCGCGGTGGGACGCGGCGCGGTTTCGCCCGAGGCCGTGCAACTGGCCCGCGACGCCGGTTGCCAGGTGATCGCCGGCGAGTGCCCGTTCATGTTCCTCGATCCGGATAAGTTCCCGCATTCCTGGCACCGCGGCTTCAAGACCCTGATCGGCACCATGCCGCAATAGGCATAGCATCGCCGCCAGCCCGCATGTGTTACCGAGCCGCGACCGGCGTTTCTGAGCCGCGACCGCCTGACGGAGCCGCGACTGTCTGACGGAGCCGCGACTGAAAGGAGCGGTTCTTCGCATTGTCACCGAGCCGCGACCGGCGTGTCTGAGCCGCGACCGTCTGACGGAGCCGCGACTGAAAGGAGCGGTTCTTCGCGTTGTTACGAACTGCGAGGAGGGATGCCGGAGGGGCCGCGGCCGGGAGCGACTGGGCAAAATTACCCGACCAGCCATTTTGTACCCTTTAGAATCAAATAGTTAGAGAACACGTTGGGCAAGATTGCCCAATTGACCCGGCGCGGGCATCGAAAATTCCGAAGGCGAAGAACCGCTGGGAGGGTCTTGTGTTGCTACCGCGATTGTGAAGGAGAGGTTGCTTCACTTGCTTTCTGAACCTCGCTCCGCCCGTCCCATTGCCAGCCGCGGGCGCGAGACCTGCGCCTATAATACACACGAGATGCTTCTCCACTCCTCCGCGCCCACCCTGCGCCGGACAGCATGCATTCTGGCCTATGCCTGCGCTTTCGCCCTTACCGCCGCGGCCCAGACGACGGTCATCAAAGCCGGCCGTCTCGTCGACACCCGCAATGGCCGCGTCCTCACCGGCCAGACCATCGTTGTCGAGAAGGACCGCATCACGCAGGTGGGCCCAAATATCGCGCCCCCTGCCGGCGCCCGGGTGATCGACCTGAGCGCGTCCACCGTCCTGCCAGGCCTGATCGACAACCATACCCACATCCTCCTGCAGGGCGACATTACGGCCGCGGATTACGACGTCCAGTTGCTCAAGGAATCGATTCCCTACCGCACCATCCGCGCCACGGTCGCCGCGAAAACGGCGCTGCTGAACGGCTTCACCACCCTGCGCGATCTCGAGACCGAAGGCGCCATGTACGCCGACGTGGATGTGAAGACGGCGATCAATCGCGGCATCATTCCCGGCCCGCGATTATACGTCGCCACGCGCGCTCTGGCGCCCACAGGCATGTACCCGCTGCTCGGCTACTCGTGGGAGTTGAAAGTGCCCGAGGGCCTGCAGATCGTCGATGGCGCGGACAACATCCGCCGCGCCGTGCGCGAGCAGGTGAAGTACGGCGCGGACTGGATCAAGTACTACTCCGACCGGCGCTATTTCATCAAGGACGGCGCGCTCCATTCGTGGGTCAATTTCACCGCTGAAGAGGCCAAGACCCTGGTCGATGAATCGCATCGCCTCGGCCGCAAGGTCGCCGCGCATGCCATGGGTCGCGAGGGCATTCTGTCGGCCTTGAACGCGGGCGTCGACACCATCGAACATGGCGACGGCCTCGACGAAGAGTTGATCGACCTGATGGTCCGCCGCGGCGTCTATTGGTGCCCGACGATCTACGTAGGCGTCTACGTCGCCGCGGGTCGCGCCGCCGCCGGCGCGCCGATCTGGCCGGAAATGCTGAAGTTCGAGGAGAAGGCTTTCGGCCTCGCCGTGCGGAAGGGCGTCCGCATCAGTTTCGGCACCGACGTCGGCGGCTTCGCCTGGACCGAAAACCAGGCCAAGGAATTCGCCTACATGGTTCGCTACGGCATGACTCCCATGCAGGCCATCCAGGCCGCGACCACCGTCGCCGCTGCCCTGCTCGACATGAGCGACAATCTGGGCTCCATCGAGCCCGGCAAGTTCGCCGACATCGTCGCGGTGCCCGGAGACCCCTTGGCCGACATCACTCAATTGGAGAAGGTCCACTTCGTGATGAAGGCCGGCACGGTCTACCGCAACGACGCCCGCTGACCTGGGTTCTCGTTTCTGAGCCGCGACCGTCAGGGAGCGGAGGCTCGGCGCGCCAGCGGCCTGGCTGGTCACGCGCTCAGTCGAGGTGAAACACTTCTTCCAGCGGCGCCATCGCCTCGTCCGGCCGTTGCCCCTCCAGCGCCTCGAAAAACTCGCCCATCTCTTTCTGCCAGCGCCCGTTCACCTCGCGCGCCTCCATCCCTTTCTGCGCCGCCTCGAAATCCGGCGTCTCGCAGTAACCCACCAGCAGCCCGTCCGGGCGCAGAAACAGCGAGTAATTCCCCCACCCCGTCTCGCGCAATGCCTGCAACATTTCAGGCCATACTTGTTTGTGACGCTCTTTGTACTCTTCCAGCCTCTCCGG
The DNA here is from genome assembly GCA_963838205.1 of Terriglobia bacterium. GTDB lineage: Bacteria > Acidobacteriota > Terriglobia > Bryobacterales > Bryobacteraceae > CAIVVT01. The sequence goes on along the minus strand of CAWIQF010000041.1, from coordinate 11,053 downwards.
CTTCACCTTCAGCAAAAAGCAGATGCGTTGCATCCGCCTAAGACATCGCATTTCGCGCCCGGTGTCAACGCCGCCGCTGCCGCGTTATAGTAGGTTGCCTGACCCGGTGCACGCCATGCTGACCCGCCGCGGCCTCCTGGCCGCACTGCCTTCCCTGCCCCTGGCGTGCCTCCCCTCGCCGTACCTGCCCCCGCCATGTCTAAGTGACCCCGGCGACCAGCGCGCCTTCCTCGCGTGGTACACCTGGCTCGCCGAAGCGGTCTTCTTCTGGCCCGGCCCATCGCCCCCGCGTGAAATCCGCGACTGCTCCTCCCTCGTGCGCTTCGCCTTTCGCAATGCCCTGCTTCCGCACACCGCCGAGTGGGCCCATTCGCTGGGCCTGACCGAGTTCCCGCCCCTGCCCGCACTCTCCCGCCGCGGCTTCGCGCCCCTGCTGCGCACCGGCGCGGAGGAGCAGGCGCACTTCGCCGACGCCGCGCATCTCATGCGCTACAACTTCCGCCGCCTCTCCGCCGATCTCAACGCCGCCCAGCCCGGCGACGCGCTCTTCTGGTGCCAGCAGCCGGCCCTCGGCGCGACCCACGTCATGGTCTTCCTCGGCCCCAGCCGCTTCGAATCCGCGCCCGGCCCCTTCGTCGTTTATCACACCGGTCCCGATGGAAAATGGGCCGGCGAACTCCGCCGCCCCTCGGTCCACGATCTCTTGAATCATCCTGAGCCGCGCTGGCATCCCGTGCGCGGCAACCCCCGTTTTCTCGGCGTTTTTCGCTGGAATCTGCTCCTCGGAGGCGATTGAATTTCGATGCCCCGCCTGCGCCTGCCCGCCCTATTGAAGCTGGCTTCCCTGTTCGCGCTGACCGCGCTTCTGCCGGCGCAGTTGGATGAAGATTCGCCCGCGCCCGCGAATCTTACCTACTTCCAACTCCAGGTGAACCAGTCCGTCCGTCCCGGCGAAACCGTGCCTGTGCAACTCACCGGCATGGGGTTCAAGCAGCTCCAGTTCCGCCTCTACCGCGTGCACGACCCGGTCGCATTCTTCTCTCAACTCGATGAGCCGGGCTCGTTCGGCGATTGGTACAAACCGCAGCGCCAGCCCCGCACTCCGCTCGAAAAATTCAACTCCTGGCGTCGCCGCATCCGCTCTGAGTTATTCGACCTGATTCGTCTCCAATTCACCCCCGAGCACCGCGCCGCGATCCGCGCCTCGCGCCTTGAGGGCGCGCAGAAGGTTCTCGCCGAGGCCCGCCTTCGGGCCATCCAGCAGTCCAAGCAGATCACCGGCGATACCTACGCCAACATCCCGCTCGTGAATCCGCAGCGCGTGGTGCGCGTGTGGCGCTACGACGCGCCGCCCGGCAAAATGAACTCCTGGGAGCCCCACGAAATCCCCGTGAAGCTCGATGAGTCGGGCGTCTATCTCCTAGAAGCCACCGACGCCCATCGTCAGGCGCAGGTCATTCTCTTCGCCTCGCCCATGGTGCTCGTCGCGCGCGGCGAGCACGGCAAGCTCGACGTCCGCGCCCTCGACGCCACCACCGGCGAGCCGCGCTCCGACGCCTCGGTGATTCTCTTCGATACCCATGGCAAGCAGCGCCTGGGCGAAGCCAAAACCGGCCCCGACGGCCTCGCCTCGTTCCCCTTTTCGGAAGCCAACGTCACCGAGTTCCTCGCACTCGCACAGCGCGGCGCGGACTTCGCCGCTCTCTCGGTCGGTGGCTACTCCGTGCACCCCGACGCCGGCAATCTGCAAGGCGCGGTCTACACCGATCGCCCCGTCTATCGCCCCGGCCACGAAGTGCAGTTCAAGGCCATCGTCCGCCGCAAGTCCGCCGGCGCGTTCGTCGTGCCGGACTCAAAGGAAGTCCGCATCACGGTGAATAACTCCGAAGGCCGCGCGGTCATGCAGAAGACCGCGTCGTTGTCCGACTTCGGAACGGTCTCCTCCAGCCTGAAGCTGCCCGAGAGTTCAGCCACCGGTCAATACGGCATCAGCGTCCAGTCCGGCGAGCAAACTGTTTTCGGCAACTTCACGGTCGAGGACTATCGCAAGCCCGAGTACGAAGTCCGTCTCGCCGCCGCCACTCCGCGCTTGTTGCAGGGTGCATCCCAACGCATCACCCTCGATGCTCGCTACTACTACGGCGAGCCCGTCCGCGCCGGCCTCGTCGAATGGCACGTCTACCGCGCCGCCTGGTATCCGCCTTGGTACGACGAGCAGGTCGGCGACGAGGGCGAAGGCGAAGGCGACACCGAGTCCCGCTATCACGGCGAAGAGATCTCCACGAAAAAGGGCTCGCTCGGCCCCGACGGCAAGGCCGTCCTCGACGTCCCGACCTCGCTTGAGCAGACGGACCAGACCTACACCGTCGAGGCTCAGGTCACTGACGCCTCCGGCCGCGCCATCGGCGGCGGCACATCGTTTCTCGCCACCGTCGGTCCCTTCATTGTCCGCGTCCAACCCGACCGCTACTTCTTCGCGCCCCATACCAGCGCCGCCCTGCGCGTCACCACCACCGACTACGATGGCAACCCCGCGCCCAACGTGGCTTTCACGGCGGACATCGTGCTGCATGAGTGGCACAAGCCCGCCGCGACCCTGCTCGGCCTCAATCCGGGCCGCCCCACCATGACCAGCCGCACTGTGCTCAACGTCCAGGGCCGCACCGGCGCGGACGGCCAGGGCGAGGCCGCCTTCACTGCGCCCGACCCCGGCTCCTACTCGGTCGTTCTGCGTGCCACCGCGCCCTCCGGACGCTTCGTCCGCGGCCTCGCCTGGTTCTATTCGAGCGGCGCCGGCGGCAATTATGGCGAGCAGGAAGGCACTATCCGCATCACCCCCGACAAGCGCACCTACAAGCCCGGCGAGACCGCGCACCTGCTCGTCATCACGGGTACTCCCGGCTGCTGGGTCTGGCTCTCCATCGAATCCCAGGCCGTCTATTGGTCGAAATGGATTCACATGCAGGATTCCGCGGAGACAATCGATGTGCCCATCCGCGCCGAGTGGACCCCCAACGTCTTCGCCCAGGCGGTCATGATTCGCAACGGCCGCTTCTGGCGCGGCGCGAAATCCATCGCCGTGCCGCCCGTCCATCGCACGCTGGCCATCCAGGTCACCCCCGCCAAAACCGAGTTCCGCCCCGGCGAGCCCGCCGTCTATGACCTTCAAGCGCACGATCCATCCGGCCATCCCGTTCAGGCCGAGCTCAGCCTCGGCGTCGTCGATGAAGCCATCTACGCCATCGAGCGTGACCCGCTGCCCAATCTCGTCAAAGCCTTCTATGACCGCGATTGGGATTCGGTCTTCTCCGCTAGCTCGCTGCAATGGTCCTTCTTCGGCAGGTCGGGACACAGATCTCTTAAACTCGCGGGTCTGCGCCCGCAGCGCCCCTTCGGCCAGCTCAAGCCCGAGCGCCCGCCCGCTCCAAAGATCCGCAAAAACTTCCCCGACACTGCCTATTGGGTCGCCGCTCTGCACACCGGCGCAGACGGTCGCGCCCGCGTGCAGTTCGAGTTCCCCGACTCTTTAACCACCTGGCGCGCCACCGCCCGCGGCGTCACCCGCGACACCCTCGTCGGCAGCGCCGTCAACAAAGTGCTCGTCCGCAAACGTCTGGTCCTGTCGTTTGCCGCGCCGCGCTTCGCCGTCGAGGGCGACCAGTTGACCGTTCCGGTCATCGTGCGCAACTTCTTAAACCAGCCGCAGAATGTGAAGCTCACGCTCCAGGCCGTCGGCGCGGATGTGCTCTCCGCCGCCCCCGCCGCTTACGAGATTCAGCCCAATGGCGAGGCCCGCTTCGACTGGCGTCTCAAGGCTCAGGCCGGCCGCGAGATCAAACTCACCGGCACCGCCGTGGCGCAGGGCGAAAGCGATGGCCTCGAGATCACTCTCCCCGTCGAGCCCTGGGGCCTGCCCTGGAGTTCCGGGGTCTCAGCCGCGCTCTCGGCCGAAAAGGATGAACGCTCGCTCAATCTGCTGATCCCCGACGTCGCCCGCCCCGAGACCCGCCACGTCACGCTCAGCGTCGCGCCCTCCATCGCCGCCTCCATGCTCGGCTCACTCGAATTCCTGACCAACTATCCCTACGGCTGCACCGAACAAACCCTCTCCAGCTTCCTGCCCAACCTGGTCGTGCGCAGCGCCATGAAGGATCTCGGTGCCGGCGGCGTCCCTCACTCTGCTAACGAAAACGTGGGCGGCGGCGGCGCGGCCGTGGAAGGTGTAAGCCGCATCGATGACGCGTCCCTGGAGAAGATGATCCAGGCCGGCGTCAAGCGGCTGCTCGATTTCCAGAATAAGGATGGCGGCTGGGGCTTCTGGCGCGGTGACCCCACCGACCCCTTCCTCACCGCCTATGCCGTCTGGGCGCTCTCGCTCGAAGCTTCTCTCCGCGGCGTGAACATACCCTACCAGGCCATCCGCGGCGCGGATCTGCTCTCCGGCATGGTCACCGACGAAGACAAGGACCGGCCCGACCTGCTCGCCTGGCGCCTCCACGCCATCGAGTTCGCCCGCGGCGCAAATCCCCAGGAGATCGGCCGCGTGTGGGACCTGCGCAGCAACCTATCGCCTCAGGGCCTGGCTCTGCTCGGCATCGTCTTCCTGCGCCACCACGACGACCGCGCTGCCGAGCTCGCTTCGCGCCTCGAAGGCCTGGTTCATAAGGACCCCCAGGGCGCGCGTTGGATCTCTCAGCGCGATCTCTTCGAGCCCTGGTTGCGCGACGTTGACGTCGAATCCACCGCCTTCGTGCTGCGCTTCCTCTCGCGCCAGAATCCATCCAACCCGCTTTTGCCCGAGGCCGCGCGCTGGCTCGCCGCCAGCCGCGATAACGGTCCGGCCTGGGATACCACCAAGCGCACCGCCTTCGCCCTGTATGGCCTGACCGAGTATCTGAAGGTCTCCAAGGAACTCCAGCCTTCGTTCAAGTTGACCGTGCGCACCACCGGCCCAGCGACCCCCGGGAAGTCCCCCTCTTCGACACTCTTCGACCGTCCGTCCTCCGCGGCCGGCGCGAATCCCGGGAAGTCCCCCTCTTCGACACTCTTCGACCGTCCGTCCTCCGCGGCCGGCGCGAACCCCGGGAAGTCCGCCTCTTCGACGCTCCCCGACCGACCGTCCTCCGCGGCCGACGCGAACCCTGGGAAGCCCACTTCTGCGCCGCTCTTCGAACGCTCTTTCTCCGCGGCCGACGTCTTCGCGCCGCCTGTGCAGATCGAAGTCCCCGCCGGCGTTCCGATCGAGATCCACAAGCAAGGCGTCGGCGTAGCTTATGTCTCGCTCGCGGGTACGGCCCGCCTGGCCGGCGACCATCTGGAGATGCCGCCCTCTGGCAGCGGCTTCCAGATCGCCCGCGAGCTATACCGCCTGGTGCCGCAGGCCGTGAATGGGCGCATCGTCCAGCACCTCGAACCGTTGAGTGGGCCAGTACGCGTCGGCGAAACAGTCCTGCTCCGCCTCACCGTCTCGGCCTTGAAGGATCAGCGCTATCTGGTCATCGACTCGCCCTTGCCCGCCGGCGCGGAGCCGGTCGAGCACGACGAAGTCTACGAACTCTCGCCCCAGCCGCCCTGGTGGACCATGAGCTGGGCCCGCCGCGACCTGCGCGACGACCGCGCCGTCTGGTATCCCTGGCGCATCTATGGTTGGGCCTGGGGCGACTACGGCGTCGATCGCGCCGGCGTCTACAGCGCCCTGATCCGCTTCACCAATCCAGGCCTCTATCGCCTCGGCGCGGCGCGCGTCGAAGCGATGTATCAGCCCGGCCTGTTCCGCGCCACCGAACAACTCACGCTCGAGGTCGTGCAGCCATGACCCCGCGATGCGCTTCAGGGCCTCCCGTTTCAGAGCCTCCCGTTTCAGAGCCGCCCGTTTCTGAGCCGCGACCGTTGTTTCTGAGCCGCCCGTGTCTGAGCCGCGACTGTCAAGGAGCGGTTCTTCGTGTTGTCAAGCCGCGACTGTCAAGGAGCGGTTCTTCGTGTTGTCACCGAGCCGCGACCGTTGTTTCTGAGCCGCGACTGTCAAGGAGCGGTTCTTCGTGTTGTCACCGAGCCGCGACCGTTGTTTCTGAGCCGCGACTGTCAAGGAGCGGTTCTTCGTGTTGTCACCGAGCCGCGACCGTTGTTTCTGAGCCGCGACTGTCAAGGAGCGGTTCTTCGTGTTGTCACCGAGCCGCGACCGTCAGGGAGCGGTCTTATCGACCGGAGCGTTTCGGGCGAAAACCGGGGACTGACCGCCAGCCCCTCGCGCTCCGGGGACACCGAGGCCTACCAAATCTCCGATCACGACCACCGCGCCCGCTGCCGAGGGCGACACCAAGGCGTCCGCCGAGGACGCCGTAGGTGTGTCCCCGCGCTGCTGTTGCGCCGCCAAGCCCCGTCTCCGTCCCCGAGCGCGCACCCATCTCTTTACTTACGCTCTGCATTCTCTGCGCCGTGCGAACAGAGCCGTCTGTCACCCGCGTTTTCGCCCCCGACGGAGGATTCCAATGGACATTCCTGACAACCACCCAGTGAGATCCCCGCTAAAGAACCTGTTCGCGCGCTGGCGCGCGGCCTGCCGCGTGGTCTGGCGCCGCAAATTGCTATGGCTCATCCTGATCGTTGCCCTGCCTGTCTGGCTGTTCCTGGATTATCGCTGGGCCGGCATTCCGCTGGCCAAATCCTGGCAGGTCGCCGCCGTGGCTCTGGGCGGCCTCGTGTTGTTGGCCCTGGCAGGTTATGCTTTGCGCTTCGTTTTTCGTTCTGTTAACTGGCCGGCGGTGTTGCGCACGCTAACGGGTTGGACAACACTCGCGCTCTGGCTGCTGGGCGGAGTGTGGCTGCCCTGGCGCCTGCTCTGGCTCGTGTTTCCGCTCGACTCCATCGCCGCCGAAGCCACCCTCGCCGCCATCCGTTTTGCCCTCGCCGACGTTCTCGCCATCGGCGCATTGTTGTGGCTCGCAGCCGTCCTCGCACCCCCAGAACCATGAGACGCGAACACCTCCTCGCCAACGGCAAGCGCTTGATTCTATTGGAGGGAGACATCACTCGCGTCGCCGTCGACGCCATCGCCAACGCCGCCAATTCAGCCCTTGTCGGAGGGGGTGGAGTGGACGGTGCGATCCATCGTGCCGGTGGCCCGGCCATCATGGCTGAACTCGATCGAATGCGCGCTGCGGTGGCCCCGCTGGCGGCTGGCCAAGCCGTGGCGACCAGCGCGGGAAACCTGCCGGCACGGTTTGTGTTCCATGCCGTCGGGCCGATCTGGCATGGCGGCGGGCGCGGGGAAGCCGAAGCGCTCGCATCGTGCTATCGCGTTTGTCTGGATCTGGCTGAACAGAAAGGACTACGCTCGATCAGCTTGCCTTCGATCAGCACCGGTATTTACGCTTATCCGATCGACGCGGCAGCGCAAATCGCGATCGGACAGATCCTCGATTTTTTGCATCGCCGGGCCACTTCAGTCGCGGAAGTGTGGATGGTTTTGTTCGGCGCGAGCGCCTTTACAGCCTACGAGGCGGCACTCAAAACGGCCACTGCTCGGTGATTTCGCGGCGAGCGGATCAGTCCACTAAGTCCTTTAGAAAACCATAGTTACATGGTGAAGCATCATTTTCAGGCCTAAAAGCGCGGTTTTTTAGCTAAGTCCTTTAGAAAACCATAGATACACCGTGACGCACCTTCTAGTTCGGCTAAGTCCTTTAGAACGTGTCGGATACAAAGCACCGCGCGGAGCGTGCGCAAGCGTGCACGCGGCATTTCGCGTTGAAATTCGGCTAAGTCCTTTAGAAAACCATAGATACACGGAACCGCAAAAACACCGCGAAAAACGGTGTTTTCCCCGCGCCAACACGGTGTTTGCATGGTGAACTCGCGCGCGGCGCGCCGCGCCAACACGGTGTTTTCACGGTTCAGCGCGCGGTGATTTGGTGGTCGATGTCCGCCGGCAGGCCGGTTTCGACCCAGCCGAGAACGACCGCTTGTCCGCGCCTGGCGATCAGATTTCGGACTCGTTCGGCGGCGCCGGCATAGGCCGCGCGGAGTTGTGCTTCATCGCGCGGCGCGGCCAGGATCCGTTCCATATTCGGGGTCCATGCCGCCGGGTGAGTGGGCTCACCACTGAGAGTGACGACCAGCCCCTCGACGAACCAGCGCGGCAAATGGCTGGCCGATCTTTGCTCCAGTAATACATGAAGCATCTCGTGCAAAAGCGTTGACTCCAGGGAGCTTAGAGCGATCAGACGCTCCACCGGCTGCAGACGAATGGTCGCGCCGCGCGTGCTGGCCCACACGAAACCGGGTTCGCCGGTGGCGTCTCGATAGGTGTCGAGAGTCGGGTAAACCACTACCCGAACCCCTGATCGCGCCGTAAAACCGGTGCGGCGCTCGGCTTCCGACAGCGCCCGTTCGCAGGCGGCGAGGACGCTGCCTTGCGGCGACTCGCCGCGCAGCACCACACGCTCGCCGCGCAGTTCCTGCCAAACGAAGCCCTGCGCGTTCACCGAGACGCGCGTTCCCGGGAAGTAAAACGCCAGAATCTGCTCGGCGGTTTGAGAGGCATGGCCGCGCGCCTCCGCGCCATCCTGGCACAGCCCGACCCCGTGGCCGCTGCCCCGCCCCGTGAACACCGCCTGTGTGCCTTCGATGTGCACGTCGTACAGGCGGCTTTTTAGGTATTGCCAGCCAAGGGCCCGGCCCACGGCGAGATGGACCTGCTCGGCATCGAGCGGGCCGACGTCGGACCAGAGCGTAGCGACCCGGCCGGAGGGAGTGCGCGAGGCTACGCGCAGGGCTCGGATTTGGGGCCGGCCCAGCGCCCGCGCCAACTCCGCCAATGCGATGCGGGCAATCCAATCGCGCGGACCGAGGCGCGCGCAAGCCTCGTCCGATTGCACCGGCAACCAAGTGCGCGATGCACCGGGCCAAATTACGCCGGCGTCCTCGGTGGTGCCGCCGCAGTTGCGATGGAAGAAGACCTCGGCCGGACGCCCGCGAGCCCATAGAATCAGCCCTTGCGTGGCTTCGACGGCGGCGCGGACGCGCTCGGGCGCAGGGCCGCGGAGCAGGCGCTGGCAATGGGTGGTGTCACAGAAATCGTAGCCCTCGGCGCGGTGGCGGCCCGCGTTGACGCGGGCGAAGGTGCGGATGGCGATGGCCATGGCCTCGAGCGCGGCGGGCGAAGTGAAAACGCCGGCCTCGCCGTTGAGCGCGGCGGCGGTGTAGTCTTCGAGATCGAGAGTCTGAATAGAGCGGCGGCCACCGGGCTCGCGCCAGCCAACCTTCACGGTGGCCGCGCCAGCCGTGAGGGCCAGGCCGAGGATCAGCGCAAGTGTCCGCTGGCCCATCGTTCCGCCAAGATCCGAGCCTGTTCCGCCGCTTCGCCGCCGCCGGTGCCACCGGGGACGCGGACGGCAAAGACGATGCCGTCGCCGGCCTTCTTGACCGCTCCATTCAGCGCTCGCCCGGCCGGCGAGGAGCGCGGTTCCGTGGCTGGTGCTTCACGATAGGCCCAGCCGGCGAACCAGCCGACGCTCGAACCGGGGCGTTCGCCGCGGGCCGTGCCGGTTTTGCCGGCGATGAAGACGCGGTCGCTGAGCGCGCGCTGGCCGGTGCCGCGCTCGACGACGGCGCGCAGGCCGTTCCCTATCGGAGCAGGCGGCCCTGAGCGCAGGAGTTTGTCATAAGCGAGGGCCAGAGTCCAGGGCGAAGCGGTGACGTGAGCCAGCCCCAAGGACTGCAGGCCGGCCTGCTCGACGCTGGGGGCGAGTTGGGCCGAAAGACCGAAACCGCGCAGAGCCGCCAGCAGCCCGGCGGCGCCCAGACGGCGCGCCATGGTGGCGAACCAGAAGTTGCAGGAGGCGGCCAGGGCGTCGACGGCGTCGAAGGGCGGAGCGCCGTGGACGTGGCTGCATTCCAGATTGTGGTGGCCGAGATGGAAGCCGCTGGGACAGGCCAGGCGCTCGTCCGGCTTCAGCAGCTTTTGATCGAGCAAGGCGGAGAGGACCAGCGGCTTGAGGGTCGAACCGGGCAGAGCGGCGCTGCGGATGGAGCCGCGCTGGAACAGAACGCGCGAGCGCACGTCTTCGATCTTGACACGGCCTACGGCCGTGTCAAGGATGACGGCGTCTGTGGAGAGCGCCGTCGATGGGGCCGCGGGCGCGGGGCCGGCGGGCGCGAGTGCGAGCGTCGAGAGGAGCCAGTCGCGGCGGGTCATGCGCGCTCAGTCATCGGCCGGAACGCCGATGGGCGCCGGGATGCCGAAGAGATCGAAGTATTTCCGCGGGACCCGGGCGGGGCGTCCGTCGGGCGTGATAAAGACGTGCTTGGTCTCTCCGCTGACCAGGAGCTGAGACGTCGCGGCGTTGCGGATTTCGTAGGCGAAGCCGATCATGCGCGAGTGCGAAAACGCCAGACGGGCCTCGGCGATGACCTCGTCGTCATAATGCGCCGGAGCGACGTAGCGGCAGTGGGCCTCGACGACGGTCAGCAGCAGGTGGTCCTGCTCTTCGATCTCGCGGTAGCGGACGCCGCGCACGGCGCACAACTCGGTGCGGGCCATCTCGAACCAGGCAAGGTAATTGGCGTGATAGACGATGCCCATCTGGTCGGTTTCGGAGTAACGCGCGCGAAAGCGGACCTGGGCTTTTTCGGGAAGTTCCACAAGACTATTCTTACTCGGGCGGGTGTCGCGGGGGGCTGAGTGTAACCTAGGCGGCCTGAATCTACTTGATCATGTCTGGAGGCGTCCTCCGAGTGAGGTACCGCCGCGCGGCAAGACCGCTCACGGTCGCGGCTCAGAAACGCTCAGCTCTAAAACCGAACCGACTCCCTCACGGTCGCGGCTCTGATGCGCTCCGCTCCTAAACCGGACCGACTCCCTTACGGTCGCGGCTCTGAAACGGTCGCGGCTCTGAAACGCTCAGCTCTGAAACCGAACCGACTCCCTCACGGTCGTGGCTCAGTTACGCGGCTCGGTCATCCGGATCAGTCATGCTGCTCAGTTTCGCGTCTGAGGGTCGGTTTGCTGGCATGCAGGATGTTTCTGAGCCGCGACCGTGAGGGAGCGGTTCTT
>CAWIQF010000040.1:0-35623 GCA_963838205.1 Terriglobia bacterium | reverse complement strand
GTCAAGGCACATCTCCGCAGAAGACGGCCATTGGTTCGCCTTGCTCGTGGACGACATAGTGGATGGCTTTCCGCACCTGCTGGTCCTTCCACAGCCAGCGCGTGCTCCCATGGTGCGCCCAGCGCCTGCGATTTGATCCGTCGCATCCTCGGCGGTTCAACGCCCGACTGGCGTACGATTTCAGCGCATTCATGATTCTCTCGGGCGGAACTTCGGCCTCCAGGATTACATGCACGTGATTGGTCCGCACGTGCGCGGCCAATAAGCCCCACCCACGGTGCAGACAGACCCCGCGCAGGGCCTCAAGAACGGCTGAGCGAGCTTCTTGATCGGGCGCATACGGCGCCTGCTGCATGCTGCTAGTTTCCGCCGACTCGCGCTGCGGGTCGGCTTCCAGCAAGCGGCTTCCAAACTGCTTGTGGCGCCGATCGACAGAACCCGCTGCGCCGCCGTGTAAATGCGCGCCATAACACGCAAATGTAATGAGGTACCGCATGCGGGTCTTGGACACTCATTCTGGCAGACCGCAGGGTCGAATGACATCGCGGGAGTTTCATGCGGTTTTGCAGATCGAGGGCGCGGACCGACTCCCTTACGGTCGCGGCTCTGAAACGCTCAGCCCTGAAACCGGACCGACTCCCTTACGGTCGCGGCTCTGAAACGCTCAACTCGAAACCGAACCGACTCCCTCACGGTCGCGGCTCTGAAATGCTCAGCTCTGAAACCGAACCGACTCCCTTACGGTCGCGGCTCTGATGCGTTCAGCTCGAAACCGAACCGACTCCCTCACGGTCGCGGCTCAGAAACGGCCGCGAGGGCCGCGGGGGGGTCGTTCGGGGCAGATGGCGGAAAGCGCGAGGCCGACGGCAATTCCCAATGAGACTTCGAAGAAGCGGTGCATGGCGATTTGCCAGCCGCTGGCGGTAGCGCGGGGACACACCTGCGGCGTCCGAGGCGGTCGCCTTGGTGTCGCCCTCGGCTTGAGGGGTGAGTGGTCATGCTCGGGAGCGAGTGGGCCTCGGTGTCCCCGGCGCGAGCGGGCGTTGGCGGGTGGTTGTTGGCTGCTCAGAGCCTACGCCAGCTCCGGAAGTTTTTAGCGCTGGCGCCGGGTCAATTGGGCAATCTTGCCCAACTCGGTTTCTAAGCAATTGATTCTACAAGACGTAAAATGGCCGATTGGGAAATCGTTGCCCAGTCCCTCCTCGCCGCGGCCCATCCGGCAGGCCTACTTTGCGACGCGTTGCGACGCCCGGAATCCGCTCCTTGCAGTTGCGGCTCGGTGGCAACATGGAGCATCCGTTCACGGTTGCGGCTCAGAAGCGCGAACAACCGCTCCTTACAGTCGCGGCTCCGTCAGACAGCGAGCGGCTCCGTCAAGCGGTCGCGGCTCGGTTACGAGCATGGATCGCAAGACACGGCGCGGAAGACACCACTCCCCGCGGTCGCGGCTCGGTTACGGTTACGGATCGCAAGACACGGCGGGCAGCGGCTACGAGGCAACCGGGAGCAGGAACGGGGCGTCTGGTAGCATGAGGCTGAAGTGAAAGTTCGAGTCCTGTTTTTCGGCGTGACGCGGGAGATTACGGGTCTCCAGGAAGAGTGTGCGGAGGTGCGGGCTGGCGCGCGCGTGGAGGACTTATTCGAGCTGTATGCGCGGCGATTCCCGAAGCTGGAGGCGATGGCGCGGTCGCTGCGATGGGGCGTGAACCAGGATTTCGGCGAGCGGGAGCGCGTGTTGCAGGAGAACGACGAAGTGGCGTTCCTGCCGCCGGTGAGCGGAGGCTAGTGTAGTGTTTCAGCCAACGATTGACAAGGCCGGCGGAGCGTTCGACACGAGTGTTGACGCGGCAGGCACGAGTGCCTGCACCACGAACCTGCACCACGAACCAGCGCCACGGTGAATTACTGGTGATTGTCAAAGAATCTACGAGACATGGCACTAACCCGAATTGTTCACGCACAACAGGCGGGCGTTCCCGACAGGCGAGCGATCCCGACACGGGGCGGCGGGCGCGGATGAGGGCCAGGGAAAAGGCGACAACGATGAAACAGGCGGGCGAGGGAAGGGAGAAGGCGACTGCGGTGAAACAGGCGGGCGAGGGAGAGGCAATGGAGGCGCGCTGGCGACAGATGACAGATGATTGAGGCGCGCTGGCGACAGATGATTGAAGATCCCGCGGGACACTTTTTCGCGTTGACGAGAGAGCCGATCGACGGGCGCGAGTTGGTGAAGAAAATGCTGCGCGGCGAGGATGGGGCGGTGGTGACGTTCGAGGGTGTGACGCGGAACAACTCGCGGGGACGGCGGACGGTGGCGCTGGAATACGACTGCTACGAGGCGATGGCGATCGAGGTGATGGCGCGCGTGGGGCGGGAGATCGCCGCGGCGCACGAGATCGACCGGGTGGGGATGGTGCACCGGCTGGGGCGGCTGGAAGTCGGCGAAACGAGCGTGGTGATTGTGGTGACGGCGGCACACCGCGCGGCCGCGTTTGCGGCGTGCCGGGAGGCGATCGACCGGCTGAAACGGGTGGCGCCGATCTGGAAGAAGGAGTATTTCGAGGACGGAGCGGAGTGGGTGGAGGGCGAGTGGGACGCGTCGGTGGGGCATCCTTGAGAGCCGCAGCGAGGCGCGGCTGGCTGGTGCTGGCGGGCGCGGTGGCGCTACTGGCGCCGCTGATGGCGCAACCGGTGTCCCAGGCAGGACCAATCGATCCCGACGCGCAGACCCTGGCGCGGCCTAAACCCAAACCGGCGGTGAAGGGCACGTCTAAACAGGGCCCGAACGCGCAAGGCGCGAACAAGTCTCCAACGGCTACTGCGCAGACCGGCGCACCGCAGGCAGGGGCGAACGCGCCAGCGAAGGGCGCTGCACAGCAGGGCGCATCTTCACAGGGCACGAACACGCAAGGTGCGAACAAGTCTCCAACGGCTGCGGCACAGCCCGGGAATGCGCCAGCGCGGGGCGCGTCTGCACAGGGCACGAACACGCCAGGCGCAAACAAGTCTCCGGCGGCTACAACGCAGCCGGGGAAGGCGGCGGCGGGCGCTTCGCAGCCGAGCTGGTCCACTCAGGGTGGTTACAAACAGGGCGCGTCCACGGAGGGCGCGAACGCGCCGGGGCAGAAAAAGGCGCAGGCCGCTACGGCGCAGAGCGCCGCGCCGCAGGCAGGGGCGACAACACCAGCACAGGGCGCGCCGGCACAGGGCGCAAACGCACAAGGGTCTGCGCAGCAGGGCTGGAGTACGCAGGGCCAGAGCAAGACGCAAGCGCCGGCGGCGCAGATTCCTTTGAGGCCGCAGGCGGATTCGGCGCAGCAAGGGGAAACGGAGACGCCGATTTTCCGGTCCGATGTGCAACTGGTACGGATGCTGGCGACGGTGCGGGACCACGCGGGGGCGCTGGCCGGCGGGCTGAAACGGGAAGAGTTTCAGATCACTGACAGCGGCGTACCGCAGGAGCTGGCGGTGTTCGAGGCGACCACCGAGCAGCCGCTTTCGGTGGCGATCCTGATCGATTGCAGCGCCTCGACGTACCGGGAGAAACGGACGGAGCTGGACTCGGTGCGCACATTTGGGCGGTCGCTGTTTGGCGGAGGTAACGCCGCGGATGCGGCGGCGCTGTATTCGTTCAACGCCGATATCACGCTGGAGGCCGGGTGGACGCATAGCGCGGAAAGAATCGAGCGCGCACTGGGGCGGCTGCACAGCGATGGGGCGACGGCGCTGTACGACGCGATCACGCTGAGCGCGCACGACTTGACGGGGCGCGGCGGGCGGCACGTGGTGATCGTGGTGACCGACGGCGGAGACACGTTTTCAAAAGCCAACTACCAGCAGGCGCTGGAGGCCGCGCACGCCGCCGACGCGATCCTATACGCGGTGGTGATTGTGCCGGTGGCGGAAGATCCAGGGCGGAATACGGGCGGCGAACACGCGTTGGTCGCGCTGGCGGGGTCGACGGGTGGACGCGCGTTCCTTCCGGGCACGCAGCAGGAATTGGATGACGCATTCGGCGAGATTCTGCGAGATCTGCGCACACAATACCTACTGGCCTACTATCCGCGGGGCGTGGCGGCGACGCGCGACCGCTTTCACGAGGTCAAGCTGGCGCTCACGCGGCCGGGCTACGCCGTCGCAAGCCGCCGCGGGTACTTCGAGCCGGCCCCGGGCAAGGGGTTCAAGGTCACGCCCCGTTAACGCGCCGGCGAGCGAATGTGCCCGCGCCGCACCAGGCGTGAAAAAATATTGCCGACTAGCTCTATTGCCCGCGCGCCGAAGACCGATACAGAGAGTGTGGCTGGCGGTTGGCTCAGGCGGCGATGATCGCGCGGCCGGGACACCCAGTGGCTCAGTTTTCCAAAACGCGGATGAAACTTCATGTTGCAGGGTGCGTCGAAATGATTAGAATCTAATTAGAGAATAGATGGCGGGGCGGGAGCACTGTTCTAACGGAGGGGAGGCCCGATTGGGTCTCCGTGGAAATGACGATTCGCCTGATTTATCGCCCGTCTTATCGGAGAAACTCACCCAGCCAGTTGAGGGCTGTTGACGGCGCAGGGTCCGAGTTTTCGGAGACGCTTCGCTCGGCGTTTGGCGCGGAGGAGTCTGAAGCAGCGACCGCGCCGTCCGCGCCCAGGCAGCGCTGGTGGAGCGGATGGATGGAACAGCTGGTCCTGCTCATGGTGCGGCTGGCAACAGTGGCCGTGGGGCTGGCGGTGTGGCGCATCGCGAGCGATCTGGACCTGAGCTGGTGGTTCCCGTTCAACACCGGGATGGCGTCGCACTGGCAGGTGTGGTTCGCGCTGGGCGTGCTGCTTTCAGGAAGCGCGCTGATGCTCGCGAGACGGCTGCGGCTGGCGCACGCCGACGAAGCGGCCCGCACCAACGAAGCGCAGGCGGCCTGAGTTTTCCCAACCTTCGCCGATCCTCAATTGCGCCGACTGTACACTGGTCGTATGCGGTTCACGGCTGTGTTGGTGCTGACGTTGCTCGGGGGCGCCGCGCGGGCCCAGACCAGTTGCCAGACGACGCCCACGTGGTCGCCCTGCGAGATCGTCGTCGAATTGAGCGACGAGGCGCTGAAGGCGCACCCAAACCCGGTGGCGAGCGTCGATGTGTGGGGCGAGTTCCGCTCGCCCGCACCGAAGTACCGCACATACCGGCTGCCGGCCTACTGGGACGGAGGGCGGCGGTTAGTGCTGCGCTTCACGCCGGACGAGCCGGGCGCATGGACCTGGCGGGTGACGGGGAACGTGGCCGAATTGGACGGCCGGCAGGGCCAGTTGACCGCGACGGAGAGCAGCCGCGAGGGGTTCCTGCGGCCGGCGAACCTGCATTTCTGGTTTCACCCGGAGAGCCTGGCGCCGCACCTGTGGATGAGCGACGACCACGCGGATCTGTTCACTATGGACCGGGCCGCGTTCGACCGGCTGGTGGCGGCGCGGGTAACACAGAAGTTCACGCATCTGCGCGGGCCGATCCTGGCGCCGGGCGCGCAGCCGTTCACAGCGCCGGACCAGCCGAACCGGGCGTTTTTCGCCGAAATGGACGCGCGCATGAAGGCGCTGGACGAGCGCGGACTGGTGGTGGATCTGGTGCTGGCGCCGGACGCGGCTACGCTCCAGCGCACTTTCCCGGAGTGGGCGCAGCGCGAGCGGTTTCTGCGTTACGTGCTGGCGCGGTATGACGCGTTCAACGTGGATTGGGAAATCGCCGGTTCGTTCGAGGGCTCAGCGGGCGGGCGCAACATCATCCGCGAACTCGGCGTGGCGCTGCGGCGCTACGACCCGTACAATCATCCGGCGAGTTGCGGCGCGCAGGTGACTTCGTCGCCGCTGCTGGGCGACAAGTGGATGTCGCACGTGATCGAGAACTCACCCGATGCGGCGGTGGGCGCAATCGAGCACCAGCAGTATCCGCTGCCGCTGGTGGCGACGGGCTTCGCGCCGGCGGGCGCCAAGGGGGCCGCGTTTCGAAAGGGGCTATGGGAGGCGACGATGAGCGGCGAGTGGCCGACATCGCGAATCGCGGAGGTCGAAAGCGCCGAAGCGAAGGCCATGCAGACGTGGGCGGAGACGCTGGCACAGACGCGGTACTGGGAGCTGGAGCCGTATTTCGAACTCGACGGCGGACGGGCGGTGGCGCTCTCGGGCGTGGAGTATCTGGTGTACATCGAGAAGCCGGGGCCGCTGAGCGTGTTCGTCGAAAAGCATAGCTACGACGTGTACTGGATCAACCCGGCGACGGGCGAGCGCATCCACGACAAGAGGGATTGGAAGGGCGAGGAGTTCACCGGCGAACCGCCGGATCGCTCGCACGACTGGATTCTGCACCTGTCGCGCGACGGCCACAAAGCGGGCATGGCCAAGAGCTACAAGTTCGAGTCGCAGCCCAACCAGTTGCAGGAGGTCGAGACCAGTCTCACAAAGATCCCCTATGATCTGGCGACGCCGAAGCCGGATACGACGACGCTGGTGGCAGGCGAGCCGGTGCCTTTCCAGATTCATTTGAAGCGCGAGACCAAGGGCACGCGGCGCATGATGTACCTGCTGACGGGTGAGGTGGTGCTGGACGGCTCGGGCATGCGCGTGCTCGGGACCGGCAATGCGGGCGTGCTGACGATTCCGCGCGAAATGCTGGTGAACGAAAGCGGCGTGTTGAACGTGCGTATCGAAGCTCTGAACGCCGGGGGCAAGCTGTACGCGCTGGACGTCGTGTTTCCGGTGAAGAAGGCAGGCCCGTGACGCGGATCGTGGCCATCGACACGACGAGCGAGTTCGGAAGTCTGGCGCTGGTCGAGGATGGCCGGGTCGTAGAAGAGATGCTTCTGCACAGTCCGGACGGATTCGCGCACATCCTGTTTCCACAACTCGTGCGGCTGATGGATCGCCACGGCTGGCGGTTCGGCGAGGTGACGGGCTATGCGGCTGGAGCCGGGCCAGGCTCATTCACGGGGGTGCGCGTCGGGCTGACGGCCGCGAAAGGGCTGGCTGAAACGGCCGGGTTGAGGGCGGCGGCGATCTCGAATCTCGAGGCTATGGCGGCGTTCGGCTCGAGCGAACTGCGGGCGCCGTTTTTCGATGCGCGGCGCGGGGAGATTTACGGGGCGCTGTACAACTCGAAGCTCGAAACAGTGCGGCCCGAGCGGGCGCAGCCGCTGCCGGAGTGGCTCGCTTCCCTGCCCCGGGAGGCCGAATTGCTGACGCCCGATGCGGAGCCGTTCGCCGGCGCGTTGGGCGCCTGGCCGGTCACGCGGACGCCGCGGGCGCTGGCCGGAGCGATCGGGCGGCTGGCCGAAACGCGGCTGCAGGACCCGATCCTCATCGACGCCAACTACGTGCGGCGCTCGGACGCGGAACTGCATTGGAAAGACGGCCGCTGAGCGGCCTATCTTCTATCCCGCTGGAACCTGCGGCTGCGCGCAGGTGTCTCAATAGTTGTCGCAATTGACGACCAGGACATCCGAAATGAACAGACGAAGAGGCGCGGGCGCGTTGCTATGTATGGCGGCGCTCGGGCTGGTGGGCTGCGCGCCGCACCGAATGCCGGCGCCGCAGCCGTGGCGGTTCGACGCCAGCGGCCCGGGCGTCTTGAGGCCGCCCGTGGAGGCGACGCCGCGCGCGGGCTTGTATCGCATCCCGATGGAAGGGATCCGCTATGGACGGCCGGATTGCCGCGCCGAGGGCGGCGGGTTCGTGCTGGCGCCGGTCAGGAAAAAGGCGCTGGAATTGAGGTTTCCCGCGAGCCTGTTTGAGAGCGGAGGCTTCGTGGGCGTGGACGCATTTGACCAGTTCCGCGAAGCGGCGCTCAAGCTCGAGGACAACGGATGTCTGCCGGTGAGGGCGGCAGAACGTATCAGCCAGCAGTTGATCGGTGCGGTCCCCATGGAGGCGCGGTCGGCATACTGGGTACGCTACGGAAACACGATTCAAAAGGGGGCGATCAACCTGGAGGCCGGGCTGCGCTTGAAGGTGGTCGCGCCGTTGTTGAAGCCGGGTTATACGGACATCAAGACGCAGATTGCGACCAACTCCAAGCCGGGCGCGTTGGAGGTGAACGTGGAGGGGCTTGAGGGCTTCGAGACGGCTTACTATATGCTGCGGCCGCGCCGGGACGGCGGACTCGAATTCGCGCTGATTTCGGTGGAGCAGAACCGCATCGGCGTCATCACGAAAGTATCCAAGCCAGTCGGGTTCCATTTCACCAAGGAGCCGAACGCGCAGCACTATCAACTGATGTTCATGCGCCGCGTTTCCATCGCCGACCGCGACATTGCGCTGCTCGGCGCGCCCACCTGGAAGCTGCTGCTCGAAACCGCGCACCGTTTCGACACCGTGCCGGGCGCCGTGAACGACTGTGACAAAGTGCCGGGGCTCGACTGCATCGCGATGACGAAGAAGTCGGCGATCAACAGCGAGACGGGCGTGATGGCCAACGGCCGGATGGTGTATGTGCCGGTGGGCGGCACGGTGCGGGACGTGCTCGGAGCGGCCGGAGTTTCGGAGCATCAGGACCAGAAGAAAGTGCTGGCGACGCTGAAGGTGGAGCGGCCCTGGCACGGGGCCCCGGTGCCAGTGGAATTCGATCGAGGCGCAGCCGGGACGCTGGGACTGGTTGTCATCGCTGGCGACCGCGTCAGTTGGTAGGGATTGGAAGTCTCCAAGAACGATCCGTCAGGCAGGACGAATCCACTGGCAAAAACCGCGCCGTAAGGCCGCACTTTCCAAAAAACCGAATGCGGGACGTTGACAGAACGGCGATCCGCGCGATACTGATCCGAGGGTGTGGCGTTGGGAGCGGCTGAATCGGCCCTCGGCGTATCACCAGAATCACGAAGAGAGAAGGGGATTTTGCATGAGTCTCAGTAAACGTGCTGTGGCCGAATTGTTTGGAACATTCTGGCTGGTATTCGGCGGGTGCGGCAGTGCCGTGCTGGCCGCGGCGTTTCCCGGATTGGGCATCGGGTTTGCGGGCGTCGCGCTGGCGTTCGGATTGACGGTTCTGACGATGGCGTTTGCCATCGGGCACATTTCCGGCTGCCATCTGAACCCGGCGATTTCGGTCGGGCTATGGGCGGGCAGACGCTTTCCGGGCTCGGAGTTGCTGCCGTACATTGCGGCGCAGGTGCTGGGCGCAATTGCGGCGGCGGGCGTGCTGTTTGTGATCGCCAGCGGCAAGGCGGGCTTCAGCCTGGCGGGCGGATTCGCCTCCAACGGCTACGCGGAACATTCGCCCGGCGGATACTCCCTGCTGGCCTGCCTGGTGGCCGAAGTCGTGCTGACGTTTGCGTTCCTGTTCGTCATCATGGGCGCGACCAGCAAGCGCGCGCCGGCGGGCTTCGCGCCGATTGCCATCGGCCTGTGCCTGACTCTGATCCACCTGGTCGGCATTCCGGTGACGAACACGTCGGTGAATCCGGCTCGCAGCACCGGGCCGGCGCTGTTTGTCGGCGGCTGGGCACTCGAGCAACTGTGGCTGTTCTGGGTGGCGCCGATCCTTGGCGGCTTGCTGGGCGGCGTGGTCTACAAATGGCTGTTTGAAGAATAGGCGCGTCTTCGAAGGACGCGACAAAAAATGAGCGGGTGGCGGCAGCGCGCACTCGCTCATTCAATTTCAAAGCTATCGAAAGCGGCGAGCGGCGCGGCGGCTTCAGCCTGCTTTCACCGTCGGAAGGCGGTCCTTCACGGCGGGCAGCGGCGGCAGGTTTGTCATCGGCTGCTCCTGGTACCAGAAGGCGCAGGAGTAGAAGTTGTCGGCGCGGTCGTTGGCGTGGCCGTGTTCCATGGTGTGCTTCAGGTAGCGCGTGAAAGTGACGGGGTTGTCGCCGTGGAAGCGGTAGCAGCAGTAACGGCCGCCGGTGCGCTCCGCGCTCTCGATGAGCGGCGCGCCGTACTGGTGATGCGAGAAGGGCACGGCGTGCTCGCGCCCGCCGAAGTCCCAACTCCCGCAAAAGAAGTCCTCCGAGCCGGTGCCGTTGATCACCGGCATGGACTCGTTGTTGACGAAAATCATTTCGTCGCCCTCGCCCCACCAATCCTCATGGTTCTGCACGACGCCCAGCGTCACGCCCAGCAGATGGCCGCGACCGCGCGTCTCGCAATAGACGTAATTGAACTTGCCGTCGAGGTTCTTGCCGTCGCTCTGGATGGCCGTGCAGGGGGCGGCCTGGCGGTAGCTGGCATGGAAGTACAGCGCGTCGTCGGGCAGCGAGTCGAGGGCCACGAAGTCGATGTTGGAGTAAAATGCGCCGACGCGGTGCGCGCCTTCGTTGGTGATGGTGAAGCGCGCGCCCTTGCGGTACGGCATGGCGAAGTAGCTGTTCAGCGATTTACCCGGCGAGCAGGCGATCCAGGCGCTTTCGAAGTTCACGTAGTCGCCCAGGTTGAGCCCGAAGAAATCGCCCACGGGCGTTTCGATGCTGGGCTTGTCCTGGCCGTCCCAATAGCCGCGCAGGACGAGTTCTTTGAGGTGGTAATCGCTGTCGGCGGCGATGGTGAACCAGACGTGCGTGATGATGCCTGCGCCGGTCTGGTTGAAAACGTCGAGGGTCGCGCCGGGTGCGATCGGGCGGGCGTCGGCATTGCCGCCAGAGCGGTCGTAAGTGGACTCCTTGAGCGAGCGGTAATTCTGCGCGCGGGCGTAGGCCGGGAGCACGGCGCTGGGGTGGCCGGTGCGCGGCGAATCGCTCTGGGCCCGCGCGTTCGAGGAAGCGGCGGTGGCGGCCGCGCCCAGGCCCACGGTGCCCATCAACCGCTGCAAAAAGCCGCGGCGTCCTTTGGTCATTGACATAAATCCCTCCCTGGATCGATCGGGCATCATCTTATCACCATGGGTGCGGCCAATTCAGACGGCGCTCGCGGATACGCGGGCACGCCACCGGGGCGTGGCTGTGATATGTTCGTGTCACCATGGCAACCGCAGATTTTTCTCGTAGATCGTTTTTATCGACGGGCGTCTCCACGGCTCTGGCGGTGTCGGCGGCTTCCTCGCTGACGGCCGCCGCGAAGGGCAGTAAGATTCCCCTTGGACTTGAACTCTACTCCGTGCGCGACATGCTGGATAAGGACCTGATGGGCACCGTCCGCACTGTCGCCAAGCAGGGCTGGCAGGTCTTCGAATTCTACAGCTCTTACTTCTCCTGGACCACCGACTACGCCAAGCAGGTCCGTGCGCTGCTCGATGAAGTCGGTGTGAAATGCCTGTCCACGCACAACGGCGCGGAGTCGTTCGCTCCCGCGGGCATTCAGAAGGCCATCGACCTCAACTCGATCCTGGGCTCCAAGACCATCGTTCTGGCGCACCCCGGAAAGACCATCACAACCGTCGATGGGTGGAAGGAAGTCGCCGCCAAATTGAACGCGGGCGCCGACAAGTTCAAGGCCGCCGGAATTCGTGCCGGCTATCACAACCACGATGCCGAGTGGAGACCGATCGATGGCGTGAAGCCGATCGAGGTCATCGCCAAGAACACGCGCAAAGAAGTCACATTGCAGCTCGACGTCGGCACGTGCGTGGCAATGGGCGCCGACCCCGTCGCCTGGATCAACTCGAACCCCGGCCGCATCCGCTCCTTGCACCTCAAGGACTGGTCGCCGGAAAAGGAATATAAAGTGCTGTTCGGCGATGGCAAATCTCCTTGGAAGGGAATCTTCGCCGCGGCCGAAAAGACCGGCGGCGTCGATTACTACTTGATCGAGCAGGAGAGCTACAGCCTGCCTTCCCTCGAGACCGTCGCCCAGTGCATGGCCAACTTCAAGAAGATCCACGGTTGATCGATTCTAACGTTCGGCTGTGGAGTTAGACTGCAGAGCCGCGAGTGGCCGTGGGGCGCTCATCGAGAGCGTCCGGTCTCACTCGCGGCTTTTGTCGTTTAAAACGCTCGTTCGAGTCCGCGTGCCGCCGCATGGCATCGCGAGATTCCGTTTTGCTTCCCAATCGCGTATGCTGTCCATCGGAACTGACACACCATGACTCGCAGAGATCTTCTCCTCGGCGCCGGCGCCGCAACCCTCGCTCCGAACCTGCCTGCGTTGGCGCCGGATTGGCAAGCCAAAGCCCGGCGCAATTTGCGCCTCGGCGTCTTCACCCATATCTACTCGCGCCTGCCCGTAGCGGAGGCCGCGCGCCGCATCCGCGCCGACGGGTTCCATTCGGCCGTCCTCGAACACCAGTTCGCCGACGTCCGTTTCGACCCGCTGGCGCCCGATTGGAGCGCCGCCTCCAAGATCACCGCCGCCTTTGAAAAGGCCCAGGTCCGCATCGCCGCGCTGGCCGCCTATTACAACATCGTCGATCCAGATCAGGCACGCCGCCAGCACGGAGAGCAGCGCATGCGTTCTCTGTTGACGAATTGGAAGCGCCTCGGCAGTCCCATCGTGTGCACCGAAACCGGCACGCTGAACGAGAAATCCGAGTGGGTCGAGTCGCCTGACAATTACACCGACGCCGCCTACACGCAATGCCGCGACATCCTCGCCGAACTGGCCCAACACGCCCATTCCGCCGGCGCCACGCTGGCCATCGAACCCTACTGGCGCAATGTCATCGACTCCGCCGCGCGTGCCGAGAAGCTCTTCAAGGACGTCGCGTCCCCGGCGCTCCAGCTCGTCATGGACGCGTGCAATTACTTCCGCGATGCCGACCTGCCGAAGATGCGGCCGATGCTCGAGGAGATCTTCCGTCGCGTGGGCTCGCACACGGTTATTGCGCACGCCAAGGACGTAAAATCGGCTCCTGGCGGACAGGAACTGCCGGCCTCCGGCTTGGGCGTCCTGGATTACCCGCTATACCTCGGCTTGCTGGCGCGGCTCGATAAGCCGCTCGACCTGATCATCGAGCACCTGGAGCTCGACGACGTGCCGCGCGCCCGCGATTACGTCCTCGCGCAGTTCGACAAGATCGTTTGAAGACGCGTTCTCGAACTCAGCGCGCTACACGTTTAGATACGGCAGCACCCACGGCTCGCGGTACTGCCGGCTCACCAGCTTCTGCGCCGCCTCGTTGCCCACGACGCTGCCGCTGGCCGCGTCCCACTCCACGCGCCCCGTCGTCCTGAACGCCAGGTTGCCCAGGTGCGCCACCGTCGAAACGTGGTGCCCGATCTCGAAGTTCTCCACCGTCGGTTTGCGGCTGCGCATGCACTCCAGAAAGTTGCCGGCGTGGTTTACGCGCGCCTGGTCGTCCTGCCTGGCCGTGTGTTTTTCCGAAGGCGCATCCTTCTTCGTCCGCTCCGGGATCACCTCCCAGCCGCTCTGGTCGAGGATCAGCGTCGCGTCGGTGCCCGTGAACGCCACGCCGTGTTCGCGCCGGTCCGGGCCGAGGTTGTTGCCCACCTGGTGTTCAAAGATCATGCGGTAGCTTGGAAACTCGTACACCGCGATCTGCGAATCCGGCGTCTCCGTATTGTCCGTCAGTACGTAGCGCCCGCCCGAGCTGATGACCGACTTCGGATATTCGGGCCCCATGCCCCACAACGCCAGGTTGATCAGGTGCACGCCCCAGTCCGTCATCAGCCCGCCCGCGTAATCCCAGAACCAGCGGAAGTTGAAGTGGAAGCGGTTCGGGTTGAAGGCCCGCTGCGGCGCCGGACCGAGCCAGAAGTCATAATCGACGCCCGCCGGCACGGGCCCATCGGGCGGATTGCCCGCGTCCTTCACCCAGTCCAGGTACGCCCACACTCGCACCTGGCGCACCTTCCCCAGTCTCCCCGAATGCACGAACTCGATCGCCTCGCGGTAGTGGTCCCCGCTGCGCCACATCGTGCCCATCTGCGTCACGCGCCCGTTTCTGTGGGCCGCCGCCACCATCGCCCGCCCCTCCGCGATGCTCGTCGCCAGCGGCTTCTCGCAATACACGTCCTTGCCCGCCTCGCACGCCAGCACCGTCGGCAGAGCGTGCCAGTGGTCGGGCGTGCACACCAGGCAGGCGTCGATGTCCTTGCGCTCTAGAATGCGCCGGAAATCTTTCACCGTCTCCGGCTTCGGCCAGTTCTCTTTTTGAAAACGCGCCAGCGTCGCTGCGATCTGCGCGTCGTCCACGTCGCACACCACGGGGATCTCCACCTCGGAATGCGCGCAGAACGCTCGCGTGTCGGCGACCGAAATCCCGCCGCACCCGATCAGTCCCACCCTTACCCGGTCGTTCGCTCCTAGAATCCGTCCCTGCGCTGCCGCAACCGCTGCGGATGCGGCGATAAATGAGCGTCTGCTGATGGCTGCCATGGCTCTGCGTTTCTCCTTCGGCCGGAATTTCGAGCGTGTCAGTCCGGCTTCATTAGCAGTCTACGCCCACCTGTCTCCAATTGGCGCGCCCAACCGCGGGTCGCAACCGCGATATGATAACGGCCCCATGCTCCGCACGCTCATTCTCGGCTTGCTGCTCCTCGCTTCCTGCCTCTCCGCGAAGCCGCCCGTGTACGTCGTCCTCTGGTTCGACACGGAGGACTACCTCGAACCGGCTGCCGATGACGCGGCCCTGCGCATCGCGAGCGACCTCACCGCGGCTGGCGTCCACGCCACTTTCAAGGTGGTCGGCGAAAAGGCGCGCGTGTTCGAAAGCCGTGGCCGGCGCGACGTCATTGCGGCGCTCTCGAAACACGCCATCGGCTACCACTCCAACTGGCACAGCGTCCATCCCACTCCGGCTGAATATCTGTCACGATTCGGATACCTCGAAGGCGCGGCTGAGTTCGAGCGCCGCGAAGCCGCCGGCGTCGCGGACGTGCGGCGCGTCTTCTCGACACCGCCCGTTTGCTATGGTCAGCCCGGCAGTTCCTGGGCACCACAAACCAACCTCGCCTTGCGCCGACTCGGCATCCCCGAGTATCTCGATGAAGGCGATCAGGTCGGCCTGAATGAGCAGCCTTTCTGGTACGGCGGCCTGCTGAATGTATTCAATATGGGCCGCAACAGTCTCCGCGCACAACTGAATGTCGGCGCGGAAGACACCGCTGCCTACGCCCAGTTCGACGAGGCCGCGCGGCGTCTTTCGTCCAGCGGCGGCGGCGTCATCAGTATTTACTACCATCCGACGGAATTCGTAACTACCGAGTTTTGGGATGCCGCCAATTTCGCGCACGGAGCGAATCCCGCGCGCGCTGCGTGGGTCAAACCCCGGCGCAGGACCGCCGAGGATTCCGAACGCTGCTATGGAGTTCTGCGCCACTTTGTGGAGCACATGAAAAGCCGCCCGGACGTCCATTTCGTGACGGCCGCCGATCTGCTCGATATCTACGCAAAACCTGCGCCGCAAGCCGTGGATCGATTGGCCGCCGCCTCGCACCTCAGCCGCCACATCGTCTTCGCGGAAGTGCAGGGGCAATCTCTGTCGCCAGCCGACATGCTGGTCGCGCTGCTGGGTCTCGATCCTGCAATCGTGGACGGACCCACGGCCAACGGCGCTACGACTTATGCCCAGCCATCCATTCCCGCGCCGGCGTTTGAAACAGCAAAACTGGATGCCGCCGATTTCGTTCGCCGCAATCATCGCCTGCCCAACGAAGTCTTTATTGGCGCTGAAACGCTTTCGCTAGCTGACTTCGCGGCTACGCTCGCACGCAGTGTCATCGAGCCCGGCCGCGAGGTCCGTGTTGTGCGCGGGCAGATCGAGTTCGAGCGCTACTTCGCCACCGACCCTCGCGCCCCCTTTAACTGGATCATTCATCCCGACGGCTTCTCCGGCGCGAGTCTGATGGAACTCGCCCGGCTTCAAGGCTGGACGCTGAAACCGGCGCGGCTGGTCGAAACAGGGCGTAGAATCCAAGGCAGGACCGCGGCGCCGTCTGCTATTCGCAGAGTAGCTTCGAATTAGAAGGCTTTGGTAGGAGCAGCAGTCGGCCTTCAACCGGCATAGACACGGAGATCTGCTCCGGTAGGAGAGTTTGTTATGCAAAAAGTAATACCTGGTCTCGTGATCTCGGTTGTGCTTGGAGTGACCGCTCCTCTCGCCGCGGAACCGCCGGGAGAGGGCTGGGAGTTAGTGTTTCACGATGAGTTCAACGGCAAGCAACTCAATTGGAATGTCTGGACCTGTGAGCAGGGCGACCGGCGCAACGCCTACAACGACCCCGACGACAGCTATCTCGATGGCCAAGGCCACTTAATCCTGCGCGTGCGCAAGGCAGCCGACGGTAAGTATCACCTCGGCTTCATCCGCACCCAGCAGGAGTTTCAGTTGGGCTACTACGAAGCCCGCGCCAACCTGGACACGGTCCCCGGCTATTGGAGCGCCTTCTGGCTCTGGGGCAAACATTCCTACGACGCGGACTACAAAGGGGCGGAGGTTGACTTCCTGGAGGACCCACGCCGGGATGACACAATCGACCACAATATCCACCAGGGCGAGGGTTCAACTCATTTGCATGAAGGCCACGTTGCTAAGTTCAAAGGATCGCGGCAGGACTGGCACCTATGGGGCTGCAATTGGCACGATCAGGGGTTTGATTTCTTCGTCGATGGTGAGCAGACCTGGACAACTCACACAATGAAAGCCAGCCGGCCAAACTGGATCTATCTGACCCAGGAAGCTAAATTCGAGGGCTGGGCGGGAGACATCCGGCAATCCGATAGCTTGCTGCCCGCTTATTGGACGGTAGATTACGTGCGCTATTACCGCAAGAACCCCCAGGCTCCTGCCATTACCATCGCACCTGCGCAACCAATCACTGCTGGACAGGAAGATGGGAAGGTGATCCGGGTGACATTGAAGAATGGCCGGTTCACCGATAGCTTGCATCCGGAAAGTTGGTCGCTGGAGAACCTTCCTTCGCTCGTCAGCCTGGGAGCTGTGCAGCGGATTGACGATACGCATCTCGAACTGACACTCAACGGGAATTCGCGGCCGGGGGATTGGAAGACGGGCCTCGCCGATGTGACCGTCATTGCGGAAGCCGGCGAGGTGGCAAGCTCTCCCGCTCTATTGATCGCGAGCCACGGAGTGACGCTGCAAGCGAAGCCATAGAATTACATCCCCGGCGCGTCACGCGAATGGCAGACCTGGAGCCGGCACCGTTGACACGGGATGGCCAGACACTCTCGAGTTGGCTGCACGCGCACCTCGAAATGGCATCGTAGTTTCCGCGCGGTGCGAGAATGCTGCAATCCGTTGCAACCGCCCGCTCCCGCGGGCATCTGGAGTAATGTGAGGTTCCCAGCCATGCTCATCGGCGCCTTCTTTTTCGCTAAGTCACTCTCAGCCGCTTCTTCGATCCACGAATTCACGTTGAATTCCATTGACGGCCAGCCGGTTCCTTTGGCGCAATTCAAAGGCCAGGTGGTCCTGATCGTCAATGTAGCCAGCCGCTGCGGTTTCACGCCTCAATACGCAGGCCTCGAAGCGCTATATGAGAAGTATAAGGACCGCGGCTTCGTCGTCCTGGGCTTCCCCGCCAATGACTTCTTATGGCAGGAGCCTGGGACCAATGAGGAGATCAAATCCTTCTGTACTCTCAAGTACCACGTCACCTTCCCTATGTTCGCCAAGGTATCGGTCAAAGGCTCCGATAAGTCGCCGCTCTACCAGTTCCTTACAGACAAGAAGGCCAACCCTTCCACCGGCGGCGGGATTCGCTGGAACTTCACTAAGTTCCTGGTGGACAGAAACGGCAAGGTGATCGCCCGTTTCGGCTCCTCGGTGCCGCCCGACGCCCCCGAGTTGCTTGCCGCGGTTGAGAAATCGCTCCAGTAACTCGCCCCTCCCTGCTCCTCATTCGGGACGACCACGCACTCGACCGAATGCTCCGTTGAGCGTTGGAATTGAGCCGCAGCCGCGCATCTTCCCACGCCCCACGGCAGCCGCGCTTTCAAATCGGACCGCGTTTAGTGATCTGATATGAGGAAGGCGCCTCTCGCCCGATCATGAAATTGCATCGACGGATCATTCGCTCTCTGTACTTCCAGGTTCTGGTCGCCATCACGGCCGGCGTCCTGCTCGGCGTCTTTGCCCCGGCCACGGCCGCCGCCATGAAGCCTTTCGGCGATGGCTTCATCAAGCTGATCAAGATGATCATCGCGCCGGTCATCTTCTGTACGGTCGTGCTCGGCATCGCCGGCGCCGAGGACCTCAAGAAAGTGGGCCGCACCGGCGGCCTCGCCCTGTTGTATTTCGAGGGGGTCAGCACGCTTTCGCTGATCCTGGGCCTGCTGGTGGTGAACCTCGTCCGCCCCGGAGCGGGCATGAATGTCGACGCGCGCACGCTCGACCTCGGCGCCGTCTCGGCCTATGCGGGCCCCGGCAAAATGCAAACCACGAAGGACTTCCTGCTGGGCATCGTCCCCTCGACTTTTTTTGACGCCTTTGCCCGCGGCGAAATTCTCCAGGTGCTGCTGATCGCCGTCTTGTTCGGCATCGCCCTTCAGCGCCTCGGCGCCCGCCAGAACCTCGTGTTGCTTTGGATTGAAAAGTTCTCTGAAATCCTTTTCGCCATCGTGAAATTGATCATGTACGTCGCCCCGCTCGGCGCGTTTGGCGCCATGGCGTTTACCATCGGCGCCTATGGCCTGCGCAGCCTGCTCTCCCTGGCCTGGCTCATGGGATGCTTCTATTTCACTTGCCTGGCGTTCATCTTCGGCGTGCTCGGCCTCATCGCGCGCTTGCATGGATTCAGCATTCTGCGCTATCTCCGCTACATCGGCGACGAGTTGTTCATCGTGCTCGGTACTTCCTCCTCCGAAGTCGCGCTGCCGCTCATGATGGCTAAAATGGAACGCCTCGGTGCCGGCCGCTCGACGGTCGGATTAGTCATCCCAACCGGCTACTCCTTCAATCTCGATGGCACCTCTATCTACCTCACAATGGCCGCTATCTTCATCGCCCAGGCCACCAACACGCCCATCACTTTGATGCAGCAGTTGACCCTGCTCGCCGTCTTGCTTCTGACCTCCAAAGGCGCAGCGGGCGTCACCGGCAGCGGCTTCATCGTACTCGCCGCAACCCTGCCGCTGGTAGGCAATCTGCCCGTCGGCGGCCTGGCTCTTATTCTCGGCGTGGACCGCTTTATGTCTGAAGCGCGCGCCTTGACCAATGTCATTGGTAACGGCGTCGCCTCCCTCGTCATCGCCCGCTGGACCGGCGATCTCGATCGCGATACCCTCGCACGCCAGCTTCAATCGCGCCCCGCCAACCTCTGAAAACGCGCATCCCACGCGCCCACCGTCAGCCGTCCTTGATCGTTCTCCATTCTCCAATTCGGCTGCGCTCATGTTCCGACTGTTGGCTTAGCTGGGGCGGCTAGTACCTTGCGAACCTTCGCCGCCAATCCGTCGGGACTGAATGGCTTCGCCATATACGCAATATCCTGATCGATCACTCCTCCGTGAGCAATCACATTCGCCGTGTAACCGGAGACAAATAACACCTTCAGACCCGGCCGCATTGCTATGAGCCGCTCGGACAATTCTTTGCCGTTTATTCCCGGCATTACCACATCGGTCAGTAACAAGTGAATCTCTCCGGAAAAGCGCTTCGCAACATCTATCGCCTCCGCTCCATCCAGCGCTTCGAGAACCTGATAGCCATGTTGCCTCAACGCAGCCTTGGCGAGAGAGCGAACAGCCTCTTGATCTTCTACCAGCAGTATCGTCTCACCGCCGCCCTCCATCGCGGCGGCAATTCCGTTCTCCGCTACCAGCGGACATCCATCCATGCGGGGAAGATATACCATGAACGATGTGCCCACGCCCACCTCACTCCGCACATCGATCCATCCATCACTCTGCTTGATGATGCCGTAGACGGTTGCCAAACCCAGCCCAGACCCCTTGCTCGATTCCTTTGTCGTGAAGAATGGCTCAAAGACGTGCTGACAGGTCGCTTCGTCCATGCCGCGTCCGCTGTCCGTCACGGTCATCAGTATGTACCGCCCCGCACTTGCTTCCGGATGAGAGGCGGCGCTGTCTTCGTCGAGATCGACGTTCCTCGTTGCAATCTCGAGTTTTCCTCCTTTAGGCATCGCGTCGCGAGCATTCACCAGAAGATTCATCAGGACCTGATGGACTTGATTGGGGTCAGCCATGACCTGTCCCAAAGAATTGTCCAGATGCAGCTGCAGTGCTATTCCATCTCCGATCACGCTCTGCAGCATCGGCACAACGTCGTGGATTGTCGTATTCAAGTCCAACATCCTGGGCTCGAGCATCTGCTTTCGGCTGAACGCCAGTAGTTGCTTCGTGACACTGGCCGCACGCTCTCCAGCCTTCTTGATCTCCTCAACGTAGGACCGCAACAGATCGGGAGCTTTCAATCGCTTCAGCACAAGATCGCTATAGCCATTGATCACCGTCAGAAGGTTATTGAAGTCATGTGCCACGCCGCCCGCAAGCCTGCCGACGCTTTCCAGTTTCTGAGCCTGACGAAGTTGTTCTTCGAGCTTTGTCTTTGCCGCCTCAGCCTCTTTGCGTTCGGTAATCACGCGCACAGAGGAGAGAAGCATTCGTATGCCGTCTATGTCAAATATATGCGCGCTAACTTCCGCGGGAATTCGCTTCCCGCCCTTCGCTATGTTGATTGTCTCAAAAAGACCTTGGCCTTTCGTAAGAATACTCTCTCTGATAGCCTTGATCTTGAATGTCGTTTCCGGGGCTGTAATTTCATACGGTCCCATGTGAAGCAGTTCGTCTCTTGAATAGCCGAGATAGCCGCACGCCTGGTCATTTACCTGAACGAACCTTCCAGGAGAACCGTCTTCTGGGAGCGTGCTCACAAAAACCGCATCCGAAACACAGTCGAAGATTCGGCGATAATGCCGTTCCGCTTTGGCGAGAGATTCGTTTGCTTGCAGCAGAGCCATCTCAGCCCGCTTGCGTTCGGTGATGTCAATGAACGTAGCCACAGCTCCGTGCAGGCTTCCGTCTCGCACCAATGGGCGTGAGTTAATCGAAATCCAATAGAGACTTCCATCTGGCGTGTGAAGACCCATCACGACATTCGATAGCGACTCCCCGGTTCGTAATGTCTCCATTACCGGATGCGTTTCACCGGGGAAGGGCGATCCGTCTTCGTGGACCGCGGCCCAACCAGGGTCCATTGGCGTTCGGCCGGCAATCTGTCCTGCCGTGAGTCCGAGAATCCGCTCGGCACTCTCATTGCAGGCCTCGATTCTGCCGTCCGCATCGAGAAACACAACTCCCTCGGCCATGGACGAGAAAACTGCCGAGTATTGCCCTGCTTTCGACACCAGGCTCTCCTCTGCACGAGCACGAGTCGTGATGACCCACAGAGAATGCTCAGTGCAACCTGTAGTGTCCTTGATAGGCGTGACCGCGATCAGGACTGCGTGGGTCTCGCCGTTCTTCCGACTCCAGATGGATTCGGCTTTCCAAGGTTCACTAGAGGCAATGCGTTGGAGGCGGTCGTGGATCGGATGATTCGCAGCCCTCGACTCAAGCATCTCGACACTCTGGCCGACGATTTCGTCACCCGAATATCCCGTAAGGTCGCTAAAACCGGCGTTGGCCCAACTGACGATGCCGTTCGAATCCGTAATCAACGCCGCCAACGGCAGCAATGCCAGGGCCGGGAGCAGAACTTCAACTTCTAGAGGAAGAGCCATTCGCGCAACTCCTTGCCTGGTTGCAGTCTAGGATGATACCGGATCTCCGAACGCATTGCCTGAACAGCAGCGGGGCAAAATGGACTAGGCATCGAATGTTCACGGTAAAACTATACAAATTCATAGTGTTAGCATAGGAAAGCCGCTACTGTTGCGGCCCCTGCTGGCACAATTGTGGACCTTATAGCTCGAAAGTTCTAGTAGTACTAAAGACACATTTTGCGAACGCATTAAACCGGTGAAAACAATAACCTACGCAGAGTCGCCTTCATAGCATGGGTTGAGAATACCGTCGGCCGTGGGCCAGCTGAGCTGACATGAAGAGGCAAGCAGAACAGGCTGTCGGAAGTGTAGCAATAAGTCTCACCCCCAAAACCCGGCCCAGCCAATGGGCGTAATTTGCCCGTGCCGAGCGTCGGGCCGCGCGTTGATTTCACCGCAAAAAACACGTCCAGAACTCTGTGATTTCAGCGTCCCGTGAAGTTCACCGAAATTCCAGCTAAGTCCTTTAGAAAACCATAAATGCACGGCGACGCAACGACACGGCAAGAACGCTGTTTTCACCATGCAAACGCGGTGTCTTCACGGTGAGTTCGCGCGCGCCGCACGGTGCTAATGACGCGACAACCCCGCATCCAGAGCGATCGCGGAGAAAAGACTTGAGGCCCTCGGCCGCGCGCGCTGCCGGTCCTCAGACCAGGGCCACCTCGGGCGCAATGCACTGCTCCGAGTACTCGCACTCATCCGGACCTTCGTTCCGCACCGCGTAGTGGATGCCGGGCGGAATCAGAATCAGGTCGCCGCGGCCGAATTGGACGGCCGGCCGCGCAGTGCCCAGCTCCGCGCTATCAGCCAGCACGACGCGGCCCTCGCCGCGGGCCATGCGCAGGATCAATGCGCGACTCTCGTCGCACGCCAGCGCGGTTTCCCTGCCCGGCTGCAGCCGGTAACACGCGGCCTTGAGGAACGAATCGCACAGCACGACCCGTTCGCCACCCGGGAACGATACAGGTTCGATCGTTGCAATGTCGCGGTCCCCGAAACCGCGCACCAGCCGGTGGCGCGGCGGCGGCTCGATAGCGCGCAAAGCCCGCTCCGTATGGGCGCGGGTGAATGCAGCGGGAATCGCCCGGCCCTCGTTCTGGTCGTGCAGCCGCTTCACCATATCGGTGGACACGGTCGCGTATTCCTCTAGCACGCAGCCGATCACGGTGTGTACGATACCGAGTTCTGCGATCACGAAGACGTCGCCCGGATTGGGCACGAACTTGAACCGGTCATACGCCGGGTTGGCCTCGCCGGCCAGCCAGTTTTCGAACGCGCGCGGCTCGTAGACTTTCTCCCAATCCTCGAAATTACACAGGAAAACGAAGCCGCCGGGCTTCACCTGGACGATGTGAAACACCTCCAGCTTGTGGACCAGGTGATGCTGAAAGCTGAAACCCTGACCCTGGTTCTGCAGGAAGATCGAATAGCCCGGCGGCGTCGCCGCCTTGACCGCGTAGGATTTGTACTTCATGACAAATCCGAGTTGCTTCTGATAGTGCGCCAACTGCCGCGCATCCGGACCTGACATCGGCCTGGTCATTAGCGCCCGCAGGATTCGCTTGTACAGCGCTTCGAGCAGTTCGGTGCGCGCGATCGGCGCATCTTCCCGCAGCAGTTCTACCAGCGGCGGCAGACTGGCGAGCCCGCCGTCCACGACCCGTTGCGCGCTGGCGCTGGAGGCGGCGGGATCCTTCAAATAGGTTTGAATCGCGTTGAGAATGGGAGCGGTATTATTCGTCATCGGTATCCTCCTGCCGCACGGTGGCACAGCCTCTCGAAGCCCGGCTTCCAGCGCCTTGCCCGGTCGGCGCAGCGACCGCAACGGCCCACTCTGGCTCCGGCCGGGCGGCATGGCGCGGGAACGCACTGTCATTGTAACTTGCGGTTTCGGACGGTGCGCGGGCGCGGGGAGCTTTCATCGCCGCGCCACGGCGGCGCAACGTCGGGCGCGGCTGCGGGTGGGTTGAGGAAGCGAGCGGGGTGTTGGTGTTACACTGCGTTTTCAGCGAGGATACCGGTTTGAAGTTTGCCGCGGATTTGGAACACAAATACGAACCGTCTGAATGGATGAGCCAACTGGCCGCGCAGCAGCCCGAATTGCGGGCGCTGTTTGAGCTATCCGAGGAAGCCCGGACTGCGGCCGGATTCGGCCATACCCTGAGCGAAATCTGCCAACAGCCGTTGACGTGGCGGCAGACTGCCGCAACCGTCGCTCTGATGCAGCCGCACCTGCTGAGTTTCCTCGAAGGATGCCGGTCGTTTGTGCTGACCGGATCGGGAAGTTCGCAATACGCCGGCGAGTGCGTTCACCCGGCGCTCCGGGCCGCGACCGGGATATCGGCCTGCACGCTGGGCGGCGGCTGGCTGCTGTCTGAAGGGCAGCGGGTGCTGCCCGCCGAGCGGCCGCTGACGTTGATCTCGCTGGCGCGTTCCGGCGACAGCCCCGAGAGCGGCGGCGTCGTGGAATGGCTGCTCGAAACCGAGCCGCAGGTACGGCACCTGGTGGTGACGTGCAATGCGCAGGGCCATCTGGCTACGCGCTTTTGCGGCGACCCGCGGGTGCTGGTGGTCACGCTGGACGACCGGACCAACGACCGCAGTCTGGCGATGACATCGAGCTTCACCAACATGGTGGTCGCCAGTCTCGGTCTGGGATATCTGGCCGATCTGGCCGCCTATGGGAAGATGGCGGAGACGCTGGCCGGCGCGGCGGAGCAGTTGCTGCTGCGGCACACCGGCGCTGTGGCGGAGATGGCGCGAACGCCGTTTCGCCGGGCAGTCTTCCTGGCCAGCGGGTGTCGCTACGGGGCGGCGCGGGAAGCCGGCCTGAAGTTGCTCGAAATGAATGCCGGCCGCATTCCAACGATGGCCGAGACGTACCTTGGATTCCGTCATGGCCCGATGTGTTTCCTCAACCGCGAAACGCTGCTGGTGTGTTTCCTGTCGTCGGATGCGTACGTGCGAGCGTACGAAGAAGACGTCATTACTGAGTTGAACCGCAAGCAACTCGGCGCCCGAAAACTCATTGTCGGCGCCGGCATAACCCCGTCCCTGCTGGCCGCTGGCGACGTCGCGATCGAGATCCCGGCGATGGCGGAGCTGGGCGACAACAACGTGCCGGTGCTCGACGTCATGATCGGCCAATTGCTGGCGTTCTTCCGCTGCCGGGCCGAACAGTTGCGGCCCGATAACCCTTCCGACGGCGCGATCAGCCGCGTCGTGAACACCTTCACCATCCATCGCCGTAAGGAGCAAGGAAACAAGTGAAGATTCTCATCGTCGGAGAACTCAATCCCGATCTGATCCTTCGCAACTACAGCGCTTTTCCCTGCCTGGGGCAGGAGGTGTTGGTCGAGGACTGCACGCTGACGCTGGGCAGCGCCTCAGCGATTTGCGCGGTGGGGCTGGCGAAACTCGGCGACGCGGTGCGCTTCGCCGGACTTGTGGGTCAGGACCAGTGGGGCGATTTTTCCCTGCAGGCGCTGGTGAACGCCGGCATCGACACCAGCGGCGTGCGGCGCGATGCCTCCGTGAAAACGGGCATCACGATCTCCATCACGTCAGCCGCGGACCGGGCCTTCGTCACGCATCTCGGCGCCATCGCCGCATTCCGGGCCGCGCATCTCGATAGCGCGGTGATGGACGGTTGCAGCCACCTGCACATCTCGAGCTACTTCCTGCAGGAAGGGTTGCGCGGCGACTGCCGCGCGCTGTTCGCCGAAGCGCACCGGCGCGGCATGACGACCTCGCTCGACCCGGGCTTCGACCCCACCGAAAAGTGGGACAGCGGCCTGAGGGATACTCTGACCGAAGTCGATGTGTTCTTCCCCAACGAAGTGGAACTGCGCGGCGCCGGCGGGTCTGACGAGCCGATCGAATGCCTGCGGCGGCTGGACAACGGCCGCACGCTAGTGATGGCAAAACTGGGGCGCGAAGGTTGCATGTCCCTGGACGGCGGCAGCGCCGTGCACGTGCCCGCGTTTGCGGTCGAGGCCGTGGACACGACGGGCGCGGGCGATTCGTTCAACGCCGGCTTCCTGCATGCGTGGCTGGGCCGGCGTCCGTTGAAAGAGGCGATGCGCTTTGCCGCGGCCTGCGGCGCGTTATCGACTCGGGCCATGGGCGGCACGGGCAGCCAGGCCACGGAGTCTGAAGCCGAGGAGATGCTGAATGGCACTACGGGGAATTGATTTTCACACCCATCCGCTGCTGGTTCGCGAGATGATCGCGCGCCACCCGGAACTCGAGCGCGCGGCCCGTGAGACGTTTTATATCGGCAACAACTTTCAGCCCCTCGAATCGTTCCTGCTGGAGCTGGACCTCGCCGATCTTGAGAAAGCCGTGATTCTGCCGATCGACGCCACGACGAGCCGCAACGCGACCGTCTACACCAACGAGCAGATCGCCGAACTGTGCGCGATGAGCCCGCGCCTGATCGGCTTTGCGAGCGTGGATCCGCAACAGCCGGATGCGCCCGATAAGCTGCGCGAGGCCGTGACGAAGCTGGGCCTGCGCGGGCTCAAGCTGGCCCCCGCGATGCAGCAATTCTATGCCGACGACCCGAGCGTGTACCCGATCTACCAGACGGCGCGCGAGCTCGGCATCCCGATTCTGTTCCACGCCGGCATGAGTTGGGAACCCGGCAGCAGGCTGCAGTTCGGCCAGCCGATGCAGTTTGAAAACGTGGTTGCGGACTTCCCCGATCTACAGATCGTGCTGGCCCATTTGGCGTGGCCGTGGGTCACCGACGCAGTGGCGCTGGCGCTGAAGTATCCTAACCTGCACCTCGACACGTCGGCTCTGTATTTCGACAACCCGCGCGATTTTCTGCGCTACGCCATGACGCACGTCGTGCCGCTCACGGTGTTCGAGCGCAGCCTGCGGAAGCAGATTCTGTTCGGCTCGAATTACCCGCGCG
Source organism: Terriglobia bacterium (assembly GCA_963838205.1). Taxonomy (GTDB): domain Bacteria; phylum Acidobacteriota; class Terriglobia; order Bryobacterales; family Bryobacteraceae; genus CAIVVT01. Next base: position 9,110 of record CAWIQF010000040.1, on the reverse strand, counting down.
TGGAGATCAAGAACATGGCGGCGGCCGTGCGCGGGCTGGGTTTTTCGGACGAATGCCTGGATCTGGTGTTCCGGGAAAACGCGGACAGACTGCTCGGAGGCAGGCGATGATTATCAAACTCGAACGCATCGAAGTGCAGTCCCGCAAGGGCATGGAGATGATCGATATCACGCAGCAGGTGGAGCAGGCCGTGGCCGCGAGTGGGGTCCACAACGGGCTGGTGCTGGCAATGACGGCGCACACTTCGTCGGGGCTGCTGGTGACCGAGGGAATCGAGTGCCTGGAACGCGACGTGCTCGCGCACCTGGAGCGGCTCGCTCCGAAGGAGCCGCCGGAGGGCACGTTCGGCTACTGGCACAACCGTTACCTCGACTATGACGGGCGGCTGGGATTCAATGCCGGAGATCACTTGAAGAGCATCCTCGGCGGCGTGAATTGTTTTTTCCCCGTGGAAAACGGCAAGGTGATTCGCGGCAGCCGGCAGAAGGTTTACTTCGTGGAGTACGATGGACCGCTGGCGCGCACGGTCTTCATACAAGTGCTGGGAGAAGCCGCGTAGTTAGAAGAGCACGTCGAAATCCGCGGTGAAGCGCCGGTGGCGCTCGCCGAAGAAAATGCCGGCCGCGGGATCGTCGATGTTCCAATGGACTGCTTCGGGGTTGAAGTGGTTGGTCAGATTGAAGGCGCTGACTGAGAGCCGGACCGTGTACTTCGAGCTGACCTTGATGTCCTTCCACACGCGCGCGTCGGCTGAAAGAAAATTCGGAAAGTGGGTTACGTTGGGGATGCCGACATAGCCCTGGGCGGCATTGGTCAGGATGTAGGGGAAGCCGTTGCGATACTCGAACACCGGCGAAATGCCGAACCCGCGGGGGAGTTGAAGCCGGCCCCAGACGAGGAAGCGGTTGGGCAGATCGGTGGGCGAAGTGGCCACCTGATTGGGCCGCAGGATGGGCGAGGGGAAGCTGCCGATATAGCTGGCGAAGTCGTTCAGGTCGCCCGTGGCGCGGCTGCGCACATAAGAAAAATTCAACTCCCGCTTTCCGTTGAGGCGGACGCGCGCCGTGGCCTCATATTGGCGATAGCGCGCCGTGCCAGTGCCTGAAAGCAGCAACAGGCCGGTGTTGGTGACCGGGTTCGGCACGGTGGAATCGAGAATCACGAGATCGCTGGACACGCTCTGCATGTAGCCCGTGCGCAAGCGGATGAAGCGCGTAATCGGCTGCTCGATCTGCAACACGCCGTTGGTGCTGCCGGGCGAAAAGTTGCCTGCGGTCTGAGATCTGAAGACGAGATTCTGACGCGAGATCACCTCGCCCAGCCCGTTCAGAAAAAGATATGGCCCGGCCGTGATTTGACCGTTTCCGTTGTAGTAAGTGACCAGCGGGTCGGGGTAATGGTCGAAGGAGTAGACGCCTAATGGAACGCGGTCGTAATAGACGCCGACGCCCGCGCGAAAGACCGTGCCCAAGCGCGTGAACGGGCTCCAGGCGAGGCCGGCGCGGGGCGCGAAACGGACGGCCTCGGAGATCTCCTGCGACTCGGTGCGCAGACCCAGGTCGATGGCCAGGTGCGGCGTCAGGGTCCAATGGTCCTGAACGAACAGGGCATACTCGGTGTCGGCGTTCGAGAACGGCGCGCCGCCGGTGAACGCGATGCGCTCGAGCAACCCCCCATTGGCGTTGAGGATGTCCACGGGATGCTCATACATCTGGCCGTCCTCGTAACTGCCGGCCAGGTATGCGCCCGTCTTGAAGTTATGCGTGCCGAAGCGGTGCCAGGGCGCGAACGAGTACGTCGAGAGCCAGCCGTAGCGCTCGGCGTCGCGACCCTGCTGGGCAAAGTAGTTGCCCGAGTTTCCCTGCGGCTGGAGGATGAAATCAAGCGGCCCTTTGGCCCACACGTGGGCGTCGAATTTAGTCATGGAGAACGTGTTATCCCACAATCCGCCGAACACGCTCAGCTTGTCCGAGAGAGTCACGGTGTAGTTGTGCGTGCTCGCGTCGGGAGTGGTCGGCTGCGGATTGAAGTAGTCCATGTTCACGTATTCCAGGCGGCGCGGGGCGATGTGAAGCGTGGCCGTGACCAGGTTCTTGTCCGAGGCGACCCAATCGAGCTGCGCAAACGAATTGAACCCTGCCTGTTTTTTCTGATTCCATGGAAAAGGCAGCGTATAGATGGCGATCTTGCGGACCTCGTATTCGAAGCCCTCCGAGAAATAGAGCTTTCCCGGGATCAGCGGCCCTTCGAAATTCAGACGCGGGGTCGCCGTGCGCAACCCGCGCAGGTGCCAACTGTGAATGTTGAACTCGGGAAACGGGTCGTTCAGTTCCCATTTCCATTTGTCGCCGCCACGCCGCGTCTCCACCGAAACCAGACCCGCCGAAAAACGTCCGTATTCGGCCAGGAACGAAGTCTGGTAGAAGTTGAGGCTTTCGACGCTGTCGATGGGCACGGTCAGGCCGAACTTGCCTGTCGACGGATCGGTGACGTCGGCCGAGTTGACGATCAGCGCGCTGCGATTCTCGCCGCTGCCGGAGAGTTGCAGACCGCCTCCGGGAGAACGGACCACGCCGGGGATCAAGGGCAACGCGTCGGTCACGGTGGCTGGCCGGCTGGGCAGGTCCCGGGCCTCCTGCGTCGGCACCGTGCTGGGCGGCGCGGAACCTGCCTCCACCGGCGTGGCCGTATCGCGCACCTCGATGCTCTCCTTGCGCGCCAGGCTCGGCACGAGCGTGAGTTCGACCGACAGCGATCCGCCTTCGGCGAGCAGCAGGTCGGGCTGGCTCAGCGGCTCGAATCCCTCCTTCGTGCCCGTGATCGAATAGCGCCCGGGCTTCAATGACGCGAAGGTCGCGTGCCCGCTTTGGTCGGTCGCCGCCATGGCCACCACGTCCGTGCCCAACCTGAGCTGGAGTTGCACCGCGGGGACGCTGAGATGCGACTGGTCGCGAATGGTCACGTCGATCTTCAATTCCACCGGCGGCTGCGTAGAACCGGCAGCCGCGGCGAGCACCGCGTGCAGGCGCAGCAGTAGTGTCGCCGCGATGTAGCTAAAACATTTCATCCATCGTCCGTTGGTCGGGGTTTCCCAGGCAGATATTGGAAGGATGTCCACCGCATGAGGACGGTTTCATCGACATCCCTTCCGGTCGAACCGCTTCTGCGCGCGGAGGTGATTCGACGCGAGACAATTTTTTATTTTATCACCCGGAACACGAAAGACTCCGGTACCGGATCTGCTCGCGCCCCGCCGCGCGAGCGAGTAGAATAGCGCCGGAAGGACTTTACCCTATGATGCAGCCGAAAGGGATTGGGCGACGCGATTTCATGCGGGCCGGCGCGGGGATTGTCTCCGCGGGGCTGGCCGTGGCGCAGGCCTCGGGCGCGAAAAACGCGGCGCCAGACGCCGAACCATACAAGGTCCATTGGTACCCCTTCACCAAGCACCCCGATTCGGACACGTGCTGGTCGCTATCGGTGGGACCGGACGGCCGGATCTACGCCGCGGCCTGCGCCGAGGGCGTGCCTGGCGGCGTCGTGAAGCCGGTGCGTTACAACGAGCAGAAGGACGACCTCGACTATCTTTTCAACCTCGCTGAAATGGTTGACGATCCGGGCGACTCCGGCCACGCCACACAGTGCAAGATCCACTACAGCTTCGCGCCGTCGATGCACGACCATGTCATGTACATGGCCACGCACCTGTCGGGACCGCCGATCGACCTGCCGGTCTACAACCCGTGGTATTCGTGGCACGATAAGAAGCGACTGTTCCGCGGCGCGGCGCTGCTGGCATTCGATACGCAACACGACCGCGTGTTGTGGTGGGACACGCTGATCCCGAAGGAAGGCTGCCGCTGCCTGCTGCATGACGAAGAGCGCGGACTGCTGTACGCGATCTCGTACCCGCGCGACCACTTCTTCATCTACGACCTGAAGACGCGCCAGCGCCGCGACCTGGGGCGCATCGGCTCGATCAATTCGCAGACCGTGTTCCTGGATCGGCGCCACCGCGTGTGGACCACCAATGATTACGGCCACCTGGTGCGCTACACGCCCGAAACGGACCGGCTGGAAATATCGCCCGATACGCTGCCCCACGCCAACTATCAGACCGGCTGGCACAGCGTGTTCTACGATGTCGCGCCCGCTCCCGACAGAGAGTGCGTCTACGCCTCAACGTGGTGTCCCAATCCGCACCTGATGCGCATCTGGCCGAATGAAGGCGAGTGGCCGCGGATCGAAGATCTTGGCCCCGCGACGCAAGATCGCGACCTGACCTTCCCGGTCGATATGTTCCGAGACCATTGCGGAGGACTGGTTTTCGGCGGCGACGGCAAGCTGTACTACGTGGCCTCGCGCTGGCGCGATCCGGTTTACAATCCCTTGCCGCCGCCGCACAAGGAACGCGAGGGCGTGGTGTGGCGGCTCGACCCGCGGACGCTGGAGCGCACCGAGGTCACGCGACTCGTACACCCCACCGGCTTCGCGCACTACGTCTCGCGCGGCGCAGTGGACCACAATGGCGACCTGTTCTTTGGCCACGTCGGCTCGAACCCGTGCGGGATTTTCAAGGTCTCGATGCCGGCCGATCGCAAACGCGAGAACGCGCATCTGCCGATTCGCATGTGGGGATGAGGAGGTTTCACGATCATGCAAACCAAATCTAAGTTGAGATTCGATCCCAATTCGCCGCGGATAAAGGAGTACCTCGATCAAGTCCATCACCACACTTTCATGGGGGAAGGAACCATGGTCGCCTTCCCCACGTGTTTGCCGGGCATGACGATCCAGATTCCGCTGGACGAGAGCCACATCACGGCGCTCGCCGCGGCGCCGGATGGGACCGTCTACGGCGCTACCAGCGGCCGGCGCAGCCACCTGTTCATCGCTTCGCTGCACTGGCTCAACGGCATCGTCTTTGACCTGGGAATGCCCGCGGGCGCGACCCAGGGCGCCGCCGTGTGCTGCACGGATGCGGGCTTTGTGGCATTTGTCAACGGCGCGCGCGGCGGCCGAGCCATCAGCGCGCCGCTGCTGGACCTGGCCCCGCAGGACCTGATCCAAGAGTGGAGCTTCGAACGGCCCGATCTCACCGATCACGGCGAGTGCGTGGCGGGTGAAGCGGTCGTGCATGCCGTCGTTGACGCATCGCGGAAGACCATCGTGGGAACCACGACGCGCCACATTTTCACCATGGACGCATCGTTCAAGGTCCACGTTGTGGCCGAGGCGCCAGGCAACGGCAGGATCGCCGCAGCCTCCCGCGGCGGCATCTTCGGCCGCGATGAAGGCGCAACGCTATGGCGCTACGATCCGGCGTCCCAGTCGCTCGAGCGCAAGGCCGTGAAGCTGCCGGAGGGCTTCGGCGATCAACCGCCGCTCTGGGCCACGGACCGACATACGGGGGTGCTTTACACTGCCGATGCGCAGGGCACGCTGTATTCGTTCAACGAAGGCCAGGGCTTCAGCGGGCCGCTCGGACGCGCGCCGCTGGCTCCGGTTGGCCCGATAGCCGTGACCTTCGACGGCCGTGTATTCGGATTCTGTGGCGACGAGATGGCCAAGATGTTTTGCTACGATCCGGCCGCCCGCACGGTCTCGAACCTCGGTGTCGCCGTCTCGGTCCTCGAGCGGCGGCGCTACGGCTACGTCTTCGGCGATGCGGTCACGGGCCGCGACGGGGAGATCATCTTCGGCGAGGACGACAACGGCGGCCACGTCTGGATGTACTTTCCGCGAATCCGCGACGCGCGCGCTTAGCCGGCCGGGCGCGCAGGCAGGCTCCCGCTACACCACTTCGCGGTCGCGGGGAGTAGAATGATCGTCCGTGAAACAGATACTCTGCCTGCTCATCCTAGGCCTGCCGCTGTCCGCGCTGACGCTGGTGCAAAACGGCCGCTCGGCCTACTCGATCTGCCTGGCTCCCGAGGCTTCGCCTTCCGAGCAGCGCGGCGCGAACGAGCTGCAGCGCTTTGTCGAAGAGATGTCCGGCGCGCGGCTCGGCATCACCACCGACTGCCGCACGTCGCGGCCGCTGATCTTTGTAGGGGACAGCCCCGCACTGCGGCGCGTGGCGAAGGGCTTTGACGCGGCAGCGTACGGCCCCGAGGAGTTCCAGTTGAAGACCGCCGGCCGGCACATCGTCATCGCCGGCGGACGGCAGCGCGGCTCGATGTACGGCGTCTACACTTTCCTGGAACGCCTGGGCTGCCGCTGGTTCACGCCGGAAATCAGCCGCATCCCGAAGCGGAGCACGATCGAAGTTCCCGCGCTCGACGAACGCCAGAAGCCGGCTTTCGAATACCGCGAGGTTTATATCCGCGAAGCCTTCGACAAGGACTGGGCGGCGCGCAACAAAACCAACGGCAACGCCACCGCCCTCGATGCATCCACCGGCGGCAAGGTGGAGTACTTTCCCTTCGTCCACAGCTCTCTACAGCCTGGTGCCGCCCGAGAAGTACTTCCAATCGCACCCCGAGTACTTCGCGCTGGTCGACGGCGTGCGGCGTCCCGATAACGCGCAACTGTGCCTCACCAACCCTGACGTGCTGAAGATCGCCGTGGCGCGCGTCCGCGAATGGATCAAGGAGCACCCCACAGCCAGCATCCTCTCGGTATCCCAGAACGATGGTTCCGGATGGTGCGAGTGCGACCGTTGCCGCCGCGTCGAGGAAGAGGAGGGCGGCCAGCACAGCGGGCCGATTCTGCGGTTCGTCAACGCCGTCGCGGCCGAAATTGAAAAGACCGATCCCGGCAAGCTGATCGACACGCTGGCGTACGCGTACAGCGAGAATCCGCCGGCGCACGTGCGCCCGCGGCCCAACGTGCGGATTCGCCTGTGCCCGATCGGCGTGTGCGAGGCGCACCCGTACGAGCAGTGTCCGCGCAGCGCTTACTTTCTGCGCAATCTCAAGACCTGGGCGGCGATCACGAACCAACTCTACATCTGGCACTACAACACGAATTTCTCGCACTATCTGACGCCGTTCCCGGACTTCGACGAACTCGCCGCCGACATTCCGCTGTACCAGCGCAGCGGCGTTGTGGGCATCTTCCTCGAAGGTTCGTACGAGGCCGGCGGCGGCGGTGAAAACGCGGAGCTGCGTTCCTACATCACGGCCCGCCTGCTGTGGAACCCGCACATTGACGTGGAGCGCGATCTGAATGAGTTTTTCGAAGGCGTCTACGGTCCCGCGGCCAAACCGATGCACCAGTATTTTGATTTACTGCAGCGCGAGGTCCGGCTGCCGCCGCGCGGCCTCGGCCAACACATGTGGATCTACAACATTCTCGCCTTCTCGCCGGGATTTCTGCCGGAGGCGCATCGTCTGTTTGACGCAGCGCAGCGCGCGGCCGATAGCGCTGCGCTGCGGCGGCGCATCGAGAAGGCGCGGCTGTCGATTGAGTATGTCGAGCTACTTGGTTCCCGCCAATACTTTCTAGACGATGCCTCTTACGCGCCTCACGATTTGGCGGGCTTTCAGGCGCATTTTCGCGATTTCGCGGCGCGGCTCGGCAGCTTCGGCATCCTCCGCATCACCGAAGGCCACGATCTCAAAGTGAACGAAGCGAACGCCGCCGCCACGCGGGCTTATGGCGCCGTCCATCTCGACAACGAATCCTTCCATCTCGCTCTCGTGCCGGAAATGAGCGGCCGCATCGTGCGCCTCAGCGCGAAGCGTGCCGGGCGTGAAGTGCCTCTGCTGACTCAACCCACGGAAGGCGCCTACCCCGCCTGGGAGCATTATCCGGACCTGGCCGGCCAGGTCGTCCGCCCCCATGCACGCACACCGACACCACGCACGCACACCGACACCACGCACGCACACCGACACCACGCACGCACACCGACACCACGCACGCACACCGACACCACGCACGCACGCACACCGACACCACGCACGCACACCGACACCACGCACGCACACACACCGACACCACGCACGCACACCGACACCACGCACGCACACCGACACCACGCACGCACACCGACACCACGCACGCACACCGACACCACGCACGCACACCGACACCACGCACGCACACCGACACCACGCACGCACACCGACACCACGCACGCACACCGACACCACGCACGCACACCGACACCACGCACGCACACCGACACCACGCACGCACACCGACACCACGCACGCACACCGACACCACGCACGCACGCACACCGACACCACGCACGCACACCGACACCACGCACGCACACCGACACCACGCACACCACGCACGCACACCGACACCACGCACGCACACCGACACCACGCACGCACACCGACACCACGCACGCACACCGACACCACGCACGCACGCACACCGACACCACGCACGCACACCGACACCACGCACGCACACCGACACCACGCACGCACACCGACACCACGCACGCACACCGCACACCGACACCACGCACGCACACCGACACCACGCACGCACACCGACACCACGCACGCACACCGACACCACGCACGCACACCGACACCACGCACGCACACCGACACCACGCACGCACACCGACACCACGCACGCACACCGACACACCACCACGCACGCACACCGACACCACGCACGCACGCACACCGACACCACGCACGCACACCGACACCACGCACGCACACCGACACCACGCACGCACACCGACACCACGCACGCACACCGACACCACGCACGCACACCGACACCACGCACGCACACCGACACCACGCACGCACACCGACACCACGCACGCACACACGACACCACGCACGCACACACACCGACACCACGCACGCACACCGACACCACGCACGCACACCGACACCACGCACGCACACCGACACCACGCACGCACACCGACACCACGCACGCACACCGACACCACGCACGCACACCGACACCACGCACGCACACCGACACCACGCACGCACACCGACACCACGCACGCACACCGACACCACGCACGCACACCGACACCACGCACGCACACCGACACCACGCACGCACACCGACACCACGCACGCACACCGACACCACGCACGCACACCGACACCACGCACGCACACCGACACCACGCACGCACGCACACCGACACCACGCACGCACACCGACACCAC
>CAWIQF010000039.1:0-73413 GCA_963838205.1 Terriglobia bacterium | reverse complement strand
GCGACTCGTTCCCCGGATTCAAAGCCGAGCTATGGATCTACCGGGCTAACCACGGCCAGTTCAACACGGTTTGGGGCGACGACGACAACGGGCCGCCGGGCGGCTGGTTTCTGAACAAGCGGCCGTTGCTGAGCGGCGAGGAGCAGCGCCGCATAGCGCGGGTCTACTTCTCGGCTTTTCTCGAAGCCACGCTGCGCGGCCGCGACGAGTACCGCGCGCTGTTCCGTGACTACCGCGCCGGCGCGGCCTGGCTGCCGGACACGACCTACGTCAACCGCTATGCCGACGCCCGGCGCACGATTGTGGCCGGCTTCGATGAAGACTTCGACGTGGAAACGGCTACGCTCGCCGGGGCACGCATTCACGGCGAGAAACTGGCGCTGTGGAAGGAGCGGCGCGCGGAGTTGCGCTGGGACGACCGCGGCGACAATGCCGTCTACCTGGGCTGGCGGGAGCCCGCGGCGACGTACACGATCGAACTGCCGGCCCAGTTCGCCGAGTCGCTGACACTCGAATCGACTCTCTCGTTCGACCTGGCCGACGCCAACGACAAACCGCCGGAGCCCGAGGCGGATCAGAAGGGCGCGTCGAAGGATTCGAAAAAGAAGGATCAGAAATCGAAGGACAAAAAGAGCGACGAAAAGAAGAGCAAGCAACCGCTCGATTTTACCGTCGAACTGATTGGCGTCGACGGCCACACGGCACGCTTGAGCCTGGGCCAGATCGGCCCGTTGTACAAGCCTTTCCGGGTGGACATTGTGAAGTTGAACATGCTGGGCTTCGGGCGCGATTACAAAGACAGCGAGCCGGTTCTGCAGCGCTACGCCGCGCCGTTGAGAGCTTTTCCCGGCATCGCAAACGCCCGGATCCGCGAGATCCGATTCCGCTTCGACCGATCGAAGGAGGGCGTTGTACTGATCGACAACATCGCGTTGGAAGGGCGTTAAAAGCAGGAGCGAACTTCACGCCGGCCGGGAACCTGACACAGGGCGGGATTTCCGAGGCAACTTGCTGACGACAAGATCGTAGGATTGACGCAGCAAGCGCTGGGTTTCGCGCGCGGGCAGCGCGTCGAGGGTCTGCAGGGTGATCCACTTGGCGCGGCCGACGTAGCGTGCCGGTGCGCAGTCCGGCCGTTCGATGAGTTCGGCGAATTCGTCGGGCGTGCACTTGAACGTGAGTGCGCTGCCATTGGGTTCCAACGAGGCCGTGGCGAAGATCTTGCCGTTGACCTTAAACAGCAGGTCGTTGCCCCACTGGATGTTCTCGGTAGCGCCCGGCAGGGCCAGACAGAGCTTGCGTATCCACTCCAGATCCATGAGACACAGGCTAACCGAGGAGCGGATGGAAGGCCATAGTACTGGAGTTACACCGGCGCGCTGAAGTTCGACGCCGACAGCGCGCGGCGGTCGCGCGGATGTTGTTGCGTGGGCCGCAATGCTAGGATTAATAACATCTCACCTTATGTTCCCCAACAGGCTTTCCACGATCATGCGGGCGGCTGCCGCCGCGCTGTTCACAGTCGTTTCCATCGTGCCGCTGGCGGCCCAGGCGCTGCCTGCAGGCGTTGACAAAGTCACGAGCGTTGAAGGCATTACGGAGTACCGTCTGAAGAACGGGCTGCGGGTGCTGCTGTTCCCGGATCAGACCAAGACGAATGTCACGGTAAACATCACCTACCTCGTCGGCTCGCGCTACGAGGACTATGGCGAGACCGGCATGGCGCATCTGCTCGAGCACCTGATGTTCAAGGGCTCGACCAACCACCCGAACGTTCCGAAGGAATTGCAGGACCACGGCGCGCGACCCAATGGCACAACGTCGGACGACCGCACCAATTACTTCGAGACCTTTACCGCGACCGACGAAAACCTGAACTGGGCGCTGAGCCTGGAAGCCGACCGGATGGTGAATTCCTTCATCGCCAAGAAGGATCTGGACAGCGAAATGACCGTGGTGCGCAACGAGTACGAAGCGGGCGAGAACAACCCCGTCGGCATCCTGATGGAGCGCGTGGCTTCCACCGCCTACCTGTGGCACAACTACGGCCACTCGACAATTGGTGCTCGCTCGGACATCGAGCAGGTGCCGATCGAGCGGCTGCAGGCCTTCTGGCGTCATTTCTACCAGCCCGACAACGCGGTGCTGGTGGTCGCCGGCAAGATCGACGAAGCCAAGACGCTGGCACTGGTCGACAAGTACTTCTCGCCGATTCCCAAGCCCACCCGCCCGTTGCGCCGCACGTACACGATTGAACCGACGCAGGACGGCGATCGCAGCGTGACGCTGCGCCGCAACGGCGACACGCAGGCGGCGGTGGTGGCCTATCACGTACCCTCGGGACCGGACGCGGAGTTCGTTCCCGTGGAGCTGGCTACGATGATGCTGGGGGACGCACCCAGCGGACGGCTGTACAAGGCGCTCGTGGATACGAAGAAGGCCGCCTCGGTGGCCATGTTCAGCGAACCGGAAAGGGATCCGGGTCTGGCTGTGGCCTACGCCGACGTCCGCCTCGAAAAATCCGTGGAGGACGCGCGCGATACGACGGTCGCCACGATTGAAGGAATCGCCAAGAACCCGTTCACGAAGGAAGAGCTGGAGCGCGAGCGCACAAAATGGCTCAAGGATTTCGACCTGGCGCTGAACAACACGCAGGAGATCGCGCTGGAGTTGAGCGAGTGGCAGGCACAGGGCGACTGGCGTCTGATGTTCCTGCATCGCGACCGTGTCAAGGCGGTGACGCTCGATCAGATCCAGAAGGTGGCGGAGAAGTACTTCATCCAATCCAACCGCACGTCAGGCATCTTCATACCCGACAAGGCGCCGGTGCGCGCCGAAGTGCCGAACGCGCCCGACGTCATGGCGCTGGTGAAGGACTACAAGGGCCAGGAGACCGTGGCGCAGGGCGAGACCTTCGACCCCAGTCCGGCCAACATCGACAAGCGCACGGCGCGCGGTGCGCTGGGCGGCATCAAGATCGCGTTCCTCGAGAAGAAGACCCGCGGGAACCAGGTGACGGCCACGCTGCAACTGCACTTTGGCGACGAGACGTCGTTGAAGGACCGCGAAATCGCGGCCGGCCTGGCCGGCTCGATGTTAATGCGCGGCACGGCGAAGCACACGCGCCAGGAGCTGAAGGACGCCTTCGACAAGCTGAAGGCGCAGGTGACAATTGCCGGCGGCGTGGATTCGGCCATGGCGCACATTACCACGACGCGAGAGAACCTGAAGCCGGTGCTCGATCTGGTGGCCGAGGTTTTGCGGCAGCCGTCGTTCCCGCAGGACGAATTCGACAAGCTCAAGCAGGAAGAGCTGGCCCAACTCGAAGCGAACAAGAGTGAGCCGATGAGTCTCGCGCCGGTGGCGCTGATGAAGCACCTCTCGCCGTACCCGAAGGGCGACCCGCGCTACGCACTCTCCATCGACGAGCAGATCGAGGAGATCAAGGTGCTGACGCTGGACCCGGCGAAGGCCTTCTACAAGGACTTCTATGGCGCCTCCAACGGCGAGTTTTCCGTGATCGGAGACTTCGATTCCGAACTCACTCAGAACCAGGTGAAGGCGCTGTTCGGCGATTGGAAAAGCCCCAAGCCCTATCGTCGCGTCGAGGTTTCGTACAAGCAGGTCGCGCCGCTCCTGAAGGCCATCGAAACGCCGGATAAGCAGAACAGCATGTGGATCGCCGGCCTGGAGATCAAGCTGAAAGACACCGATGCCGACTACCCGGCACTGGTGCTGGGCAACTACATCCTGGGCGCCGGCATGAATTCGCATCTGTTTGCCCGTATCCGCGGCAAAGAAGGGCTGAGCTATGGCATCGGCTCAGTGCTGCAGGCCACACCTAAGGAAGACCTGACGCGGTTCCTCTCCTACGCCATCTGCGCGCCGCAGAACGCGCCCAAGGTGGAGGCGTCGTATAAGGATGAGTTGAAGACGATCCTCGAAAAGGGCTACACCGCCGACGAGGTGCAGGCGGCCAAGAAGAGCTGGGCCGAGTCGCGGCAGGTGGCGCGCGCCAACGACGGCGAACTGGTGGGCCGGCTCACTAACGGCTTGTATTTCGATCGCACGATGGCCTTCGACGCCGAACTGGAAGCCAAGGTTCAGGCGCTGACGCCGGAACAGATCCGGGTTGCCATGCAGAAGTATCTCAGCCCGGACGGCCTCAGCATCGTCCGCGCCGGGGACTTCAGTAAGGCGAAAGTAACCTGGTAACAGCCGCGCCTTCAGCGGCGCGCGCGGCGGAATGGGTGACAATGAAGTGGGCCGTCCGGACATACGGTGTCCGGACGGTCTTTCTCGTTTCGCCGGCCGCCGCAAGTTACTCAGCAACTCATGTTGAACGACCTGGTTCAGATCCAACGCCTGGGCGAGAAGAAGCGTCCGGAGAACGAGAAGTTCCGGAAGCATCTCAAGACCCATAACTTCGCCGTGCGGCGCTTCAAGCAGCTTGCCGTGGAGGTCGAAGAGGGTATCGATTGCACCCTCTGCGCCAACTGTTGCAAGGTCGCCAACACGCCCATCACGCCGCGCGACTGCGAACGGTTGGCCAAGCATCTCGGCATGCCGCTGGACCACTTCCGGAAGCAATACACGACGCGCGACGAAGAGGACGGCCTGATCCTGAAGCGCGATCCGGAGCAGGGCTGCGTCTTCCTGGCAGGCAATCTCTGCAGCGTCTACGAAGCGCGCCCGTCCAACTGCGAGCAGTTCCCGCACACGGTGAAAGGCGAGGGTTCGATTCAGGCGCGGATGTGGCAGTTCATCGACCGCGCCACTTACTGCCCGATCGTCTACCACACGCTGGAAGCGTGGAAGGAAGAGACCGGCTTCTCGCCCGCGGCCAAGTGAGGCGCCGCGCGCTCATTCCCGCAGATTCTTAAACGCCCGCGACGCGCGGTGCGCCTACTCCGCCGGCTGCTGCTGGGTCAGGCAATGCAGTGTGCCGAAACCGAGCACCAGGTCGACCGCATGGATGCCCACCACGGGCCGGTCGGGGAAGAGCTCGCCCAGGATCCCCAGCGCGACGCGGTCGTTGGGATCGTTGAACGTCGGCACCAGCACCGCCGCGTTGCAGATGTAGAAGTTGGCGTAGCTCGCCGGCAGCCGGCCGCCGTCGAACTCAAGCGGAGCGGGCGTGGGCAGCGCCACGACCGTGGGCTTGGAACCGTCCTCCAGACGCAGATCGCGGATGCGCTCCCAGTTTTCTTCCAGCGGCCGGTAGTTCTCGTCCTTGGGATTCGCTTCCCGGATCAGCACCAGCGTGCGCGCGTCGACAAAGCGGCAAATGTCGTCCACATGGCCGTGCGTGTCGTCGCCGGCCACGCCCGCGCCGAGCCAGAAGACGTTGGTCACGCCGAGGAAGTCGCGGAGCGCGGCTTCAAAATCGTTCTTCGAGAGACCCGGGTTGCGCACCTGCACGCCCAGGCTGAGGTAACACTCCGCGGTGGTCAGCAGGGTGCCGCGCCCGTTGACCTCGATGCCGCCGCCTTCGAGGACCAACGGGCGAGCGTTGGCCTGCGCGTCGAAGAGCGTCTTTCCCAGAAGCCGGGCAGCGGTTTCGGGCACGCGCCGGTCCTTGCGCCAGTCGCTGTACTTGGCCCAGGCATTGAAGTGGAAGTGGACGATGGCGGTCTCGGTTCTCCGCTTGGCGCGCCGCCGCACGAACACCGGACCGCTGTCGCGCATCCAGCCGCGATTGGTGGGATGCGCCATGCATTCCACGCGACGCGTATCGGCACCGGCACGCGCCAGAGTGCGCCGCGCCTGCGTCTCGGCGCTTTTGGAATTCACCAGCAGGCGCACGCTTTCGCCGGGCGTGATCTTGCGCACCATCTCGGCGTAAACCCAGCGAATCGTATCCAGCTTGTCCGGCCAATCGGTGGGGTTGTGCGGCCAGCCGAGCCAGGTGGCGGCGTGAGGCTCCCACTCGGCGGGCAGGCTGAAGCCGAGCGCGGCGGGCGTCGGCGGGAGGGTGGTTGTGGAACGCGCCATCAGTGTCGAGGATAGTCCGGCCCGCGAGCGGACGTCCAGCCGGCACCCAGCACGGAAGCACGCCACAATCAGGAGCGTCCGGATCATGGCCGGCATCGGCCGCGGTAAGCATCGCCCTCCGTTGGAGATAGGTTGACCCGGTTCATAGATGACAGCGCGGGCCACAGTTCGTTAAAATAAGAAGTCGATTAGCGTCAATTAACTCGCTCAAGCTCTGCCCGCACGGGTGCTGGACACCTGCGGGTGGATTCCTGGAAAGGATTTCCGATGCCCAATCCGAAGCGACGCCACTCCGCCCGCCGCACGGCCACCCGCCGCGCCCATGACGGGCTGAAGGTCGCCGGCGTCTCCGAGTGCCCGAAGTGCCACGAAATGAAATTGCCCCATAACGCGTGCCCGAGTTGCGGTTATTATAAAGGCCGCGAAGTAATCGAAGTCGTCCAGGAGTAGACGTTCCTGGTTGGGTTCGCGTGGGGAGCGCTCACATTTCCATGATCACTATTGCCGTCAACGCCATGGGCGGGGATTCCGCCCCGGTGCCGGAGGTGCATGGAGCGGTTCGCGCGGCCCGCTCGCAGGATGTCAGTGTCATCCTCGTGGGGCGCGAGGACCGGATCCGCGAGGAACTGGCCAAGTTCTCCGACTGGCATAAGCTTCCAATTCGAATCGTTCACGCCAGCGAAGTCGTCACTATGGAGGACAATGCCACCAAGGCGTTGCGCCACAAACGCGACTCCAGCATCCGCGTCGCCGCGCGTCTGGTGCGCGACGGAACGGCGCAGGGGCTGGTTTCGGCGGGCAACACCGGCGCTGTGATGGTTATCACCAAAACGCTGCTGGGCATGATCCCAGGCGTGGAGCGCCCGGCGCTGGCTTCCGCCTTTCCGACCGTCAAAGGGCACCCTGTCGTCGTGGTGGATGTCGGCGCGAACGTCGATTCAACGCCGCAGATGCTGGCCCAGTTCGGCATCATGGGGGAGACCTACTCGCGGCTCGTCTTCCACACGGAAAACCCGCGCGTCGGCGTGCTTTCCATCGGCGAAGAGGAGCACAAGGGCAACGAGTTGAGCCGCGCCGCGGCCCAGATTCTCAAGACCCTGCCGATCAACTTTATCGGCAACGTCGAAGGCCGCGACCTCTACACCGGCCGTGCCGACGTGATTGTCTGCGACGGATTCATCGGCAACGTCGCACTGAAGGTCAGCGAGGGCATGGTGGACGTGATCAAGCACATGCTCCAGGAGTCGCTGGAGGCTACGCTCAGCCGGAAAATCGGCTACCTGATAGCCCGTCCCGCCTTCAAGGATTTCAGAAAACGGGTCGACTATTCCGAATACGGGGGCGCGCCGCTTCTGGGTGTGAAAGGAGTGGTCATCATCTGCCATGGCCGTTCAAACGACAACGCCATCCGCAACGCCATTCGCGTCGCTTGTGAATCGGCATCAGAGCATGTCAATGACCGCATTGCGGCCGCGCTCGTCCGCCCGCAAACCCGGGACGGGCTCGCCACGGCGTCAGCATAGGCCCGGAATTCTCCGCGCTTGCCCGCTTTTTCTTGCGCTGATCGGTGCGGCGGCAGCGCAGAATCCCAGCCCCGCCCACTGGACCCTAACGCCTTCGGCGGCGCGCGTCGCGCCCGGCTCCGACCTGCTGCTGGAGTTGAAACTCGACCTCGATGCGCCCTGGCACATGTACTCGGTCACGACGCCTAAGCCGGGTCCGGAAGGCGGTCCAACCCAGACCACCATCCGTCTGGTCGATACGCCAGCCGTAGCCTCATGGGAGCTTTACTTCCCCGCCCCGCAGCGTAAATTTGACCCAAATTTTCAAATCGAAACAGAAACTTACGAAGGTTTCCTCAAGCTTTACCTGAAGCTTCATCTGGCGCCTGGAACGTCCGCTGGCCCAACCGAACTGGTGGCCCGGATGCGCTACCAATTGTGCACGGATAAGCAATGCCTGCCGCCGAGAACCGTCACCGCCGCGACCACTTTTTTGGTAGACGCCTCGGGCCCCAAGCCGCCAGCCCAGCCGCCGCCCGGGTTCATTCTCTTCCGAGCCGATGCCGCCGCCGCCCTCCTCACGTCCGGCGGCGCCGCGCCTTCGAATCCGGCGCTGAATCAAGGGCTCGGCTCGTTCCTTCTGCTGGCCTTCGGCTTCGGTTTCGCGGCCATTTTCACCCCCTGCGTTTTCCCGATGATCCCGATCATCCTGTCGTTCTTCCTGAGCCAGGCGGGCGAGTCGCGGGCGCAAGCGGTCCGGCAGGCCGTGGTTTTCTGCCTCGGCATTGTGCTCCTGTTCACCGCCATCGGCTCCGGCCTGAGCGCTGCGCTGGGCCCCTTCGCGGTCGTTCAACTAGGCTCGAATGCTTGGGTTAACGGACTGATTTCGTTGGTCTTCTTCGTATTCGGCTTGAGTCTCTTAGGGGCCTTCGAACTCACCCTGCCGAGCGGCCTCCTCACGCGCTTGAACTCTGCCTCGAACCGCGGCGGCACCCTCGGCACGCTGATTATGGGCCTGACCTTCTGCCTGGCTTCGTTCGCCTGCGTCGGCCCCTTCATGGGCACATTGCTCGCGGCATCGGTCGGTGGAGATAAGTTCCAGCCAATCATGGGGATGCTGGCGTTTTCCATAGCTCTTTCCTCGCCCTTCTTTCTGCTTGCTCTATTCCCCGGATTCCTGAGTAAGCTCCCCCGCGGCGGAGGCTGGATGGCGCGGGTCAAGACCGTGCTAGGCTTTGTCGTACTGGCGGCCATGCTCAAATACCTCTCCAATGTGGATCAGGTGTTGCATTGGAACTTACTGACAAGAGAACGCTTTTTGGCATTTTGGATTGTCCTGATCGCCTGCCCCGGCCTGTACCTGCTGGGGTTTCTGCGCATGGAAGGCATCCACGCCGACGAACGCCTTGGAGCCTGGCGCGCGCTTCTCGGAGTGGTGTTCCTGGCTCTGGCTATCAGTCTGACTCCAGGGATGTTCGGCACGCGGCTGGGCGATCTGGATGCGTATGTGCCGGCGGCCGCCGATGGGCCGTCGTTCGCGCCCACTGCCTCCACCAGCCGTCATCCGGCCACCACGACGGACTACGCAGGCGCTTTCCGCAGCGCCAAAGAGCAGAACAAACGCGTCCTCGTCTCCTTCACCGGCTACGCCTGCACGAACTGCAAGTGGATGAAAGCCAATATGTTTTCCCGCCCCGAAATCGCCGGCCTGCTGGACGGCCTGGTCCTCGTGGACCTCTACACCGATGGTTCCGACGCCGTCAGCGAGGCCAATCAGCGGCGGCAGCAGACTCTTTTCAACACCGTCGCCATTCCTTTCTATGCGATCTTCGACGCGGACCAGAAGCCGCTCGCCTCATTCCCCGGCCTGACGAAGGATCCGGACGAATTTGCGCGGTTCCTGAAGAGCGGCTCTAGTAACTGATTGATTCTAAATAAATACCCCTGAGGGAGCCGACCCGTCAAGGCGGCGTGGGCGCCTTGGCCGCCGTTCCGGAGGCGCAAAGTCACGGCTGCGCGTGAAAGAGATTGCGCTGTGCCGGCACCGCGATTGTGCGGCCATTGGCGATGGCAGACTGGTGAGCGCACCGTGAAAAACACGTATTCCCGCGGCAATGGCAGCGCGAAATCACAATGATCCACTTTTGTCGCCGGGCAGGGTGCGGTGGCATGCCCAGTTGATTCCGGACCGGCTCGCGCCGCCGCCGATTAGCAGGCTCGGGCCCACCGGGCCACGACCAGCTCGGCCACCAGGTCTTCCTGTTCCTTGTCGAGTTCCTTTTTCCACTCCTCCAGTTTCTCTTCCCGCAGCAGGTCAAGGACCTCCATCTTGCGTTCCGCCTCTGTCAGAGCGCGCCGCTGGATGGCAATACGCGCCTCAAGTTGGGAGCGCAGGCCGGCCAGACGATGACACTCGCGCCGGACATAGCCGCGGTAGGAATCGAGAGCCTGCAATTCCTGCATCGGAGGCAGGGGCGCGTCAGGCCTGGGACGCACGGCTTGATCGGCCTCCGCAGCGGCGTTGCCGAGTGCGACGCGGGCCCGCTCCAACTGATTCAGTTCGGCAAACAGCGCTTGCAGCCGGGCTTCCTCCGCGTCTCTTTGCGACTCCCGCCAGCGGCGCACTTGTTCGAGGCGAAAGTTAAATTTTTTCAACGGGATGCCCCTCCCCAAGCCGGGAAACGAGTCCCTTCATTCGGTCCACGGTCTGGTCCATGGAACTCCTCTCGCCGGGCGCCTGGCAAAGAAAGCGGTTAATATCCTCCTGCAGGCGTAAGGCCGCATCGACCCCCGCGTTGGAACCCGAAACGTAAGCCCCAATGCGCAACAAGTCCTCCGTAGATTGGAGCAGCGAAATACACTCCCTCAACCGCGTCGCCGCCGTCAACTGATCTGGTCGGCCGACGCGGGCGGCGAGGCGCGAAATCGACTGCAGGACATCGATCGCCGGGTAGTGCCCTTTTTGTCCCAGTCGCCGCGCCAGAACAATGTGGCCGTCCAAAATCCCGCGCACTGCGTCCGTAATCGGCTCATTCATGTCATCACCTTCCACGAGCACGGTGAAGAAGCCGGTGATCGAGCCGCGTCGGAAGTTGCCGGCGCGCTCGAAAACCTTGGGAAGCATCTGAAAAACCGATGGAGTGTAGCCTTTCTGGCTGGGCGGTTCGCCCGCCGCCAGTCCGATCTCGCGCTGCGCCATCGCTAATCGCGTGACCGAGTCCGCCACCAGCAGCACATTGGCGCCCTGATCGCGAAAGTACTCGGCTATGGCCAGGGCGACGAAGCAGGCCCGGACACGCAGGGGCGAAGGGCGGTCCGAGGTGGCCACAACCAGCACGCTGCGCTTCTGTCCTTCCGGCCCCAGCTCACACTCAATGAAATCGCGTACTTCACGGTTCCGCTCGCCCACGAGGGCGACGACGGCTACGTCGGCGTTGTGGTGTCTGAGTAAGGAGCCCAGCAGCATGCTCTTGCCGACACCGCTGCCCCCGAAGATGCCGATGCGCTGGCCGCGGCCGCAGGTCAGAAACCCGTCAATAGCCTTGACCCCAGTGGTGAGGGGGGCGCAGATCGGCTCCCGCTCCAACGGTCCCGGAGGAGCGGCATAGAGGTCATAGAAGGCTTCGGCCCGGATGGGAGCGCCGCCGTCCATCGGGATACCGAAGCCGTCGATAACACGGCCCAGGAGTTGGGAAGACACGGCCACGCGCGAGTCGCGCCGGCGTGTCACCAGAGTGTCGCCGGGCTGCAATCCCCCGGTTTCCTCGAGCGGCATGGAGAGGATGCGCCCCTCACGAAAACCGATGACCTGGGTGCGGATAGTGTGCCCCGCCCGGGTCCGGATCTCACAGAAGTCGGCGATACCCGCAGGGGGGCCCTTGGATTCAATGAGCAGACCCACGATCTGTTCGACCACGCCGGTCGCCCGCACGGGGTCCACTTCCCGAAGAGCCTCAAAAAACCGTTCCAGCCCCTTAGCCTGCGTGACGGATGTCAAACCCTCTCGCTCCTCTCAGTCTTCAATGCGCGTCGCTGTGCTCTATCAGATCGGCAAATCCGCGCTGAATTTCTTCCAATTGTGCGTCCGCCGAAGCATCAAAACCACCTCGGCGTGTCTCCACTAGAACGGCTCCGGGCTCAAGGTGAGGGTCGGCAATGACGGCCAAACCCGCGGGAGCGCCCAGTTTATTCAGGCACACGCGAACCGTTTCGGCATGCGAGGGATGCAGGCGAACTTCCAATACTTCGCGCAGTGAAATCGATTCCAGCCCCGCCCGCACCAGCCCCAAAATCGCCTCGGGATCGATGGTTAATTCACGCCTCAGGATGCGGCGGGCGATCTCCAGAGCGAGTTGAACGACTTCGCGCTCGGTCTCCTTCCGATAGCGGGCGCGGCAGGAGGCCAGCTCTTCGAGGCTGCGGGCGACTCGCTCGAGAGGGGCCTGAAGCTCCTGTAGGGCTGAATTTCGGCCAGCCTCGCGTCCGGATTCGAAAGACTGGGCGCGCTCGCGCTCGATACGGCTTTGGAATTCTCGCAGCAGAAGCTCGCGAATCCGCTCAGCCTCGGGACCGGAGGGCTCGCTGTCAGCGGGATGGGGACCCGCTGCGACCTGTTCTGTCGAGTCGGCGTGTTGCCAGAGATGCTTCTGCAAGCATGCTTGGTCGCCGCGCACGATCCTAGACGACATATTGCTCGCCTACCGCGCCCTTCAGGCTGATTGCGCCCTCCGTCTCCATTTGCCGCACAACCGCGATGATCTGTTGCTGCGCTGCCTCGACCTCTTTGATTTTGACTGGGCCGAGCGCCTCCATGTCTTCTCGCAGCATCTCGGCACCACGAGTGGACATCCCCTCCAGGAAGTGCTCCTTGAGCTGGTCACTGGTCCCTTTCAAGGCGACCGTCAGCACCTTGCGGTCGATGCGGCCAAGAATCTCCTTCATGCCATTCTGATCGATCAGCAGCAGGTCTTCGAAAACGAACATCAGGTGGCGGATCGTTTCCGCGAGCGCCGGGTCCCGGCTGTCGATGGTCTCGATGATCTCCTTGCTGCAGGATGAGTCGAGGCGATTGAACATCTCGGCCACGGCCCGTACGCCACCGTACGATTCGCGGCTCATTTCACCGAGTGACTTGAGCTTCTGGCCAATGATCGAGGCGATCTTGGTGATGATATCCGGTGAAATCTGGTCCAGATTAGCCATGCGCAGGGCGACATCGGCCCGCAGTTCGTTGGGCAGTGAGTAGAGCAGTCCCGCAGCCTGAGATGGATTGAGGTGACTGAGCACCAGCGCAATGGTCTGGGGATGCTCGTTGTGGATGAACTTGGCCACCTGTTGCGGGTCGGCTTTCTGCAGTGCATCGAAGTTTGCCGTGTCATGTCCCATCTGCTTGAGCAGGCGGTCCAGCATCTTCCTGGCAGCTTCCGGCCCAAAGGCCTTGTTGAGGATTTTTCGGGCATACTCGATACCGCCCTTCAGGACATAGTCCTGAGCCATCGCGAGTTCGTAGAATTCTTCGAGAACTTGCTCGCCTTCCTCGGCGGAGATGCTTCGCACGCGCGCAATCTCGCGTCCGATCTGACCGACTTCATCCTCATCGAGTTCCTTGAAGATCTCCGCACTGAGCGCCTCTCCTATACACACGGACAGGATCGCCGCCTTCTTGGGACCACTGATCTGAAGCTTCAGAGAAGTCTCTTCTTTGGCTGCGTTTCGAATCATGGCTCAGACGGCCTCTGCACTCAACCATGAACGAATCAGTTGCGCCACCTTGCCGGGGTCCTTTTTCGCCTCATCGAGAATGAATTTCTTTAAGACTTCGGACTTGCGCGTGGTCGGAACCGTCTTGAGAGACAGCAAAGCATCGAGCTCGGCCTGCTCTTGAACCTGCCGGTTCTCCGCCAGTTGGGCCATGGCCTTGGCCTCAAACTGGGCCGGCGAGCCGAGCTGCGCGGGAGTTGTCGTGCCGGGAGCGAGCCGGGCACCGCCGGCAAGTGCGGCCTCCGCGTGCGGCGCTTTCCGCCCCAGACGCACCTTCAGAAGCAATCCGACCGCGACCAGGGCAACGATAAAGAAGCCGCCTCCCGCGATGAGCCACAGCGGCGACAGCGAGCGCAGGCGAAGAGTCAACTCCTCCCATCCAGTGGACGGTTTCCGGGGCCCCGCGGGCACCGGACGCGCGAACGGTTCTGGCGCCGGCAGGGCCAGCGTGACATCGAATGGCAACGTTTCGACGAGGACCTGGTCGCCGCGGTTCTGCTGGAAACCGATCACGCCGGAGACCACTTCCTTGACGACTTTCAGCGTATCGGCCGAGGGCGGGTCGAGAACACGCTTGGCGGACGGGCCAGCCCCCTCCCAGTGAACACCCTGATCGACCAGAATCGCCACGGAAACGCGCTTGACGGCCCCTTGCGGTAGTTTGACGTGTTTGACGACGCGGCTGGTTTGATAAGTGACGTTTTCGGTCTTCCGCGAGACCGCCCCGCGGCCGCCAGGCGAAGGAGGGACCGGGCGGGGCAGGTTGGAAGCAGTTCCCGGCACCCCGCCGCTGCTCGTAGTGCCGTTGGACTCCTCCGTTTTCTGAGAAGTCAGCATCACCGAGTGGTCAGGGTCGAACGTCTCTTCGCTCTGGTCGCCGCTCGTGAAATCGCATTCCAGAGTGACACCGGCGCGATACTTCTCCGGGCCGAGGAGCGGATCAAGGGTGGAATGTATCTTCACCAGCAGGTCGTGTTCGATCGATTGGCGGTAATCGAGCATAGCCGAGGAAGCACCGGCATCGGCATCCAGCGGGCTGCGTGGTTTGCCGAGCAGGTTCCCGTTCATGTCGAGCACCGAGACCGAATCGGGCTGCAAACCTTCGACGGCGCTGGCGGCCAAGTGCTCGATAGCCGAGATGTTCTGCGGAGTCAGTTTCGCGCCGGGCCTTAGCCGGACCAGGACGCTGGCCTTGGCGGGCTGGCGCAGATCGGTGAAAACAGAGTCCTTGCCGAAGGTAACGTGGACCCGTGCGCTTTCCACGCTGGTGAGGGTCATCACGGAGCGTTCGAGCTCGCCCTCAATCGCCCGGCGCAACCGAATCTGCTCGTCGAATTCGGTCGCGCCGAAGTTCTGCTTATCGAAGAGCTCAAATCCGAGACGGCCGCTGCGCGGCAAACCAGCGGCCGCCATATCGAGACGAAGTTCCGCGACGCGCGCAGACGGGACCAGGACGGCGCCGTTCTCAGCAACTTTGTAGTTGACGTTGGCAACCCTGAGTTTCTCGACGACGGCTGCGGCATCCTCGGGGGTCAGGCTGGCGAACATCGGGCGCAGATCGCGATCCTTGTTCCAGCGAATCCCGAAGAAGATGCCGCCGGCGACCAAACAGGCTGCGACGGCAATCAACAACTTCTGCTGCAGTGAGAGCTGATCGAGAAGCTGCCTGAGCTGATTCAGCATCGGGCTCTCATATCTGCATCTTCATGATTTCCTGGTACGCGGAAATGACTTTGTTGCGTACCTGCAGAAACAGATCGAGGGCGATCGCGGCCTTCTGCTGGTCCAGCGCGACCTTATGAATTTCCCCGGTTGCGCCACTCATGAAGCTTTCCGCCGAGGCGTGCGCTGCGTTCTGCATGGTCTCGACGCCATTTAGGGCGTCGGTCATGGCCGCACCGAAACTGCCTGCGCCAGCCGGTGTGTTCTCAATGGTTCTGATGCCCTGCGGAGCGAGGATCGGCGAGGCCGCGGAGGTGATGGCGTTGACATTCATATCTTAAGCAGGTCGATGGACTTGGAGATCATATCTTTCACGGCCGCAATGGCGGCGGTGTTGGCCTCGAAATTGCGCGAAGCGTCCATCAGGTCCACCATCTCCTCGGGGGGGCTGATGTGCGGGAAGGAGACATAGCCTTGCGCGTCGGCGTCCGGATGGCCGGGCTGGTAGCGTTGGTCGGGAGGGCGGGTGTCTTCCACGATTTCGGAAACGGAGACGCCGCTCGCGCCGGCGCTCAGCGCGGACTGAAACACGGCGGAGAAGGGTGCGTCGAGCTGGTCGGTGCTGGTCAGTACTACATCCTTGCGCTTGTAAGGACCGCCGTCGGGCGTGCGGGTGGTTTCGGCGTTGGCCAGGTTCTCCACGATGGTCTCGGCCCGGAGGCGTTGGGCCTGCATGCCCGAGGCGCTCACCGACATTAGGTCCAGGAGACTCATCAGGACTTCCCTTCATCAATCGCCGACTTGACCATTCGCAGCTCGTTCTTCATCAGATTGGAGACGAGATTGAAGCGCATGGCATTTTCGGCGAGCAGGCGGGCTTCGCGGTCCAGGCTGACATTGTTGCCGTCGTTCTTCACGGTGAGACCGGCTGGTTCAAAGACCGTGGGGCTGTTGCCGGCAAGCTGAGACTCCAATTCAAACTGAAAGTCGATATCCCGCGTGCGATAGCCCGGGGTATCGATGTTGGCGACATTGGAAGCGACGAGCGTCTGGCGTGCGCTCAGTAGATCGAGATACTGCTCCATCCGCGATGTAATCGGATCGAACATTTCGCTGGCGTCAGTGCACGAAGGGTGCCAATCGGCCCGGCGGCGAGGGCAGATTCTATCTGTATAAAATTGAAAGACTTTTATGGCCGGTCGGAGTCGTATAAGGAGGGATGGGCGCGTACCATTTCGGAGGCCGTCTCAAGCGCTGTTCCAATTTGGATCAGTGGTCCCGTTCCGATACCCGGGCAGGAGCCGGCGGCCCGCTGCCAGTCGCGGACTCTGACGATGAGTTCGGGCCAGAATGGAAACAGCCGGCACTGCGTGGGCTTGGCCGGGTGGATCGAGCAGCCGCCGGCCAGGAGGAAGGGACATTGCCGGCCGCGCGGCTTGCGGAGTCTGAGAAGATGAGTTGTCCGATAGACAAAACGCCGCTCGAACCGGGCCGGCGTGAGGCCGAGGTGCGCGGCGGCGCGGAGCAGGTCATTCTCCGTCAAATAAACGTAGCCCGGCTCTTCGCAACAGCGGGTGCATCCGGGCTGACAGGTAAAGCGAAGCATACGCGGCATGCGCAGGCAGGCCCTCTTTCCAAAGCATAACGCCTCGGGATTGTTTAAAACGAGGTTGTATTGAACGCCCGGGCAGTTTAAGCTTTGGAAAGAATCAACCGCAACGAGGAAGGAACGCAATGCAAGTCCGAAAGGACAATGAGTTCGAGTTTGTGCTGGGCAACCGCCAGCTTTTCAGCGTGCTCGCCATTATTGTGTTGCTGCTGGGGGTCTTCTTCGCGATGGGATTTTTCGCCGGGAGGAGTGTGGGGCAGGCCGCCGCCAAGGCGGACGAGGGCCAGCGCCACGCGGCCGACAATCCGCCGATCGTCCTCGAAGCGCCTCTGAAGTCCGAGGCGGCGGCGGAAACTGCCGCTCCGCCACCTGTGGCGACGACTCCCGAAAGCGACCAGCCGAAGGAGTCAGCAAATACTGAGCCGGCGATTCCCCCAGCCGAGCAGCGGGAAGCGCGTCCTCACGCCGCCGCGAAGCCGCCGGCGCAGGCTCTGGCGCCGCAAAAGGCCGTTGCCGGGCGCGGTGTGGATGCAGTGGGCGAGCCCGCGCCGGGTTCGTACCTGCAAGTTGCGGCGACGACGCTGAGCCAGGCGCAGGCCATGGCGGCACTGCTCAGGAAGAGCGATCTTCCGACGGCTCTGGCGCAATCGACCAAACCGGAACTGGTGCGCGTCCTGGTGGGGCCGTTGGCATCGGCTGAGGCCAGCAACCAGGCTCGCGGGAAGCTGAAGAGCCTGGGCGTCAACAAGCCGTACCCGGTGAAGTATCCAAGGTGACAGAAGAGGGAAGACGGCCTGCAGTGCCCGAGGACCGGCCGCCGGCCGATTCGTCCCCACTGGTCCGGATCGGCTCGAGGATTCCAGCGACGCCGCGCCTGCCCGGGTTTCTGCGGAAACCCGTCACCAATTTCGAGTCAGTTCAATTGCTGAAAAACGACCTGCGGCGGCTGAAGCTGCACACGGTGTGCGAGTCGGCGCGCTGCCCGAACATCCACGAGTGCTTCCACCGCGGCGCGGCGACCTTCATGATTCTCGGCAACCTGTGCACGCGCGGATGCGCGTTCTGTGCCGTGCCGAAGGGCTCGCCCCTGAAGCGCGAATTCGCACTGGACCCAGACGAACCGGCGAGCGTGGCGCGCATGGCGCAGCAGATGGACCTGCGTTACGTAGTCATCACCAGCGTGAATCGCGACGATCTGGAAGATGGCGGCTCGCGCCATTTCGCGGAGACGGTGCGGCGCGTGCGCGAGGCGCTGCCGCAGGCGCGCGTGGAGGTGCTGACGCCCGATTTCTGCGGAGACCGGGAAGCGGTGGCGCGCGTGCTGGATGCCGGGCCGCAGGTATTCAACCACAACCTGGAGACGGTCGGGCGGCTGTACCGGCGCGTGCGGCCGCAGGCCAATTACCGGCAGTCGCTGGAGGTGCTGGCGTTCGCCCGCAAGTACCGGCCCGATGTGCTCACGAAGTCGGGGCTGATGGCCGGATTGGGCGAGACGGAGGAGGAAGTTCAGGTCGTGCTACGGGATTTGCGCGATGCGGGCACCGAGGTGGTAACCATCGGGCAGTATCTGCAACCGACGCGGCGCAACATGGAAGTGGCTGAGTACGTCCCACCGGAGCGCTACGAACGATGGAAAGAGTACGGGCTGGCGATCGGTTTCAGGATGGTCTTCGCCGGGCCCTTCGTGCGATCGAGCTACATGGCGGAGATGGTGAGCGAGGACGCGCTGAAGGCATAGGACGGTTGGCGGCGGCGGCGCGGACGTGGCGGAGGACGGACCGGCGCTCGGAGGAGTCGCCATGGCCCTGCGGGCCATCCGTGGAGATGAATGTCAGCGGGTGACATTCGAGAGAGTGGTTGTATTACTCAGCCGCGACCGTGAGGGAGCGGAGGTGTTGTGCCGGAGCCGCGACTTCTAAGGAGTCGCCACGGCCCTGCGGGCCACCCAGAGATGAATATCTGTGGGTGACATTCGAGAGAGCGACAATGCACAACATCGCCGCGGGAACGGCGTGGCCAGCGGAGAGTTGAGCATGCAGCGGAGTCAACTGGCGTTGTTGGGAGGTCTGGCCGCGGGCCTGTTGTTGTTCGCCGTCTTCCCGCCGCTGGACCTGCGCGTTCTGGCGCCGCTGGCGCCGATTCCACTCCTGTATGCGCTGGCGTGGGAGGGCAAGCAGGGTGGATTGTCCGCCTGGCAACGCGTGCTGGCAGGCTGGATTGCGGGCACGCTCGCGTGGGGCCTGATGTGTTACTGGATTCGCGACACGCTGGCCGTGTACGGCGGCTTGGAGGGCCCGCTGAGCTGGCTGGCCATCGCGCTGTTCGCGGCGATTAAAGGGCTGCACCTGGCCGTGTTTGCGACGCTGGCCGGCCCGTTGCTGGCACGGCCGTGGGGCGGTGTGGCGGCGGCGGCGCTGTGGACTGGCCTGGAGCGGACGCATGGGCCGCTGGGGTTCACGTGGCTGCTCGTGGGCAATGCCGGCATCGACATGCAACTGCCGCTGCGCCTGGCGCCGCTCACGGGCGTGTATGGGCTTTCCTTCGTCTTCCTGGCGCTCGCGGGCGCGGCGACCTTCGTGCTGCTGCGGCGGCCGCGGCGGCATCTGCTGTACATCCTGCCCCTGGCGGCGCTATGGCTGTTGCCCGCCGTGCCTCCGGCCAAGCCTCCCAATGCGCAGGCCGTCAGCCTGCAGCCGGCGCTGCACGACACCACGCCGGTATCTGAGGAAGACAACGACCGCACCGTGCGCCAGCTTTCCTTCCTCACCCTGCAGGAGGCGTTGGACCCGCGCCAGCCGGCGCCGCAACTGGTGCTGTGGCCCGAGGCGCCGGCGCCTTTCTATTACTATGAAGACGCCCAATTCCGCGACCAGATGAACACGACGGCGCGCCTGGCGGGCGTGCCCATGATTTTCGGCGGCGTGGCGCGGACGCCAGAGGGACGGCCGCTGAATTCGGCGTTTTTTCTGACCTCCGACGGGCATCTCGCCGGCCGCTACGATAAACGGTTCCTGGTGCCGTTCGGCGAATTTGTGCCGCCTTTTTTCGAGTGGGTCAACAAGGTATCCCAAGAGGCGGGCGACTTCGTGCCGGGCACGCGCGTGGTCACGTTCATCGCCGGCGGGCACGCGATCGGGCCATTCATCTGTTATGAGGCGGCGTTCCCGCACCTGGTGCGCGAGGTGGCCGGCGCGGGCGCCGAGGTCTTCGTGAACCTCAGCAACGACGGCTACTTCGGGCGCAGCGCGGCGCGCGAGCAGCACCTGTTGCTGGCGCGCATGCGCGCCGTCGAGAATCGGCGCTGGCTGCTGCGCTCGACTAATGACGGCATCACGGTTTCCATCGACCCGCAGGGCCGCATCTGGGACCGCTTCGCGCCGCTGCAGCGGACGGCCGGGCGACTGCGCTTCGGTTGGGAGCAGGCGAAGACGCCGTACACGCGTTCGGGCGATTGGTTCGCGTGGCTCTGTCTCGCGCTGGGGCTCGTCTCGGCTGTTTGGGAACTGATGCCGCGCCGCAGCGCCAGCCCTCTCTAACGGCATAAGATAGAGCCGTGAAGCTTACAACCTGCCTGCTATTTTCTGCACTCCTGTGTTCACTGACGGTCGCCCAGCCGGCCGAAAAGAAGGTCTATCCGAAGCGCTGGGTCTACGTGTCCAACCGGCTCGCGTCGGACAAGGACCTGGCTGCCATTCGCAACATCATTGAGACCGCCGCGGCCCACGGCCTGAACGGCATGGTGCTGGCCGGGGCGCTGGACGAGATCGACCTCCAACCCGCGGCCTACATCGCCCGCCTGAAGCAGGTGAAACAACTCTGCGACCGCTTGGGAGTTGAGATCGTCCCGATCGGCTTCGGCACAGGCTACGGCGCCGCGCTGCTGGCGCACGACAAGAACCTCGCCGAAGGGTTGCCCGTCAAGGGCGCACTATACGTTGCCGGCAGTGGTAAGGCCGTCTTCCAGGCCGAGACCGAGCCGGTCGTCGTCGCCAGCTCCGGCCCGGCGCCGGTGGCTCGTTTCGAAAAACTGCTGGACGTCAAGCCCTATCGCTGCTACCGCGTCAAAGCGAAAGTGCGCGGAGAAGGCGTAGCGCCGGGCGCGACACTCGAGTTTCGTGCCGACACGCTCGACAAGAAGCGCAACTGGTGCTGGTTCGAGCGGCCCATCGTCTCCGGCCGGGAGTGGCACGAGTACACGACCGCCTTCAATAGCTCCTCCTCCGACAAGCTGAATTTCAGCATCGCCATCGAGGACGGCCTCGCCGGCAAACTGGAGATCGAGGACCTGCGCATCGAAGAGGTCGGCCTGCTCAATGTTCTCCGCCGCGCGGGCACCCCGCTCCTCGTGCGCGGCGAGAAGAGCGGCTCGCTCTACGTCGAGGGCCATGACTACGCCCACGTCACCGATCCGGATTTGAACTTCCTCTTCGACCGACCCAGCCCCGTCATCACCCTCCCCGCCGGCTCTCACATCAAGCCCGGCGACAAGCTGCGGGTGGACTATTACCACGGCATGACGATCTACAAGGACCAGACCCCCGCCTGCCCGTCGGAGCCCAAGGTCTTCCAAATCTGGGGCAAGCAGTTGCCGCTGATCCAGAAATACCTCGCGCCCAAGGCCTATCTGATGTCGGTGGACGAGGAGCGCATGGGCGGGACTTGCGAAACCTGCCGCCGCCGCCAAATCGGCATGGCCGAAATCATCGGCGACTACGTGACCCGCGTCCAGGCGATGATGAAGGCCGCCAGCCCCGGCGCGGAAGTCTTCATCTGGTCCGATATGTTCGATCCCAACCACAACGCGCACGGGGACTATTACTTAGTGGACGGTGATTACACCGGCTCCTGGAAGTACCTCCCCAAGGACATTCAGATCGCCTGCTGGAACTACGACACGCGCGAGAAAAGCCTGGCGTTCTTCTCCGGGCTGGGCTACAAGACCCTCGCCGCCGCCTACTACGACGCCGACGACCTGACCAATCCCCAGGGCTGGCTCGAATCGCTCGACAAGACGACCGGCGCCATCGGCATCATGTACACAACTTGGGAGAACAAATACAAGCTGCTACCAGGGTTCGGAGACATGGTATCCAAGAGGAAATAGCGGCGATTCTCTTCAGCCGCAAACCGCTGGCCCGATCCGTCCTGTCGGGATTCCGCGATTGAGTCCGCCGTCCCCGGATCATGGTAGAACGCCGGTAAGGCTTGATGGCTCCAGCCGAATACGACTCCGGCTGCGCTTCCGCATACAATTAAGAGTCGAGGATCGATGGACAACGAGATCATCTCCTATATCGAAATGTGCCAGCGTGAATCGTCGAGCCTTCAACGTGGCATGAACTTCGAGATCGGAGAAGGCTCCTCTGTCATCTTAATGTCGGTTCACCCTAACGCTCCGTACCGCGACCGTTTCGAAGATGATGGATTAACGGTGATTTACGAGGGCCACGATGCCCCGCGATCTCATGGGCTGCCCGATCCCAAAATAGTCGATCAGCCAGAGAGTACCCCTTCGGAGAAGGGGACGTCCTGAGAAGGGGACGTCCTGATGTGTCCCTCCGGGATCTTGTTACCGTTTATACTGGACCCGCTCCAGTGGGTTGGTTGTGAAACGCTGATTGCAGGGTGGTTGAAGGTTCACCCGCCGGTCACTCACCCGAGGGCATTGCGAACCGAGCGCGAACGCGCAAATCGCACTGGACGCTCCGGAACAACTCTCTCATACTGAAACAGCATGCAGGCCAATCACTTAAGGGCAGGTGCGCATGGAATCCATTCTTGGAAGACCAGATTCAGCGAGGAGAAAACCCCATTGGGACACATCAGGGCGTCCCCCTTTCCATCAGGGCGTCCCCCTTTCCCCTTTCCCCTTAAGCGAAAGTGGCAGAGCCGACTGGTGCTTTGGCCAGAATCGCCAACCGCTCGTGTCAGGCTGACCCGTTCGCCGTTCGCCAGGCTGACCCGTTCGCCGTTCGCCCGGCTTGGCCAGCAATTCGTCAGCGCTATACTTTCGATTAGAATGGCACGAGACGTTGGTCGGGCCAGTGCGTGTGGGAAACTCCCAACGGAAACAGGGTGTTCTAATTGTCTCATTTCCGCAGATTCTTGTCCGACACGGCGAATCGCATCATGGCTGGAGGGATCCGCCATGAACTCTCCATCCGGGCACATCGCCACAGCCGGGTTCTCCCCTCACTGTTCGTCGTCTCTTTGCCGCGCTCATTTTCGTCCTATACCTATTTGCTGGCGCGCTCAGCGCTTCTAATGGGTGAACCCAGATTCACAACGTTCGGAGAGGTTCTGAACCCTGATCGCTTCGATAGAGACTATACGGCGCCCGAAGGACTTCGAAGCGTGTTTGTTCGCCCGGATCGAGACCTGGCCGCATTTCAACAGAACATCGCTTTTCTCGACCGGGTTGTTGAGCCGCGCGGATTCGCCTACAAGGACGTGTGTCAGCCATTTGTCATGGCAGCGTGGTTGCAAAGCAGAAAGGAGTTCCGCGTTCTCCATATCCGGCGGAACATTGCGGATGTGGCGGCCACGATGCTCAAGTTGACATGGGTGTACCCTGCTGCGGCAGCGAATTACCACGCGGACATCGAGTCGGCAGTGGTCGAAGGTCTCGTCGTGGCGGACCGTGTGCTCGCCACGCTGCCCGCCGTAACGGTTGAGTATGACGACTTGGTTCGCGACGGCACGGCACTCTCAGCCGCACTTTCCACGCTCTATCCGAACTCCGAAGTCCCGGCGATTGGTTTCCATAATGATCAGCTTGAAACAAGCCGTGCCAGAACGATGGCGCTCAGGGCCTCGCCGCAGTACGCCGTGATCGAGCGTATCCTTCTTGACCTGGGGACAAATCTCAGTCCCGTCAGCCCGGCGGAGCCGATCCAAACAAGATATTCGTAAGCCGGGGAGAGTACATACAAACCGAAACCGGGGAGCGTGCACGAAATCACCGACGCCCCGCCCCTCCTACCTCGGAACTGGGGCAATGCGGAGATCCTTTTTCACCGCAGGCCGCTCGCCGGCTCCGTTCGAGACCAGCTACAGCGCATTCTCCAGGCCATGGGCCCTTCGCCCGCCCCAGTCGTCCAGCCAGCCTGCCCTCGGCAGCGGCAGTTATGCTTGACATGCGGGTGTAGGATGAATCGGATGGTGCGCTTGAAAGGCCCGCCAGCCGCGCTCATTGAAAAAAGAAGACTTAGCGAAAAACTGGCCGAAAGATAGCCTATTAAGTTGCTCATTCTAAAAAGCAAAGTCGATAATTGGCTTTGTTCCTTCAGAATTGTATTATCGCGTGCAAGCTGCTGCCAAATTGGGAGACATGATGTCACAGCGGAAGCAGGGGCGGTTGGGTCTTCACCTGGAAGCGGCTGGCCGGCCCGCTCGCGGATCACCCATGCCGGATGACCAGCACATCGCCGTCCTGGACGATGTACTCCTTGCCTTCGAGCCGCAACTGGCCCTTCTCGCGCAAGCCGTGGTAGCCGTTCTGGTCGATGAGCCTGTTCCAATTCGCGACCTCGGTGCGGTTGGATTGCTCCTCAGTGCGGCGACGGCATACGCTGTCAAACCTTCAGGAACCATTTCTTCCTATACAGGAAGTACAGGAACAGCCAGGCGGTGGAGAAGAAGCCCACGGCCATTGCGAGCGGCTTCCACTCAGGCTGAAGCAGCGCATATACGCCGCCGAAGAGGAACTTTGCGGCGTAGTCGAAATCGATGATCGTGTGCGCCAGGTAGATCGCGATCGAATTCATTCCGATGATGACAAAAAACTTCGTCCACCAGTTGATCTTCCAGATATCGATCACGAGATAGAACAGCGTAAACAGAAGCAGGCTCAAACCGCCGACAAAGCAGACGAATGAGCTGGACCAAAGGTACTTGTTTATCGGAAAGGCAAGATTCCATAGCTGTCCAATTGCTATCAGGCCGATTGCAGCCGAAGCCATGTAGAGGATCTTGCGAAGGGGCTTCTGGCTCAGGTACTGCGACATGACAAACTGCCCGGTCAACATGCCCAGCAGGGCCGTCGATATCGCGGGGATGGTACTTAGTATCCCTTCGCTATCGCCGTAGGTGTAGCAGCAGAACTTACCCGGGAGCAGGTGCCTGTCGATAAAGCCCGCGAGGTTGCCCTGCATGGAATAAGGATCGGTGGCGCCCAGATCGTGCGCCGGGAAAAGCGGGAACAGGAGCCAATAGGCAATCAGTATGCCCCACAGCCAGATGATCCGCGACCTCAAGTTCGTGTTCATGAAAATGAGCGCCGCAAACATCCAGGCCAGACCAATACGCCCCAGCACGCTTCCATAGCGCAGATTGGCAAAATCGAAACGAATGGCGTTGTTGTTCAGGAGCCCCAGCAATACCAGGAGCATCCCGCGCTGGATCACGTGCGCGTACAATGCCTTTCGGTTCTCCCCGCCGTGATACCGCTTGGCCATGGAAAACGGGAAGCTGATCCCGGCAATGAACAGAAACAACGGGAAGATCATGTCGTAGGCATGGAATCCATGCCACGGAACATGTTCGAGTTGCCCGGCCCACCATTGCAGCACCGGCCAGCCGGTCAATGCCGCCAGCGTGACGAAAATGCCCTCGCCGCCCATGATCCAGAACATGTCGAAGCCACGCAATGCATCGAGCGATTGCAGGCGTTTCAATGCCGGTTTGTCCGCAGTTTCCATCAGGATATTGCCTCCCCAGCCACACACCAAGCCATCATCCGGGAACAGAGTATCCTACCACCACGCTCCAGGCCCGAGCGCGCGCTTGTTCCACTCCCGCTCACCCGTGTCGGATCACCAGCACGTCGCCGTCCTGGACGATGTATTCCTTGCCTTCGAGACGCAGCTGGCCCTTCTCGCGCAAGCCGTGATAGCCGTTCTGATCCACCAGAGTCTTCCAGTTGACGACCTCGGCGCGAATGAACTTCTTCTCGAAATCGGAGTGGATCGCGCCGGCGGCCTTGACCGCGTTGGAGCCGATGGGAATGGTCCAGGCGCGGCACTCGTCCTCGCCCGCAGTGAGGAAGCTCATGAGGCCCAGCAGACGGTAGGCGGCCGAGATCAGACGGTCGAGGCTCGAGCCGGGCAGACCGTAGCTCGCCAGATACTCCGCGGCCTCGGCCGGGCTCAGCTCGGACAGCTCGGCCTCGATCTTGCCGCAGATCGCCGTGACGCCGGTCTTCGGTCTGCCGGTCAGAAGCTGCGCGGCGTATTCGGCCTCGACCTGCTCCAGGCGCGGCGCATCGGCCTCGCCCAGGTTCAAAACCAGCAGCAGCGGTTTCTGCGACAGGAACTGGAAGCCGCGCAGGCGCTTCTCATCCTCTTTAGAGAGCTCCCATCGCCGCAGGGGCTCATTGGCTTCGAGCTTGGCCTTGGCCTGGATCAATAATTCGTTCTCGCGATCCAGTTCGGGGTCGCGGTTCTTCTTGCGCTCTTTCTCGAGCCGCTCCAGCCGCTTTTCTACGACCACGAGGTCGCTGAGAATCAGCTCGACATCAACGTCTTCGATGTCGCGCAACGGGTTGACGTCGCCCTTCTCATGCGGCACTGTGTCGTCCTGGAAGACGCGCACGACGTGCGCGATGGCGTCCACCACGCGCAGGCTCGCGAGGTAACCCGGATCGCGCAGCGCCTCTTTCGAGATGGCGGGGAAATCGAGAAATTCAACGGTGGCGTGCGTGACCTTGGGCGGCTGGAAGACGGCGCCGAGCGCCTCCAGACGCGGGTCCGGCACTTTGGTGACGCCGACACGCGCCTCCATCGTGCCGACGCGCGTGGCTTCGTGCACACCGGTCAGAATCGTAAACAGCGACGTCTTGCCGGTCATCGGCAGACCCACAATGGCAGTCCTCATTAGTCTCCTGTCTCGATCGAATTCTCAGATAGGCACTTCCACCTGCCGCAGGATCTCATTGAGAACCAGCTCGGCGGCTTCGGTGGAGCGCGCGGCGAGACTCGCGCGCTGGTTGAGCACGACGCGGTGCGCGAAGACCGGCACCGTCAGCCGCTTGATGTCGTCGGGCAACACGTAGCCGCGGCCTTCGACCAACGCCAGGGCTTGCGAGGCGCGGTACAGCGCCTGCGCGCCGCGCGGGCTCACGCCCAGCGCCAGGCCCTCGTGCTCCCGCGTCCGGCCCACGATCTCGAGCATGTACCCCACCAGCGCCTCGTCGACGCTGGTCCGCTCCACCGCGGCTTGTGTTTCGATCAGCTCGGCGCCGGTCAGCACGGCGGCGCTCACCTGCGCCTGCGGAGCGCGGCCGTTGCGCAGGATCTCGCGTTCGCTCTCCGCGGCAGGGTAGCCGATGCGCAGGCGCATGAGAAACCGGTCAAGCTGCGATTCGGGCAGCGGGTAGGTGCCGTGGTGCTCCACCGGATTCTGCGTGGCTACGACCATGAACGGTTCGGCCAGCGGGTAGGTGACGCCGTCCACGGTCATCTGCCGTTCGTTCATCGCCTCCAGCAGCGCCGATTGCGTCTTCGGCGTGGCGCGGTTGATCTCGTCGGCGAGCAGAAAATTGGTGAAGATCGGGCCGCGGCGGAACTCGAACTCGCCGCTCTTTGCGTTGTAGACAGTGACCCCGAGAATGTCGCCTGGCAGCATGTCGGAAGTGCATTGCAGGCGTTGGAAACCGCACGCGGCGATCCGCGCCAGCCCCTGCGCCAGAGTGGTCTTGCCGACGCCGGGAACGTCCTCAATCAACAAATGGCCGCGCGCCAGCAGGCACACGATCGAGAGCCGAACCACCTCGTCTTTGCCGCGCAGCACGGACCCGAGCGATTGTTGCACGCGCGCGATGCGGCCCGCGAGAGCCGCGGGGGCCTCGGATGAGATCATTCCTCTTTCATGATAGCGGTACCGCGACGTCGCAAACGCGGCTTCGGGCCAGGCTCGGGCGCGCGCGGCCCCAGTTCCTCACGGATACGCTGTCGCAGCATGCAAGAGCCCCGTGTGGCCGTTGTTGGAGTGAACTTGAAGGCTACTGCGACAGGCCGGATGTATCCAGCTAGGCTGCGACTTTGATCGTTGGTGACACTTTGATTTCGGGAGCCGGTGAGCTCTCTTGTTCCGATGCGTTGATTCGGTTGAGCAGGTCCAGCAGTTCTGCCGTCTGACCGATCGTTCGGACTGTGATCAACACGCGCGGCTCAGGAGTTGAGGCACTCTCCTGCGCGGCCGGCGATGGGAACGCCATTTCTCGCAGTAGCCTTCGTTTTCTGTGCTCGTCCCTACCAGCCCGGACGAAGAACCTCGCGCCGCAATCGGCGCAACAGCAGGGGAACCAATTGAAAACGCTAAGAAGTCTGTCGAACAGTCGCCGATGAGCGCGTCGCGTATCGCCACTTCCGCAGGATGGACAATTCAACCGCATGACTTCCTCTTCGGCAGGAATGCCAGTTTTTTGACCGAAATGTCGTTAATTGAGAAATATCCTTGATGGTGTGCTTGTTCCCGGCCGGAAACCGAATACCATGGGAGGACCGTCCTTCGCCCCGGAGTCCCAACCAGGGAACCGGGCCAGCAACAGAGGCGGCTCAGAAACCGGTCAGCTCGCCGACCACGAAAGGGTAGGTGGCGCAGTTGCGGTTCAAGCCCGGGTTCGATTGAATTCATCTGGTTCGGAGGAAAGCGCTATGCGGTGTGTGTTTCTCGGTTTGCTGATTGCTCTGGCCGCAGGCGCCACGAGCCCCCCTTCCATCACCAGCCCAGCTACCTTGTCCAGCGGCACCCAATACGAGTCGTACTCCACGACCCTGACAGCGACGGGCGGCACGGGGTCGTACACCTGGAGCTTGACCGCGGACACGCCGATGACCTTGCCGGAGGGCACGACGCTGAATCCCTCGACCGGCGCAATCACCGGGACGCCGTCAGGCTCGGGCTACTACATCGTCAACTTCCAGGTGACGGATTCGGCTTCTGCTACTGCGCAGGCCCAGATCACGATTCCCATCAGCGGAAACCAGCATCTCGGCTCGTGCACTTTCTTTCCAGCCGACAATGTGTGGCGGCAACGCATCGATGGGCTGCCCGTGCACGCGCAGAGCGCAGTCTGGAACTCGATCTACCACAACGCCACGCTGCACCCCGATCTCGGCGCTCAGTACGGGATTCCCTTCACATTGGTGGGAGCGGGCCAGACGCCGACGACGATCACGATTGACCCGGTCAACGGTTATCCGGACGAGAGCGATTTCGGAGTCAACACCAGCGGTCCCGCCGCCGTGCCCATTCCTCCCGATGCCCCCATCGAAGCGACAGACACGTTGACCGGCGACCGCCACGTTCTCACCATTGACACTTCAACCTGCATGCTCTACGAGCTGTACTACGCTCTGCTTCCCGCCTGGACCGCCGATTCCTCGGCATTGTTCAACCTGAATGGCAACGCACTCCGTCCCGATGGATACACGTCCGCCGATGCCGCGGGTCTGCCGATCGTGCCGGGCCTGGTGAGCTACGACGAAGTGGCCAGCGGCGAGATCACGCACGCCGTACGGATGACGATGCAGAATACCCAGAACAGCTACCTCTGGCCGGGTCGCCACAGGGCCGGTACCAGCGGGACGCAGAAGCCGCCAATGGGCGCCCGCCTCCGTCTCCGGAACAGCGCCTCGGTGAATGCACGCATAGCACAGCTCTCGCCCACCGACCAGGTGATCGCCAGGGCGCTGCAGCAGTATGGGGCCTTCATTGCGGACAACGGCAGCTCCGGTTTCATCACCGGCGTACCGGACGCGCGCTGGAGCGACGACGATCTGGGAAACCTGAAAGCTCATGCGGTGGTTACCGTGACTCTCACGACGTCGGCCGACGCTTCCAACGGAAGCAAGTTGACGTTCGCCAGCGCCGCCAGCGTGCGCGCCGGCATGTGGGTGCAGTGCCATTCGGCCTGCTCCGGCATTGGCGTCGCCGGCTTGACTATTGCGAATCCGGTAGTCACGGCGGTCAGCGGGAGCACTGTCACGCTGAGTCAGCCGCTGCTGGCCGACGTTCCAAAGGGCACCCTGGTCGACTTTGTCGACCCCGATCTCGCTTGCAGCGCCGGCCCCGGCTTCTGCCTCGACGATTTCGACTACGTCGATGAGTCGGCCCTACAGGTGGATCCGAACTCAGGCGCCACCAAGCCAGTCGTTACTCAATCGAAACTTCCATCGGCCGCCCCGGGCAAGTCATACCAGGCCACGATCGCATTCACCGGCGGACTGCCACCCTTCACCTGTTCTGTCACTTCCGGCGCGCTGCCTTCCGGCCTAACGCTGAATGCGACGACCTGCGTGATCAGCGGCATGATCTCCCGCGCCCAGAACAGTTCCTTTACAGTGACCGTGACCGACTCGGACGCACGCCAGGGACAGGCGTCGCTGACCATTAGTGTGAACGCACATTGTTGTTTGTCGCCCATTCCAGGCGAACATGCCGCGACCCCGCGCGCCAATGAGTGAACGCTCTAAAGCGCGACAAATAGGGCGATCCTTATTCCGGCGTCTGCGCCACCGGCTCTTCGCTTACGGTGAAGTAGCTTGCGTCGGGATGGTGGAATACAAGCGCGCTTACTGAAGCTTCGGGATCCATCATGAATCCGTCGGTCAACTCTACGCCGATCTCCTCCGGCCGCAATAGCTTGAACAAAGCTTCCTGATCCTCCAGCCGCGGGCAGGCCGGATACCCGAAGCTATAGCGCTTACCGCGATAACGCGAGGTGAAGCGGTCCTTCATTGTCATCGCCGGAGAGTCCGGGAAGCCCCAATCCTCGCGGATGCGCCGATGCAGATACTCGGCGCAGGCCTCCGCAGTCTCAATCGCCAGCGCCTGCATCGAGTGCGCGAGAAAGAACTCGCCCCGCCCCTTCGCTTCTTCCGAGATCGCACGAATGCCCTCGCCTGCGGTGACGACAAACATCGCCACATGGTCGCGTGACCCGTTGTCGTCGAGATCGAGCACGTAGTCACTGAGACACAGTCCGTTGTCGCGTGCCTGCCGCGAAAAGTGGAATGTGTGTTCCGGACTTGCCGCGCCCGGCTCGAACACCAGCAGCGAGTTTCCTTGCCCCTGAGCTTCAAAGAAGCGCCAGACGGCGCGGACCTTCATGCAGCCGGCTGCGCGCTGCTTCACGTCTTCCACATCGTGGAATAACTGCAGCGCGCGCGGGTTCCGTTCGTGCAGTTCCTTCTCGAAGTTACCTTTGTATCCAAGATGCCGGCCATAGAGCATGTACGGATTGATGTAGCTCCAGACCTCTTGCAGATTCGGCATAAGCCGGACTCGGCGATCCTTGTAAGGGATCTGCGGGATAGGAATGTCAGTGCGAACCTTCGAGCTGCGCTGCTTGCCAGGCCTCACTGTTTCTTCGGCCGGCGCGCTGGGAAGCACGGCGGATTCGGCGAAGATATGCCTGCGAAGCTTCTCCTCGCGCGTGGCCGGATCCATGATCTCGTTCAACAGCCGCAGCCCGGTCATGGCGTCCTTGGCATAGAACGTCGGAGCGCCGTAGGCTGGCGCGATTTTCGTCGTTGTGAACTTCTCCGAGAGCGCGGCGCCACCTACAAGCAATGGAACCTGGATGCCGGCGCTCCTGAAGTCCTCTGCGCTAATCACCATCTGCTGCGCGCTCTTGACGAGTAGCCCGGAAAGCCCCATAGCATCGGGCTTGTGTGTCCGGTAGGCCTGAATCAGCGCTTCGGAAGGTACCTTGATGCCAACGTTGATGACATTGTAGCCGTTGTTGCTCAATATAATCTCGACCAGGTTCTTGCCTATGTCATGCACGTCGCCCTTCACCGTGGCGAGTACGATCTTGCCGCGCGCTGCCGTGTCGGCCTTCTGCATGAACTGCTCCAGATGGTTGACCGCGGCCTTCATCGCCTCAGCCGACTGCAACACTTCGGCCACGATCAGCTCATTGTTATTGAACAGCCGCCCGACTTCGCTCATCCCGGCCATCAGCGGCCCGTTGATGATATCGAGAGGCTCGGCGCCTTCGGCCCGCTTATGCTCGAGATCGCCGATCAGGCCGTCCTTCGTGCCTTCGATGATATAACTCGCCAGCCGTTGATCGAGCGGGATGCTCTCCTTCGGCGCTTTCTCTTTCTTTACATTTCGGCGGAAATACTCTGCCACGGCGGCGATATTGATCTGGTTTACAGCGGCGCGCTCTGTCTTGCTCTGTTCCCGCCAGTCCTGCGGCGCGCCGAGCAATAACTCGCGCTGAGGGTGGTCCGTCGCGACCTCCGATGGTGGCGTGTTGAACAGCAGATTCTCTGCCAGGCGCCGTTGTTCGAGAGAAATCGAGGCAAACCGTTCCAGCTTCTCGGTATTGACTATAGCCAGGTCCAGACCTGCCTTGGTGGCGTAGTAAAGGAAGACTGAATTGACAACCTCCCGCGCCGCCGCAGGCAATCCAAAACTGACGTTTGAGACACCTAGAACTGTCTTTACTCCCGGCAGTGCTTCCTTGATCACACGGATAGCTTCAATCGTCTCCACCGTCCCGCCAATGTAATTCTCATCGCCAGTGGCGCAGGGGAACACCAACGTGTCGATAAGGATGTCCGTGATCGGGATGCCGTATTTCTTTGTTAGTAACTCGACCGATCGTTGCGCCACCTGGAGCTTCCGCTCTCGCGTGAAGGCCTGTGCCTGGAGCGGGTCCTCGTCGATTGTACCCACCACGAGAGCCGCACCATAGGACCGCGCCAGCGGACAGATCTTCTCGAACTTCTCCTCGCCGTCCTCAAGGTTGATGGAGTTGATGATCGCCTTCCCCTGAGAATAGGTCAGCGCCAATTCGACGGCCTTCGGGTCCGTCGTGTCGATCATCATAGGAGCTTTGATTTTGCGAATGAGCCGGTCGTAGAAGGGCGGAATATCGCTCAACTCTTCGCGATCGCTCGATTGAAGACAAACGTTGACAATGTGCGCGCCATTGCGCACCTGCCGGCGCCCGATTTCACTGGCCTCATCCCACTGGCCTTCGGCAATCAAATTCTTGAATAGCCTCGATCCAATGACATTCGTACGCTCGCCGACAAGCAGAGGGCGATTTGATTCTTCGGCCTCGACTAACTCAATGCCGGAGTAGTAGCTTCTCAGGCCGCCCCTGGGAACTGTTCTCGGCCGCTTGCCCTCGACCATCTGCGCGATGACGCGAATGTGTTCGGGAGTCGTTCCACAGCAGCCGCCGACGATGTTCAGCCAGCCATGGTCGGCAAATTTCTCGAGTTGCGCCGCGAGAGTATCTGGCGTCTCAAGGTATTTGCCCTCTTCATCCGGCAAACCTGCGTTGGGGTAACACGAAACGCGCGTCGTCGCCATATGGTGCAGAGACCGGATGTGGTCTGTCATGAACTCGGGACCAGTGGCGCAGTTCAAGCCGACGCTCAATAGGTTGGCGTGTTCGATCGAGACATAGAACGCCTCGGCGGTCTGTCCCGCGAGCATGGTACCCATCGCCTCGATGGTGCCCGAAACCATGACCGGAATAGGTCTTCCCAATGCCCGGGCCAAGTCATCGATCGCCAGCAGCGCGGCCTTCACGTTGCGCGTATCCTGGCAGGTCTCGACGAGCAGCACATCGGCGCCACCTTCTATGAGACCCCTGGCTTGGATTCCGTAGTTCCACTTCAATTGCTCGAAGGTTACGCCCCCGGTGACCGTGATCGACTTCGTCGTCGGACCCATGGAACCGGCAACAAAACGGAGCCTGCCTGGTTTGCCGAATTCGTCCGCGGCTTGGCGCGCCAGTTCGGCCGCACGCCGGTTCAGCCACAGGGCGTCGTCCTGCAATCCATATTCGGCCAGCACCAGCGGCGTGCCGCCGAACGAGTCCGTCTCAACAATGTCTGCGCCGGCCGCGAAATAGCCACGGTGCACATCCAGCACGACGTCGGGTCGGGTCCGCACCAGGTTCTCATTGCATCCCTCGAGCGCGTTGCCGCCGAAATCCGCCGCCCCCAGATCCGCCCTTTGCAGCATTGTGCCCATCGCGCCGTCGAGAACGACGATCCGCGACTCCAATGCCTCCCGAAAGGCCTGCTGACGCTCTTCCCAGTGATTCATGGATGGTTGATTTCATCGTAGCGTACTGGTAGTCGTGCCCCCTGACCGGTAGTTTCAAATCACCCGGCCGTCCCGCCAACTGCCGGCGGTCGAGTCCGCGCGTCCGCGCCGTCACGGGCGAGCCTGTGCCAGAATAGGGCCGATATGGCACGCTCCAGGAATCCTCTCGAGGGCCCGACGTTTGAGATCGAATGCCCCTGCTGTGGGGCGACACTGAAAGTTGACGCTCAGGTCAAAGCCGTGCTCGAGCACAGGGAGAAACCGCGGCCCAAAACAATCGAGGACATTGCCGCCGGCGTCGAGCGGCTGAAAGGCGCGGAGAAAGCTCGCGAAGAGGCCTTTCAGAAATCAGTCGAAGCCATGAAATCGTCGAAGAGCATCCTGGATCGCAAGTTTGAAGAGCTCTTGAAAAAGGCGAAGCAGGACGATCCGACCGCGCCGCCGCCCAAGCCACTCGGTCTCGAGTAGCCGCCGGAATTATCCGGCAATTTGCCGCAATACGTAGGGCAGAATTCCGCCGTAACGGAAGTATTCCACCTCCTGCGGCGTATCGATGCGCACCTTCACC
Organism: Terriglobia bacterium; assembly: GCA_963838205.1. Classification (GTDB taxonomy): domain Bacteria; phylum Acidobacteriota; class Terriglobia; order Bryobacterales; family Bryobacteraceae; genus CAIVVT01. The sequence goes on along the minus strand of CAWIQF010000039.1, from coordinate 39,239 downwards.
TCGAAGACTCTCAGCGCTCCATCGGCCGTGCGGGCGGTGACCGTGGCGCGCTTGGATCCGCTCTCGATTGAGGCCGAAACACCTTCTACGGTATATGTTTCAAAGCCCGCCAGACCCAGCGAATGCCGCGTCGCGCCTTCGACGAACTCCAGCGGCAGCACGCCCATGCCAACCAGGTTGGAGCGATGGATGCGTTCGTAGCTTTCTGCGATCACTGCTTTCACGCCCAGCAAGGCCACACCCTTGGCCGCCCAATCGCGCGACGAGCCCGAGCCGTACTCCTTGCCGGCGATGATCAGCAACGGCGTAGCCTGGCTCTTGTACCTGACGGACGCATCGTAAATCGAGATCTTCTCCGCGCCCGCGGCCAGCGCCGTCCAGCCGCCTTCGACGCCGGGCACAAGTTCGTTCTTCAAGCGGATGTTTGCCAGCGTGCCCCGGACCATCACGTCGTCGTTGCCGCGACGTGAGCCGTAGCTGTTGAAGTCCACCGGCTTTACGCCACGTTCCATAAGGAACCGCGCGGCCGGGCTGTCTTTGGCGATGTTACCGGCCGGTGAGATATGATCTGTCGTAATGGAATCCCCGAGCATCGCCAGCACGCGTAGGCCTCCCAGGTCCTGAAGCGGAGCCGACGCGTCGCGCATCGACTCAAAGTACGGCGGATACTTCACATAGGTTGAAGCTTCGTCCCAGGCAAACGTGTCGCCCGCCGGCGTCTTTACTGAGCGCCACATCGTATCGCCCTCAAATACTCTCGAATACTCCTTTTCAAACTGCGCCGCAGTTACATACTTATCCAAGACGAGATTGATCTCCGCTACCGTGGGCCACACGTCTCTCAGATAGATGGGCGCGCCGTCCTTACCCGTTCCGAGAGGCTCGGTCGAAAGATCGATGTCGATGCGCCCGGCGATAGCGTAGGCCACCACGAGCGGCGGAGAAGCCAGATAGTTGGACCGTACTTGCGGGTTCACGCGACCTTCGAAATTGCGGTTCCCGCTCAGCACCGCCGCCACGTTCAGCTCGGCCTTCCACCACGGCCTTCGAAACAGTTTCAATGAGCGGCCCGCTGTTGCCGATACAAGTGGTACATCCGTAGCCCACAAGGTTGAACCTGAGTTTGTCCAGAAACGTCATCAAGCCCGAGTCGGTCAGATAGTCGGTGACGACCTTTGAACCTGGTGCCAGCGAAGTCTTGACCCAGGGCTGGACCGAGAGACCTTTCCCGACGGCCTTCTTCGCCAGAAGACCCGCGCCGATGAGCACCGCGGGATTTGACGTATTGGTGCACGAAGTAATAGCCGCGATCACCACCGCGCCGTCGCGCACGTTATAGGTGACCCCGTCGGAGGCGGCCGGAACTGACTTAGGCTCCGCGCCGAGAGTATCCAGGAAACTCTGCTTCACATCGGGCAGGTTGATCCGGTCCTGCGGGCGCTTCGGCCCGGCTAGAGAAGGGACTACGCTGGCCAGGTCGAGCTCGATCGTGTCAGAGAATTCCGGCTCGGCCGCGCCCGCTTCCAGGAACATGCCCTGCTCTCGGTAGTAGGCCTCAATCAGGTCGATCAGAGCTTTCGGCCGGTTCGACATGCGCAGATAAGTCAGGGTCTGCGAATCGACCGGGAACACGCCAATCGTGGCGCCGTACTCAGGCGCCATGTTGGCGATCGTCGCGCGATCGGCAAGACTCAGCGCCGCCACACCCGGTCCGAAATACTCGACGAACTTACCGACCACGCCTTTCCGCCGAAGCATCTCCGTAACCGTCAGCACCAGGTCGGTCGCAGTCGCTCCTTCGCTCAGCTTGCCATGCAGTTTGAAACCGACCACGCGCGGCAGCAGCATCGAAACCGGCTGCCCCAGCATGCAGGCCTCGGCCTCAATGCCGCCTACACCCCATCCCACCACGCCCAGGCCGTTGATCATGGTCGTGTGCGAATCCGTGCCGACCACCGTGTCGGGGTACGCAAATCCATCCTTCGTGAAAACAACCTGGGCCAGGTACTCGAGATTCACCTGGTGGACAATGCCCGTGCCCGGCGGCACCGCGCGGAAGTTTTGGAATGCGTTCTGCGCCCAGCGCAGCAGCGAGTAGCGTTCGGAGTTGCGTTGGTACTCCAGCAGGACGTTCTGCTCGAAGGCCCGGGTCGTGCCGAATTCGTCCACCTGGACCGAATGGTCGATGACCAGGTCCACCGGGATCAGCGGATTCGCCCTCTTTGGATCGCGACCCATCCGCGCCAGCGCGTCCCGCATCGCCGCCAGATCCACAACGCAGGGCACTCCGGTGAAATCCTGCAGCAGGACTCGCGCGGGCATGAACTGCACTTCCTTTTGAGCTCCATTAGCATCCCACTTCGCGACGTACTCGATGTCGCTCCGCTTCACCATCACGCCGTCCTCCTGCCGAAGCAGGTTCTCGATCAGGACCTTGATGGAATAGGGAATCCGCCCCACATCGAAGCCCGCTTGGGCCAGCGCGCCGAGACGGTGCATTTTGTATTCGCGGCCGTTCACGCGCAAAGTGGATAGAGTTCCGAATGAGTTTTTGGCGTTCATGGTTTTTCGCACTCATTGTAGCGTGGCCTGGGACCCGCAGCGCGCCGGCCCGGCGCTCCGTCGGGCGAATCGCCCGCCGCGCCCGGTCACGCCTTCCTTGGGAGCATTTCAGGCTCCGCGCCGATACATTTGTAAAGAAAGCCGCCGTATTTCTGGAAAATTATGCTTAAATGCGCAAGCAATCATCACAAAACAATCGCCAAATACAACCGAGCATAGCCTGAAAGTAAAGGCTTTCGTCGGAAATGTCTCGCCTTCGCGGAAAATACAGCGATATTAAATCAAAAATAATTCTTGACAAAGCTGTACGTTTGGAATTAAGTTGTCCGAGGTACCCCAATGCCTCCACATCTTCAACTCAACGAACTCGCGGCCGCGGTGCAAAGCGCGGTCGAACAAGTACTCGGTAAGCACGGCGCGGTCCCGATCGACAAAATCTGGGTTGGTTTTGTCGCACCGGAAAACCTCGCGACCGCGGAAATTGCCAGCAAAATCGCCAATACAATCGGCCGCGAGGGCGGAGTGACCGCTCAAGGTTCGGTTGCCACGCTGGCCGCACAAGTGGCCGCGCCGGCGTCCAAAGAAGCCCAGAAGCTGCCCCCCTTGCCGGGCCACATTACGGGGTTGATCTACTCTCCCCGCGCGGTTGCTAAATCCTAAACGTGGAACCCAAAAGCACACTGCCCATCCAGTGCCCCAGCGCCCAGCCCGGCATGCCCGGCAGTATGGTGTTTGGCGTAGTGGGCGGGACGGCGGAAGCGCCGCGCGTGGCTTGGCTTGAGAGACCGGTGCAGGTGACCGAGGAATTGCTCGCGCTCACCGGCACGGTCCCTCCGGCACAGGTGATGCGTTTCGCCGCTCCCTGCCAGGAGAAAGCCTGCTGCCATTTCGATGGGACCAACTGCCAGTTGGCCACGCGGCTGGTCCAAGTGCTCCCTGCCGTCGACGACTCCCTCCCCGCATGCCGCATCCGGCCCACTTGCCGTTGGTTCGTTCAGGAAGGCAAAGCAGCCTGCTACCGCTGCCCGCAGATCGTCACGTACAGCATGAACCCCACAGAGCAGTTGAGCCTCGCGGCCACACCGGACGGCCATTTCTGACGCTTGCGGCCCCGCTCGCGCTCACATGTATTCGGGCGCGGGGATGCCGAGAATGGCCAATGTCCGATCGAGTTGCGCTCGGAAATAATCCGTCATCCACAGCAGAAACGCACGCTTCTCCGCATTCTCTTCCGAGAGGATCGGGTAGTTGTGATAGAAGGCGTTGAACGACTGTGCCAACGTGAAGGCGTACTTCGCCACGTGCGCCGGCTCGCCGCTTGCGAGAGCGCTCTGCAGAGCCTTGTTCGACTTCGACGCCGCCAGCAATAACTGCCAGCACTCTTCGTCGGCCAACTGCCTGCGCATCGTGTCTTCATCCAGGATCTTCGAGAAGTTGGGCAACCTCTCGCCCCGCGCCGCGAGTTGCCGGAAGATGCTCCGCGCGCGGACGGTCGTGTACAGCAGGTACGGTCCGGTTTCCCCCTCGAAACTGAGCGCCTCCTGCAGATCGAATGCGATCACCGTGTTGCGCGTGAACTTCAGCAGGAAGTACCGCAGAGCGGCGATGGCGATGGCCGAGGCCACACGCGCACGTTCCTCTTCGGGCCGCTCCCCATGGCGCGAATCCACCTCCGCGCGCGCCTTCTCGATGAGCTTATCGATCAGGTCGTCCGCCTTCACTCCCAAGCCCTTCCGTCCGGATACTTCGACGTACGGCCGCCGCTGGTCTTCTGCGCTCAGTTCGATCCCCAGTTCAACGCAGGTACGCGGACTCAGCGCGACCATCTCGTAGCCGAAGTGGACCGAGCAATCCGCCTGCTCGTCATAACCCAGCGCCCGCAGGCCCGCGACAACTACGTCCTGCAAATACGATTGCCGCGAATCGATGACATTGTATATTTCGGAACCGCCGCCGAAGCTGGGCGCCGCGCCGTCGTACGGCTCTTCTGTGGAGACCCAGGCGACATGTCCGTCCGGGTATGTGCGCAGCGGCCGGTAATGGAAGTCCTTGCCGAGCAGGCCCAATTTCCACAACTGGTAAGCGATATCCTTGCCCACGTAAGTCACGGTTCCGTTGGACCGCACAATCACCTTCGAGTCCTGCTCGCCGGCGTTCTCGCGGAAATGCGCGCCCGCCATCACAAAGCAGCCGGCGTTCTTGCCTTCGGTCTCGAAATAGATCGCGTTGCGCTGCTTGAGTTGCTCGAAGGCCGTCGCCCAAAATTGCAGGTGCAGGATCTCGCTCTCGCGCGGCAGCACGTCATAAACGACGCCCAGGCGCAGCATCGTGTCCAGATGACACTCCACCACGGCGTCGGCAATCAGATGGGCCAGTTCCGCCAATTCCCCTTCGCCGCCCTCAATAGCACGCAGCGTGTCACGCCGCCATTCGACGGCTTCGGGATGCTCGCCGTAATATTGCGAAGTGCGCGCGTACAAGTCCCAGCAATAGTGATCGAAGCGTGGCTCGCCGATCAGCGCGCGCACGTCTCGTGGCGTTTTCTTTTCCAGATAGTGGAACCCGACCACGACATCGGCCACCTGCACCCCGGTGTTGTCGATGTAGTTCTGCACCTCGACCTGGCGGCCGCAGGCCCGCAACATGCGCACGAACGTGTCGCCCAGCACTGCGTTCCGCAAATGGCCGATGTGCGCCGCTTTATTCGGATTGATGTTGGTGTGCTCGACGATCACCTTGCCGGGCGCATGTTCGGCCGGCGCGTCCTCGCCGCGCAGCAGTCCGGCCGCGTACACACCGCGGTCGAGCCGCAGATTCAGGTATCCGCCGCCCGCGATTTCGACCGCGGCAATCCCCTCGATAGGTGGAAAATCCGCGGCAATTTCCTGGGCGATGACACGCGGCGCTTTCCTCAACTGGCGCGCCAGATGGAACGCGATCGGCAGCGCAAATTCGCCGAACGCACTCTCCTTGGGCTGCTCGACGTGGATCGGCGGCAGGTCGGCGATTCTCGTTGCGAGATAGGCTCTTATCTGTTCCCGAATGCGGCGTTCTATTACTGCAAACACAAGCTTCATCGTAACAGGCGGCAGCCGTCGCTTCGTTCGCGGCGCCGGCGGCGGTTTGCATTCAGCCGGCTGAACGCTCGTGCGACAACGTACGCCGATGCGCACCGGCAAGACCCTGTTCAATGGCCTTTGAATCGGCTACAACGAAAACGAAGGGAGTCCCATCAATCTAAGACCAATATGGTCCGCGATTGAGTTATAATCAAATACGTGGCCAAGATTACGTTCCTGCCAGCCAACGTGAGCTATGAGTTCGACCTTGCATCGCTGCCTTATCACAACCACGGGAAGCCCAAGTCTTTCCTGGATGTCGCGCTCAACGCGGGACTTCAGATGGAGCATGCCTGCGGGGGCAACTGCGCCTGCACGACTTGTCACGTCGTTGTGAAATCCGGCCAGGAATTCATTTCCCAAATGGATGACGACGAGGCGGACCGCCTCGACATGGCCGCCGATTTGCAGTTGAATAGCCGCCTCGGCTGCCAGGTGCAATTCGTGAAGGAGGGCGAGGTCGTCCTGGAGATCCCCTCGTGGAACCGCAACTATGTCAGTGAAGGCGGAGGCTCGATGAACCTCGGCGCTGCCATTCCCGCGGCTAAGACCTAGCCCCTCGCGGCACAGGCTTACGCCGTCTAATTCGTGCCCGCACCCTCGGCAATCTGCAGCTTCGACAAGAACGAGTCCAGCAGTTCGAAAGGCTCATTCACGTCGATTCTTACGATCGGTCCGTCCGTTGTGCCGATCAGGCCGTCGTACAATTTCAGCATTTCGGGCTGCTTATCTTTCATCGTGAGACGCGCCATGCCGACCCCGGCCTGGAACGCATCCCGCAGCGCGGTTGCGTCCTTCTCATTCGCGGCCACGCCCTGAACGTGCATCTCCAAACCGTGTGACAGATCGCCCCACAGCTTCACCTGCGAGACGCTCCGGGCCGCGCGCATCAGGTTGTTCTGCATGGCCTCGCCGCCTTTCATCGCAGGCCCGCCATCGCCCACGGGGATCAGCGCCGAGGGGCGCGTGCTGGCGGCCCAGAACTGCGCCGTGCCCGGCAGCGTACCGGCCAAATCGAGAACCGCTTGCGGCGTGCCCCGGGCCGGATTGTCGAATCCATCGACCAACGCCTTCAGATCTTTCACTTCTCCCGCCACGGCCGCACCCGTGTTCATAAACACGACCCCGTGGTCACCCGTGAAAATCAGGTACCGTCCTTTGTAGCTGGTCTTCTGCAAGCCGGGCCCCTTGAATTCCGGCTCGAACCCGAAGTCGCCTCCGAACTTCCCACGAATGAAAACGTAGCGCGTGTTGCCGTTCGTTGAGAAGACCAGTTCCCACACGTTCTCGCGCAAATCCAGGCCCGTCTTCTGGGAGAACTCATCCAGCGCTTTGATCCGTTTGCCGGTGACGTATTTGGTGTAGAACGGCGTGCCTTTCAGGCGGTCGAGCCGCAGGCACGCCAGCGCCGCGGTGTCGCCCGGCAGCAGTGGCGCCAGCGCCGCGTCTACCCGCGCATGCTCGGGCGTGCGCTTACATGCCGGCAGCAAAACCAACGCGGCTAAGAGCGGAATGAGTAGTAGTCGACGCATCAGAAATCCCTTCTTGAAAAGACCCACAGCCCCCCGGCCAGCGTGACGCAGCCGAACAGAGCGGTGCTCGCGACGGCCAGCCACGCCCCTTCGGGCGCGGGCTGCCGGCGGACGAATTGGAGCGTCATGTGGCCCAGATCGTAGACCTTCGGCAACACGTGATAAATGCCGCGGTACAGTTGCCGCGACCATTCGGAACTGAGCAGCCTTGCGGCCGTCTTCTCTTGCGCCAGAATCGGGCTAAGAAGCATCAACGCCACCGGCACCATGACCGACAACGCCGCGCTTTCCCACAATACGCCCAGCAGCGTGATCAATCCGAGCATCACCCCGAATATGAACAGCGCGCTGACGCACGCGACCAGAAACGCCGGGTCCCAGATGCCCGTTTTTATGCCCAGAATCACCCACAGTCCCACCACCAGCCAGACGATGTTCGCGGCCACCACCAGCAGGATCCCCAGGTAGCGGCCGAGTAGCAGGTGCGTCCGCGATAAAGGCTTCGAGAGCAGCAGTTCGATTCTCCCCGGCTCCAGCAGGCTGGGCACGAGCGAGCCCGACGCGAATACCGCCAGCGCCAGTCCCCATGTGTAAAGGAACACCGCGATGCCCCCGCATACGACGCGCACGAGTTCCGCCGGATCGATCCCCTGGTCCGTCGTCTTTCCGAATAGCGACACCGTGGCCATCGCGCCCGCGACCAGATCGATCTTGAGGATGAAGAGAAAGAAAATGATGCACAGCGTCGAAAGACCGTAGAAGCCCCAGAACACTTTGCGCGCGAATGCTTCGCGGAAAGTGTCCTTCACCAGGGCCACGGTCACCGCAGCATTCGTCTTCATGGCTTCGCCGCCTTTCCATTACGGCCCTCGACGGTTGCCAGAAAAACTGCTTCCAGCGTCGATGTGTTGGCCGCGAGCGATTCGATTTCGCAATGCGCCAGCCGCAACTGGTCGATGGCCTGGTTGGCCGCTTCGCGCGTGTCAAAACGCACCTTGAAGGTGCCGTTGGCGGGCGCGGGGGATGAAATGGCGCTCTTCAGTATTTCGGCTTGCAGAGACTCCGGAACGCTTTTCGCGCTCAGCTCGTAACCCTGACCCGAAGTGAGGTCTTTCACCGACCCCGTCAAGGCCAGACGTCCTTTGTGCAAGATTGCCACATCGCGGCAGAACAACTCGACCTCGCCCAGAAGATGCGAATTGATGAAGATCGTCACGCCCTGAAGCTCGAGGTTCTGCAGAATCTCCCGGATATGAATCCGCCCGACCGGGTCCACGCCGTCCGAAGGCTCGTCCAGCATAAGCAACTGCGGGCGGTGAATCAGCGCCTGCGCCAGGCCGACGCGCTGTAGCATACCCTTCGAGTACTTGCCCAGACGCACGTCGCCCCACTCCTTCAGCCCCACCAGTTCCAACAATTCGGGGATGCGCTTACGCCGTTCGAACCCGGTCACCCCCGATAGCGCCGCGTAACAATCGAGCATGCCCGCGCCCGTCTGGTAAGTCGGAAAGCGGTGATTCTCGGGAAGGTAACCCACACTCCGCCGCGCCTCCGGTTCCAAGCATGGCCGGCCAAAGATCCGGGCGCTGCCCGCGGTGGGTCGGGCGGCGGAAAGCAACATCTTGATAAACGTCGTCTTCCCCGCCCCGTTGGGTCCCAGCAAGCCGAATGTCGCGCCGCGCTGGACCCGCAGCGACAGAGCGTCCACCGCGCGGATCTCCCGCCGCCGAAAGGCCGTCCTGTAAACCTTCGTGAGGCCCTCGGTTTCTATGGCATAGTCATCATTCATCTCACTTGGGAATACGCATCCGATGGGCCATCCTGTTCCATCGATCGTGCACACCGTCCTGTCGGTGCGTCTCTGACCGGACCGCCCTTCACGCGCGGCCAACCTCTCCCAGCTATCCGCCGGACGTCGGCGCATCCTCGGCCTTCGAGGCAGAACCCGCGCCATAAGTTCTCACCAGGCCGAACACGGCTGCGAACAGCGCCAACAAGCTGATGCCTGCGCCCAAAGGGAACCAGGTGGAGTGGTATTGCAGGACCACCTCGCCCGACCCCGCTGGCACTTCGAAGCCCAGCAGAGCGTGGTCCACGATGCGCAGTGTCAGTTGTTTTTCATTGCAGCTCGCCTGCCAGCCCGGAAACCACGGAATTGCGCTTCGCACTAGTCCCGGCTGCGGCGTTTTGAACTTCAAGACGTACAACCCCGGCTCGGCGCGCTCAATCGCGAGCGTGCCGGAAGGCGCGACCGGTACGGCCGCGGCGCCTTCCACCAGCGTCGCGGCGGCCGGGTCCGTGCTCGCCAGCCGGGCCAGGCTTTCCGCCGGCCCGGACATGGTCGCAACGCTGCGCGCAAAGAAAAACCGCGGCAGCGTGCCCGCCACTGCCTCTGGCCGGCTCCGCCGCGCTTGCCAGGAGGCGTTCAGCGCGCCCAGCAATTTCGGGTTGGCGGCGATCGCCGAGAAGTACTCGGAATACCGTTTCAGCTCCAGCGGGTTATACCCATAAGTCACTTCCAGGCGCTCATCGAAGCTGCCATTCATCGGGCCCAACACGGTCGAGCTGTTCGCAGCGTGGAAGCGCGTCCCCTCCGGCAGCGCTTGTCGCACGAGAGCCGCGCCCTGCGCACCTCGCCGCCCATACAGCTCGTTCAAAAGTGCTCCGTGCGTAAGCCAGTTGGTTCTCAAGCGAGTTCCAGAATGTGAGATCGCAGAACGTCACGCCCGCCAAGGCGAATGCCAGCCAACCCACGCTCCAGCGCTTGCTCAATCCTTCGGCGCCCGCGGCCGCCAGCAGCGCCAGCGCCAGCGCCACGACGAACCAGACATGGATTGGAGCGCGCACTTTCGCGAAACCGGGCAGCGCGGTGATGAGCCAATACAGACCGCCGGGCGGCCCGAACGCGTACCAGACGGCAGGAACCGCCAGCATCAACCCGACCCAGCGCAACCGCTTTGCCACGCAGCCCAGAACGGCCAGCGGGATCAGTAAAATGCCGCCGTACAGGTAGTACTGACTTCTGTTGACAGGCCCGGTGTAGTGCCCGCTCACTGAACCGTACATGTTGGGAACGAACAACGTACCGAAGGCGCGCCACTCCAGCGTGCCGCTCGTTTTCTGCGCGTAGCTTTGTGCAGGCTCGGATCGATTGGCTCGTCAGTTCGTAAGTGGGCAGGATCTGGACGGCGCTCAGAAGAACCGTCAGCAGCCCGATTCCAGCCAGCGTTCGACTCGCCCGCCGCCACGAGCTCTTGCCGATTGCAGCCACGCCAACCGCGTATAGGAACAGGGCACTAAACGAGTACAGCGCCGTCTGGAAGTGTCCCGCCAGGACCAGGCACGCGCCTGCCAATCCGGCGCCAATGAGAGCGAAACTGCGCCCGCGCACCAGCGCCCGGTGCGCGCCCCATAGCAGCCACGGCAGCCAGGCGGCGCTCTGAAACATCCCGATATGCGAGCTGTGACCGGCGAAAAAGCCCGAGAATCCGAACATCATCGCAGCCATCGCCGCCAACGGCGGGCTCTCGATCCACTCCAGCGCCAGCAGAAAAACTCCAACACACGCCAGCAGGGCGTGCAGTGCGAGTTCCCACTTCAGCGCCTCCGCGGTGACTCCATATAAAAAAAACGGCCAGTTCAGCGGATAAAACGCGCCCACCTGCGGGTCGGCGAGAAACGGAAATCCGGAGTACGCGTATTCCGTCCAGAAGGGAACGCGCCCGTTGCGAATCTCATCCCCAAAGTATTTCTGAATGCTCAGATGGTAGTCGATCGCATCCCACTGCAGCGTCGTGCCCGCGTCCGTCAGTGGGATCCAGTAAAAAATCAGCACTGCCAGGACCAGTACGGCGATGGAGAGCCTGCGCTGCGTCTGCTGCGAACTCAATCCCTGCGGCGTCGAAACGGCCGGCCCGGACTTGCCGCGCCCGCGTGAAGTGCCGCCCGTCGGCTGCGCAGCCACTCGCACGACACCTTCCGGCGCCGCACGCTTTTTTTCGCGTCTGGACATGTCTCCACATTCTAGCCAAGACGCTATTCGCCAATTCTGTGTTGTTCACCCGTGCGTTCGGCGGTCGAGCGCGCGCACCACCACGCTCGCGCCTGCGTCAATGCGAACGCCCCGGCCTGTTCTACAGCCGGTTGCCGCCCTCGCCGAGCGTCACTTTTACGTCCACAGCTTTGCCGTTGCGGAACACGCTCACTGTAATTCGATCGCCCGGCCGCCTGCGGCTCAGAAGGCGCGTCAACGCGTCGCGGGTCTCTATCCGCTGCCCCTCCACCGCCGTGATCAGGTCGCCTCCGATGCCGACCTCATAAATGCCGCCCATGATCACCGTGCGCCGCGGCCCTCGCAGCCCCGCTTCGTCGGCGGCCGAGCCCGGAATCACCTTCTGGACCAGCAGACCGCCCGTCTCCGGCAGACCCAGTTCGACCGCCAGGTCGCCCTGCACGAAAACAGTCTCAACGCCCAGCGTCGCCTGCCCATACCGCTTGCCCGACTGGTAGGCCTCGATCATCTCCTTCGCGCGATTGATCGGCAGCGCGAAACCGATACCTACGTTCGCCCCGCTCGGCCCGATGATCGCCGTGTTGATCCCGATCACGCTGCCCGAACTGTCCAACAGCGGCCCGCCCGAGTTGCCCGGATTGATCGCCGCGTCGGTCTGGATCATCTTCTCCAGCGTCTCCCCGCCTTCCCCGTGGATATCCCGGTTGAGCGAGCTGACGATGCCCGTCGTCAGCGTCCCGTCGAATCCAAATGGATTGCCGATAGCCAGCACTTTCTGCCCCACCTGCAGCTTGTCGCTGTCGCCCAGCGGCAGCACCCTCAGATCCTCGCTGGGATTGATCTTGATCAGCGCCATGTCGCTGTTCCGGTCCACGTAAATGCGCTCGGCCTTGTATTTCCGGCCCCCCGCCAGCGTGACCTCCAGCGACTGCGCGCCCCCGCTGACGACGTGCGCGTTCGTCAGAATGCGCCCCTGCTTGTCGATGATCATGCCCGAGCCGGTTTCCTTCTCGGGAAAGACCTCCAGAAACCAGTTCCGCCGCAACACGGTCGAGACGATGTTCACCGTCGCCTCGCGCGCCCGCTTGTAAATCTCGATGTTGTTCAGTTCGTCGCTGCTCAACCCGGCGCCCTGTGCCGTGGACGGACCGGTCCACAACGGCGCTTCGTGCGTGGCGGTCAGTACGGCCCGCGGGCCCCACTTGCTCCAGTTCGTCCAGCCAATGAACGCCCCGGCCAGCAGGATCGCCAGAAGAAAGGCTTTCTTACTCATACGTTCTCGCTCCGCAGATTTTCGTGCAGTCGCCGCGCCTGTTCGATGGTGTCATCCGTCGTCCCGGACGTGTCAATCACGTAATCTGCAAACTTTCTTTTCTCCTCCAGCGGCATCTGCCGCCGCAATCGTTCGATCACCAGCTCGCGCGGCGTCCCATCCCGCGCCATGGCCCGCTCAATCTGCTGCGCTTCGCTGCACAGCGCCAGCACCAGCTTGTGAAAGCGCCTGTAGCTGCCCGTCTCAATGAGGATGGCCGCCTCGACCACCGCGATAGCCGACGGATCGGCGTCTTCCACTTGCTGCATCCACGCATCCTCGCGCTCGACCACCGCCGGGTGCACAAATGAATTCAACAACTGCAGCTTACCGGCGTCGTTGAAAACGATCGCTGCCAGCCGCTTCCTGTCAATGCGGCCAGCGTCGTCGAGAATCTCGCGTCCGAAACTTTCGATGACCGGTGCGTAGGCTTCCCCGCCCGGCTCAAGCACGGCATGGCCGAGTTCGTCCGCCTTCAGCACGCGGCAACCCAGTTCCTCGAGCACTGCGCCGACGAAACTCTTGCCCGTGGCGAGGCCGCCTGTCAGACCCACTCGCAGCATCTTCTACGCTTCGCTCTCGTGCCTGTCCTTAATTGCCGGGCCTGGCGCCCGCCCCCATCCGCCGTTCTGCCGCCTCCACCGTGTTCTTCATCAGCATGGCGATGGTCAGCAGCCCCACGCCACCCGGCACCGGCGTGTAAGCAGAGGCCAACTCGGCCGTGTCGATAGGATCCGCGTCGCCCACCAGCACTTCGCCCCTGCGATCAAAAGTCGCCAGCCGCGATTCGCTTCCGCGGAAGATCCGTTCCACCTCCTGGCGGTCCGTAATTCGGTTAATGCCCACATCCACTACAACGGCGCCCGGGCGGATATGTTCCCGGTTGAGATAGGCGGGCTTACCGATGGCCGCAACCAATAGATCGGCACTTTGGCACACGGACTTTAGATCCCGCGTGCGCGAATGGCAAATAGTTACCGTCGCATTCTGGTGCAGCAGCATCAGCGCCATCGGTTTGCCCACAATGTCGCTCCGCCCCACCACCACCGCGTGCATGCCCTTTACATCGATACCGTAGTGCCGCAGAATCTCCATCACTCCCGCCGGCGTGCACGAGCGCGGCGCCGGCGCGTTGGCCACCAGTTGCCCGACATTGAAGGGATGAAAACCGTCCACGTCCTTGGCCGGGTCGACGGCCAGCAGCACGGCGCGGCTGTCCACCTGCGGCGGCACCGGCATCTGCACCAGGATCCCGTCGATCTCCGGGCGTTTGTTCAGCTCGTCAATGCGCGCCAGAATCTCCGCCGTCGTGACCGTCGCCGGCAACCGGATCTCCTCACTGAGCATGCCCAGTTCCCGGCACGTTTTCACTTTGTTGCGCACGTAGATCTCGCTGGCCGGATGGTCGCCCGCCAGAATCACCGTCAGCCCGGGCGCCCGCCCACGCGCCGCCAGCGCCGCAATGCGCGGCTTCAACTCGTCCAGAATCTGCTGGTTGACGCTCTTGCCTTCAAGCACCTGTGCCATCTTAACTCTATGCTACCAGAGGAGTTATACCCCACGCATGGCCGCCCACAGAAAACTCGTGCGAGCACTGCACGCGCTAATCACCTATCCTCAGCGCGATCCTCCAATCCGGCGTCGTACGTTCCCACCTTCCGCCACCGATCGCCGCTCCTCGCAATCCTGAATAAACGCCTCGGCCAACGCCGTGGAAGTTATAAGATCGAGGCATGTTCACCGCAACCCGCCGTAATTTCCTGAGTCAGGCCACCGCGCTCGCCGCCGCCTCCGCGGTCCCTGCCGCGCGCCTTGTCGCAGCCCCCGCTGACGCCCCCGTCTCGCCGGTCCGCCTCGGCGTCGCCAGTTACTCCTTCCGCAAGTTCAATCGCGCGCAGGTCATCGAGTTTATGAAGGCGTTGAAGGTGCCCCTCATCAATCTCAAGGACATGCACCTCCCCATGACTCCGCCCGACGAGACCCGCCGCGCCGCCGCCGAATTCCGCCAGGCCGGCCTCACTATCACCGGCGCGGGCGTGATTGCCTTCAACAAGGATGACGACGCCGACATCCGCGCCAAGTTCGAGTACGTCAAGACTGCCGGCATCCCGCTGATCATCGGCATGCCCAGCGCGGCTGTCCTGCCGCGCCTCGAGAAGTTCGTCAAGGAATACAACATCAAGGTCGCGATCCACAACCATGGTCCCGAGGACAAGAACTTTCCGTCGCCGTTTGACGTGCTGAAGGCCATCAAGACCCTCGACCCGCGCATCGGCCTATGCATCGACTGCGGCCACGCCGTGCGCGCCGGCGCCGACGTGCCGGCAGCGATCAAAGCCGCCGGCCCGCGCCTTCTCGACATGCACATCAAGGACCTGACCGACTTCGGAAGCGACAACAGCGGGTGTCCTGTAGGCGACGGCAAGATGCCGATTCCCGGGATTTTCAAAGCTCTGATCGCGATCGGATTCAAGGGCCAGGTCATGCTCGAGTACGAAATCGACGAGACCGCGCCGCTACCCGGTATGGTGAAGAGCTTCGCCTACATGCGCGGCGTCCTCGCCGGCATGGGCTACAAAGCTTAGCGCGCCCGGCCGCGCCGCTTCGCCCGAGCATTCGCGCACTTCCGTTTAGGAGGTTGAATATGACCAGCGCCACCCGGCGTGATTTCCTGGGAGCCGCCGCCCTGGCCTCCCTGCCCTTGTCCGCGCGCGCCGCCGCCGGTGATCCGGTCCGCATCGGCTTGCTCGGCGCCGGCGGACGCGGCACTGACCATCTCAACGAGCTCGCTACGCTCGCCTCTGTCGCGCAGGTGGTGGCCGTTTGCGACGTCTGGAGCGTAGCCCGCGACAAAGCCGCGGCGGCCGTCCAGAAGGTGTCCGGGAAATCGCCCGCGCTCACCTCGCGCTATCAGGAAGTACTCGCCAACAAGGACGTCGAAGCGGTCATCATCACGACTCCCGACTTCACCCACGCCCGCATTCTCAAAGAAGCTGTGGAAGCGGGTAAGGACGCCTACTGCGAGAAGCCGATGGCCACCGACTTCGCCGAAGCCAAAGCCGCCTACCGGGCCGTGAAGCAGTCCCGCCAGGTGGTCCAGATCGGCACCCAGCGCCGCAGCGATCCGGGCCTCATCGCCATCGCCAAACTGCTCCGCGGGGGCGTCCTCGGCAAACTCACGCGCGTCGATCTGCAGATGAATTTTCAGGAGCCCCGCTGGCGCCGCGATTACAGCCAGGTTGACGCCTCGCAAATCGACTGGGACGCCTTCGCCTTTGGCAGCAACGTGCCCCGCGACCTGCCGCACTGGCGCGAATGGCAGTTGTTCCGCCCCACCTCGAATGGCATTCCGGGCCTGTGGATGAGCCACTTCATCGACCTCGCCGCCTGGTTTCTCGACGATCCCTATCCCCGCTCCGCGGTCGCCCTCGGCGGCGTCTATCTGTGGAACGACGGCCGTCAGACCTCCGACGTTTTTCACGCCCTGCTCGAATATCCCAAGCAGTGCCTGGTCTCCTTCGCCATGTCGCTCACCAACAGCGCCGGCACCCGCAACCTGTGGTTCGGCACCCGCGGCACGTTCGACGGCGAGGCCATGACCATCACCGGCGTCGGCAGCAGCATGCCCGACCGGCTGCTCGAACCGGTGCAGATCGAAAAGCTCCCCATCGACTCGCACCTCGAGAATTTCCTGCACTGCATCCGCACCCGCGAGACGCCGCGCGCCGATATCCAGGCCGGCTTCTCCCACGCCGTCGCCGACTGCATGGCGGCCGCGGCTTTGGAAAGCGGCCGCCGTATCGGCTTCGACCCGCAGCGCCTCGAAATGCTATGACCCGGCGCGAATTCATGGCCGTCAACGCCGCGCTGCCGCCGCTCATGACGAGCCCCGTAACACACGCTCCGCCCATCGCGAAGATCGAAATCTTCCCCGTCGAATACGCCGTCACGAGTTTTTTCAAGTTCCTCCCGCGCCCCTTCCGCCCCGCCGTTTTTGTGAAGGTCACGCTTGAAAACGGGCTCACCGGCTGGGGCCAGAGCGTGCCCATCCCGACCTGGAGCTACGAGACGCCCGAAGCCGCGGCCCACACCCTCCGCCACTACCTCGCCCCCGTGCTCATCGGCGCCAATCCCACCGACATCGCCGCCGCCCACGCGGCCATGGACAAGGCCATCGCGCCCTCCTTCTCCACTGGCATGCCCATCACCAAGGCGGGCCTCGACCTCGCGCTCTATGACCTCATCGGCAAGCTCGCCGGCAAGAGCCTGCCCGAGCTTTGGGGACGCAAACCACTCGACCGCATCCCCCTCAGTTGGACCGTGAACACGCACACCCTGGCCGAAGCCGAAGCCTCCGTCGAGGAAGGCCGGCGCCGCGGCTATGGCCACTTCAACATCAAGGTCTCGCCCGACACGAAGTTCGACGTGGAACTCGCCCGCACCGTGCGCCGTCTGGCTCCGAAGACCTTCCTCTGGGCGGATGCCAATGGCGGCTACGATACGGAAACCGCGCTAGCCGTCGCGCCCAAGTTGAAGGACGCCGGCGTGGACGTCTTCGAGCAGCCCGTCGCCGCCAACCTCCTCAGCGGCTTCGCGGCCGTCAAGCGCCAGAGCGCGCTGCCCATCCTCATGGACGAAGGCGTGGTGTCGCACGTCGAGCTCGAGGAATTCATCCGCCTGGGCTTGCTCGACGGCGTCGCCATGAAGCCCGCGCGCACTGCCGGCCTGTATGATGCACGCTGGCAAACCGAAATCCTCGAGCGCGAGCACATGCTGTTTCTCGGCAGCGGGCTCACCGATCCGGACGTCAGTCTGGCCGCGTCGTTGATCCTGTTCGGCGCCTACGGGTTGAAATATCCGGCCGCCTTGAACGGTCTGCAGTTCCTGCGCGGATCGTTTCTGAAGACGCCTTTTGTCCTCGAAGACGGCGCTCTGCGCGTGCCGCAAGGCCCCGGCCTGGGCGTCGAAGTCGATGAGCAGAAAGTGAGGGACGCCAGCCATGGCTAAGCTCTTCTTGATCGCCGCTCTCGCCTGCCTCCTGCGCGCGGGCGAACCCCTGACGTGGACCCAATCCGGCTCCCCCGCCGCCTACGATGAGTTGCGCGCGGGCGCTCAGCCCGTCCTGCGTTACAACTACGCGACCCTGCTTGCGCCCGGCGCGCCCGCCAAGCTCGCGCGCTGCTGTTACGTCTACCCGTTGTGGACGCCCGCCGGCGTCTCCGTGCTGGACGATTTTCCCAAGGACCACCCGCACCACCGCGGCCTGTTCTGGGCCTGGCCCTATGTCGAGTCGGCAGGCGTGGTGGTAGATGGCTGGTCGGTCGAGGGGCTCAAAGTGGAGAACACCGCCCACAGCACCGCGACCGCGGACTCCGGTCAGCTCGCCACTTTGAATGTCGATAACGTCTGGGTCGCGAACGGCAAGCGCATCGCCACGCTTCACGAGCGCTACGTGATTCACGCCTCCGACGGCCGCGACCGCAGCATGGAAGTCGCCTTGACTCTCACCGCACTCGACGCGCCCATCACCCTCAAGGGCTCCCACGAAGCCCCCAAAAGTTACGGCGGCCTGAACATCCGCTTCGCGCCCCGCGACGAGACCGTCATTCGCACCGAGGCCGGCGACTCGGACGGCGACCAGGACCTGAATCCCCATTCCTGGGCTGAATTGGAAGCCCTCTACAACGGCCATCGCGCCGCCCTGCGCATCGACAACGACCCCTCCAACCCCGGCGGCACGCCACAAATGCTCCTGCGCCACTACGGCTTCCTGGGAGCGGCCTACCCCGGCAAAACGCCCGCCCGCGACTCCGTCACGTTGGCCCCCGGCCAACCGCTCACGCTGCGCTACACTGTGCGCGTCTCCGACCGCTGAAAACAGCCCAAAACGCAGCCGGAATAGCGTGATTTCCAGTACCGGTGAAACACGCGGGTATTCTCAATAAGTCCTTTAGAAAACCATAGATACACGGTGGCGAGAAAAATGGTGTTTTTGCCGCGCAAACACGGGGTCTTCACGGTGAAATCGCGCGCGCCGTGCGGCGCATGCGGAAGTTCGCAAGCGGTTTGGAAGCTCGGATCACCCAGATGCTTGGTACAATCCTAAGGCAAAGGCGATCATGGCCACGGAGCAATGCGCGCAGTGCGGCGGGAGCGGCTGGGTGATCACCGAGCGCGACGGCGTCTCCTCGGGCCGGCGCTGTGACTGCACGCGCGTCGGGCGACCCGGCATCGTTTGGGAGCAGTCCGGCATTCCACCCAATTACCTGAACGATTGCTTTGACAATTTCAGTGTGCCGGACGCGAACGCGCACCACGTGGCGCACCGCATCCTGCAGCAGGCGATGACCACCGCCGCCGGTTACGCCAACGAGTTTCCGCACGCCATCAAGCCCGGATTGCTGTTTGCGGGCGATGCCGGCTGCGGCAAGACGCACCTGGCCGTGGCGACGGTGCGCAAGCTCATCGAGAAGGGTTTCGACGCGGTCTTCTGGGACTACCAGACGCTGCTCGAACGGATCCGCGCGAGCTACGATCCGGAGACGCGCGGCTCGAACAAGGACGCCTACCAGTCGGCGCTGGACGCCGAGATCCTGCTGCTCGACGACCTGGGCGCGTACCGTTCGAGCGACTGGGTGGAGGACGTGGTGACCGGCCTCATCACCCACCGCTGCAACCACCGCAAACCGCTGATCGCGACCACCAACCTGCCGGACGAAGAGATGGGCGGCAAGGACGCCGTGCGGCTGAGCGAAGGCGCCGCCAGGTACGACCTGCGCAAGACGCTGGCGGAGCAAATCGGCGTTCGCGCGCGCT
The DNA here is from genome assembly GCA_963838205.1 of Terriglobia bacterium. Classification (GTDB taxonomy): domain Bacteria; phylum Acidobacteriota; class Terriglobia; order Bryobacterales; family Bryobacteraceae; genus CAIVVT01. Next base: position 19,886 of record CAWIQF010000039.1, on the reverse strand, counting down.
CGCGGCTGTTCGAGATGTGCACCATCGTGAAGATGTTCGGCGCGCCCGATTACCGCGTGCAGCGCGTGGTCCGGTAGGCTTTCCCCGGCACTGGATTCGGACCGGCGCGCGAGCGCGTGGCAGGGCGTCGGCGGCGAATTGAACTCTCTCAAAAATGCCCGCGATGTGCTGATTTCGCTTGCGCGACCGATGTCTGTTTTTATTGCTTCCGGCTGAACCGGTAGCTTCATCCCTCACCGCTGTCCCCTTAAGGAAGCCGCTTAGGCCAGGCACCTCAGGGATGGAGTTTAGCGCGGGCCAGGCGCAGGGCTTCAGGGAAAGCGGGGTTGCCGGGCTTGGTATCCATCTCGATGGCCTGCTCGAACAGACCGATGGCGACGGCGGTTTTGCCAAGCGCGTCTTCCACGGTGCCGTAGAAGTAGGGCGGATAGGGATTGCGGCTTGAGTTGACCTCACAGGAGCGGGCGAGGTAGCGCTCGGCCTGGTCGAGCTTGCCCCAATCGGAATAGATCTTGCCGACCTCCATCAGGTAGAACCAGTTGGCCGGGTCCTTGGCCAGAGAGTCGAGCGGTTCGATCAAGGCGGGTTGGAGGACGCGGTCCGCGCCGCCTTCCGCGGCAAGCTGTTTGAGCTGGGCGGCGTTCCACTCGCGCAGCAGGTGGCCATCGTCGGCGTAACCGAAAGCGTGGTCGAAGCGCGTGATGTTGACCTGAGAGGCATCGACGAAAGTGACGGGCGGCTTGGAGACGGCGTGGCGTCCGCGCGGCTGGATGACGGTCCAATCGCGGTCGGGGCCGAACTCGGCGCGGATGAACGAAGGGATGGCCCAGGGGTAGTAGGGCACGCTGATGCCGGTCACCAGGAACTGCCCGCCCTGGGCCTGTTTCAAGACTCCAAAAGAGCGGACGATGTTGCGGTTGCTGCGCTCCTGCTCGAGACTCCACTTCCACTGATCGTAGCCGGGCTGATTGGCGCGCACGGCGGCATAACCGAGGAGCAGCGCGACGACAATGGGCACGGCCGCGCGCTCGGAGAGGCGCAGCGGCGGCCGCCAGCCGACGAAGAGCACGGGCGAGAAAGCCAGGCAGGCGCCGGTCCAGGCGTACATCAGATCGATGTGATTCGGGAGAACGGAATTGGGCAACAAAGCCACGAGTCCGGCCACGAATAACGCCGCGCCATAGAGCAGCGCCGAGCGGTTGCGCCAGACAGTGCAGAGCGCGATGAGGACGATGCCCAGGCTGACCGGCGTGAAGAGAGCCAGGAGCAACTTGGCATAGGAACGCAGGACCGAATCGGCGGCGAAGCTGATGTAGTAGGGACTCGACGGGCTCGAATGGGCGCTGAAAAACGGGTTAATCGAAAATACGCTTTGCAGCAACCCCACGGCGAACGTGGCGGCGAGAGCGCCGAGCGTCAGCAGCGCCGCGCGGCGGAGTTTGTCCCTGGTCCGAATGGTTTCGACACCCCAGAATACGAGCGCCGAAAGAAAGTAAGTCTCCTTGGTCAACCAGGTGAGGAGAAACAGGATAAAACAAAAACCGAGATAACGTTTGCGGCCGGTTTCCTTGAAGGAAAGCCAGGCGTGCATGGCCAGCAGGATATAGAGCAACGACGCGGTGGCGCCGGCGTCGTGCACGTAGTCCATGTAGAAGCAGGGTTGCGCCAGAACCAGGAGCAGGTAGAGCAGCACCCAGGGCGGATACGCTTCCCGGCCCGCCAGCCGTTCCGAGAGCCGGATGACGGCAAAGACGTTCAGCAACGCGATCGCGATAAAGACCAGGATCCAGCCTTTCAGGCCTAGGAGTCCGGCCCATTCCACCAGGAAGAATGCGGCCGGGCGGGGGAAATGCAGGTGCTGCCAGAGGGAGAACTCGTCGAAGGCCAGACCGGGAGGGATGTAGAAATCATTGTGATGCGGAGAAAAAGGCCGGATGTAGCCGGGAAAAACAAACTTCAGTACGAACAGGTAGACGGCGATCGTGACGGCGAACCATTTCGCTTTCAAATCAATTCTCCAGAGGCGCGGAAGGGGAGCGATGATCGTTAACAACGCTGCGAACGAGGTACTGCGGGCGCTGTTTCACTTCCTCGAAGATGCGGCCGAGGTAGTCGGCGACGACACCGAGACAAATGAGTTGGACTGCGCCGAGAACCAGAATCGCGACCAGCATGGTCAGGTAGCCGGGGGGCGCGTCGCCCTTGACGAAGTAGAGCACGACGTAAGCCGCCACGGCCACGCAAGCCAGCACCGTGAAGACGAGCGCGAGGATGGAAATCAACTCCAGCGGCTTATAGGAAAACGAGACGATGCCGCGCCGGGCCCAACGGAAGTTGTCGAGGAAGGAATTGGTTGACTCTCCGGCGAAGCGCGGGGCGCGGACGTATTCCACGCCGGTCTGGCGGAAGCCGACCCAACTGCGCAGGCCGCGCACGAAACGGTCGCGCTCGGGCAGCAGCAGGAGGCAGTTGACGACGCGGCGGCTCATGATGGAGAAGTCGCCAGCGTCCAGAGGCACGTCGATGTAAGAGAGCCGGCGGTAAATGCGATAAAACAATTTGCGGGCGATTTGCATCGGGAAGCGTTCGGCGCGCCGGGTGCGGACGCCGTAGACGACGTCGTAACCCTGCGTCCACTGCGTAACCAGAGCGGGAATCGCCTCGGGAGGATCCTGCAAATCTCCATCCATCAGCACGACGCCGTCGCCGAGGGATTGCCGCAGGCCGGAAGTGAAGGCCATCTGGGAACCGAAGTTGCGCGTGTGCGAGACCACGGTGACGCGCGGATCGGCGGCGGCGATTTCGACGAGCAACTCCTCGGCGTTGTCGGGGCTGGCGTCGTTGACGAAGATGATCTCGTAGTCCGGAGTTAACGCCGGCAGGACGGCGGTCAGGCGGCGGTGCATCTCGCGCACATTGCCGCCGTCGGCGTAGCAGGCGACTACGACTGAGATGGATTTCTGCTGCAGCATGGTGTGGAATTTTCGAGAGCCGCGAGGATCCTGGCGCTGACTTGTTCCGCGGTCAGGCCGCGGTCCGCGCGATGAAATTGCTGGCTGCCGGTGGACTGGGCGAACGAATCGCCGGCGTTCAATGACAGGAGCGGAGAAGCGAGGCGGCTGGCGGCCAGCCACTCGGCCACGGCGCCGCCCAGACCGCCGATGGAGCTGTGTTCTTCGATAGTGACGAGCAAGCGCCCATCCGCGGCGCAGAGTTCCAGGGCGCGCGTATCGAGCGGCTTCACGGTGTGCATACTGAGCACGCGGCAGCCGATGCCGGCGGCGCGGAGAATGGCGGCGGCCTCGAGCGCGACGCTCAAAATTGCGCCGGTAGCGACGATGGAACAGTCGGCACCATCGACGACCGTGATGGCTTCTCCAATCCGGAAACGATCGGCGTTGGCGTGCACGCGTGGCTCGCCGGTACGGCCCAGGCGGAGATACATCGGCCCTGGGAGGTCCAGGCTGGCGCGCACGGCGGCCGCGGTTTCCACGGGATCGCCGGGACAGACGACGGTCATTCCGGGCAGGGCGCGCATGACGGCGATGTCTTCCAGAGCGTGGTGCGTCGCGCCGTTGTGGCCGTAGCTGTAGCCCCCGCCGACGCCGACGATGGACACGGGCAACGAGTGATAACACAAATCGTCGCGAATTTGTTCCAGGCAGCGCAGCGTGGCGAAGGGCGCGATGGAGTAGACGAATGGTCGCATTCCGCCGAGAGCCAGGCCCGCCGCCGTGCCGATCATCGTCGCTTCCGCCACTCCCAGATCCATGAACCGGGCGCCGAATTCGAGCTTGAACTGGTCGAAGATCTTGAAGCCGAGATCGGCGGTCAGGAAGACCACGCGGTCATCGGCTCTCGCCAGTTCCGACAGCGCCGCGACAAAGGCATCTCTCATGGCAGCAACTCAGCCAGGGCGCGCTCGAGATCGTCCGCACTGGGCGGACGGTAGTGCCATTCTAGCTCATCTTCCATGAATGAGACGCCCTTGCCCTTGACGGTGTGGGCCACGATGACGTGGGGCCTTTGCCGGGCATCGGGCTGGGCCGCAAGAGCCCGCACAATGGCGCGCGGATCGTGTCCATCAATTTCCTTGACGGCCCAGCCGAAGCTCTTCCACTTCGCTGCCAGAGGCTCGAGCGCCGGCGCGGTGCGGGAACTGGCCGACCATTGATTGAAGTCCACGATCGCGGTCAGCGAGCCCAACTTCTGGGAGGCGGCGAAAGTCGCGGCTTCCCATACGCTGCCCTCGTAGCACTCGCCGTCGCTCAACAGAACGAAGACCCGGAAATCCAGGCCGCGCAGCCGGGCCGAGAGAGCCAGGCCCGCGCCGACGGCGAGGCCGTGGCCGAGCGAGCCGGATGCGAATTCGATGCCGGGCAAGCAGTGCGGCGCGGGATGCTCGGGCAGGCGGCCGCCATCGCACGCGTATTCCTCCAACACCGTCGGGTCGCAGAAGCCGCGCAAAGCCAGCGCCGCGTAGAGCGCCGTGCAGCCGTGGCCCTTGCTCAGCAGGAAGCGATCGCGGTGCTCATCGCCAGGCGAGCGGGGATCGATTCGCAAGACGCGGAAGTAGAGAGCGGCGACGATGTCGGCGCAGGAAAGCGCCGAACCGACGTGCGGCGTGTGGGCCGCGTGAGCCATCTCAAGGACGCGAATTCGGATCTGGCGAGCGGCTGCGGCGATGCCAGCATAGGTGCCAGCCATCAGTCGCCGGCCTCCGGTTTCCGGCGCGCGACGATGGCCAGGTTGCCCGCCTTCCAGGCGACGGGAAGCCCACCCAGACCCACGCGATTCAAGATGCCGCCGAGCGGCTTCGAGCACCAAGCGGGCAGCGGAGCCAGCCGCAGCCAATAGGCCAGCGGATGACGGTCTACGACCCGGAATGTGCGCAACACGTCGAATCCAGCCGATTCAAAAAGCATCGAAATTGTTTTTCGATCAAACAGGTAAATGTGCTCAATATCAATGATCGGACTGTGGCCGCCGAGCAGGCGATTGGTCCACGCTCCGGCATCGTGATTCAAAAAAAAGGCGACGCCGCCGGGTTTAAGAACTTTCAAGCACGCGTCAACGGCCGCGGCCGGACGCGCCAGATGGTCGAGGACCTGGAACCCGCAAACCATGGAAAACGAACCCGGGCGGAACTGGCCGTCACGGAAGCCTTCATTCAGTATCCGCTCACGGACGCCAGCCGGGGCGCACTCGATCGACTGCAGGCTCGGCTCGACGCCTGTCACTTCGGCAAATCCCAGATCCAGCGCGCGCTGCAAGAATGCACCGTTGCCGCAACCGATCTCCAGAAGCGAATCGCGATCGGGCAACTCGTCGAGAACCGCGGCGGCGTAGCGGGCGTAGGTTTCCGCGGCAAACTGGGATTCCACGGGATGGTCGAAATGACTGCCGCGATACAACGTCAGCAGCGCGTCCGCGGACAGAATCGGGTCGGAGCGGATAAGGCCGCAGTGGCCGCAGCGGACGATCCGATAATGTACGCGATCGGGCGTGCGGCGCGCGGAGAAACGCTGGGCGGTCGCCGCCTGATCGCCGAGCGATTCGGGATAGAGCAGCCGATCCCAGCGGTCAGTGCCGCAAATGGCGCACAGCGTGTGCACCATCTTCATTGCCGGGCCCACGCGCCAGGATTCTCCTTGCCCCACTCGACGGTCTTGCGGATGCCATCGGTCAGAGACGTGGCGGCGTGCCAGCGCAGGCTCTGGCGGGCCTTACTCGGATCCGCAACCCAGGTTTCAGTGTCCCAGGGCCGGGGCGGCAAACGTCCCCAGTTCAGCTTGGCGCGCACGTCCGTGGCATCCATTACGGCGCGCACGACATCGCGCATGGTGGACTGAGTGCCGGTGCCGATATTGAACGTCTCGCCGCGCTGCAGGCTGAGCTGCCCGACCTGCAAGTAGGCGTTGACGACGTCGTCCACATATATAAAGTCGCGGGCCGTGCCGGGCGTGACCAGGTCGAGTTCCTCGCCGCGCAGGCAGCGAGTGACGAGCGTGGGAATCAGCCTCGTCGGAGCCTCATACGGACCATAGGCGGAGAAGAGCCGGAGAGTGCAGATGGGCCGCTGCTCCGCGCGCGCCGTATGCGCGCAGACGAGCGTTTGGGCACATTTCGCGACGGCGTAGTAACTGCTGGGCTCGGGCAGGTCAGTCTCGCGCATGGCGAACTGCTTGGCGCCGTATTCGGAAGAACTGCCGGTGTTGACAAAAAGTTTGTAATTCAGATCGGCGCAGGCTTTGAGCAGATTCCAGGTGCCGAAAACGTTGGTCAGAATCACCCGATCGGCGTCGGTCTCGTGCGGGTACGCTCCGTGCACGGCGAGGTGGTAGATGACGCTGGGATCGATGGAGGCGACGATCTCCCGTAGTCTCTCCGCAGCGGTCAGATCGCCGGTGTGAAATTGAATTCTGTTCTCGATGCCGGCGAGCCTCCACTTCGATGCGTCCGGCCGGACCAGCGCATGGATCTCACAGCCCAGCGCGGCCAGCCGGCGGGCCAGCGCCGCGCCGACGAAGCCCGTGGCCCCGGTGATGAAGAAACGCTCAGTGACGAGATTCATCGGTATCACTTGCGAGTGGCTGGAAGCTGGCGACCCACATGTAATCTTATTCTCACCGGCCATCCGAGTGGTGGCAACTGAAACGCTGAGATTGACTCGGCAGCGCCGTGCGATGGGCGGCGCGGGCGTTCAACCGGCAACCGGCCCGCACCGGCCGGCGCGCGCGCCATTCCCGGAGCGCCCGAATCGCGACGGGGTTTCACACCTGCGCATCTTCTGAGGTATGTTAGAGGCAATACAGACGGCGTGCCGAAGCGGTGCGCCGACCAGGTTCCCGGAGTGCCCGCCGAGCCGATGGGCGGGCGAGGAATTCCGAGGCACACAACAAGGAGATCATTCGCGATGACAGTGTCATTTTACGGGCATGTACGGCAGTACCACAACATCAAGGCGGAAATCGACGCCAACATGCAGCAGGTGCTGGAGAGCGGCAATTATGTAATGGGGCCGGCGCTGAAGCGCTTCGAAAAAGAGCTGGCGGAGTACCACGGAATGAAGTACGCCATCGGCGTCGGCAACGGCACGGATGCGCTGTGGCTTTCCTTCATGGCCCTGGGAATCGGACCGGGCGACGAGTGCATCACGACCACCAATACGTTTTTCGCGACCGCGGAAGCGATCTGGATCGCGGGCGCCACGGCCGTTTTCGTAGACTCGGATGCGAAGACGAATTGCATCGATCCGGCCAAGATCGAGGCGGCGATCACGCCGCGGACCAAGGCCCTGGTGCCGGTGCACCTGTATGGACAGTGCGCCGACATGGCGGCTCTGCGCAAAATCGCGGACAAGCACAAGCTGCTGGTGATCGAGGACAATGCGCAGGCGATCGGGGCCGCGGGCAATGGCTTCAAGATCGGCGAACTGAGCGACGCGGTCTGCACGAGCTTCATCATCCAGAAGAACTTGGGCTGCTTCGGCGACGGCGGCGCGGTGGTCACGAATCATGAGAACGTGGACCGCGAGGTCCGCAGGATGCGCAACCACGGCTCGGAAAAACGGTCGTGCCACAGCTACGGATTCAATAGCCGCCTGGACGATCTGCACGCCGCGGTACTGAGCGCCAAGCTGAAGCACATCGACGAGTGGAACGACAATCGTCGCAAGTGGGCCGCCCGGTACACGGCCGGTCTGGCAGGCGCAAAGAGCTTCACACTGCCCTATGCGGTGCCTGGATACCGGCACGTTTTCCATCTCTATGTCATCGAAACTTTGCAGGCGAAGCACCGCGACGAACTGCTGGCTTTCCTCAACAAGAACGGTATCGACGCCAAGTGCCACTACCCGATCGCGATTCATCAGCAGGAAGGTTATGCGTGGGGCAAACAAGCACGCGTCGCCGGCCCCGTTCCCAACTCCGAGCGCAATGCGGCCACCTGCATCTCCCTGCCGATGTTCCCCGAATTGACGGAGCAGGAAGTGGATTACACGATTGAGAAAGTGCTCGATTGGGACCGGCACGCGGGGTAGGACATGGACAAGAAATATAAAGTTGTCGTCGTCGGCATGGGCAAGCGCGGCATGCACCATGCCGCTGACTTTCAAGGCCAACGGCCGTTTCGAGGTCGCGGGCATCTGCGATATCGACCCTACGCGTCTGGAGGCCGCGGCCGCCAAACTCGGGGTCGCGGTGAAGTCGAACGATGCGCGCGAGGTGGCGGAGGCCGTCCAGCCGGATGTCTTCTGCTTCTGCACGATGCCGACGGTGCGCGCCGCGATGATCCGGATCGGGATTGAAAGCGGCGCACGGCTGATCGCGATGGAGAAGCCGGTCGCGCTTTCGAGCACGGAAGGATTCGAAGTTCGCGATCTGCTGGCGTCCAGCGGCGTGAAGGCCGTGGTGAGCCATCAACATCGCTACGGGGCGCACTACCAGGCGGTGAAGCAAGTGATCGCCAGTGGGGCGCTGGGGCATGTGCACACAGTTTACGGAACCGCGACCGGCTGGATGATGCACATGCTGTCCCACCTGGTGGACTACATGCGCTGGTTCAACGGCGAAGCCGAAGCGGAGTGGGTGATGGCGCAGGCCGCGGGCCGCGGGAAGCTGGCCGACGCCCATCCTTCGCCGGACTACATCGGCGGGTTCATTCAATTCGCGAACGGTGTTCGCGGCGTGGTGGAATGCGGCGCCGGCGCGCCGGATGTGCCCGAAGTGGACTACTGGTGGCGCAAGTGCCGGATCGGAGCGCAAGGCAGCGAGGGCTTTGCCGAGGTGCTCACCGGCGGCGGATGGCGCGCCGTGACCAAACACGGGGCCTACTCCGGCGAGGGCTGCATGAATTATGAGCTGGACATGCCGCCCTATATCCAACAGATGGCTGACTGGCTGGACGACCCGAAACAGGTGCACCCGTGCAACTTCGAAAGCGCGTACAAGGGCTTCGAAATCACGATGGGCCTGTGCCGCTCGGCGGCCGGAGGCGGACAAGTGGCGCTGCCGCTGGTCGCCGGGGCCAACGAACTCGAGATGCTGAGAGCATCGTTGCCCGACCGCAACGTGCTGCTCTCCATGCCGGCTAACGCGAAGGAGTACCTGTCGTAAGACGCTGACGGAGCCGCGGCGAACGAGGGCGCTCCGGGCTGCCGCGGTTTCACTCTTGGCGCCGCATGTTGAAGGGGCGCCGGCGGGATCTTCCCACGGCCTTACCCCCAAATGGCATAAACCAGGTCTACGGGACTTTGTTTGGAATGAGGTTGGTTGGGGTTTGGACTAGGCTGTTGGTAAGGAGAGCGGCAATGGCTGACGAGATTTCAATCGTCGAGTATTACGTGGCAGTGATCCCTCACAAGGCCGGAGAAGGCGCTCGGATTCTGACGGCTTTCAAAGACGCGGGCATGAATTTCATGGGCTTCTTGGGCTATTGGAAAACGGCCTGGAACGCCGAGATCATTTTCGTGCTGAAAGAGAAAACGCCGGGAGTCGGCGCCGCTGCGAAGAAGGCCGGCATCACTCTGGGCAAGAAGCACAGAGCGTTCCTGGCAACGGGCACGGACCGCCCCGGGGTCATCGCCGAATTGATGTGCAAATTGGCGGACGCGGGCATCAACGTGACTTCCATGCATGCCTTATGCGCCGGCGCGGGCCGCTTCGGCGCGCTCATCGCTGTCGAGCCCGACGACATTCGCAAGACGGCCAAAGCCCTCGGCGTCGCGTAGAATCGCAGACGTTGGGATCAAGCGCCAGTGGATCGCGGCGGCCATTGCGTAAGCCGCTCTTGCGTTTTCGTTGCAGTGAAACGCCGGACGCGACGTTGCCACAGCGCGGAAATCGCCTCAGGCGGCGCCTTGTCCGGCATCGCGGAATGTCCGTAAGATTCGCGGATCGCGCCGGCCGCGCCGCAGTTGTTCCTTCGCACGATTTAGCGCGCCGGGCCTTGCGCGCGCGATGCGCAGACCGAGGCTGCGCACGCTGAAGCCGTCCCAGAAGCCCGGCGTGACGCCGGGTATTTCAAAGACCATCGGATGCCGCACCAGGCGCCGCAGCACGTGCGCGGGCGAGCGGTAGCCGGGCTGCGCCGCGATGCGCCGCTCCTCGCGCGCGGTCAACTGGCGCGCGGCTTCATCCATCGAGCGGAAGCCGAGTTTGCGGTAGAACCAGAAGGCGCCCGAAGCGATCGCTTCGGCGTTCCCGTGCCCGATCTGGTAGGGATCGAGAACGTAGTACCGCGCGGCGGTGCGCTGGTAACAGGCGGCGAGCAATTGGCGATACAGCCAAGCCGTCTCCCCGTCGCGAAAACCGTAGTAGATGTTGAAGCCCACCTCCATGCGGTCGGCCGTGAGGAGGCCTTCGAAGTAGCCGATCGGCACGCCGTTTTTCCAGATCGTCGCCGCCAGGTAATCCCGCAGCGGCAACCTCCGCGCGGCCAGCACCCGCGAGAAATAGAACGCGATCCCGCGCCCGGCATCTACTTCCACGACCGACCGCGGATCACCGTAGGTGAAGCCGAGTAGCTGGCGGTAGCGCGCCGCCGAGGTGTCAAGAGCCAGCCTCAGCATCGCCTCGCCCTCTTCCTTGCCCAGCTTGCGTTCGGACAGAGCAGCCAACCGCGGGATCTCCGAAAAAGAGACTTCCGCGCGGCGGACGAGCGGCGCGTTGTGAAGAAACGGCGACCTCATCGGGAGCCGCATGAGCGTTCGCGATGCCGCGCTTTCACCCAGATCCCAGCGCACCGGCAGAACCAGTGCGTCGTAGCGATCGCAGCGCTCGCGTGCATTGCGGAAGCGCTTCTCGAGTGCGCGCATCAGCCACAGCAACTCTGACTCGCCGCGAGCCGCGGCGGCCACCCACTCGCGGTAGGGCACATTGGCCTCCACCGCGGCGTCCTCTTCGAGCGCCGGAATCAAGTGCGGCAGCAGTGTAAACCAGGGTGTGTCCTCATCGCAGGCGTCCCACTCGATCCGCGCATGCGGAGCGTGCCGCTGGGCCAGATGCCTCGCGACGCCGTGGGTGAAGACGGCAGTCAATCCGGTCCCGGCGATGCCGGAGATCTCGGGTTCTTCGAGCTCGGTGGCATCGACCAATCGCACACGCGCCGCGAAGCCGGCCAGCTCCGCTTCCGCGCGTTCGAGCATCGACGCCGACGCCGGGTAGGCGCGAACGAACAAGAGCGCCTCGTGCAGCCGGGCCAGCAGAGCCGCATCCTCAATCCGCGCGTCAGCCAGATCGTCCAGCAGCCGCCGCAGCGATTCTTCCTGACCCGCGCCGAATTGCAGCCGGGCCTGTTCCAGCGATTCAACCAGTTGTTGCGCGGTCATCTTGTCCGCCAGTGTAACGCCCGCGCGGCGGCGCCACTCGCCTTCCGATGGACAGGATTGCCCGTATGTTAAACTTAACGTTTCCCCCCGCAAGATGGATCTGCCCACTGACAACCGGCCCGCTCAACCTTCCGTTGGAGAAAGCTTCGAGCGTCTGGTCGCGATCATGGCGCGGCTGCGCGCACCCGGCGGCTGTCCCTGGGACCGGGAACAGACCTTCGACACGATCAAGCCGTACACCATCGAAGAGACTTACGAAGTGCTCGATGCGATCGACCGGCGCGACTACGCGGGATTGCGCGAAGAACTCGGCGACCTGATTCTGCAGGCCGTATTCTACGCGCAGATGGCACACGAAGAGGGCCGCTTCTCGATCGCCGAATCATTGGATGCGATCAACACGAAGCTGGTCCGTCGTCATCCGCACGTCTTCGCCGCAGGCGACGCGAAGACGCCGGACGAAGTGCTGACGCGCTGGGATGAGATCAAGGGCGAAGAAAAACGCGAGAAGGGCGAACAACCCCAAGGCCGTCTGGACGGAGTCCAACGCGCGCTTCCGGCGTTGATGGAGGCCCACGCAATCTCGAAAAAGGCAGCCAAAGCGGGCTTCGAATGGCCCGACTTCGAACAGGTGCTGGAAAAGCTGCACGAGGAACTCGGCGAACTGGCCCACGCCCGGACACTCGGATCGCAGGAGGAAATCGAAGGCGAGGTTGGCGATCTGCTGTTCACGCTGGTCAACGTAGCGCGCTGGTTAAAGGTCGATCCGGAACAGGCGCTGCGCAAGACCAACGCCAAATTCCGGCGCCGGTTTGCGCACGTCGAGCGCAGCCTCGCAGCAAGCGGACGGAGCCTTGAACAATCGACGCTGGAGGAGATGGAGTCGCTGTGGCAACAGGCCAAGACGCTGCCCGAATCTCGCTGAGGCCGCTCGAATCGCTCGCTGATTTCCACGCGGCGCTCGATCTGCAGAAGGAGATCTGGGGCTTCGAGGAGATCGAACTGCTGCCATTGCGCCTCTTCGTGGTCGCACGCAAAGTGGGCGGGCAGGTGATCGGCGCGTTCGACGACTCGGCCGTGGACCGGCCGATGATCGGGTTCCTGCTGGCGATCCCCGGATTGAACAAGGACGGCGCGTACCTGCACAGCCACATGATGGGCGTGCGAGCGTGCTACCGCAATCTCGGCGTCGGGCGCAGTCTGAAGCTCGCGCAGCGCGAAGAAGCTCTGCAGCGCGGCATACGGCTCATCGAGTGGACCTTCGATCCGCTGGAGATCAAGAACGCATTTTTCAACATCGAGCGGCTGGGCGCGATCGTGCGTCGGTTCGTGCCCAATCAGTACGGCACGACCAGCAGCCCCTTGCACGGCGGCCTGCCGACGGACCGTTGCGTGGCGGAATGGTTTCTCGATAGCGAGCGCGTGCGCGGCGTAACGGCAGGCGGGCCAGCACCGCACGGTGAGATCCTGGCGCGTGTCGGCGTGCCGCACGACATCGCGGAGATTCGCCGCAACGATCCGCGGCGGGCGCTGGCAATTCAACAGGGCGTGAGCAGCGGCTTCCTGGAGAACCTGAGCCGCGGCATGGCGGTCACGGGCGTCGAAAACACGTCTGAAGCGGCCGTCTATCTTTTCTCAAAATGGCCTTCCGAATAGACCGAATTCGTTTGCACCGGCTGGAGATGCCGCTGGTGCATTTCTTCGAGACCAGCTTCGGCCGCACCTTCAGCCGCCAGATCATTCTCGTCGAAGTTGTTTCGGGCGATTTTTCAGGTTGGGGCGAAGTCACCTGCGGAGAGCATCCTTTTTACAACGAAGAGTGGACCGATGCCGCGTGGCTTTTGTTGAATAACTACATCGCGCCCGCGGCGCTGGGCCAGACGCTGGGGAGTGCCATGGAGGCCGGATCGCTCTCCCAGGGGATTCGCGGCCACCACATGGCGCGCGGCGGATTCGAGACCGCGTGTTGGGACCTCGAAGCGCGCATGGCCGGCCTGCCGCTGTGGAAGGCCATCGGCGGCGGCGCGCGCCGCGAGATTCCCTGTGGCGTGTCGATTGGCATCCAGGACAGCGTGCCGCAATTGATCGGGAAGATCGGCGCCGAAATCGAAGCCGGTTATCAGCGCATCAAAATGAAGATCAAGCCGGGTTGGGACGTGGACGTGATCCGCGCGGTGCGCCGCGAGTTCCCCGATGTCCCGCTGATGGCCGATGCCAATTCGGCCTATACGCTAGCCGATGTTGAGCACTTGAAGCGCCTGGACGAATTCAACCTGATGATGATCGAACAACCGCTGGCGCACGATGAAATCATCGACCACGCGACGCTGCAGCAGGCCTTGCGCACGCCCATTTGTCTGGATGAATGCATCCGCACGGCGCACCACGCCGCGCAGGCCATCCGCCTCGGCGCGTGCCGCATCATCAATATCAAACTGGGGCGCGTGGGCGGCTTCGCCGAAGCCCGCAAGGTGCACGACGTCTGCTTGAGCAACGGTATTCCGGTGTGGTGCGGCGGCATGCTGGAAAGCGGCGTCGGCCGCGCGCACAACATCGCGCTGGCGACGCTCGCCGGTTTCGTGCTGCCGGGCGACGTCTCGGCCAGCCGCCGGTATTGGACACGGGACGTCATCGATCCGTGGGTTGAGGTCACGCCGCGCGGGACCATCGCCAGCGGCGACGGTCCGGGCTTCGGCTACACCCTCGACCTCGATTTCCTGGCCTCGGTACGCGTGGCGCTGGAGACGCTCGAGCCGCAGTGATTTCCGTTCAACCCCTGAGTTCGGTGCGGCGGCCGGCCCCTTCGCAGGCGCGTATTTACGGGCTTGTCTGCCTGATGACCCTGATCTGGAGCCTCAACTACGTTGTGGCCAAGATCGCCCTGCGCAGCTTCCCGCCGGTCTTCTTCGCCTGCCTGCGGATGATGCTCGCCGGGGCGCTGATGAGCGCCGTCTATGGCGTCTGGATTCGCCGCCGCCCCGCCGCGTCCATTCACAAATGGCCGTGGCGGGATCTCGTGATTGTCGCGGGAGTCGGCGTCCTGGGCATGGTCGGCAACCAGATTTTCTTCGTCGTCGGCATTGACTACACGTCGGTGGCGCATGCCTCGCTGGTTATCGCCACGACGCCGGTGCAGGTGCTGGTGCTGGCCTGGCTGCGCGGGCAGGAGCGCCTCAATCAGCGCAAAGCGATCGGCATGGCGCTGGCCGTGGCCGGCGTGGCCGTGCTCAACCTTTCGCCCGGCCGCTCGGCGCGCGGGGCATCCATCGTGGGCGACTTTTTGATTTTCCTGTGCGCGTTTTCCTTTGCGGTTTATACGGTCTTCACGAAGGAGCGGCTGCGGCGTTATGGCTCCATACCGATCAACAGCCTGGGCTACGCGGTCAGCACGCTGCTGCTCATCGCGCCGGTGTGGCTGTGGGGCCGCGAGTTCCACTACGCGGCCGTGCCGGCGGTGGGCTGGTGGATGCTGGCCTACATGGCCGTGCTCTCGTCGGTGGTGTGCTACATGATCTTCAGCTATGCGCTCGGCTTTCTGGCCGCTTCGCGCCTAGCGTCGTTCAGCTACGCGCAGCCGCTGATCGCATCGCTGGCCGCCTGGTGGCTGCTGGGCGAACCGGTGACGCTGGCCGTCGCGCTGGGCGGCGGCATGGTATTGGCGGGAGTCTGGCTGACTTCGCGAAACTGAGAATTAGGGGCTGAGGCGTTGGCCGGATTTCTGCATTTACTACGCTCGAACCGCAACTACCGCACCACATGGATGGCGCAGGTGGTGAGCGAGGTCGGCGACA
Organism: Terriglobia bacterium; assembly: GCA_963838205.1. Classification (GTDB taxonomy): domain Bacteria; phylum Acidobacteriota; class Terriglobia; order Bryobacterales; family Bryobacteraceae; genus CAIVVT01. The sequence continues at coordinate 4,766 of CAWIQF010000039.1, read as the reverse complement.
ATTTCAACAACATCGCGGTCTTTGCGCTAGTGATGCAACAGACGCACTCCGGGCTGGCCGTGGGCGGCGTGATGCTTTCGCGCGCCGTCGGTATCCTCATCGCCGGGCCGATCGCCGGCGTCGCGCTCGACCGCTTCGACCGCCGGCGCATCATGGTGGCCAGCGACCTCGTGCGCTCGGTGATCGCGCTCGCGTTTCTGCTGACGATCCACGAGCGCAACGTCGGCCTGCTGCTGTTTCTGAGCGGCTTGCTGATGTTCGCGTCGCCTTTCTTCACGAGCGGCCGCGCGTCGATTCTGCCGCGCATCGCCACGCGCGATGAACTGCACACTGCCAACTCGCTAACCCAGACCACGGCCTGGACGTCGGTCGCGCTGGGCAGTTTCCTCGGCGGCGCGGTCGCGTCCTGGTTCGGGTTCCACGTGGCGTTCGTCTTTAACGCCCTGTCGTTCCTTTTCTCGGCGTTGTTCATCGGCCGGCTGCGCTCGCCCGGTGGGAGCGGGTTCACAGCCAGCCGCGACGACGTTGAGCCGCATGAGCGTCATCCGCTGCGGGATTATGTGGACGGACTGCGCTACATGCGCAGCGTCCCGCTGCTGTTCGCGCTGGCCCTGGTGGGCGTGGGTTGGGCGACCGGGGGCGGCGCGGCCCAAATCCTTTTCAGCCTCTTCGGCGAAGTCGTATTCAAACACGGCCCGGCTGGCATCGGCGAGGTCTGGGGGTGCGCGGGCATCGGCCTGATCCTCGGCGGCATCCTGGCCAACACGTGGGGCCGCAGGCTGAGTTTCGAGCGCTACAAGTGGCTCGTCGTGATCTGCTTCACGGTGCATGGCGGCAGCTATATCCTGTTCAGCCTCAGCCCCAGCTACGCACTGGCGCTGGTCTTCATCGGCCTTTCCCGTCTCTCCATCGCCGTCAACAACGTGCTCAACATGACCCAGGTGCTGCGGCACACGCCGGACGCCTACCGCGGCCGCGTCACTTCTACCATGGAGTCGATGGTTTGGGCGACCATGATGTTGTCGATGAGCGTGGCCAGTTTCTTCTCGCAGACGCATTCTCCGCGCGAAATTGGCGTGGTCGCGGGGGTGTGCAGTTCGATGACGGCCGTCTTCTGGGGCTGGGCGCAATTCACCGGCCGGCTGCCCGAGCCGGCGCTCGAAGGCCACGAGCCGGAGCGGGATGAGGAGGTTGAGGTCCATGTCTGACGCGGCATCTTCAGGCGCAGGGTTTGATCTCGCAGGCAAAGTCGTGCTCGTCACCGGCGCTGCCAGGCGCATCGGCCGCTCGATCGCGCTGCGGCTGCACCGCGAAGGCGCGCGCGTGTTGATTCATTACTCGTCCTCGCAAGCCGAGGCCGCCCAGACTGCGGCCGAGTGCGGCGGCGCATCCCTGTATCGCGCCAACCTGGAGAGCATCGCCGAAATTAAAGCGATGTTCGACGAAATCGCCTCTCGCGAAGGCCGGCTCGACGCGCTGGTCAATAACGCGGCAAGATTCCCGGCCATCGATCCGCTGGAGGTCACCGAAGCCGATTGGGACTCGATCCACGACGTCAACCTCAAAGCGACTTTCTTCTGCGCCCAGCAGGCCGCATTGCTGATGCGCCGCAATCCCGGCGGAGCGGGCCGCATCGTGAATATGAGTTCGATGGGCGCTTTCCTGGCCTGGCCTCGAAACGCGCATTACTGTGCCTCCAAGGCGGGCGTCGTGGCCTTGACGCGAGTCCTGGCCAAGGCCCTGGCGCCGGCCATCACGGTCAACTCCGTCGCGCCCGGCGTGATCCCCTTCGACGAAGTCAACGAGCCCCGAATTCAGGCCATGGCGCGCGCGACGCCCGCCGGAAGGCCTGGCACGGGCGCGGAAATCGCCGCCGCAGTCGTGTACTTCCTGACGGCCTCGAATTTCGTCACCGGCCACGTCCTGCAGGTGGATGGCGGCCTGGGTCTGGGCTGAACCGGCCCAGTGCAAAACCGGGAGACCGCATCGGATTTTCCTCAAGACCGGCGTGCGCACAGCGATAAGGGTCTTGTGCAGGCCCTGATCGAGAACGCGCGGCGAATCCTGGACACGGCGGTTGAGGCCGAGCGGTCTGGACAGAACGCCTCCGACTGGACCTTTTTCGTCGGGCCCGAGGGCGGTCTCGAAATCATCGCCGGGGCTGAAACACCCCTCGATTCACTCACTTGAGTCGCGGCGCGAGTATGGCCTGGCAATTGCGCCACGCTGGCGAAGGGATTCGCGTGGAAGGCCGCTCCCCGCTCGAGCGCTGTCGGCTGGAGACGGACGCACCGGCGCGCGCCGCCCGCATTCTGCTCGGCTCCGGACCCCTCTATCAGTTCGCCGACGCGGCCTGAACCGAACCAGTCCGCAACTGAATCAGAAGCGTCGCCGGCTCGGCCCGAATCGAATCGGCCCCGCGACTCAACCGAAAGCGTCGCCGCCGCGTCCGTATGCTATCTTGAGATGTCGCGGCGCGTGTAGCTGAGCTGGTAGCAGCGCCAGATTGTGGTTCTGGAAGTCGTGGGTTCGAACCCCACCACGCGCCCCAACTCAAACTACTCATTCTAAATTACTTACTTCCCTCAGGAGACCGCTTGGATTGGGACGAGGCCAAGGGCTTCGGCAGGTGCACGGTGCAGCGTGCTCGGGGCGCGATTTCATGGTGACCTCAGGGTGTGCGAAGCGTGGTAACACAATAAGAACCCTGGCACCGTGCTTCACGCCTGATCTGCGGCAATAAGAAGGCCTATTCAAAACCTCAGCGCACCTCACCGGCTCCCGGATGCGGCGGTCGTTGGGGCGGTGTTTGCACCGTCTATTGCCGAGCGGCGCGAGGTGCGGTGAGGCCCGGCCAGTCGTCGGTGCGGAAAGGCGAAGCGGGCAAACCGGCGCCGTTGGCCACGTTGGCGTCGGGATTATCGGCCCAGGCGTAGCGCACGGCCACGGGGGCGGAAACCTGGGAGCTGGAAACCACGACTGCGGCGCCTTCCAGGCGGGCGTCGGCCCAGTAGAATTTGCGGTCGGCGGCGGCGATGGCGAAGCCGCGCAGGACCGAGCCCGCGCTGAGGGTCAGACCCCGCCGGTGTGCTGGAAGCCGATCCGGATGGCGCCGGCCTCGATGCGCGCGGAATCGAACAGCGGACCGGAGTGCTCGCCGCGACGACCGTAGGTTGTCCCGGGGGCCCCGAGGGCCAGGCGATCGGCGACCTCGGCCTTGCGATGGGGGTGGACGTTGCCGGCTTCGCCCAGCCCCAAGGCCACTGCCAAACCGGTATTCGGCGTATTCTTCAGGGTCAGGAACTGGGCTTCACGCCGCCTCGCCCAGTCGCTTTCGGAAGGCTGGTCCGGGCGTGCACGGAACTCGGGCAACTGCACGATCAGGAATGGGAAATCGCCCTGGTGCCAGGCTAGACGCCGGCCTCCGGATGAGGGCCGGCAGGAGCGTGCGGTACTCAAAGGCGCGACCGGCGTTCCCCTCGCCCTGATACCAGATCGCGCCGCGCAGGGCATAGGGCGCCAGGGGCGCGATCATGCCATTAAACAGCGACCCCGGTTCCAGGCCGGCGCTAGCGGCGGCGCGTTGGGGCGGAATGCGGAAGCCGCTCAGCGCGGTAGGGATGAAGGGCTCGCGAACGCCCCAGCCGGCCTGCTTCAAGTCGGCGAAACGGATGGTGACGGGTTGCCATTCCGCCGTGGCCTGGATGGCCGGGATGCGGTACTCGTCAGAATCATAAACGGCTGGTTCCAGAACATCGAACCGATAGATGCCGCTGCCACGGCGGAGGAAGCGCAATCCCGAGTAGCGGCTGAGGTCGCGCACCTGATGGCGCGGCGCGAAGCCGCTGGTGAGGGCCGGTGATTCATCACTTCAATGCCGCCGCTTACGCGCGCGTTTAGATCCGGACCGCTCGTGCTGGAGGGCACCATTTCGAAGTGCGAGTTGCGCACGCCGTCCCAGTTGAAGCTCCAGTCCGGACGAAGGGGTTCCGCGCCGCCATCGGGGAGCAGCAGTTCGAAGCGATCGAAGTCAAGTTGGAACTCGGCGGGGTGGTCGGCGAGGGCGCGGACGGCGGGATTGACGGCGCCCCAGGATTCTAGAATGGGCTGCAATTCCGGACTTGCCCCCAGGGCCGCGGTGGAGGTCCACGACTCGGCCGACGTGCCGGACCAGGTGCTCTGGATCATGCCGACCGGCACGCCGGGCCTTTGTGAAGGCGGCGGGCGAAGAGATAGCCGACGGCCGAAAAGCCACGGGCCGAGTCCGGCGTGGGCTGGCGCCAGACGGCACCGGCGGTGGTTTCCAAAGGCTGGAGGACGCTGCGCGACGGCACCTGGAAGAGCCGGATGCCGGTGTAATCGGCGTCTGGGATATCCTCGGATGCGGTGGCCGCGCCGCTGAGCGCGAAAGCCATGTTGGACTGGCCGGAACAGATCCAGACCTCGCCGACCAGGACGTCATCGATGACCACAGCGCGGTTGCCCTGGAGGTGAGCCGGTAAGGGCCGCCGGCGGGGAGAGCCGCGACGTGTACGCCAGCGCCCAGCGGCATCGGCGGTGGTTTGCCGCGCCTGGTCGAGGATTGTGACCGTGATGCGCTCCTGAGGATCGGCCCAGCCCCAGACCGGGACTGCCGCGCCCTGCTGGAGCACCATATGATTGCCAAACAGAGGAGGCAGGGTCGGGTTGGCGTTGGCGGAGACGGCGAATAAGAAGGCGGCGAGAGCGAGTTTCATGGTCCTTCATATTGGAACACGCGAAAGAGC
>CAWIQF010000038.1:0-17266 GCA_963838205.1 Terriglobia bacterium | reverse complement strand
ACCAATTGCTCAGCCGCGGCGGATCGCCATTCTGCCGATCGAAAACCTAACCGGACGGGCGTCGCTGGAGTGGACCGGCCGGGCGATGATCGAGGTCGCGCAGCTCGAACTGGGGGCGGGTGAAGAAGCGGCGGTGTTCCCGGCGCGCGACGCGGGTGAGGCGGCGGCGCGGCAGGCGACGGACCTGGCGTATGGAACGCTGGAGCTGGCGCGGCCTGGTACGGGAGACGGCGCGCCGCGGCTGCGCTACGCATTGTTCATCGAGAACGCGGCGCGGCACACGGTTATCGATCGGCAACGGGGCACGGGCACGGCTTTGAATGCGGCGTCGGCCCTGGCGGCGCTGCTGGCCAGAACCGCGGGCGTGCGCGCGCCGCGGCCGGCCGGCGTGCGCGACGACCGGACGCTGGAGCTGTTCTCTAAACAGAAGTACGAAGAGTGCACCCAAGCCGACCGGCAGGCGTATTGGTGCTGGGAGCGCTGGGCCGTCTCCACTTTCGAGGCGGGGAAGAAGGAAGACGCGCTGCGGATCGTGGCCCAGGGCCGGGCCCTGGCCACCGCTGCGCCGGCGGCCGCGCGGGCACGGCTGGATTTCGCGGAGGCGACCTTCCGCGGCGATCCGGCGTTGCGCCTGGCGGCGTTGGAACGGCTGGTTCAGGCCGATCCAGGCAGCCCGGGCGCGATCACCGAACTGGCATCGCAATTCGTGGCCGAGCGGCACTACGCCGAGGCCGAGTCGCTGTATCGGCGCGCGCTTGAGGCGAACCGCCGCCAGAGCGACGTGTGGAACCTGCTGGCGTACGCGCAGGCCTGGCAGGGGCGCTTCGACGAAGCCCGCAAGAGCGTGGAGGAATACGACCGGCTGGCGCCGACCGACCCCAATCCGGCCGATTCACGAGGCGAGATCGAGATGTTGGCCGGGAACCTCGGAGCGGCGCAGGCGTGGTTTCTCAATTCCTATCACCGGGACGCGAAGTTCAACTCCGGCGCGGCGCTGGAAAAGGCGGCGCTGGCGAGCTATCTGGCAGGCAACGAGAAGGTGGCGGCGGAACTGGTGGGCGCTTATCTGGCCGACAGGGAGAAGGCCGGCGACGCACTGGCGGCGTACACCCGCGCGCGTTGGCAGTTCCTGTTCGGCCAGGGCGACGCGGCGCAGAGCGCGCTGGAGAACGTAGTGCGGCGGGGAGGGCCGGATGCGGCTCTGGCGGCCACGCGGCTGATGCTGGCGGCGCTGCGCGATGGAGAGACCGAGACCGCGCGCCGGTGGGCCGGCAGAGTGCGTGAACTCACACCGGCAACAGGCAATCCGCTGCTGGCCCACATCGCCGCGCTGCTCGGAGAGGGCGACGCGAAGGGCGTGAGCGACGCTGCGCTGCGGACCGAATTGCAGGCCGTCGGGCTGACGCTGCGAGCCCAGTTCGCGCAGGCCCTGCCGGTGTGGGATGAAGCGCTGAAAGGGTCGCGCGGCGGAGCGGATGGGTTCGCCCGCGAGATGCAAGCGTGGTGCCTCTTGAGAACCGGCAAGACGGCCGACGCGGCGCGCCTGGTGCAGCGCGGCTGGCCGTTGCTGGCGGACAACCAACGCCTGCTGTTCGATTTCCTGATCTATCCCAACTCGCTGTTCGTGCGCGCCGAAGCCGCGGCGGCAGGCCACGACACGGCCGAAGCGCGGCGGCTCTACGATCTGTATCTGCGCTACGCCGGCCCAGGCCGCGACCGCTTCGGGCAATTGGAAAAGGCGCGCGCCGCGAGCCGGCTGTAAGCGCCTGCCATGCGTCGCGGGCCGAGGCGGGGCGCGTCTCCGACTCGGGACAGGTCGTACCGCCGCTGATGCCGGATGGTCGTCAGCCGGGCGGTGAACGGCGTCAGATCGACTCGAGCTCTTCTTCCAACAATTGCTTTTGATTCAGGTCGGCGTAGTAGCCGCCCGTGGCCAACAGCTCGTCGTGCGATCCGGATTCCACGATCCGGCCCTCATCCAACACGTAGATCCGTCCGGCCAGGCGAACGGTGGAGACGCGGTGCGAAATCAGAATGGTGGTGCGCCCGCGCATGAACTGGAGCAGGTTCGCCAGGATCCGCTCCTCGGTAATGGTGTCGACGGACGAGAGGGCGTCGTCGAGGATCAACACGCGCGGGTTGCGGACCAGGGCGCGAGCGATCGCGGCGCGCTGCTTCTGGCCTCCCGACAGCGTCAGGCCACGCTCACCGACCGCGGTCTCCAAGCCCTGCGGAAACGTCTCCAGGTCCGGCGCCAGGCCGGCCATTTCAGCTGCCTCGCGGATCGCGGCAGCGCTGGCCTGCGGAGCGCCGAAAGCGATGTTGTCCGCCAGGGTGGCGCTGAACAGGAACGTCTCCTGCGGCACATAACCGATGGCCCGGCGGACGCCGGCCGGATCGTAGTCGCGCAGATCGGCGCCTCCCAGTAACACGCGCCCGGAGGTCGGATCGTAGAGCCGCGGGATCAGGTTCACGAGCGTGCTTTTCCCGCTCCCGGTGCGCCCGACGATGGCGATCACGGCGCCTTCCCGCACCTCCAGGTCGATCCCGTCCAGCGCGCGCCGGCTGCGGCCGTGGCCGTTCTGCGCGCCGGCGAAATCCATGGCCACTCCGTCAAATTCAAGATCGAACGCGGCCGGCAGCGCAACCGGGCGCAGCGGGGCGGTGATCGACGGCCGCTCCTGCATGATCTCCACAATCCGTTTGAGCGAGGCGGTGCCGCGCTCCATCAGGTTCACCACCCAGCCGAAAGCGATCATCGGCCAGATCAGCGTGCCCATGTACAGGTTGAACATGACGAAGCTGCCGAGGCTCAACGAATGCGTCATAACCCGCCAGCCACCGACGAACAGCACGACCAGGAACGTCAGCCCGATCAGCGCCTGTAGCAGCGGCATGAAGGCGCTGGAGAGCTTGGCCAGTCCGATATTCTGCGCAATGAATTCACGATTTAACGCGGCGAATCGTTCCAGCTCCGACGTTTCCTGCACATAAGCGCGTAATACCCGCGCACCGCTCAGATTTTCCTGGACCCGGCTGCTAATATCCGAAAAAAGCGCCTGAATTCTTTCGAAACGCGCGTGAATCTGGCGTCCAAATAGCACCACGACCACGGAAACCAGCGGCGTGGGCGACAGCGCCCACAGCGTCAGCCGCCAGTCCACGGCGGCCATCACGCCGACGGCCAGAACGAACGTGAGCGACGTTTCGGCCCAATACATCATCGCCGGGCCGAGCATCATGCGCACGGCGTTCAGGTCGTTGGTCGCGCGCGCCATCAGGTCGCCGGTGCGCGAGCGGGCGTAGAAATCGTGGTTCAGCGAGACCAGCCGGGCGAACAGGTCGTTGCGGATATCGTATTCGACGTCGCGCGAAAGTCCGACCAGCAGCACCCGCATCCAATATTGAAAGAAGCCCTTGAACAGGGCCGCGCCGACGATCGCACCGCACACCCACCACAGCCTCCCCAGAGCCTGGCCGCGCATCACGGTGTCGACGCCCGCGCGCGTGATCAGTGGAATCACGGCTCCGGCCAGGTCTTTCAACGCCAGCGCCAGCAGGCCCAGCACCAGGGCCAGCCGGTAGCGCCGCATGTACGGCCAGACTGTTTTGAGAGCTGCGATCATGCCACCATTCTCCGCCGGCAAATCAGAGCCTGAAGGGCGTTGACAGCAGTTTCAGATACTCCTCGAGAATCGTTTTGCGGCCTTCGCGCACCCGGAACCAATACCTGTTCACGAACAGCGGGCTCTCCGCGGAGACGGTCACAAACTCGAGTTGCGGGCAGAACTTGCGGTACAGCTGCGTGGCCCGGCGCGTGTGGAAGGCGGTGGTGACCAGCAGGAACTTGCGGACCCCGGCGCGTCGCAGCGCCGCACAACACGCCTCGGCCTCGGTGGCCGTGCTGAGTTCGGCGTGCTCGATGCAGCGGAACGCGGCGGCTGGGTATCCGTGCCGCTCGGCGTAGGGAATGCTGGCCACGCACTCGGGCATGTCGTAGAACGTCTTCGGCCCGCTGACGTACGCCACGGGCGCGTAGCCCTGCCGCACCAGCTCTCCGGCCTTCAGAATTCTCTCTCCGGACCCGCCGCCGGCTAGCACCAGAATCGCATCGGCCTTCTGCGGCGGCTGCCCGACGTCGAGATATGCGCCGGCGCGCTCGAGCAGCGGTTCCCGCCAGCACCACGCCCCAGCGATTAGTATCAGACACAGCAGCAGCAGCACCAGCCATGGCCGAATGCGGGCAGCCTGCACACCGGGGCTCACTTGTCGTCGCTATCCAGACGGCCGGCGCTGCGCAGGATCTGGAACATTCTTTCGACCTCGGCCGCGTCCGCATCGCTCACGATGCGTGGCGGCACCGGCGCGGCTTTCTCGGCCTTGGCCGGCGCAGCTTCTCCGAAGATGCGGCTGTGGGGCACGCCGTTGATCAGGGCGTGGGTGCAGCGCTGTTGAATCAGGCGCAGCAACAAGCGGCAGTGATCGGCGTGTCCGGGATAGAGGATTCGCAGTGGCTGGCCCTCAACCCGCGCCAGGTGGACCACCAGCGGCGAAACCCAATCGGTCTGGTCCACGCGCCGGATGGTCGTCCAATCGATGGTCTGTCGTCCCACCACGAGATTTTTGGCAGTCACTTCGATGCGCGGGCGCGTGGCCAGCCAGGCGGCCCCTAGGGCTCCGGCCAGCAGAATTCCGGCGGGAATCCAGGCCGGCCACCAGCTCCAGGCGCACCACGCCGAGAAGCCCGCCATGAGAAGTCCCGCCAGCGCGGCGAGCGGATAAACACGGGAAGGGGAAAATCGGTTCATAGCGGCAGTGCCACCTTCAGGCTAGCCGCCGTTCGGACCGAGCGTCAATGCCCTTCCGCCCGCAGCAGCCGGACCGCCGTCCAAAGATAATGCGCTCCGCTCCACGCCGTGGCCGTCACGACCGCCCACACCAGCCCCGTAAACACTAGTTGGGGAGGCAAATCCGGCCAGCCGGCGCGCAGCACGCTAGCTCCGGCGAGCAACAATTGGAGGGCCGTGGAAAGCTTGCCCCAGACGCTGGGGGGAAAGCGGCGCGCGCGGCCGGCGGCCAGGGCTGCCGCGGCAAAGCAGAGGATCATCGCATCGCGGCCGAGCACCAGCCCGGTCAGGCCCCAGCTCAGCATGCCGCGCCAGGCGAAGCAGAGGTAGAGCGTGGCCACCAGCACCTTGTCGGCCACCGGGTCCAGCTTCTCGCCCAGTTCGCTTCTCCAGTTGAAACGCCGCGCCAGGTAGCCATCGAGCCCGTCGCTTATCCCGACCAGGAACAAAACGGGCAGGGCAATGCGGAAGTTGCCGCGCGAGAGCTCCCAGCCCAGCCAGGGCGACGCGACGATCCGCAGCATGCTCAGCAGATTGGGTGGCGTGCGCCAACCGTTCATGACGCCGGTCAGACCATCAGGCTATCACTTGCGCCGCCACGCGGTTGGCCAGTTGGTCGAAGGTGATCACTTCATACAATGACGGGTCCGACATAATGCGCGCCACCAGCGCCACGTGCATGGCGTGGCCCGCGCGCTCGGCCACTACGTGTCCCAGTAGCGGGCGCCCGATCAGGGCCAGGTCGCCGATCAGGTCCAGCGCTTTGTGACGGCACGGTTCGTCGGCAAAACGCAGCCCCTCCGGGTTCATCACACCGTCCGGCGTGAAGCACACCGCGCTTTCCAGCGACGCGCCACGAATCAGGCCCATGTTCTTCATCTGCTCGAGTTCCCAGTCGAAGCCGAAGGTGCGGGCAGGTGCAATTTCCCGCGCGTACGTCTCGGGCGTGACCCGCAGGTCCAACTCGCGCTCACCCACTTGCGGGTGCGGGAAGAAGACCCGGCAGGTCAATCCGAAAGTGTCGGCCGGGTAAATCGCGATCCGCTTGCCGTTGCCCTCTATGTGAACCGGTTCCAGGACCCGCAAATAGTGGCGGCGGCGGCGCGTCTGCCGGGTGCCCGCCTGCCGCAGGAGTTCGACAAAAGGCAGCCCGCTGCCATCCAGAATCGGCACCTCCAGGTTGTCGATCTCCACGTAGGCGTTGTCGATGCCCATGCTATATAGCGTGCTGAGCAGGTGTTCAGTGGTGGAAATCAACACGCCTTGCCGCATCAGGCTCGTCGCATAGCTGACCTTCTGGACGTAGCGCCAACTGGCGGGAATTTCGAAGTTGTCCAGGTCCGTCCGGCGGAAAACGATGCCTGTCGCGGCCGGCGCCGGAGTGAGCCGCAGTTTCACCGGCACGCCGCTGTGCAGGCCGACGCCCTGCGTTTCGACGGCACGCATCAAAGTTGTTTCAAGACGCACGCGTTGCTCCCATGCGAATACTTCCGAGGAACTAACCTACATCCTAACAGGCGTGGTCGCAATTGCTGAAGTTACTTGTTTCCTATGATATACAATTTTTCATATGTGGTTTTCTTGCCACTTTAGGCTGCCGCTTCGTCGTATACCAGCCACGCATATGCCTCAAAGTACTGCTGCCATGAGAGTTCTCAGTTGCAGCAGAGCTTCAATTTGGACACAGCTTGGTGTGCCGATGGCCCGCAGAGCCAGCCTGCTGAGAGCTTTGAAAGCTCCGCTGGGCCGAGATTCCGCTTGCCGCGGGGGCTATTCTGTAAATGATGCCGCAGCGCCCGCGTCTCTACCTGGTTGACGCGTTCAACCTGATTTTCCGCGCTTACCACGCCCGCCAGCGCAGTGGCGCGCCGCCCATGCGCACTTCGCGCGGCACGTCGACCGAGGCCATCTACATCTTTCACAATATGATCCGGCGCATCCAGCGCCAGTTCACCCCGGATGCGCTGGTCGCCGCGTTTGAATCGGTAGGACCCACTCTGCGTGAACAGGAGTTTGACGCCTACAAGGCCAATCGCGCCGAGACCCCTCCCGAACTGATCGAGCAAATCCCAATCATCGCCCGGCTGCTGGCCGCCCTGGGCATCCCGGTACTGCAGCAGGCGGGCTACGAAGCGGATGACGTGATCGGCACGATCGCCACGCGCGCCGCCACAGCGGGCTACGACGTGACCATCGTCTCCAGCGACAAGGACATGCTGCAGCTCGTCGGCGACGGCGTCTCCATGCTCGATCCGATGAAGAACGACACCCTTTACGACGCCTCCAAAGTGAAGGAGTTTAAGGGTGTTCCGCCCGAGCGCATCGCCGACCTGCTGGCGCTCTCCGGCGACTCCGTGGACAACATCCCCGGCGCACCGGGGATCGGTGAAAAAGGCGCCGTGCAACTGCTGGAGCAGTTCGGCTCCCTCGACGCCCTGCTCGAGCGCGCCGGGGAAGTGCCGCGCAAGGCCTATCGCGAGAGTCTGCTGTATTTCAAAGATCAGATCCTGCTCAGCAAGCGCCTCGCCACGATCCACTGCGACGCGCCGCTACAGGTCGAACTCAATTCGCTCCAGGTCCAACCGCCCGACCGCGAGGTCCTGGCAGCCATCTACCGCGAACTCGAGTTCTTCAGTCTCCTGAAGGAACTCGAGGCTCAATCTCCCTCCGCCGCCGTGGCCGACACACGGGCGCCACTGACCATCGAAACCGACGAGGAACTCGCCCGGTTCCTCAAAGCAGCGCCGGCCGATGAGCCCATCGCCCTGGCCATCGACGCGCCCGCGCCGGATAGCCTGGGCAGTGGCGCCATCGGTCTCGCCACCGCGTCCACCTCGGCCAGTCTGGCCTGGCCTCTGCTCCACTCAATACAATCGGCGCTTGGCCGCCGGAACTTTAGCCTCCATGACTATAAAAGTTTGCTCACGGCCGGTCTTCTGCCGGAAGTGGCGCTGGGCATCGACGACCTCTTCCTGCAGGCCTCTCTGGTCCTCGCCGACCCCTCGGCCTGCGAATTCAGCGCGCTTTGCACGCGCTACCTGAGCCAGGCTGCGCCCGCCGGCGCGACCGGCCGCGCCGCGGCGATTCACGACATCGCTTCTAGGCTGCGCCCTGAGATCAACGCCGATTACCGCCGCATCTATGAGACCATCGACCTGCCCTTGGCGCCGGTGCTCGCGCGGATGGAGCGCGCCGGCATCCGCGTCGATCCGGACGTGCTGCGAGGACTCTCGGAGTCGATGGATGCGCGTCTCCAAGCTCTGACCGCTGCGATCTACGAAGAGGTCCGCCATCCCTTCAACATCAATTCTCCGCAACAATTAGGGAAGGTTCTGTTTGAAGAGCTGGGCCTGCCCGCGCAGGGCCGCACCGGCAAGACGAAGAGTTATTCAACCGCCGCTGACGTGCTGGAGACTCTGGCGCCGTCGCACCCCGTCGTGCAACAGGTCCTCGACTATCGCCAGATCTCCAAACTCAAAGGCACTTACGTCGACGCGCTGCCGCTGCTCATGGATTCGGCCGGCCGCGTCCACACCACGTTCAATCCCGCCGGCGCGGCCACCGGGCGCCTCTCGTCCTCGAATCCCAATCTGCAGAACATTCCCATCCGCAGCGACCTCGGGCGCGATATCCGCGCGGCTTTCGTGCCGCACCCGGGCTGGGTCCTGCTCTCCGCCGACTACTCGCAGATCGAACTGCGCCTGCTGGCCCATTTCTCTTCCGACGCGGTGCTCATCGACGCCTTCCGGCACAACGAGGACATCCACACGCGCACGGCCGCGGAGGTCTTCGGCGTAGCGCCGCTCATGGTCACGCCGGAGATGCGCCGCGGTGCCAAGGCGGTCAATTTCGGCATCGTTTATGGACAGACGGCGTTCGGCCTGGCGGCCCAGATCGGCGTCTCGCGCGAAGAGGCCGACCGCTATATCCGCAGCTACTTTGAGCGCTACGCCGGCGTGAAAAAGTGGATCGAACGCACCGTGGCCGAGGTGCGCCAGCGCGGTTACACGCTGACCTTGCACGGCCGCCGCCGGTCGATTCCCGACATCCAGTCGAAGAATCCCAACGCCCGTTCCTTCGCCGAACGCACCGCGGTCAACACGCCGCTGCAGGGCACTGCCGCCGATCTCATCAAGCTGGCCATGATTGCCCTCGACGCCGACCTGCGCGCCCAGCACATGCAGTCGCGGCTGCTCCTCCAGGTCCACGACGAGTTGGTTTTGGAATGCCCGCCCAATGAGCTCGAGGAAGCCACGCGACTGGTCAAGCGCCGCATGGAGGGCGTGGTTCATCTGAAAGTGCCGCTGCTTGTGGAAGCCGGCACCGGCCCCAATTGGAGGGACGCCAAGTAGCCAGCCGCACAGCCTACGACGGAATGGAAAACACCGCCCGCACCTCTGCGCTGACCGCCGTCGGCTTGCCCGTGCGGACGTCGATCGGGCACCAGACCGTCCGCGCCCGCGCCAGCGGCTTGCGGCCCCGCTCCCGTAGCAGCTCCGTGTGCCGGTCGAACTTGATTCGCGTCGCCGTGCCGACCCACGTCCGGGCCACGATCCGATCGCCCGGCATCGCCGGATGCAGGTAGTCGATCTCGTGCCGCACCACCACCCAATAAAGCTGTTCCTGGTCGGCCGGCGCCGCAACGGCTCGCCAGTGCGCCGTCGCCGCCTCCTGCACCCAGCGCAGATAGGTCACGTTGTTGACGTGCCCCAGTTCGTCAATGTCCTCCGGCTGCACATCGATCGGCAGTTCGTACGGCTCCGCGGTGCTGCTCATGGTTCTTCTTGAATTGTCGCAGCCAGCGCACGGCTGCGGCTCGGCGCCCCGTTGCCGTTCACCTCGCGCCGTCCCTCGCAGGCTCCATCGGACTGCCGTGCGGCGCGATGCACTTGCCCGTTGAAGCCGTACCTCGGTGTGCGGACTTAAGATAGCCGCTCTTCTCCAAGCCGAGGTTGCATCCTCGCCCCGACGTCTGTATGGTGTTGGCACGGGCCGCCGGCGCCTCGCGCCCGGCCATTCTCGCGCTTTGAGGGAGTAGGAAACATGCGTGTTTTCGCAAGAGACACTAAGACCGCGCGCAAGGTCAAGGACCCCGGCACCGACCGGACGCTGCCCGCTCTGAAATCGCTCACCTACACGGCCATCGACACGCCAGGAGCGCTGGCTGAAGTCACCGGGCTCGACTGCAAGCTGATCCATGGCGACCGCCAGCAGTGGATGGATGGCGACAGCAAGACCACCGTCGAGGGGAACTATCGGCGCATCGTCGATTGCAACGAGTACATCGAGATCGATGGGCACCGGAACGACACGGTGTATGGCGATGTCATCGGCAATTACTACGCCCGGACGAGCTGCACTTACTGGGGTCCAGTCACCCTTACGTACTTTGCGCAGCTTTTAGTATTAAACCTGGACGACGACACGACCAATTCTTCCGCCACGTCGTTTAGCAACAAACCGACTGACATGGGGGCGACCGGCTTCCAGTTTTCGAACACGGCGTTGTCGATCTGTTTTACCGGAGCCCAGATCAGTGCCACTGCCGCCACGGTTTGCGGCAGTGGCGCAGTCCTCTACCTCAATGGAATCTGCGGAACGGTTTCGGGTATTGCGTGGGATTTAGACATTTTCCACGACAAGATCAAAGCGTGTGAATCGAAGGTTGAGGGGATAGAAATGGAGGTCTTCGCGATGGAAACCAGGGCCGTCCCCTCGGTGGATGAGGAGCCAGATCTGGAAGGCCTCGCTCCCTTAGGATGAGGAGCTCCGCAAAGCGATGCTCAGAGACTTCGACAAGGGCGCGCCTGACACCCGCTTGAGCCGGCTGACGCCGCTCGACCGGCGCGAAGAGATTCTGCCTTGGCGCAGGGCCAAGCGGATGACATCCTGTTACCTCGCCTGGATGCCCGTCTCGACCTTCCCCCCGCGGGAAGCCGAGCGGGAGTGGCTTCTGCATTTCATATCCCTGCTGGAAGCCCGGCTCAAGCAGAATTACGCAGTCGAGCCGCACGCCTTCCTCGAATTCAAGACAATCTCCAAAGTGAAGGACCAGTTCATTCGTCACGCTAAGGAATTCATGCCGATGGCGGGCCTGGGGCGTCATCCCGGCACCCAACTCCCGTCTCCGCCTACGCGCGAAGATATGAAGCAACTCGTCGAATCCGGCCGCGATATCAGGGTCCATGACTACATGCCCGACGCCTGCTACTGGTTCCGGGTTCAGTCCACTGCGCGCCAGTGCGAATTGTTCCTGGGTCATGGAGGTATGACGATCGCGTACTGGAAGGCCGACCCGGCAACCAAGCCGCCGGATTTCCCGATTCCGCCCCAAATGCTGAAGCACGAAGTCTTACGCCAGTTCGACGTCAAGGGCCTGTTTACAGGCCTTTGCGCCACGCGCGATTCCTTCCTCGCCCGCAGCAAGCAGATCGCCGGTGCGGGCCTCGAGAACAGCCTCGTGGCCGAATCGGTGCCTTTCATTCTGCCCCTGCTGAACACGACCGAGATCTTCGTCTTGCGCCCGGAAGAGCTGCAGTCCTACTTCGAGCTGTTCGACGTGTATCTGCGCGAGAGCCCGGTCGACCGCGGCATGGTCCTGGCCTCCAAGCACGACCTCGAGGAGATCCTCATCGACCTGATGAAGGAAATGCGCGATTTCAAGCCGGTTGATCGGGATTAGGAACGCAAACCACGATGTCCACTGCCGCCAGCACCCACTTCGCCGCTTTGCGCCGCCTGCGCTGCGCCGCGCCTGCCGAAGCCGTTCTCATAGCCTGCTCCTGCTTCCCGATCCCCGAGCCCGAGCGCGCCGCGCTCCTGCGCTGCGCCAACTCAGTATCCACAGCTCTCTCGGACCCTTCGCAAACCCGCTCGCATATCTTCCTGCACATCTCCCCCGACAAGAACCCCAAAGCGGCGCAGATGATCGCCCCGCACGCCCGCCGCTGGAAGCCTGAATTCGGTTTCGGCGTCTGGCCGGCGCGCAAGCCCCCCACGATGTGGACCAAGGAGGACTTCGAGAATCTCGAACCCGGGCAGCAGCTCCGCCCGCTGGTCGAGATCGCCGTCCGCATCGGCGCCAGCGCCGGCGCCGGCGAGGACGCCCGCTCCGTCATGTTCGGCACCGGCGCCGTGATCGAGGTCCAGTCCCGCGACGACTGCTCCGTCTTCCTGCGCCGCACGTCGGACCTTCTGCTGCCCACCATCCCGGAGCCGCTCTTTCGCAGCTATCCGTTCTATCTCCCGCTGCTCGCTGCCGCCGCGGTCGAGGGCGCCTCTTTCGAACGCCTCGAATCATGGCTTTGCGGCGCGACTTCCTATATCGCCGAGAGCATCGAGGATCGCGGCGTGCTGGTCCTCTCTTTGCACAGCCTGACGCCGGCTCTGGACCAGCTGCGCGCGGAGCCCGATCCTCAAACGCCCGGCGTCTACCACATTCCATTGGATTGAACCGGCCCGCGGTTCCGCGCACTTCGTAACTCCGCCACGGTTCCGCGCGCTGCCTCCCGGATCTCAGCTGACCATCTGCATGCCTGCGGCTTCCTCCGCACGCAGTTGTCCCCGCCGCCCCGGACCGCTACTCTGGCAGGCAAGGGGCGCATGCCGGATCTCTCCTCTCAGCTCGAGGCGTTGCGGCGCAAAATCGCCCGCCTGGAAAACCGCGCCGCCACCGGCGATCGCACCGCAGATCCACCGCATTTCACCGGCGAAGACATGGTGTTGCATGGTGA
Source organism: Terriglobia bacterium (assembly GCA_963838205.1). Taxonomy (GTDB): domain Bacteria; phylum Acidobacteriota; class Terriglobia; order Bryobacterales; family Bryobacteraceae; genus CAIVVT01. The sequence continues at coordinate 4,686 of CAWIQF010000038.1, read as the reverse complement.
AATCCCTGGTGAAGACACGGTTGGTCATGGTGAAATCTCCGGTGAAGACATGGTCGCCGCCGCTGGAAACCCGGCCGCGGGCAGGGAAGTAGTGACGCCGGGCGGGCGGCATTGGGAGATGGAACGGACCTGGCCCTCGCACTACCGCCATGGCGTCTCCGACGTCGGCGCGCTGATTGAGCTGCCGGCTGACATTCTCAGTGAGCTGCTATCGGCGGGCAGCGGGGCAGAGCAGATAAACAGTCCGCCCCAGCGCTGGGCCTTTCTCGATACGGAAACGACGGGGCTCGCCGGTGGCTCCGGCACGCTCGCCTTCCTGGTTGGCGTGGGCTCGATTACGCCGACCGGGTTCGGGCTGAAACAGTACTTCCTGCGTCAGCCGGCGGAGGAGCCGTCGCTCCTTTCCGCGCTCGCGGCCGATCTCGCAAATTACGATGTATTAGTCACTTACAACGGCAAGGCGTTCGATGTGCCGCTGCTGGAGACGCGGTTTCTGATGAACCGCCAGAAAGCCCCGTTCGCGCGTCTGCAACATGTCGATCTGCTCTACGGCGCGCGCCGCTTGTGGCGGCTGAAGCTCGAAAGCTGCCGGTTGCAGGACCTCGAGCGCCGCATCCTGGGCCATGAGCGCGTGGACGACGTCGGCGGAGGCTTCATCCCCAACCTGTACTTCGATTACCTGCGCCGGAGCGATCCCGGTCCGCTCGAGCCCGTCTTCTTTCACAACGCCATCGACATCCTCTCGCTGGCCTGCCTTACGGCGGTGGTCCCGCAGGCCTTTCGCGAGCCTGCGCGGCTGACACACGGCGCGGAACTGGCCGGTCTGGCGCGCTGGTTGTGCAACGAAGATCGCCTCGAGCAGGGCGTGGCGCTGATGCGCCTGGCGCTGGCGCGTCCGATGAGCGACGCTCTGGTGTGGGAGACGCTGTGGCGGCTGGCCGACAGCGAGCGCAAGCTGCATCGCCAGGCCGCCGCCGTGGCCGCGTGGAGTGAACTGGCGAATGTCCGCAACCCCTTCCAGGGAAGGGCATTGGAGCGCCTCGCAATGCATTACGAGCGCACCGGGAAGAACCCGGCCATGGCGCTCGAATGCACTCACGCGGCTCAGGCTATTGAGCCGACCCGGGAGCTTGAGAAACGCGCCGCGCGGCTGACTATCCGTCTATCGAAGCCGCGTTCCGGGCGGCTTTTGTAACCGCAGTTTCCTTCTAAGCGGAAGCTGATTTATTGTTGAAAGCGCTCCTCGAGCCCTGTCAGATCGCCTCGCCGGTGACCGTCAAGCCTGCGACAAAGAACGCGCCGGCAATGGCGAGTTCCATGAGCGCGACTATGCTGAAAGCAAGCCAGCGAACCCCCTTCATCCACCAGATCCAGAACGCGCTCAACGCCACGGAACCGAGGAAAAGCCCGTGCAACGCTACCAGCGCGGCCGAGCCATACGGGTAAGTCCGCGAGAAGCGGTCCGTATCGTTTGGAAACAGAAGGGCGAGAGCGATCATGGCCGGGAAGAAAAGAAATTGAAGAAACACCCACCGGTGGTGTGGTTTCCAAAGACCCTTTTCGGGTTGACCCTGTATCGGAGCGGCCCAACAGAGACTGATGAAGATTAGTGTCGTGAGGATGAAGATCGGGGGGGCGACCAGCAGCTGCAGCGACGCCAGAGAGATCTCCCAGAGGCCTTGGAGCCCGCGCATCATCCGAGTCTGCTTACCACTTGACAGCGCCCGATTGGGAGGGCTTCTCGAATCACATTTTTTGCGGACATTGAACACCAGGCCGCTACTAGTAGCGGCCTCCATTTTCTAAGTCATTGATAATGGGCAATTTATCTTAACAACCCCGCTACGCTGTAGCGGCCATTGCTTGGTCCATGCCCCTGACGATCAGCCGTGCCGGACGCTGGACTCGCGGGCGCCGCCGGGTCTGTCCGGTTCGAGTCGCCGCAGGCGGTCGCGGGGGTGGGGAACAGGCGCCTGCGTCTCCGACCAGCCAGTCGCGGTGCCGTTTTGAGGCCTGGACGGTGGCCGAAAACCACCACCCAGGTGGAACGAAGCCACCGGGCCACTCCGCGAGAAAATGTAACTGTATCTAATCACGAGGGTTAGTATTTGGCATGGAACCTGCTATAACATGCGCGAAGCGTGGAGGCCAAGAGTATGAAGCGGCTCAATCGTTCACTGATGCTGGCGTTGCTGGTCACAGGGATGAGCGTTCCGGCGCTTCTGGCGCAACCGGCGGACCAGACGGCGGGGGTTCCGCCGGGCCAAGCGGGGGCGGAGGAAGACGGACCGGGGCGCGGCGTGGCACGGATCAGTTTGATGAACGGCGACGTTTCGGTACGGCGCGGCGATTCGGGAGACGCGGTAGCGGCGGCGATCAACGGTCCGTTGATGGCCGACGACCGTGTTTTGACCGGGCCGGGTGCGCGCGCTGAAGTCCAGTTGGACTATTACAACCGCATCCGTCTGGCGGGCGACGCCGAGGTCCGGTTCCCGCAGTTGGATTGGCACAAATACCAGATCCAGGTGGCCAGCGGGACGGTCGCGTTTTCCGCACTGCCGGGCAGCAACGACCAGATTGAGTTCGCGACGGAAGCGGCGGCGCTGCGGCCGCTGGCGCCGGGCTCATACCGCATCACTGTGCTCGGCGGCGGCGCAGTCGAGTTCACGGTTCGGCGCGGCGAGGCTGACATTTTTACTCCCAGCGGCAGCCGCCGGCTGACGCCGGGACACACCATGCGCGTGCATCTCGGGGAAGACAATGTCCCCGAGTTTCAGTTGACGGCGGAGATTGGGCGCGATGCCTTCGACGAGTTCAATGCGCGGCGAGATCAGGAGTTGAGCCAGGTCAAGTCGTATCAACACATGAGCCGCGACATTGAAGGCGGCGAGGACCTGGACAACGCCGGAGAATGGGTCGATCAGGCGCCGTACGGCTCCGTGTGGCGGCCCTACGTATCGCCGGATTGGGCGCCGTATCAGGATGGGCGCTGGATGTGGGAAGACTACTACGGTTGGACCTGGTTGAGCTACGATCCCTGGGGCTGGGGACCGTATCACTATGGCCGCTGGTTCAACAACGCCGGTGCCTGGTACTGGTATCCGGGCGGTTTCGGCGCGCGGATGTGGTGGCGGCCGGCCCTGGTGGGTTTCTTCGGCTGGGGCGGCTTCGGAGTGGGCTTCGGCTTCGGCGGTTACGGTTGGGTGCCGTTGGCGCCGTTTGAAATGTTCCACCCGTGGTATGGCCGCGGCTACTTTGGTGGCGGCCGGTGGGGCGGGTTCAACCAGTCGATGGGTCGCAACGGCAATATCGGCAGTGTTTACCGCAATGCCCGGGTGGCCGGCGGAGTGCACGGCACGAGCGCGCAGAACTTCGGACGGGGCTCGGTCGGGCGCGGTTCGACGGTGCCCGCTGGCGAACTGAGTCACGCCAGCGCGATACATGGGCCGCTCTCGGTGACGCCGAGCCGGGAGAGCCTGCGGATGAGCGACCGGGCGTCGTCGAGCGCGCTCACGAGTCGCAGCGCACAGTCCGGCAATCAGCATTTCGTTAGTTCGCGCCAGGCTTCAGCGACGAGCCGCACGTCTTTCGAACAGCAACGTCAGAGCATTTCGCAGGCGGTGCGCGGCAGCACCGCAAGCGGCGGCGCGGCCCGGACGGCCGGTGCGGCAGGCGGGGCAGGGAACACGGCCCGGACTAATTCAAGTGGCGTAAACAGCCAGGGCGGATGGCCGCGGGCGAATACGACAACGGGCACGGCCGGCAACCGGACTTCGACGGCGCAGAGCGCCGGCTCGGGTGCGGGCGCTGCGGGCCGCCAGACTACGAGCGATTCCCGCGGCGGGTGGGGTTCGTTTGGCGCGCCGGGCGGTACACGGAGTACGACGGCGACGGCCAACTCGGCGACACGCAGCAGCGGCGGCGGATGGACTTCGTTTGGCGATCCCGGTCGCAGCGGCGGTGCCAGCGGGGTATCGAACTCCAGCGGTTACAGAACCAACGCCAACGGCAACGTCAGCGTGTTCCGCGGCGGCCAGAACTCGGGCGGGGTCACGGCGCATTCCAGCGCCGGCTGGAGCACGGGCGGCAATGGGACCGAGCGTGGGTACGGCAGCCAGAGCACCGGCAATACGGCTCCGCGTTCCAGTGGAAGCTGGAGCACGGGCGGCAGCGGTTACGGCCGGGGCACGGCGTCCTATGGCAGCTCGGGCCAACGCTACTCGACGCCCAGCGGCGGACGGTCATATGGATCGTCGGTGCCACGGAGTTATTCCGCCCCGGCTGCGCACAGCAGCAGTAGTGGCGGCAGCGGTGGCCACGTGAGCAGTAGCAGCAGTAGCGGCGGCCACGTGAGCAGCGGCGGCGGTGGGGGCGGCGGCCATAGCAGCGGCGGCGGCCACTCCGGTCACCGCTGAGCAGTCACACGTTTTCAACGACCATTTCTTCTTCCCTCAGGCCCGTTCTCCTTGCAAGGAGGCGGGCCCTTTTTTTTGAAGCATGGCCGAGGAGGCCCGGCCGCGGCGAGCATTCGAAGGCGGCCGAGATTGGGCAGCGCCGGTCTGCGAAGACAGCAAGGAGAAGACGGTGATCGTCCCCAGGTCACAACGTCGCTGGCCGGCGTCGCCGCGTTTGCTGCCGTATCCCACGGCGACCTCGGAGAGCTGGACGCTGGCGCGGATCAAGCGC
>CAWIQF010000037.1:0-66012 GCA_963838205.1 Terriglobia bacterium | reverse complement strand
TCTCGTTTTTCCATTCGGGTTCACCCCGGCGGCCTACAAAGCGGCCAGTTCGGTCGCCAATGGAAAGCAGGGTGCCCCGCGATCACCAAATCGCCGTGTCGGGTAACCTGCCCGCCCCAAACGACACCTTTCTCATGGACCTCCCATGCGTCTTCCTACGCCCGCACCTCTTCCGCGCATTGGCCGCCGCGGATTCCTGCTCGCCCTGGCACCCCTGACCCGGCTCCTGCGCGCGCAGCAGAGCCCTCCGACCTTCTCCAGCGACGTCAAAGTCGTCAACGTTCTGGCCACGGCTCGCGACAAGAAAGGCCAGATCGTCACCGACCTCAAGCAGGAGGAGTTCCACCTCGCAGATGACGGCCAGCCCCAGACCATCCGCTACTTCGCTCGCGAGATCGACCTGCCCCTGACCCTCGGCCTGCTGGTCGATACCAGCATGAGCCAGCGCCGCGTGCTCGGCCAGGAGCGCACCGCCAGCTACCGTTTTCTCGACCAGGTCCTGCGTGAAAACAAGGATCTGGCTTTCGTCATCCACTTCGATCACGAAGCCGAACTGCTGCAGGATCTCACCTCGTCCCGCAAGCAGTTGGAGGACGCCCTGGCGCAACTCGAACTGCCGCAGCAGGATCAACCACAACTCAACCGCCGCGGTTCGGGCGGAGGCTATCCCGGCGGCGGTGGCGGCTATCCCGGCGGGGGCGGTGGTTACCCCGGCGGAGGAGGAGGCGGCGGAGGTTATCCCGGTGGTGGCGGCGGCCGCGGCGGTCGCGGATCGCGCGGGCCGGGCACTGTTCTCTATGACTCGGTGCTGCTCGCCTCGGACGAACTGATGCGCAAGCAGCACGGCCGCAAGGCTCTGATTCTCCTGACCGATGGAGTGGATAACGGGAGCAAGGTGACGCTCGATCGCGGCATCGAAGCGGCCCAGCGCGCCGATACCCTGGTCTACTCGCTCCTGTTTGCCGACGAGGAGGGCTCGGGCTTCTCTCAGGGCCTGGGCGGCATGGGCCGACGTGGCGGGATGGGCCGCGGCGGAGGCTACGACCGGCCCGACGGCAAGAAGGTCCTAGAGCGCCTCGCCAGGGAAACCGGCGGCGGCTTCTTTCAGGTCTCCAAGAAGCGGCCCATCGACGACATCTATAAGCAGATTCAGGAGGAACTGCGCAGCCAGTACAATCTCGGCTACACGCCGGAACCGGCCAGCGCCAATGCCTACTTTCACAAAATCGCGCTCACCACCACCCGCAAAGAGGTCGTTCTACAGGCCCGCGAAGGCTATTATCCACCCCAAACTCACGACAAGTAATCTCCCCTTTCCCTTTTCAGCTAGAACGGCGTGCGACACCCCGTGAGCGTAAGAGCCGTTGCCGGTTCGCCTATGTGGGAGCCGACAGCACATACCTCTCTCGTTCGGGCGTGCTTGGGCAGAACTACATCTCTCCCGAACCGCTTGACCTCCAACTCGATGTCCCGTGGCTCCGTCAGGAAGCCAGTCGGGATCGCAGACCGCTCCCTTTGGTCACGGCTCGGTAACAACGCACGGCTCGTAACGACGCGGCTCGTAAGAGACTAGGGCAGTGGGCGGAGAGAGACTTCGTGGATTGTGAAACTACCGGCGATCTTGTTATCGAACTTCTCCGACGGGTGGCGTTCCAACTGTACTACTACGCCGCAGACTGGGGCCGACACTTTGAAGACTACTTCTACGGTGTGACGGGGTGTAGTGCCTAACACTATCGGCGTGGCGGCATTCAGGCGAGCGGGCACAGCGGAATCAAATATGTGGAAACTAAGACCCTGATTTGTAGTGAGTTGATTGCTCTCGACCACGGCGGAGAAGCGGTAGAGGCCGGGAGCGACGGCGGCCATCTGCCGCAGGCCCCCATAAGACAAGTTCTCGCTTCCATCGAAGGTCAATTGCAGGCCGTAGGACAGGTTCCGACTCGCAGCGATGGTCGATTGCGAGCCGGAAGACAGGTTCTTAGTCGGATCAGAGGATGATTCCAGGCCGTAGGACGGGTTTTTGCTCCCATCGAAGGTCCATTGCCCGTTGTCGGGGCGTGCGATTACCAGGGACGGAGCGGGCTCGATGGTCCAGTCGAAGGGACTGGGGCGGGGAAGCGCGGCAAAGCGGCGGTTGGAGAGCAATTCCGGGCGCAGATAGTCGCCGCGTTGCGGGCCCAGCCATTCGGCCCAGAGTTGGGCGCCCTGGCGACAGGATCGGCGATTCCAAAGCTCCTGGACCAGGCTGCCGGCGACGGCGTCATCGGCGAAGCCACGCTCGCGAAGCCAGCGCCAGGTGGCGACCAGATCGGGCTCCGGCGCGCGCGGAAGCAACCACTTCAGCCACGCGACGGCGGGACGACGCGCGGCGGGGATGGCCGTGCCGAGGAGGTCCGGGAGCGGGCGGCCCAATTGGCCGTAAGTCGCGAACAGCAGTTCGTCGAAATCGGCGGTGAGGGACAAGACGCGCCGGCCCAGCGCGAGCGCGCGGTCGGGCTGGTCGTCCATCAGATAATGATTCGCGGCCACCATCAGGACGGGCGGAGTGGCCGCTCCCAACTCCGTGGCGCGGTTGAAGAACGGCTGTGCGGCAGGGTGGTCGCCGCGTTCGTCTAAGGCGATGCCATATTCGGCCCAGCGGTAGGGGTTGGCCGAATCCAGGCGCAACGCCAGCCGCAGGTCCGTAAGCGATGGCTGAGCCGGTTTGTATGACGGGGCGGCGTGGAGCTGATCGGCGCGGCAGAAGCCTAAACGGCAACAGAGCCACTCGGAAGAAGGTGGGACGAAGTCCAGAGCGAGCGACAACCCCGCTGAAATCATCAGGATAATCGACAGACAGAGCTTCACCGAGGGAGCCTCAGCCAGCATCGTAGCAAGAATGCGGGCATCTTCCCGCGCCGGCATTCCTGATTGACATTTGCCATACGGAGGCGTAAGTTATCACAGACGGCAGGCCTTGCGCAAGACGGGAGCGAGGTGGGTGCAGCTTCGATCGTGGGCGACAGCACGAGGATCGACGGTTTTGTCCACGCGGTGCAGCCAATGCAGTGCGTGAACAGAGTAGAGCTGTGCGCGCCCGAGCCGGAAACGTCAATCCCCGGTGTGCGGATGGATCCCTTTCCGTGGTATGCCATACAAACCAGAGCGCGGCATGAGAAAGTAGTGTCGCGGTGTCTGCGGGCGGAGGGACTGGAAGAATACCTGCCTTTGTACAAAGCGGAGCGGCAGTGGAGCGACCGGTTAAAAAGCGTGGAACTGCCGCTGATGCGGGGGTATTTGTTCTGCCGGATCGATGTGCGGCAATTGCCGGCCGTACTGAGAGTGCCGGGGGTGGTGCACGTGTTGGGCTACGGGTCGGGACCGGTGAGCGTGCCGGAGAGCGAAGTGTTGGCGATTCAGCGCCTGATGGCGAGCGAGATGGCCGCGTGGCCGTGTCCTTACTTAAGGGCGGGCATGGCGGTGCGGATCCGCAGCGGGGCGCTGGAGGGCGTGGTGGGCCGGCTGGAGCGGGTGAAGAACCAATACCGGCTGGTGTTGTCGGTGCACCTGTTGCAGCGCAGCGTGGCGCTGGAGGTGGATCCGGAGATTGTCGAGGCCTTGGAGTAAATGGGGCAACTGAGCAAGCGTAGCAAGATGGTCAGCATCCGGCTGTCGGACGAGGAGTTCCGGCGGCTGCGGGAACTGTGCATGACGACCGGGGCGCGGAGTCTGAGCGACCTGGCGAGGGACGCGATGCACCGGCTGATCGCAGGCGATGGGACGGGCGGCGAGGGGCTGACGGAGCGAGTTGAGGAGCTGGATCAGCGGCTGAGTCATCTGCAGGAGAAAGTGACGCGACTGGCGCTGCTGGTCGGAGAGGAAAGCGATGAAGGCAGGGGACGCGGTGCGGCGTAAGATGGCGCGGTGGGGCTGCTGCTGGATCGCATTGGCGCTGGCCGCGGCCACGGCGGCGTGGGCGCAGGCGCCGGCGAAGGCAATTGCACCGGCGGCTGGAGAACTGGCGCGGTCGACGTACGTGCTGGGGCCAGGGGACCAGATTCTGGTACGCGTGATGGACCTGGAGGAGATGGGGAAAGAGCCGTACCAGATTGACATGCGGGGCAACGTGAACCTGCCGATGGCGGGGCGGATCCATGCCAGCGGGCTGGGGGTTGAGGAGTTGGAACGCGAGATCGGCGAGCGCCTGCAGAAATACCTGAAGAGTCCCGAGGTGACGGTGGCGCTGAGCGAGATGCGCAGCCAGCCGGTGAGCGTGCTGGGCGAGGTGAAGACGCCGGGCGTGCACCAATTGCAGGGGGAGAAGACTCTGCTGGAAGTGGTGAGCCAGGCGGGAGGGCTGAATCCGACGGCGGGTCATGCGATCCGCATTACTCGGAGAAAAGAGTGGGGCCCGATTCCATTGCCCGGGGCGCATGAGGATGAGACCGGCCAGTACTATGTGGCGGAGGTGGGGGTCAAGGAGATCATGGAGGCGCGGGCGCCGGAGAAGAATATTCTGGTGAAGCCGAACGACGTGATCACGGTGCCGAAGGGGGAATTGGTATACGTGATGGGGGCGGTGAAAAAGAGCGGAGGGTTCGTACTCGGCGACCGCGAGACGGTGACGGTATTGCAAGCGCTGTCGATGGCCGAAGGGATGGATAGTTATGCGCAGTCGGGGCATGCGAAGATACTGCGCAGGACGAGCGATCCGGAAAAGCGGCAGGAGATCGCGCTGAACCTGAAACGAATTATCGAAGGACGGGACCATGACATCGAGATGCAAAGCGATGACATACTTTTTGTGCCGCTGAGCGGCGGCAAGAAAGCGTTGGCGCGGACGGCAGAGGCGGCCCTGTCGATCGGGACCGGCCTGGCGATTTACACGCGATAGGGAGGAGACAGACGTTGCAGGAGAGGCATCAGCCCGGCGGCGGCGGTAGGAATCTGCCGGTGCAGCCCACGCTGTTCGATACGCCGGGCGTTCCGGCGCGGGGCGGCTATCTGCCGCCGGCGGGCAACGCGTATTCAGGCGGGAGCGCGTATCCACAGGAGTTTGTGGAGGACTCGGACGCGGGGAGTCTGGTGGAGTACTGGCGGACGCTGCGGCGCCGGCGGGGCCTGCTGATCCTCATGACATGTATCGGTTGCCTGGCGGCGCTTTTAATCACGCTACCTCAGCCGCCGGTGTACCAGGCGAGAACCACGCTGGAGATTCTCGAGCTGAACGAAAATTTCATGAACATGAAGGACGTGACGCAGGTAGCCCAGCCAGGCATGAATTCCAACACGGACATCCCGACGCAAATCCAAATCCTGCAGAGCGAGAGCCTGCTGGACGGGACGTCGGCGGCTCTGGCTAAAGAGAGAAAACAAGGAGGCGTGGCGAGAGCGGTGTCGGAGCCGCAATCGGCGTGGAGAAGGATACTGAACCTTCCGGAGCCCATGCAGCGCGAAGGACGGGACGAGGCGCTGAGAATGGCGGTTCAGACGTTGAAAGTACGCTCGAGCGGACCGACCCGAATTATCGAAGTGCTGGTTGATTCCACGGATGGGCGAGTTGCCGCGGAATTCGCCAATCGGCTGACGCAGAATTACATTGAACAGAATATGGAGGCTCGCTGGCAGCTATCTCAACGTACGGGTGAGTTCCTGTCGCGGCAACTGGATGAGATGCGGATCAAGCTGGAGCGGAGCGAGGATGCGCTGCAGGAGTACGCTCGGCGGGCGGGGCTGATTTTCACTAGCGACAGGTCCAGCGTCAGCGAGGACAAGTTAAAGCAGTTGCAGGACGAGCTGGTAAAGGCGCAAGGCGATCGGGTGGTTAAGCAAAGCCGCTGGGAGATGGCTAAGAGCGTGCCGGCGGAGTCATTGCCGAACATATTGAACGACAAGAGCCTGCAGGACTATCTAGGGCGACTGGCAGAACTACAAAGGCAGTTAGCGGAGCTACAGGAGACTTATACCGCGGACCATCCGAAAGTACGGCGGGTTCAAGCACAGATCAGGGCAGTGGAGCAGAGTATTACACGGCAGCGGGCGGACATTCTACAGGGAATTCGGAACGAGTACGAGGAGGCGGCACGCCGGGAGCGGCTGTTGCTGACCGACTACCAACAACAGACGGGGGTTGTGACGGATCAGGGCGAGAAGGCGATCCAGTACAACATACTCAAGCGCGAGGTGGATACTAACCGGCAGATTTACGACAGCATGTTGCAACGCGTGAAAGAGGCGAGCGTGGCGAGTGCGATCCGGGCGAGTAATGTGCGGGTAGTGGACCCGGCCAAAGTACCCGCTTTGCCATACAGACCAAGAGTTGTACTGAACGCGCTGATGGGACTGATATGTGGGTTGTTCGCCGGGATTGGATTCATTCTCGTCACCAACAAGGCCGACCGGACGCTGCAGGAACCATCTGACATCGCATTCTACCTGGGCGTGCCGGAACTGGGGATCATCCCCGCGGAGTCATCGATCAGCCGCAAGCGGCGTTCGTTGCTATACGGCAGGAGCGATCCAATGCTGATCGGGAGCGGCGCGGAAGGCGAGCCGCAGTTGGGCATGGTGACATACAGGCGCAAGCCGAGCCTGATGGCAGAGAGTTTTCGAGCGGCACTCACTTCGATTCTTTTTGCGGGGCAGAACGGGACTCGGCCGAGGACGCTCGTGGTAACGAGCCCGAGCCCCGCCGAGGGCAAGACAACTGTCGCCTGCAACCTGGCAATCGCGATGGCGGAAACAGGGCAGAGGGTGCTGCTGGTGGACGCCGACACGCGCAAGCCGCGAGTGCACGAGGTGTTTGACCTCTCCAACGAGACTGGACTGACAACAGTACTGCAGAATAAGATCCCGTTGGGACCGGCCGGCCCGTGGTGGAAGGGTGTACAGAACCACGAAGAGCTGGGCAGTGAGTCGCCGCAGGCGGCTGGCGCTGCGAATGCCAAACAGCCGGCGCAGCAGAACATAGGGGGTGCGGACGCATGTTCGGAGACGGGACTGCAGGGGATCCTGCGCGAGACAGAGGTGCCAAACCTGTTTGTGCTGCCGGCAGGACCGCCGGTGGCGGGGGCGACCAATCTGCTCTACTCGCCGCGGCTGAAGGAATGCCTGGGACAGTTCATGACGCAGTTTGACATGATCCTGATCGACACGCCGCCGATGCTGACGATCCCCGACGCACGCGTGATGGGCCGGTTGGCCGACGGCGTGGTGTTGGTCGTACGCGCCGCCAAGACGACGCGCGACGCAGCGCTGGCATCCCGGGCGCGGCTCCGTGAAGACGGCGTGCGCGTGATCGGGACGATCATGAACGATTGGAATCCAAAACGGTCCCCGAGCGGGTATTACGGCTATTATGATGGCTACCATCGCTACTACAAGAAGTACTACGGGTATCAGGGGAAGAACTCCGACGAAGGAGGTTAGGGTCAAGGCAGCCGCAACTGTTCAGACTAACGGCGCTCTTGGAGAAACCCTACTCAGTTCAGTTATGAGTTCAGAATCCGCTTGATAGGTTGAAGAGTTGTCAAGCTCATGAGAGAATCAGCGATTCAATTCGCGAGTGGCGTTGGGATCCGGAATGATTGCAGCCGTATTGATGGCAAATGGTGAGCTTGGCCTAGGCGCTCGATAATCTGCTTGACGGGAATTGGCTGAAAGGGAAAGTGCCACTTGAGTAGGGTTGTTAGCTGCGGCGTGTGGCAGGATCGGGAACTCGCTGGGGTACGAGAGCGAAGACTCTGAATCTGCCGGGCAGCACTGCGAGATAAGAATGTATTCTTTGCTATGGCTCGCCGGTTCGGCGTTCCTAACGGCCTTGCTACTGACCCCACTGTTGCGGGATCTGTTCCTCCGCTTTGGCTTGGTTGATTCTCCGGACGGGAAACGCAAGATCCACAGCAAGGCTATTCCGCGCGTGGGTGGGATTGCGATTATAGTCGCTTATCTCGTTTCATTCGGCACCTTGATGCTGGCCGGTTTCCGGGGCAGCAATTTCGTGCGCGGAGACCTGTCGCTAATGTTGCAACTGGCACCCGCGGCCGGCCTGATTTTCTTGGTTGGCTTGCTGGATGATCTCTTTGCTCTCAAACCCTACCAGAAGTTCGCCGTGCAGTTCCTGGCCGCGGGACTGGCGGTGCTGGCGGGGTTGCGGATCCACTTTGTTCACTACCATCCACTCGAACCTTGGCTGGAGGTACCGGTTACCCTTTTCTGGCTCGTATTCTGTACAAACGCCTTCAACCTGATCGACGGCATGGATGGTCTGGCAGCCGGGGTAGGGTTGTTTGCTACACTGACAGGCTCTGTCGGCCGGTCTGATGAGTGAGAACCTACCCCTCGCTCTGGCCACAATGCCCCTGGCTGGAGCTCTTCTCGGTTTTCTAAGGTACAACTTCAACCCGGCCTCGGTTTTTTTGGGAGACAGCGGGAGTTACTCGATAGGATTTCTGCTCGGGTGTTTCGGCATCCTATGGAGCCAAAAATCCGCGACCTTGTTGGGCATGACTGCGCCTCTGCTTGCCTTCGCCATTCCCGTACTGGACGTTTGTCTCTCAATCGTTCGGCGCTTTCTTAGAATGCAACCGCTCTTCAGTGGTGACCGCGGCCATATTCACCATAAGCTGCTGGAACGCGGACTCACGCCGAGGAGGGCAGTGTTGCTGTTATACGCCGTCTCGTGCATGTACGCCGTTCTTTCACTGATCGGCAGTGCGCGCGGCAACCAGTTTGCCGGCGTCGTGTTAGTACTTTTCTGCATAGTCTCGTGGATCGGTATTCAGGGCCTGGGATACGTCGAGTTTCACGCAGCAGGGCGAATGCTATTTCAGAGTTCGTTCCGGCGGACGCTGAACGTGGAATTAGCACTGCGCGGTGCACGAGTGAGGCTAGCGCAGGCACGCGACCCGAAGGAGCGGTGGGAAATCCTGCAGGCGATTTGCGAGGAACTCGGGTTCTGCCGCATTCAAATTGAGACTCCCGGGATGCGCCTGGACAAGTGTGTGGCGGCTGCGTGCGCCTGGAAGACAGCCTGCGAGAGGCCGTGCGCTGCATGCCGCAACGCCTGGACGATTTTAGCACCATTGGACGAGTTCGGACGGGTCGAGTTGAGCCATCAATTCGAGGAAGGCAACGGGCAAATAGCATGTGTGGCGCCGTTGGTGGAATTGTTGCGAGAAATGCTGGTGAACGCGCCACCTATGCATGAGCCGGCGGCTCTCCGATCGGCCGCGCGAGCAGTCGAGAGTCCATAAACGAGAAGAGTGATTTGGAAGATCTCGGAGTTATCCGGGTGTTCGAATAGAAGCGCCGACCCTATGTTGAGGTTGATCAAGAATGTGAAGTTTGCTGCGGGTCTGTTCGGATCGTAGGCTAATGTTTCGCCGCGAGCTCGTCAATTTTCAGGAACTGGTCGGCCTTCACGTTTTTGAGGACCTGTTGAATGCCACTTGGCCAGCGAATCTCGATCGAGGCGATCTCCGTCTCCTGGCCCAACCCGAAGTGGACTCGCTTGTCGCTGGAGGACATGAAACCCACGCTGATTGCGACGTGGTTATACAAAATGCGGCCAGAAGCTGTCGTGAGCTTCACCTTGGCACCAATGGCGTCGCGGGCGCTCTTGTGACCGGTAAGTGCGAGTACGATCCAATGGTTGCCGCTGTCCGCCGTATTCATAAGGATGCGCGGGGACTCGTTGAGCGACGTCACGACGATATCGAGAGCGCCGCCGTTGTTGAGGTCGCCGAAGGCCGAGCCGCGCTGGAACCCCTTCTTCTGGAACTCGGGCCCCAACTGATCTGAGACGTCGATGAATGTCTTGCCATCGACGTTTTCAAACATCGTGTCGTGTTGGCGCGACCCTTCGTTAACGTCGTCGACGTCCCCGTTGGCCGAGTAGATATCTTTCCAGCCATCGTTGTTATAGTCAATGAAGCCGGGGCTCCACCCTGAAAAAGGGGCGCTCAGTCGCTTGATTTTCGACTCGTAAGAGTAATATTCGAACAGGTCACCTCGGTTTCGCAGTAGCGCCCAGATCTGGCCCATCAGATTGTTGTAAAAGATGTCGACCTTGCCATCGTTGTTGAAGTCCTTGGCGTCGCATCCCATCGATGAACCCGTTTGCGCGTTGTCGTTGTAAGCGACACCCATCTGCAGCCCCACTTCTTCAAAGGTCCCGTTTTTCTGGTTAATAAACAGGGAATTGGGTTCGGTGTCGTTCGCGATGAAGACGTCCGGCCAACCATCGTCGTTGAAATCGGCAATCGAAATACCCATGCCCTTCCCTGGGGCTTTGGCGAACCCCGACTTCTCGGTCACATCCTCAAACTTGCCATGGCCCAAATTATGGTAAAGCCGATGTGGAACACTTGGGTATCGGCGTGGATCGCAATAATAATCTTTACTGCCCATGTAGCAATGGATGTCCATCTGAGGGGTCCAATAGGTATAGTTCGAGACGACAAGATCGAGCAAGCCGTCATTGTCGTAGTCGAACCACGCCGCGTCCACGCTGAGTGTCTTGTCGGGCTTGCCACCGATGCCCGATTCCGCCGTGACGTCGGTGAATGTCCCATCTCCATTGTTGTGGTAGAGAACGTTTCTGCCGGCACTGCAGATGAAAAGGTCCTCATAGCCGTCGTTGTCGTAATCTCCAACGGCGACGCCGAAGTTGAAGTCGAGGTTCGCTCCCGTCAGGCCGGCTCTTGCGGTGACGTCCTCAAACGTTCCGTCAGGCTTCTGATGGAGCAGGCAGTTGTAGAACGACGAGTCCACCTTTTTCAAATCAGGGAGCTTCGCGCCGTTTGTGAAGAAAATGTCGAGTCTGCCATCGTTGTCGAAATCGAAAATTGCCACGCCCCCACACATCGGCTGCGGGAAGTATTTCCGGCCCGTCAGGCTGTTGTTCGATTTGTAAGAGATTCTTGATCGGGGAGCTACGTTGACAAAGCCCGGGCGTCTTGTCTTCTCCGCGGTTCTGGCGGAGGGGAGAGCGCAGAGCAGGAATGCGACAATTGCTGCGGACAAGAGAAGGACTGCGTGCTTCAATAAAACCACCTACTCGCAGAATAGCCTATGCCACGCCAGCGCGCCCTGCTCGGCGCTTCGGGCTCAAGTCCTGATCTGCACAGAGAGGTTTTGACCAGCGAAAGTGTCGGCCGCCTGGGGAACGGCGGAGATGTCGAAGTTCAGTTTCACGCCTTCTGCAAGTTGCAGCGCGCCAGCCGGAACGAAAGGGCTCGCCTGCACACTGCCGTCCGCGACGACTAAGGTCGCGATCGGCTGTCCATCTGCATTGAGGACAATCAACACATTGCCTCCGGAGGGAGCGGAATCGACAAACGCCTGCACGTCGCGCACAACCCGTGTGCGGTCCAGGACAATCGAGTTGGCCGCGTCTCGTTCGATCGAGAGAACACCTGCGGTCTGCAACACGATTGTGCCCCCCTCGAACGTGTGCAACCCATTCTGCCCGTTTTGTAGGTAGCTGGTGTCTTGTCCCGGGCCTGTACCCCTCGCGTTTTCCAGGTAAAACTCCGACCCGGCGACCCGCCGGTTGGGGAACAGGAGCCTATATTGAAAGTCGGCGTGGGTCGGATCGGTGAAGAACCCAGCTCCGAGTGGAACCACCTGCAAGCTTCTTTCAAGAATCGTGGCTGACTCCCCATTTGCATGGGCTGCCGCCGCCGTTCCGGCGACGTTCCGCTCGATTCCATACGCGGTTCCGTCCGCAGTCGGCGTATCGACTCGAATAAGCTCAGTCTCCACCTGCAGGTAGGTGTTCTGCTCCAACACCAAACCCTGTTGCGCCGGTAATGTCACGTCGTTCGGCCCAAGAGCCTCCGGCAGTGCGAACGTCACAGGAACCTCCGTTTCAGCGACTGAGTAAGTGACCAGGACCGCCGCCGTCACCGTTGCCGTTCCGGTCAGAGTCTGCGTCGTGATGCTCTGCAACAACAGCGAACCGTCCGCCGGGGCCTCGATGTCCAGTGAAGCGATTGGTGGCAACTGGCTGTCTAAGAGGCTCCCAACCCCTCCCGTGATCGTGTATCGGTATAGATATGACTGCTCGATTGGAGCTTCCATGCCACTTGCCGTGCTTGACCGGCCGCTGATCTGAATCGCCAGACCCGCTCGGTTTGGAACCTCCCACGTGATCTGGTCTGAGTAACTCCTGCCGGCCAGGCGCCAACTGGCGTCGGCGATCACCACTGAGTCGCCTGCTGAGAGGGTGTCAGGGAACGGATCACTCGCCGTAACTCCCGTGCTCGTATTGGTTGCGACAATGGTCTGCCAGCCTCTCGCGTTACCTGATACAACGACCAGCGCTTTGCCATCGAGTTGATCGTTCTCAAAGCTCGCACTGGCTGCGGTCAGCGTGGTTCCCGACACACTTGCCACCTCCAGAAGTGCAGTCAGTTCCGTCCGCCAATAGAAATCCGCGTGGTCGTATCTCGGATCGGGCGGTCGCATCGGCGAGACGCTTCCGCCCGAGTCCGTCCACGTGTTCAGGCTCGCGTCTATGTCACAAAGATAGAGTAGATCGTACGCGCTATCCCCTCGATACACGCGCATACCTGCGGCGTCTTGCGGTGCTCCCAGTCCATTCAGTGTCACACCGAAGGCTGTCTCGACCGCTCCCGTCACTACCTGAATCACCTGTGAAACCTTGGACTCCGCGCCATTACTGTCCACCGCCGTGACGGCGTAGTACAGGGCCTTGTTGCCGGGTTGGAGTTGGCCGCTGTTCGCAATCACCGCGGTCTGTTGGATCCTGGGTGAAGGCAATGACGTAACTTGCTGACGCGGCGGTCGGAATTGGACCAACAGCAGTTCACTGGCTCCGCCGTCTGCTTGCGGTTCGGTTTGTTCCTGGACATACAGCGCTGGACCGGTACTCTCGTCGTATGTGTATCCGACGATCGGGAACGGCGCCCCCGAATCAACCGCTGATGGCCACCCCGCCGAACTGCCGGCAGTCGCTGTTCCCGGACTATACCAGCCGTCGTCGTGAGTCTGCGCGACGACCGAAATCGTTTCGCAGTTCAGACCCAGGCTCAACCGCAGCACTCGAAACGGCGCGCGCGCCATATCGTAATCGCTGCTCGTTATGGCGATGATGTCGCCCGGCTGCATCCCCAGCCCTTTGACGGTCGTAGAGAATTCCGCAAACAAATTACCGTCGATTTTACGCGCGAGTTCCTTCGACAAGACTCGCTCCGCTTGGGTAAGGCTCGGAATTCCAAGACCTCTGAAGATGCCCGGCACTTCGCTTCCGGCCCGTGCCACGTCGTCTGCGTCAACCAGCGACAAACTCCCGTTCAAATAATCGTTGCGCGAGTCCTGCAGCGCGACGCTGAGGCGGTTTGGCGTGGTGCTGGTCGGCTCGCAGAACAGGCTCAGCGCGATGTCGCCGTCCTTTCCAGCCAGGATCGTACAGTCCCCGGTCGTGCCATCATTCGCCTCAAACGACGGCCAGCCGCCATCCAAAGAAGACGGTGTGTTCGAGTGCTCAAGCTGCGCCGGTTGCTGTTCCGCGATCGTTCCCTCCACCACCACGCTGATCTGGCCGCTCTCATTCAGCCGGATCAGCAGTTCCGCGCCCTGCCGCAACCCCCGCACCACATCGATCGCTGGCTTGCGGTCCAGCAACGCGTAGTTGAACGCTGCAAACGGCTCCTGAATCGCGGTTCCATTCGCGTCTGTCACAGGTACCAACTGCTCCAGATAAGCCGCCGTAATCCCGAAACTGCCGATGTCGATTTCGCTATCCTGCCACCCGCATCGCCTCAACATGTCGAGAAGTGCCCACACTGGGTCGTTGTCGAAGAACTGATCCAGGTAGTTCCCCTGCCCGTCGTAGCGGTCCAACAATAATCCTTGGGCGAGTACCTCGATCGTCGGTAGCCTGTTGGAACTGACCATGCTCAACGGCACATGCACGCTGACCACCGCCAGGCTCCCATGCGGATCGCTGATCGGATTCCCCTGGGCGTCGTGGAAATTCGGATCGAATGCCCCATTCCGGCCGCCCGTCGTCAGCACGTTGTACCATCCCGTCGCAGACATGTCGACGCTCGCAACCCCCAACGGTAACTCGATCCCTTCCACCCACAATCTCTGGACCCCTTGGATCGGCCCCGATCCAACGAGCACTTCGCAAATCAGGTAGTTCCCGTCGTTCCACGCCCAGATCACCGGAGCCGGGTACCGCACCGTGCCATACACCAGCGGTACTGCGTCATTGGGCCTCGCTCTGCCGTCGACCGCCTGGGACCAATATCTCTGCGCAGATCCAAAGCTTCTTACCAGCGACGTCGCGGGCAAGAACTCGAACCCTCCGAATCTCATGGTCGTCCGGCCGGCCACGTCCGCACTCCACATGCCCCGAGCTACGCACTGCGTTTTGCTCCCGTCGCAACTCGCGTAGGCTGTCCCGGCACTCTGCAGGTTCCCGCACCCGCCCTGCTGGTCTGCGGAGTACCCGCATGCGTAGAAGCGGCTGTATAGACCCTGAGTCCCTCCGCTCACTGCTTCAACTCTCTGCGCCTGGGTTTGTGGAAAGGCCCATGGGCAATTCTCCTGGATTCGTACTTGCGGGAGAGCCAGACGCTGCAGGCTGAATCGGCTCGTGAAGTTCAGCTTCGCCCGGGTGGTCGTGAGTTGCTCCGGCGCATCGCCGATCCCCGTGAATACGGCCTGCGGCGTCGCCATCACTTGCGCGCTTTCCGGATCTAAGAACGCGAACCGTACCAGCAACTGGCAACCTTTCAGATTCTCGTTCTGATGCAACTGCGTCACGTACCCGTCGGTGTTTGCCAATACGAGGGAAATCCGATTTCCCCAGTCGGCTCCGTCGTCCGCCAGTAGCCCAATCCCGAATCCCGTGTTTTCGAGGATCCGTGGGCTGTACGTCACGCCCTGGTACGTCGCGCTGTGCGTGCTCCAGTACTCGATCTGTCCATCCGTCAACGTGCAATCGTACAACAGCACGGGAGTCGGCAACTCCTCGACGTACTTGAGCTGGTCAATCGGGACCATCGGTTACTCCTCTGCGCTCGCGATCACTTTGGACTGAATGGAGAAGACGCCCGCCTCCGCACAACTCACCACCAGTGCATCGTCCTTGAATCTCGCCTGTGCGAACAATCCCTGTCGCCCTTCGGATCTCCTGTATTCCGGCGAATCCGCGCCGAAATCAGCCTGTACGCCGGCCAGTTCCACTTCGACGCCCTGGGGAATGGCGATCGCAAATGTGACTTGATCGACGCTACCTCCGGGAATCGCGCTGAATTGGAATTCCTGCCACTGTGCTGTGAGTGCTACGTCGCTCCGTTGTCCGCCGATCAGCAGCCCCATCGTGCCCACGCCGTTGCTCCGTGCCGTCGCTGCGACACTGTACGGAAACGTCGGCGCGCACCCCACCGTCTGGCTCGCGAGCCCTTCGGCCGCACCGGAGTTTACGATTCGCACCCCTTGCGCCACCCCTGCCACCGGATCGGCGAACAGCGTCACGGCCAGTCCGCCTGAAACCGACCACGCTGTCTGCGTCAGGTCCTCGCTCCACGCCAGGAGATTCCTCAGCGGATCGCAGAATCGGAAGCTGTGGTACGCGCCTCTCATGTCGTGATGAAAATCTCGCAGCGTTTGCGCTTCGGCCCATATCAGCCCGGCGAACTTCAGATCCCATTCGTAGAATTCGCCGCTCGGTAACGTTCGCAGGTACCAGGCGCCTCCCGGCGTCATCAGCAATTCCTGCGCCGGCTTCCACGTGCGTTGAACTGGCAGTTGGACGCTGACTGTAGTCGCCACCAGAGGGAAACTCGGACTCATTGGGGCGCCTCCGCGATCAGGAATTGGATACCCGCGCGCGCGATTCCATCGATTCGGTCAGTCACGGGTGTGATCGCGATCCTGCACGTCGGATAGACCATTCCATCCTGTGGGTCTGTGTAGGTGAACGCCGTCTGGTCTCTCAGCGCGTTCTGCGCGAATTCGAGAAATGCGTCCCTTTCCGTGTCTTCGAGTAGCCGCAAATTGACCGACCACGTCTTCCTCTGCGACGTCATCAGGTACCGTTGCTCCGTCCCGTCGGCGAATTGGAATTTGCGCGTCAGGCCTGCGATCGCGCACACGTATGGGTATTGCTGTACCGCGCCTGTCGAAAGTAAAGGTAGTGTACTCATAGGCCATCCTGAAACTCGTTCAGCACATCCGAGAATCCTCGCGAATCACTCAAACTGCGCCGCAGTGCTGATACCAGACTCTGCCGGTCGTTCATCAGCGACCGGCCATCGTCGCTCGCCGGAATCGCAATGCCATGCCCCGCTGTTTCGATGCGAGCCGCGGTCGGCGCCGTTGCGCCGGCCATCCCCGTCTGCTTCTGCGGTCCACGCTGATTTGTCGAAGCCTCAGTGCTGCCCATCCGGCTTCCAACCGCGCCGGCCCGCGGCGCTGGGGACCCGACGCTTCCGGTCAATCTGCGCGCCCAATCCGTGCTTGTCGGCCCGTTATCCACGCCCGCGCCGCTCGCGCCACCGGCGGTGGACGGCCCTGTTGGGCTCGTGCCGCTCGTTACACCGAATAGCCCGCTTGCGCCTTCGTTGAGCGTCTGGACTCCTGCCCCCGTCTCCGGTGAAATTGCTTCCACGATTTGGAACGGCTGCCGGGTCTGCGCTCGATATCGCGTCACCTGCGATGTGGAGCTCCCGATCCCGAACAAACCGAGGACCGAATTGAGAGCTCCTGCAATGGGCGATAGCAGCCAGTTGTTGCCGATGTTGAAACCGCCTGAGCTGCCGGAACTGCTCTTCGACGGCTTCGTGACGGCCTCCGCCTGCAATTGCCTGGGGCTCCCGCTCGCCCGCTCGCCGTTCGTGAGCGCCTGCTGGCCGGTGCCACCGCTCTTCGGAATCGGCAACTTCACCGTCGGCGTCCCGCCCGCGCTACCCCCGGCTCGGGTCGGCCCCAGAAGCTTGCGGACGTAGGCCAGTATCTCTCTCGACGCCTGTGCGCACTCTTGCGGATTGTTAGCTCCCACCATCCACCGCCCTCTCCTCGCCTCGCAGAACCGCCATTGCCTCCAGGTCCTTGGCCCACCACTCCGCGGCACTCGGCACTACCCCGCCGCGCCACATCGCGAACAATTCGAGCCATGCCGCCGAACGCCCGCTGATCGTGCTCACCGGGCATTGCTCGGCGAATATGCCACCGCGGCTCCATACAATCGGCCGGGCTGGCGTCGGTTCGGCCCCGGCCCACCTGCAATTGCGTTTTGTCTCCAACCGTTGCCTTCTGCACGTCTCGCAATCCCACCCGGCCGGAGACTCCTGATGGAAATGGAATGCGAGTATCAGTTTTTTCGTTCTTCTTCGTTCAAAGAACTTTCGTCCGCAATCACCGCAGCGATTTCGTAGGCCAGGTCTTCCGGCCCGCTTTCCAGCAGGCTCTCGACTGACGCCGGCTCCCCGCCGATACTCAGCCCTTCGATCTGCACGAGTCCCGCCCGGATCGCCTTTTCATCGATGCGTCCGCGCAGTTCCGCGGCGGCAAGCTCGCTCGCCACGCCTTCCTGCACTGCGTGGAACCTCTGTTCGGCAGCCGGATCTTTCAGCTCCAGGAGCAGCCGATGCCTTCGCAGCAGCGACATTCTCAGCACTTGATACCGCACCCCGGGCCGCGTTCGCGACGCGTGCCACATTGCGCTTTCGTATTGCCCCGGCTCTGCCGCGGGATCAGCCGAACGCGAAGTAGATTTCGTCATCGCCCGCCCCCTGTGCCCTTGAGCTGGAGAAGCTCCACATTAGTCGCGTTTCCGCATCGTTGAACTGCGGCATCTGTGGCACGAACGTCTTGATGTACACCGCCGCCATCGCCCCGGCTTGGTCGCCCAGTTGGATCGTCAGTGGAATCGGCGTCTCGGTCTGCGCGGCGTAGTACATTTCGGCGAATACGCTCTCGTCCGTGCTGTACACCTCGAACTGCACCTCCACGTCGCGGTCGCCCGGCGACAGTGCCAGAGGCTGCGTCGAACCGAACTCGAAGCTTCTTGTCATCAGGTTGTTCTTGACTCTCACCAGCGCCTTCGTCAGCGTCAGCACCTGGCTCGGCGTGCTCCCCAGCCACACTTGCCCCAGATTGCCGGGTACCGGCGCCCACGTCTCCGCTTGCACCGCCGGTTCAGTTGGAAACGCTGTCAGCCCGCTCTGCGACGGCTGAAACGCGGCTGAGCCAATTTGTTCAGCCGCCGGCCCGCGAAACACAAGTTTGTGCTCCGTCCCATCAACCAGCACGTCCATTTCGTCAACGCCCGCTCCGCGCACGATTCGCTGCACGGTGTTGCTCGGGTCCCAGAAATCGAACAGGCTCACGCTTGGCAGGACCTTTCCCGGCACATAGGCCGCCGCCGGCATCGCCTGCACCGATCCGCTCACCGTGTTGGTCAGCGGCGCGCTCAGCCGCACGCTCGTTGCGCTGAGGACGCTCGCCACAATCCGCATCTCGCCGCCTACCGTCACCGCGCTGCCCACGGCCAGATTGTGCGGCGCAGCGAAATCCAGTTCCGCCCCGTTTCCGTTCACCGTTGCCGGCTGTTGCACGCTCAGCGGCGCTGCCGCACCCAGCGCGGCCTGCACCATCTGCCCCACCGCCGGCGGCAGCGCGCCGGCCCCCGCCATTAAGCTCGTCTCGAACTCATAGCTCGCGATTTTCCTCGATGTGCCCGGCGTGCCCAGGAACGTCCGCGTCCCCGTCTTGTCCCGCCGCGGCACCGTGACCTTTTGCGTCGCCACCGCCAGTCGTACGCCTGGAACGCGATTCGTGGCCGACACCGTCGGGACTACTCCGTAACTGCTCTCCAGCGCTACGTAGTAGCGATTGTTCTTGGATAGAACGTAATTTGCCATCGATCCCCATCTCCCTTCAACGTTCCCAGCTCAACTGGCTGATCACCCGGGCCTTCTCGATGTAGTGCAAGCCGCCCTGCTTCACCGCATCGATCTGCACTTCGTAGCCCGGCTGCAAAACCATGCCGTTGCCCAGATTCCCGTGGTTCCTGTCGAGTACGTCTCCCACCGCGTCCACGGCTGCCTGCAGCGTGTCGCTCAATCCCTCCAGCCGGTCCTGTGAATGCGTGACTTCCACCACCACCCGATAGCTTCCCGAGAACAAGCGGAACTTCACCTTGCCGTTGTTGCGGATCTGGTCGCAGAACACCCTGCACACCGGATACGCAACCTTCTGCTGCTGTTCCTCCAGTTCCTGTGGAACGTGGCTGGCTTCGACCACGGGCACGCCCGGCGGCGGCCCGCCCGTCAACGCCACTCCTGTCATCTGGATCGTCGCCGAGTACTCCGACAGGCTCTCCGCCAGCCCGTTTGTCGCATTGAGCAGATCCACCGCCATCTGCACCACGGTTGCGGTTGGTGTTGGCATCGTTACCCCCGAGGCAGAATCCTGCGTTCCTTCACGCGCCCCTCCGGCGCTTGTCCTTCTGTCGCCGCCGGCCCGGCCGCTGGCCCTATGTCCGGCAGCGCCCACACCGCGTTCGCCGCCAGCGGCGCGTCGTTTTGCCTGAGCATCACCCCGTTGCTGTCCGCTACATACGCGTTCCATCCGTTGCCGGCCGCCAGCCCGTTGGCCGCCACGGTCAATCCGTTCCCCGCCGCCGCCTCGACGCTCACCACGTCCGACTGCGCGCTCTCGTCCCCGCGCGAATCCACCTGCGTCGTCGTTACGATGTACGCCGCCTCACCCTGCTGCCCGGCGGTCACCGTCACTGTCGGCGCTGCCGGCTTCCGCAGTGGGTTGCCCACGTACGGCACGCCGCCCTGGAAGTACTCCGCTCTGCTCCGCGCGGCGTCCTTGTCGAATGCGTCGGACTTCTTCTGATACCGGTCGTTCACCTGGCTGAACGCCGCGTCCCGGTACACCAGCGCCAGCGTATGCGTCAGGTGCCATCGCTTCAACCGTTCGTCCACCACCGCGTTCGCCGCCGTCAACCCGTTGTGTGGGTATACACTCTGGCCGCAGTTCGACTCCCATCGCAGGAAGTCGTCCACCTTGTCCGTGATCCAGGCCTCCGACTGCCTCATCTTCGCTCCGAGGTCGATCCCTTCCTCGCCCGCCACATTCGTGGCGCTGCTGTCGTAGGCCTGCAGCTCCTCCGCCTCGCACCACCACCCGTCCACTAGCAGAGCCACTCCGCGCCTCCTTAGTTCTCCGTCGTCTCCGGCCCAGGCTTGTTCGACTCGCCCGGCACCAGTTGAAACTGGACCTTGCCCGCCGCCTGAATCTTCTTGAATTCCTGTCGCTTCGCAGCCTCGTCGCGCCGGAACTCCTCCGCTTGGGCCTGACTCGCCACTTCTGCGCGTCCCTCCAGCATCAACTGGCATGCGTTCCGCCGCGGCACTTCCGTTAGCACCCCGGCCTTGCCGCCGTCCGGCGTTTCAAAGCTCACGACCACCGCGTTGGCCTCCGGCATCGTTGCCTCCAGCTCGTGCAGTTTCTTGTAGTACTGCCTCACATCCATCGCTTTGCTCCCTTCTTCTCTTTGAAAATCCCTTTGCTCTTGCTGATCTCCACACTGGTACCGATCCGCGCCTGTTGCCGAGCCGCGACTGTTAAGGAGCGGACCCACGTTGCTCGATTGATCCAATGGACTTTCGATCCCGCACCCTAACCTGCGGGCGCCCTCTGGGAAGGCGCCCGTCGCCGCTTCTTCCGGCCTAACTCCACACCTGCAAAGCGTGGTTGTTCCTGAGCACCGCGCAGCCGTACAGGATGTCCACCGTGAATTGCTGCGCCAGCGTGTTCGGCTGGTAGCTCATCACTACCCGCATCCCGAAGTTGCCCAGTTCGGCATACTCGGCAATCGCACCCGTCCCCGGCAGCGGCTTCGGCAGCCGGCGGATCGCCAGCGCGATCGCGTCCCGTGTGAACGCCAGGTTGTTCGTCGTCACCGTGCCCGTCCCGGTCTGCACCACGAACTGCGAGCGGTATACGAAGAAGTCCTTGATCCGTCCCAGCACGCCCGTGTCGATCGCCTGCGCCAGCGGTCCCACCTTGTCGGCTTCGGTGAAGCGGTCGATCATGCGCAGTTCCGAGTACGCCGTCGGATGCACCACCAGGTACTTCGGTTCGCTCGTCGGAACCTTCGCCGTGAACAGCGCCGTCTCCGCCTGGTCGATCACCGCTTCGGTCAGCGCCGTACCCCCGATGCCCAACGGCCCGCTCGCCGTAAACCGGCTGTACAGGTTCAGCAGGTCCGTCTCCACGCGTTCCGCCAGCGCCACCATCGCCGGCTGCATGTACATCTTCAACAGCGTCGGCACCGCGATCGCTTTCGTGACGTCCGGTATCTGGAACGTCGCCTCGGCGTGCGTGTTCAATACGATCGGCGCATTGCCCAGGTTCGGGTTCTGCGTCTGAACGCTTCCGCCTTCGATAATGTTGTTCGCCACCAGTACCGGCGGAATCGGCACGTTCACCGTGTCGCCCGCATTGGCCAGCGTGGCATCGTAGTCCCTTGTCACCAGATTGCCCATCACCAGGTTGCCCATCAGCGTGGGCAGCGCATCGGCGGCCACCAGCTTCACAATCGCACTCGCCAGGTTGGCGGAAGTTATAATCGGCATCTCTCTTTTCCTTGTCCTTTCCTTCCTTGATCACCGCGGGACTTCACTTGCCCCGCCCTATTCGCCCCGCAGGGTCTGCATCGCGACCCGGGCGATCTGCTCGCGCACCCTTTGCATATCCTCAGCGCTCATCCCCGGCCGGATTGAATCCAGGTCGATGCTCGCGCCCGCGCTGCTCCGGACCGGCGGCAGCATTCCAGACCCTCCCGCCATCCGCGCCGGCAGAATCTCCGGATTGTCCTGAACGAACTGGTTCAGGTAATCCTTGATCGGAATCTCGCCCTCCGGCGTCTTCGCCACCAGGCTTCCGTCTGGCGCCCGCTGGATCTCGTCTTTCACCGCTTTGAAGGCCAGGTCCAGCTTCGTCACGCCCAGTCGCTGCAGCTCGCCGCGAATCCGCGTCACCCGGTCGCCCTCCTCCACCTCCCGCTTCGTCTTGCGGTTCTCTTCCACCAGTTGGTTCACTTGCCGCTCGAGCTGCTCTCGCCGCTGGCGCTCATCGGTCAGCTCGGCTTGATACGCGGGCTCGGCCCTGCGCCGTTCCGAGCTCAGGTACTCCTCGATCACGCTGCGGATCATCCCGCGCGTGTCGTTCCCGCCCGGCGAGAGCGCGTTGCTGTCCTGCCCCATGGGATCTCTCTCCTTCGTCGTTCCATTGCTGGTTGATACGGCCGGCCAAAAGAAAATGGGGACAGCCTCCTGTCCCCATCTCTTCACCCCGGCAAATCTGCTCTTCCGCTGCGGGCCGATCGCCGCGCCCGCCTCCCCGTCCTCGGGCAACCGGGGACTGACGAATCTGTCCTAGGCGCACACCACTTTCTCGATCGACACTCTGAGTCCTCTGCGCCGTGTGGACAGATCCGTCTGTCCCCCGGTTTTCGCTAATCGCTCGTGGCCGCCCGCTGCCTTTTCGACAGCCCCATCAGTGCCCCGCCGGACTCGCGTCGATCTCCTGCGCGATCTTCTCCTTAACCTCTTGCCGCACGTCACACAAGTACTTCAGCGCCAGCCTCTTCAGCACCTGCGTCCGGAACGTCTCCGAATCGATCCCCAGGCCCAACAACGTCTGCGCATCCTGCAACTCGCTCGAGAAGTCCCCGATGTCGAACTCGTCCAGCCCCGTCACATCGATCCCGATCTCGTCCGCCCGCGCCTTCCCGACCACCCGCAGCACCTTCTTCAGCGTGTCCTTCACCCGGTCGCCGAACCCTCTTAGAACCTCCTGCGTGATCAGGTAGTCCCGCTGCTTGCTCACCCCCGTCATCTGCGTGTTGTTCGGCCCCGGGTCCAGCGCCTGGTTCAGCGCGTAGCACACCCGGTAAATCTCCTGCTTCAGCCGGTCGATGTTCTCGAGCGCCACCTGGTACACGTGCCCCTCCGGCTCCGTCCACCCGAACTTGTCCTGCGGGCCTAGTTGCAGGTAGTAGCTCTCCCCGATGCACTCCTTCCACTCCCGGTCGCTGTACACCACCGGCATCGCGAACAATCCCATCGTCAGCGCCCATCCCAGCGCGTTCGACTTGTTGAAATGCTCGAGCTGCAGCGACGCCGCCTTGTTCATCAGCCACATGCCTTCGCCGAAACTGAACTCCACCAGCGGCACCACCTTCTGCGCCGCCAGCCCGTGCACGCCCTCTTTCACCAGCTCCACCGGCCCCGCCTGCCCCTTGCGCTCCCACTGCTCGTACACCTGGAATTGCTCGCGCCCGTAGTACACCCACCGCCGCTCAGTCGCCCATGCCCCCACCCCCGGCTCGTCCACCCTTCGCTCCGTCCTCAGCACCACCCAGTCGAACTCGCCCCGCTCGTTGCGCTGCCAGTTCACCAGGCTCTCCGCCGCGTACTCGCACAAGTACGCCCGGCTCAGCCCCAGTCGGTCTTCCTCCGCCCGGTTCTGCGCCTTCGTCCCCGGGTTCGGAAAGTCGATTACGATGTAGGATCGCCCCACCACCAGCGCCTCGATCATCTGCCGCCGGAAAAACTCGCTCAGCGTCGATCCCCGCAGATCGCAGTCCTCCGCAAACTGGCTGAAAAACTGCCGCGCCCGGTCGTCCTGGCCGTCCAGCGTCAGCGCCGGCTCGCGCCGGAATAGCGTCGCGCCGTACCAGTCGATGATCGACCCGATGTAGTTCTCGTAAAACGCCCGGTTCGTGCGCTCCAGAAACACGTCCCCCGGCTCCCGCAACCGTGGAATCAGGTACTGCCCCGAGCGCCGTATGAACTGCTCGCCGCCCACGTACAGGTCGCGATACTTCGGCCACACGTCCCTTTGCGCGACGTATTCCGGATGTTCCTTGCGCACATCGATCATCTCTTTCACCTCGCCTTCACCTTCCCCAACCGTTTCTGAGCCGCGCCTGCTTCTGAGCGACGTGTGTTTCTGAGCCGCGACCGTCAGGGAGCGGTTCTTCGTGCTGTTACCGATCCATACCTGTTTCAGATCCGCGCCTGTTACCGATCCGCGCCTGTTTCTGCGCCGCGACCGCGTGACGGAGCCGCGACTGCAAGGAGCGGTCTGCCGCCGAGGCCACCTCAGCCCTCAACCACGACCACTCGCGGGTTGTTTCTGCGCCGCGACCGCGTGACGGAGCCGCGACTGCAAGGAGCGGTCTGCCGCCGAGGCCACCTCAGCCCTCAACCACGACCACTCGCGGGTTGTTTCTGAGCCGCGACCGTCAGGGAGCGGATGCGTTGCCGGCCTAAGCGGCGACCGCCGTGCGCGGGGGACACCGAGGCCCTCTCGTCTCCGGGCATGACCACCAGGCCCTCTTCCGAGGGCGACACCAAGGCGCCCGCCGAGGACGCCGCAGGTGTGTCCCCGCGCTACCACTGCGCCGCCAGTTGACGTCTCTGTCCTAAGTGCCCACAAATTCTTCTAGTCACACTCTGCATCCACTTCGCCGTGTGGACTCCAGCCGTCTCCCCCCAGGCCCCCTAGCTCCAGGCCGCACTCATCCGTGTGCCGGCGCTCATCAGCCAAGCAGCCTCTGCCCCTTCTCCCCGATCGTCTTGACGAACGTCGAGAACTCCGCCCACAGCAGGTACCCCAGCGCATCCGACAGGTGGCTCCTCTTCTTATCGCTGTCCTTATCGATGTCATTCGAGTTCGGCGCATACCCCACCTCGTCGAAATCCGCCATCAGTCCCTCGCACCGCGGATCGATCATCAACGTCGACGCCCCGTCCGCCGCCTTTAGCTTTCCGTTCACCAGCCGCACCCGCAGCGCTACGCTCGGATTGGCTTTCGGAATCTTGTACTCGACCGACAGCTTCGCGTATCGCGCGAAGAAGTCCTCGATGATGTCCCGGTCGTTCGTGCCCGCCGTCTGCATGTGGCCCGCCGACGCATCGGCGTATACCACCACCCCCGCCGCCCATGCCGGGTTCCGCTTTACGAACTCCTCGCACGCGTCCAGCGTGCTCGCCCGGCCTAGAACGATCTCGTCCAGCACCCGCACCGTGTCCCCGTCCCGCTGCGCCACCACCGAGCACATCGGGCTCACGTTGAAGTCCAGCGCCCATCGCAGCGGCAGCGTCCGGTCCGCCTCCTGCTCCTCGATGCTCGTTTTCCGGTCGAATGCGTAGTACACCAGTCCGCTATTCGGATTCAGGTACTCGCCCAGTACTTCCTGTTTGTAAAACGCTTCGTCGTAGCTCGTCTTCAACCGCTCGTAGAAGTCCGGCACTTTCCCCAACAGGTGCCGGTTCTCGCTCGCCAACGCCCGCACGCACGCATATCCGTTCGGGCCTTCGCGAATGAATCGCCGGTACACCCAGTCGAAACCCTTCGGCGTCCATACCCCGAATCCGCACAGCCGCGCCGCCCCCGGATCCCTCAGCCGCGCCTCCAGCCGGATCCACGCCTCCTCGTGCGTGTACGTCAGCTCGTCCACCCCGAACCACGCCAGGTTCGTGCCCCTCAGCCGCTCGTAATCGTCCATCGACCGAAACAGAATCTTCGATCCCGTGTCCGTAAACGTCAGCGTGTTTTCCGCTTTGTTGACGTCGAACGGAATCGCGTTCTCCTCGAGTACCTGCACCATCGAGATCTGCGTCGAGTCCCGCAGCATCGGGTACGTCGGCGCGCCGATCAGCCCCATGCATCCCGCGTTCACGTACGCCAGTCGGATCGCCTCCTGGCACAACGCCTGGCTCTTGCCCGAGCCCACCGGTCCCGAAAATCCCTTGAATCGCGTCTCCAGTTTGTGAAAGCGCGCCTGCGTCGGCAGCGGATTGTACCGGATCCCGCGCTTCATTCGCGTTCGTCCTCCACCCACTGCACCGTCACCTTTTGCGGCGACTTCGGCGTCATCTCCTTTTGCAGTTGGATCAGCCGGATTAGGTCCCCCGCGCTCAATTTGAACCCGTCTTTGTTGGCCAGTTTGTCCGCCCGGCCCAACAATCTGCAGACCAGTCTCTTCTGGCCCGTTTCCGTCATCAGGCTCGCGCCGCCGCTATGCCCGCTTCCGTCCGCTCCGTCCCCGTCGTTGTTCGTCCTGGTCCTTTTCCGCGACCCCTCCGCGCCCGGACCCGGTAGGAACCGGCCGTTCGCTTGGCGTTGTCGTTCCGGCGTCGCCGTGACGCTTGGTTTTGCTTCCTCCGCTACCTTCGTCACTTCCTCCGGCGCCTTCGGGATCTCTTGTTCTTTCGTCTTCCTTGATGCTTGCTTCGTTTGCTTCCCGCCGCTCTTCTTCACTCCCTGCCGTTTAGCGCTCTGCTTGCGTTCTGCTCCGGCGCTGCTCTTTTTCCCATCCCTCGATTTGCTGCCCGCTCCGGCTTTCTTGTCGTTCTTTGATTCGTCGGTCCTGCTCGCCTTCTGTACCCCTCCCAGATGCGGATTCAAGACTCTCTTTCCGCTTCCCTCGCGTTTTCGGTTCTGCTTCTCGATCATTTTCTTCGAAGCCCCCCGCACGTGTGAACTATCGTCGCCGGTCAACCCCGCCGCTCCTCCCTTTCGCGCAACCCGCTGAGCTTGAAAGGATTTTTCTCTCCCTTCGCGTGTCACCGCCGCTCCACTCCGCCTCATCTTCGCCGCTTGACGAATCGGAATGGATATACTGAAATCGCACTCTTTTCTGCTACCTCTCCAGGAGTAACCATGGCCAAACGAATTGCGATCCTTACTGGCGGCGGCGACGTCCCGGGTCTTAACTCGGTGATCAAGGAAGTCACCTACCGCGCCACCGAACTCGACTGCGAAGTCATCGGCATTCGCCGCGGCTGGGAGGGCTTGACCCATCTCAACCTCGACGACCCGGAGAGCAAGAGCCGCTACGTCTTGCCCCTCGACCGCCTCGTCACCCGCACCATCGATCGCACCGGCGGCACCTTCCTGCACTCCAGCCGCACCAACCCCGCCAAGATGAAATCGATCCCCGATCATCTCAAGGGCCAGCAATTCCCCTCCAAGGAAACCATCGGCAAGGACGGCAAGCCGGTCACGACCTACGACGTGACTAAGTCGGTTCTGTCCAATCTCTCCAAACTCGGCGCCGACTACGTCGTCGCCATCGGTGGTGACGATACCCTCTCCTACGCCGCCCGTCTCGACAAGGAAGGCGTCAAGGTCATCGCCATCCCCAAGACCATGGACAACGATGTCCGCAACACCGAGTACTGCATCGGTTTCTCCACCGCCATCACCCGCGCCGAAAGCGCCATCAACCGCCAGCGCACCACCGTCGGCTCCCATGAGCGCATCGGCGTCTTCCGCGTCTTCGGCCGCGATGCCGGCTTCACCGCGCTCTATACCGCCTACGTCACCAACATCCGCTGCGCCATCCCCGAGCACAAAGTCAATCTCGACAAGCTCATCTCCCTGCTCGTCGACGATAAGAAGCGCAACCCCTCCAACTACTCCCTGGTCATCCTCTCCGAAGGCGCGGAGTGGGAAGGCCACACCATCACCTCCTACGGCGAAGCCGACGCCTACGGCCATCAGAAGAAGGCCAACGTCGGCGAGGAACTGGCGGAAGAAATCAAGCGCCGCGGTAAGGAAGAGACCATCGTCTCCGACCTGACCTACGACCTCCGCTCCGGCGATCCCGATTTTATTGATAAGCTCGTCGCCGCCACCTTCGGCAACATCGCCATGGACGCCGTCGCCGCCGGCAAGAGCGGCCTCATGACCGCCATCGTCAACGGCTGCTTCGACCTCGTGCCAATCCCCGACCCCAAACTCGGACCGCGCAAGATCGACGTCGCCACGGCCTACAACACCGAACGCTATCGCCCCAATTACTCCAATAAGCTCGGCTTGCCCATTTTTCTGACTAAGGCCAATTGACTAAGGCCAACTGAGCCGTCTTACCGAACCGTCTTCTGAGCCGCGACCGCCTGACGGAGCCGCGACTGAAAGGAGCGGTTCTTCGCGTTGTTTCTGAGCCGCGACCGACGTTTCGGACCCGCGACCGCCTGACGGAGCCGCGACTGCAAGGAGCGGTCTTCGCGTTGCGACATGCCGCGGCTGTAACTGAGCCGCGACCGTAAGCTTACGGACGATCTCACAACACGATCCAGGGAGCGGTTGACCTTACGCCGTCCGCAGGATCCCGTCAGCCAACGGGGTCCTGCTCACTCCGCATTTCAAACATACAAGGGAGCGGTTCTTCGCGTTGTTTCTGAGCCGCGACCACAGTGAGCGGTCTTCGCGCTGCGACGAGCCGCGGTTGTAACTGAGCCGCGACCGTGAGGGAGCGGTCTTCGCGTTGTTTTTGAGCCGCGACTGCAAGGAGCGGTCTTCACAATAGTCGCAACTCAGCAACAACAGTCGTGCCTCGGTAACGCAAGTCTCCACGACAGGCCACTAGAACTTCGTGGGTGAAGCGGGGCTGGCAACTGGGGCCGGCGGCCCGGAGCGCGTCAAAGCAACTGCCGAAGAGGGTCCGTCCGCGGTCCGGTAAGCCGAGCAGACGGCGAAATTGTCGGCGTAGGTGTGGATCGCGAGGCAGTCGGCGCCATTGAGAGAAACGCCGTACGCGGCGAGCAGCGCGTGGTCGTACGCGCCAGCGGCGAGAACTCTCAGCGGGCCGCTGTGCTGGCGGATGATGGACTCGATGTGCTGGCCCAGCCAACGGCCGGACGGCACGAGGCTGGTACTGGGGACGATGCGCACGAAGCGGCTATCGGCGGGGAGGATCGGCACGAGGTAACCGCTGGGCGCCGAGTCGGGCAGGACGTACAGCGTATTGGCGGTCCCCAGCTCGCGCGGAATGGTAGTTTCAAACCAGGAACTGCTCCATGGGCGGTGGCCCCACTCCGCAACCTGGACCCAGGCGATACCCAGCAGCGCCAGAGCGATGAAGGCGCGCTGGGTGGCCGCGCGGTTCTCCAGCAGACAGTCGCACAGGGCCAGGATGGCGAGGCTGGAGAGCAACTCGATGGGCGTGGCGTAGCGCATTGGACCGAAGCCGTAGAGCCACAGCACGTAGGCCAGAGTGAAGAACCACAGCAGCAGCCGGCGGTGGGCGGGATGAAAGAGAGAAGAGGCCGCGGCGCGTTCTGGATCGCGCGGCGCAGTTCTGAAACGGCCGATCGAAAGGACCAGCACCGGCAGCAGCAGGACGATAAACACCGCCAAGCGAAGATCGCGGAAGTGGGCTTCCGAGGAAAGGGAACTGGCGCCGGCGGCCCAGTGCAGCGGATAATCGAGCGCCTGCCCCGGATTGCGGGCTTTCCAGCGCGGGTCTAGAAGGTTGAACGGCGCGAAATAGGGCGAGCGAAAGATCCGATTGAAAAAGGGGAAAAAAGGATTGCCGAACTGGCGCGCGACCGCGAACGCCCAGGGGGCGCCCACGAGCAGCGCGGCGGCCGCTGCGCCCGCGCAGTAGCTCGCGATGCGGCGCAGGAAACCGGGGCGTCGAAAAGTCGTACAGAGAGTGAGCAGGAGCGCGATGGCGTAAACGCCGTTGACGAGCGTGAAGCCCGTGGCCGCGCCCAGCGCGAGACCAGCGGCGACGAGGAGCCGCCAGGAGGATTTCTCCGCGTCGCGCAGGACGGCGAGCAGGCCGAGCAGCACCAGCAAGGGCGTCCAACTCTCGGTGAACGACGTCCCCACCAGCGAGAGGAACAGCGGACTCCACAGGCCCGCGATGGCCGCCAGCAGGGCCAGCCCGATGCGGTTGCGCGGCGCGAGGCCGGCCAGCGCGGTCCAGGCCAGCTCGTAGAGCAGACCCAGATTCAAGCCGGCCAGCGCGCCGAACAAGATGCCGACCCACATCGGCCTGAGGCGATCGACCGCCCAGCAGAACGGCAGGTAAGCCACCGGGTTCAGGTATTGTCCGAACTGCGCGGCAAATACGTCTACACCGATGCGCCCATGCAGGAGGCAGTAGCAGCCGTAGTAGTGGAAATTGCGGAAGTCGGAGTTGGCGTCTTTCCCCAGGAAAACGGCATACACGGCCAGCGCTGCCATGCCCAGAAGCGTGACCGCCAGAAGATCGACTCTGACCGGCAGAGAGAAGGGGCGCCGGGGTGTGGGGGCATCGTGCGTCAGCATGCGCGGGAGTGTTTCTCTTTCACATTGGAGCAGAAGTCGGGACGGCGTTCAGTGTGGCCGGCGATGGCTCACCAGGCCATCGAGACGTGCTGAATCAGAACCGGCAGTTCGGTGTTGCCGGTGACGTAGAAATGGCCGGCGGCGGCATTGGCAGGGGCCTGGACGACGGCGGCATAGTCGGCCCACTGGCTGGTGCAGCCGATCGGGCTGAGGTACGGGGCGAGGTCGCGGCCGGAGTTGTTGACCCAGTTCACCTGCAGGCGGGTGAAGGTGCCGGGTTCGGGGCAGCGGGCGCGGACCACGAGGCGATAGGCAGTGCCGGGGATGACGCGCACGAGTTGGTGCAGGTGCGAATGTTCGGTCACGCGCACGGCGTGTTCCTCGGGCAGCGCCTCGACAGAGCCGCCCATCTCCCAGCGCGCCAGACCCTGCTGGAAATCGTGATTGGCCAGGAGCTCGGTGAGAGTAGAAGGCGGCGGCTTGTTGAGCGGCCAGCGGGGCGTGGACCAGCGGCACGGTTAACCGCACGCCATCCGCCGTGCGGTAGGCGGAACAGAAGTTGAACTGATCGGCGAAGGTGTGGAGCGTGAGGCAGTCGTCGAGATTGACGGACAAGCCATAGGCGGATAGGGCTTCGAGGTTGAAGCGTTCGCCTTCGAGAACGCGCAGGGGGCCGGCGTGATTGTCGATGACCGACAGAGCGCGGGGACCGAGGTAACGGTCGGGCGGCACGATGTGCAGGTTGACCTCGAGGCGCACGAAGCGGCTATCGGCGGGCAACATGGGTGCGAGGTAGGCGCTGGGAGCGGAGTCGGACATCACGTACAGGGCGTGGGCGGCACGCAGCCCGCGCGGGATGGTGGTTTCAAACCAGGTCGAGCCCCAATCGGGACGGGGCAGCACCGCCGGCACGCGAACCCAGGCGATGCCCACGAGCGCCAGAACGACGAAGACGCGCTGCGTGGCTGCGCGATTCGCGATCAGGCAGTCGCACAGAGCCAGGATGGCCAGGGTGGAGAGCAGCTCGAGCGGCACGGCGTAGCGCATGACGCCGAAGACGTAGAGCCATAGCAGAT
Organism: Terriglobia bacterium; assembly: GCA_963838205.1. Lineage (GTDB taxonomy): Bacteria > Acidobacteriota > Terriglobia > Bryobacterales > Bryobacteraceae > CAIVVT01. Next base: position 34,825 of record CAWIQF010000037.1, on the reverse strand, counting down.
AAGAGAGCGCAAAGAACCACAGCAGCAGGCTGCGGTGGGTGGGATTGAATAGAGATTGCGTCTCGCGGGTGGCACTCTTGTCGGGGCGAATCGATACGGCCAGGGCAGGCAGCAGGAGGATGGCAAAAAGCGCGAAACGGAGATCGCGGAAGGGAGCTTCCGAGGAGACGGAACCGGCATTGGCGGCCCAGTCAAAGGGGTGATCGAGCGCTCCGGCAAGCGTCGTGACCTGCCAGCGCTCATCGGCAAAATTGACCGCCGGGAAATAAGGCGATTTGAAGATTGCGTTGTAGAACGGGAACAGCGGGCTGCCGAAATCCCGCTGCAGTGTGAACGCCCACGGGCCGCTTACGAGCAGGAAGGCGACGGCGGCGCCGGCCAAGTAGCCGGCTACGCGGCGGAAGAAACCCGGGCGGCGGAAGGTCGTGCCAATCGTCAGCAGCAGCGCCAGCGCGAAGACACCGTTCACGAGCTTGAAGCCCGCGGCCGCGCCCAGCGCCAGGCCGGCGGCGAAGACCAGCCGCCAGGAGGGCGACTCGGCGTCCCGCAACAGGGCCAGCAAGGCCAGCATGACCAGCAAGGGCGTCCAGGTTTCGGTGAACGACGAGCCGACGAGCAAAAGGAAAAATGGGCTCCATACGCCCGCGACGGCCGTCAGCAGCGCCAGCCCGACGCGGTGTCGGCGGGCCAGGCCGGCCAGCGCCGCAAAGCTGAGCTGGTACAGCAGCCCCAGGTTCAAGCCGGCGAGCGCGCCGAACAGGATGCCGGCGGCCAGCGGTTTGAGATGATCGACGGCCCAACAATAGGGCAGGTAAGCGACCGGGTTCAGGTAGGACTGGAGCTGAGCGGCAGAAATGTCGAAGGCGATGCGGCCGTTTTCCAGGCAGTAGCAACCGTAGTAGTGATAGTTGCGAAAATCCCAGCCGATGTCCTTCTTGAGATGGACGGAATACGCTGCGAACAGCGCCACGCCCAGGACGGTGACGGCCAGCAGATCGATTCTGACCCGCATCCCGGGCATTCGCCAACGCGGCAGGTCCTCATCCCGCGGCGTCATGGGCTGTGTTGGTCTCCAATTGAGAAGCGGGCGTGCGGGCGAAGGAAGCGAGCGGCGCGAAACGATAGCGGATCAGCGTATAGAGAGCTTCCACGCCGTCCTGCCAGCGGATCTTTTTGCCCTCCAGCACGCCGCGCGGGTTGTAGGAGATCGGGACCTCGCAAATGCGGTAGCCCAGCCGGCGCACTTTGGCGGTGACCTCGGCGCAAAACTCGAAGCGGATGCAGCGCAGTTGCATGTGTTCGATCACCTCGCGGCGGAAGGCCTTGTAGGCGGTGGCCTGATCGGTGATGTGCGCGCCGAACAGCAGGTTCGAGGTGTAGGTCAGGATCTTGTTGGCGATCCAGTTGCGCTTGCGCATCCCGCGCACGCCCTTCAGGAACCGCGATCCGAACACGACATCGGCGGCGCCCGAGACCAGCGGCGCGAGCACGACGGGGTAATCGCGGGGATCGTATTCCAGATCGCCGTCCTGGATCAGAACGATTTCGCCGCTCGAGCACGTGAGCCCCAGCCGCACGGCCGCGCCTTTGCCGAAATTGACCGGCGAATGGTGCACCACGATGAACGGCAACTTGCAATAGCGGTCCAGCACTTCGCCGGTGCTGTCGGTCGAGCCATCGTTCACCACGACGATTTCCATCTCGCAGCCCGCGGGCAGGGGAGCGGCGGCGACGCGATCCAGCACCATCGGCAGCAACAGGGCCTCGTTGTAAACGGGAATCACGATGGAGACGATCATCGCGCCGCCTGCGCCTCCTTCTCGAGAACCACGAACAGGGACTGGCCGAAAGGCGGCGGCAACGCCGTTTCCACGCGCCGCATGAGTGGCACGATGCAGCGGTCGAAGACGCGGATCTGCGTTTCAGACTGTTCCGTGCGGCGCAGGATGCGCGCGTTGACCCACCAGCCGAAAAAGCCGATCGTGTTCATATAGCCGAGCGTCGGCACGCGGAATCCGGCCGCGGCGGCGAGACGGCGCATCGACCTTTTTGTGTAGCGGCGGTAGTGGCCCAGCAGCCGGTCAATGGGACCGTGCAGAGATTCGAAAGCCGGGACGATGAGCACGACCTTGCCTCCCGCCGGCAGGATCGAATGCATGTGCGCGAGCGCCAGGGCGTCGTCCTCGACGTGCTCCAGGACGTTCAGGCAGACCACCGAATCGGGTTGGTGGCGCGCCAGAGAGAGAAACGCCGGATCCATCACATCGAGCGTCTGGATGACCAGGTTGTGGCGGTTGGGGAAGCGCGCCGCGAGGCGTTCGGTGCAGGGCGCTTCGATGTCGGTGGCGATCACCAGTTCGCGCTCCAGCAGGTGGCGCGTGAAGTTGCCCAGGCCGCATCCGATCTCGACCACGCGCCGTCCCAGCGCCGCCGCCGCCAGATCCGCCTGCCACTCGAAATAGCGCTCCGCCTGGCGCATCCGCTCCTGGTCGCGGACCGTGTACTCCGCGGTCGTCGATACGGGCTCTTTCATGGGATGGCTCTACCGCGGCGCTGCATTGGTTTGTGCTCGGGGGCGCTGCTCCAGTAGCTCCGAATTCTCATCGAAGCGGGTATGGCCGGGCTGAGTCGATTCCTTTCTCGCGACGATGACGTGTTGTGTCAAAAGCAGAGGCCACATTGTTTTCTGTTCCAGTATCGCCCCGCGCTCTCCGATCGCGGCAAGCACCTCCGCTGGCGCGAGTGGCCGTTCATCTGGAAACTTCCACATGCCGACCCGCTCAATGAGTGCTCTGACGGACCGATATAGCAAAGTAGGTGTCGGGAAAGTGATAATCACAATGCCGCCCGGCCGCAAAATGTCAAAATGCGCCAGCACGGCCTGTCGTGTTTCGGAGGGATCGAAATGCTCCACCAATCCAACGCTGAACACGACATCTGCCTGTAAGTCCATTGAAAGGTCAAGCACGCTTTGTTGGTGTAACTGAACCACTTCGCTGTGCCCAACCCTCTTTTCGAGCAACGAGAGTCCGTATTGATTGGTGTCGATTACATGGTAGGCGCGGCAGCGAATTCTGGATAGTATGGCGTCTATAAAACAACTGTTTGCGCCGCCAATTTCAATGATCGAGAGCCTGTCCATCGGCCGTGGTCGAGAGGGCGTGACGTTTCAGCGAATTCAATAGCACCGCCGTCGAATAGCGCCGTGTCAGCTTGGCCGTGAACGGGATATTTGTATAGTAGCGATCCCAATCCGTCGCCTGGTTTACCGCTTCCCGCCGAGCTCTGGTAAACACAAAATCACGCTGAATGGCGAAATTGGCGATAAAAAGCAGACCTTCGGCCAGGAGCTTAGATGGGATTGTGCCGATGCCGACTTTAAAGTGTAGAAACTGAATGAGTATGTAGGAGAGAAGGCCATTGCAGAAAACCAGAAGAACATATTTTGGAAGTACGATTGCATGTTTTTGTTGCGAATGAAAAACAACGCTTCGTGCTCCCAGATAATTAAATATCATCGCCAGGAAGCGGCCCGCAATCTGCGATGCGCCAATGCTTCCAGTCGCCGAGTAGGCAAATATAAATACTATATTATCCAATATCGCCGTCGCCAAAGACAGGGCGCTGAAACGAAGCAGGAGAAAGTAAATCCTCATAGAATCGGCAATTGGATGAAAATGCGAGCCCCTGTTGTCGTTGACGTAGATAGTCTGAATTGGAACCTGAACGACTGGACAGCCCTGATGTTTACAGGCTATCAGCATATCTAACTCAAATTCGTATCCCGATATGGGCATCCGGAGCAGATGCGGAATCAAGGATGCTGGAATGCCGCGCAGTCCGGTCTGCGTATCCGTCAGGTTCTGCCCCACCAGCCAGTGCATCAGACCGCGGGTGAAGGTATTTCCGATCCGGCTTTTCCACGGGACCCGGCTATCGAAGGTGCGCGCGCCCATAACGAGCGCGCTCGAATTCTGGCGCAGTTTTTCGGACACCCGAACGATGTCGTCCGCATGATGCTGACCGTCGGCATCGGCGCTGACGACGCCAAGGCAGTCGGGGTAGTTGACCAGGGCATAGTTCATGCCAGTCTTCAGCGCCGCGCCTTTTCCAAGGTTTACGGCGTGGTGGACGACATCGACATAAGCAAGAGCGGCGACCGTTTCGAAGCAGTTTTCAAACTCGGGTCCGCTGCCGTCGTCGACGATGATGATGGCTTGAACGCCCAGTTTCAGGAGATCGGCGACGAGCTCGACAAGCTTCTCGCCGGGTTTATAAGCGGGGATCAGAACTGGTATTTCACCGGACGGCATGAAGCTCGCTCATCTCACGGTGCGGGGGATTGGCACTGCGACCTTTGCAGCCATAATCCGCTATTCTCCCACGAATGGCCGGGAAGCGATCTTCCGTCGGCGGCTCCAGGCCGGCGATTACCAGGCCATCGACGTGTGTTGGATCAGAACCGGCTTCTCAGTGTGCCCGGTGGCGTAGAACTGGCCACTGGCGGCCTCTGGCGGAGCCCTGAAGACGGTCGAATAGTCGGCCCACTGGTCGGTGCATTTGACCGGGATCAAGGATACGCCGGCGTTGTGCCCGGACCGGTCGAGCCAGTTCACTTGCAGGCGTGTGACGGTGTCGGGTTCCGGACAGCGGGCGCGGATGGCCACGCGGTAGGAGGTGCCGGGGGTGGCTTGCATGATCTCGTACGCGAAGTTGACCACCGTCACGCGCACGGCGTGTTCCGCGGGCACCAGGGCGACCGGTCCGCCGACGCCCCAATGCGCCAGGCCTTGCTGGAAGTCCGGGTTGGCCAGCAGTTCTACCGAGTACTCGAGCCCCGGGCGGAGGTGTGCCAGGCGCTCGGTCCCGGAAACGAGGACATCGTTGGTGTAGAGGCGAAAAAAGCGCTGTGTAGCCGAATCGGGTTTGTCCCTCCCCGATTCGGGTGTGAAGCCAACAAACCAGTGGATCGAATGATCATGCGCGAACTTGAGAATCGCATCCTCGTTCGGAGCGAACTTCAGGCGAGCGCCGTCATCTGCGCTGAACCAATGGGCGGTGTAGGTGCGCCCGGTGAAGTAGGCGATGGAGGCGAGGTCAGGAGTGAGCGTGGCGATGGTGGCGTGCGGTTCGACGGCGTCGAGCCAAGTGGCGAACTTGTGTTCGGGCACCCACGCGGTTTCGTAGTCCTCAGCCTCCTGGGACGTGAAGGGGTCCAGCATGAAGGTCTTCTGGTACCAGCCGGCGGCCGAGAAGAAGTAGAGATTCAAAAGCCAAGCCAGAGACGCGCAGCCGATCACGGTCCAGCGGAACAAGCCGGCGCTCTCGGCTAAAGGCACGGCGAGGGCCACGGTGGACAAGGCCAGGGCGGGGTAAAGGTATCTAAGAAACGGCTGGGCGAGGAGCAGCGCAATTGCAGCGGCGATGGAAAGCCAGAAGGCAGCGCGGGCCGCCAGGGACCAGCGGCGGAACGGGATGGCTAGAGCGAGCGGCAGCAGCAGCAGGCTCTGGAAACCGAAAGCGCCATTCTGGGCCTCCATGTAATGCGAGGAGTAGAAAGTCAGGTCATACGGCGTTTGCCAGGACAGCTTCTGTTTCCAGCGGACATCATTGACCTCCGTTTTTGCGTCACTATATTTCGACGGAAACACGTGCCCGAGAAACGGAAACACCGGGTTGCCGGTGCGCGCGAAGGCATTGACGTATGGCGGCAGACCAAAAGCCAGGAACAGGGCGACAACCGCCAGCGCGCGGCGGGGAGTGGCGGCAGCCGCCATGATGGCGAGGGGCAGGGCTAGGGCCAGGGAACCGAATTTGGAGGCCAGGGCGGCGCCCGCGAGGAGCCCGGCGAGAAGAAGGAATCCATGGCGCGAGGCTTGCGGCGCGGGTTCGGCATCCGCGGCTTCGGGCTGAGGATTGTTGGCGGCCGCCAGGATGGCCGCGAATGAGGCGAGCAGGAAACCGGTCTGCGCATTTTCGATGTGCAGCGAACCGGTCACGAGCTGAACCAGCGGCGAAGAAACGAATATGCCGGCCGAAAGCCAGGCGGCCCAGGCGGGCGCCCAGCGGCGGATGATTTGAACCAGGAGCAGAACAATCAGCCCGAGCAGGACGAAATCGAACAGGCGCGCCGCCAAGGTGCCGCCGAACATGTAAGCGAGGGCAAAGGAGAAGGTCCCGGCCATGGGCATCAACGACCACATCAAAGCGGCGGGGTTATAAGCGAAGAAATGGTTGGCCGCGAGCTCGAACAGGAAGAGCGAGATGCATGCCCAAGGCGTCCCAGCCGACCTCGGGCTTGGGGACAATGACCAGATGCGCGAGTAGACCGACGCCCAGGACCACCAGGGGCAGGGCATGCCAGCGGGAAGGAAGATCGACGGGCTCGAAGGTGCGAGCGGCGAAGCGGGCTAGGCGGCCGAGAAAGGCGCAGTTCAGGATCAGTGGCAGAGCCACCAGCGCGGCCCACACCGGCAGATAGTGGATTCGCAACGGCGCGGTGAGGGCCAGGATCGTCACATAGATCGCCAGGCCGGAGAAAATGAGGATTGCCAGGAAGCCCGAATCTAATGGCAGCGCGTTCCGTTCGCGCCGCCAAACCCGACCGAAAAAGAGTCCAGCCACGAGGTCGCCGAGGGCGGCACAACCGGCGAGCAGAAACGCCACGGCGGCGACGGGCGCCGGTCCGACCAGAGTGACGGCGGCGAGCAGGGCGAGCGCCACCAGATGGGCCCGTGTGTAGCGTGGCGCCAGCCATACGGAAAGTCCGCCCAGGACCGCGCAGACGATTAGGAATTCAGGGAATCTAAGCGCGCCGAGAGGTTCCCACAGGGGTGGTTTCTGCTGCCACAGCGGCGCGAAGATCAGGCCATAGAGCGTTGCCCCGAGCGCGAGCGCGAGCACTATCCACGGCCTAAGCGCGGCGATTCTCAACATAGACACAAGCATAGCTAATCGAACGATAGACAATCGCGGATCTTTAGAAACTGAAGGTGGTGGCGCTGGCTTCGGCGCAAGCCAATGGGAGGGTGCGGCATCAAGCGGCAGGGGACACCCCATGGAAGGCCCCTGCCATAGATCGGGTAGTATGGGTCTTGAGATCAGGCATGGCCGACCTGCGCCTAATTACGAAGGAGTTGCGAAGCCTGCTGAAGCGGTGGGTTGCCGGCAAGCCGGCGATGTGGCTGCGCCGATTTCGAGGAGTGAAATTGACCGATACGCCCGAACGACATGAGGGCTATGAAGAGCGGCTTGCAAAGGAGCGAGATACCTTTGAGTCCGTGCAGGAAGTGCACGATTTGCCGCCGATCTTTCATTATTGGTCGAACAAACACATTCGACCAATGGTGGAAGAGTATGGTTTCTGTTTGGCGGAGGAGTTCTTTGCGAAGTACTGCGCGATCGCGGCCGAGCGGACTAACCGTCCTCCGGTATTTCTCAGTCTCGGCGCCGGTAATTGCGACACGGAAGTTCGAACGGCTCAGTTACTGCGTGATGGCGGTTTGACAGATTTTGTGATCGAGTGCTTGGAGCTGAACCCACAAATGATCGAGCGTGGCAAGAACTTAGCCGCTCAATCCGGGGTCAACGCCAACATTGTCTTCGTTCAGGACGACTTTAATCGATGGAAACCCAACAAACAGTATGCCGCCATAGTCGCCAGCCAGTCGCTCCATCATGTGCTTGAATTGGAGCACTTGTTCGCTGAGGTAAAGCGGGGACTTCACCCCGCTGGCTTCTTCGTCACCAGTGACATGATTGGCCGCAACGGCCATCAGCGCTGGCCCGAAGCAATGGATGCGTTGAAGCCATTCTGGAATGAGTTACCGTTTGAATACCGTCGGAATCGGTCGCTAAAGCGCTATGAAGAAGAGTACGTCAACCATGATTGTTCGACGGAGGGTTTCGAAGGGATTCGGGCCCAAGATATTCTACCGCTGCTGCTGCGCAACTTCGACTTCCACATGTTCATCGCTTTCGGGAACATTATCGATGTTTTCGTAGACCGATCTTTCGGGCCGAACTTCGAATTGGACGGGGAGTGGGATCGCGCTTTCATTGATAGGGTGCATCTTTTCGATGAGCAAGCCATTCTGGATGGCGTTCTCACCCCCACTCATATGTTTGCCGTAATGACTCCAGTACCCTGCAAGGAACACCACTATGCGCGAGGGCTAGCTCCGGAGCGCTGTATACGGCGCGAGCCGCTCGCGGTTCAGGCCGAGCGTCTAGGGATTGTAACCTCCGTTCTACAACCGCAACAGCCGGGAGGGACGTCCTACTCGGTGACAATGGCAGCGGCCGGCGGTTCTCCACCTTATGCTTGGTTCGCTTCCGATCTGCCGCCCGGCCTTACGCTGAGCCCTGAAGGCATGCTGAGCGGATGGATTGAAGAAGACGGTGCGTTTACCCCTCTCATTACGGCCAAGGACAGTTCGCGCCCCCCGAAGGCTATCGCGCAGCGTTATACGCTACTAAATAAACCTTGCGAACAGGTACTCCCGCTAACTCTTATTCCGCTGACATGTCCTTATACTGGGATCGTCGGTGCAAGATTCATGGAAGCGATTCCGGCAGCCGGTGGAACTCCGCCAGTGACTTGGTCGCTGATAGAAGGGTTCCTTCCGCGAGGGCTACAGTTGGATAGAGTCAGAGGCGTCATCTGGGGAGAGCCGGTTGATACATCCAGCGCAACCCTCACAATTCGAGCCTGCGATACCGCAGATCAATCGGCCACAACCCAGTTAACCGTAAGAATAGAATCTCCGGACTCCGGCTTGGTCAGAGTAGGGGTCTTCCCCCACATGCCATGCGGGGGTGGATGGAGCACTTCCCTTCATCTTGTGAACCCAACTTCCGAGCAACTGTCACTTGCGGTGAAAATCCACTCGAGCGGCGGCAGGCGAGTCAATTGGTCTTTGCGTCCCGCTCCTGATCAAGGCCAATTCCACGGATCGGACCAATGCACCCTTGCTCCCCATGCATCGCTCTTTGTGACAGTCAACTCAGGCATGAAGGAGGAGGTCCGCGGTTGGGCAGAGGTTTTTTCGACTTGTCCGGTAATGGGTCACGCAGTTCTCAATTACACAACAGCAGGTGGAGTTCGTTCAGAGGTAACTACTCCACTCGAAACAGAAGCTAAGTGGAAACTTCAAGTGCCCTTTGACAATGAGGGCGGGAATCGGACTGGGATCGCCCTGCTAGACATGTCCGCCACCCGTCAGGATGCCCTGGTAGCCACTATCTGGGATGAGCGCGGTGAGTTCATCTCCGCGCCAACCATACCGTTGGCTGGAGGTCGCCACACGGCTTTCATGCTTGCAGAGAGATTTCCGTCCACTGCGCATCGCCGGGGAATCCTCGACCTCCATGCCACTTCCGGAGGACCGATTCACGTGATCAGCCTGCGCGTGACTCCGGACGGAGTTTTCATGCTTCTGCCCCCGATTCGAACGTCTATGACGGGCGGCGAACGGTCGGACAGCGGTGGCGTGTAGCAGAGTGACAATTATCAGGCGGGATGCCTCGATACATGTGTGGCCACTTCCGCAGGCCTTGCGATTGTTAACGCGCGGCACGCTGAGTGGACGGTAACCTCACCGTCCCGCTGTCTCCCTGGGCGAGGTCGGCAGACGGAGTGGGGAATCAACCGAAGCGCGGGCCGACACCGAGTATTCGTCCGAGGGCGCACCAGCGCGAGTGCGCGGCCATGGCCACCTGCTGCTGCAGCAAGAGGTGTTCTTCAAGCAGCTTGGCATAGCGCAACTGCAGGGCCTCGAGTTGCTGGCCCAGTGTCCACTCGCGCAGGAGCGCGTCCTGCAACTGGGCCTGCACCGGTCGCAGTGGGTCATCGTTCTGCCGCAGCCGGGCCTCGGACTCCGACGCCGTCACCGACCCGGATGGCGAATCCTGAATCCGGCGCAATTCCTGCGCGGCGCGATAGACCTCTTCGCGGGCGCGGGCCAATTCATGCACCAGCATGCCCGGAAAGGCGAACCGCTGCTTGCGGGCGACCATGGGCCGGGACCACGGCTGGGGCAGTTGCACGCCGAACTCGGGGTAGCTCTCGCGCATGACAGCGACCTCGCGGAAGCCCGCGGCCAGCAGCTTATCCACGAGTTCTTTTTCCGCAAACAGCCGCATTTCCAAGGTCGTGCCGGGGCCGCCGTGGAAGGCCAGATCGGTGAAGGTCTCGACCACGCCGTCGGGCCGGCGATTGACCAGGACGAACTGCTCTTCCAATTGGATGATGCGGTAGGCGTTGAGGTCGGGGAAATGTTCCCTGGTCTCGTCTTCGAGGCCGGTGTAGGGGACGGTGAGGATCAGGAATCCGTTCGGCTTCAGCAGCCGCGCGGCGTTTTCGAAAGCGCGAGCGACCGGCGCTTGGACGTGCTCGAAAACTTCAGTGGAAATGACGAAATCGTACTGTCCGGTGTGCTCGGGGCCGGGGTTGGTGATGTCAAACTGCGGCTCCTTGTGATAGTAGGTATTCACATAGGAGAAGCGCGCCGCCAAGGGTTCGGCGTAGCCGGCCCAATCGGTCATTCCGAGCCCCTTGATTTCCCTCAACACGGGCACGTCGGCGAGGGTCATGCTGGTGCCGAAAAGCTCGCAGGTCAACAGGTGGACGATGGATCTGAATCGCACCGAGGACTGGCAGTGCGTGCAGGTCGGTGCGTCGCGGTCGAGCCAGCCCGTTCTGCACGCGCTCGTTTCGCCGCAAATATTGCATTTGAAGACGAACATTCTAACCAGTGTATAGCGGGCCCGGGTCGGCACCCCGGGAAATCCGCCCGGCTCCGCGGCGCGGACAGCGCAGCCGGCCTCTGCGGCGCTTCGAGCGGAGGGCTCACGCCGATCAGAATGCACCCCAGCCGGAGCGGCGCATTTCAGCTTTGAGAAGTCGCAGGCCAGACGCGGAAGACGAAGTGCGGCCAGATCTGCTCGCAGTGCAAACCGTCGCGCCGGATGACCAGTTCTTCCACCGCCTCGGTCGCGCCCAGGCAGCCCGATGTGTGGGCGTCGTCGAAGACGACATAGCCGCCTTGCGCCATGCACGGCTTCACCGTTTCCCAGGCATAGGCAACGGCGTCGTAAACGTCGCAATCGATGTGCGCCAGCAACACCGGCGGGGCCGCCGCGAGCACGCGCGGGGCAGTATCCTGAAAAGCCCCCGGCACGAATTCGAGCCGGTGCGCGAGGCCTAAGGTTTCGACATAGGCGCGCAATTCGGCCAGATCGACATCGGAGAAGTTGCCGGCGAAGTGGGCGTCGATGGTCTTGTCCGTGGGAGGCATGCCGGCGAAAGTGTCGAGACCAAACACGCGCACATCCAGTTTCAAAAGCTCGCACAAGGCGGCCAGGAAAATGGTGCAGCCACCGCGGTAGGAGCCGAATTCGACGATGGAGCCTGGGCCCGAGCGCGCCAGAAGCGGAGGGAAGAAGTATTTGAGGAGGAGAAAAAGATTCAGCCGGCAGTCGCGGGCCTGGATGGTGCGGCCTTCGGCCAGGCGCAGGGCCTCGACGTAGAGCGGATCGGCGAGGACTGCCTCGCGCAGCCCCCCATATTCGAGTCCCCAGCCGCGGGCGTAACCGTCGCGCGGCGAACGGAGCTGGCGCAGTCCGGGCGCGGGGAGAAAGTCGGGATACGCGCCGGTTTCGAAGTAATTACTCATGCGCCGTTGTCATCAGCATATCCAGTTTGCGACGCGGATCGGACGTGGCGGCGGTGGCGTCGCATCACGCTATGCGAAGACGCGGCGGTCAGGACTTGGCCGTTGGGGTGCGAAGTGGTTTGCGCTTCGAACGCCGCCGGGCCAGCGCACTCAGGCCGTGTTCCACCCACCGGGTGGGGGCCGAAGCGATGATCGACAATGTCAGTCCCGCGACAAAAATGAGGATGAAAACCGGCGCCGGAACCGGTCCGAGGAACTCCTGAATCGCTTTCCACATGGGTCGAGTTGCGGGCCGCCGCGGGCCTGAAACCAGCTTCGCCGATCTGCGCGGCAAACGCCACCGGCGGCGTGCTTCGATCACCGGCATTGCTTCGCAGGCGTTGGGCACCGCGTCCGGCGTGGATAGCAGCCGAAGCTCCCAGGTGGGGTGCGCCGCGAGCGGGGAGGAGATTGGATAGCTCATGTTACGATGACGTTGGTAAGCCGGCGTAGCTCAGCAGGTAGAGCACCTGACTTGTAACCAGACGCGCGGCCTTTCCACACCCTGACTTTTCAACGGTTTACCCTTTCCCGCTCAATGGCTTAGGCGATAAGCGTGCCACTGCTGCACACTGCTGCCATGTAGCGCATTCCAGGGCATTCTCAGGCTTTTTGACTACAGTCGTGGCTACAGTGCCGGGTGTTGTCAGGCCCGTGCGCTCCAGGAACCGGGCCGCGGATCTACGCGCCGCTTCGGCCGTGCTGCCGGCCACGGCTTCCCATGCCTCGCCGCACCAAAAGTGCCGCAGCACCCAGCGCGCCATCAATTCCTCGGAGCCACGAGCCGCACCCGTCGCCTTATGCTGTTTGCGCATCGCGCGCCCGTTGCGGTTCGAGTAGGCGTCCAGCGACTCATCGCCAAAGCGCGCAAGAGGCTGCGGAAACATGTCCGCATAGACAGGGCGCATGTACCATCCGCGCGGCGCTTCGGGATAGCGCACGGCCGTCACCAGCGTCACCAGCGCAGCATCGTCGATCCATGCGTCGCGGAAGGGATAGGGCGCTGCCCACGCGACGATCGCGGCCTGGAGCCCGCGCCCGGGTCCTGTGGCTTCAAGCCGCATGATCGCGCTGCCCGTCGATATGAAGTCGATGACGCCGCGCCACGCTGGCAGCAGGCCAAGAAGGGCCGCTAAAGGCGGCGGCTCCAGATACTCTTCGGCCACGATCAAAAATGCAACGCGTTCGCGGTAGTTGGGCGGACCGGACAAAAAAACGGCCTCTTTTTTGTCCTTCCTCACAAAACCATTATCGCCTACTTTTGCCTTATATGAGCACACCAGCTAGCAGCATTCGCTTGTATTCGCGTGAGGACTTAGCGCGGGAATGGAACTGCTCGAAAGACTGCATCCGGCGGTTGGAACGGAGCGGGAAACTGCGCTCACGGAGGGTGGGCAACAAGCTCGTGCGCTTCGCTGAAGCGGACGTGCTGGCGTTCCTGGCCACGCAGCCGGGACGGGAGGCCGAAGGGCCGGCGGCTGCGTAACCGGCCCGGCAAACCGACAACCGATCGAAACGAAAGGACACGATGCAAACCAAATTGATGGATGCCCAACTGGCCAAGTCGGCCATGCATAAGCCGGCCAAGGCGGCCGAAGTCGAAGTGCGGCTGCGCTACGGCGCCGGCGAGTTCGACATCAACTACGGCGCGAACGGCCATCCGCTGTTGTGGGGAAACGGCGGTCGCTGCACGCGCGAACAATTCGACGCCGCGGTGATGGTGCTCACAAATACGATGGCTGAGATCGCGTGCAAGGTGACCGGGAAGAAGGCGGCCCAAACGGCGTGAACATCGACGTCATTCTCGAAGCCTGTCATGGCCGGCGCGTCGGCAGCGGCTTCATGATCTGCTGCCCGGCGCACGAAGATCGCAACCCGTCGTGTTCGATCACGCAGGCTGGCGATCGGCTGTTGGTGCACTGCCACGCCGGCTGTGATCAGAAGGCCATCATCGCGGCGCTACGCGATCGCGGCTTGTGGGATGGACCGGAACGACCATTCCGGCCGGCCAGGCGTGCCAGTGGCCAGGCCAGGCGCACCATGGGCCCGCGGAAGATCGAGGCCACATATCCCTATTGCGATGAAACCGGTCGCGTCCTGTTCGAAGTCGTGCGCTTCAGCCCGAAGGGCTTCGCACAACGGCGTCCGAATGGCGATGGCGGCTGGACGTGGGGCGCTGGCAAGCGGATCGTGCTTTATCATCTCGTCGAACTGATCCAGAGTCCCATCGTCTTCATCGTCGAAGGTGAACGCGACGTCGAAACGATGAGAAGTTGGGGCTTCGCCGCGACCTGCAACCCGATGGGCGCCGGCAAATGGCGGGATGAGTTTAACCCGTTCTTCAAAGACAAAAATATCTTCGTGGTCCCTGACCGCGACGAACCAGGTTACGCCCATGCGCGTTCCATCATCGCCGGCGTGAAGCCCTTTGCCGCGACCGTCAAGTGGATCGACCTCGAGGACTCGAAGGACGTCACCGAATGGTTTGAAAAGGGTCATTCCGAAGTCGAGTTGCTGACCCTGCTGGAGACGTTCTGGACTCGCCGAGAGGTGACGCCGAATGGCGACGTTCGATGAACGCTCAGAACAGACCGCGGCAACGGAGTCGCCTGAGCAAAGCGGCCCGCAACTGGTGACCGTTTGCATGGCAGACGTCGCAATAAAGCCGGTGAGTTGGCTGTGGCCAGGGCGTATTGCCCGCGGCAAAGTAACGCTCAGCGCCGGCCATCCGGGCGTCGGTAAGTCTCACCAAACGATGGACATGGCCGCGCGCATCTCGACAGGCAGCCTATGGCCCGATGGAACGCTGTGCGCTTGCGGTGACGTGCTCCTTTTCAGCGCGGAAGATGACGCCGGCGATACGCTGCGGCCGCGGCTGGAAGCTGCTGGAGCTGATCTGCAGCGAGTTCATGTCGTGCGCGCCGTGGCTGATGAGTACTTGGGCAATGGTATCAGGCCCGAGCGGGTTTTCTGCCTCGAACGCGATCTCCCGGCGCTGGAGGCGAAGTTGGCGGAGCTGTCCAGCGTGTCACTGATCGTCATTGACCCAATTACCGCGTTTTTAGGGCATGCCGACGATCACCGGAACGGTGAAGTGCGAGGCTTGCTGGCGCCCTTGGCTGATCTGGCCGCGCGTTACGAGGCTGCGATCGTCGCCATCACCCATCTCAATAAAGGAACAGCAAACGGCGCGGCAGTGTTGCTGCGTATCATCGGCAGCATTGCATTCGCCGGCGCAGCTCGGGCGGCGTTTCTTGTAGCGCGCGATCCACAGGATCCGAACAGGCGCCTGTTCGTCCCGATGAAGAACAACCTCGGACCGGATCAGGGCGGCCTTGCCTTTCGCATAGAAGGTGCCACCATCGACAGCGCCGCCGGTCCTATCGAGACAACCAGGATCATCTGGGAGGCAGATCCTATTTCAACCAGCGCCGAGGACGCGCTGATGCCAGAAACTCAAGGATCGACAACTCTCAAGTCGGCGGTGATCTGGCTACGTGCCGCGTTGGCCGATGGTCCGGTTCGTTCGCAGGAACTTTACAACAAGGCCAAGAGTGCTGGCTACAGTTATTCGACCTTGCGACGTGCGCTGGGCGAATTGAAGGCCATCACCACACAGACAGGTTTTCACGGCGGTTGGACTTGGAGCCTACCGGAAGGAGACACACATGTTCACGAAACCCTGTCTTGAAAAGCTGAACAACTGTGACAACTGTGGAGCAAATGAGCAACTGTGGACTGCCTCCACACTTGTTCAAAACCATCACACTTGTCCAAAAAAACACACAGTTGTTCTCCGTTGTGTATAGGGAAACCTGAGCGACTGAGGTGAGAGTGAAGCGCTTTTGGTTGAACAGCAACGATACGAACTACGAAGGCGCGGTTTATATCGTGCATCATCGCGACGATCCCGCGCTGGCTTGCCTGATCGCGTGGGCCGAACTTTACCTTGCGCGGCATCCCGAGACGTCGCCGATCACGCCGGGTCCGGAACGTCGCGACGGCCAGAAGGAGTTGGCATGGTGAACCGGTGCGTCATTCCCGAATGTGATCAGCCAGCGTCGCCGCCAGGCCGCTGCGTTGCGCATCAGCAGGCCTTGGCGCGCGCCATCGCCTGGCTTTGGGATCAGAGTCCAGCCGGCGCCGCCGAACGCGCCAGGCCTCAAGCCTGCGCAGCCACGCCGGCGCCTGGTCGAAGCCGTGATCGGCAGCTGACAGTCCCGCGGAAGGCTGCCCGGGTAGACATGACGGGAGGGTCCAGTAAGAAGCTACAGAGCGGCGCGCGTGACCAACGGTTCACAGCTCTGTGATAACGCATGTACCGAGAGCATTTGCAACTTGAGGCAAATTCGATGATGAAAAACAGGCCAACACCGAAACAGCTTTCCGAGAAGTCGAAGCGACTTTGGCGGACGTTGAACCAAGAGTTCGACTTCACGACCGAAACCGCCGAGTTATTGCTCCTCGCTTTGGAAAACCTGGACTTGGGCGGCCAGGCCCGGGCGCAGTTACGTCGCGAAGGGCTAACGATCGGCGGCAAGCGCAACCCGGCGGCGGACCTGGCCAAGCAATGCGACGGAATGGCGCTGCGGGCGTTTCGGCAACTGCAGTTGGACGTCGTGAAAGGGGGTAGTTAATGCCAAGAGTTCACTACCGAGGCCATTTGCTGAAATACGGCCTCGACCAAGAGCAGGCGCTGGCGCAGGGCGACCTGGGAGCTGCCATGGCTGGCAGGCCGATGCTGCCGGGCGGGCCAGTGGTGCGCGGGCAGACGCCGATCTTCGGCTCTGTTGAGGAGATGGCACATTGCTGGCGGACGCACCGTGATGTCTTAATGGGCGATCCAGAGAGCAATGGGCCAGGCCGCAGGCCCGTCGCGCACTTCACGATTGACTTGAACGTGCCCGAGCGCGAGCTGGGCCGATGGCGCTATTCGATGCCGCGGCTGCTGGTCCAGCACGGCGAAATGACCGAGCAGGAGGCACGCCTGGTGGAAAAACAGGAGCCCTGGCTGAGGGGCGGCCCGGATCGCGATATGACGGCGCCGGCGACCGTGTTGGAGTTCCTTAGCCAACTTTCCAGAGCGCGCCTCGGCCTGGCCTGGGCCAGGTTTCGCAGGCGGCCCGAGGATGCTGCGCAGTGGGCGGCCATCGTGCGCACCGCGGCCGTGCAGGTCACAGCACTGCTGCACACGGTCGTGGAAGTCGAACAGGCGGGAGTGGCCGAAGAGATCCAGGCCGCCTTGCGCGAGTTGGAAGCGGAAAGGTAACGAAATGCAACCCGAACCGAACAAAACGACGTGGTCGCTGGCCAGCATGGCCGGCTTTCCCGTCCTGCTAGAAAACACGGCCGGCGGGCCGGTTTTCCACCAATTCCGGAACCCTGACGACTGCGTTGCCGCTTTTCTCGCGCACGGCGGGACGGGGCAGCAGATCGACGACTTCATTCGCGACGCGCGGCTGGCGGCCGGCGGCGAACTTGTCCCGCGGAGGGACGAAACCGAGTGACCGAACCGCGGCGCCTGATCGCCGCAAGAGGGAAACGTCATGCAAGACCGCTTAACATCCGCACTTTCTGAACTCCGAGACGATCTCGGGACCGGCCTCTCGTCCGTGGCGCAGCGCGAAAAGGCGCTTCTGGCGCGCTTCGACGATATTCTCGGCAAAACGCCACCCGGCGCCGGCCGCAGCTTGAAAAGCGCGCTTCTGGAAAGCTCGAGCTTCCAGGCGTTGCTAAAAACCAAAACCGGCAGCGCGATCGTCGAGTTCAAGTCGCCGTCGCCGGCAAGCTACAGCGTATTGACGCGCGGCGACGTGGGCTTCGCGACGACGGCGCCGCTGGCCTTGGACCGCACGCCCGGGATCACGCCCGAAGCACGGCCGGCGATCGTCCTCGAGCCCGTTCTGCCGACGCGGCCGACGACTCGTGCGATCGTCAACTTCGTTCGCAGCAGCGGCCAGCTGGGCACGCCCGCGGCGCAAGTGGAAGGCGGCGCCATGTTCGCGGAGATGGGCCTCGGCCTGGAGTCGGCCTCCATGCCCGTGCGAACGTATGCCGCCTTTCTGGACGTGTCAGCGCAGCTGCTGCAGGACTTGGATGCGCTGGCGGACTTCCTTTCGACGACGCTGCGTTTCTACGTCGATTTCGCCTTCGAGGACGGCCTGATCAATGGCGACGGCAGCGGATCCAGCCTGACGGGCTTACTGAGCGAGGCCTCCACGTTCGACGCGGCGCTGCTGCCGGCCACATTCTACTTTACGGACATTCCGATCGCCGCCAGCCTGCAGTTGGCCGTCGCCAAGGAACTGCAGCCCGACTTCATCATCATGAACCCGGTCAACGTCGCGGCGTTGCGGTTCGAGAAGAACGCCGTCGGCGCCTATCTGTGGAACGAGCTCGCCGCCGCGCGCGGCTTTCTGCAAGGACTGCGAGTTCTCAGGACACTGGCAATGCCCGCAGGTCAATGGCTGGTTGGATCGTCGGATCCGATCGCGGTCGAGTTGATCATCCGCGAGGAAACGGTTTTCACTATTTCACGTGAAAATGCCGACAACTTTTTGAAGAACACAACGACTTTGAAGGTGGAGCGGCGCGGCGCGCTGCTGACAAAGCGGCCCGGCAGTTTCATCACCGGGAGCTGGCAAAGCAGCCCGATCGCACCGTAAGGGTTTGTCCGCGGCGCGCCATCAACTCGCGTTGAACCTCATGCGGCGCGCCGGCTGTGCAAAGGCGGCGGCGATTACGACCCGCCGCCCTTTTTCGAACTTCCTGGAGGGATCATGCACGATCAAAAAGACTTCAAATTCGAGATCAAAGCCGTTGACGGTGAGGGCATCTTCAGCGGCCTGGCAGCGAGTTACGACACGGTTGACGCCGGCGACGACCTGATCGAACGCGGCGCCTTCACCAAGACACTGAAGGATCAGGGCGACACGCGCCCGCTGCTGTGGCAGCACGCGAACGACAAGCCGATCGGCACGATCAGCCTGACCGACACGCCGGAAGGCCTCCGCTGCAGCGGGAAGCTGCTGCTGGCGGTCGATGACGCGCGGAAGGCGTACGCGCTGATGAAAGCCGGCATCGTCAAGGGCCTCAGTATCGGCTACCAGTCGGTCGATGCGACATATCGCGGCGCCGTCCGTGTCCTGAAGGAGATCAAGCTGTTCGAGGTCTCATTGGTCACTTTTCCGATGAACGACGCGGCCATCGTCACGGCCGTCAAGGATCGGGCTGGCAATGAGGACGCGGCGCTGCGCCTGATCGCGGAGATGCGGTCCGACGTGCGACGCCTCACGGGTTGACCTCGCCAGGCGCCGTGTTAGGCGGCGCGTGGTATCGGAGGGCGGTGCTCGGGTCGCGCCGCCCTTTCGATCTTGTCTCGCCCGCGGGTTCGTCCTTTCTCCGTGGGCGCAGGAGGGCCGACTGCGGTGGCCGGCCCTTCTTGAGTTCGCCCGCGCGCTGCGCCTCTCTCGCGTGGGCGATCGCGGGCCGGGTTTCGTCATGGGCCCGGCCCGCAGTTCTTGACAGCGGCTTGCGGCCTGGCCGTGGGCGGCGTAGGATCGGAACGAGGTCCGAACGAGTAGCAAGCTCGCGCGGACCTCTGACCGAAACGCGGTATCAGCGCGATGACGGCTCCCACCATTTTACGAGCCTCAGGCGCCTCCGCAGTGTTCGACTGGAGGTTGAAATGGTCTACTTGAGGCCCGGCTCGAAGAACTACTGGTTCAAGTTCACGATCGACGGGAAGCGCATCCAGCAGTCGGCCGGCACGGCGCTCAAGGGTGAGGCGAAGGCGCGCGAGCAAGAGAAGCGACTCGAGCTGCTGCGCGCCGCGGCCGATGGCACACCGCTGCTCACGCGGCCCAAGGCCAAGCCGATGCTCGCGGAGTACGCGCCGGCGTTCCTGTTTTATGCGGAGACGGCGCACGCGACGAAGCCGCGCACGCTGGAGTTCTACGCGGATAACACGCGCCGCCTGCTGGAAGACGCGACGCTGGCGGGCTCGCGGCTGGACCGGATCGACGTGGAGGCCTACAAGGGCCGCCTGGCCGCCGCCGTCACCCGGCGCCGCAAGCCTCTCGCCATCTGCTCGCGCAACCGTCGTCTGGCGACGCTGCGGCGCATCCTGCAGCGCGCCGTCGAAGAAGGCGTCATCACGATCGCGCCGAAGGTGCGGCTGTTGGAAGGTGAGGAACGGCGCAGCTACACGTTGCCCGTGGTCGAGCAGGAGGCCTATCTCGCGGCCTGTCCGCAGCCGCTACGCGACGCGGCGCTGCTGGCGCTGAGCACGGGCCTGGGGCCGTCTGAGCTGCTCAGCCTGCAGTGGGGCGATGTGTCCCTGGAGGCCTCGCCGCATGCGCCTTATGGCTTTCTGACCGTACGGCGGGCGCTGAAGCGCGCGGCCCGGCTGCGTAGCGTGCAACTGGTAGAAGAAGTCGCCATCATGCTACGACGGCGCAAGGCCGCCACGGCGGGCCTGTGGGTATTCCCTGGCAAGTGCGAGGGCGCCCACTTCACCCGGATGGCGCTGGGCCACATGCACGGCCGCGTCCGCAAGGCGCTAGGCCTGTCGGCCGCTTTCACACCGTATTCATGGCGGCACTCCGCGGCGACGCGGCTGCTGGAGTCGGGCTCCGATCCTGTGACCGTCGCATCGATCCTGGGACACGTAGGGCTCGCCATGGTGACGCGCTACACGCACCCGAGTTCCACCATGACGGGCGACGCCTTCGCCCGCCTGCAGGCCTTCACAGAGGGCCGGCGCGCGCGTGGCGCGGCCGAAGTCGTTACACTGAAAGCGACGCGATGAAGAGCATGGGTGAGAAGAAAACGGCTACAGTAAAGGCTACAGTCGCCCGGCTCGCCCGTCCGCATCACGTTGGTTCTAAAGGGTTGCCGGCGTAGCTCAGCAGGTAGAGCACCTGACTTGTAATCAGGGGGTCGCCAGTTCAATTCTGGCCGCCGGCTCCATAAAACCAAATAAATTCAATCAGATGTGAGGATAAACGTCGCATTCAGGCCGCCCGTCGTGTGTAGGTTTGGTGGCACATGACAGCAATCGCGTGTGAGCCTACGCCAATACCCTCAGCCCAAGCCCCGGCCCAGGCGGCAGGATCAGCTTACCCTTTCGCACTCTCACGCCCTCATAGGGATCGTTCGAAATCAGCAAGTTTCCGTCCAGGTCGGAGTAGTCTACCAGCGGCGACAACTGAGCCGCCGCGGTGCACGAGCATGAGCTGGAGATCATGCAGCCCAGCATCACCTTCATGTTCATCGCGCGGGCAAGATCGATCCACCGATAGGCTTCCATGATGCCGCCAGATTTGTCGAGCTTCACGTTGATGCCGTCGTAGGCTTCCTTCAGCCGCGGAATCATCGACGCATCCGTGCAGGCTTCGTCCGCGATGATAGGCATGTGGACTTTGCTACGCACGTACTTGGTCTCTTGAAACATGTGCGCCGGCATGGGCTGCTCAATGAACTCCACGCCCTGCGTCTCCAACCAGTTGATTTTACGGATTGCCTCTTCCTTGTCCGTCCAGCCCTCATTGGCATCCACGCGAATTGGTTTCTGTGTGACGCTGCGCACCGCCTCGATCGTCTCCTCGTCGTTCTTGAGCCCAACCTTCACCTTCAGAACGGGGTACTCTTCCGCCTCGCGCGTCTTCTGCCGGGTGATCTCCGGCGTGTCGATTCCAATCGAAAAGGTTGTCAGAGGAGTGTCTGCCGGATCGAGCCCGAAATACTCGTACAACGGAATACCGAGTTTTTTGCCAACCCAGTCGCATATCGCGATGTCTACCGCGGCCATGGCTGCGTGCTGACTTGTACCCAGCGAGTGGCGCACACCCGCAAGGAACTTTTCAAACCTCCTGGGGTCGCCAGCGGCAATCTGGTCGATGATTGCATCGATCGCCTGCTTGGCTTGTTCTGGGTACTCTTTGTACCGCACAATCGGCGCGCCCTCGCCGTATCCGGTGATTCCGTCACGCTTATACTGCACGTGCACCGTATCGCGATATGCGCTGGAAGACATCGTCGTCGTCCAGGTGTGGCGCAGAGTCAGACGCTTCAGTTCGGTCTTTACCTCGGTGCTGCCATCGGGTGTTGGCGTTTCTTTGGCATTCATTCCCGTTGGCATTGCGGCAGTCACTCCCACCGCGCCTGCGGCCGTCAACCAATTCCTGCGATTCATCATTTCACTCTCCGCACAGCTACTAGCAGTTTGGTCCAGGGCATGTCATTCAGCTTGCTAATCTGCACCACTGGATGCGCGTGCGTGGTGGCATGGATAAACTCACCGCCGCCAATGTACATTCCCGTGTGCGTGACGTGTCCCGCGTTATCGCCAAAAAACAGCAGGTCCCCCGGCGCCATATTCTGGCGTTCAACCGGCGTCACTCCGCTCCAGTTTGCCTGCACCCCAGCATCCCGAGGCATAGCGATGCCGCGCTGTCGAACCAGCATCTGCGTAAAGCCTGAGCAGTCGTATCCATAGCTGGAAACTCCACCCCATGTGTACGTTATGCCAAGAAACTTGCGAGCGAGTTGGATCGTCTGGTCAATCGTCAGAAACGAAAAATCCGTACTCACGTCGCCTTGCTGCACGTATGCCGTCTCTCCATTCACTAGCCGCACATGCAACCATGCCCCGTGCTCATCCATATCGCCGGAAAGCACTTCGAGTCGCGACTCCCACGGCAGGTTCAGCACGGGAGCGTGTTTCGTCACGTCTGGTTCGCGATAGAGGTTCGCGCTCAACTCCACGACTCGAACCGCTTTCCCCTCCCGGGCATACTCAGCGTGCAGTGACGTAATATCGCCTGCCGTAACCCATCCTGCGTATCCATCTGCGGTGCGGATCTTGATCCATCCGCTCTCTTCCTCCAACGAAAGCACGCCTGTTCCATAGAGAGCCTGCGACACCACGTCGCCGTCGGCGGAAGGGGAGGAGTACATGTTGATCACTGGCCTAGATACGGCATAGTCAGCCTTTGCAAATGAGTACTGGCCAACCGCGTCCGCAGCCCAGAGCATTACAGACAAAACCAGTAGAAATCGAGCCTCTGACAATACGGTCTGAACACGAATTCTCATCATTGTGGACTCTTGGTCTTATTAAGGATACCCCGATCCGCCATCCTCTGATTCTGCGGGTTGCACGCCTTCCTCCGGAAGCCGTTTTCACGCCCGCCAGGCGCAGTTGTCGCCGTGCCAGGGGAATCTGAGACCGAGAAAACCTGTGCTTTCAGCGCACTCCTGCCGGATTCACGGAGTATGCTGCGCCAACATGATGTTAACTGAACTGCAATAGCGACGAGTACTCACATGCCACCAAGACTCACGAACGAAATCATCGCCGCCGCCATCGCTGGCTACTAGTCACAAGAGGCTTACCTCCTTCCCTTCGAAGTGGGGACAAAGGCGGGACATGTCCCACCTGGTGCCAGCCTGTCGGACTGGCCGGGCGGCCTTTCTCTAACACGTCCTCGCCTCTTGTAGAGGATGTTGTGGAACTCGTTCTTCATGGGCTGGCCGACATGTGCGTTCAGTCTGGCTATGTCAGTCCCAGCCATGCACGTTACGGACTGCAATCATCGCAGACAGGATCTCGTTCCAGATCTGCTGGCCTGAGAGGACCGAGTTCGGGAACATGCAGCCATCCCAACAGATGTGCTCGAAGGCCCGGGTCGGCTTTCCGCTGTCGTCGCACATCCAGGCGCCTGCGTCACGCACGATGTCGAGTTTGCCGTTCGGGTCGAGCGGCTGGCAGTGCCGGCCGGTCTTGTCGTGCGAGCCCGATCCTTTCACCGTGCCGTCGTTCTGGGCGATGTGCAAATCGATAGTCCAGGGACGAAGAGCGGCGGCCACCTTGCGGTACGCCTCGGCCAGCTTGTCCTGCTGTGACCAATCGAAGCCCTCCGGCAACAGACTGTCTTCGGGCGCGTTGAAGCCCATGGTGAAAAGCATGGTGTGTGCCATGTCCGCCTGGAAACCTAGTGTCTGTGGACGGCCCACTATCTGCAGCAACTCCACGTTGCGCCGCCAACTGTGCATGCTGCCCCAACAGATCTCTCCTTCGGCCGCAAGCCGTTCGCCATAATCCTCGGCGATGGTGCAGGCCTCGCGGAATGTCTGCGCGATCCGCCTGGTGTTCATCTCGGGATCTTTCGCCCACTCCTCGACGCCGGTCGCCGAGTCGATCCGGATCACGCCATACTCCCTGATCTTCAGGTCGCGCAGCCTGCGCCCGATGCGGCAGGCCTTCCTGACCTGGGTCAGAAAGCCGGTTCGCTGCGTTTCGTCGCCCATGGCGGAGCCGCCGCCCGTCCCACCCCAGACGGGTGCGACCAACGAGCCTGCCTTCAAATTCTTCGACGCCAATTTCCCGGCCAGTGCTTGGAGGTCGTCGTCCGATGAATCGATGTCGGTATGCGGCAGCGACAGGAACAGATCCACGCCGTCGAACCCCACGCCGTCCACCCGTGCGGCGGCGGTCAGGTTCAGCATCGTGTCCAAGTCAATCGGCGGTTCCGAGCCGGGCCCTTTCCCGACCAGTCCCGGCCACATCGCGTTGTGAAGAGCAGGGTATCTGTGCGCAGTTCCGATGCTCATGATTGTCGGCTCCTCATTCGGAATTCGCCATCTACGCCTGTGGGATTTCGATCCAGCGGCTGGCGCGCGCGCTCTCGATCACTGCGTCGCAAACCCGCTGGGTCCGCAGCCCGTTGCGAAAGTCAGGCTGCGCCGGCGTCCCGCTCTCGATGCCGGCCACGAAATCCGCGAGTTGGTTCAGGAACGTGTGCTCGTATCCGATACACGTCCCAGGAACCCAGTAGTGGCTCATGTAGGGGTGCTCCGAGTTGGTGACGTGGATCTTGCGCCAGCCGGTCAGATGGGATTCCACCTTCCTGCCGGACTGCAACTGCTTGTACTCGAAAAACTGGAGGTACTCCGGCTCCTCCAGGTTGAAGCAGATGCTGCCATCGGCGCCGTTCAACTCGAAGGTGTTGAAGTTCTTTCTGCCGCGCGCGTAACGCGTGGATTCGAACGTCCCCATCGAGCCGTTGGCGAATTCCGCCAGGAACATGCACGCATCGTCGATGCCGACCGGTTCCACCTTTCCCGACACGACGTGCTGGCGCTCCTTGACGAAGGTCTCAGTCTTCGCCACCACTCGCGTAATGGGTCCGTTGAGCCACATCGCCGTGTCGATGGAATGCGCCAGAAGGTCGCCCGTCACGCCGCTGCCAGCGACTTTCGCGTCCAGCCGCCACAGCGCATCGCCGCCCTGCGGCACGTCGGCCGAAATGGTCCAATCCTGCAAGTACGTCGCGCGGTAGTGGAACGCCCGCCCGATACGTCCTTCGTTGACGATCTGCTTCGCCAGCGCGATCGAAGGCACGCGCCGGTAGTTGAACGAAATCATGTTCGGGACTTTGGCCGCCTCCACCGCGCGCACCATCTCCTCGCCTTCGGCGGCGTTCATGGCCAGCGGCTTCTCGCAGATAATCATCTTGCCGGCTTCGGCCGCAGCCACGGCGATCTCCTTGTGTGCGCAATTCGGCACGCAGATGTCGATCAGGTCGATATCCTTGGCGGCCATCAGCTGGCGCCAATCCGTCTCCGCCCGCTCATAGCCCCACACGTCCACGAATTGCTGCGCCTTCTCGGAATTGACGTCGCAGATGGCCCGCAGCACCGGCCGGTGGACGACCGGAAAGAAGTTGTTCAGCCGCCGGTAGGCGTTCGAGTGCGTGCGGCCCATGAAGCCGCAACCGATGAGACCGACTCCCAGAGTCTTGGCTGCCATTGCTGCCTTCCCTTCACTTCTTGATCAGTGGCGCGGCGTCCGGATTGCCCGGGCCGAAGTGCTTGAGCATGACCAGGTTCTGTTCGCGGCTCGTATTGGTGATCCTCAAGCTGGCTTTGGCGGCCGGGGCTGAGACGAACACCTCGTCCATGGTCATCTCGCCAAAACGGATCATATTCGGTGTTTCGACGGTCAGTTTGCCCAGTGTGCCGCGGCCTTGCGTCAGGATCACGCCGTAGGCAGCCGCATCCGTGATCGTCACGCTTCGGCCTGGGAACACGGTCAGTTCCTTGGCGGAATACCACGGCTTTCCATAAGTGATCCACATCTCGGAGTAGCCCTCCTCGGCCATCTCCGCCGCCGGCTTCACCGGCTTCGGAAACACCTTGTTGTGCTTGCCGAATTCGGGATCCACGTTCTTGTCCCAATCCAGCATGCCGATGATGTAGTCCAAGTCCCGGGAATACTCCGGCGGAACGTCCTTCACCAGCAGCTCCCACGGCACGGGCCGGTTCTCCACCATCGACTGGAACATGCCGAACACGTCCGCGTTCACCTGGGGCTCGTAAGTCACCAGCGACCCCGGGGCGTGCAGCACCCCCGCGTCGACCTGCCAGCCGGTGCCGGGCTGCAGCTTGTAGGCCTTGGCATGGTACAGGATCCCGTTGTCTCCCTGGTCCCATCGCTCCAGGCATGCCCGGACGTCATCCCTCGTTGTTCCCGGCTCCAGCCCCATGTAAGTATGCGGGAAATTATTCCCGATGGAGTTGAACTGCGGCGGGAAGTAGTAGGCCTCCGGCTTGCCCTTCTGCCCGACCTTGGCCGCGTGCTCGTCCATCTGGTGCATGTGGTGGGGAATCGGCCCCAGATTGTCGAAGAACTTGCAGAGGATGTTCCAGCCACCGTGCTCGGCCATGACATCGGCGCCCAGGAACAGGTCGCCCAGAGTCTCAATCGCCTCCTTCAGCAGGACCCGCTGCTCGTCGAGCGCGATGTAGCTCAGTCCTTCGTCATCCGGCGTGCCCGGACCGTTGGCCGCGTTCGTGGTGGAGGAATACCAGCGTTCATCGATGCCCCCACGATGTGCTCCTAGCGCGTACAGGTCGCGAGGGTCCAGCTTCAAACGTCCGCCCGGCATCAGAAAGGAGCGGGGGACCCAGCACGGAGCCATCCGGACTACGCCTTCGCCGGCGCTCAGTGCGTCTTTGATCATCGCAGCGTTGTTCATATTCCACCTTCAATCCATTCGATCTGCTTGTTGGGGCGGGCTTATCCACGGTTCTTGTGTGGCCTTTTCGCCCTGACCAGTTTACTCCCAGTCGCCTTCGTTGGGGGTGGTGCTCCTGTCCTTTCCATTCTCAACAACCCTGGCGGCTCAGGCACTGGCCAACTCCGGCTCCTTCGTGTACGCAAGATTCTGGAAGTGCCTTAACAGCAGCCAATCATGCCGCAACAATCAGTGGGCCGGATGCGGCTCTGATAGTCCAGTTGGGCCCATGCCACCTGCGGTGCTTTCCCAGCGGCTGGGCGTGGCCGGGTGCGCCGCCCAGCCTTTGGAAGACAGAGCGGAATGAAAAGCGCATTCACGCCGCCTTCCACACCCGCGCCACGTAGCAATGCATCCATGGCGATCCGCTCCGGTTGAACCGACGCTCCTTGTTGAGGTACGCCGCGATCTGCCACAGCGGACGACCCTGTTCACGCAGGCGCGCGCAACTAAATCACGCACTGAGTCACGCGGAACGGACGAGCGCGCTTTTCCCCTCGGAGAATCAGAGGATCGCGCGGACTGCCGTAGTCCTGGTCCTGTCAGTAGTACTTCTCATAAAACAAGGGGATTTGTACTAGCGAACGCTCATAGGCCTGTACCCCTGCAAATTGTGAATTTCGGTTCATTGTTGTTCATTGAACATGGCCTCATTCTTAGATTGTCTAGATGATCGAGGGAAACGGGATATGGCAGTTTAGGCCGCTGGAAGAAGCACACTGCTTCCGGACGGTCGCTCATCCGCCGGGTGACGAGGGCGAAGTTTATCGCCTAGCAGAGGAGCCGTTACCCGGCGGGTTTTTTCAGCCGGGAGCAGACGCGGGGTAGTTCAGTTCACCTCGACTCTCTACTCCCACGCCTCCGCATCTAGGGAGAAATGCGATGTGGACTTGCCTGAGCAACGTCTTTTTGAGCATCGCAGTTGACAAGAGCGAGCCGACCCGACTGATGATCCGGGCTCGGCGGGAGGAGCATTCGGTCAATGTGATATGAGCACCTTCAGAGATCACTCCCATTCGGTCCGCAGAGCCCACATCGTCCAGGGTCTGGCGTTCGGCGACGAAGGCAAAGGCACGATGGTGGACTATCTTTGCCGCGAGCACGACGCGCCCCTGGTGGTGCGCTACAACGGGGGGCCGCAGGGCACCCGCAACGTCGTCCAGCCCGACGGGCGCCACCACGGGTTTCGCCAATTCGGCAGCGGGATGTTCATCTCCGAGGTTTGCACTTTCCTCTCAAAGTACGTCCTGATCGAGCCCTTCTCGTTGATGAAAGAGGCCGAGGCGCTCGAGCGGAAAGGGATCCGCTACACCCAGGAGCGTTTGTTCATCGATCCCGAATGCTTGATCGTCACGCCCTATCACCAGTACGCCAACCGCATTCGGGAATTGGCCCGCGGCGCCAACCGTCACGGCTCCGGCGATTGTGGGGCTGGCGAAACCCGGCGCGACGCCCTGCAATGGGGCACCTACATCCAGGTCAAGGACATTCTGTCGGACGCTCCGGCGCTGCGAATGGTGGACGACATCCGGATTCACAAGCTGAAGCAACTACAGGAGTATTGGGGCGTGAACCGGGAAGCCGACGAACTGCTGGCGGAGCTGTCCGGCGAGGATCCGCGCAGGATCGCCGAGTATTACCGTCTGTTCTCCCAAGGCATTCAGCCCACGACGTGGGCGGAGATGGTCGACTCCTATCGGCACGCCGATGTAGTTTTTGAGGGCACGGCGGGCACCCTGCTCGATGAGAACCACGGCTTCGCCCCCTACACCACGGCGACCAACACGACCTTCGACAACGCCCTCGAGTTGTGCGAAGAGGCCGGAGTGGCGCCCGTACGGATCGGGGTGCTGAGAACACATTTCACGCGCCACGGTGCCGGCCCGTTCGTGACCTGGGATCGGACCCTTGAATTCCCCGACCACAACGTCCTTACGAAAGCGGAATGGCAGGGGCAGATGCGTTTCGGGCATTTCGACTTCGTGGCCGCCCGCTATGCCATTCAATGTTGTGGCGGGATCGACGGGTTGGCGCTGACCCACATGGACTGTGTCGGGTCATCCTTTCCGTACGTGGAGGAGTACCGCGATTCGCAGGGGCTTACGTCCTCCCGGCTGAAGCCGGACGCCCGGTCGCTTTTCGCAACCGAGCCCGCGAGCTTGAAACAACAGGCGGTGGAGGACCAGGAGTCCCTGGTGCGCTGCATCGAGCAGCGGCTGGGATGCAGGGTGCTTTACACCTCTTCAGGCCCGACGTATTTGGACAAGACCAGCCTGCGGCCGGAAACCGCCCGCCCCCCGGCGGCGAGAGCGGGGGTTAGCGAGACCCTGTTTACGCAGCCCCAACAGATCGCGGGCTAGGTGGCTGGCCGCCATTGGTATGTAGGAGTAGTCGATTCTCTCTCAGGAGGGAAAGGTACATGGGTGGCGCCGAATTTTATAGCGTGGTGAATTTCAGCCTGGTCCTGGGAGCAATTGTCGGGGCCCTCCTGTGCATCTGCCTGCAGAGCGCGTGGAACAGCCTGGCGCCCAGTGAATCGGCCGTCCAGGCCGGTCACGGGCTGCGGGCGAAGATCGCATTGCTGCAGCAGGCCATCAGATCCGACACGTATTATGCCCTACCCGCGGTCCGGACAGAGGCTTCAGTCGAACTGGCCGACAGCCTGGTTGAGATAACGGTCGGACCCGCGGCTGCCTTCTTAGACGCCTTGTGGGCATTCCTCGCCGATGAGTCAGGGGCGTCTGCGAAGCACCCCAAAAACCTGGCTGCAGGGCACCGCATCGAGAAGCCGATGGCCCCGGCACTCTGTATTGTTCCCCATCCCCGGCCGGCGGAGACGGAGACGGAGACGGTCGCGCCGATCCGCCGGCGCCTCCGCGGAACGGAGAGCCCGAGGGTGATCGATACGCGGATGGTCCAGGAGATCGTCCTGCGCCACTTCGGTGTCACCCTATGTGCCATGCCACTCGGCCTGCAGAATCCCTCCCCGCTACCGTTGCGCCAGGAACTCCTCAGCCCAGCGGCTGAAAGGGACCGGGTGATGATGGTCTGGTATCTTCCAAATCGTCTGGGGACATTACGGCATGGCCACCGTTCATCCAATCGCACGTCTATCGGCCAGCCATTGATCTCCGGCGCTCCCGTGGATTTGAACTCTTCGTATCGCTCCTCATAGGCTTTCATTGCCGCCTCTTGCGCCGGCATTGGTTTGGCATCAGGATCCTCCTGTATCTGCTCGGCGTAATCTTGCAGAACTTGAAGATCATCACCGGACAGAGAACACCAAGCCGAAACCGTTTCTCGGCTTCCACCGGGTCCTGCGTTTCAGTCCGGTTCTGGCTATTGAGAGTCCTAGTCCTGTGAGTAGTACTCCACGCACAAAATAACAGAATCTGTACTGGCATACGCTCCTAGGTCTGTACCCCCGCGAATTGTGAATTCCGGTTCATTGTTGTTGATTGAACATGGCGCGATGCTTGAATCGTCGAGAGAGGTTGATTGAGAAGCAAGAAGAAATGGCAGTTTCGGCCGCTGGAAGAAAAGCACGGCTTCCGGACGGTCGCTTATCCGCCGGGTGACGAGGGC
Source organism: Terriglobia bacterium (assembly GCA_963838205.1). Lineage (GTDB taxonomy): Bacteria > Acidobacteriota > Terriglobia > Bryobacterales > Bryobacteraceae > CAIVVT01. The sequence continues at coordinate 4,446 of CAWIQF010000037.1, read as the reverse complement.
GAAGTCTATCGCCTAACAGAGGAGCCGTTGCCCGGCGGGTTTTTTCAGGCGGGAGCAGACGCGGGGTAGTTCGGTTCTCCTCGACTCTCTTCTCCCACGCCTCCGCATCTCGGGAGGAATGACGATGTGGATTTGCCTGAGCGACGGTTTCTTGAGCACCGTAGTTGACAACAACGACCCGACCCGACTGCTGGTTCGGGCTCGGTGGAAAGAGCATTTGGTCAATGTACTCGGCAAGGACGCCGAGATGATTAAGACGTCTGGCGCCGACTATCGGTGGCGGATCTTCGTAGGTCGTGCGGGTTTCAAGACGCTCGTGAATCGCCGTCTCAACGGAATCGAATATACGAGCTTCCAGCACTCAGTGGAAGATCGTGACCTCGACGAGATGTACAAACAGTTTTGGAATATCCATCACCGCCATCAGGATCAGGACGTAACGAATCGCATTGACAATTGGCGGTCACACTTTGTACGGAGGGTGGGTGCTTTCGTGGCCGGCAAGCCCAAGAAATTCCATTTTGGGCATTTACCAGGTTCCTTCCAGTCTCTCTGTTCGACTGGTACGGGAAACCCCGGTCAGGTCATGTCTAGATGAGCGAGGAAGTGGGAATATGACGTCAGATGTCCTTCAAGTTAACGCCGTGAATGGCACACTACGGAATACGAACGCCGACAACTTGGGGGCGACCGTTCCTGTCAACGGCGCGCGTTGCGCAGTACCTTCTCCAGTTGCCTATGCTGCTGCGCCCAATTCCGGACCCGTCATGTTGCTCACCTGCCCGAAGTGCAAGGGCCACGATGTTTCCCCCTTGCGCTCGAATAGCTCCCTCGAACGAATACTGACGGCGTTGAGCCTCCCCACCTACCATTGCGACAACTGTTCCTTGCGCTTCCGCCATCTCACCACCCATGCGGAACTGCGCATGCTCAAGCGGGAAGTGCTGCTGCGCTCGGCCATCCGCGCGCTCGGTTCAAAGACATCTATGTAACCGCCCCCACCCGGCGACGCCATTTGGCTCGAGGGGATTCCTGCGAGCCGGCACCGGCAAAGAGGCACTCCATCGTGAAGGATGGGTACGGTCAACGGAGAGCACTGCTCACAACCCGAGGCAGGAAACGGAAACAGCCGAACTTCCCGAAGCAAAGCCAGGCCGCGCATGTGGGAATTGAGAGTTTAGCACCCCAGAAAAGAGCGGTCTCGCTAGCCGACAGTGTCATTCGTGGAAAGCGTGGCTCCAGCCGAAGCGGTTGGATGTAGAATGGACGATAGCAACCGAGCCAAGACGGGAATCCCGCCCAACAACCGAAGATTCAGTCGCATCCCTCAACCGCCCAGGCCGTGGCAGCAGAGAGGTGAGAGCTCAAACGAGGAGATTGGACATGGCATTCGAACCATCGCGAAGAAGTTTCCTGGCGGCCGCAGCGGCATTACCCGCAGCAACGGCGCTGCCCGTAGTGGCAGCCCCAGCCGAACACAATCAGGTGAGCTACCGGGTGCTGGGTAAGACCGGATTGAGGGTGACGACGGTGGGATTCGGCTCCATGATCACGTCCGACCCGAGCGTGATCGCCCGCGCCCTCGAAATGGGCATGACCTATTTCGACACCGCTCGCGGCTATCAGCACGGCAACAACGAACGCATGGTAGGTGCGGCGTTGAAGAGCCGGCGCAAGGACATTGTGCTATCGAGCAAGTCCGAAGCCAAGACGGCCGCCGAGGCGACGGCCGAGCTTGAAACCAGCCTGAAAGAGATCGGTACCGATTATCTGGATATCTGGTACATCCACAGTAAGGACAAACCGGCCCAGGTGCCGGATGAGTTGGTGGAGGCGTGGGTCAAAGCCAAACAGCAAGGTAAGATCCGCCACATAGGGTTGAGCACGCATTCACCTAACGACATGGTGGACCGCATTCTGGAGATAGGAAAGATCGAAGTCGTGCTGTCCACCTACAACTTCACTATGGGCGACACGCGCGATGCTACCTTTGAACGCATCAGCAAGGCCGGTCTGGGCCTGGTGGCAATGAAAGTGATGGCGGGCGGGCTCAGGACGCAAAGTCCGCAGCCGCAGATGCAGCGGCCGATGGCCGGATTGGCAGCTCTGAAATGGGCGATCCGCAAGCCGTACTTCGCGACTGCGATTCCAAGCATGACCGATATCGACCAACTCGAGATGAACTTCCAGGCCATGACGGGCACTTTGGGGTCGGCCGAGGAGCGCATTCTGGCGGCGCGGCTGGAACAGATCCGGCCGGATTATTGCCGCATGTGTTATGGCTGCGAAGGGCAGTGCACGAAGGGCTTGCCGGTGACCGACATGCTGCGCTATGTCACCTATGCCGACGGCTACGGCCAGTTCGCGCTGGGGCGCGAACACTTCCTCAAATTACCTGCAGCCATCCAGAGCGTGAACTGCGGCGATTGCACATCGTGTGCGGTCCAGTGCCGCAACGGTGTGGATGTGGTGCGCCGACTGCGGCGGGCGCAGGAACTGTTCGCCTGACCTTCCGCGATAGTCTGCGCACCGCAATTTGTCCGGTGCCGCTCGGGGTATGAGTTTCAGAAATCGCGGCCCGATCAACCATCTTCTGCCGGAGTCGCGACGAGTACAGCAAACCAGCGGCTACCCTACCCAAGTAAAACGCACCCCGTGACCGCCGCCCGAGGGCCTGGCGGCGGTCAGCTTGTCGCCCGGCTTGGCCGTCGCCTCTCTACTCCTACAGCCACTCCTAATTGTCACCCGAACTACTCAATACTCTAGCCCGGATGTTTCACAGGCGCTGTGATTTCGTCGCCGCCGGCGTTTGCGTGAGGTTTGGAGGGCGCTGCGGCGGCATTCGGGCGGGCAGCGAGCCGGGATGTGGTGATCGAGGGGGCCTTGTGGCGTCCGATCGCCCTCACAAAACGCAATTCGGACGCAGTTCGACTGACCCGAAAAGTGCGAAATCGGGAAATCGTTTGTTTGCCGTGTCGCGATTTTGGCTCAGCAACGCAGCGCCGCCCACACCTGCCCAAACACCTGCTTCCAGGGGTAGCCGCTGCTCATCGACACCAGCACGCGCCGCGCGCTGAAACGAATCCGCGCGCCGATCTTGAGCAGTCGCAGCCGAATCGTGTGGACCTGGGCCTCGGCCAGCGCCGTGCCTGTTAGCGCCAGCCGCCGCAGCGCCTCCACGAGCACGTAGGCCGCCGCCGACAGATACAGCCGGAGCTGATTGGCGCGCATCGTCTCGGCACTCATGCGGTCGGCAAACAGGCTCAGCCTGCTCTTTGATGCGGTTCTCCATCTCGCCGCGGGCGCAGTACAGATCCTCGTAGAGTGGGCGCGGTTGCCACTGCTCGACCGGCAGCGAAGTCACGACATAGCGCGGGTTCTGCTTGCCCGCGATCTGCTCGGCCTTGGCGATGACGCGCCGGGCGCGCGACCAACTCTTGCGCGTGCGGTAGCGAAACTCGGTGAGCACCCGCGCCGCCTTTCCCGTGCGTTGGGCCTCGCCCGCGGCCTGGCGCATGGCCTTGTCGATCCGCCGCCGCAGGCGCTGGTTGCGCGCCAGTCCGAAGACGTAGTCGACATGGTTGTCCTCACACCACCTCATCAGTTCTTCGCGGCAGAAGCCCGAGTCGGCGCGCAGGATGATCTGAGTCTGGGGCCAGCGGGCGCGGATCTGCGCGACGATGCGCTGGATCTCTTCGACGCTGCCCGCGCTGGCGTCCTGATTGGCCTCTCGCAGCCGCACGCCGACAATCTGGTCGCCCGCGAAGATGTACAGCGGCAGGTAGCAGTAGTGGTCGTAGTAGCCGTGGAAGAAACGTCCCTCCTGCTGGCCGTGCAACGGCGTATCGGTGGCGTCCAGATCGACGACGATCCGGGCCGGGGCTTGCGGGTGCGACTCCACAAACATCTCGACCAGCAGCCGGTCGATGGCGGCGGCATCGTAGCGGATCTTCTTGTAGCGGTCGGAGGCGGCGCCGGCCTCAGGCGTGCGTTCCAGGCGGCACAGCGTGCTCTTGCTGGCCAACGCCGCGCCGGGCTTGCGTTTACCCGCCAGCAGACCCATCAGCGGGTCGTCACGCAGTTGGTCGTGGTCGTTGAGATCTTCGTAACCCAAGGCCAGCGCATAGACGCGCTGCGAGACCATTTCACCCACTTCGTGGGAGATGTAAACCGGATTCCGGAAGTCGCTGAAGCAGCGCGCCAGGCGTGGCAGCAGGCCGATGCGCCGGTCGACCTGCCGCAGCAGTAGCGCCCCGGCGTCGGAAGTGATCGTGCCGCCGTCGAAACCCGCCACCACCCGGCGCGAAAAATGGGCTTCAAATTCGAAGCTGTCCTGGGTACACTGTGTCATAGCAAGAGCCGCCGCTTTCTGTGCAGAAGCACTTCGTGGCTGAAATGTTTATGCCAGAGAAGGCGGCTTTTGTACAGTGAGCCGGTGAAATATTC
>CAWIQF010000036.1:0-11927 GCA_963838205.1 Terriglobia bacterium | reverse complement strand
AGAGCAATTTTTGACATACTATAAGTGCCCTGGCGATTTCTCTGCCGAAACCGTTATGCCGCAAGCATACGCAGACGATCTGCGTCGTAAGCTCTTGGGGGCCTACGACCAGGGGCGGGGTGGGTTGGAGAAACTGGCGGCGTTGTTCGGTGTCAGTTACGGCTGGGCGCAGAAGGTGGCCGCCACGCGACGGCGCACGGGGAGCGTCGAGCGGCCGGCGGGTGCCAAGCGCGGATTTCCGAGTCGGCTGACGCCGGAGTTGCGCTCCGCATTGAGCACTCAGATTCAAACGCGGCCCGACGCAACGCTGGCCGAGTTGCGGCAGTGGTTGAGCGAGCAGCATGGCGTGGCGGTGAGCGTTTCGCGGCTGTGCACGGTGCTGCAAGAGCTGGGACTGCGGCTTAAAAAAAGTCGCTCCACGCAGCCGAGCAGGACACTCCAGACGGACGGGCGCGACGCCAACAGTGGTGGCGCGAAATCGCGGAGATTGACTCCGAACGCCTGATTTTCCTGGACGAAAGCGGGGTTACGACCGATTTGACGCGGCGCTACGGGCGCGCTCCGCGCGGGCAACGAGTGCGCGAGGGTGCCCCCGGCGGCCATTGGCACAGCGTCACATTGTTGGGGGCCGTAGGCGTGACCGGATGGAAGGCGGCGATGAGCATCGCGGGTGCCGCCGACGGCGACGTTTTTCTGGCCTACCTGCAAGACGTGCTGGGTCCGCAACTGCGCGCCGGCGACGTGGTGGTGATGGATAATCTGAGTGCTCACAAGGTGGCGGGCGTTCGCGCACTGATCGAGGCGCGTGGGGCGGAGTTGCGCTATCTGCCGCCCTACTCGCCCGACTACAATCCCATCGAAGCGTGTTGGTCGATGGTCAAACAGAAACTTCGATGCCTGCGCGCCCGAACGCTTGAGGCCCTCGATCAAGCCATCCCCGAAGCCCTGCGTTTAGTCACCGCCGAGCACACCGCTGCCTTCTTCCGCCATTGCGGTTATGCATTATAGAAAGTTCGAAAGCGCTCTAATTGACGACGTGAACCTGCTTCGTCCAAAGATTGGGGAAGGGGATCCCGATCCCAGTGATGAGGGGAAAGCGAACCGGCGATTCTACGTCCGGGCGGTTTTCGCTCTCGTGGAGGCATTCGTCGAACAGCATCGTCGCCTGCTGGTGCATCTATGCGAATCCAGGAAGATCACGCTCAAAACTGGCTCTCGCAATTGCGCGGCCAGCCGTCTGAAGTTGTTTCGTTCAGCAGCTCTTACTCAACGGCTCTCTCTGCTACAGGTGTAAAGCACTCGGTTTCACCACGCATTCAGTCGCGGACGCCCAACATTCGCAGGATGCTCATCATTGGGCACCAGTTGGTGAAGGCGGATTGAAAAAGGTTCAGGCCGACAAAGGCCGTGAACCAATAGAAGTACGGGCTCACTGTCATGCCGAGCGCGACGCTCAGCAGCACGAAGAGACCGGCAACCAGGCGCAACCATCGATCAACATTCATCGTTTATTCTCCTGTCAAATCAGATGCGGGACCTTCGTTCGCGGTGACGGCGGGGTGTCCGGTACGCGCGTGAAAGATGTAATAGACGATCGGCACGGTGACTCGCGACAGAGCTAGCGACGCAATTTCGCCGGCCATCAGAGCGATGGCGAGACCCTGGAAGATGGGGTCGAAGAGAATCACGACGCTGCCCACGACCACGGCGGCGGCGGTCAGCATCATGGGCCGGAATCGAACGGCGCCCGCGTCGACCACGGCCCGGTCGAGAGGCATGCCCTCGCGCAGCCGCAGCTCGATGAAGTCGACCAGGATGATGCTGTTGCGCACGACGATGCCCGCGCCGGCGATGAAGCCGATCATGCTGGTGGCGGTGAAAAACGCGTGCAGAAGTCCGTGGGCCGGGAGGATGCCGACCAGTGAAAACGGGATCGCCGCCATGATGATCAGTGGCGTGGAGAAGCTCTGGAACCAGCCCACCACGAGCACATAAATCAGGATCAGCACGGCGGCAAAGGCGATGCCGAGATCGCGGAAAACTTCGTAGGTGATGTGCCACTCGCCGTCCCACTTCATGGCGTAGCGTGAGTCGTCGAAGGGCTGGTGCGCGGTGAGCTGCTGGATCTCGTAGCCGCCGTCCACGGGCAGTTTCGCAATCTCCGGGCCGAGTTTGAGAATGGCGTAGACCGGGCTCTCCATGCTGCCCGCGACGTCGGCGGTGACGTAGGTGACCGGCATCAGGTTCTTGTGGTAGATGCTGCGTTCGACGGTGCTGTTATCGACACGAATTAGTTCAGACAGGGAAACAAGGCCACTCTTGCCGGCCACTTTCAACTCCAATAGGCGCGCCAGGTCGCTGCGCGTGGGACGGTCGAGGCGGACCATGATCGGGATGTCCTCGCGCGCCTGGTCGATGTGCAGCAGGCCGGCGCTCGCACCCCCCGATGCCACGGAAACGGTCCGGGCGATGTCGGCGACGCTCACGCCGTTCAGCGCCGCTTTCTCGCGGTCCACGCGCCAGATCTGTTTGGGTTGCGGATCCTCGACGTACCAGTCGGCATCGACGACGCCGTCGGTATGGTCGAAAATGTCGAGGATGCGCGCGGCGAGCTTCTCCCGGCCTTCCCGGTTGGGACCGTAGACTTCAGCGACGAGCGTCTCGAGCACCGGCGGCCCGGGCGGTACTTCGGCGACCTTGATGCGCGCCTGATGCTCGCGCGCAATGGCCAGCAGGCTCAGGCGGACGCGTTTGGCGATTTCGTGGCTGGCAAGGCTCCGTTCACTCTTCGGCTTGAGGTTAACCTGAATGTCGGCGACATTCGATCCGCGCCTGAGATAATAGTGCCGCACGAGGCCGTTGAAGTTGTACGGCGACGCCGTGCCGGCGTAGGTCTGGACATTGACGACCTCGGGCTGCTCGAACGTCTTCTCGGCAAGCTGGCGAGCCACCCGCGCGGTCTCCTCGAGTGTAGTTCCGGCCGGCATGTCGACGATGACCTGGAACTCGCTCTTGTTGTCGAAGGGCAGCATTTTCACTTTGACGAATTGTACGTACACCAGCGACATCGAGCCGACGAGCAGCACGACGACAAGTGTCAGGAAGCTGTAGCGCACCGCGGGCACGTGGATCAGACGGTCCATGAAGCGGCGATAGAGGACGGTCAGTCGATCCTCGCGGTGGTCGTGGAGGCCGTGCACATGCGGGCGCAACAGGCGGATGGCCGCCCAGGGCGTGACTATAAAGGCAACCAGTAGCGAAAAGATCATCGCCGCCGTGGCGCCCACCGGGATGGGCCGCATGTAGGGTCCCATCAATCCACCGACGAAGGCCATGGGCAGGATCGCGGCAATGACGGTGAGCGTCGCGAGAATGGTCGGATTGCCGACTTCGTCCACCGCCTCGACGGCGATTTGCGCCAGCGGACGCCCCGCATTCTGAGGCATTCGGACGTGGCGCACGATGTTCTCAACGATCACGATGGCGTCGTCGACGAGAATGCCAATGGAAAAGATCAGGGCGAACAGTGTAATGCGGTTCAGAGTGTAGCCGTAGAGATAGAAAACCGTCAGCGTGAGCGCGAGCGTCACCGGGATGGCCGTGAAGACGATCAACGACTCGCGGAAACCGAGCACGAACGCGATCAGCAGGCTGACCGAGACGACGGCGATGCCCATGTGAAACAGCAGCTCGTTCGATTTCTCAGCCGCGGTCTCGCCATAGTTGCGCGTGACTGTCACGTCGATATCGCCGGGCAGAAGATTGCCTTTCAACCCATCGACGCGGCGCAGGACATTGTCCGCGACGGCGATCGCATTGGCGCCTTTGCGTTTTGCAATGGAGATCGTAACCGCCGGCTCAAAGCCGCTTCCGGCGGCGAATTGAACGTACTGACTGGGCTCTTCGCCGGTGTCGTCGACGCTGGCGACGTCGCGCAGATACACCGGGTGGCCATTCGAAACGGCGACGACCAGGCTCTTTGCTTCCTCCGCATCGCGCAGAAAGCCGCCCACTTCCAGCACAGTCTCGACGTTGCCCACCGACGCCCGGCCCGCGGGCAGTTTCTGGTTCGCGGTCCCCAGCGCGCCCAACACCTGCAAGGGCGTCAGGTGGAAGGCTGCGAGCCGTCCGCTATCGAGCGTCACGCGCAACTCGCGGCGCTGCCCGCCGAGAATCCTGACCTCGCTGACGTCGGGCGCCTGCTTCACGGAGTCGGTCAACTGCGCGGCGACGCGGCGCAGCTCGAAATCGTTGTACCGTTTGCTATGCAGCGTCAGCGCCAGCACCGGCACATCGTCGATGGAGCGCGGCTTTACCAGCGGAGGCGTTGCGCCGGGAGGAATCAGGTCGTAGTTGGCGTACATCTTCTGATTCACGCGGACGATGGCCTTCTCTTCGTCCTGGCCGACCTGGAAGCGCACGACCACCATCGACATACCCGGCGATGAGGTGGAGTAAACGTACTCGACTCCGGGGATCTCCCACAGCAACTTTTCCATGGGCCGCGTGATGCCCTGCTCGACTTCCTGCGCCGACGCGCCGGGCAGTTGAACGAAGAGGTCGATCATGGGAACGATGATCTGCGGCTCCTCTTCGCGCGGCAGCATCAACACCGAGAAGACGCCAAGCAGCAGCGAGCCCGCGATCACCAGCGGCGTCAGCTTCGAATTGATCCAGCCCGCAGCGACACGGCCCGCCAGCCCGAGGCCAGGAGCGCTCACGGCCGCACCTCGATGCGCGCGCCGTCGCTGAGGCCCTGCGGAGGACGCACGATCACCGCTTCGCCGGCGCTGAGGCCGGAGAGGATTTCCACCCGATCTCCGGCGCGCACGCCCGTTGTCACCATGCGGCCCCGCGCCACGCCGCCATCAGCGATGAAAACCCGCGCCACCTGACCGTCGTTGACCAGCGCGCCCGCCGGGACGACTAGCGTCCGGCGTGTTCCGAATTCAAAGAATGCGCGTCCGAACATGCCGCTGCGCAAGCCCGGCTGGCCGGGCAGATCGATCTTCACGGTGAAGCTGTGCGAGCCTGCATCCAGCGTGGGCACGATCGCACTGACGCGCCCGGACGTCCGTTTATCCAAGGCATCAAACTCCACGCGAACCGGCGTTCCAACGCGGATGCGGCCCAGTTTGGTCTCGTCCACCGCGGCTTCCAGACGATGAGCGCCGCTCTGTTCTAGGGCCACGATGGGCGTCCCCGGCGAGGCCAGCATGCCCGGCTCCGCCTTGCGTTCGATCACCGTGCCGGCGAAGGGCGCAGTCACCTGCGCGAAGCCGGCCTGCAGTTTGGCCTGCGCCACGCTCTCGTCGGCCTGGCGGATGCGCGCCTCGATCTGCTGGCGCTTGGCCTGGCTCATTGCATGGCTGGCGCGGGCTGTCTTGAGCCGCGCCTGCGCCTCGTCGAACTCCTGCGGCGTGATCGACTTCTCATCGAAGAGCATCTTCATTCTGTGGAACGTCGCTTCGGCCAGCTCCAGTTGCGCCTGGGATGCCACGACAGCGCTATCCACTTCCGGCAGCGCATTCTGTGCTTCCTCGCGCGCGGCCTCGGCCTGCCGGGAGGCTGTTTCGAGATCGCGGGCGTCGAGAACGGCCACCACCTGCCCGGCCTTCACGGTGTCCCCTGGCTGCACGCGGATTTCGCTGATGCGGCCCATGGTGCGGGCCGAGAGCAGCGTGGTCACGCGCGCCTGCACGGTGCCCGTCGCCTCGTAGGTCTCCGGCATGTTCGACCAAAGCCGCCGGCTGCGCATTCACGGTCAACGGCGTTGAGGACGGCTGCGCTCTCGTGGAGCGGTCGGCGGCGGGGCCGCAGCCCGCCAGCAGGGCTGTCAACGCGATCACGGGGCAGAGGGGAACGATTCTATTTAAGAACATCGGAATCTCCATTCAATGAGCCGGAGGCGGCGTCGAGTTGCACGGCGGCGATGCGCAGGTCGTACAGTGCCGCGAGCCGGCGCGTTTTCGCCTCCACGAGAGCCGTCTCGGAGCGCAGCAGATCGGTGACCGTGGCCAGGCCGTTGGAGTACCGGTTGCGGATGATGCGCAGGCTTTCGTCGGCCTGGGCAACGGCATCTTCGGTCACTGTGACCCGCTCGCGCGCGGCCTGGAGGTCCGCTTCCGCCTGGCGAGTCTCGAGGCGCACCGCCGCATCGAATTGCTTTTCAGTGGCCGCCGCGGCCTCCTTCATATGGCGCGCCTCGGCCACGGTGGCGCGCGTGCGGTTCCCATCGAAGACGTCCCAATGCGCCGAGGCCGCGAACATCCAGTTGCCGCCGCCCTTGTTGTAAAAATCCTGACGGTCGGCTTCAAATACGCCGTGCAGTCCAATCACCGGCCAGTAGTGGGATTTCGCGGTTGCTTCCTGCGAGGCCGCCAACTCACGCCCCAGCCGGGCGGAGTGCATCTCCGGACGCTGAGACGCGGCCTGGCGCTCCAGTTCGGCTGAGGAATCCTGCCCCGGCGGCGTGGCTTGGATCGGCGTCGTCAGAGTGTGCTCCGCATCCAGCGGCAGCCCCAGGGCCTCGTTCAGCGCGGCGTGGGCGATGCGCAGGTCCGCATCGCGGCGCGCGCGGAACTCCGCCATGGCCGCGGCATGCACCTGCACGCTGAGGACGTCGGCGTCGGTGGCCAAACCGGCTTTCTGCAGTGTGCGCGCCCTCTCCAGGTCCGCTTGCGCGGATTTCAAAGATTCCGCGGCCAGCCGCAGGCCCTGTTCCGCCAGCGCCACGCCATGATAGGTGCGGGCGACCGCGGCGATCAGAGCCACTTCGGCGCGCCGCCGGTCTTCCTCGCTTATCTTCCGGCCGAGCTCCGCCGAACGCACCGTGCCGCGCGTTGCGCCGAAATCGTAGACCACCTGGTCCACGCTCAACTGCGATTGGAAGTTGTTCAACGCGCCCGGACGGTTCAGCGAACCGATGTCGAAGTTGGCGGCAGTGAACTGATGCTGGGTCAGCAATGCTCCAAAGACGTAGACCGGGTTGTTGCCGCTTTGAAAACTCTCGGTGTAACTCGCGCGCGGCATCCAGCCGCTGCGGGCCTGCGCGATGCGCGATTCGGCGGCGTGGATGCGCGCTGTGGCCGCCTCCATCGAAGGGTGCCGCGCGAGAGCCTGCCGCACGGCCTCCTGCAAGCTCAGGGGTTCCTGCCCCAACAGGCCGAGGCAGGGAATGGAGAAAAACAGAAATCGTTGGATCAACATGTGAATGACTTCGTCCGCTGAAACGCGGCTTCGGTTTCCAATAACGATGATGCGGCCGGACGCGAATGGTGACATGTCACTTTGCACGCCTGGCGTGCATCACATTCAGGCAGGGACATCCTACGATGGGAAGATGGCTGATCTGGAAAGTCCCGAGGTGGAATGGGCGCGGCGCCTGCTGGCGGGCGATGCGGGCGCCTTCACGCCTTTTGTGGAGAGCTTCCAGTCGAAGGTGTTTCAATACACGTGGCTGATGTGCGGGCAGCGCGAGGATGCCGAGGAAGTGGCGCAGGACACGCTGTTGAAAATCTTCGAGAGTTTCGATCAGCTTCGCGATCCGCGGCTGGTGAAGGCGTGGGTCTTCCGGATCGCCAAGAATTACTGCCTTATGAAACGGCGTCGCAGTGTTTATGCGCCGGAGCGGGAACTCTCCCTGGATGAGTTGATGCCCGGCCCGGACTCGGATGGGTCCGCCCTCGCCAGCCGGGTGCCCGACAACGCCGCGTTGCCCGAGCATCAGTTGCTGCAGGCCGAGTTGGGCCGCGAGTTGCGCGTCGCGCTGAGCGAACTGCCAGAGTCCTACCGCTCGGTCGTGCTCCTGCGCGACGTGGAAGAACTCACCACGGCGGAGGCCGCGGAGGTGCTCGATCTCAGTCAGGATGTTGTGAAACAGCGACTGCACCGCGGAAGGCTGGCACTGAGAAAGCGGCTGGCGGGTTATCTCCAGGCCTCGGGAGAAAAGAGCGTATGAAGAATTCCGAACCAGAGCGCCATGCCCATGGTCCGGCAGATGCCTCCTGTCGTGAGGTGTTCGAACGCCTCTCGGAGTATCTCGACGGCGAACTCACGCCCGCCGATTGCACCCACATCGAGGAGCACATCCGCGACTGCCCGCCCTGCGTCGCCTTTCTCGAGTCTCTGAGAAGCTGCATTAGCGCCTCGCACAGCCTGCTGGCCGAGCAGGCCGCGAGCCGGCCTCTGCCTGCGGACGTGCGGCAAAAACTGGAAGCCGCCTGGCAGGCGGCCCTGCAACGCCGGGGCGCGTGAGACTCTGCCTGGGCTGCAGCGGACAGATGATGTGCTGACGACAAGGTTTCGCAGACTCGATCTGAACATTTGTTTTTGACGCTCACTCAGCTTCGATGAAGAACAAGGTGTACTGACAGGGAGAATAAGACATGGTCTATCGAAAGACGAGTCTCAAGACGCTGGAGGCGCTCGACCAGGCACTTCGAGAGGCGGCGGCCCGGCACAAATTCGGAGTGCTCGGAGTCCATGATCTTAAGCAGACGATGAAAAACAAGGGTGTCGACTTCGATGCCGAAGTGCGCGTATATGAAGTCTGCAACCCGCATCACGCCAAGGCCGTTCTACTGGAAGCCATGGAGGTCTCAACAGTTCTGCCATGCCGTGTCTCGATCTACTCAGCGGGGGGCAGGATTGAGGTGGCAACTATTCTGCCCACGGAACTCATGAAGGCCTTCGGCTCCTCGCCGGTGATGGCGGCCACGGCAGCCGAAGTCGAACAAGCGATGAAGGCGATGATCGACGAAACGGTTTGACCGCCGGTCGAGCACCACTTTGCACGGCGAGGAACGGTCGGACATCTTCACTTGGGAGTGGAGTGCGACTTACGCAGGCGAACCGGCGTGAACCGCGCAAACGCAGGAGAGGATGTTCACTATGCAATCAACTTCAAATAAATCCGAACCGAAGTCGGCCCCCCCTGAAGCCGGCAAACCGCCCTCCCCCTGACATCGCCACCGCGTCGGTTCCCGACACGCTCGCTTCGCTCCACGTGAACCCCGACACCGGGCTCACGCACGTGGAAGTGGACGTCCACCGGAAGGAGAACGGTTATAACGAAGTGGCCGTACAAAAAGGGCACCCGGTCCTCAAGTTCCTCCGGAAATTCTGGGGAATCTCGGCGTGGATGCTCGAACTGATCATGGTTCTGTCGGCCGTGCTCGGAAACTATTCGGACCTGGCCGTGGTGAGCGCGCTGCTAGCCCGGATGTTTCACAGGCGCTGTGATTTCGTCGCCGCCGGCGTTTGCGTGAGGTTTGGAGGGCGCTGCGGCGGCATTCGGGCGGGCAGCGAGCCGGGATGTGGTGATCGAGGGGGCCTTGTGGCGTCCGATCGCCCTCACAAAACGCAATTCGGACGCAGTTCGACTGACCCGAAAAGTGCGAAATCGGGAAATCGTTTGTTTGCCGTGTCGCGATTTTGGCTCAGCAACGCAGCGCCGCCCACACCTGCCCAAACACCTGCTTCCAGGGGTAGCCGCTGCTCATCGACACCAGCACGCGCCGCGCGCTGAAACGAATCCGCGCGCCGATCTTGAGCAGTCGCAGCCGAATCGTGTGGACCTGGGCCTCGGCCAGCGCCGTGCCTGTTAGCGCCAGCCGCCGCAGCGCCTCCACGAGCACGTAGGCCGCCGCCGACAGATACAGCCGGAGCTGATTGGCGCGCATCGTCTCGGCACTCATGCGGTCGGCAAACAGGCTCAGCTGCTCTTTGATGCGGTTCTCCATCTCGCCGCGGGCGCAGTACAGATCCTCGTAGAGTGGGCGCGGTTGCCACTGCTCGACCGGCAGCGAAGTCACGACATAGCGCGGGTTCTGCTTGCCCGCGATCTGCTCGGCCTTGGCGATGACGCGCCGGGCGCGCGACCAACTCTTGCGCGTGCGGTAGCGAAACTCGGTGAGCACCCGCGCCGCCTTTCCCGTGCGTTGGGCCTCGCCCGCGGCCTGGCGCATGGCCTTGTCGATCCGCCGCCGCAGGCGCTGGTTGCGCGCCAGTCCGAAGACGTAGTCGACATGGTTGTCCTCACACCACCTCATCAGTTCTTCGCGGCAGAAGCCCGAGTCGGCGCGCAGGATGATCTGAGTCTGGGGCCAGCGGGCGCGGATCTGCGCGACGATGCGCTGGATCTCTTCGACGCTGCCCGCGCTGGCGTCCTGATTGGCCTCTCGCAGCCGCACGCCGACAATCTGGTCGCCCGCGAAGATGTACAGCGGCAGGTAGCAGTAGTGGTCGTAGTAGCCGTGGAAGAAACGTCCCTCCTGCTGGCCGTGCAACGGCGTATCGGTGGCGTCCAGATCGACGACGATCCGGGCCGGGGCTTGCGGGTGCGACTCCACAAACATCTCGACCAGCAGCCGGTCGATGGCGGCGGCATCGTAGCGGATCTTCTTGTAGCGGTCGGAGGCGGCGCCGGCCTCAGGCGTGCGTTCCAGGCGGCACAGCGTGCTCTTGCTGGCCAACGCCGCGCCGGGCTTGCGTTTACCCGCCAGCAGACCCATCAGCGGGTCGTCACGCAGTTGGTCGTGGTCGTTGAGATCTTCGTAACCCAAGGCCAGCGCATAGACGCGCTGCGAGACCATTTCACCCACTTCGTGGGAGATGTAAACCGGATTCCGGAAGTCGCTGAAGCAGCGCGCCAGGCGTGGCAGCAGGCCGATGCGCCGGTTGACCTGCCGCAGCAGTAGCGCCCCGGCGTCGGAAGTGATCGTGCCGCCGTCGAAACCCGCCACCACCCGGCGCGAAAAATGGGCTTCAAATTCGAAGCTGTCCTGGGTACACTGTGTCATAGCAAGAGCCGCCGCTTTCTGTGCAGAAGCACTTCGTGGCTGAAATGTTTATGCCAGAGAAGGCGGCTTTTGTACAGTGAGCCGGTGAAATATTCGGTCTAGAGCGCTTTCGAACTTTCTATAATGCATAACCGCAATGGCGGAAGAAGGCAGCGGCGTGCTCGGCGGTGACTAAACGCAGGGCTTCGGGGATGGCTTGATCGAGGGCCTCAAGCGTTCGGGCGCGCAGGCATCGAAGTTTCTGTTTGACCATCGACCAACACGCTTCGATGGGATTGTAGTCGGGCGAGTAGGGCGGCAGATAGCGCAACTCCGCCCCACGCGCCTCGATCAGTGCGCGAACGCCCGCCACCTTGTGAGCACTCAGATTATCCATCACCACCACGTCGCCGGCGCGCAGTTGCGGACCCAGCACGTCTTGCAGGTAGGCCAGAAAAACGTCGCCGTCGGCGGCACCCGCGATGCTCATCGCCGCCTTCCATCCGGTCACGCCTACGGCCCCCAACAATGTGACGCTGTGCCAATGGCCGCCGGGGGCACCCTCGCGCACTCGTTGCCCGCGCGGAGCGCGCCCGTAGCGCCGCGTCAAATCGGTCGTAACCCCGCTTTCGTCCAGGAAAATCAGGCGTTCGGAGTCAATCTCCGCGATTTCGCGCCACCACTGTTGGCGTCGCGCCCGTCCGTCTGGAGTGTCCTGCTCGGCTGCGTGGAGCGACTTTTTTTAAGCCGCAGTCCCAGCTCTTGCAGCACCGTGCACAGCCGCGAAACGCTCACCGCCACGCCATGCTGCTCGCTCAACCACTGCCGCAACTCGGCCAGCGTTGCGTCGGGCCGCGTTTGAATCTGAGTGCTCAATGCGGAGCGCAACTCCGGCGTCAGCCGACTCGGAAATCCGCGCTTGGCACCCGCCGGCCGCTCGACGCTCCCCGTGCGCCGTCGCGTGGCGGCCACCTTCTGCGCCCAGCCGTAACTGACACCGAACAACGCCGCCAGTTTCTCCAACCCACCCCGCCCCTGGTCGTAGGCCCCCAAGAGCTTACGACGCAGATCGTCTGTGTATGCTTGGGGCATAACGGTTTCGGCAGAGAAATCGCCAGGGCACTTATAGTATGTCAAAAATTGCTC
>CAWIQF010000035.1:0-16707 GCA_963838205.1 Terriglobia bacterium | reverse complement strand
TCGTTAACACGTGAGTTGTCCGGCCGAATTAGCACGTGAGTTGTCCGGTCCAGGCCGGGAGGGGATGCTGGCGGGGTGGAAACAAGCCCGCCGGTGATCTCCGCCCGAGAAGTGGAGCGGATGATGAAACTGCAAGACGTGATTTTGAAAGCGATGGCGCGGAAGCTGACCTGGATCGAGGCGGCCGAGATCGCCGGCATGAGTGTGCGCAACATGCAGCGCATGCGGCAGCGCTACTTGGAGGGTGGCTACACCGGGCTGTTCGACCAGCGCCGCGGCAAGCGCAGCATCCACCGGGTGCCGATGGAAACCGCCGAGCGCGTGCTGGCGCTGTTTCAGGAGCGCTACTTCGACCTCAACGTGCGGCACTTTCACGAGAAGCTGCGCGCGGTGGAGGGCATTGATCTCAGCTACAGCTGGGTCAAGCAGGCGCTACAGGGGGCCGGGCTGGTGGTGAAGCGCAAGAAACGCGGGCCACACCGGCGCCGGCGCCCGCGCCGGCCGCTGCCGGGGATGCTGCTGCACATCGACGGCAGCACGCACCGCTGGTTCCAGGACGACCGCTACTACGACCTGATCGTGGTGCTGGACGACGCCACCAGCGAGATCTACTACGCGCAACTGGTGGAGCAGGAGTCCACGCTGACCACCATGGCGGCGTTCCGTGAGGTGATCGAACGGCAGGGTCTGTTCTGCGCCAGCTACAGCGACCGGGGCAGCCATTTCTTCGTCACGCCGAAGGCCGGCGAAGCGGTGGATCGGCACCGGCTGACGCAGTTGGGGCGGGCGCTGAAAGAGCTCGGCGTGAAGGTGATTGCCGCCTACTCACCGCAGGCGCGCGGGCGCAGCGAGCGCAACTTCGGCACCTGGCAAGGGCGCTTGCCGCAGGAGCTGCGGCTAGCCGGCATCACGACGCTCGAGGAGGCCAATCGCTTCCTGCGGGAGCGCTACATCGGCCAGTTCAATGCGCAGTTCGCAGTCCCCGCGGCGGAGCGCGGGACGGCCTTCTGCCAGTGCGTCCGGCGCGACCTGGAGTGGGTGTTTTCCATCCAGACCGAACGTGTGGTGAGCAAAGACAATACGGTCGCGATCCGCGACCAGTGGTGGCAAATCGACAAATGCCGCTGGCGCTACTCGCTCGCCGGACAGACCGTCACCGTGCACCAGCACCTGGACGGCACGGTGTCGATCCGCTACGGCCCGCATGTGGTCGGGCGCTACGCCGGAGACGGCCAGCCGCTGATCGAAAAGGCCAGCCCGGGCCGTGGAAAAGGCGGGCCCGTGGAAGCCGTGGAAAACCGCGCCGCGGTTTCCCACCGCTCCCCCCGCCCCTTGGAAATCGCCGCCGGCGATTCCCACTTTCCCACCGCCGCGAAGCTCGTTAATCCTCTCTCCCCAAAAACCAAGGCGAAGAGGGTAGCATGAACCAAACCGGACAACTCACGTGTCAATCAAACCGGACAACTGCAAAAGCTAACGACAACAATTTCATCTTCGCGGCTCAGCGGGGGGCTGGTGGAGGCGGGAGCGCTACTGCGTGCGCAGGCGGATGCGCTCCCGATCGATCAATTCGTCGAAAACAGTGAGAACTTTCTTGCGGAAGTAATAGATTCTCTTGACACTTTCGCGGAAATCGCCGTCGTAAAAAGGATGTTTCAGCCAGCGGTCGAAGACCTCCCGGGGAATCTCGATATCGCGCCGCAACTGCTCCGCGTTGTGGCCGCGCAGGAACAGCCCGTAGAACATCGCGGCTTCCCGCTGGATGTCCATGGGATCGAAATCTTCCCACCGCTGTGGGATGACCTGCGCTAAACCCATACTCGATCGAACAGCACTTCCGCTGTCCAGATAAGACGGTGCACCTCGGGCCCTGAAAAGATCAATCTTAAACGCGGGCCGCCGTTTCGGCAAGCCGGAAGCGGCCGGAACGCTACTGGGTCATTGGATGCGCCGCCGCCGAGATCGTTGTCCGCTGTTGGCGGGCCCGGGGAGGGCCGGCGGAACGGTGGCCTGGCGGTGGCGCGGAGGAGCGCGTCAGCGCGGGGTGATCAGACCGCCGAGCTTGTCGGCCTCCGATTCGAGAACGCGCGGGAGAGGGTCGAGTAGGCCTCGAGGTACTTCAAACCGGTGCCGGTGTTGTAGATGACGATGCGTTCGCTGGGTTTCAGGAAACCGGAGCGCAGCAGGCGGCGGACGGCGGCGAAGCAGGCCGCGCCCTCGGGGGCGGGGAAGACCCCATCCAGGCGCGCCGCCTCGACGCCAGCCTCGAGCGCCTCGCGGTCGGGAATGGCGATGCAGGTGCCGGCGCTGGCGCGGACGGCGCGCAGGATCAGGAAATCGCCGAGCGGCTTGGGCACACGCAAGCCGCTGGAGATGGTGGCGGCGTTGTGCCAGAACTCGGCGCGCTCTGCGCCTTGTTCGAAGGCGCGGACGATGGGCGCGCAACCGGCGGCCTGGACGACGATCATCTTGGGCCGCTGCGGGCCGATCCAGCCGAGTTGCTCCAGCTCGTCGAAAGCCTTCCACATGCCGATCAGGCCGACGCCGCCGCCGGTGGGATAGAGAATGGCGTCGGGCAGGGTCCAGCGGAATTGCTCGGCGATTTCATAGCCCATCGTCTTCTTGCCTTCGACGCGATAGGGCTCCTTCAGGGTGTTGACGTCGAACCAGCCCTCGGCGTCCTTGCGTTCGGAGACGATGCGGCCGCAGTCGGAGATGAGTCCATCGACCAGCGTCACGTGGGCGCCGTAGCTTTTGCATTCGATGTAGTTGGCCTGCGGCACGTCGCGCGGCATGAAGATATGGGCCTCGATCCCGGCCGCGGCGGCATAGGCTGCGGCCGCGCTGGCGGCGTTGCCGGCGGAGCCGAGGGCGATCTTGGTGACGCCCAGCTCACGGCACATCGAAATGCAGCAGGACAGGCCGCGGGCTTTGAAGGAGCCGGTGGAGTTGATGCCGTCGTCCTTGATCCACAGATCGTTGGCGCCACAGGCGCGGGCGAAGCCCTGGGAGTGGATGAGCGGGGTCCAGCCCTCGCCCAGAGTGATCATCGAGGCGGGCTTGTCGACCGGCAGGACGGGGGCGTAGCGCCACATGGAGGAGGGTCCGGAGAGGATCCACTCGCGGCTCCAGCTTTGGCGCGCGGCGGCAAGGTCATAGCGCGCCAGGAGAGGTCCGCCGCAGGGGCACAGGTTCAGCACCTGGCCGGTGGGATAGTGGCGCGCGCAGAGGCTGCATTCGAGGTGGGTCAGAGTCGTCATGGCCTGCAGGTAGCATTTTACCGAAGCCGGAGAGGCGGCGAATTGGGGGTGGGCGAGGCGGCGACCGGAGGCGCGACGGAGGCCGGCTGAAAGCCGTGGAGTGGATCCCTCGCGGCGGCGTACATCAACGCCTGCCCATACGGGGTGACCGGTGCCAGTTCGACAAGCTCGCCGGCGCAAAACAACAAAAGTGGAGGAACAAAGCCAATTGTCGAGTTTGCTTAATAGAATGAGTGGCTTGCATTGGCTATCTTTCGGGTATTTTTCGTTGTGTATTCGTCTTTGCGCAGGAGCGCGGCACGCGAGCGACGGAGGGCCTCCCACCTACAGAATAGGCCCCGCTGTCGAGCCGGGGCGGAAGCAGGATACGAGGGGCGGAATGTGCGGCACAATGAGGGGGCCATGGGCCAGGACTGCATGTTCGAGTACTGGCGGTCAAGCACGGGTAAGGCCTGAGGCGCGACTGGCGTTCCCGGCCAGCGCGGCGGTGCCGATCCGCGGCGCGCTGGGCTTTGTGCTGCCCGAAGAGCACTTCCGGCCGCGGCGGACCAGCGGGCCGAGCGGACTGCGAGACGCACCGCGACCGTTCGTACTGCGGGTGCGGCATCTTGATGGGCGGACGTTTGAGGCGGGGGAGAGCTTTGACATCGGCATGAACCTGTTTGCGCCGGGCCTGGCGGGAGTGTTCGAGGAAGCACTGAGACAGATGGCGCGGACGGGGCTGGGCGCGGGGCGAGTGGGGCTGGCTTGGGAGGGTTGGGAGGCCGTTGTCAGGACATTCGACCTGAGGGCCGGCGAGCCGTGCGAGGAGTTGGCAGTCTCGTTTCTCACGCCAACGGAATTGAAAGGCTGGGACGGGGTGGGGCTACCGCCATTCGCAGTGCTGGCGGCGCGGGCGCGGGACCGGGTCAGCGCGCTGCTGGCGGCCTACGGCGGCGTTGAACCGGCGTTGGACTTCCGCGGCCTGGGGGAACGGGCGCGCGCGGTGCGGGCCGTGGCGGGACGCCTGGAGAACGTGCAGGGCAGCCGGAAAAGCGCGCGGACGGGCCAAACGCACCCGCTGTCGGGCTTTCGGGGCACGGTGCGCTACGCGGGAGAGTTGGGCGAGTTCGTGCCGCTGCTGCGGGCGGCATGCTACACGGGCATTGGGCGGCAAACGGTGTGGGGGCACGGGGAGATCGAGCTGGAAACTCGCGTTTTACCGGCGGCCGGGTAGTGGCGTGATTGGAAGTCCATTGGATCATTTGAAGAAACCGCTCCCTTTGGTGGCGGCTTGGTTACGCGGCAGAACCACTCCTTGCAGTCGCGGCTCCGTCACGCCGGTCGCGACTCGGCAGCAACGCAAGAAACAGAAAACTAGGCCGGAACCGGTTCGGCGGCGGGCACGGGCGTGAGCCAGCCATGCTTATCCGGCGCGTGGCCGGTGACTACGTCGAAGAACGCCTTTTGCAGACGCTCGGTGATGGGACCGCGGCGGCCGGAGCCGATGGAAATCTTGTCCACGCTGCGGATGGGCGTGACTTCGGCGGCGGTGCCGGTGAAGAAGACTTCGTCGGCGATATAGAGCATCTCGCGCGGAATCTGGGTCTCAATGATCGGGATATCGAACTCGCGGGCCAGCGTAATGACTGAGTCGCGGGTGATGCCGGGCAGAACACTGGAGGCCATCGGCGGAGTGTGGATCTTACCGTCGCGCACGACGAAGATGTTCTCGCCGGAGCCTTCGCTGATCTTGCCGGATTCGTCCAGGGCGATACCTTCGGCGTAGCCGTCGAGATGCGCCTGCATGCGGACCAGTTGGGAGTTCATGTAGTTGCCGGCGGCCTTGGCGAGCGCGGGCAACGTATTGGGCGCGATGCGCGTCCAGGAGGAGACGGCGACGTCGACGCCCTGGGCCAGGGCCTCTTCGCCGAGGTACTTGCCCCATTCCCAGCAGGCCAGGTAGACCTCGGTGGGATTGCCGAAGGGCAGCACGCCGATGTTGCCGTAGCCACGCAGGACGATGGGCCGGATGTAGCAGGAACGCAGATGGTTGACGCGAACCAGTTCCACCTGCGCCGCGATCAGTTGCTCGAGCGTGTAGGGAACCTCGATGCGGTAGATTTTGGCCGAATCGAGCAGGCGGCGCGTATGTTCCTTCAGGCGAAAAACGGCCGGTCCGGTGACGGTTTCGTAGCACCGCACGCCTTCAAAGACGGCGCTGGCATAGCTGACGACGTGGGAGAGCACGTGAATGCGCGCGTCATCCCAGGCGATGAAGGCGCCGTTGTGCCATATTTTTTCTGTGGGCGTCATCTTGTCATTATGACAGCAGGCCGAAGCGCCGGAACGTGGTGAGGTGTGGCGAAGACATCAAAAAAAATGTGGAAGCGGTGGGTGGCGCTGCTCGTGATATGCGCCATGGCCGCGCTCGCCGCGGCGCAGAAGAAGATGCCGAAGCCGGGTTGGAACCTGTTCAAGAAGCAGCAGGACATTCAACTGGGACGCGAATATGCGCAGCAGGTGGAACGGCAGATGTACGTCGTGCCGAACAAGGAGCTGAACGACTACGTGACGCGGGTCGGCATGCGCCTGGTGCGGCAGGGCGGGCTGGAGGATTACCCGTATTATTTCAAAGTGGTCCAGGACGACAGCATCAACGCGTTCGCGCTGCCGGGAGGGCCGACGTACGTGCATACGGGGCTGCTCAAGGCGGCGGAGAACGAAGCGCAACTGGCGGGCGTGCTGGCGCACGAGCTGTCGCACGTGGTGCTGCGCCACGGCACGCACCAGGCCAGCCGGGCGGTGGCGCTGCAGGCGCCGGCGATGGTGCTGGGCGGGCTGGTCGGGCGCACTGGATTATCGGCACTGCTGGCCCAGTTGGGCATCGGGCTGGGCGCCAATTCGATACTGATTGGATTTTCCCGCAGCATGGAAAGCGAGGCCGACCTGCTGGGCGCATACACGATGGCGAAAGCGGGCTACAACCCGCTGGAACTGGCGCGGTTCTTCGAGAAGCTGGAGGCCGAGCGCGGCAACCCGAACTGGCTGGTGTCTCGATTTCTCTCCGACCACCCCAGCCCGGGCAATCGCATTCAGGCACTGGAGGAGCAACTGCCGTACATGCCGCGCGGGCCGTACAACGCGGAGGAGGGCGACCTGGCCCACATTCGACAGGTCGTAGCGCAGCTCAGCGCCCCTAAGCGCGCTCCAGACCAGGAGCCGGTGGGGACGGCCCCGGCCGCGGGACAGGTCACTTGCACCGTTATCAGCTTGAGCGGGAGTGTGCCCGATACAAGGGCAGTCCGCGGGGCGGGGCAGTCGCCTTCTCCTATCCGAGGAGTGGCAGGTCGAGGTCAACCCCGACGGGTCGCTGCGGCCAGGGGAAAACGGGACGGTGGGCAGTGCGCTGGGATCGGGGTTAGTCGATGCGCTGCCCGCGCACAACGGCAGCTTTGATTTTCCGGGCGACACGAAAGCCTACGTGCAGAGCCTGGCGAAATGGGGCCGGAATGCAAAGACGAGTCCGAGCCGGCGGAAGTCATGGCCGGCGAATCGCCTGGCCTGGCAACCCCGCTGAGTTCGGACTCGCCGTATCCGGGCGGGCGCCGCAGATCCACATGGTGGTGACGGCGGACCGCGGTGCGACCATGGTGGTGCTGATCTGTGTGGCGCCGGCGGCGCAATTCACGCACGTCGAGGATGCCTTCCAGGCCCTGATTCGCAGTCTGAGGTTCAATCCCTAGATGGCTCCGCCGGCCATACCTGTCAGGGCGCTGCTGTTCGATTTCGACGGGCTGCTGGCAGACACCGAACCACTCCACTGGCAAGCCTGGCGCGAAATTGTACAGCCGTTCGGAATTGACCTGGATTGGGTGACCTTTAGAGATACTTGCATAGGCGTCACAGATTCCGCGATGTTGCACAAATTGTGCGCATTAGCAGATAAACCTGTCACACTGGATGAACTAAGAGCGCATTACCCACAGAAAAGAAATCTGTTCCACGATCTGGTGGATGGCCGTTCACTGATTCCCGCGGATCTGGTAGAACTTCTCAAGTCCTTGACCCACTTTCGATTAGGAGTGGTGACTTCCAGCAATCGAGCAGAGATTGAGTCTATCCTGCAGAAAGAACGACTGTTGCAGGTACTGGGGACGGTTGTATATGGCAACGACGTGCGCCACCATAAGCCCGACCCGGAGCCCTATCTCCTTGCTATGGAATGGCTTGGGGTCGCCGCCTGCGATACGATCGTGTTCGAGGACTCGGCCGCGGGCATGCAAAGTGCCCGCGCGGCCGGCTGCCACGTTGTCCAGGTGCACGACGTGGCGCAGGTTGCTGCGCAAGTGCGAGCCCTGGTGGGAGAGAATTTTGGCTGGCAGCACGACTCTCTATAAAGCCGTGTCCGAGATTTGAAAGGTTCCCGTGAAACGCCTGTATCTGATCGCACTTTTCGCCACCCTTGTCCTGACCGTGGTTTTTCAAGCAATTACGAATCATCGGCTGTACAACAGGCTGCGCGACGCACAGCGTGAGGCGCAGGCGCTGCACAGACCGTTTCCGCCGCTGAAGGGAACCAACGCATTGGGGGCCGCGGTGGCCTATGATTTCGCGGGTTCTCGTACGCCGGCCCTGCTGCTGGGGTTCTACCCGGCATGCCCGTTTTGCAAGGAAAACTGGCCCAATTGGAAGGTCCTGGCGGCAGCGGCGGCGGCCAAGGGAATTCACGTCTACTACATCAACGTGACGCCAGACCCGGTCAGCACCCGGTATTGCGTCCAATTGCAGATCCCGTGCGCGGATGTGCTGAACTCGGTCAGTCCCGAAAATATCCTGATGTATCGGTTAGATCGGACGCCGATCACTGAGATTATCGACCGCAAAGGACAACTCCTATTCCAGGTATCCGGGCTTCTCGATAGGAGGGGAATGGAACGCCTAGCGTCCTTTCTGACCATCGCCTCCTTATAGGGATACCCGTGTGCCCGGGCACCGGAGAGCCCACGCTCCGGATCAATTTGTCGGATGAGGAGAATCGCGATGAAAAAATTGAAGCTGGTATTGGGGGCCGCTCTTCTGGCGGGTTCCTGTTACATGATGCTGGCCTCGGCGCAGACCGCGACCGGCGATCAAATGGGGCCTCTGGTGTGGGCGTGTGACCACACCAAAAACTGCTCCACACAGGACAACGATTGCAGCCAAGGCGGCCTTTTCATGCAGTGCCAATGCAACAGCCTGAAGGATGCGTGCTACGTCAACAACTCGACGTTTTGACGTAACAACTCGTCGTACTGACCTGCGGAGGGAGTAGTCGAATTGGGAGAGCCCGGCGAATCGGCCGGGCTTGACCTTCCCGTATTTTAGTTCTGATAATCAATATTATGTAAACTAACAAACCTGGGAGAGCCGTCGCCAGCCCCGGTCTGTCCAACCCCTTGTCGTCCACTCCCTTAAGCCCACCGGCCGCCGCCAACCCGACTGCCCCGCTCCAGTGCATGGGCTCTATGGCGCGGTGGCAGTTCTCAGGTGCACAACTACAGACCAGGCCAGGCACGACCTGCTGGTCTTTCCCGGCAGCGCTACCCTGGCCGTTAGCGCTACGCTGGCCCGGCAGCGCTACGCTGGCAATCGCGGTATCGGTGCCGCCTGTTCTGCGCCGGCCTCCGCTTAGGCCAAATCGGACCGCTGCATCGTAAATAGTTGAAATTTCCACCAACAAACCCCCCGTCTCCGGCGTCTACTCGTTACGATAGGGATTCGCGGCTAGGGAAGCCGATGAATGCGTTTGGCCATCCTCACTACTGGTTTGATTGCTCGCGGATCTGATCCGCTCAAAGTGCCCAGGACGTGGACTTTTCTAACTGCGCTGGCAGTCCTGGCAGGAGTGGTCCCGTTCGCGGGCTGTTCGCGGTCCACACCAGGCCTCGCCTCGCAAGGTGCACCGGCCAGCGCCGCTAGTATCTCGACGGCGACGGATGCTCCAGCAGCGCAGGGCCGGAAAGCGCACACTATTCGCGCGACGGGACTAATTCGTGCGCTGGAGTCGCAGTCGATCCGGGTGCCCCAACTCGCTGGCACCGGGATTCGTCTGACCGTGACGCGCATCATAACCAACGGCAGCAAGGTCTCCAAGGACGACGTGCTGGCCCAATTCGACCCCACGGCAATTGTGGATACGGAACGCGACGCCAAGGCCAAGCTGGACGACCTGTCGCATCAATTCGATCAGAAGAAGGCGCAGGTCTCCAGTGACGGCGCCACCCGCGAGGCCCTGATCCGCTCCGCCGAAGCGGATCTCGAAAAAGCTCAGCTGCAACTGAGAAAAGGCCCGATTCTGAGCGAAATCGACCGTCTGAAGAACCAGGCCCGCGCCGAGAACGCCAAGCTCAGTCTGGCCAGCCTCAAGAAATCGGACGAGTTTCACAAACGCGCCGAGACGGCCATGGTGCGGATCCAGGAACTGAAGGTGGAACGCCAGCGCCTCACGCTGGAACGGACGCGCTCGAACCTGGAGAAACTGCAGATCCGCGCGCCCCAAGATGGCATGGTGGCTCTGGAGAACACCTGGCGCAGCGGGTCGATGGGTCCCGCACGCGAGGGCGACGACTTGTATCCGGGCATGCCCCTGATCAAAATCTTCAATCCGTCGCGCATGGTGGTAGAGGCGACGGTCAACGAGTCCGATGTGGCCTGGCTGGGCAAAGCGGCGCACACGCGGCTTTTTCTCGACGCCTATCCGGGCGCGGTGTTCGACGCCGATTTAGAATCGGCAAGCCCAGTGGCGACCAGCGGCTTCGACACACCCGTCCGCGCCTTCACCGCGATGTTCCGTATCCGCCAGCAGGATCCCCGGCTGTTGCCCGATCTCTCCGCCGCTCTGGAAATCGAGACCGCCGCGGCCGTGGCGGAACGGGCGCCGGCCGGAGTTGAGAAAGCCAGGCAGAAACCATGAGCGGCGGCGCAGTTCCCTACCCCAAAGTGCGGCGCCGCCGGAGCGGGTGGCTGGCCGGCGGCTTTGTGCTGGTGCTGGCGGGCGTGCTGGCGTTTGTCTTCTTGCGGCCGGGCGCGGCCACGCCGGCCGCGGCCGTTCCGACGGCCACGGCGCGCAAAGGCGAGTTTCTGGTGATCATCACCTGCCGCGGCGAGCTTGTCGCCGACCGTTCCGTGCAGATCAACGCGCCGTTCAACGTCCCCAACCTGCAGATCGTCTGGCTGGCGCAGCAGGGCGCGCCCGTCAAGGCCGGCGACCCGATCGTGCGCTTCGATGCCAGCGCCGCCGAGCGCCAGTTGAAGGAGCAGGAGGCCGCTCTGAAGCAGGCTCAGGCGTCACTCGATCAGGCCATCGCCGAGGGGCACATCAAGGCCGAGCAGGATAAGCTCGAACTCGCCGCAATGAAGCAGGCCGCGGAAAAGGCCCGCCTGGAAGCCTCGAAAAAGGAGATTCTCAGCGCCATTCAGGGCGAGGAGAACCGGATCGATCTGGGCCTGGCGGAAGAGAAAGTGCGGGTGCAGCAGGCGACGGTGGAACTGAACCTCGCCTCCAGCCGATCGAACATCGCCTCCTTGGAGAGCCAGCGCAACAAGGCCCGCGACGAGGCCGAGCTGACCCGCAGCCGTCTGGCCAAGATGGCGCTGTCGACGCCGGCCGCGGGCATCGTCAACCTGCTGATGAATCATTCGCAGGGCTGGATGAATGCCAAGCCTTTCAAGGTTGGCGACAACGTCTGGCCCGGCAGCGGGATTGCCGAGATTCCCGACCTCGCGAGCCTGCGCCTGAAGGGCAAGGCCGAAGAGATCGACCGTGGCCGGATGCTCGTGGCGCAGCCGGTGCGGGTGCTGCTTGACCCGTTCCCCGAGAAGACGTTCATGGGCCAGCTCGAGTCCATCTCCCCGCTGGCCGAGGCGACCTTCGAGTGGCCCCCCTCGCGGACGTTTCGCGTGCTGGCCTCGCTCGGCGCGCCCGACGCGCGCCTTCGTCCGGGCATGAACGGACGGATGGACGTGGTCGTGGACCGCATCCCCGACGCGATCAGCGTCCCGGCCAAAGCGGTTTTCGCGCGCGATGGCCGGCCCATCGTGCTGGTGCCCGGCAAGGAGGGACTGCGCCGCGTGCGCGTCGAGGTTCTGGCGCGCAACCCCGACGAGGTGGCCATCCGTGGGATTGAGGCCGGCACGCAGGTGGCCCTGGTGGACGCTCTGGCCTCCGGGCAGAACAAGAAGAGCGAGGGCCAGGGCTTCGAGGTGAAGGCCCGATGAAGCGGCTTCGTCAAGCTCTCGCGCTGGCTTGCGTTGCGGCCGTCCTCATCGCGCTGGCTTTCCTGGCACCCCGGTTCAAACAGTTCCTTTCACCGGCTTCCGCGGCCGCCACGCCGACCACGCGGGTGCGGCGCGGCGACGTCACCTTCACCGTGTACGCCAACGGCAGTTTGCAGGGCGGCAATTCGAAGATGGTGGTCGCGCCGATGACAGGCAACAATTCACTGACCATCACGGAGCTCGGCAAGTCGGGCGATCTGGTGCATGAAGGCGACGTGGTCGCGCGTTTCGACACCACCGAGGAGACCTACAAGTTGCGCGAAGCCGAAGCCGACATGGAGGAGGCCGAGCAGCAGGTGATTCAAGCTGAAGCCGAAGCCGCGGCCAAGGAAGAGGAGCTCCACAAACGAGCTGATCACTGCCCGCGGCACGCTGTCGGATGCCGAACTGGAGGCCCGCCGCAATCCCCTGCTGGCGGCCATCGCTGCCCGCCAGAATGAGCTGGCCGTGCAGGGCGCGCGCGAACGTCTGGCCAAGCTGGAACACGATTATCCCGAACGCAAAGCCGCCGCCAAGGCCAGCATCAACATCCAGCAGGCCGCCCGGGAAAAGGCCAAGATTCAGGTCGAAATGGCTCACCGCAATATCGACATGATGAGCGTCAAGGCCACCGCCAGCGGCTACGTGAATGTGGAAAAGAACATGAATCAGAACATGATTTACAGCGGCATGACGCTGCCGCTGTACCAGGTCGGCGACCAGACGCGCCCGGGCATGGCCGTCGCGCAGATCCCCGATATGAGTCATTGGGAGGTGAGTGCGGAGGTCGCCGAAACCGACCGCGGCCACCTCTCCATCGCCCAGCCGGCCGAGGTCCACGTCGTCGCCCTGCCCAATCGCACTTTCCAGGCCCACGTCAAGGATCTGGGCGGCACCACCGGCAATTTCTGGGAACGCCACTTCGAATGCCGGCTCTCGCTGGACAACCCCGTTCCGGAACTCCGCCCCGGCATGAGCGCGCGCATCCTCATCACCACCGAAACCCTCAGGAACGCCCTGTGGCTGCCGGCGCAGGCGCTGTTTGAAAGCGACGGCCGCACCTTTGTCCACCTGCGCAGCGGCAAAAGTTTCACTCAGAAGGATGTGCAACTGGTGCGCCGCAGCGAAAGCAAAGTCGTCGTGACCGGCCTCAAGGAGGGCGAAGAGGTCTCCCTCGCCAGCCCCGACCAGCAGGAAGCCGGATCGAAGAAAGGCGGCGCCGCGAACGCCGCCAAGGCAGTGGCCAAGTGAGCAGCCCCGTTCATCCTCTCGACCCTTCCTCGTCCGGCCGTGTCACGCGCGGCCTCTTCAGCGACCTGGCCGAGGCCTTCGGCAACTTGCGCGCACAGAAAACCCGCACCTTCCTCACCGCGCTGGGCATCGTCTTCGGCGTCGGCTCCGTCATCGGCATGCTGGCCATCGGCGCCGGCGCGCGCGAGCAGTCGCTGCAATTCATCGAACGCCTCGGCGTGCGCAACATCCTCGTGGAATCCGTCCCCATGAACAGCCCCGAGGAGCGTCAGCAGCGGCGCAAGGTCAGTCCGGGTCTGACCGAACGCGACGTGCGCGTGCTCGAATCGAACATCGATGGTCTCGAAGTGCTCTCGCCGCGCCGCTCGCTGCACCCGGCGCGCGTGCTGCCCAAGCCCACCGGCCCCATTCCGGAGCTGTTCGGCGTGCGCTCTTCCTTCGAGATCATCCACAACCTGAGAGTGGACGAGGGACGATTTATCAGCCCGGCCGACGATGACGCCAGCGCACCTGTGTGCGTGCTCGGAGCCCTGGCCAAGGTCAATCTGCTGGGCTACAGCAGCGCCCTCGGCAAGTTCGTCAAGGTCAACGACTGCTGGCTGGAGGTGGTGGGCGTGCTCGGAGAGCAACTCAGCGAGGGCGCCGCGCAGGGCGGCCGCACCACCGATCTCAACAGCACGATTTTCGTCCCGTTGAATACCTTCAAGTACCGCTTCTGGGATACCAACAGCGACATGAAGGACGATCTCGACGGCGTCGACCTGCGTCTGAAGGCCGGCCAGGACAGCGTGACCACCGCCAAGATCGTCACCGCCGTGCTCAACTCCACGCACCGTAATGCCGACGATTTCACGGTCACCATTCCGGCCGCGCTGCTGGCGCAACAGCAGCGCACGCAGACCATCTTCACTTACGTGATGGTCGCCATCGCCGCCATCTCGCTCCTGGTGGGCGGCATCGGCATCATGAACATCGTTCTGGCCACCGTCATGGAGCGCACGCGCGAGATCGGCATCCGCCGCGCGATGGGCGCGCGCAAATCGGACATCGTGCGCCAGTTCCTCACCGAATCGGTGCTCATCTCACTCTCCGGCGGATTGCTGGGCATCGCCTTCGGCTTCTTCCTTTCCTGGTGCATCGCCCTGGCCGCCGAATGGAAAACCATCATCACCATCGGCTCAGTCGTCGTCGCCTTCGGAGTTTCCGCGGCCGTAGGCGTGCTTTTCGGAATCTATCCGGCCTTCAAGGCCGCGCAGATCGATCCGATTGAGGCGCTGCGGTATGAGTAAGCCGTGGCACGGCGCGGCGTCGATGGGCCGTTTCGTCTCCGTGCGGAAGTTGATTACAAGGGTCCGTTTCATGCATCCGACTCGATCTCTGGCACTCTTCCTTTTTGGCGTCAGCCTGGCCCTGGCACAGTCGCAGAGCGCGGCGACGGGGCCGCAAGCCGATGCCAAGGCCCCCTGGCTGGGCACGACGGCCTGGTTCCGCAAGACCTTTTTCTATGACAGCGTGCACGTCACTCTGCGCGATCCCACTCGCCTGCGCGATTTTGTCGTGGAAGGCCAGTTGAACCTGTCGTTGAAGAACTACCTCGACCTGGTGATGGCCAATAATACCGACATCGAAATCCAGCGTTTGCAGCTCGAATACCCGAAAGACGCCATTCAGCGCGCCTTTGCGATCTTTGACCCCTACCTTTCAAGTGGTTTCTCAGCTACGCGTTCGAAGTCTCCGACGACAAACGATTTGCAGGGCGCGAGCGTGCTCTCCACTTTGGTGCAGCCGTTTAATCTCAACTACTCCGAAACGCTCCCCACTGGCACGCAGGTCAACGCTTCTCTATCGACCGCCAAGAGTTCGACCAACAGCGGCTTTTACTATTACAACCCCGCCTTCTCCACCGGCCTGACGCTGGGCTTCACCCAGCCTCTGTTGCGCGGCCGCGGCATCGCCGTCACGCGCCTGCCGATCACCATCGCCAAGGCGCAGCGCCGTGCCGCCGACTTCGCGTTCCGCAGCCAGCTTATCGGCATGCTCTCCTCGGCCGAGAACGCCTACTGGGATCTGGTCAGCGCGCGTGAACACGTGAAGGTCCAGCAGCAGTCGCTCGACCTGGCCGACCAGGCGCTGAAACGCTCGCGCCGCGAAGTCGAACTCGGCGCCACTTCCCCGCTCGAGATCTTCCAGCCCGAACAGCAGTACGCTACGGCGAAATTGAACCTGGCCCAGGTCGAATTCCAGGTCCGCCAGGCCGAGGACATTCTGCGCCGCCAGATCGGCATGGATCTCGTTTCCGATTTGCGCAACCTGCCGATCGTGCTCACCGAATCCGTGACGCCGCAGATCGACGAGACGCCCATCGAACGCGACAAGCTGGTCGATCTGGCCCTGCGGTCGCGCCCCGATCTGGTCAACCTCCGCGTTGCCGGCGAGGTCAACGACCTGCAGATCCGCAGCGCCGTCGAAAGCCTCAAGCCGCAGTTGAATCTCAGTGCCAGCTACACTACTTCCGGCATAGGCGGAGACTATTATCCAACCACCGCCGGCGCCACGCCTGTGCTCGGCGGCATCACCGACGCTTTTGGCCAGATGTTCGGCTTCGGCTATCCTACCTGGCAATTCAGTCTCTCCCTGAACCTGCCGCTGCGCGACCGCGCCGGCGCCGCCAACCTCGCCGACTCCGTTGCCGGCAAGCGCATCAACTTGCTCACCCAGCGCACCACCGAGCAGCAGATCCGCCAGGACGTCCTCACAGCCGTCACGCAGCTCGAAAGCAGCCGCGCCAGCGTGAAGCTCGCTCAGATCGCCGTAGACTATGCCGTCAAGCGCGTCGATGCCGATCAGCAACGCTATGACCTGGGGACGATCACGGTCTTTTTCCTGCTCTCCTCGCAGACCGACTTGACCACCGCGCGCTCCAATCTGGTCGACCAGTTCGTGCAGTACCGGCGTAACGTGCTCAACCTGCAGCAGCGCCTCGGCACCCTGCTGGCCGACAAGGGCGTCGTCTTGCAATAGACCCGTCGCGCAAGTGATATAACCAAACTGGCGGCAATTATGGCAACAAAACGCCTTCTGGCACTTTTATCGTTTTCCTGCCTGGTCCAGGCACAGTCCGGCCTCGATAGGACAAAGTGGGCGGTAGTGGATGGCGGCTGGATCGACAAGCCCAACGCAGACCAGATCTGCAACCTGCCGTCGGCGGTCTCCGTTTCGGGGGGCGTGCTGACGCTTACGGCAAGGCATCAGACCGTCGTCTGTAAGGGCGGCATCGACTACGGGCCAGCGAAGAGAGAGTGGACGGGAGGTTCGATCTACGCGAAGTCGTTCAATTTCCTGTACGGCTCGATCGAGGCGCGGGTCAAGTCGGCCGGCTACGGCGTGCATGCCGGTCCACTGTGGATGATGGGGTCCGGCTGCCAGCCGATCATGTACCAGCACGCCTACTGGTGCAATCACACCTGGCCGAATCCTAATAATGAGATCGATATCGCTGAAGTGAAGCCCGCCTCCGGCGGCCTGACGACGATCTACCAGAACTTCTATGGCGATTCCGCGAAATGGCACGATGGGAACGCCAAGACCACGGACGTGAGCCAGAACTGGCACGTCTACCGTCTCGACTGGTCGGCATCCGCGCTCGTCTTTTCGATCGACGGCGTGGCAACAACCAAATTCACTACGGAGATCCCGTATCGTCCCATGTTCCCGATCATCAGCATGGAATTCGAAGACGGGTCGGGAGGCGTGCCGGATCCCGCCGCTTTTCCGCAAACGATCCAGGTGGATTACGTACGGGTGTGGGATGCTGGCGGAAAATTGATCTTCAGCGACGAGTTCGACGGCGCACCGCAATAAGGCAACGTCGCGCTACGCGACATTCGACGTCACGCCACCTTTGATTTTGGCCTGACCT
>CAWIQF010000034.1:0-41400 GCA_963838205.1 Terriglobia bacterium | reverse complement strand
ACTCCACATGGCCCGAAGTTGGCGCGGCCTCGAAACCCGCATACCCTTGCTCAACGGCGTCTTGAATTTGCAAATCCCAACTTCGCCGAAGTTGGATCAGGCCCTGCGAACCTGATCCCAAGCCCGGCGCCAAAACGACACACCCAGGAGGTGCTATCGGAACGATTTGCTGTCAGCTTCGGAATTCAGGTTCAACTTGCTCAGCCCACCGGCTGGACTTCTTTCTCGGAAGGGGCAAGGCGGTCGAGAATCGACGGAATGGTCTCGCGGAAGATCTCGTCGATGCGCTCGGCGAAAATGAACTCCATCTCCTTGCGCACTTGCTCGGGCAAGTCGCGCAGGTCTTTGGCGTTGGCCTTCGGCAGCACGATTCGATTGATGCCGGCACGCCGCGCGGCCAGCACCTTTTCCTTGACTCCGCCGATGGGCAGCACGCGGCCGGTCAGCGTGATCTCGCCGGTCATGGCAGTGTCGCTGCGCACGGGTTGTTTGAGGTATAGCGAAGCCAGCGCGACGGCGGCGGTAATGCCGGCCGAGGGCCCGTCCTTGGGGATTCCGCCGGCCGGGACGTGGATGTGCACGCCACATTCGTGGAACACCTGCGGGTCGATGCCGTACTGCTCGGCGTGCGCCCAGAGGTAGCTCTGCGCCGCTTTGGCCGACTCCTGCATCACCTCACCTAACTGGCCCGTGAGCATCAGCCCCTTGCCTTTCGGCAGGAGCGTGGCTTCGATGTACAGGACGTCGCCGCCGGTGGGCGTCCACGCCAGACCGGTGGCCACGCCGGCGGGCAGATTCTTGCGCACCGATTCGGGCAGGAAATACTCCGGCCCGAGCAGATCGACGATGTAGTCCGGCGTCATGGCGATCGGCTCTGTGCGGCCTTCGGCGAATTTCAGTGCGGCCTTGCGCAGCAGGCTTCCGATCGACCGTTCCAGATTGCGCAGGCCCGCCTCGCGCGTGTAGCTGGAGATGATTTTCTGCAAGCCGTCATCGGGGAAGCTCACCAGATCGGCCGACAGCCCGGTCTCTTTCAATTGACGCGGGATCAGGTAACGGTTGGCGATGACGACCTTCTCCTCCTCGCTGTAGCCCGCCAGGCGGATCACTTCCATGCGGTCGAGCAGCGCCTGCGGCAGCGTGTCGAGCGTATTGGCGGTCGTGATGAACAGCGCCTTCGAAAGGTCGAAGGGCATGTCGAGGTAGTTATCGCGAAACGTGTTGTTCTGCTCGGGATCGAGCACTTCGAGCAGCGCCGCCGCCGGATCGCCGCGGAAATCGCGCCCGAGTTTGTCGACCTCGTCCAGCATCATCACCGGATTGTTGGCTCCCGCCCGCCGCATCGCCTGCAGCAGGCGGCCGGGCAGTGCGCCGATGTAGGTACGGCGGTGGCCGCGCAGTTCCGCCTCGTCATGCAGACCGCCCAGACTCAGCCGCTCGAACTTGCGGCCCAGCGAGCGTGCGATCGACTGGCCCAGTGAAGTCTTCCCGACCCCAGGCGGCCCGGCGAAGCACAGGATCGGCGCCTTGGCGCTGGGGTTGCGGTGCAGCACGCCAAGATGCTCCAGGATGCGCTCCTTCACGTCGTCCAAACCGTAGTGGTCGTCGTTCAGCACCTGGCGCGCGCGGCCGATGTCGAGGTTGTCGGTGGTATGAACGCGCCACGGCAACTCGATCACCAATTCGAGCCACGTGCGCAGAATGTGCCGCTCCGGCGATTGGCCCGGCATTCGCTCAAACCGGCCCAGTTCGCGCTCCGCTTCCTTGCGCACCTCATCCGGCAAATCGGCTTTATCAAAACGCTCTCGTAGTTCGGCGGCCTCGGCCTTTTCGGGATCGTCCTCGCCCAGCTCCTGTTGGATCGCTTTCATCTGCCGGCGCAGAACGTAGTCGCGCTGTTCCTTGCTGATCTCCTCCTGCGCCTCGCGTACGATCTTGTGGCGCATCTCGAGGATCTGAATCTCATGCGAGATGTGTTTGACCGCCAACTGCAAGCCTTCGTGCAGTGTCGGCGCCTCCAGCAGGCTCTGGAGTTTCTGCACGTCGAGGTTGAACGCCGTCGCTAGTAGGTACATCACCTGCTCCGCGTCTTCCGCGTTGCCCAGCAGTTCGCTCACCTGTTCGGCAGCTTGTGGATTGATCTTCTCCACCGCCGTGGCGGCGAGTTCAAACAGCGCTGTTTTCAGCGCCCGCTCATCGTCGGTGTCTTCCGGCACAATGTCGCGTGGCGAGCAATGCGCCGTCAGGAAATCCCCCACCTCGTAGCGTTCGACGACCACCCGCTCCAGGCCCGAGACGATGATTTCCAGCGCGTTGGGCGCAGTCCGCAGGACCTTGCGGATCTTGGCGCGCGTGCCCACGATGTGCAGGTCTTCGGGCCTCGGATTCTCGGTGCCGGAGTCCTTTTGCGCGACCAGGATCATTTCGCCTTCGTGATCGCGGATCGCGGCATCCACCGCCGCGCGGGACGCCTCCCGCCCCACCGACAGCGGCAACACCAACTTCGGGAACAGGACCACATTCTTCAACGGCAGCACAGGCAGCGCCAACAGTGTTTGAGTCTGATCTGGCATCGAGTCTCCTTTGACTTCTTCTTATTTCCGCGGTTCTCAGAATATGACGGCGCGGCGAGCTGCCCCGTCTCAGGGCAGCGCCACTGAAACTATGGCGGCGGCGCCTGTCTAAAGGTGTCAGGCCGCCCCGACCGGGCTGGCCAGCCGCGCCGGAGCGAACGTCGTGCCGTCCGGACCTGCATCGGCAATCACATGTTGCCCGTCGCGCACCCGTCCTTCCAGCAGCGCTTTAGACAGCGGTGTCTCAAGCTCCTTCTGGATCGCGCGCTTCAGCGGGCGCGCGCCGTAGTCGGGTTCGTACCCGATCTGTGCGATATGTTCGACCAGCGCCGGCGTCAGGTCCAGCGTGATATGGCGCGCTTCCAGGCGGCGGCGCAACTGCTCCAGTTGGATATCGACAATTCGTCGCAGTTGTTCGCTCTTCAACAGGTGGAACACGACGATCTCATCCACGCGGTTGAGGAACTCGGGCCGAAACGCCTTGCGTACCTCTTCGAGCACCGCCCGCTTCATCAACTCGAACTGCGCGCTCGAGGTGTCGTCGGTGAAAGCGCGAATCCGCTCGCTGCCCAGATTCGAGGTCATGATCAGCAGCGTGTTCCGGAAATCGACCGTGCGCCCCTGCCCATCGGTCAGGCGCCCGTCGTCGAGCACCTGCAGCAGGACGTTGAATACATCCGGGTGCGCCTTTTCGATCTCGTCGAACAGAATCACGGCGTACGGCCGGCGGCGAATCGCTTCGGTGAGCTGTCCGCCTTCGTCGAACCCCACGTAGCCCGGAGGCGCGCCGATCAGCCGCGCCACAGTGTGCTTTTCCTGGTACTCGCTCATGTCCAGCCGGATCAGCGCGTGTTCGTCGTCGAACAGCGTCTCCGCCAGTGCCCGCGCCAGTTCTGTCTTGCCGACGCCGGTCGGGCCGAGGAACAGGAAACTGCCGATCGGCCGCCGCGGATCGCCCAAGCCGGATCGCGAACGGCGCACCGCTTCGGACACCACCTGCACCGCCTCATCCTGGCCCACCACGCGCCGATGCAGTTGCTGCTCCAGGTGCAACAGTTTGTGCACTTCCCCTTCCAGCATCCGCGACACCGGAATGCCGGTCCAGCGCGCAACCACCTGCGCGATGTCCTCTTCGTCCACTTCTTCTTTCAACAGCCGGCTCTGTTTGTTCTCCGACGCCAGCCGCGCCTCTTCTTCCTGCAGCTCTTTTTCCAGGCCGATCAGCGTGCCCCACTTCAGCTCGGCGGCTTTGTTCAGATCGTAGGCCCGTTCGGCCAGTTCGATCTCGCGCTTCACTTGTTCGATCCGCTCCCGCAACGTGCGGCTCTTCTGGACGCTGTCCTTTTCGGCCTGCCAGCGGGCTTTCAGCGCGTCCGATTCCTTGCGCAGTGCAAACAGCTCGTCCTCAATCCGGGTCAGCCGCTCGCGCGAGGCTTCGTCGTGTTCTTTTTTCAGCGCCGCCTGCTCGATTTCCAGTTGCAATATGCGCCGCATCCGCTCGTCCAGCTCAGCCGGCATCGAGTCGATCTCGGTCCGCAGCCGGGCCGCCGATTCGTCAATCAGATCGATCGCCTTGTCGGGCAGAAAACGGTCGCTGATGTAGCGGTTCGAAAGCACCGCCGCAGCCACCAGCGCCGTGTCCTTGATGCGCACGCCGTGGTACACCTCATAGCGCTCCTTGAGCCCGCGCAGAATCGAAATCGTGTCCTCCACCGACGGCTGATCGACCACCACCGGCTGGAACCGCCGCTCCAGCGCGGCATCCTTCTCGACGTACTTGCGGTATTCGTCCAGCGTCGTCGCGCCAATGCAATGCAACTCCCCGCGTGCCAGCATCGGCTTGAGCAGGTTGCCCGCGTCCATCGAGCCCTCGGCCTTGCCCGCGCCCACCACCGTGTGCAGTTCGTCGATGAACAGGATGATCTGCCCGTGGCTGGCCTGGATTTCTTTCAATACCGCCTTCAGGCGCTCCTCGAATTCGCCGCGGAACTTGGCGCCCGCGATCAGCGCGCCCATGTCCAGCGACACCACCTTCTTTTCCTTCAGCCCCTCCGGCACGTCACCGCGCACGATCCGCTGCGCCAGCCCTTCGGCGATTGCCGTCTTACCGACGCCCGGCTCGCCAATTAGCACCGGGTTATTCTTGGTTCGGCGCGAGAGCACCTGGATCACGCGGCGAATCTCATCGTCGCGGCCGATCACCGGATCCAGCTTGCCTTCCGCGGCCATCGCCGTCAGGTCGCGCCCGTATTGTTCGAGGGCCTTGTAGGTGGACTCCGGCGTCTGGCTCGTCACCCGTTGGTTGCCCCGGATCTCCTTCACCGCCTGCTCGAGCTTCTCGGTGGTCACTCCGGCCTCGCGCAGCAGTTCGGCCGCCTTCCCACCCTGGCCGAACAACGCCACCAACAGCAGCTCGACGCTGACAAACTCGTCGCGCCGCTTTTTGGCCTCCTGCTCGGCATCGGCGAAGGTCCGCTCCAGGCGCTGGGTCAGGTACATACCCGCCGCCGCGCCCTGCGACACGGCCACCTTCGGCAGCTTTTCCAGGTCCGCCATCAGCCTGCGATGCAGGTTCTCGAGGTCCACGCCCGCGCGCAGCAGAATGTCCGGGACAACGCCCTTTTCCTGTTCCAGCAGCGCCGCTAGCAGGTGCTCGTTGTCGATCTGTTGATGACTCAATCGCGCCGCCAGCGCCTGCGCCGCGCGCAGCGCTTCCTGCGACTTTTCAGTGAGCCGGTTGGGGTCCATAGCTGCCTCCCGCCACCTCCAGTTTCGAGTTTACCACCTACTGTCAATGATGCGCAGATTTTCTGAGCGGATTCATATCAACTTCACGCCGACGCGCATCAGGTGTACCATATAGGTCGCGGTTCGATATGCAATATCTCACCCTTCGCCTGCTGGCAACCCTCTCTTTCTTAGCCACTTGCTCCCTCTCCGCCGACCTCCCGCTGTCGCCCGACTCGGAGCGCCGGCCGGGCGTTCCGCCAGGTAAAATCGAGAAATTTACCTGGACCAGCCGCG
Organism: Terriglobia bacterium; assembly: GCA_963838205.1. Lineage (GTDB taxonomy): Bacteria > Acidobacteriota > Terriglobia > Bryobacterales > Bryobacteraceae > CAIVVT01. Next base: position 35,803 of record CAWIQF010000034.1, on the reverse strand, counting down.
TCTTTCCAGGCACCGTCCGGGATTATTGGGTCTACGTACCCGCCCAATATAAGCCTGATACGCCGGCCGCGGTAATGGTTTTTCAGGACGGCGGCGGGTTCGTGAACGACAAGGGCCGCTTCCGCGTGCCGATCGTTTTTGACAACCTGATTCACGCCGGCGATATGCCCGTGACAATCGCGATCCTCATCAACCCCGGCACGCTCCCCGCGCTGGACAGCGCTGCGAAACCCCGCGACAACCGTAGCTACGAGTACGACTCCTTGGGCGATCGCTACGCCCGCTTTCTGATCGAGGAAATCCTGCCCGAGGTCGGCAAGCGCTGGAATCTGACGTTGGATCCGAATCTGCGCGCGCTGGCCGGCAACTCCAGCGGCGGCATCTGCTCCTTCAATGTGGCCTGGGAGCGGCCGGACCAGTTCCGGCGCGTCCTCAGCACCATCGGTAGTTTCACTGACCTGCGCGGCGGCGACATCTATCCCTCGCTGGTCCGCAAAATGGAGCCCAAACCGATCCGCGTCTATCTCCAGGATAACGACCACGATCTGAACATCTTCGCCGGGGACTGGCCGCTGGCCAACCAGCAGATGGTCTCCGCGCTGGCTTATTCCGGCTACGATTTCAAGTTCGTCCCGGGCCAGGGCGGCCACGATTCAAACACTGCCGGAGCGGCCTTCCCCGACGCGCTGCGCTGGTTATGGCGTGACTGGCAGAAGCCGCTCGTCATCGGCGTTCCAACCTCCGGCGACCCTGGCCGGAGAGCCGTGCTGACCGACCCCGCCGGCAGTTGGACCGCCGCGGCGAATCCGGAGCCGGCTCCGCAGCCGAACCTGCAATACTCCGCGGACCGCTCGTTGCTTTTCGTCTCTGACCACCGCAGCCGCTGGGTGTGGTCCCACCAGGTGCAGCCCGACGGTAATCTGGCCAACGGCGAGCCGTTCTACCGCCTTGAGACGGCGGATGAATCGTCGGAAACGGGCGCCGGCATCATGACCGTCGATACCGAAGGCTTCCTCTACGTAGATACGCGTCTGGGCATTCAAGCCTGTGATCCGTCTGGCCGCGTCGTAGTCATCCTCGCCAAACCGGCTCGCGGCCCGGCCACCCACCTATTCTTCACCGGTGCCGACAGAAAGCAACTGGCCGTCACCATCGGCGGCAAAACCTGGGTCCGGCCTATGCTGCGCCAGGGCGTTCCTCCCGGTCAGCCCGCGAAACCGCCGGCGCCGCGCCCGTAGCCCGGTCGCCCTCATCTCCGAAATTCGCTTGACGCCCGGGTCTATCCTGTAGGTGATAGACCCTCTGCCACTCGGCCTGCCCCGTTCTTTGACAATCACGAATATTGTGCGAATAATATCTGAAAGATAGCCTTCGCAAGCCAATCATTCTATTAAGAAAACTCGACAATTGGCTTTGTTCCTCACTTTCGGCAACGCGTGCACGGCGGTGGCAGACGGGCTATACTGATTTCAGCCCCGATTGGAAGGGGACCCTCAAATTCGAAATCTAGGGTAGACTTCGAACAACGTGGCGAGGGGCGGTGCTTTCGAGTACCGCCCCTTTCCTTTTTCCGGCCGCTCTTACTTCCTCTTCACCACGTAATTCCTGGCGCGGCAGGGACGCATCAGGACAGCCCGGCCAGCAGAGAGTCGGTGAGATCGGCGATCAGGATGTTGCCCGCGTTGTCGGGCGAATAGTTGACCTTCGGCATGCCGTCCACGGTGGCGGCGATGGCGATGCGGGCATGCGGGGCATAGACGATACCGACGTCGCTGCGCAGCGCGTCGAGTGCGCCGCCTTTGCTGGCGACGTCGTCCCCGCGGCGGCGTCCGATGCCGTCCTTGAACTGTTCGCGCTTCATGATCGCGAGAATCTCTTTCGACGCCTCGGCCGAGACGATTTTGCCGAGCGTGAGCTGCTCGAGCAGCCACACCATTTCGCGCGGCGTGCTGACGCCGATGCCAAAGCGCTTGTTCTCCTCCATCTGCCCGGCCTTGCTGTAACCCGCGGCGGGCTTGAGTTGATTGGCGTCGCCGCGAATCTGGCGCAGCGAGCGCGTCATGCGCATGCCGATCTTTTCGAGGTACGCGTTGGCCGTGTCGGAGGAGACGCGGCCGAGGATCAGGTTGGTGGCCGTGTTGTCGCTAACGACCATCATCAGGCGCGACAGGTCGCGGAGATTCAGCACCAGGCCGGCCGAGAGCTCCTGCAGAATGCCGGAGCCGGAGACGATGTCCTCTTGGCGCAGCGTCAGCTTCTCGTCCCAACGGAGCTGGCCCTGCGCGACGAGATCGAACAGCGCGCACAGGACCGGCAGCTTGATGGTGCTGGCCGTGCGCACGCGCTCGTCCGCGTGCAGGCTGAACTCGGCGCCGGTGTCGAGGTTCTTGGCATACAGGAAGACCTGGCCCTCAAAGCCGGCCAGGCGCTGCGCGATGGCGCGCAACAGCGTCTCGTTTTTCGATTGGGCGGCGAGCGCGGGCGCGGCGGCGCAGGCGCTGAGGAACGACCGGCGGTGGAGCGAAAGCATGTTCACAGTTTTACTCAAAACGAGCGGGCGCGCGTTCGTAGCGGGAACGTTCTCAGACCGGCCGGCCGGCGTGGTGAGCTGGAGTAACCTCTTCGATCGTGCGGGCGTCCTGGCGTCAATGGTGGCCGGCGCGCGGCCCGGCAGGTCCGCATTCGCCGACGGCGGGTACAATGGGGCCAAGGAAGGGATGCATATGGACCGACGCGATTTTCTAACCTCAGCCGCCGCTCTGGGCGCAGGGCTGCAGCTCAACGCTTCCACCGGGACGCTGCCCAAGCGCCCGTACAAAAACGGCATCGAACTGTCCATCATCGCCCTGGGCGGGATTGTCATTTGCGGACTGGAACAGAAGGAGTCCGACCGGAGGGTGGCCGCGGCGTTCGAGCGCGGCGTCAACTACTTCGACTGCGCTCCGAGCTACTTCGACGGTGAGGCGGAGATCAAGCTGGGCCAGTCACTGCAGCCGTATCGCAACAAGGTTTTCTTGGCCGAAAAGACGACCATGCGGGACGCCGCCGGAGCGCAGGCCGAACTCGATCGCAGCTTGCAGCGCTTTCACACCGACCACGTTGACCTGTACCAGTTCCACGCGGTCACGACGCACGAGGACGTGGACCGGATCCTCGCGCCCGGCGGCGCGGCCGAGACGTTTTTCAAGGCTAAGAAAGAAGGTAAAGCGCGCCACCTGGGCTTCTCGGCGCACGGCGCGCCGGCGGCGCTGCGCCTGATGGACGCGCTGGAGCTGGACAGCGTGCTGTTTCCGGTGAACGCCAACACGTGGGAGTTCGGCGGCTTCGGGCCGCAGATTCTGGCCCGCGCGAAGGCCAAGGGGATGGCTCGCATGGCGCTCAAGGCTCTGGCCTTCGGCAAGTGGCCGGAGTCGCTGCCGCACTCCGAGCGCAAGTTCCAGAAATGCTGGTACGAGCCGATCGCGGATCGCGAAATGGCGCGCCTGGCGCTGCGCTTCAGCCTGAACCAGGAGATCACGGCCGCCGTGCCGCCGGGCGACGAGCACATCTGGGACCTGGCCCTGGAACTGGCCTCCGGGCCGCTGCCCAAGCTCGAGCCGGAGGAACTGGCGCGGCTAAAGACGCAGATTTCGGCGCGCGAACCGATCTTTCGCGCCTGATCGGGCGTGCTGAGCAAGCTGCTGAAGAATGGTTGAATGGGACCGCTCTCTCACGGTCGCGGCTCAGAAACAACGCGAAGAACCGCCCCTTTGGTCGTGGTTCGGTCACAAGACACAGACTGCTCCCTGACGGTCGCGGCTCGAAAACGTGAAGATCGGTCGCGGCGGTCCAAGCGCTATTGAATGCCCAGCTTCTTCTGCATCTGCTCGAGCGAGAGCCCCTTGGTTTCAGGGAAGACAAACAGCACGACGAAGAACTGCAGGGCCATCATGGCCGAGAAAAGCATGAACGGAGCCGCTCCGGACGACTTCGCGATTTGAGGGAAGGTCCAGGCGATGAGCGCGTTCATAAACCAATGCGTGAAGCTGCCCAGGCTCTGCCCTTTGGCGCGGACGCGGTTGGGGAAGATTTCGCTCAGGTAGACCCAGATCACGGCGCCTTGCGAAAAAGCGAAGAAGCCGATGAAGCCCACCAGCAGCCAGACCAGCAGCTCCTCGTGACGGTGCGTGAAGAAGATCGCGGCCACGCCCGCCAGGCATAGCGCGGTGCCGACGGAGCCAATCAGCAACATCTGCTTGCGCCCCAGCCGGTCGATCACCGACATGGCGAGGATGGTGGCCAGCAGGTTGGTCGCACCGATGGCGACGGCCTGCAGGTCGCTGGAGACTTTGTCGAAACCGGCGCGGGCGAAGATGTCGTTGAGGTAATAGAGAATCGCGTTGATGCCGGAGAGCTGATTGAACATGGCGATCAGGATGGCGAGCAGGACCGGCAGCCGGTATTTGGCTATGAACAGCGGCTCGTTGCCCTGGCTGTGCGTAGCGTCGATGGATTCGACGATTTCGGCCAGTTCCTGCTCGTAGTTCTCTTCGCCGATGTTGTGCAGGACGACGCGCGCCTCCTCCACGCGCCCCTTCTTCACAAGCCAGCGCGGGCTCTGCGGAATGCCGATGAGCATCACGAAAAAGACCACGGCGGGCACGGCGGCCACGCCCAGCTTCCAGCGCCATTCGAGGTCGCCGAAGCCGGCCAGGCCTATGAGGTAATTCGAAAAGTAGGCGACGAGGATTCCGAAGACGATATTGAACTGGAAGAAGCCCACCAGCCGGCCGCGGCTGCGCGCCGGGGAGATTTCGGCGATGTACATCGGACCGAGCACGGAGGAGCCGCCGATGCCGAGGCCGCCGATGAAGCGGAAGGCGACCAGCGAATACCAGTCCCACGAGAAAGCGCAGCCGATGGCCGAGATGAAGTACAGCACGCCCATGAGTTGCAGGGCTCCGCGCCGGCCTTTGCGATCGCCCAGAATTCCGGCGAACAACGCGCCGACGATGGTGCCGCACAGCGCGCTGGCGACGGTGAAGCCGAGCGCGCGTTCCGAGAGATGGAAGGTGTCGGTGAGGGCGCGAGTGGTGCCGGCGATGACCGCGGTGTCGAATCCAAACAGCAAGCCGCCGAGCGCGGCGACCACGGTGCTGCGGACAACATGGGAATCCAGTTTCATAGGCTCTCCACGGGCATGGGCGGTCGAAGCAAAACGGATTTTACTCTATCAAAGACGGGGCGCGCGCCTGATCCCGCGCGGGGACGAGCGTGGGGCGAGCGTGGGGCGAGCGTGGGGCGAGCGTGGGGCGAGCGTGGGAACGTACGGGCGTTGACCAGCCGCCGGCGCACGCCGTGGGCACGCGCGTAATTCAGCCGGCGATGGTTGGAGCGAGAGCGGGTCAGAGCGCGCCGGCGAGATCGGCGAGGATGCGCGCAGCCGCGGCGCGCGGGTCGGCGGCACGGGTGATTTCACGGCCGATTACAAGATAATTCGCGCCCGCGCGCACAGCCTCGAGCGGCGTGGCCACGCGCTTCTGATCGCCGTGCGCGGCGCCGGCCGAGCGCACTCCCGGCGAGACCAGAATCGCCGCCGGTCCGGCCAGCGCCCGCACGCGCGCCAGTTCAAGCGGCGAGCTGATGAAGCCGTCGACGCCCGCGGCGACGCCCTTCCGGACGAAGTGCTCGACGAGCGTGGATGCGCTCAGCCCGGTGTAGCCGAGGTCTGCGACATCCGAGTCGTCGAAGCTCGTCAGCACAGTCACGGCGAGGATTTTCAACTGCGATCCGGCGGCGCCGGCGAGCGCGGCGCGGATAACCTGCGGACTCGAGTGCACAGTCATGAAGCGTGCGCCGAGGCCCGCCACGCGCGCGGTGGCGCGCTCGACCGTTGCGCCGATGTCGTACATCTTGAGGTCGACGAAAACGTCCTTGCCGCGGGCGATGAGCTCGCGGACGATGTCGGGGCCTTCGGCTGCGAACAGCTCGAGCCCAACCTTGTAAACGCCGACCGAACCGCCGAGCCCATCGACCAGGTGCAGCGCCTGGACGGCATCTTCGAGATCGAGGGCGACGATGATCGGGTTCATGCCTGGCAAGCCTTCACTTATTTGACCACGATTGGTTTCTCGCGACGTTCGACGACTCTGCCGATGCGGCGGCCCGGGACCAGCGCGACAGATTCCTCCGGCAGAGCGATCAGCAATCCGCCCGAGGTCTGAGGGTCGTAGAGCAACCGCAGCACCGGCTCGGGCAGATCGCCTTCGACCAGTACCGCGCACTCGGCGAAGGCGCGGTTGTTTTTCAAGCCGCCCGAGAGCGCGCCTTGCTCGGAATAATCGAGCGCCCCGGGAAGAAATTCAATCGCGCGCCAGTCGATCTCAATCGTTACGCCGCTCGCCAACGCCATTTCGCGGGCGTGGCCCAGCAGGCCGAAGCCGGTGACGTCGGTGCAGCCGTGCGCGCCGGCCGATTGCATCGCCTCGCAGGCGGCGCTGTTCAACGTGACCATGGAACGGATGGATCCTTCCACGTCCTCGTCCCGCGCAATGCCGCGCTTGAGCGCGGTCGAGATCACGCCGGTGCCAATCGGCTTGGTCAGCACTAGCGCGTCGCCCGGGCGCGCGCCCGCGTTGGTCTTGATCTGGTCGGGATGGATGGTGCCGGTCACGGCGTACCCGAATTTGATCTCCTCGTCGCTGACGCTGTGCCCGCCCAGCACGACGCAGCCGGCCTCGATCATCTTTTCGGCGCCGCCGCGGAGGATCGCTTCGAGATCCTCGAGATCGCCCTTGGCGGGGTAGCACAGAATCGAGAGCGCCGTCAGCGGCCGGCCGCCCATCGCGTAAACGTCGCTCAGAGCGTTGGCGGCCGCAATCGCCCCAAACGTAAAGGGATCGTCGACGATAGGCGTGAAAAAGTCCGTCGTCTGCACCAGGGCACACTCCGGACTTATGCGGTACACGCCCGCATCGTCATGCGTCTCGAAGCCCACCAGTAAGTTCGCGTCTTTCAGCCGCGGCACGCGCGGCAGCAGAGAGTCCAGGATCGCCGGACTCAACTTGGACGCTCAACCGGCGGCTTTGACGTGCGCTGTCAACTTCTTCAGCGACATCTTCCCATCAGTTTACGGGATCGCGGAAACGCGGGCAGCCCACGCGCCGTTGGAAGCGTTGTACAGTGAGGCATTCGGCCGATGAAACGTCTCTGGAATCGTCTCCGCGCTGTCTTCTTCTGGGTCGGACCCTTCACGCTGCCGGCTGCCGCGGTCTGGTACCTGTACGAGTATTACGACAACCTGCCGGAGCGGTTTCCAATCCATTGGATGCAAAACGGGAGGGCCGATCAGTGGGCCGAAAAGAGCGTCCAGGGGGTTTTCTACGGCCCGGTCATCGGCGGCCTGGTGATGCTCTTCGCGGCCCTCGCCGAATTGCTGATTCTCGCCGCGGATCGCACCGCGCCCGTTGAGTTGATCCCTGAAGCGAGATCCAAACGCAAGCGGCGTGTGGGCTGGCTGAACTGGCTGCTCGGCCTGACTTTCGGAGTGCTCTCCGTGCTGCCGGGCGTGGCGCCGGAAGAATTCCTGCTGCCGGGATGGGTGATGGCGACGGTGGCATTCGTGTTCGTAGTCGTGGCGTTGTTTGCGACACTGAAGGTCAAACGCTAGCGCCGTGTCGCGGAGAAAATGTTTCGGAGGCACGACTTTCTTTCCAACCCGCGACGATTACGGAGCGGTTGCTGCTTCACCACTGTTACGAGCCGTGACTGGAGCGAGCGGTCCGCCGCATACTGCCTACGCTTGCAGCCCTTCCAACGCCGTTCTCAACCGTTCGAGCATCCTGCCTGCCTCCTCCTGCGGCTGCGGCAGCCTCAGCACGCCGGCCGGAGTGAACGAGGCGCCTTCGGTCCCGGCCACCAGGCGCATCAGCTTCTGCGGATCCACCTGCGCGCCGGGGTGGAACTTGATGTTGACGCCGCCACCGCGCCGGTCCACGGTTTCGACTCCGATTCGCTGCGCCAGCGTTTTCAGCTCTGAGAACTCCACCAGGTGCCGCACCGGCTCGGGAGGCGCTCCGTAGCGGTCCGACAGTTCCTCCAACAGGATCCGGGCTTTCTCCGGAGCGCCCGAATCGGCGATCCGTTTGTACGCCTTCAGCCGCTGCTGCTCGTCGGCAATGTAGGCCGGCGGAATGCGGATTTCCAGGCCCAGATTGAGCGCGGAATGAACCTCGGGGGCGACGTGTTCTCCATGCAGTTCCCGCGCTGTTTCGTCGAGCAGTTTCAGGTACGTCTCATAACCCACCGAGAGAATGTGCCCGCTCTGCTCGCCGCCCAGCAGGTTGCCGGCGCCGCGCAACTCCAGGTCGAGCGCGGCGATTTTGAATCCTGCGCCCAGGTCGGAAAACTCCTTCAACGCCGCCAGCCGTTTGCGCGCCACTTCGCTGAGTTCGCCGTCCTCCGGCACCAGCAGGTAGGCGTAAGCGCGGCGGTTCGATCGTCCCACGCGCCCGCGCAATTGATACAGGTCGCTGAGACCGTATCTCTGCGAGTCCTCGACCACGATCGTGTTCGCCAGCGATATGTCGAGGCCGTTCTCGACGATGGTCGTGCATACCAGCACGTCGGCCTCGCGGTGCATGAAGCTGAGCAGAACCTTCTCCAGTTCGTCTTCGCCCATCTGGCCATGGCCCACCGCGACCCTTGCTCCGGGCACCTGCTCCTGAATCCACGCCGCGCGGCTCCATATGCTCTCGACGCGGTTGTGCACGAAGTACACCTGCCCGCCGCGGCTCAACTCCTGTTCGATGGCCGTCCGTACCAGGTCCGCGTTGAATTTCGCGACCACGGTCTGCACGGCCAGCCGGTCCTTGGGCGCCGTTTCGATGACCGACATATCGCGCAACCCGAGTAACGACATGTGCAGCGTCCGGGGGATCGGCGTGGCCGACATCGTCAGCACGTCGAGGTTCCGTCTGAGTTGCTTCAGCCGTTCCTTGTGGCGCACTCCGAAGCGCTGCTCCTCGTCCACCACCAGCAGCCCGAGATCCGGGAACACGACGTCCTTCGACAGCAGCCGGTGCGTCCCGATGAGGACGTCCACCTTACCCGCGGCCAGGTCCGCCAGTGTCGCTTTGATCTCTTTTGGAGAGCGGAAGCGGCTCAGCATTTCTATGCGCACCGGGAACGCCTCGAACCGCCTCTGGAATGTCTCGCAATGCTGCAATGCGAGCACGGTTGTCGGCGCCAGCACAGCCACCTGCTTGCCATCGCCCAGCGCCTTGAAGGCGGCGCGCATCGCCACCTCCGTCTTGCCGAAGCCGACGTCGCCGCACAGCAGGCGATCCATCGGGTTCGGGCTCTCCATGTCGCGCTTAATCTCCGTCGTGGCCTGCAATTGATCGCGCGTCGCCGTGTACTCGAAAGAGTCTTCAAACTCGCGCTGCCAGTTCGATTCCGCGGAGAACGCAAATCCCTCCGCCATTTTGCGCTCGGCGTACAGCTTCAGCAGCTCCTCCGCCATGTCGCGCATCTTCGCCTTGACGCGCGACTTCGTTTTGGCCCACGTGACTCCACCCAGCCGGTCGATCGGCGGTGGCGCCTCGCCCGCTCCGCGGTACTTCTGGATCAGGTCCAGCCGCGTTAGCGGCACGTACAGCTTCGACTCGCCGGCGTACTCCACCAGCATGAAATCTTCGATCGCATCTCCGGTATTGATCTGTCGCAACCCGAGATATTTGCCGATCCCATGTTGCGCGTGGACCACGTAGTCGCCCGGCTTCAGATCGAGCGTCTCCGGCGTGAATAGCGCCACATGCGTGCGCTGCCGCGCCGCCTGTGCTTCCTCGGGAATCTCGAACAGGTCGCGATAGCCGAACAGCGCCAGCTGCGATTCCCGCAACAACGTTCCGTGCGGGACGCTGCCCTGCACCAGGTACACGCTCGCCAGATGCGACGCCATGTAGGCTCGCTCCGTCAGATAGTCCGGCGTCGAACCTTTCACGTCGATCCCCAACTGGTACGGCAGCGAATACTCGCCGAGGATGTCAGCCAGCCGCTCGACCTCGCCTTGCGCGGGCGCGAAAAACGCCACGCGCCAGCCCTGCGCAACCAGCCCGCGCGCCTCCTCCGCGGCCGCCTTCATGTTGTTGTGGAAAACCATCGCTGGACGCGAAGCGATCTCCAGCGGCTGGTGCGCCTCGTGCAGTCCCGCGCCTTCCAGCCCCAGTTCGCGCAACTCGACTTCCCGGCGTTGCGGATGCCGCGCCGCGAACTCGCCCCAACGGAAAAACAGTTGATCGGGTGGACACGCCGCCTGCGGCGCCAGTTGCTCCAGCCTGTTCCAGAGCCGGTCCGCCGCCAATTTGAGAGACTCCGGCTCGTCCCACACGACCACCGCGTCCCGCGCCAGTTCCTCCAGTGAACCCTGCTTCGGTTCGATCAGCGGCAACGCGAATTCCCATCCGCCGAAGACCTCTCCCGGCACAATGTCGTCCCGGCCCAACCGCTCCGCCAGCGCGCACAGCAACTCGCGCGTCCGCGGCGTCTCCTCCAGCGGCAGCAGCGTGACATCTTCCACCCGCAGCGCGCTGCGCTGTGTGTCGGCATCGAATCGGCGCAGGCTCTCGACCGTGTCTCCAAAGAACTCGATGCGCACCGGCTTGTTCGCCTCAGCCGGAAAGACGTCGAATATGCCGCCGCGGATCGAGTACTCGCCCTCCATTTCCACTGGCTCCCGGCGCTCGTAGCCGATGCTCTCGAGATGCCTGGCCAGGTCTTCCATGGAGATGTCGTCGTTGATTCTCACCGTGAGCGCCAGCCGCCGGCAGGCCGCGGCGTCGCCCGTGCGCAGCAGCGCCGACGTCACCGGAGCGACGGCGATCGAGAACTTGCCGCCCGCCATCCGATACAACGCCACCGCCCGCCCGGCCTTCAGCTCGGAGTGCGGCGACAGGTTCTGTCCGGGCAGCGTGTCTAGCGCCGGCACGAGCAACGGCGGCGGCGCGCCGCGTCCCGCCTGCAGGAGCTGATGAAACGTCTCCAGCAGCGCGTGCAGATTCTCGGCCGTCCGCGGCGACTCGGTCAGCACCAGCAGCGGCTGCTCCAGCGCTTGCCACAGCAGGCTCAGATACAGCGCTTTCGCCGTGGGCGTCAGTCCGGCCAGTTGCGAGCGCCCGCTCTGCTCCACGCTCAGACGGCGCACCAGCTCCTGAAACGCCGGGTGGCGCGTCAGGGTATGGAATTGTTCGCGAATACCTGGATGGATCACGACCGCCAGGCGCAACCAGCGCGCCAATCTCTTCCTTCATGCTAGCCTGCATCCCTCACAGGAGTCGCCTTCTGGCCTGCGATCAATCGCAAAAACTCCGGGGACTGACGTCTCGGGAGCGCGCGGGGGACCTACCGCCGCGCCGAAACCCAGGAGACTTGGACAGTCTACGCTGGTACTTGGCATCAACTGTGGAGTCGCAGCCCCGGCGCATCCTGATCCGCGCGACCAACTGGGTCGGCGACGCGGTCATGTCGCTGCCCGCTCTGGGCGCAGTTCGTGACCGCTTTCCAAACGCCCACATCGCCGTGCTGGCGCGCCCCTGGGTCGCCGGGTTGTATCGTCACGAGCCCTTCGCCGATGAGATCATCCTCTACGAGCCCGCCCCTTTTCGCTCTGGCTTATTACTCAAAGCCTGCCGCGACCGCATCGCGCTCGCCGGCGTCTTGCGCGCACGCGCCTTCGACTGTGCGCTGCTGCTACAGAATGCCTTTGACGCCGCGCTGATCGCCGCCTTGGCCGGCATTCCCGAACGCATCGGCTACGCCCGCGACTTGCGGTCGCCGCTGCTCACCCGCGCCATCGCCGTCCCCCGCCCCGGCGCCATCCCGCCGCACGAGTCGTTCTATTACCTCGAGCTCCTCCGCCGCGCCGGCTGGCTCGACCGTCTGCCCGATTCGCTCACCGTCGAATTGCGCTCCGCGCCCCGGGCGCGCGCCGCGGGTCGGGCGCGCTTTTCCGCGGAAGGGATTGCAACTCCAGTGATCGGAGTGAGCCCGGGCGCGGCCTTCGGTTCGGCCAAGCGCTGGCTGCCCGAGCGCTTCGCCGCTTCGGCCTGCACGCTCGCCGAGCGCCTGGGCGCCACGCTGGCGCTGCATGGCTCCTCCTCCGAACGCGAACTTTGCGAATCTGTCCGCGCGCTGATCGAGGCGCGCGGCCTGCGCGCCGTCAATTACGCCGGCCGCACCACGCTCGAGGAATTCATCGAACGCGCGGCCGCCTGCCGGCTCTTTCTGAGCAACGACAGCGGAGCCATGCACATCGCCTCCGCCCTCGGCGTGCCGACCGTCGCCGTCTTCGGTCCAACTAATCCCGACACCACCGGCCCCGCCGGTCCATGGGCCCGCATTGTCCGTCATCCGGTCGAGTGTGCCCCCTGCCTGTTGCGCGAATGCCCCATCGACCACCGTTGCATGACCCGGGTCGAAGCTGAGACCGTTTCCAATGCGGCTCTGGATTTGATACAAATGGCAGTTGAGTGGACACCAGAACCAAAATAGCCAAGTTGTCGGCTTGGAACCCTTCCACGCTGAAACCTCTCGTCTCGGGCTACTTCGATCCTTTGCTTGAGCTACACGTGGAGCGGCTGGAGGCGCTGTCTGCCGAAATGGGCCCGCTGACCGTGCTGGTGCTCGATCCCCTGGATGCCATCCTGCCGGCCCCAGCGCGCGCCGCCGTGGTCGCGGGTCTGGCATGCGTGGAAACCGTCCTGCTCAGCGACGGTTCGCCTTTGCCGGACGCCCGGCTGGAGCTCGAAGAGGAGGAGACGGTACTCCGCGCTGGGTTCCTGCAGCACGTTCTCGACCGCGAGACCTGAGCGCTCCTCGCGCCGTTGGAATGCCCGCCCCCCGTATCCTCGTCGTCCGGCTCGGCTCGATGGGGGATATCCTCCACGCCCTGCCGGCCGTCGCGTTGCTGCGGCGCACCTGGCCCCAGGCGGCCATCCACTGGGCCGTCCATCCCAAGTGGCGCGAACTGCTCGCCGCGAATCCGCTCGCTTTCGAACCCATCTACATCGACCGCGCCAGTCCGGCTTCCCTGCGCGCGGCCATCCGCGCGCTTCGCATGGCCGACTACGATTTCGTCATCGATTTTCAGGGCCTCATCCAGAGCGCCCTCATCACCCGCGTGGCGCGCCGCGCCGCGGCTTATGGCTTTCATCGCTCGTTGGTTCGCGAATGGCCGGCCGCGCTTTTCTATACTCACGCACTGCGGACCGCGGCGCCGCACGTTGTCGATCGCAACATGGCGCTTGCCGTTGCCGCAGGAGCCGCGTTCGGCCCCGCCGCGTTCCCGCTGCCGCAGGGCCGCCCGGAGGGTGAACTCCCCGGACGCTTCGTCCTCGCCGCACCTCTCGCCGGTTGGACTTCGAAACAGTGGCCGCTGGAGTATTACGCTCCGTTGGCGCGCCGGCTGCGGGAGCACTTCGACCTGCCGCTCGTACTCAATGGCGCGCCCTCATCCGAGTCCGTTCTGCGGACCGTCGAGGGCGCGCATGTCCATATTTCCACCCTCTCCGGCCTTATCGACGCCACCCGCCGTGCCACCGCCGTTCTCGGTCTCGACTCCGGCCCCATGCATCTGGCAGCCGCTCTGCGCACACCTGGAGTCGCCCTCTTCGGTCCCACCGATCCGGCTCGCAACGGGCCTTATGGAAACTCGTTGACCGTGCTCCGCGCTGCTTCCGCGGAGACCACATACACGCGCGGCTCGGTCCCCGACCTATCCCTCCGCGTTCTCACGCCCGACATCGTTTTTGCCGCTCTCGACGCCGTTCTAAATGAAGCCCTTCGCAACGCCCGATCCAACGCCGCGGGCAGCCGCGAACCGAGCGCGGGCGCCCCTGCCGGAGATCCGATTTCCTGATGCCGCTCTTTCCCAAGCCCTACGCCGACCTCGTCCAGCGCCTGCGCGTGCCCATCGGCATCCTGGTCGTCGCCGGCTTCGGCTGGTTCGCCCGCCCGGCCATGCCTTCTCTGCTGGCCGGACTGCCGCTGGCCATCGCCGGACTCGCGCTCCGCGCCTGGGCTGCCGGCCACTTGCGCAAGAACCAGACCTTGACCACCTCCGGACCCTATTCCTGGGTGCGCAATCCGCTTTACATTGGAACGCTGATCGCGGTCGCCGGATGTCTCATCGCCGCCGCCCAACCGCTCCTGGCCGTGGTGACCCTGGCGGCCTTTCTGCTGATCTACACCCCCGTCGTCGAGCAGGAAGAGCAGCATCTCCGCACGCTCTTCCCCGACTACGCCGCCTACGCCCTGCGTGTGCCGCAGTTCCTTCCTCGCCCGCCCCGCCACCGCCCCGTCCAGCGCTTCTCCTTCGAGATCTACCAGCACAACAAGGAGTACAAGGCCTTGCTCGGCTTCCTCTGGGCCTATGCGTTCCTCGTCGTCAAGGCGCTCATATGAGAAGCCTGCCCCGCTGCTTGGTTGTCGCTTCAGGCCGGACGCTGGAAGGCGCCCTTTCTCCCGCCAACGCCGGCAGCAGGACAAATTTCGCCCGCTCCAGGCGCTCGGTCCGGTCCTGGATCCCGATCAACCCGCCGTTGACCCGCCGCGTGATCTTCTGCAGATCGTCCCCGTCCGCCAGACTGGTTCAGTCCATGCGTCTTCCAGAACCAGCACGCCACATCCACCGCCAACGCCGCGTCCGTGGCCACTTTGTTCCAATTCCCGTCCACCGTCAGGTCCACCCCGATAGAGCGCCCGTAGGCCGCGTAGTTGACACGCCCAGTCAACTGGATCAGGCCGCGCCCCTTGAACCTCACGCCGTCGCCCGGCTGCGCGTTGCCCAGATCCGCTCGCCCCTCGTAGGCCTGTCCGCTCGCCAGTTCCTCCAGGTACTGCAAATCGCCGCTCTCGTGGCCCGTTTGAGTCAGGAAATGCGCCCAGCGCAGCGGCGTGTTGATTTGCGCCGCCTGCATTCGGTCCACCATCGGTTTGTAAAAAAGCTCGAGTTGATACGACTTCGCATGCAGCATCGTGAAATGGAACTTTTCGGCTGTCAGGCCGCCCGACAAACCGCGTCGCAGCTCCGCCAGCATGTCGCCGCCGGGCGCCACCACGCCGTCGGGCGACGTTTGTCCCATCGCTCGCGTCAGGAATGCGACGATCGCCTCTAGCGAGGCTGGCCCGAATTGCCCGTCCACCTTCAGCGCCGCGGTTCCCGGGATTCTTCCGAGGTTCATGTTGACCAGCAGTTGCACCATCTTCACATCGCAACTTCGGTTCAGGCACGCTCTCCCCACCGCATCGCTCAATAGCATCTGTAAGCCTCCTTCACCGCTCCAGGTCTCATCCGGTTGATCGTCTTGAATGCGGTCCGCCGGCCTCCAGGCTCTGCCCAGCCTCCGCCGCGCCCGCACTGACCCGCGCATCCTCGGGACGCCCCCGGTCCAGGTCTGAGTAAAGGGCACACGCCGGCTCTCGTTCGCCGCGGTTCTTGGAAATAGTTGAAACAGCGGCAGAAAAAAAGCACAAGCTGACGTCACCCAACAAATCCGGCTGGCTGCTCCTCTTCCGCGAATCCAATCCCGCCAGATTGGATAACGCCTGGCCCAGGATCTTCCTCCGGTTGTGAAATGATCTACTTATGCAACTGACGTTTTGGGGCGCCGCCCAGACCGTGACCGGCTCCATGCACCTGCTGGCTGTGAACGGCAGCCGCTACCTGCTCGACTGCGGGCTCTACCAGGGCCGCCGCCAGGAGGCCCGCGAGCGCAACGCGTCTCTGCCCTTCCCCGCGCGCTCGATTGCCTCGGTGCTTGTCTCGCACGCGCACATCGACCACACCGGCAACCTGCCGACTCTGGTTAAGAACGGCTTCAGCGGCCCCATTGTCGCTTCACCGGCCACCCTGGACCTGTGCAACTACATGCTCGCCGACTCGGCCCATCTGCAGGAAAAGGACGCCGAGTTCATGGCCAAACGGAACCAACGCCGGCACTCGCTCGGCGACCACGATACGCCCGAAATCGTGGCGCCGCTCTATTCCGTGGAAGACGCCCAGCGAACTCTGCCCTTGTTCCAGTCCGCCGCCCAGCGCCAGCCGCGCCAGATCGCCCCGGGCTTCGCCTACTGCTCCTACGACGCCGGCCACATGCTCGGCTCCACGGCCATGGTGCTCACGCTGGAAGAGAAGAGCCGTAAACTCACGCTGGCATTCTCCGGCGACGTCGGCCGCTGCCATCTGCCCATCACTCGCGATCCCGAGCCGTTGCCCCCCTGCGACTACCTCATCATGGAGTCAACCTATGGCAACCGCTTTCACGACCCCATCGGCGAGGTCGGCGACAGGCTCGCCGCTACGATCAATCGCACCATCGCCCGCGGCGGCAAATTGATTGTGCCCGCCTTCGCCGTCGGCCGCACCCAGGAACTAGTGTTCCTGATGCACCAGTTGATCGACGCCGAGAAGATTCCGGAGTTTCCCATCTTCGTCGACAGCCCGCTGGCCGTCAATACGACTGCAGTCTTTCGCAAGCACACCGAATTATTCGACGCGGAAACCCAGGCCCTCGCCGCCCGGGATGGAGACCCCTTTGGCCTGCGGATGTTGCGTTATATCAAGGATGTCGCGGAATCCAAGGGTTTGAACGATTCGCGCATGCCGTGTATGATCATCTCCGCTTCCGGCATGTGTGAAGGCGGCCGCATCCTGCACCACCTGCGCAACAATATTTCGAATCCTAAGAACACGCTCCTGATCACCGGCTACATGGCAGAAAACACTCTCGGCCGCAAGCTCCAAGACAAGTTGCCCGAAGTCCCGATATTCGGTGAAATGGTTCCGCTCCGCGCCGAGGTCGTCAAGCTGGATGAACTCAGCGGTCATGCCGATCAGCACGAACTGCTCGACTGGATGCAGCCCATCACCCCCGGCCTCAAACGCGTCTTCCTGGTCCACGGCGAGCCCGACGCGCAGACGGCCCTGTCCCAGGCCATCCAGGAGCGCTACAAGCTCCCGGTCACGATCCCGGCCCGGGGCGATTCGATCACTCTCGACTAGCAGCGCTGAATCCTGCGCCGGCGGCGCGTCTTAAGCACGCAAGTTTTCCCAGCACTCGAACATCCTTGCCGAGTGCAAACTCACGCCTTTATGTTTGAATGGAATGGGAGGGGTAGCCTCGCGGCGTTGCCCCTGCCCGCGCCGCCTCCCCATGTATCGCTCGCTCATCGTCGTCGCCGGGGTCATCCACCGCGACGGCATGCTGCTCATCGGCCAGCGCATGTCCGGCGATCGCCACGCGCTGAAGTGGGAGTTTCCCGGCGGCAAGGTCGAGGCCGGCGAGACCCCCAAACAGGCCCTCGTGCGAGAACTGCGGGAAGAACTCGCCATCGAGGCCGTCGTGGGCCCGGAAATCGCACGCTATGAGCAGGCCACGCGCCGTCGCAGCCCGCTGCTGCTGCTGTTCCACGCCGTCGACAGCTATGTCGGCGAACCGCGCGGCGTCACCTTCGAGCAGATTCGCTGGGAACTCCCCGCCAAACTCCCGGAATACGATTTCCTCGACGGCGATCTCGATTTCATACGCCGGCTGGCCCTGGGTCGGCTCCACCCCTTCTCTTAGCACCCGGCCGCGCCACGCCGAAAACCGCCCCAGCCAGGCCGGGTCAATCGGTAGACGAAAGATGAATATGCCGGCTACCACCGGTGCAAGAACGGCTGTCCGAAGTGCAGGTTCCGCTAAGCGCATCACGCCAGACCGGCCGCCGTCCGCCGCTCCCCCAGACCATTCGCCGTTCACAAGTCCAGCGGCTCCAGCAGGATGCAGCAATCCGGCTTCGGTTGCGGACCGACTGGGCCTTCGCGTGCTTTCTTTAGAAGCGCGTGCCTCTTAGACCATACGGCGGAGAACCCTTCGGATCTCACGCCGTGGGGCAGTGAGCGGGCGACGCGAACGACTAAAGGAGAAAGCAAACAATCACGAAAAGACGCCTTGTCCAGGCGGCCTTGAATGCAGCAGTGGGTTTCTGCGTCCTGGCGATCGGGAGCAGCGCTGCGTGGGCCGGGCCCCTTTACATTACAGATTCGTTGGCCACGGTGTTTGCGCCCGGATTCTCGTACACGGTGAACAACATCACTTTCAGCAACTTCACGAGTAACATTCCGTTAGGCAGCCCAGACGTAAACGATGTGAATATATACAATCCTGCAACTTTAGGCTCAGTTAACGAGTATAAAGTCGCGCTCGTCCCGAGCCCGTCGACCCCGTTGACGCCGGGAGGTGGTCCATACACCTTTGGTTTCGAAATCACCGTCGCTCCCGTGGGGGGAACCCCGGCCAATATCTACGATGTTGGCGTGGGGATCGATGGGGCAGCCTCGACGGACACAAAGGTGATCAGCGTTGGCGGAGTGACTGTCGGCACTCTCGTGACAGGGCCGACGCCGACCTACCTGAACCCGGTTTTTGAAGGGTTTGGGAATCTGACGACGTTCACGGTATTAGAGACGATCGCGTTGTCAGCCACTGCAACTGATCCATCCGCATCTGTGACCAGTGTCACGGACTACTTCGAGGAGACCAGTGTGCCCGAGCCGGCGACCTTCTCTCTGATCGGCGGCGCTCTCCTGGGGCTCGGTCTCCTGGGTCGCAAGAGGTTGTTCCGCGCGTAAGGTTTCTGACGCACTCTGGGTAACGCCCTCGCGGCGCGGTGACCGCCCGTTTAGGCGTCTGGCGGGTACCCGCGCGGGAGCATCGCGCCAGAGGCGTCGGATCCTGCTCTTGCCCTGCAAGCAGCATTGACCGGTGTGGTGTCAAAGGAGATCTATGAGAACTTTCAAACTGTTCCTGTTGTCGCTGGCAGTAGTGGTTGCCGGGACTCTGATAGGGTGCTCATCGTCCACCAAATCACCCGACGTTTCTGCCAGCATCCGCACGTCGCTGGATCAGGCCGGCCTCAAGGATGTCACGGTAAGTCAGGATCGTGACAAGGGCGTCGTGACCTTGGGTGGGCACGTGGCGGCGGACGCGGACAAGTCACAAGCCGAGACCATCGCCAAGTCGTTCGCCGGGACCCAGGTCGTGGCGGACCAGATCGCAGTGCTTCCGCAGGGAGGCGAGAGCCTGGCAAAAGCGGTGAACTCGGACCTGGACAAGGGCATCGAGAGCAACCTGGATGCGGCTCTCATTCAAGCTAAGCTTCACAAGAGCGTGAGTTACTCAGTTAAGAACAATGTCGTCACGCTGACTGGTGAAGTGAACTCTGAAGCGAAGCGCGCGCAGGCCGAGCAGGTCGCGACTGCGGTTCCTAATGTGCAGCAGGTCGTAAACGAACTGCAGGTCAAAGGACAAAAGGCCACGTCGTCCAACTAAGAGCGACGCGGCAATTTGGAACAAGCAGGAATCATCGACACCCATCTCATGGGCGACCGAGACGTCCTCATCGTTCTTTGACAGACTCGTCCTTACAGGGTTGCGGCAGAAGGGTTCTGGATTCCGAAGACGAGCCCAAACCTCTGAAGCTGGAACGGAGATTTCAACGATTTGCGAACCTGCGGTTGTGCCGTTCAGTTTCCGCAAGTGAGTCCTTCAGCAATCTGTCAAGGCGTTTCCCGATACTGCATCGCACACCAAACGAACGCGCCCGCTCCTCACGGCGCTTCCCTCCGTTATTGAAACCCTCTCCGCCTGAGCCCTGGCCAAGTCTGCCAGTCCTCTACCAATCCAGAACGCTGCCGTCGTCGGCGTCATATAACTCGGGATTGCGCCAGTCGTGGCCGATCTTGTCGGCCATGGCGTTTTCGTCGAGTTCGATGCCCAATCCGGGCGCCGTAGGCAGGTTCAGATAACCCTTGCTCACCGTGAACGGCTGGCGGATGTAGCCGTCGCCCAGCGACACCTGCTCCTGGATCAGGAAATTCGGGATCGAAGCCGCTATCTGGACGCCGGCCGCCAGCGAGATCGGTCCCAAGGGGTTGTGCGGCGCAATGGTGGCATAGTATGCCTCGGCCATGCCCGCGATCAGCCGCACTTCGGTGATGCCGCCGGCGTGGCACAGGTCCGGCTGCAGCACCGCCGCGGCGTGCTTCTCCAGCACTTCGCGGAAGCCCCACTTGGTGAAGACGCGCTCGCCCGTGGCGATAGGCAGGAAGGTGGAGCGCGCGATATCGGCCATCATGTCGTGGTTCTGCGCCTGGCACGGCTCCTCGATGAACATCGGAGTGTACGGCTCCATCGCCTTGATCAGCATCTTGGCCAGCGCCGGCGAGATGGCGCCGTGGAAATCCACGGCCAGGTCGATGTCAGGTCCGACAAGTTTACGGAATTCGCCCAGTTTCTCGCCGGCGTACTGCACCTCGGCCGGCGACTCGATGTAGCGCGACGGGCGGCGCTTGGCCGGGCCGGTCTTGAAAGCCGTGAAGCCCTGCGCGATCGCCTTCCTGACGTGCTCGGGATCGTCGCCGCCGGCATGCGCGTACACGCGGACCTTATTGCGTGTCGGCCCGCCGAGCAGCTCGTACACCGGCACGCCCAGCCCTTTGCCCTTGATGTCCCACAGCGCCTGGTCGATGCCGCTCAGCGCCGAGGTCAGAATTGGCCCTCCGCGGTAGAACGCGTGCCGGTAGATCGCCTGCCAATGGTGGACCACGGCGCGCGGATCCTTGCCCACCAGGTAGGGCTCAATTTCCTTCACCGCCGTGGCGCAGGTCAGCGCGCGGCCTTCGGTGATCGGCTCGCCCAGCCCGACGATCTCTTTCACATTCGTGTGGATCTTCAGAAACAGCCAGCGCGGCTTGACCAGAAAGGTCTCCAGCTTGGTGATTCTGATGGCGTCCCGTGGCCGGATTGGCGCGTCCTTGGCGACCTGCTCCGCGCGTTCTTCCGGCAGAAGAGCCATGGCTCCCGCGATCGCCCCCAGCAGCGAGCGCCGGCCAATCGTCTTTGTGTTGCTCATGCGCAATCCCTCCCTCGCGGCGAAGGCCGGCCGTTCTCAACGCCGGCCGCGCCTGTGGCCGCTGTCATTCTATCCGTGTTTGGCGCAGCGGTTGGCGCCACTCGTCGGAATGGGCGCAAGGCAGGCTAGACTGAAGGTGAATGGGGTTCCGGTTCCGGCATTCTATCTGCAACGAGATCTACAAGGGCTGGGACTTCGCTGCGGCCTGCCGCGACGTGCGCAGCGTTGGGTATGACGGCATCGAGATTGCCCCGTTCACGCTGGCGGAAGATCCGGCTCGTATTCCCCCGGCAAAGCGCCGCGAAACCCGCGACATCATCGGCGCCGAAGGACTGACCTTCGTTGGCCTGCACTGGCTGATGGTCGCGCCGCCCGGCCTGCATGTGACCACTCCCAACCAGGCCCTGCGCGAGCGTTCCTGGCTGCACATCCGGAATCTCGTTGACCTGTGCGCCGATCTCGGACCGGACGGCGTGATGGTCTTCGGGTCTCCCATGCAGCGCGCGGCTACGCTCGGTTCGACGCCCACGGAGGCGCGGGAGCGTTTTGTCGAAGGCCTGGCCGCGGTGGCCGGCCATGCCGCCGAGCGCGGCGTGCGCATCCTGGTGGAGGCGCTGCCGAAGGCGCAATGTGACGTCGTCACCACGCTGGCCGATGCAGCCGGCATCGTGCGGCGGATCGGCAGTCCCGGCGTGCGGACCATGTTCGACACGCACAACGCGGTGGACGAGACCGAGCCGCACGCGTCGCTGGTCGAGCGTTACTTCGAATTGATCGAACACATCCATGTGAATGAGAAGGACGGGAAGCACTGCGGCGCCGGAGACTACGATTTCGTTCCGCTGCTCGCGACCCTCAAGAAGTTGAATTACGCGGGATGGATATCACTCGAGGCGTTCGATTTCTCGCCCGGCGCGGAAACGATCGCCCGCGAGTCGATCCACCATCTGCAAAGCCTGATCGAGAGACTGTGATACCGCCGCCGACCCGCGGCCTGAGATGAGGGATATGTCGAAAGTCGTTGTCACCGGCGGTGCCGGATTCATCGGAAGCAGCTTGGTGCGCGCGCTGCTGCGCTCCGGAGCTGGACGCGTCACGGTGCTGGACAATTTGAGTTCCGGCAAACAATCGAATCTGGCGGAAGTCTCGGATCGGGTGGAGCTGTGCGTAGCGGACATTTGCGACTACAACGCCATCGCGCCCATATTGGCCGGCGCGGAGAGAGTGTTCCACCTGGCGGCGATTCCTTCCGTTCCGAAATCCATCGCGGATCCGGTTCCATCCCACGAATCCAACATCGACGGCACCTTCAACGTGCTGCGCGCGTGCCAGGAAGGGCGTGTCGGGCGCGTCGTCTATGCGGCTTCGTCCTCGGCCTATGGCGACACCGAAGTGCTGCCCAAGGTCGAGACCATGAAGCCCGACCCGCTTTCGCCGTACGCGCTGCAGAAGCTGGTCGGCGAGTACTACTGCTCGGTGTTCACGAAGTGCTTTGGCCTCGAGACCGTCGGCCTGCGTTTCTTCAACGTCTATGGCCCGCGGCAGGACCCGTCGAGCCCATATTCGGGCGTCCTTTCCGTTTTTATGACCTGCCTGCTCGAGCGGCGCGCCCCGACGATTTTCGGCGATGGCGAACAGTCGCGCGATTTCACCTACGTGGAGGATGTCGCCGGCCTCTGCCTGAAGGCGGTCGCGGCGCCGGCCGGGGTCGTCTCGGGCACTGTTTATAACGCCGGCAACGGCGACCGTTTCACGCTGAACCAGGTTTGGCGGCAATTGTGCGCCATCGAGGGCGTTTCGATCGAACCCCTGTACGGCCCTGCCCGGGCCGGCGATGTGAAGCACTCCCAGGCCGACACCACAATCGCCCGCCGCGACCTGGGCCACAATCCGCAATTCAGCTTCGACGAAGGCTTGCGCCGGACGCTCGAATGGTATCGTCACAGCCTCGTCCAAACCTGACGCAACGACAGCCATCCGGACCGCAGGCTGTTGTTAGAATGAGGGGGCGGAACCACAACCTATGCTGGAGAATCCCAACGACCGCAGCGTCCTGATCACATCCGTGGACTACGTCTTCAACTGGGCCCGCAAGTCGTCCATCTGGCCGCTCACCTTCGGCCTGGCGTGTTGCGCGATCGAGATGATCGCCAGTTCCGCCGCCCGTTTCGACATCGCCCGCTTCGGCGCCGAAGTCTTCCGCCCCAGCCCGCGGCAGGCCGATCTGATGATCGTCGCCGGCACGGTGACGCTGAAGATGGCTCCGGTGCTGAAGCGCATCTACGACCAGATGCCCGATCCGAAATGGGTCATCTCCATGGGCGCCTGTTCGAGCGTCGGTGGACCTTTTAACACCTACGCCGTGCTGCAGGGCGTCGACAAGATCGTGCCCGTGGACGTGTATGTCACCGGCTGCCCTCCGCGTCCCGAGAATCTGTTCTATGGGTTGCTGAAGCTCCAGGACAAGATCGACCAGATGAGCCTCCTCCAGCGCCCCACCGAGGTGCGGCTTGAGGAGTCCATGCTGGCCGATTTCCAGCGCCAGGTCATGGTGGCGCAGACGCGCACCCCCGCGGCGTGACCTCCGATCATCCCCTCTACAGAACGCCCGCTGGCCTGTGGCGCTCACCGCTCCTGGATGCGGAAACGTGGGCGGACCACGCCTTCGGCACCGCGCTGGCCCGGCCGGATGGCCAATGGTCGGAGTTGAAGCAGGTCCACTCGGCGTGCGTGGTGGCGGCCGAGGAGTGGCGTGACGGCCTGTTGGCAGACGGGTTGGTCACCTCGACGCCGCGCACGCGTTTGGCCGTCAAGACAGCGGATTGTCTGCCGATCCTTCTCGCCGACCCGCGGGCCAAAGTCGTCGCCGCGGTCCACGCCGGCTGGCGGGGCAGCGCGGCGGGCATCGCCATTCGCGGCGTCGAAGCCATGGCGCAACTCCACGGCAGCCGACCGGAGGACATCCGCGCCGCTTTTGGACCTTCGATCGGGGTCTGCTGTTTCGAAGTGGGTCCCGAAGTGGCAATGCTGTTCAGCGCCTGGTTTCCAGAACGGAACACCCTCGACCGCAGGACCCACCTCGATCTGCCCGCAGCCAACCGCCGGCAGTTGATCTGTGCCGGTTTGCGCCCGGAGCGGATCGCTCACCTCGCCCCGTGCACGCTCTGCGGCGGTACGCTTCCGGGCGGCGGCGAATTCCACTCCTGGCGCCGCGAACATCAAACCGGCGTCCGCATGCACTCGCTGATCTGGATTCGGTAAGCGATGCCCTGGTTCGAGATACGAAGGGCGCGACCCCATCCGGTCGCGCCCTGTCACTGAACCCGAGTACCTGGTGGAAGTCGAGAGGCTCAGGCGACCATCGCCGGCTCATTCTCGAACATGTCGAACTGGTCCTCGTGACCCTGCTGCTGATCCGCCCATTCCTGGCACGTGATGCAGAACGGAGTCCACGGTACGGCGCTGAGCCGCTTAGGGTTAATCTCTTCCTCGCAACGCACGCAGATGCCGAACGCACCCTCGTCCATGCGCCGCAGCGCGCCGCGCACATTGCGCAGCATGTGCGATTCGCGGTCCAGATTGCGAATCGCCAGTTCGCGCTCGGCCGCATGTTGCACTTCGTCCAGCGCATCCGCGTTCTTCTCAATCGCAATGCCTTCGCGGTTCCGCACCACCTCAGACAACTCCGCCAGCCGGTCCTCCAGGAATTTTTTGTACTTAGCCAATTCTGTTTTTGTCATTTTCGTTGCTCCCAGGTTCTTTTTTTTCTTGTTTTCTTCCTGTACCCTCCGTTTTGACGCTTCGAGACCGGAAAAGTTTCAATAATCTTAGTAACTCATGCTCACAAATTCTAACTACCAGCCCAACCATCCTCGGACTCAGAGCGACCTGCCATTCTCGCCGAGGCCAGCAACCCGTCAATATACCACAGGTTGACGATTACCTCGCAGCAATTTTCATGCCATTTTCTTCATTCTGGCCCAACTTGCCCCAACCGCGTCTGGAGCCGCTGGTCCCTGCCAGTTTCCACCGTTCGCCGCCGGTCAAGCCAGCCCGCCTCTGCGCAGCCGCCACCTGACTGCCCCAAGCCCTTCGTGGAACCGGTCCAGCGCGGTTCCGAATCCGGAATTCCAGAGTAAGAACTACCGGTTCATCGAATCATAAGCAAGCTCTTCGGCAAATTCAACCCTTTTCGTACCGTTCTTGCACCCCAATCGGTACTGGGCCTCTGCTTGTTCAGGTATCAACAAAGACGAAATCTTCTCTGCTACGTTTCACGAATTCGTAAATGAAGTGCAAATCGTTACCGCCCGCCTGCCGGGCCGATCGCTCTGCGGGGGAATTAACTCATTTCTGGTGTTTAGTTTGGGCCAGTTGGCACGGTCCGGCAGAGCGCCCGCAGCGCACCGGCCAGCGGTCCTTGGAGGGCACAAATCCCGGCGCGAGCCTGGCGCCGCGGCTATGGCCGTGCGGCCGGCCGCGGTACCGGCAAATGAACACGAAAAAGGCCCGGAGCCGTGGGGCTCCGGGCCGGTCTATGGTCAGTTGGCAGGACGCCGCTTACCTGGGACAGCCGAGCTTCTTCAGCCTCCCTCTGCGTCTCCTTCGAGCTGAGGTCCTTGGCGGCCGTGAAGCCCGCCGGCAGCTTGGTCCCCTTCGGAACCAGCCAGACCTCAACGCGGCGGTTGTCGTCTGCCGTGGAAACCGCCGAGCCGCGGCGTTCCTTTGTGGCCGCGCGGGCCGAAGTGCCGCACAGGCCGGGCTGCTTGTCGTCAACCTGCTGGTCGGCGGTCCAGTCGGCCTTGACGCGGGTCGTGTCCACGTTCGCGCAGGTGCCCTTGCCGGTCTTGCCCGCGCCGCCCGTGAGAATGGCCACGGCATTCAGCGTGCGCTGTTTGTCGAGCGCGTTCGCCTTCTGCAGCTTGGTCTTCGGCGATTCGTCCCCATCGTAGTGTCCGATGAGCACGATGTCGTAGTCCGGATCAGCCGCCTTGGGAGCCAGCTCATCCAGCAGAATGCGCTTGCCGCAATTGTTCACCCGGGCGCTGCCCTTGCTGAAGATCAGGTCACCGAAGCGGATGGCCGGCGGCACGTAGTTCACCTTCACCGCAGTGTCGCAGCTCGCGCGCGCACCGCGATCGTCCGTCAGCTTGCCATTGATGTTCACCGTCTTGGCCTGGATCTTGCCGCCCTGGTCAAAGCGCACCGTCTTGGAATCGAACGTGGCGCTCGATGAGCTGTCGTCGGAGACGGAACCCTCGTTCGCCGTCCACTTGAACGTCAGCGTGCTGCACGCGGATCCGGTCGTGGAAGCGTTCAGCTTGGAGCTGTCGCCATAGCTCAACTCCGCCGGAACGGCCTGGCAACTGCTGACCGTGGGGGCCCGGTATTCCTGGACGCCCAGCGAGAGCGTGTTCGCCTCGGCCGTCCGGACCGGCAGACCAGGGCTGTTCGGAGCTTCGACTTCCAGTTCGACCTTGTAAGTGCCGGTGTGGTCCGGAGTAAAGCTCAACTCGGGGGTATTGCCGCTCACCGGCCGGCCATCCACCTTCCATTTGTAAACCAGGCCGCGGCCCGCCGGATCGCTGGCGCCGATCGAGCGCACCGTGATCGACTTGCCCTGGCACAGCGTGCCACCGCCGGCGCTGAGAGTGCCTCCCACGAGTGCCCCAAGATCCTTCGGAGCTTCAGCTCTTGGAGTTTCTATCCACGCCGCCTTCTGGCCCCAGTGGTAGTTCACGCCCGCCGTGGGCAACAGTCCAAACAGCGGCTGGTGGTTTGGAATGTATACGTTCCCCAGCGCCGCGGTCGGCGGCAGTCCGAAGGTCGGATTGAGCGAGTAGGAGGCCAGCGCATCGCCTTCCAGGCTCCAATGATCGTTGATCCGATACTTTAAGCCGCCGCCATACGTCATCGCCGGCAACGTGATGCCGTTCAAAGTGTATGCACCGTATGCGGCGAAGTCGGCCGAACGCGCGGCGTCCTTCGCGGCATTGGTCGGGCGGAAGTCGAACGCGGCTATGCCGACCGTCACGAACGGCCGCCACTTCGAGCCGCGAGGCGTGAAATAGAACAACGGGTTCACGCCCCAGTCCATCAGCCTCTGGCCAAATCCGTAGTTCGGCAGGCCCGGCTGATTCGGCGACAGGAACGTCACGTTGTTCTCCCGGAATGCGTAAGATTCCCGAATGCCGACGTACTTCCAGAAATTCTCAGTCACCTGGGCTCCGAACGCACCGCCGACATGGAAATAATTTCCCAGCCCTTCGAGCCTTTTTTGGAATAAGCTGGGGCCGCCGAAAATGCCGAATTCGTACTTGTCCGGACGTTGATCGCCGGGCCCCCAATGGCCGGCTCCCGAGTCCGTCGCGGCCTTGGTCTTTTCCACCTTGACTTTCTCCGCCTTGGCCGGCTTGGTCTTCTCCGCCTGCGCATCCTGCGCCATGGCGGGCACGAGCAACGCCGCCGCTACGCCCACGGCCAATAAGACGTGTCGCCAAGAAGAGGAGCGGTTCGAGTGACTGATAGCTTTCATAGGATTGGTTCCTTACCTCCCAACATTCTATCCCAATTCTTAGCGTGGCAGATCTAGATAATATATTCCTAAATCCGGAGTTACTGCCAGCAGCCGGCGGCCAATCGCCCGATCTGTCCACAGCTTGCGGATCGAGGCGTTTTCCAGCGTGGAGCCCGTCAGCGGATGCCAGCTCCGCCCGTTGTCCGCCGATTCATAAAGCTGGCCGAATTGCACACACCACGCGTAGCCTTCCCTGAATCCATCCCACGCCACCGAGGTCACCGTCCCATCCTGCAACCCCTCGCTGACCCGCTCCCATTTCGTCGATCCCGACTGGTTCCGGTACAACCCCTGCGCCGTCCCCAGCAGCACCGCCTCGCTCCCGCGCGGGCTCAGCGCTACGTCGTATATCGTCGCCGTGGACAGCAGCATGCTCAACGGCTTCCAGGCCGCTCCGGCATCGTTCGACAAGTACAGCGTCTCGCCCGTTCTCACCAGCAGGCGCTGCGCCGCCACCGTGAGTGCCTGTACGTTGGGGACCAGCTTGACCGTCGTCAGGGCCACCGCACTCCAGCTCGATCCGAAATCCGCGCTGCGGAACAGCCCGCGGTTCGTCCCGGCATACAGCAGCGCCCCTTTCGGCCCCTCCACCGCGGCCAGCGCCTGCAACCGCGTCTCGGCCGTCGTCCCGGCCGCCTTCTTCGAACCGCGGGCCGCCGCCGCGCCGCTCAGGCCGCCCGGCGCGGAGAGATCCTTCCATGTCTTTCCGGCATCCAACGACCGCCGCAATCGGTCTGCATTCCCCACAATCAGCACGTTCGGGTTCGCCGGGTGCGCCGCCAGGAATTGAAAATGCTGCCCACCCAGCACACCCGCATCCGCCACCAGTTTCCAGCTCGCGCCGCGGTCGTCGCTCGCAAACAACCCGCCTTCGTCGCCGTCTTGCAGCGTCGTCAGGTATAGCCGCATGCCGGCCCGCACCATCTGCCCCACGCGCCGGCTCGTGAACCCCTGTGCCCCGCGCTCCAGCGTCTTGCCGCCGTCCACGCTCCTCCACAGGCCGCTCGCTTCCGCGGCGATGTAGAACTGCGAGGAGTTCCGCGGATCGAATGCCATGCCCAGAATCGCCAGATCGTTCAGCAGCTTAAAGGTCGTTCCGTCCGTCGATTTCAACAGGCCCAGCGTCGTGCCCGCATAAATCACCTCCGGATGCGCCCGGTCGATATGCACCACGTGCGTCCGCCGCAGCGTCGGCGGAATGCCCTTGAACTTGGTCCACGCCGTGCCGCCCGTCTCGGTGTGATAAATGCCGCTGCACGCGCTCAGCAGCACGCGCTCGGGCCGGCTTCGGTCCACGTAGATCGAGAACACGTCCGTGTCGTCGATCAGCCCCTCGTGGATCGACTCCCACGTCTCGCCCCCGTCGCTCGTTTTCCATGGCAGATGCGGCGTGCCGGCATAAATCGTCCCCCGGTCGTTGGAGGCGAACTCGACCGCCGTGATCACCCGCATTTCGTGCAGCCACGGCTTCGAGATGCGGCGCCACTTCCGGCCGCTGTCCTCGCTCACCCACACGCCCTGCGCCGTGCCCGCCGCCAGCACGCGCGGATCCTTCGGCCAGGCCGCGATGGCGTGCACCGGCGCGCCCGCCAGCTCCGGCGTCGCCTTCCACGTCCGGCCCTCGTCGTCGCTCGTCCATAGTCCTGAAAACGGCGATCCGTTGGCGTCGATGCCCACCAGGTACCGCCCCGGCTGCGCCGTGTCGAAAACGAGCGACGTCACCGTGCCCAGGAAGTGCCGTGGAAACGCCAGCCGCGTCCAGTTCGCGCCGCCGTCGGCCGATCGATACACCAGCGAGTTTCGCGCGCCGGCCAGAAGCTCCCGCGGATTCGCGGCGTTCGCCGCCACCGCCGTCGCTCCGCCGCCCCACGGGCCCGCCGCAATCCATCCCGCCCCGCCATCCGCGCCCGCGCTCTCAGCCCGGACATCATCCTCATGAGCGGCGTTGACGACAATATCAGTATCAGCGGGGCTCGCGAAAACACCGCTATTAGCGGGGTTGACGACAACATCTTCACGAGCGGCGTTTGTGGGAGCGGGGTTGACGACAACATCAGCATCAGCGGGTCTTGCGAAGACACCGGTATGAGCGGCGTTTGCGGCACCATCAGTCGCCGCCGTTCGACCGCTGTCTCTTGAAATGGCTTGCCCGGATTCTCCGCGAACAGCTCCGCCCGGCGCAGCCTGCGCGCACAACAGGAACGCGGCCACGGCCACTCGGCTCAGCATCTTCATCTGTGTTACAGGGATCAACTACCAGCCTAGCAGCCTATGCTGGAAACCCCGCGCGCCGCTTCGAACTTCGCAATCGAAACCGAGCCGCGCCTGTCTGACGGAGCCGCGACTGAAAGGAGCGGTTCTTCGCGTTGTTAAGTGCCGTGAGTGTTACCGAGCCGCGACCGAGAGGGACTGGTTTCGTCGTGTCTCCTCACCGGCAATCGGCGCTACGCCTTCATGCCCCGCGCCGCCGCCCGCGGCACATCCGGCACAATCGGCGCTGTCACCGCGGCTGCCGGCGCCGCCAGGCCCAAAGCTTGCCGCACCGCCGCATCCAGCGTCCCCAGCGTCTCCGGGTGGTCGCGCAGGAACTGCTTCGCATTCTCCCGCCCCTGCCCGATCCGCTCGCCCTGGTAGCTGTACCAGCTCCCGCTCTTCTCGACGATGTTCTTCTCGCTCGCCACGTCCAGCAGATCGCCCACCAGGCTGATCCCTTCGCCGTACATCAGGTCGAATTCGGCCTCGCGGAACGGCGGCGCCATCTTGTTCTTCACTACCTTCACCTTGGTGCGGTTGCCCACCACGACATCGCCGTCCTTAATCGCCGCGATGCGCCGCACGTCCAGCCGCACGCTCGAGTAGAACTTCAGCGCCCGCCCGCCCGTGGTCGTCTCCGGATTGCCGAACATCACGCCGATCTTCTCGCGAATCTGGTTGATGAAAATCAGGCACGTGTTCGATTTGGATACGATCCCCGTCAGCTTGCGCATGGCCTGCGACATCAGCCGCGCCTGCACGCCCATGAACGAGTCGCCCATCTCACCTTCGAGTTCCGCCTTGGGCACCAGCGCCGCCACGGAGTCCACCACCAGCATGTCGATCGCGTTCGACGCGATCAGCGCGGCCACGATCTCCAGCGCCTGCTCGGCATAATCGGGCTGCGAAACCAGCAGATTGTCCGTGTCCACTCCCAGCTTGCGGGCGTACGTCGGATCCAGCGCGTGCTCGACGTCCACGAACGCCACCATCCCGCCGGCCTTCTGCGCCTGCGCCAGCGCCTGCAGCGCGATCGTCGTCTTGCCCGACGATTCCGGCCCGAAAACCTCCACAATCCGCCCGCGCGGGAACCCGCCCACGCCCAGCGCCGCGTCCAGCGTCACCGAACCCGAGGAGACAACGCTCACCTGCACCGAAGCCTCGTGCGCCCCCAGCCGTTGCACCGTCCCTTTGCCGAACTGCTTCTCGATCTGGCCCAGTGTCACGGCCAGCATGCGCTGCTTTTCTTTTTCGTCCATGCCGCTGTCTCCCTAATGCACGCTCTTCCGACGGGGTGATTATTCTACCTTACACCTTTTGTTCGCCGTTGGCTAGAGGCTCTTGCGCGTGCGCAGAACCCGCCTCACAAGAGTATCGCGCCTCGTCCCAAGAAGTGGAGTGTATTCCTTGGAACTTCCTCTCTCGCATGCGGTCGCCACACGCCGTCGCCGCCGTCGCCTCGCCATTGACCCCGGCCGAAAATGGAAGATATACTCGCAAATGCACGGGTTGGCGCAGGCCGTACGCCGGCGCCACGAAAGAGGGAACCCGGTGAGAATCCGGGACTGCCCCGCAGCGGTAAACGGGAACGACCGCCGCACGAGTAGGCACTGGGCGCCACCATGAGACGCCCGGGAAGCCGCGGCCAGTAGGAACAGCTCCTTCACCGGAGTTCACGCCCGCAAGTCCGAAGACCTGCCTGTCGCCCGCGCCCCCATCGGGTGCGGAAATCAATGCAGCTCTCGAGGGAGGGGCGCGTGCGACAGTTCATTTTTTCTTTCGTTTTTTTGGCCGCGTTGGCCTGCGCCGGAATGGCGCAGCAGACGCGGCAAACCACCATCACCGGGCGCGTGCTCGATCCATCCGGCGCGGTCGTGCCCGCAGCCACCGTCAGGCTTTACAGCCGCGATAACGCGGCCCAACAAACCACCGAGACCAGCACGCAGGGTGAGTACCGCTTCGAGCGGCTGCTCCCCGGCGCGTATCTCTTGGAAGCGCGCACCGCGGGGCTGGACCAGGCCAGCCCGGTCGAAGTGCAGATCGCCCCTGGTCAGGATACAAAACAGGATCTGACCTTGGACCTGCGCGGGCTCGTGAGCCGCGTGCAAGTGACCGCGTCCTCGACGCCGCAATCGACGGTCGAGACCGGCAAGGCCATGGATGTCGTCGACCACGCCGAGCTCGATCGTCGCGAAGTCAACTCGCTCACCGAAGCGCTCCGCGAAGTGCCCGGCCTGCGCGTCCAGCAGCTCGGCGGTCCCGGTGAATTTACGCGCATCCAGATGCGCGGCCTGCCCGCGGACGACACCAGCGTGCTCGTCGACGGCATGCGGCTGCGCGACGTCGCAAGCCCCCAGGGCGACTCCACCGCGTTTCTCAGCAACCTGCTGCTCGCCGGCGCCGACCGCCTCGAAATCCTGCGCGGCTCCGGCTCTTCGCTCTACGGCACCAACGCCATCGGCGGCGTGGTCAACGTCGTCACCGACTCCGGCGGCGGCGCTCTGCACGGCGAAGCCGGCGGCGAGGGCGGCGGACTGGGCTACGGCTACGGCGACCTGCGCCTGGGCGGTGGATTCCACCACGACCAGTGGCAGTATGGCCTCGCGGCCTCGCACCTCAATGTGAGCGGCGGCGTCGGCGGCATCGAAAACATGCGCGACACCAGCGAGCAGGCGATGCTCAGTTGGCGGCCCGATGAGCGCACCTCGCTGACAGCGCGCGTGCTGGCCTTCGAGACCATCGACGGCATCGACGCTTCGCCCTACGCCGGACCCGATGCGAATCTCCCGGCCACGGGCGTCGTGCCGTCCATCCCGCTCGCGCCGTCCCAGGTCGCGCTCGCCAATGCGGGCCTGCCGTTTGCCTGGGGAAATGCCACCTTCGCGCCCAATCTCAGCGACCCCGACGATCGCGAGGCGGTCAATCTCACCACCACCATGTTGTCGTTCCAGCGCCTGCTCAGCTCGCGCGTGACCGTGCGCGTCTCGTTCCAGGATCTGCTCGACGACCGCAACTACACCAACGGTCCCGCCGGCACCGGCTACCAGCCGGCCTTCAACACCACCGACTACTATCGCGGCCGCACCGATACGCTCAACGCGCGCGCCGACATCGCCGTCTCGCCTCACAACCTCGTGACGGCGGGCTACGAACTTGAGCGCGAGGCCTTCACCAACACCAGCCTCGATCAGAACCCCGACCCAACCCAGCGCACCAACGCCTCGACCAACGTTACGCAGTCCAGCAATGCCGTTTTCGCCCAGGATCAGCTCCGCCTGCTCGACGATCGTTTGCAGTTCTCACTCAGCGGCCGCATCACGCGCTACGATCTCTCCGCACCGGGCTTCGCCGGCGGCACCGCGATTTACGCCGGCGCGCCGCTCACCAGTCCCGCCAACTCCTACACCGGCGACGCCTCCGTCAGCTACTTCCTGCGCGCACCGCAGACCAAGCTGCGCGCGCACGTTGGCAACGGCTACCGCTCCCCGTCGCCCTATGAGCGCTTCGGCACTTACTTCTACGGCGGCTCTTTCTACGCCCTCGGCGATCCGCAGCTCAGCCCCGAGCGCACCCTCGCCTTCGACTTCGGCTTCGATCAGTACTTCGCCTCGCATCGTCTGAAACTGAGTACGTCGTACTTCTACACGCGCCTACAGAACGTCATCGCCTACGGCGCCACGCCGGCCAACGACCCCTATGGACGCTACGGCGGCTACATCGACGCAGGCGGCGGCATCGCGCGCGGCGTTGAGGTCGCGGGTGAAGCGCGCCCTGGCGCACCATGCTGCTGAGAGCCAGCTACGTCTACACCAACGCGATTGAGAAGACCCCGCAGCTCATCGGTCCGTTCCTGCAATCGATCCGCGTCTTCCCCCATGCGGCCTCGCTCGTGGCAACCCAGGAACTCGGCAAGCGGATGCAGTTGACGGCGACATTCATGGGCGCGTCGGACTACACCTCCGGCGTCTTCTACATCGACTCGGCGGGCGGCAACCGGCCCTATCTGTTCCCCGGTCCGCATCGCCTCGACCTGGCCCTCAGCTACACGTTGCCCGTCGGCGAACACCGCTCCCTGCGCTTCTACGCGAAAGTGGACAACGCCCTGAACCAGACCTACTACGAGGACGGCTTCCTCACGCCCAAAGCCTGGGGCGCGGCCGGTCTGAAGTTTCTCTTCTGACGGCAGTCGCCGCTCAGAACTGATACGTCTTCACCACCACTGTATCGTCGTTGAAAGGCGAGGCCGGCGCGGCCAGCAGCCCCGGCCCGCGTGGCTTCCACTGGAACGCAGCACCCTGCGGCAGGCCCGCCACCGGCTCCAGCACTCTAAGTTTAAGCGCCTTGCCGGCCTTGAGCTGAAACTCCAACTCCGCGCCGTCGTCGCCCGGACACGTATATAGAATCGACGGCTTGCCGCGCCATCCGGCACGGTCGGTTGCGCGTCCTTCCCGAAACCATGGGATGCCTTCCACCGACCCGCGGATGACATCGGAATCGTTCAGCATCTGGATGAAGAACATCTGCGCCCCGCGGCGCGATGCGATCCGCAGGCCGATCACGCGCTTTGCGTGCTCGGTCGTATCGTGATCCACCGTCACCACCGGCGCGGCGGCATCGATCATCGGCGCCGCGTGGCGCTGCGTCGCGCCAGGCAGGTCGTACCACGGATCCACCATTTCCGGCGACGCACCCAAAAACTGTTCCAGGTACGGGTCGGAGCCGTGTGTCCGGCTGACCCACCAGGCGTTGCCGGCGTCCACGTCGGCGACGTAACTCAGATCGTCCTCGCGCGGATGCGCCGCGTCGAATCGATTGGTCCATGCGCCGCCCAGCAGCGCCAGCACCACCACGCCCGCGCAGGGCCGAATCCAGCGCGCCGGCCGCGCTCCGGCCAGCGCCGCCACCGGTACCGCCGCCAGCGTCAGCAGCAGCGCAAACAACGCGCTCGACGGCCCCGCGGCGCGCATCAGCAGGCCGATGAAGGCACTGCACGCAAACGGCAGCATCAATAGGACCGCCGGCAGGCACAGCGCCGTGGCCAGAAGCGGGCGCTTCGGCCGCGCCAGCAGCGCCAGCGTTGCGCCAATCAGCGGCCACAGCAACATGTACGTCCCGCCCGGCGCCAGCGCGGCGACGGGAATCAGCAGCAGCGCGCCCAGCACCAGTCCCCCCGCCGCGAAACTGGTCTCCGATCCGAACCTGCGTGCCAGCGCCATCGCGCCCAGAAACAACGCCAGCGTGATGCCGAAGTACGCCACGATGTACCAGTCGCGGCTGTACACATCGCCCTGCGGCAGTGCATCGTAGGCCGGATGCATCACGCGTATCAGCCGCCACACCCACCCCATCAGCAGCGCGGCGGCGCCAACCGCCGCCAGGCACGCCAGTGTCCCCGCGGCGACGCCTCGCAACGTGAGCGCGCCCTCATGCCATCGCCGCCGCACCACCAGCCACACCAGCGCCAGCGCCGCGAAGCACAGCGGCAGCGTGAAATACGCCGGGTAGTGAAGATACGTGCCGCCCGCCGAAAAGTAGGTCGCGTCGGGTTGCAGGAGCCGGAGCTTTATCAGGTCGGCGTCGCCCGAAAGCGGCGCGCCAGCGCCAGCGCGTAGCTGCCGGCATGCTGCACGGTCGCCGGGTCCAGGTGCGCCAGGTTGTCGAACGGCGTGTGATAGGCCAGCACATTGTCGATGAACGCGAAGTCCAGCCCGGCATAGCCGTGGCCCTTGAACACGCTCATGTCGGTGTCGTTAGGCAGCCGTTTGTAGATTTCGTAGGTCAGCGAATTGGCCTGCGGATACGGCGCCGCCGCGGCGAACTCGCGAATCAGCGCACCATTGCCCGCGCTCGTCTGGAACATGAAAACCGGCCCGCGCGTGCCCCGCGCCTCGAAATTCAGCGCCACGGCGACGTCGTTGCGCCAGCGGTGCTGATTGACGAACGCGGCCGCGCCGGTCATGCCCGTCTCCTCCACGTCGAACGAGCAGAATGATGTCGTTCTTCAGCTTCGGTCCCGCCTTCAGCGCCCGCGCGGTCTCCAGC
>CAWIQF010000033.1:0-9550 GCA_963838205.1 Terriglobia bacterium | reverse complement strand
CTATCGCGGCGTCATTTTGCACCTGGGCGTGCACAACCTGCCGCCGCGCCGGGCCGCGCAATGCATGCAATCGCTGGCCGCTTTCACCGCCAATCCGCGCGAAGACGACCTTGCAGACATGCTCGTCTGGCTCAACGAGGAGCCCGACACGCTGGTCGTTTTCAATCATCCCTATTGGGACGAGAAGGGCGTTGGCAAGCCGGTTCACAATTCCATCGCGGAGCAGTTTCTGCGGCGTTACAGCCCCTTCCTGCACGCGCTCGAGCTGAATGGACTGCGCCCGTGGAGCGAGAATCGCCGCGTCGCCGCGTTGGCCGAGTCGTTCGCGCGCCCGGTCGTTTCCGGCGGCGACCGCCACTGCGCGGAACCCAACGCGCTGATCAATCTCACCAACTCGGACACCTTCGGCGAATTCGTCGAGGAGGTCCGCGACTACGGCCGTTCGCACGTCCTGGTGATGCCGCAGTACCGCGAGCCGATCGTCGCGCGCATCCTGAAAATGATCGCCGACGTGATGCGTGACAACGCGGCCCACACCCATGGCTGGGTCCGCTGGAGCGATCGCGTCTTCTATCGCGATGCCGTCACCGGCGCCGTCGAATCGCTCTCCAGCTTGTGGCCCGATCGCCACCAGCCGCTCGTGGTCCGGGCCTTCGCCGGCTCCTGCCTGCTGCTCGACAACCGCGGCCTGCGCGCCGCCCTGCGGCAGTTGGCGCCTCCGGCCCAGGAACTGGCATAATGCGGTAACCCGGTGCCGCGAGTCGCCTTTTTCGCCGACAGTTTCCACGAGGTCAACGGCGTGGCGCTCACCAGCCGCATGCTGGAGAGCTTCGCCCAGCGCCGCGGCTATCCGTTGCTCAGCGTCCATGCCGGGCCTGAGACGCGCGCGTGGGACCTGGGCTCGGTGCGGCGCGTGGAACTGGCCCTGAGTCGCGCTGCGTTTTGGCTTGAAGCCGATCTTCGGTTCGACCTGCGCTCGCTACGCCATCGCCGGCTGCTCGCGGCCGAGCTCGAGCGTTTCCAACCCGACGTGATTCACATCACCGGGCCCAGCCACCACGGCATTCTGGGCGTCTGGGCTGCGCGCCGCTTCCACATCCCGCTGGTGGCTTCCTGGCATACCAACATTCATGAGTACGCCGGACGCCGGCTGCGGCAGAAGCTGGGCTGGCTGGGGCCGTCCGTAGCAGTAGCCGCCGGCCGTGCCGCTGAAAGCCTGTCCCTGCGCGCGACCACGCTGTTCTACCGCTTCGCGCAGCGCACTCTCGCGCCCAACCCCGAGCTGACCGCGCTGCTCGAGCGGACCACCGGACGGCCCAGCGCGTTGATGAAACGCGGCGTTGACACCGAGCGTGTATCATCCCTCCCGGCGCAACCGGCAGGACGACGTCGTGCGCATCGGATACAGTGGGCGGCTGTCGCCCGAAAAGGGTGTGCGTTGGCTCAAGACCGTCGAGGACGAGCTCGAGAGGCAGGGTCTCACGAACTCCGAAATCTGGATTGCCGGCCACGGCCAGGAGGAGCAGTGGTTGCGCCGCAGCCTGCGCCGCTGCCATATGGCCGGAGTCCTGAAAGGAGAGGCCCTGGCCGAGTTCTACGCCAACCTGGACCTGTTCGCTTTCCCCAGTGAAACCGACACTTACGGCAACGTCATCCAGGAGGCCATGGCCTCGGGCGTGCCGTGCGTGGTGACGGCCGGCGGCGGCCCGAAGTTCCTCGTGCGGGCTGGCGTTAACGGACTGGTCGGCGCCGCGCCGGAGGCCTTTGCCGTCCAATGCGCGCGGCTGGTGGCTGAAACGGAAACGCGCCTGGCCATGGCACAACGCGCGCGCGAGGCGGCCGAAGCCGCTACCTGGGACAAGGTGTTTGAAGGGGTTTGGGCAGTCTACGACGCCTGCGGCGCGCCGGTCTCGGTCACCGCTGCCTGATCGGCGGCAGCGCGCTCCAGCGTCTCCAGGAACTCCGCCGCGGCCGCTGCCGGGCACTCGACCGCGCCCAGGTGCTGCGCGGCCAGTTTGCGAGCCGCTCCAGGCATCAGATACAACCACGCGGCGTGCTCGTACCGGCCCGCCATTGCGAATTGCGGCAGCGCCAACGCGGACAACTCCAGATACAGCGGCGCATGGCGCAACGCCTGCCCCAGCCTCAGACGGACCCCGGCATCGTTCTCACACATCCGCCTCAGCGCGGCCTCCGGCCCGCCATCCGGATCCGGCAGCGTCGCGGACGGCAGCGCCAGCTCTTCCAGAAACCGCGCCATCCCGCGCCGCCCTTGTTGCGCCACCACGGGGTGCTGCATCCAGGCGAACAGCTCGGCCGCGAATCGGACCTGTATTGTCTCCTCGGGGTTCAATCCCCGCGACGCGTAATCGAATGCCATCCCGTCCTTATAGGGAGCCCTGGCGCGTGCTCGACCGCGCCGTTCCTACTCTCTATGTTCACCAGCCAGCGCTTGAATTGCAACATCCGTTAGAACTAGGGAAAGCGCTGATTTCGAGGGCTTTACGGAAGCAGAGTGAGCGCCGCCAGTTCACTTTTTCAGCCGTTCCTGCATTCTCTACTTGTTCGCCCGGCGCGTCAGTCTACAATCGGAGCGTGAGATTCGCCTCCATTGTGCTCGCTTGCGCTACTCTTCTCGCCGCTCGTTCATCCGCCCGGGCCGCCGCGCCGGCGCCCGCCGACGATCCCGCCGCCAAGGGCAAGGAACTCGTCCTGCAGAGCCTCGCCGCTCTGGGCGGCGACCGGTTCCTCGAAATGCACGACCGGATCGAGGAAGGCCGGGCCTACAGTTTCTTCAATGAAAAGCTCGCCGGCCTGTCCCGGGCGCGGATCTACACCCGCTATCTCATCGCGCCCGATCCGCCCGTGGCCGCATTCATAGGCCAGCGCGAGCGCCAGACCTGGGTCTTCGGCAAAGACGAATCGGCCTACGTGCTGCTCGATGAAAATCGCGGCTTCAACGTCACCTTCCGCGGCGCCAAGCCGATCCCGGATGAAGACTATGCGCGGTACCGCGAGAGCCTGCTGCACAACGTGCTCTATATTTTGCGGATGCGTCTGAAGGAGCCCGGCATGGGCTTCGAATCGCGCGGCATCGAGCTCTACAACAACGTGCCCGTCGACGTGGTCGACATCTACGACAACGACAACCGCACGGTGACGGTTTATTTTGAACAATCCACGCACTATCCCGTGCGCCAGTCGTGGTTCCGGCGCAACGCAGTCACGCACGAGCGCGACGAGGAGGTAACCGTTTTCTCCAAATTCCGCGACACCAAAGGCGTGAAATGGCCGTGGGTGACTCTGCGCGAGCACAACGGCGAGCGCATCTACGAGATCTTCTGCGAATCGGTGGACATCGACACTGGCGTGACCGACGAGAAGTTCACGCTGCCCGCCAACATCAAGATCATCCAGGGGCCCGAGGCCACGCCGCAGCGCAAGAAATGATGTTTGACCGCGGCCCGGCCGCCGCGCCGCGGAGGCGTGAAATCACCGCCAAATCACCGTGAAAGCACTGCCTGAACACCGTGATTTAACGGCGAATCACGGTAAAATACGATTAAATCACGGTAAAACGCTTCACAAAATCACGGTGAACTCGCGGTAAAACACAGCCCAATTACCGTGCTTTTCCCGACGCCGCGCGGCTATTCCAGGCTGTTCAGGTAGGCCGCGATGGCTGCCGCGTCCTCGTGTTTCATCTTGTAGAGTGGCATCGGCGCATCGGCCTTTTGGCCTTTGGGCCCGAGGCCGGTTTCAAGGAATTTGGCGACCCCCTCCTCGCCCCACTTCTGGCTGCGGCCGCTGCGGGTCAGGCCGGGCGCCATATCCTCCCACTTCGGCACCGGGTGCGTCGAAATCGGGGGACGTCCCTTTCCCGTTTCCGCTTTCCGGCGCGCTGAGCGAAACCCGCCAGCTTTCGATCATCCCTGGGGCCCGTTCTTGGCCTGCTCCATCGCAATTTGATTGATGTGGGCGAGCGCCCTGGCACCGCCGGCACTTTCGATGGCTTTTTCGGAAATGTCTTCTACCTGCTGCTTGGCGTCGGCCAGTTGCTTCTCCAAGGCCGCGATCTGTGTCTGTTGATGGGTAACGGTGTCTTCGAGCGTTTTCACGCGCAGTTCGCCGAACCGTTTCTCGGCTTCGGCGTCTTTCTTCATGACCAACATTTCCTGCTGCAACCGTGCCTCCGAGTCAGGCTGCGCCCGTTCGGTGACGGCGTTCTCCTTCGGCTTTCTCACGTCGATCACAATCGTCTCGGCAAGCCGGTCCTGTGCACACATCCGATTACGGTCCCAAAAGAACTGCAAGAACCCCAGACCTAACTCCAGCACCGCAGCTCCATACCCCAGCCCGCGCTCGATGGATTGCCACAGTCCCATGCGTTCGCCCGTAAGCGACATAGCTCTTGTGCGCGCAACCCACTTGCCTGGCGTTTGACCGTTGCCCAAATAATTCGCCAATCCCAAATAGAGCACCATCACAACAATGTTCCCGGGTTCGTGAAAGTCCCAGACGGCGTGAATGTCGGTCTGATGAAGCAGAAAGCGGCGCCACGAGTATTCAACAGGCCCCCAGATGACCACAGCGAGCAGCAGGTTGACGCAGTATCCGAGCAACCTTTGCCAGAAGACTGCCAGTAGAATCCCGTTGAGCGAATCTGCCCGCGTCTCTACGTGAGCGTGAAAACGGCGTCTCGCTTTCTGCGATTGCTGAGTCATAGGGATAGTCTAGCGGTGCGCGTTTGGCCAACACCATACCCACCGATCAGGCGGCCGGGCGCCGAAGCTGGTAACGTTGCAAATAAAAACGATCAGCGTCACCGGAGGCTCGGCCACCCGTGCCGGTTTTGATCGTGGCTCCGGGTTGCTCCGCGCCCGCTCCGCGCGTGGGGCCGACCAGGTTCTGTCGCAAGGCTTCGCCGTCGAGATGCACCATGGACCCGGGATTACCTAATGCGACGTCTTGAGTGCTAGGCGCGAGAGCACACTCCGGCCACACTCCTGGCAGGGCACCTCGATGGATCGAGCCGCTTCCGTGCGGGCATAACTCGCCGCGAATGTTGGATCGCGCTGTCGGGATTTGATGATCGTCGGGTCACCCAATCAGCGTGGGCTCCTTGGAGTCCGTCCCCATGGAATCAAAGGATAACCCTCCCCCTCCCCCTCCGGGAAGAAAAGCTCGGGCGTGGGACGGAGAAAAGATCATGGCGGCAGGAAGACGGCGTTTACGGAGACTGACCCGCCGCCCAAACACCGAGTTGTTCACGGCGTCGCGCGGCTATTCCAGGCTGTTCAGGTAGGCCGCGATGGCCGCCGCGTCCTCGTGCTTCATCTTATAGAGTGGCATTGGCGCATCGGCCTTTTGGCCTTTGGGCCCGAGGCCGGTTTCAAGGAATTTGGCGACCCCCTCCTCGCCCCACTTCTGGCTGCGGCCGCTGCGGGTCAGGCCGGGCGCCATATCTTCCCACTTCGGCACCGGGTGCGTCGGCTTGAAGTCGATCATGGCGCCTTGAAGCCATTTTGTCCGGTCGTACTCGCCGTTCTCCAGACGGGGCGTGTGGCAGTCCTGACACTTGCCAATCTCTTCCACCAGATAGCGGCCTCGTTCGACTTTGTCTTTCGACTCGCTCTGCGCGCTTACAGCGACGCATAAAACCAGTGCCGCCGCGGCGGCAATCCCAATCCAGCCCTTCTTTGCCATAGGCATGATGGTAATCTATACCTCGAGATGAGGCAAGTGCTCAGTAGCGCGAAGATAGGCTTGACTTCTTGTCAATAGCGGTATAGAGGTCGGGGTGGAGGTGCGGGTAATGCGACCTTCTATATGCAGATGCGGAGAGCGGGTGCTTATCTCCGCAAGTATTGTGCTTTTAGCGGTTGGTGGCGCCGCGCTAATGCGGGCAAGCCCTGCGGAAGCCAGCAGTAAGAGCGCTCCGCCGCTGGCAAGACCGGACACCAAGGTAATCAAGATACTCGCCGGGGCTCGCTTGGGGTCCTTATTTGAGGTTCTAGAAGCGAATCCCCGATACTCCCTTCAGTGGATCCAGGCGCGCCAGCGTCCGCGCTCGACCTGCACCGCGCATGAGGCGGCCACAGGCTTAACGTGGGTTGAGCGCCTGTTGGGGGTGACCACTGTTTACGCCGCGCCAGGCTGTACGGGAGCGTACTGGCGGTCGGCAAGGTATGAATGTTCCAGTGGGGGCACTTGCAACGGAAATTTGATGTGGACCACGGTGCCCGACCCGGATTATTACGACGGGGGATTCCAATACCCGCCGACATACTGCCCGGACACATCGGGCGAAAAGAGTTGCGGCCTGGCCTATCCGTGGTGCGACAACGGTAATCTCCCGTAGGCTGTCCAGGCGGGTATTGAGGATGACCGCGGGGCCCCGACACGAGTCTCGACGGGGCAGGCGAGAGTGGTTCGCTCCACGGTGGGCGGCCGGGGAGCGTCAATATCTTCAAGGAGATGACGAAAATGGCGCGCACGGGTTCTGGTTCTGCGTTTCATCGGGCGGCGGGGGGCGCCGTCATGGCTGTAACGTTGTTGGGCGGCATCTGTGCACAGACGGTTGTTCGAACGACTCTGTTGTCGAGACCGCCGGCCGGCGGGGATCCCGTGGGGGTGTGGAGCGGGAATGCCTACCTGAGCATCGAAGCCTACGAATCCGGCGCCCCGATCCTGCACGTTCAGGATGAGTCGGGAGCGGAGATCGAGCGCGTCGTAGTGCAAGCGCTGGGCGCGCGGCACCTCCAGGTTATCAGCGACGATTTTGCCAGAGGCCCGGACGGGTCCCTCGCCGTCACCGGCCTGGCGTGGGACGGCGGCGACCACGTTGGCAGGTTCCTGAACATCATCTCACCCGATGGCGCCACTCAGACCGTTGTGCGCACGAATCCCTATGCGCCGCACGCCCTGACGTTCGCTGCCGATGGCACTGTCTGGACGGTGGGAATGGAAGTGCGCCCAGAGGGCGGCTACAAAGGAGATGAGGACGGTTACCTAATCGTGCGGCGCTTTGATAAGACCGGGAGGTTGCTCGGCGGCGCCGTTCCTCGAACGCTGTTTCCCGGCCGACAGGGGCCTGTAGGAGGCTCGATTCTCGTCGCCTCGAAGGATCGCGTGGGATGGTTCTCTCCCCTTTCACACCATTACACGGAGTTTTCCCTGGATGGGAAGCGACTGGCAACCTATCCGTTCCCTGTCGCCCTCAACGACACGCAGGGTATGGCTTTGTGCGACGATAACAGCGTCTGGGTATCTTTCCAATCCGGCCCCAGATCCTCGGTTGTCAGCACGTTGGACCGGACGCAGGGCACGTGGAGCAACGGCGCGCCACAGCCTTACGTCGCATTGATGGGGTGCAGTGGGACCACGCTTGTGACCTCCTCCAACTCACGCCAGTTGGAATGGCGGACTCCCAAATAGCACATTCCCGAGGGCTGTAGATTCGCGCGTGTCCTGCCGGGCGGGCCAGGCGGACGGCCGTCCCCACGCCTGGACGTGGCGTCCCGCGCCGGGCCGGGGGACACTCCTCATCGGATGGGCTCCTATTTGAGGATCCCGGCAGGCCTTGCCGGAGTGGCCGATTGCACCTGATAAACTCCCATCGGACCTTCATCGGGTCTTCTCCACCGGTATCGTAATATGAAGCCGGTTTCGGCGGATGAAAAACCGATGATAATAGGAGTGTGCCATTGGAGGGCGAATGGATCTCGACCAGCTTCATACCTTCCTCGAGATTGTGCGCCTGAAGTCGTTCTCCAAGGCGGCGCTGACGTGCTACCGCACGCAGCCCGCCATCAGCGCTCAGGTGCGGCAGATCGAACAGGAACTGAACTGCTCGTTATTCGAGCGCCTGGGGACGCGAATCGAATTGACCGCGGCGGGCAAAATCCTGAGCGAGT
Organism: Terriglobia bacterium; assembly: GCA_963838205.1. Classification (GTDB taxonomy): domain Bacteria; phylum Acidobacteriota; class Terriglobia; order Bryobacterales; family Bryobacteraceae; genus CAIVVT01. Next base: position 1,634 of record CAWIQF010000033.1, on the reverse strand, counting down.
ATGCCGAACAGATTCTCGATCTGCGCCGCCGGGCCCAGGATGCGATCAACGAACTCGACCGCGTGCCGCGCGGGGAACTGGTGATCGCCGCCAACGAGGCCACCTGCATCTATGTTCTGCCTACCGTCTTCTCCGAATTCAAAAAGCTCTTCCCCAACGTCCAACTGATGGTGGACCGCAGTTACGGCCGGCACGTGGTCGAGTCGGTGATGGATAATCTGGCCGATTTCGGCTTCACGCAACTGCCGATCCAGGAGAAAAAGCTGCAGGTGCTGCCAATCCATACCGATGAGATAAAGTTGATACTCCCAGCCGGCCATCGTCTGGCCGGGCGCCCCGCGGTGCGCTGCGAAGAGCTCGTCGGCCAGATGCTGCTGCTGCCCAAGGGCGGCGCGACGCGGGCTCGAGTGAACGCCTGGCTCGAGCCGGTGGAGGACCAGGTGCAGATCTCGATGGAGCTGGATTCGACGGAGATGATCAAGCGCTTCGTCCTGGCCGGAATGGGCATCTCGTTTATGGCCGTGTCGCACTTCCAGGAGGGTCTGGAGGCCGGCCAGTTCGCCGCCGTCTCGCTGGGGCCGGAGCCGCTGATACGGCGGCTGGGACTGGTCTACCGCCGCGACAAGGCGCTATCGAAGGCCGGGCTGGGCTTCATCCAGGTGGTCATGGAGCGCGGGCGTCAGAAGGTGGCGCCGGTTCCGGTCAGCGCCGCGGCGGGCGGGGAGTTGTGAGCATGCCGGAGAAGCGTTCCGATCCCGTTTATCGATCCCTGATGGTCGTGACCGGCCGCGACGGCCAGATGCGCAATTTCGCTTCACTCGAAGAGGTGCCGCCGGAGCTGCGCCGCGAGGCTCGACGAGGCGTTGCACGGCGAGTTTGCGGCCTCCATTCTGCTGGCCGACGAGGCCGGGCAGAAATACCTCAGCGGCCGGGCCGGCGCGGCTGCCAACGCTCGGGCCTGCTCTGGCTGGCGCAGCCGGGCCATGCGGCAATTGGCGCTCGAGGCCATCGGCTTCGCCGCTCTCGCCTTGGGGCTGTGGTTGCTCGTGGGTCTGAAATAGCGCGGCGTCCCTGGAAATCGCTCAGTTTTTTCGTGTCGGGGCCGATATGCCCCAACATGGAAGCTAAAGAGCCAGTTCAATCAGAGCCTGCGATCACGTGGAAGGCCCGGCTAGTGCCCCTGCAAGGTCCCTGTGCCGCCTCCGACATCGTGGTCACGCACATGGCTTCCTTCTTTAATCTGCAATTTTCTTATTATTTCCCCTCATGACCAGTTCGCCGTTTTCCACTTTCACGCCCCCGACGTTGTCGGGGAGTTTGAGGTGATCGCGTTCGTCGTTGAGTTTCTTCTGCAGCGTAGGATTCACGAGCGACACGGGGACGGTCAGGTCTCCGACTTTGAATTCCGTGGGATCGAAAGTGGCGTAGCCGTCTTTTTCGCCGATGTGGCCGGAGACGCTGATCCATACGTCCTTGCCTGCGATTTCGGTGAGGAACTGGCCGCGGACGAGATCGCCATCGAAGCTGACCGACTGATCTTTAATGGCGGGCGCGGCGCTGCCGATATTGGAATCAGGCGAAAGTGCAGCTGCGCCTGCGTTGCCCAGACTCTGCGCCAGTACGGCGCTGATTTC
>CAWIQF010000032.1:0-19754 GCA_963838205.1 Terriglobia bacterium | reverse complement strand
AGTCCGTATGTCCGCCGACCCCAAGCGCTACGCCGCCGCTTTGTATGCAACGCTGCATGAGCTCGACGGCCAGGGCTACGATTGGATCGCCGTCGAACGCGTGCCCGAGCTCGACGCCTGGGCCGGCATCCGCGACCGCCTCACGCGCGCCTCCGCCCACGAGTAGCCACGTCCGGCCGGTGGACAACACCGCAAAACACCGTGACTTCCCCGTGCAATCACCGTACGAACACGGCGTTTCGATGGTGAAAACACGGTCCGCCGATGGCGCATTCCCGCCGCGCCAGGCCCTGGGCCACATCCGGGGATCCGGCATCGGCGCACGGTGCACTCAAATTCTGTTTCAAACAATTTTTTCAATTTTTGTTTACAGAAACCGCAAAACCGGCTACAATCGAAAGCGCTGGAAGACAGCACTTTCTCGTGGTAGACGGTTATCCTTCGTCGACCGGGAAGGGGCCCACTCCACCTTGTACTCAAGGTTTCGCCCGCCGGCCGTTCCGCCAAGATACGGCCGGCGATTTTCTTTTGGGAACCCCGCTATCAGCTATTTCGAAGCCCAGTAGGCGCGGTGGCCGAGGTAGTCGGCATCCGGCAGATTGGCCAGGATGATGCGCCGCAGTTCGAGGATGTCCACCTCGCCGATCTTCTGGTACAGCACCTGGCCGCCGGGCGCAATCAGCATGGTGAAGGGCACGCCCGCGTCCCACTTGGCGTCGAACGCGGCCTGCATGGCGTAGGTATCGTCGCTGGCGAACTGCAGGTTGCGCGTCGAGGCGTGCTGCTTTTCCAGGAACCTCAGCACGCCCGGCTTCTCGTCGGGCAGGTTCGCCGCTACCGTCACCAAGTCGAAATCGCGGCCGCGGAACATGCGCCACGTCGTCAGCAGGTCTGGAAACTCGACCTTACAGGGGCCGCACCAGGTGGCCCAGAAATTGACCAGCAGCACCTTATCCGTCGCGTTCGCGCGCAGCTTCTTCAGCTCCGCGGTCGAGGCGTCCGCGAGCTTCACCGGCTCGGCCTCCACCTTTTGCAGGTACTCCAGCCGGCTGGCTTTTTTGGACAGCCACTTGGTCGAACACCCGAACACGCCGGTGTGCTCGACCGCGACGGGACGGCCGGCGAGCAGGGCGTCGATGGCGTTGCGCGTCTCGTGCGTTTTCACCAGCGATTCGCGCTGGCTCGAATCCACCCGGCCCTCGAAGCGCAGTTTGCGCTGGGCGTCGAACACGAAGACGTGCGGTGTGGCCTTGGGCCCGTAGGCGTTGGCCACGGCCTGGTTCGCGCCGTCGTACAGATAGGGGAAGTTGAAGTGGCGATAGGCGGCGCGGACCTTCATATCTTCCAGATCGTCGCCGACGTCGGTGTAACCCAGTTCGTCCAGGCGCACCGCCTCGGGGCTGTTCGGATTGATCGCCACGAAGGCCACGCCCTTGCCCCGATAATCCGCGACCAGCTTCTTGATGCGCGTCTCGTAAAGCTGCGCCGTCGGGCAGTGGTTGCAGGTGAAAACGATCACCAGCACCTTGGCGGCGGCGTAGTCGGCGAGCTTGTGCGTCTGTCCGTCGATGCCCGGCAACGCGAAATCGGGCGCGGACGCGCCGATGGCCAGCGTCGGATGATTGCCGTCCGCGGCCCAGGCGCCGGCCACGGCGAATGTTACCAACAGGAACAGTGCAGCCAGTCGCGACATCATAGGATCTCCCTCCGCGATCATGTCGCAAAACAGGGCATGGACACAAACTGTGGGCCATGATTGCTTCCACGGAGCCGGTCCCTGTGGTGGCGCGACCGAGCGCACGAGGGCGTTCGCGAGGGCACGCAGGTCGGGCCGGATTCAGGCCGCACCGGCGCGGTTATTCGACGATAATATCGGCGTCGCGAAGCGAGGTGGAGCGGCCGACCGCGTCAATGCCTTTAAGCTCGACGCGGTATGGGCCGGGAGCGAGATTAGCAATCGGGAGCTTCATGCCGACGGGCACGACGAGGTTGCCGGCGGTGATCATTTTTTGCACCCCCATGGGGCCGGTGTTGACCTTCTCCTCGCCGCTCTTGCCGTCCAGGATGCGGAGCTGAACTCCGACGAGGGGGGGATTGGGAGTGGCCAGAGCGGGCGCGTAGACCTCGATGTAGAGCAGCGCGGGTTCGTCTTTCTTGAACAGGTTGGAACCGGTCGGGGTGATCTGCAGACCCTGGCTGACGAGGGTCTTGCGGTCCTCGATGAGAGCGGCGTCGAGGCCGGCGCCGAGGTCCTGGACGCGGCCGAAGGCCCGGCTGAGGGCGACGCCGCTGAGGCTGAACTGTTTAATGTCGTAGGGATCGATGGCCAGGGGCGACTCGAGTTTGCCGAAGCTGGCGCCGCCGGTGCTGAAAACGACCTTGAGAGTGTACTGGCCGGAGGCGACGTCGAACTGGCTTTCGTAGTGCAGCGGTTTGGCTTTGAAGGCTTCAACTTCTTTCTTGTTTTCGAAACTGAGCTTGAGGGTGTCGCTGAAGCGGGCAGCGACAGCGCCGCCGGACTTGGAGACCAGACCGAGGATGTTGATCAGTGCGTGGAATTTGCCCTTTTCCTTATCGAACTTGATGCTGTCGGTGGGGATCTCGAGGGCGACGTTGACGCGGGCGACATTGGGGGCGGTGTAAAAATAGGGCGCGAGCATGGAGGCATGGACGGTGCCGGGCTCGGAGCCGGTGGCGCGGGCTTCGAGGTCCTTCTCGGTGGTATTGCCGGCCAGCACGTCGAGGGGTTTCACGTTGCAATAGCCGCTGCGGGCGCGAACGGAGCCGGAGACGCCGACGAGTTTGACCTGGATGGTGTGGCAACTGCCTTCGGGAGACTCGGCGGGGGAGTAACCAATGAAGTAGAACTCATTCTGCTCGCGGCCGATCTTCTCCAGGCCGCCCAGCAGATCGTTGGTGTTGGCGATGACAAAGCCGCCAGTGCCGGAAGCGAGGGCGTACATGAATTGCTGATTGTCAGAGACGTTAGGCAGAACCGGCGGGAGGATGGAGCGCGACTGGTTGTAGGGATTGTTGAGGTACGGATTGTTGAGCGGGTTCGTGGTTGTGCCGCCGCCGGTGGTGCCGGTGCTGCCTCCTTTGCCCGAGCCCGTCCCGGTGCCAGCACCGGTGCCTTTACCTGAACCGGTGCCAGTACCGGTGCCCGTGCCCGTGCCAGTGCCCTTGCCCGAGCCGGTGCCGGTGCCGGCACCCGTGCCGGTTCCCGTGCCCGTGCCGGGAGAGGTTCTACCACCACCGCCGCCGATCGACCCGCCGCCGCCACTCGGTGGGCTGCCGCCGCCACCGCCGCTCGGAGGTGCGCCGGCGAACGAGAAAGCCGCCGGAGCGGCGAGCGGAGTGGTCACAAAAGACGCCAGACGGAAGAGCGAGCGGCCAGCCGAGGCCAGCCCAGTGGAAAGGGAGGCGGGCGGCTGGAGCGAGGCCGCCTGGAAGGCGGAAGCCGAATCGAGCGCCGGTGGGGCCTCGAGGCGGCCGGCGATGAGGCCGCGCACGTCAATCGGATAGACGGCGACGTTGGCTTTGTTGCAGGCGTTGATGGTGGCAGTGAGCTCGGACATGCCGTCGTCGTTGAGGTGGAAGCCGGCAGTAAACAGGATCAGGCTCTTGCGGCCGGGGACCGCGGCCAGGCCTTTGGCCATGGTGCGCAAGGCATAGAAGAGATTCTGGACGCCGAAAGAAGCGGCGGCCTGGCTCAGACTCGTGCTCACGTTGGCCAGCCCCATGGTTGACGTGTCTTCGTTGGGAGAGGTGGTCGAGAACTTGGTGCCGGCGACGACCTTCTTCAAGCGGTCGGCGTCGGGCGTGAAATTCTGGGCGATCTGCAGGGCTCCGGTGAAGTTGGCGATGGCCATGAGGCGGGTGGGACCGGCGTTGGCGTCGATGAACTTGGCGGCGGCCTGGCGGGCGTAGACCTGCATGCCCAAGTCGATGGTCGAGTTATCGAAAAAGAGGACGAGATAATGGCGCTGGGACTGGGACTGGGCGGCTTCGGCCTCGGAGGTGAAATTCTTGATGGTCTGCTCCTTGCCGTCCTCGAAGACGCGGAATTCTTTCTGGGTGAGATCGTGGACGTAGGCGCCCTTCTTGTCGGTCACAACGGTGTCGACGATGACCAGACGGGTTTCCGCGCGGATGACGGGCGTGGCATCGGCGGGCGGCGCCTGAGCGACGGCGGGCGCCTGGAACAAGGTGGAGACGAGGCCGACGAACCCCGCCAGCAAGGAGAGCCTGTAATTCCCGGTCATAATGAATTCCCCACTTCCGATCCCCGGTCAGGGGATCTCGACGGCGCCGTTTTCGGCCGCCATCATCTGACCTTCACTATCGCGCACGACGAGCCGGACGACATAGCTGCCGGACTTGACGTCGAAACTGGATTTGACGGTGATGCCGGCGCCAAATCGCTTTTCGAAATTGGCGAGCGTTTCGTCTTTCAAGCGTAATTCGAGCACCTTCACATAGGACTTGAGGTAGTTGCCATTGGGGTCGAACAGGGCGGAGACGACGGTGACGGAGTTGCGGTTGCGGCCGTCTTCCTTGTGATAACGCAGGCGGTGAAAATCGACGCGGGCGAGGACGGAGAGCTTGGCATCGACGTCGGAGGACTTAAAGAACTGGGTGTGCAGCTCGACCGGAAAATCCTTGAGGACCTCGCGGTTGAAAAGGGCGTCCTCGATCTCCTGATGGGCCTGCTCGGCAGCGTCGGTCATGTGCTTGGGAGCGTAATAGCCTTTGCGCGCCTGCAGGTTGAGGCCCTTGGAAGCAAGCAGGGTGACTTTGAGCGAGTGGAACTTGCCGTCGGATTTCAGGTTGGAGGGTGAGAAACCCAGGACGTAGATAAACTCGGGCGAGGCGGCGAGCTGGCGGAGGCCTCCGGCGAGGTCGTTGTTGTTATGAAAGAAAGTACCACCGGTGCCGGCGGCGAGCGAGGAGAGAACTTCTTCCTGGGCCAGGGCCTCGTCGCTGGCGAAGCCGGTCTTGATCCCGAGGACGTTGGGGCCGCCGGCAGGCGTGGCATCGGCGGCGCTGAATCCGGGAGGAGTCCACAGGCCGCGGGCGTCCAGGCTGCCGATGATCACGTTGGCGCGGATGGCGCGGTTGATCACTTCGCCCAGCTCCTGATAATACAACGGGGTGATGAAGCCGGGCGAGGTGAGGATGATGCTGCGCTGGCCGGGCATGGCCGAGAGGCGGCGGACGACGCGGCTCAGGACGTCCAGAGCGAGGCGGGTTTCGTGGTCGCCGTTCTGGAGGGCCTGTAGGGCGCTGGACTGCCACATGCCGTCCACAACGGCCATCGACGTGGTCTGCATATTGAGGTTGGCACAGGCGATAGTTTCTCCGCGGGCGGCCTGAATCGCCGTCTGATCTTGTCTATTGATCAACAGGTCGGCCATGTAGTAGGAAATGTTGGGGCAGTCCAGGCCGCTCGCGCCAGCGCCCGTCACGGGCCGCGGCTGCAGTCGGAGCAGTGTGGCCTGGAGCTGGTCCTGGTCAGAGGTGAACTCGAGCATGGTCTGGCCGGAGGTGGTGTAAATGGCGGCCCGGTCGGAGGGCTGCAGGGAGGAGGCGAGGAAGCGGGCGGCGGCTTCGCGGACGTGGACCAGGTCCTCCCATTTCAAATGCACGTCGTCGAATAAATAGGCGACGAAGCGGGTGGCGATGACCGGAGGCGGGGCGCCGGGCGGCGGCGCGAGCTCGCCGGGCTCGGCGGCTTGCGGCTCCATGACGACGGGGGTGGTGCCGGGTTTCTCAATCGTGAAGCGGCTGATGACCTGCGGTTTGCCATTGTCGAGAACGCGGAAATCGTCCTTGGTCAGGTTCCCGATGGCGCGGCCCTTATCGTCGCGTACGACGACGGTGATGGGCACCAGATTCACGCGCGAGGTGAAGGTCGCCGGGGCGTCCTTGGTGAGAACCTCGATGGCGGGCGGCGCGTTGACGGCGGTTTCCGGCGCGGCCGGGGCGCTGGCAGCGGGCGGTGGGGGCGGCGGAGTTTGCTGACGCGCGGCGGCAGGGACGGCGCAGCGCAGAACCGCGGCCAGGGCGCACAGCACTAGCACGGGCAGGCGTGGACGGAGCGGCGCGGCGAGCTGCTTGCCGGACGGGTTCAGCGCGGACTTAGCCATCTGGTACGGCGGCGTCCTCCCGGGCCGCGGCGATTCGGACAGGGCACGCCGGCCGCGGCGGTATGGATCGATTGTACTCCTGCTGGAGCCCCGGGTCGGCAGCATCCGGATCGCAAACCGGCAGCGAAACAACCTGCGTCGATCCTAATCGATACTAAGCCCGGGCGGCGGTTCCTGTTGGTAGCCCTTTAGGACCATCCCGTCCGTCTTTCCCATACAGGATGAAGACCGGAACCGGACGACCGGAGTCCAGGCGGGGACATCCCATCGCCGCTCACTCAATGCGCGGCCGGGGCCGCGGGCGGCGGATCGAGGCCGCCGGCGCGCAGGATGGCCTGGCCGGCGGGAGCGAGCAGGAAGCGGAGGAAGGCGCGGGCGCGGGCTTCATTCGCTGTCCCCTTCACGACCCCGCCAGACTGGCGGATGGGCGGGTGGCTGGCGGCGGGCAGGAGCTTAGCGCCGGGCTGGCCCCGGAGGAGTGTCCAGGCGGTGATGACGGCATCGGCGTTGCCTGTGGCGGCATATTCGAAAGCCTGACGAACGTCTTCGGCGAAAACGGCCTTGGGCTGGAGCTTGGGCCAAAGACCCTGACGGCGGAGCAGGATGACGGCGGCGGCGCCATAGGGGGCGTGGGCGGGGTTGGGAATGGCGATCAGGAGGTAGTTTGAGCCGGTCAATGCCTGGAGGTCCGGCACGGGCGCGCGGAGAGACCAGAAGCCGAGGCGGCCGGCGGCATAACAGGCCAGGCTGTCGTTCAGCAGTCTGCCGGAGGCCGCCAATTGCTGGATAAACTGTTCATTTGCCGATAGATAGACGTCATATGGGGCACCGCTTTCGATCTGCCGGGCGAGCATGCCGCTGGAGCCGAAGCTGAACCGGATGGCCCCCCCGCCGGCAGACGTAAATGCTTGTGTGATTTGGACTTCGAAGGGTGCGAGATCGGCCGCGGCGGCGACCAGAAGGGGCTCGGAGGAATCCGCGGCCAAGGGGAGGCAGGGAGTCAGAAAAAGCAGGAAAAACTTGAGACTGGAGCGCGAAATCATGGTTGACAATAACTCACTCAAGTAACATACTAAGATCAAGCGCAGTAGCGCCGTGGACCCGAGTGGACCTAGCGGCGGCAATAGCGGCGGCAATTTCAGTTTCAGCGACTTCTTGCGACCAACCTAAGGATAAATCAACATGAACAAGATCATCGGCATCGACCTCGGCACCACCAACTCGGTGGTAGCGGTCATTGAGGGCGGGCAGCCCGTAGTCATTCCAAACCAGGAGGGTGGGCGGACGACGCCCTCGGTGGTGGGTTTTACCAAGACCGGCGACCGACTGGTGGGCCAGGTGGCGAAGCGCCAGGCGGTGACGAATCCGGAAAACACGGTGTATTCGATCAAGCGCTTCATGGGCCGGCGGTTTGACGAAGTGGCCGAAGAGATGAAGCTGGTGCCGTACCATATCGTGCGCGGCGACGGCGGCGATGCGCGCGTGGAGGCGCAGGGCAAGAAGTACGCCCCGCCGGAAGTTTCGGCGATGATTCTGACCAAGCTGAAGGAGGCTGCCGAGGCCTACCTGGGCGAGAAAGTGACGCGCGCCGTGATCACCGTGCCGGCGTATTTCAACGACGCCCAGCGCCAGGCGACGAAGGACGCGGGGCACGTGGCGGGCCTGGAGGTGATGCGGATCATCAACGAGCCGACCGCGGCGGCGCTGGCCTACGGGTTGGACAAGAAGAAGGAAGAGCGGATCGCGGTCTACGATTTCGGCGGCGGCACGTTCGACATATCGATTCTGGAGGTGGGTGACGGCGTGGTGGAGGTGAAGTTGACCAACGGGGATACGCACCTGGGCGGCGACAACATCGACCAGCGGCTGGTGGACTGGCTGATCAGCGAGTTCAAGAAGGAATCGGGCGTGGACCTGTCGCATGACCGGATGGCGCTGCAGCGGCTGAGAGAAGCGGCGGAGAAAGCCAAGATCGAGCTCGAGCTCCGCGCTGGAGACCGAGATCAATCTGCCGTTCATTTACGGCGATCCGGCCACCGGCCCGAAGCACATGATGAAGTCGCTGACACGGGCGCGCTTCGAGCAGATGGTCGAGGACATTCTGCAGCGCTCGGTGGGCCCGTGCAAACAGGCTCTGACGGACGCCGGGATCACGATCGACAAGATCGACGAAGTGGTGCTGGTGGGCGGCTCGACGAGAATCCCGCGGGTGCAGGAGATCGTGAAGGAGGTCTTCGGCAAGGAGCCCAACAAGACGGTCAACCCGGACGAGGTGGTGGCGATCGGCGCGGCGGTGCAGGGCGGCGTGCTGGCCGGCGAAGTCAAGGACGTGCTGCTGCTGGATGTGACGCCGCTATCGCTGGGCATTGAGACGCTGGGTGGGGTTTTCACCAAGCTGATCGAGCGCAACACGACGGTGCCGACGCGCAAGAGCGAAGTGTTTTCGACGGCCAGCGACAGCCAGACGTCGGTGGAGATCAAGGTCTACCAGGGCGAGCGGTCGATGTCGAAGGACAACCGGCTGCTGGGCGTGTTCCAACTGGTGGGCATCCCCTCGGCGCCGCGCGGCATTCCGCAGATTGAAGTGACATTCGATATCGATGCCAACGGGATCCTGCACGTGTCGGCGAAGGATCGCGGCACGGGCAACGAGCAGAAGATTACGATCACGTCTTCATCGGGCCTGAGCAAGGACGAAGTGGAGAAACTGGCGCGCGATGCCGATGCTCACAAGGCCGAGGACGAGCGCCACAAAGAGGAGATCGAGGCGCGCAACCAGCTCGACTCGATGGTCTACAGCTCCGAGAAGATGCTGAAAGAGCATCATGACAAGATCTCGGAGGCCGATGCCAAGGAGGTAGAGGACGCCCTGGCCGATGCCAAGAAGGCAATGGCGTCGGGCGGTACCATCGACACGATGAAATCGGCGCAGGAGAAGCTGACCAAGGCCAGCCACAAGCTGGCTGAGGCGATGTACCGGACAGCCGGCACGCAGGCTGGGCCGCCACCGGACGACGGTGCCGCGGCGGGCGGCGCCAAGGGCGCGGACGCGCCCAAGGACAACGTCGTGGATGCCGAATTCGTCGACGTGGACGATAAGAAAAAATAAGCGCGCGTGGGGCAGCGGCTGAAAGGCCGTTGCCCGGCGGCGGGATGGATTGAGCTGATTGCGAGCTGGACCGGGGCTACGCCGAAGTGAGCGCGCGTTGCATCGCGCCCGGTGGGCAGCGTTTTGAAAGGGTTCAAATCATGGCGGGGGCCCGCGACTACTATCAAACGCTCGGCGTCAAGCGTGAGGCTTCGACGGAGGAGATTCGCAAGGCTTACCGCAAGCTGGCGCGCAAGCATCACCCCGACCTGAACCCCGGCGACAAGGTGGCCGAAGAGCGATTCAAGCAGGTTCAGGAAGCCTACGATGTTCTGAAAGAGCCGAAAAAGAAGAAGATGTACGACCAGTACGGCTTCTATTCGGAGTCGGGCAATCCGGCGGCGGCGCAGGATGCCGGAACGGACGGTTTCAACTTCGGCGGCTTCGATTTCTCCGCACACACCGGCGGCGCGGGGATGGGCTCCGGGGGCGAGCGGGCGCACGGCGCCCACGGCGATTTTTCCGACTTGTTCAGCCAGTTTTTCGGACGCCAGAGAGCCGAAGCGCAGGCGCAACGCGCGCCACAGCCGGGCAGCGACCTTGAGTATGCGCTGAAGGTCGATTTCTGGCAGGCGATCCGCGGGACGCAGGTACGGCTGAACGTGAGCCGGCTTGAGCCCTGCGGCCAGTGCGGCGGGACGGGCTCGGCGGGCCGCGGCTCGGCGGTGTGCCCGGAATGCAATGGCACCGGCAACGTCACACAGTTGGCCGGCGCGATGCGTTTCTCGCTAAGTTGCCCGCGTTGCGGCGGCACGGGGAAACTGAAAAACGCCTGTCCGGCGTGCCGCGGCGAAGGGCGCATCGCGCAGAACGAGAACGTGGAAGTGCGCATTCCGCCCGGCGTCGCCACCGGCGACCGCTTGCGGGTGGCGGGCAAAGGCAGCGCCGGCACGCAGGGCGCGCCGGCGGGCGATCTCTACATCACGATCAACGTGGAAGAGCACCCGGTGTTCCGGCGCGAAGGCGACGACATTTTTGTCAAAGTGCCCGTGTCGGTGACCGAAGCCGGCCTGGGCGCGGCAATCGAAGTGCCGACGGTGGACGGGCGCGCGTTACTCAAGGTCCCGCGCGGCTCGCAGAACGGACAGCGGCTGCGGATGCGCGAAAAGGGAGTGGACAATTCGCGCCGGCACACGCGCGGCGATGAGATTGTCGAGTTGGAGATCCAGGCGCCGGATGTGCGCGACGAGCGAATCCGGGACTTGTTGAAGAAGCTGGCCGAACTGGACCAGGCCAATCCGCGCAGCGAGCTGTGGTCGAAGGTATAGGATCCAAGGTGAAACATTGTGCCTAGAACGCGCGCCAAAGCGGCCTACATGATTTCGGCCGTGGCCGAAAAATACGAGATCCATCCCCAGACTCTGCGGCTGTACGAACGCGAGGGGCTATTGAAGCCCTCGCGCAGCGACGGCAACACGCGGCTATACACCGACGAGGACCTCGAGCGACTCGAGGTTGTTCTGCAACTGACGCGCGAACTCGGCGTAAACCTGGCCGGAGTCGAGATCATCCTGAACATGCGCGAGAAGATGGCGGCGATGCAGGCGCAGATGGAACAGTTCGTCGCCGGCCTGAACCATGAACTGGCGAAGGGTCTGCGGCCGGACGAGTCGGAGCCGAAACACTCGCTGATGCGATTGGCCCGCGGGGACGTGATCTCGCGCACCGACCCGGGCGAGCCTGCGCCGCGCATTTCGCGCAAGCCGCGCTAGCGTCACCGCCTACCTGCCCGCCCGCCGCGGCGCATGGGCCGTGTATCCTGAGAGGCGCAAGAGAAAAACCCCATGCGCCTCCTCCTTCTGTGCGTTTCCGCTGCCGCTTTGAGCGCCGCTCTGGCCGCGCAGCCGATCTCCCAACTGCCGTATTCGCCGAGCCTGGACACGACGTCGATGGACCTCGCGGCCAAGCCTTGCGAGAACTTCGCACGCTACGCCTGCGGCAACTGGAGCAAGACGAATCCGATCCCCAAGGACCAGGCCTCGTGGGACGTTTACTCGAAGCTGGCCTACGACAACGAGCGCTTTCTGTGGGGTCTGCTGGAGGAAGCGGCCAAGCCCGCGCCCGACCGTACGGCAGCGCAACAGAAAGTAGGAGATTTCTACCACGCCTGCATGGATGAGGGCGCGGTCGAGAAGGCCGGCCTGCAGCCGATCCGTCACAATCTGGAGGCGATTCGATCCATCCAGTCGCTGGCCGACCTCTCGCGCGTGGTCATCGCCAGCCACATGGACGGGAGCGGTGAAGAGACGCTTTTCGAACTCGCCTCCGATCAGGATTTCGAGAATTCGCAAAGCGTGATCACTTTCGCCGGACGCGGCGCGCTCGGGCTGCCGGACCGGGATTATTACACCAAGACCGATGCGAAATCGGTCGAAATCCGCGCTAAGTACGTCGAGCACATGAGGCTCGTCTTCGGCCTGCTGGGCGATTCGACCGCGGAAGCCGCGGCGCACGCCGGCGCGGTGATGGTCATCGAAACCGAATTGGCCAAGTCGATGCTGACGCGTGTCGAAATGCGTGACCCGCACAAGCTGTTCCATAAAATGAGCCGCAAGGAATTCGCGGCGCTCACGCCGGCGCTCGATTGGGACGGCTTCTTCTCCGCCGCCGGCCTGGGCGGAGTGGCCGTGGTCAATGTCACTGAGCCGGCCTTCTACCAGGCGCTGGAACAGCAACTGCACGCACGTCCGATCGGCGACTGGCAGAGCTTCCTGCGCTGGAATCTGATCCGCGGCGCCTCGCCGTACTTGTCGTCGCCGTTCGTGAATTCGAACTTCGAGTTTTACAGCAAATACCTGCGTGGCGTGCCAGAGCAGCGGCCGCGTTGGCGGCGCTGCGAGCGCTGGACGGACCGCAATTTAGGGGAAGCGTTGGGTCAGGTGTTCGTCGCCAAAACCTTCACCGCCGAGACCAAGGCCCGCACGTTGGCCATGACGAAAGAGATCGAGCTGGCCATGGAGAAAGACCTCGCGACGCTCGCCTGGATGGGGCCGGAGACGCGCCAGCAGGCCCTCACGAAGCTGCACGCGATCGTGAACAAGATCGGCTATCCCGACAAGTGGCGCGATTACAGCGCGCTTGAAATCACCCCCGACGACTTTGCGGGCAACGTCCGGCGCGCCTCGCAATTTGAATACAAACGCCAGTTGGCCAAGATCGGCAAACCGCTGGACCGCGGCGAATGGATGATGACGCCGCCCACCGTCAACGCGGACTACAATCCGCAGATGAACGACATCAACTTCCCGGCCGGCGTGTTGCAGCCGCCGCTGTTCGATCCGAAGCTCGACGACGCGCCCAACTACGGCAACACCGGCGCGACCATCGGCCACGAGCTCACGCACGGCTTCGACGACGAGGGTCGCCAGTTCGACGCGCTGGGCAATCTGAAGGATTGGTGGACCGAGAAGGACGCCGCGGAATTCGAGCGCCGCAGCAAGTGCGTCTCCGATCAGTATTCGGGCTACATCGCGGTCGACGACATCCACATCAACGGCAAGCTGACTAACGGCGAGGACATCGCCGACCTGGGCGGAACGATGCTCGCCTACTACGCCTGGAAACACGCCACCGCGGGCCAGCAGCTCGAACCCGTCGGCGGCTTCACGCCCGACCAGCGCTTCTTCATCGGCATGGCGCAGTGGGCCTGCGGCGACGCCCGACCGGAGATGAAGCGTGAATGGGCGTTGACCGATCCGCACTCGCCGCTGGACTACCGCATCAACGGCGTGGTCTCCAACATGCCGGAGTTTGCCCAGGCATTCAGTTGCCAGGTGGGCCAGCCGATGGTGCGCCAGCCGGCCTGCCGGGTGTGGTGAGCGCGAGACGCGGCGGCGCGCGCCACGCGGGTTGGATCGAGGCGGCGCTCAGCGCTGCTTCTTGAGGAATTTGCCGTCGCCGGCGTCGATATAGACTGAAGCCTCGCTGGTGGAAACTGTGCCGCCCCAGTACACGCGCCACGCCGGCCGCGGCGTCACCATGCTCCACTCCAGAATGAACTGCACCGGCAACTCCGGATGCTTCGCCGCAAACGCGGCGACATCTTTCTGTTTCAGCGCGTTTTCGAGAGCCTCGGGCGTATCGGTCTTGACGTCGGCGAAATTGAAAATACGGATCGCCCCAATCGGAACGTAGGGCAATTCGGGGCCCGGGAAAACACCCTTGTGCGCGCCCGCCGAGGACTCCGCCACGGAGTACAGGTACTCCCTCTTCAGCCGCTTCTGGAACGACGCGAACGTGGCTTTCCAGGCGCCGTACTTGCCGGGCAAAGGCTTGGCTTCGGGGATGTCGAGATTCTCCAGCTTCAGCACTGCGGCGTCGCCGGCCCACAGGCGCGCCACTTTGTACATCTCGAACGATGCCGTCTGGCCGCTGACGGGCGCGACGGGCTTGACCTCCTTCTTCGTAGCGGCCTCTTTCGGCGCTTCGGTCGAGCAGGCCGTGCAAAACGCCAGGAGGACGGTCGCGGATAAGATCAGAATCTTCTGCCGATTCATAGTTGCGTTTGGGACTCCATGCTCCTTATATGACTCTTCGCGGCGTAATGCAACCGTCAGCGCTTCCTCGACAGCGCTTCCTCGGCGCCGCGCCCGCCGGCCTCGCTATCATTCTGAGTGAAGCCCCTTCGATGTCCCTGCGCATTCTATCCATCCACGCCCACCCCGACGACGCCGAGATTCTGGCCGGGGGCACTCTCGCGCATCTGGCCGCGCGCGGCCACGCGGTGACCATCGTGTCGCTTTCCGACGGCGATTGCGGCTCGACCGAATACTGCCCCGAAGAACTCGGCCGCATGCGCCGCGTCGAGGCCCAAGACGCCGCCCGTCTGCTGGGCGCCGATTACTCCTGGGGTGGCTTTCACGACCTCGGAATATTCCTCGACGATGCAGGTCGCCGCCGCGTCACAGCGCTGCTGCGCCGCTTCCACCCCGACCTGGTCCTCACGGCCTCGCCGCTCGATTACCACTGCGATCACGAAGCCGCCAGCCGGCTGGTCCAGGACGCCTGCTTCGCCGTGTCGTGCCCCAATTACGACACTTCGGCATTCGACCCCGCGCCGGCCACCGATCGCATCCCGCACCTCTATTTCATGGACCCGACCGGGGGCATCGATCGCGACCAGCACCCCGTCCAGCCTCAATTTCTGATCGACGTCACGGCCCAACTCCCGCTCAAGCGCGACCTGCTCGCCTGCCACGCCTCGCAACGCGAATGGTTGCGCCGCCAGCACGGCATGGACGACTACCTCGACACGATGGAACAGTGGACGCGCGCCCGCGGCGCACTCGCCGGCAGCGCAGCCGCAGAGGGTTTCCGGCAGTATGCCGGCCACCCCTTCCCGCGCACGCCCCTGCTGCAGGAGTTGCTGCGCGACCTGCTTCACGAACTGCCGCAATAGCCGGAATATTTGACTCGCGATCGCAGCGCGGCGCGATGAGCGGATCGCCACATCGACCGATGCCACGCGCCCCGCGGTGCGTGGTCACGCGTAGCTGTTCACGCCCGAAGCGAGGAAGCCGCCATCGACGGCGATGGTCTGCCCGGTCACGAATGTCGCCGCTTCCGAGGCAAATAGGATTGCCACGGGGATCAATTCCTTGGCCAGGCCGAAACGATGCACCGGCGTGCGCGTTTTCAGCTCGCGCCCGCGCTCGGTGCCCTCCAGCATGTGTCGATTCAGGTCGGTGACGAAGACGCCCGGCGCGATGCCGTTCACCGAAATGCCGTCAGGCGCCCATTCCACCGCCAGTTGGCGCGTCATGCCCAGCACGGCGCTCTTCGAAACGCCGTAGGCGATCACGCGATTGAAGGCCACGAAGGACGTCAGCGACGCGATGTTGACAATGCGTCCGCTGCCGCACGCTTTCAGCGGCTCATAGAACGACTGGCAGGCGCGCATCGCCCCGTTCACGTTGATGTCGAGGATCGCCTGCCACTCCTGCTCGGGCGCCTCCGCGGCCACCTGCCGCGCCATAATGCCGGCTGCGTTCACCAGCACGTGGACTGCGCCGAACTCCGCCAGCACGGCATCGCGAAACGCGTCAATCGACGCGCGCTCGCGCACATCGCAGGCCACGCGCAGCGTGCGCCGCCCCAGCGCCTCGACCTCCTTGGCCACCTCCGCCACCAGCCCTTCGCGGCGTCCCGTCACGGCGACATCGGCGCCCGCGCGCGCCAGGCCCAGCGCAATGGCGCGGCCCAGGCCCGACGTCCCGCCCATCACGGCAACAACACGCCCCGTCAGGTCGGCAAAGCGGCTGTAGCGCTCTTCGGATAACTCTTCGTGCAGACTCACAATTCATTGGTAACGCCCGCCCACGCTCCACGGCAACCCCGCTTTCCTCGACGCCCGGCGGCCGCCGCGGCGATTTCGCCATTCGCGGCTCTCAGGTAGGATAAGGGAGTTCGAGGCCTCACGCGAGTCGAGGGAGGTGCCCATGTCATTGCAGATCACGACCCGCCTGGAAGGCGACGTCACCGTCATCGCCTGCGCCGGACCGATCCAGATCGGCGAGACCGCCAACCAGTTCCGCGATGTGCTGCGCGAGACGCTGCGCTCGGGTTCGAAGAAGATTCTGCTCGATCTGGGCGGCGTGAAGTACGTGGACAGCACGGGCATTGGCGAGCTCGTAGGCCTGTTCACGAATGCCTCCGAAGTCGGCGCCGGCGTGCGGCTGGCCAACATTCCTCAGAAGGTCCGCGACGTGCTCGAAGTCACGCGCCTGATCACGGTCTTCGCGGTCTACGATACGCTAGCCGACGGCCTCAAGGACTTCTAAGCGCGCCGCGCCAGTCCCTCACAGGCGGCCATGCACTATGCGGCCGCCGATCATCACGGCAACCGGTTCGATGCGCCGGATCTCCTCTTCCGGGCAGGTGAGATAATCGCGGTCGATCACCACCAGATCGGCCAGTTTGCCGCGCTCGATCGATCCCCGGGAATTCTCCGCGAAGTGCCTGTAAGCGGCCCCGGTGGTGTACATCCGGAGCGCCTCTGCGCGCGTGATCCGCTCTTCGGGGTGCACTATTTCGTTGCGCGTGTTCAACCGCGTCACCGCCGTCCACAGCCCGAGAAACGGATTGTAGGGATTGGTGGCCCCGTTCTTGTCGTGTCCGATCATGTGGTCGCTGCCGCCGGCGATACCAATGCCCGCGTCGAGGTAGGAACGCAGCGGGAAGAAGTACCGCATCCCGTCGCTGCCGAACACTTTCTCGAGCGCCGGCGAATCCAAGTACAGCCATGCCGGCTGCACATCGGCCAGCACGCCCATGCGCTTCATTTCAGCGATCGCCGCCGGACTTTGGAAACTGGCGTGGATCAGGTGCGACCGCGTCGGCGCGATCGGCGACTCCCGATCCAGCGCCGCCAGCGCCTGCAAGAATCCGTCAATCGCTCCGCCGCCCTGGCAATGCGCCGACAGTTGCCATTTCGCGTCGCGCGCGATGCGCAGAATCGCCAGCAGCTTCTCCGGCGACTCGAATAACTGCCCGCGATCCTGCGGATCCGTCTTACCGTATAACTGCGCGCCGAACGGGCCGTACGGCTCGCGCTGGAAGGCCGTGCCGATGGTCATTCCGCCATCCACGTTGATTTTGAATGCGCCGAAGCGCAGCCATTCATCCCCGCGATTGGTCGTGACATCCGCGCTCTGGATCTCCTTGCGCAGCTCCTCAATCGGCTTGGCCGCGTTGTGCCACCACGTCATCGTCACGCGCAGCGGCAGCCGGTTCTGCGCCTTTAACGTCCGGTAGAGGTGGATCTCATTTTCCTGAACCGCGCCGTCGCCGATCGAGGTCAGGCCCGCTGCGACATAGCGCTGCAACATCTCCTCGAGCGCCTGCAGTTGTTCGCGTTCCGTGAATTGCCCTTCGGGCTTCAGCCCCTTGAGCAGCGACTGGGCGTTCTTGAGAATGCCATTAGGCTCTCCGTGCGCGTCCTTGACGATCTCGCCCCGCGCCGGGTTGGGCGTATCGCGGGTGATACCGCTGAGTTTGAGACCGAGCGAGTTCACCACGACCACATAGCTCGCGTCGAACATCACCGGATGCGCCGTGTCCACGTCGAGCAATTCCCGCGTCGGCATCCGCATCTCGCGTAAACGCGTCGGGAACGTGCGCGGGACGACGATCCATTCTCCAGGCGGCGTTTTGGCGGCCTGCTGGCGGATGAAGCTCTGCACCGCCGCGAAGGAGTCGAGCACCGGCAGTGGCGCGCGGAATTCGCTCAATCCACCCCCCAGCGGATGGACGTGGCTGTCGAACAATCCGGGCAGCACCATACGGCCATGCAGGTCGATGAGTTTCGTATGCGTGCCGCGCTCCGCGCTCAGGATCGCGTGGTCGGATCCCACCGCGGCGATCCGGTCTCCGCGAATGGCGACGGCCTGCTGCACCGAGAACCCGGCATCCACCGTGACGATCTTGCCGTGGTGCAGAATCAGATCCGCCTCGGCGCCCCGCCCTGCCGCCGCGCCGGCCAGCGCCAGTGCGGCCACGCACATCATCCGTTGTAGTTCACTCATCGCTATGAGTGTTTCGCGCCGGCCACGCCCGGCGCAAGGCCATGCTGAGTCCGCGCCTCTGCACAGTCCGGCGCGCAGCGGCTGCGGGCCTTAGTTCGTGTCCTTGCGCTGGTACGGCGTCTGGATAAACTTGGCCGCCTGTTCCTGCGCGCCCTGCGTGTTGTCCTTGGTGCGAATGGCCTGTTGATACTCGTTGCGGGCGCGGTCGCGCTGCTGGGTGACGTCGTAGATCTTGCCCAGGTTGATGTGCGCCCACACTTCGGTCCAGCGGGGCTCCGAATCGCCGTTCAGCGCCTCGCGGAATTCGTTCGCCGCCGATTGATAATTCCCCTGCAGGAAGAACACCTCGCCCACCCGGTAGTGCGCCAGCGAGCTGATGCGGTTCACGTTCAGCGCCTTCTGGTACTCCTTCAACGCCTCGCTGTATTCGTTGATCTCGGCGAATTGCTCGCCCCGCCGGATGGCCACGTCGACCCGCATCCTCGAACTGTTGGCCAGAAGCCTGCCGTTCGGGTCGATGGTCAGCCGCTTGGGCTTGCCGAAGGTCTCGACCGAGAACTCCGTGGTCGGTCCGCTGACGTCGATGCGCTTGAACTCGGGGTTGCCCTCGGTCTCGATCTTCAACTCCACCGGCATGCGGAAGGTGTCCAGATCCTGCGTGATCTTGCCCACCACGCGGAAGCCCTTGGAGATGCGGAAAACCGTGTATTCCTTTTTGAACTCAGGCGCGCCGGTGCTCTCCAGCCACTGAATGAAGAAGCCCTGCAGCGGCTGTCCGGTGATGTTCTCGGCCACCTTGCGGAAGTCGTCGGTTGAAACGCTCTTGCCCGCGAATTGATCGACGAATGTACGCAGAATCTTTTTGAAATTGTCGTCGCCCGCAATCCAACGCAGCATGTTTAGCGTGGCCGCGCCCTTGCTGCCGGTGACCGCGAAGTACTCGGGCGAGTAGTCCTCAAACCGGCTGGCCTGCCGCACTGGCGCGTCGGTTACCGTCAGCGCGTCGACGTACAGGTCGTGAATCTCGGGCTCGATCGACTGCGGCCCGTTCAGGCTCTCCAGGTATAGCACCTCGGCGTAGCGCGCGATCCCGTTGCTTAGCCAGATGTGATTGCGATTAACCGGCGACAGCAGATTGCCGAACCACTGCCGCGTAATCTGGTTCGCCAGCAGCCGCGGACTCGGCGGCTTCGACGCGGCCGCCGGCGAAACGAACAGCAGCCCCGCGGCCGAATAGCCGTTGGGCGCGCCTTCGCCGGTCTCGACAATCGTCAGGTTGGCCTGCGGCGGCACTCCAAACAGCGACGTCAGAAAGACCATCGCCTTGGCCGCCTCGTCGCCCCACGCCTGCGCGTTCGACTGCTGCGCCTCGCGGAACCACACCTCGTTCGTCAGGCCCTGCGAATTCACCTTGGCCGCCGTCCCCTGCACCACCGCCAGGCTGCCCGGGAAGCTCGGCTTGATCGTTTTGAAGCTGTACGCGTTGCCCTGGTTCGAGTCGATTCCACTCGACAGCACGCGGTACCCGGCCGGAACCTGCACCGTGAGATCCATCGTGTAGCGGTCGGACGTGTAGCCGCTCACCGGGAACCACCGCGCCGGGTACAGCAGCCACGCCGCATCCTTGCCGATCTCCGCAAATTGAATGCCCGAAATCGGCGACTCCTCCTGCCCGCTCAGCCGTCCGCCATAGCTGAAGATGGCCGTCACCGGCTTGTTTTTCACCAGCGGTTCAGGGAAGAAGACCTTGACCGTGTAATCCTGCGCCGACCGGTTGGTCTCTAGATTGCGGCCTTGTTCGTCAACGACTTTGCTGACGCTCAGCGCGTTGTGCAATTCGAATGTGGCCGAGCTGGAGCCCGACTCCTGCGGCACAAAGGTGACCGCCGCCGTGGCCTGCAGCGTCTGGGCCTGCATGTCGATCTGCGCATCGAT
>CAWIQF010000031.1:0-88311 GCA_963838205.1 Terriglobia bacterium | reverse complement strand
CAGAACCGGATCTGGTTCCAGATCTCGGGCGCGGGGCACGAGTGCATCCAGACGGCGGCGGGGCTCCTGCTGAGGCCGGGCGAGGATTGGTTTTTTACCTACTACCGCGATCGCGCGCTGGCCCTGGCGCTGGGGGTAACTCCGGAACAGATGCTGCTCGCGAGCGTAGGCGCCGCGGCCGAGACGTTTTCCGGCGGACGCCAGATGCCGTCGCACTGGTCCGACCCCGCGCTGCACATATTCACCGGCTCTTCGCCAACCGGCACGCAGTTCGTACAGGCCATGGGCGCGGCGGATGCGCGGCGCCTGGTGAATCCCGGCTCGCGCGATTTGACGCTGTGCTGCAGCGGCGAAGGCGCCACCAGCGAGGGCGAATTCTGGGAGTCGCTGAACGCGGCCTGCCTGGGACGGCTGCCGCTGCTGTACCTCGTTGAGGACAACGGCTACGCGATTTCGGTGCCCGGTTGAACAGCAGACCGCCGGCGGCAGCATCTCGCGCCTGGTGAGTGGATTTCCGAACCTGCTGGCGGTTGATGCGACGGCAGGGATTTCATGGACTCGGTGGGCGCGCTGCGGCAGGCCATCGATTGGGTCCGCTTGAGGTCCGGTCCGGCGCTGGTGCACGCCCACGTCATCCGGCCGTACTCGCATTCGCTGTCCGACGACGAGCGGCTCTACAAAACCGCCGCCGAGCGCGCCGCCGAAGCCGCCACCGACCCCCTCGTCACCTATCCGCGCTGGCTCATCAGCGAGGGCCTGCTGGACGAGCAGACCTACAAGCGCATGTGCCTGGACGTCGACGCCGAGATTCAGGAGATCGCCGCGCGGGTGCTGCACGCCGCGCCGCCCGAGCGGACCAGCGCGCTCGAGTTTCTCTATTCGCCCGACGTCGACCCGTGCTCGGCGCGCTTCGAATCCGAGCCCGACTTCCACGGCGAGCCGCGCACCATGGTCGATTCCATCAATCGCACGTTGAACGAGGAGATGGCGCGCAACGAACGCATCGTGGTCTTCGGCGAGGATGTCGCCGACTGCAGTCGCGCGGAAAACCTGAAAGAGGTGAAGGGCAAGGGCGGCGTCTTCAAGGCCACGCTGGGGCTGCAGACGCGCTACGGCGCGGAGCGCTGTTTCAACACGCCGATCGCCGAGGCGAGCATCATCGGGCGCGCCATCGGCATGGCGGCGCGCGGCCTGATGCCCGTCCCGGAGATTCAGTTCTTCGACTACATCTGGCCGGCGATGATGCAGATTCGCGAGGAGCTGGCCACCATCCGCTGGCGCTCGGCCAACGGCTGGAAAGCGCCGATGGTGATCCGCGTGCCGATCGGCGGCTATCTGACCGGCGGATCGATTTACCATAGCCAATGCGGCGAAGTCGCGTTCACGCACATTCCGGGGCTGCGGGTCGTGTTCCCGTCCAACGCGCTCGATGCCTGCGGGCTGCTGCGCACGGCGCTGCGCGCGGACGATCCGGTGCTGTTTCTGGAGCATAAGCGGCTGTACCGCGAGCCGTACAACCGTTCGCCGCACCCGGGTCCGAACTACACCATTCCCCTGGGTCGCGCGCGCCTCGCTAAACCCGGGCACAACCTGACCATCGTCACCTACGGCGCGACGGTGCAGAAGTCGTTGCAGGCGGCCACGCAGATCGAGAGCCGCCGGCCCGAAATCTCGATCGAGGTGCTCGACCTGCGCAGCCTCTCGCCATACGATTGGGACGCCATCGCCGCGTCGGTGAAGAAGACGTCGCGCGCGCTGATCGTGCACGAGGATACGCTCAGCTTCGGCTTCGGCGCAGAGATTGCGGCGCGGATCTCCGACGAGCTGTTTGAGCACCTGGACGCGCCCGTGCGCCGCGTGGCGGCCGCCGACACCTGGGTCGGCTATCACCCCGATCTGGAGAATGCAGTGCTGCCGCAAACGGACGACATTGTGCGGGAGGCCGATGCGCTGCTGGCGTGGTGAGCGCGCGCCTTGCGTGCCGCCTCGTCGAAGGCCTCTGACAAAAGCGTTAGGTGCGGCGCAGCCGGCGAGGGGAAAGAGCGGGGGGCGAGGATCCTTTCCCGCGTCCAACCTATAGCTGCCGATGAAATAAGCGATTTCGCGTATCCCGCGGTTTTCCCGTTTCCAGGCCGTAGTGTTCGCAGAGTTGCGGCCTCCCCGGTACCCAGTCACCATCCAGCAAGACATGGACCCACTGCTCCGAACGGGGCTCTCTACAGGCTGTTATGCAGAGGATGTACTTTGCTAGATACAGGTAAGGACCGAACGGCACATCGTATCCTTGCGGTGACCTAAGATTTATTCGGCTGAAGTCGTGGTTCTCAAGACAGGACCTAAGTTCTTTCGTTGTGGCATCAAGCTCCGAGTCTTCAGGAATAGCGGTTCTATTGGGCTCAATCCACACCGTTCCCACGACATCGGAGGATCGCTTGATTGGGCGCACCGCTTCAGAAAGGAATTCATCGAGATTCATAGCACCCGCGATGGTGCCACGGGATAAACATGAAGTCAAGCCTCCGCGCCGAATTTATACATCGCGCCTGCTAGAACGGTTCCTTTTTACGGCAGAGGTCCGAGCGCTTTGTCTGTGGCCGTCTGGATTGCTTTCTGGTTGGCGTCATACCAATCGGCCCAATGGTCGTTAAGTTGATCCGCTTCTCTAATGGTCCGATCTGAACCGGTTTCGTAACCCTTCAAGAAGGTATCAAGGAACAAGCAGAAGTCATTCTTGAACCGGGTCCCTAGTTCTGGGTAAACGTCGTTCAGAACATTCGCATTAACTTTTCGGCCTATGTCGGCTGCCTGCCGGCGATACTCCACGATTTTCTCAATGTTCGTATATTCCCTTATGCCGAAGTCACTGTGCCCGGAATTGATGAGAAGGGCTGCTTGTTGCGAGGCGTTGAGCGCGGCGATCATCATTCTCACTTCCATGCCCGCTAGCCGATTCTTCGGCAAGGGTTTTACTTCGGCTGTTGAGGCAGATGTCCCACCGTGAGATGACCTGATGGCGTAGTATGGCCATACAGCCGCCTGCAGTGTCGGCACGACTTCACCAAACAGCACCCAGGATACAAAGCCATTTTGCTGTGCATATTGCCAATTGAAATAGACACCTGCGACAGCGGCGGTCATCAAGTACAGGGTCAGGACAAGACCTATCAGGCTGGAGAGGAACTTAGATGCCGAAGAGTCTTGATCTTCCATTCTGAGCAGTCTCCTCACCGTCCGGCGAACCACACGTTATCGGGCGCTCGTCGGTTGAATCCGGAATCCGGGGACATCAAATCACCCGTTGCCAAGGCCAGTTTACATCCGGAAAGCGTTGTCCCAATGCGTCGCAGTGACATTTTCCCTGCGCTGAATCCATCACGGCGCCCGTTTTCCTCCCCGGTTTCGACCTGCCAGAACCGGTTCCGGACGTGTCTAGTATGCCGGAGCCGCCGGTTGCAGTCCAGGCTCCAGCCCGGGCAGGCCGCGGTAGACTCCTCGCGCCTCACTTTGAATGCAGGGGGAACATCCAGGCTAGTCTTCGCCTTCGGGAGCTTCGGCGGCGTAGTCTGTGATCAGGCTGACTGAACGGAGGCCATCGAGTAACCGCCGCACGCTCAGTCGCACCTCTACGAGCGTCGCCTGGTGCGAGGCCAGCGTCGCGAACAGCAGGCTGAGGCGGCCTTCGGAGGACTTCACGAAGAAGCCGACGTAGCGCCCGGACCACGGCTCCCGACCTGCAGCAGGGGCCGCCAGGAAGCGCCCGGCGCGGGAACGAAGAGCCTGCGGCGTTCACTCCCGTGACTTTCGCGCGGCGCACTTCGACTTGCGTCCCGGCGCCTGCGGCGAGCGTCTGGAAATCGCCTGCGACGGCGCTCGCCGGCCGTCCGATGGCCACGAGCAGCAGTACGGCAACGGCCCAGTATTTGACCCTCATCGTCGCCTCCAGTGCCGGCGGTTGTCGTTCAGTGGAAATGCGTGCAGGAGACACCCCGGCCCAAGCCTGGCGGCAGGGAGCAGGGAGGTCGCGCGGCGCTTACTTCTTGTTAGTGAAGCTCATGTCCGACATGTGGAAATGATCACCCAACGAACCCAGTTCGGCCAGGTCGCCCGTGCCGACCAGGTTGATGACGGTCAGTTCCTTCGGTTCGGCGGCCAGAATCACGAGCCCGTCCCCAGCGCCGTCCGTGGAGTGGGTGCAGATCTGGGTGGTCTCGCCGTTCTTGTTGTTGCGGACGTTGATGATGCACGACCATCCGGATTCGCGCAACTGGCTGCGGACCGCATCGACGTCGGCCGGGGAGTACTCACCTTCCTTCTCGAACTCATAGCTGCGGATGAAGCCGCCCTTGATTTTGCCTTCGTTCTTCACGTTGACAGCGGTGTGCGATTCCTTGCCCGCGTGGGGCTTGAAGCCCATGCGCAGCATGTTCGCGTCCAGCCTGATATCGACGACATCCTTGGCTTTGGCGGCCAGTTTGTCGAACGATTCGGGGATTTTCAGAGTCTGTGCCGGGGCGGCGAGCGCCGCCAGCATGAATAAAGGCACTGCGAATTTGATCATGGTTCCTTCTCCTGTGGATGTGGCGGCGCCTGGGCCGGCCTCAATCGTCCTTCTGCTCCTGCTTCTTGGGCTTCGAATCGAGATCCACTTTGGGTATGCCGAACTGGCCCTCCAGCGCGCCCAGGTGCTCGGGGTCGATGGCGCCGGCGATGGTCACGATCGTCAGTTCCTTGGGTTCGGTGGCCACGATCGCCATGCCGGCCGGCTTGCCGTTCTCCGTGTAAAAGCAGACCTGCGCATTCTCGCGGTTCTTTTTGCTGCGCACGTTCACTATGCAGGACCAGCCGGGGCCGCGCAGTTGGACCCGCAGCAGTTCGACGTCGGC
This sequence comes from Terriglobia bacterium, assembly GCA_963838205.1. GTDB lineage: Bacteria > Acidobacteriota > Terriglobia > Bryobacterales > Bryobacteraceae > CAIVVT01. Next base: position 83,428 of record CAWIQF010000031.1, on the reverse strand, counting down.
GTCGGAATACTCGCCCTCATGCGCGAACTTGTAGCTGCGCACGAACACGCCTTTGATACCGCCGACGACCTTTTTGGCCGCCCTGTCGTCCGGGTCCTTGTCGGAGAGGAACTTGCTCGCCATACCGAGCATGTTGGCGTCGAGCGTGACGTCCGCCACCTCTTCGGCCTTGTCGGCGAGCTTGTCGAACGACGGCGGAATCTTCAACATCTGGGCCTGCGCGGCGCATGCCGCCAGCACGGCCAATGGAACCAGTAGCCTCATAAACTTCCCTCCCACATGGGCCCACATGGACCTGAATTCCGGCGGACTCTCGCCGCCATTTGCCTACTGCGCGTCGGAGTAGCCCGCGCTCAGTTCGTGTACCTTGTCATGCACTGCCCGCAAACTGCTGCCCGTGACTCGTAGGGCTAGCAGAAGCTGCCGCTTGGCGGCCTCGCCGCGCACCCGCTCGAGCTGTTGCCTCTGCTCGTAATGCACACCCAGCACGACCACCAGGCAAAGTGCGCCGGCCATGGCCGCGCGCGCGAAAACCGGCGCGCGGAACCACCGCGTTACCCGCGTCCAAGCCCGCGCCCGCCGTGGTTCCGGCGTGGCCGCGGCGCGCGCCAGCACCCGCGCCGCGAAGCCTTCCGGCGGCTCCTCGCGCCGCAGCGCGTTTCGCAGTTCGTCTTCCAAACGGCTCATACCAACTCTCCCCGCGCGCGGCTCAGTTTCTCGCGCAGCAGCGCCAGCGAGCGCTGCAAATGACTCTTCACCGTCCGCACCGGCATCTCCAGCGTGCGCGCGATCTCCTCCGGATCCAGGTCCTCCTGGTAACGCAGGATCATTACCGCCCGCGCCTTCTCCGGCAGCGACTGCACCAGCTTGCGCAGTCTCTCGCGCAGCATCGGGTCATCCCCCGCGGCATCGCCCGGCGCGGCCGCGCTGGCCGCTTCGGGGCACTCCGTGAGGCTCGTCCGCGGATCCAGCCGCCGCCGCCGCGCGTAGTCGATCGCCCGGTGGCACGCTACCCGCCGCAGCCACGCCGCCACATGCTCCCGGCTGGCCAGCCGGTCCTCGTGCCGGTACAACTGCAGGAACACTTCCTGCGCCACCTCTTCGGCCGATTCCCGGCTGCGCAAATAGTGCAGCGCAATCGAGAACACCATCGCCTGGTGCTCGCCGACCAGCGCGGCAAACTCGCGTTGAGCTTCCGCTGTCACGTTCTCCTGCGATTCGCGCCGCGCCTCAATCGGGATTGCCAGCGCTGGACCGTTCACTCTGCTTCTCGCCCTTCACTAGCTAATACGTTCGCTGCCGGTCTAAGGGACGCAGAACTTTCCGCTCGTCCAATTGTCAATGAATCGCGCGCCTTCCGCGCCGGCGCCCGGTCCGACTGTTCTGCAACCTCGGAGCCGGTCCCTCAACTTTCGGTGTTAGCCTGATTGAGAGTGGGAACAGCGGCATGCATCGCCCGCGCGGGAGGGCGTTCATAACATCGCTGAAACGATGAGCCAGGTTTATCTCCACACCGTCATGCAGGGCCAGAAGCGGGAGTTCCGCCTCGACACTCTGCCGGTCTGCCGCATCGGGCGCGGCGAACAGAGCTCCATCGTGCTCACCGGCGACGTCAAGGTTTCGCGCAACCACGCCGTGGTCCAGCGCATGGACACTGGCGAGTACTATCTCACCGACCTCGGCAGCCGCAACGGCACGGTGTTGAACGGGCGCCTGGTCGTGAGCCCCACGCCCCTGCGCAACGGCGACATCATCCGTATGGGCGGCTATGAGTTCGTCTTCGTCCAGGAAGAGGAAGCTGCCTTCGCTCCGCTCCCGTCCCTGACGGAGGATAATACCACCGTCCTCGTCTCCATGCGGCTGCTGACCGTGCTGGTGATCGACATCCGCAACTTCACCGGCCTCACCATGGAACTCGGCGAGTCGAAAACGTCGGAGATGATGGGCTCGCTGTTCCATGCCGCTGGCGTCGTGCTGACCCGCAACGGCAGCTATGCCCAGAAGTACATCGGCGACGCGGTGATGGCCGTATGGGTTCACGATAGCGACCGGCCGGTGCAGAAGGACTTGCTGTCGATTTTCCACGCGCTGTGCGGCCTGGCCGGCATCATCGGCGGATTGCAGGCCCAATTCTCGCTGCGCGCCCCCGTCCGTTTCGGCGCCGGCGTCAACAGCGGCGTGGCCGCGCTCGGCAACCTGGGCAGCGCCGGGCTGGCCGACCACACTGCCATGGGCGAATGCGTGAACAAGGCCTTCCGCCTGGAGACCGCCTCCAAGGAACTCGGCGTGGACGTCGTCGTCGGCCGCGATACGTTCAGTTTCCTCGACGCCGTCCCCGACATCCGTGGAATCCTCGAGCCGGCGACTGCGCACCTCAAAGGCTACCTCTCGCCGGAGCCGGTCCACGTGGCCAGCCTGGAGCGAATCCGGCAGGCTCTGGCGAAGACCTTGACCATATCCTAGGATAGGTATCTTGGGGGAGTGGCCAGGTGGCTCCTCGCTCTTTCGGGCACGCCCCGGCGCGCCGCCCCATGTTTGTGATACAACTTAATCATGTTCGAAGATCTTTTGAGGCCACAGCACCTGCTCTTGATTCTTCTGGTCGCCCTGTTGTTCTTCGGGCCTTCCAAACTCCCCGCATTGGGCAAGGGTTTGGCTGAGGGCATCAAGAACTTCAAGGATGCGATCAAGGGCGGGCCCGAGCCGCCGCCGCCTGCGGACAAGAGTCAGCAGTCTCAGGATCCGCCCGTCAAAATCGTCTAGTGCGGCGGGGATTCCAATCCGCGCCCGCGCGTTAGGCTTCGCGCCCTGCGAGGCGTTTTTTGTCTCACAATTAAGTCTCTTTTAATCTGTAGCTTGTCGCTTCTTCCCTAAACCGGATTCGAGGCCTGTTTGCGTCTCCTCAGACTGGCCGAGCCGGCCGGCCGTGGGAAAGCGCCTATGTTTGAAGCCGAACTGTGTGTTGACAGCAGCTTACCGAGCCGCCACCGCTACGAAGCCGCGACTGAGGGGCGCGGTTTCGGTGTGACCGAGCCGCGACCGCTACTGAGCCGCGACTGAAAGGAGCGGTCTTGTGGTGACCGAGCCGCCTCTTACGCCTGCTTCTTGCCCTGCTTGGCTACGGCTTCCATGGCCGCCTTGACCTTCTCCGGGTCGCCCAGATAGTAGGACTTGATCGGCTTCAGCTCGCCGTCCAGCTCGTATACCAGCGGCATCGCGGTGGGGATGTTCAGCTCGACGATGTCCGCCTCGCTAACGTTGTCGAGGTACTTCACCAGCGCCCGCAGGCTGTTGCCGTGCGCCGCGATCACCACCCGCTGGCCGGCCTTCACCTGCGGCGCGATCGAGTCGTGCCACAACGGCAGGAAGCGCGCCACCGTGTCCTTCAGGCATTCGGTCAGCGGCAGCTCCGCGCTGGTCAGGTCGGCATAGCGCGGATCCTTGCCCGGATAGCGCTCGTCGTCCGGCTCCAGCGGCGGCGGCGGCACGTCGTAGCTGCGCCGCCAGATCTTCACCTGTGCCTCGCCGTACTTGGCCGCCGTCTCGGCTTTGTTGAGACCCTGCAGCGCGCCGTAGTGCCGTTCGTTCAGCCGCCACGACCGGACCACTGGGATCCACATCTGGTCGAGTTCCTCGGTGACCACGTTGTAAGTCTTGATGGCGCGCTTCAGCAGCGACGTGTAGCCCAGGTCGAAGACGTAGCCCAGGCTCTTCAGCACCTGGCCGGCTTCGATCGCCTCGGCGCAGCCCTTTTCACTCAGATCGACGTCGGTCCATCCGGTGAACCGGTTCTCTTTATTCCACGTGCTCTCGCCGTGGCGGATGAGGACGAGTTTATACATCCGTGGCTCCTTCAAAATCGTATGAGTGCGGCGGCGCCGGCAGCCCCGGCCGCTGCGGGGCTTCCGCTTCCGCCCAATTCAACCGGCCGGTCCCTCCGGCCCGCGCCTGTTACTGCCGGAACGCCTTGCGCCCGGCGAACACCGCGCTCTTGCCCAACTCCTGTTCGATGCGGATCAACTGGTTGTACTTGCACAGCCGGTCGGTGCGGCTGGCCGAGCCCGTCTTGAGCTGGCCACAGCCGGTGGCGACGGCCAGGTCGGCGATGAAAGTGTCCTCGGTCTCGCCCGAGCGGTGCGAAATCACATTGGTGTAACCCGCGCCGGTGGCCATCCGCATGGTATCCAGCGTCTCCGTCAGCGTGCCGATCTGGTTGAGCTTGATCAGGATCGAATTCGCAATCCCCTTCTCGATGCCCTTGGCGAAAATCGCCGGGTTGGTAACGAAAATGTCATCGCCCACGAGCTGGATCTTCTTGCCCAGCGCTTTGGTCATCTTCTTCCAGCCGTCCCAGTCGAATTCGGCCATGCCGTCTTCGATCGAGATGATCGGGTACTTGGCCACCCAGCCGCTCCAGAACTCAATCATCTGGTCCGAGCTCAGCGCGCGCTTGTCGGATTTCTTGAAGACGTACTTCTTCTTGTCCTGGTCGTAGAACTCGCTGGCCGCGGGGTCCAGCGCGATCGAAACCTGCTCGCCGGGCTTGTAGCCGGCCTTCTGGATGGCCTCGACGATGACCTCGACCGCCTCTTCGTTCGACTTCAGGTTGGGCGCGAAGCCACCCTCGTCGCCCACCGACGTTGCGTAGCCGCGCTTCTTGAGCACGCTCTTCAGGTTGTGAAACACCTCCGAGCCCGCGCGGATGGCTTCGGCAAAGCACGGCACGCCGTGCGGCACGATCATGAATTCCTGCGGATCCACGCAGTTGTCGGCATGCGCGCCGCCGTTGATGATGTTCATCAGCGGCACCGGCAGGACGTTGGCATGCACCCCGCCCAGGTAGCGGTATAACGGCGTCATCAGGCACTCGGCGGCGGCCCGCGCCGAAGCCAGCGATACGGCCAGAATCGCGTTGGCGCCCAGCCGGCCCTTGGTCGGCGTGCCGTCCAACTCGATCATTTTGTGGTCGACCGCCGACTGGTCGGTGGCGTCCATGCCCAGCAGCGCCGGCTCGATCTCGTCCAGGATGTTCGCCACGGCCTTCAGCACGCCCTTGCCCATGTAGCGGCTCTTGTCGCCGTCGCGTAGCTCGACGGCTTCGTGTTCGCCCGTCGATGCGCCCGACGGCACCGCGGCGCGGCCCATCACGCCGTCGGCCAGAAAGACGTCCGCTTCCACGGTCGGATTCCCGCGCGAATCGAGGATCTCGCGCGCTCTAATTTCTACGATTTCGGTCATGTGTGATGTATCTCCGGAGAGTGATATAAGAGACTGCAGTCTCATTCTCTCACAGCGCGGTGAGGCCCGAAACTCCGGACACCTGTCCCGGGCAGAGCCAGTGAATCGGCGAAGTTCTATGCTGTTGACAGAATATTCTGTTAGCGGCATAATATAGCTGTGCCGTGGGAGGTAGAGTTCACCGACGAGTTCGGCAGATGGTGGGAGTCGCTCACGGATGAGCAGCAGGACGACGTGGCGCACTCAGTGCAGCTTCTCGCTGAATTGGGACCGGCGCTGGGGTTTCCGCATAGCTCCAAGATCCACGGCTCACAGTTTCCCCAGATGCGCGAACTGCGGACTCAGAGCGCGGGACGTCCACTGCGAACGCTGTACGCGTTCGATCCGTCGCGGACGGCGGTCCTGCTGGTGGGTGGAGACAAGACCGGAGACAATCGCTGGTACGAACGGTTCGTGCCTCTGGCGGACCGGCTATTTGGCGAGTACTTGACGGAATTGCGAAAGGAGGGTCGTGTGAGATGAAGACACGCAAGTTTGACACCTTGCTGGAGGCGATGCCCGCGGCGCGGCGCGAGAGAATCCGGCAGCGTGTCCGGGCCACGCTAGCCGCCATGCCGCTCGACGAGTTGCGCAAGGCCCGGCAGATGACGCAAATCAAGCTGGCCGAGGCGCTGGGCGTGAATCAGAGCGAAGTCTCGAAGATCGAGCACCGCGCTGATCTCTACGTCAGTACGCTCACCGAATACGTCGAGGCGCTCGGCGGCTACCTGGAAATTCGCGCCGTGTTCCAGGACCGCGAGATGCTCATTTCCCAGTTCGAACAATTGCCGGGCTGAACGAAAGCTATAGACTGAGTGCAGTATGGAGTCTTCTGCGCAGCGAGTTTTCGATCAGATCACGAAACGGCTGGAAGAACTGGAAGCGATCTTCGCGGATGATCCAACTCCGGTGCCCAACCCTCGAGCACTTGAGGCAGTTCGAACTATCTGCTTAAGAATTAAGCAACTCGCTTCGGACGGATACATTTCTGAGAAGTGCGACTTCATCCTCAGTCGCGCAACCGACTATTTTAGCGTCCGCAAGCACGAGAAGCATCCTGGTGGTGCGAGTGCACTTATGCGCCAAATGAGATACGAGGCTCCGCGCTGCATTGGAGATCAAGCACAGTGGATCTTGCGTGCATCAAAGGGAGAGACCAATCCCCCTGCTTCGCTACAGGTCAAGTGGTGAAGGCGAGTTTGTTGGGGCCGCTTGGGCTCCGAGATTTGGTGTCAGTGAGTTAAGGGCCTTGCCCGGAAGCAGCGCGGCAGATGGTCAATCGCTTGTCAGCGAGTGAGAATTGATGTGTATGCCCAATCCTCTGGCCTATCTCACCGATCAACTCGACGAATTGAAGCGCGCCGGCGGCCATTTCCGCCTGCGCGAACTTGAAAGCGCTTGCGATCCCATCAGCCGCGTGGACGGCCAGGAGGTCATCAACCTGGCCTCCAACAACTACCTCGGCCTGGCCAACCATCCCAAGTTGAGGGAAGCCGCGATCGCCGCCGTGCGCCAGTTCGGCGCGGGCACCGGCGCGGTGCGCACCATCACGGGGACGATGGCGATCCACATGGAACTCGAACGCCGCATTGCCGCGTTCAAACATTCCGAAGCCTGCGTGGTTTTTCAGAGCGGCTTCACGGCCAACGCCGGCGCCGTCGAGCTCGATCCTCACCCCCGAGGATCACATCGTCTCCGACGAGCTCAACCACGCCTCGATCATCGACGGCTGCCGCCTCTCGCGCGCCAAGATCCACGTCTTCCGCCACCGCGACGTGGCCCACGCCGAAGAGCTACTGGAAGGACTGAAGGAGACTCCCGGCCACAAGCTCCTGATCACCGACGGCGTCTTCTCCATGGACGGCGACATCGGTCCCCTGGACAAGCTCACCGCGCTGGCCGAGCGCTACGGCGCGATCATGATGGTCGACGACGCCCACGCCTCGGGCGTGCTCGGTTCGCACGGCCGCGGCACGGTCGACCACTTCGGTCTGCACGGCCGCGTCCAGGTGCAGGTCGGCACGCTGTCCAAGGCGGTCGGCGTGCTCGGAGGCTACGTCTGCGGCAGCCGCGACCTGATCGATTATCTGTATCACCGCGCCCGGCCGTTCCTGTTTTCGACCTCTCATCCGCCCGCCGTCACCGCGGCCTGCATCGCCGCTTTCGAGATCATGGAAAACGAGCCCGAGCGCGTCCAGTTGCTGTGGGACAACACGCGCTACTACCAGGGCGCGCTCAGGGCCGCGGGCTTCGACATCGGCGCCACGGAAACGCCTATCACGCCGATCATCGTCGGCGAGGCTCGCACCGCGCACGAGTTCTCCGCCGAGTTGTTCCGCGAAGGCCTGTGGGCCACCGGCATCGGCTTTCCGACGGTGCCGCGCGGCAAAGCCCGCATCCGCACCATCGTCACCGCCGCGCATACGCGCGAACACCTCGACCGCGCCGTGGAGACGCTCACGCGCGTCGCCCGGCATATGCGCATCCTGCCGGCGTGAACGGGATTTAGGAACTCCGCCGCTGCCGGCGGTCCGTGCTAGCGGTGCGGCCCAACCGGTTCACAACCGCCGTCATTTCCACCCGTCACTTCGTCCATTTCCTGCTGCTTCAACTCCGTCTCGTCCGCCGCTGATGCAGCCCCGCGAGCGTCTTTTCCCAGTTCTTCCATCTCGATCCCTCCGCTGTTCCTAAAATCTGCTTAGTGGTGCGGCCCAATCGGTCCACCAACACTAGCGCCGTTGTTTCCACCCGTCACGTCGTCCATTTCCTGCTGCTTCAACTCCGACTCGTCCGGGGCAACAGCCGCCTCAGATGCGCCCTTTTCCAGTTCTCTCATGTGTTCCCTCCGCCTCTCTAAAACTTACTTTAAGGTAGGGTATCACGCCTCTGCGACGCCGACATCTGTTTCTCACACGTGTTTCTCACACGTGCAAGCAATTGAAAGGGAACGGCAGAGGGCGGCCCGGGCAGGGAAGTACCCGTGCCCTGAGTCCGGCGGTAATTGCTGATTGTTTTCGGAATATCGCGGAATTATAGCGAAATATGGCAAATATTCCGCGCCATTAGCCTTAAATTGCCAGCAGTTGGACGGATAATGCTGATGCTTTATCGGCGCCAAGGCCGCGGAATCCCGCCGCCGCCCCGCAGAAAACCTGTCTCGCCGTGCCGCCTACCAGGGCAGCGTGTTGCCCAGGTGACTGTACGTGCCGTTCGGGCCGTCCGCGCCAATGAGAGCCAGTTCCACGCTGGTCTTCGCGCCGTCCACGATCTCCATCGGCGCGTCCGTGCCGCCCATATCGGTCTTCACCCAGCCCGGATGCGCGCTGTTCACCTTGATCGGCGTGTCTTTCAGTGCCGCGGCCAGGTGAATCGTGAACGCATTGAGCGCGGTCTTGGACGCGTTATAGGCCAGCGCCTTGCTGCCTGCGATGGGCGACGCCGGATCGGCGTGCAGCGTCAGCGAGCCGAGGATGCTCGTCAGGTTGACAATGCGCCCGGCGGGGCTTTTCTTCAGGAGCGGAAGCAGCGCCTGCGTCAACTCGACCACGCCGAAGAAATTCGTATCGAACGTCTTGCGCAGACTCCGCCTGGGTCACCGTCTGCGAGTTATTGCCCGTGAAAGTGTTCTCGGCGTTGATGCCCGCGTTGTTGACGAGGATATCCAGGCGCCCGTAATGGGTTTCGAGGAACGCCGCCGCGGCCTGGATGTCGGCCGTTGACGTCACGTTCAGGTTCAGCGGTACGGCGTCGATGCCCTCGCGCTTGAGGGTCGCGGCGGCCGCCTCGGCTTTGGCGTGGTCGCGCGCCGCAACGACAACGCTGATACCCAACCGCCCCAACTGGCGCGCGGTTTCCAGTCCGATTCCCTTGTTCGCGCCGGTGACCAGCGCGATCTTCCCCTGCTGGGGGCTCGAATGAGTGCTCATATCATGCGAGATGCGACTCCGCACCCCGCCGGTGCCGGTTTAATCGATACCCGCGCGATCGCTCCCGCGGCGAAAACATGGGGGCTGACGTCTCTGTCCGAGACGCGCACATCTCTCTCCATCCAAGCTCAGCTTCCTCTGTGCCCTTTGGACTTCAGTCGTCCGGCCCAATGTTCTTAGTTGTGGTACTTGATCTCCGATGACGCTTCGAACTTGCGGTACTGCTCGAAGAACGTCTCGTTGCCGCGGCCGCAAGGAGCGGTTCTTGCACTGTTTCTGAGCCACGCTGTTTTCTGAGCCGCGACCGTCAGGGAGCGGTTCTTACGCGTCGTGACGACGCCGCGGCCGCAAGGAGCGGCTGTGTTTCTGAGCCGCGCTGTTTCTGAGCCGCGACCGTCAGGGAGCGGTGCTTGCGTCGTTACGAACCTCGTCCCGCGCGGCAGCCCTCTGCACCGAAATGATTCAAGTGAGATGGACGCGGCGATAAGCCGGTTTTTGGTCCCAGCCTCACGGCCGGGCGGCAGTCATTCCTCTAGGCCCGCCATTGCTGACGGGCTCCAGCAACCTACCCGGGAGTCTCGCGGCTCGGGCCAAGCCATCCTCCCCTATTTGGTCTTGCTCCGCGTGGGGTTTTCCCTGCCATTGCGGTTACCCGCAACGCGGTGCGCTCTTACCGCACCTTTTCACCCTTACCTGCGAATCCGAAGATCCACCGGCGGTATATTTTCTGTGGCACTGATCCGTAGAACGGGCTTTGAGCCCGCCCCCCCGGCCGTTAACCGGCACGCTGCCCTGTGGAGACCGGACTTTGCCTCGCATACGCCCAAACGCCCCCTTTCGGAAACGCTCACGCGCCCGCGCGACTGCCTGCCGGCGCCCATCTCATCTCCCATTCTCCCATGGAAACCAAATCGAAACCCTGCCGCTGGGAGTACACGCTCGCCGTCAATGCGCCATCCAATCTGCCGCGGCCCATCAACGGGGGCGCCATCGGGGAACTATCATCTGGATCCCATCTTCTGGACAAAGCCACCGGCGTTATACTTCATTAGGAGAAGTAACCGTGGCGGACCTGACCGTCGGCAACACAATCCGCGAAAAGCGCGAGGCCATCCTCCGCATTGCCGCCCGCCACGGCGCCACCGACGTGCGGTTGATCGGATCCGTCGCCCGCGGCGAAGCCCGTCCCGACAGCGACGTCGATCTGCTCGTCACCTGGAGCGAAGGCACCTCTCTCCTCAACCACGCCGCGCTCATGCTGGAACTCGAACGCCTGCTGGGCCGCAAAGTCGATATCGCCAGCGACGGCTGGGTCAAGCCCTCGATCCGCAATTCGGTCTACCGGGACGCGATCGCCCTATGAGGAGCGACGCGGATCGCTTGAACGACATCCTCGCCGCCATCGCGAAAATCGGAGAACGCATCACTGCTAGCTTCGACGCCTTTCAAGAAGACGAGATGCTCCAAGTGTGGGCGATCCACCACCTGCAGGTGATCGGAGAGGCCGCCCGCGGCGTCTCCCAATCCCGCAAAGATAGCCATCCCGAGGTGCCCTGGCCGCAGATCGTCGCGTTGCGGAACATCCTGGTGCATGAATACTTCGGCCTGAATCTGCACCAGGTCTGGACCATGACCCAAACGGACCTCCCCAAGCTGGATGAGCAGGTTCGGCACATCCGCGAACTCAAGTCGCCCGATTCCGAGTGTGGCGCCGCAGGGTGAAATCCCATCCGCGACTCCATCACGCTGGCCCCCGCCAATCGCTGATGCTGCGCTATAGCGCGCGTGTCTGCGACCGCTAGCTAGTATTTCTCGCGAGTAGCAGCCTGCCCGCTTTTAAGGGTGCGCGAAAGCCGGGGACTGACGTCCTTTCCTTAGACAAGTTCGGTCGCCTAGACCAGTTGGCGAATGAACGCCGCAATCTCATCGGTAGGTCGCGGTGGCTCTTGGTCATCGGCCTTGATCCATCCGAACGTCATATTGTCGTAAAAGGCATCAAAACGCCACTCCGTTATTTTAACTTCCGGCGCTTCACCAGAGCATAGGTCTGGGGAAAGATTGGGTTTACCATCTTTGACAATGATTAGGCGGGGATCTGTCAGGTTTGCGTCAAACCGAACCTTGAAGCGATATACTCCCGGTGGGGCTTCGTCATGGATGATCTCAAATTCGGATTGTATTGGGAACATTTCAGACAACTCTTTCTTGAGTTGAGCGAATGATTCGTGCGCACAGGTTACCTTTGTGTCTGGCATGCCAACATGTTACCACGAAGTCTAAAAAGCTAAGAGTAAGGAGTGAAAGGGGATAGTCTGACGCGTTGCATACGTCAGGCCGTCCCCTTTCCTGCAGATCAGGAGTTCGAAAACGCCGAGCTAAACGCCTTCTGTTCCGCAACGCTTACTCAGGAATCCATACGAATGATTGCCACGTTGGCGGCTTCTCTAAGGAGCACTTCTTACAGTTCAGCTTGGCATCGGCAGGCGGCGCCATGACCCGCCCTTCAATCCGGGAGTCCGAGAAGAATGTAACTTCAGCCTGATGCTCGACGGGGCAATGATTCAACTTGTCGTACGGGCCACGGAAGTTCCAGTCATTCACCACGTATGAACAAGCGAGCATTCCCCTGACCTTGCCGATATATCGGTCCTTATCCTTCCGCAACTCCCATTTGGCATACACTCCGGCTCGACTCTCAGTTTCAGAGAGAAGCCGCTCCACATACAGGATGTCTCCTTGCTTGGTGATGCGGAACCTATTCGCGCTTGTCATTGACCTCCACAGCGTCGGGAACGAAGTCGCATCTCTGATGGCGTCCGCTGGTGCAGCAGCCAACGCGTTCCTAAGTCCAGCAAGGTTCATCGGCTTCCCTGTCGAAGTCATCAGACCACGCACGTAGTTGATCGGAACAGCGAAATTCAGTCCTTCGGATGAGCGGAGTTTCCATGTGACAACTCCGATCACCTGACCTCTCCCATTGACAAGCGGTCCGCCGCTATTGCCGGGGTTGGCGGCGGCGTCGGTCTGGATCACCTTAAATCCGGCAGCATTGTCTCTGATGGAACTGACAATCCCTGCTGTCACGGTCCCCTGAAGCCCCTGTGGACTTCCGATGGCGATGACAGCCTCACCCACCCTCACTTCGTTTGAGTTGCCCAACTCGATTGGTTGGAGATCGAATCCCGCAATTTGCAGGATTGCAAGGTCCTTGCGTTCATCAAAGGCAAGGATCGAGAGCGTATCGAAGATTTCGCCCGATTGCAATTGAACCCCGCCTGCCTTCATCTCTCGGATGACGTGGAGGTTCGTAGCAATCTTCCCATCAGACGAGAACAAGAACCCGCTTCCCAGGACAGTTCCGTCATCGTTCGTCCCCCTGATCGACACCACTGATTTCGTCACCTTCTGCACAATCTCAGGCGTGGCATGACTGTCCTGTGGAGAAGGGGTGGCCTTTGCAATGGCTAGGCAACACACCAAGGCGGAAGCGAATGTGGTCTTACGGATCTTCACGGTTCCCCCGTCTGACTACCATATATCACGATCTGAGAACCCGGGAACCCGGGGAAACCGGGAAACCGGGAAACCGGGACAGTATCCGCAAATCCCTATTCCCGCAAGCCTGGCCCCGACGGGCGCGACCGCCCCTCCGCTGCGCTTGGGCGACTCGTTTGGACCGGCGTGAGATCAGCCTGCCGGTCGTATAGCCGCACCCACCGGTCCGCACCACTGTGGTGCATAAGAACCCGGGACAGTATCCGCAAATCCCTATTCCCGCAAGCCCGGCTCCCGCCGGGCGCGATCGCCCCTTCGCTGCGCTTGGGCGACTCCTTTGGACCGGCGTGAGATCAGCCTGCCGGTCGTATGGCCGCGTCCACCGGACCGCACCACTTTGGTGCATAATGGTTTCATGAGGGCCAAAACCCAAACCGTACGGCAAAGCGTCACTCTGCCATCGAGCGTCGCAGTACAGGTTCGCCACCTCGCGAAGACCCGCCGGCTGAGCGCCAACCGGATCCTGGTTGAACTGATCGAGAGCGGCATGCAGGCCGAGAAGCGCAAGCAGCAGGAGTTCTTCGTTCTGGCCGAGCGCTTCCGCGCCGCCACCGACCCCGAGGACGTCCAACGGCTGGGCGATCAGATGGGCCGCATGGTCTTCGGCGGCTGATGCCGAAAATCGAGAGTTGGAAACCGGGACAGGAAACCGGGAAACCGGGACAGCATCCGCAAATCCCTTTACCCGCAAGCCCGGCTCTGCCCGCGACAACTGCGCTCTACCGCAACCCTTCCGCCAGGTGCAGCTCTTCCAGTTCCTGCTCGATCGAGCAGGCGTATTGCTTTCCGTCGGGAGTGATGCGAATGCGCTGGATGCCGATGGTCACAGCCCTCTCATCCAGACTGGGCCGCTCGCAATCTGCGAAAATGAGGCCGATGGAAAACTTTGATCGGATCACCTGGAACCCGAACCAGATGAACGGGCAGCCATGCGTCCGTGGCATGCGCATTACGGTCCGCCGCCTGGTCGAAGCTGTGTCGATCTATCCCAATCGCGAGGATCTGTTCCGCAACTACCCCGAGTTAGATCCCGAAGACGTGCGCCAGGGGCTCGCGTTCGCCGCCGCGTACCTTGAGGACAGCGCGGCGGAGACGCCCGCCGCTTGATGGAAAACGCTGTTCCGCCCCTGCTCCTCGATCAGGGTCTGCCGCGCGATGCGGCGCAACAACTGCGCGTCTCAGACGTCCGCTGCACCCACGTTGGCGAGCTCGGAATGTCCGCGGCAGCCGATATAGGGATCCTGGAGTGGGCACGGCTCCACGGCTCTGCCGTCGTCACCCTGGATGCCGATTTCCATGCCATCCTCGCGGTTCAGGGAGCCACGAAGCCATCCGTGATTCGACTTCGCATGCAGGGCCTCAACGGAACGGCCGTCGCGAGGCTGCTGCTTCAGATTCTTGCCGAGTACAGAGCGGAACTGGGGGCGGGTTGCATGATTACTGTCAAGCCGCGCAAGACGACTTGCCATCTCCTATCCAGAATTGACTGAACTCTGGCAGGAATGCCGCGTGGAAGACAAATCCGCGCTACCGCAACCCTTCCGCCAGGTGCAGCTCTTCCAGTTCCTGCTCGATCGAGCAGGCGTATTGCTTTCCATCGGGAGTGATGCGAATGCGCTGGATGCCGGTGGTCATGCCGGTGCGGTCAACGGGCGCCACCTGGAATAGCAGCGTGCGCGCGCCGCTCTTCCAATTCAGCCGGTAGACATGGGCGGGCATCTCGCCGCGGGAGTACACGTATAGCGACTCTCCGTCCTGGCTCCAGCCCGCCATGCGCTCGTCTTCGCGCCAGCCCGCGAGCGGCTGCGGCGCGCCTCCGTCCACCGGGTAAAGCTGCGGATGGCCGCCCGCGAGCGACACGAAGTAGGCGTCCTTCAGCACGGGCCCGATCGGGTCCATTCTCACTCCCTCGGGAGTGACCGCCCGCGGCTTGGCGCCGCTGACATCGCTCAGGTAGCACCTGCGCCCGCGTCCCGGCTCGTTGCCGTCGAACCAGATGCGCTTCCCGTCCGCCATCAGACCGGCCAGACCGATGTTGTATCCCGGCATGGGAATCCGGCTCGACTGGCCCACCTCCAACGGACTGATGACGATGGCGCTGTGGTCGTTCTCCACCGTCACGAGGGACCGGCCGTCGGAGGAGAACAAGGGCGATGCGGCTTTGCCGAGCAGCACCGCCGGCGCACCGTTCGTCTCCCTCAAATAGGCCACCGAATCCGCGCCCGCGCCTTCGCCCGATTCATCGAAAGCGACGTAGCGGCCATCGGGCGACAGGCCGCACAATCGCGACCAGTCGAGCCACGATAGCTCGCGTTCGGGCGCGTCGCCGGCGCCGTGAAACAGCAGTTTCATGCGCGCTTCCTGGTTCGTGATGAGCACCCGGCCGTCCTTGGCCACATCCTGCAGCACCATGCTGACCGAGGAGCTGAACAGCACCCGCTCCTTGCCGCCGGGTGTGACCGCGCGCACCGAGTAGCGCAGCCCGCTGCGCGTCGCCGTGAACCAGATTTCGTCGCCTTTGGGCGACCAGGCCAGCCCCTGCGCGGCCACGAATCCATCGGCCACCACGCTCTTGCGTCCCTGCGTGTCGATCAGCGCCAGCGCGCCGCTGTTGTCGTTGCTCTGCGGGTGGTCGAAGAAGGCGATGTGCGCGCCGTCGGGCGCGATGCGCGGTTCCGAAATGTAGCCCACCGTGCGGTACAGCACGTGCCCCGCGGGGTACTCCAGCACGCTGCCCATGTCGGTCTCGCGCACAATCGCCATCTGGCTCCCGTCCGGCGAGAACTCCGCGAAGTCGACCTTGTCTTCCAGCGAGCGCGGTTTGCCATCGGCGAGCGGCGCGCGCGCCAGCGTGCCGGCCGGCGCGAAACCGTTGGCGATGGCGTGCGGGTTCTGGCTCAGCGCCAGTTCGCCGGTCGAAGAGATGGAGTGCAGCTCGGTGTTCGGAAAGCCCAGCGGGCGCGAGCCCGGACTGTCGAATCGGGTCGTGAACACTTCGCTCGGCTCGTCTTCCCACTTGGCGCTGTAGACCGCGCTCTGGCCGTCCGGCGTGAAGCGCGCGGTGCGGATCACGCCCCGGCGAAACGTGAGCCGATGAAACGTGATCGTCTGCGCCGCCGGCCGGAAGGCGATGTAAGCGAGAAGAATGGCGCCCACGACGATCAGCGCTACAAGCGGCCATGACAGCCGCGGTCCCGGCCGTCGCGCCGCGGGCGCCGCCGCTGCGGGCACGCCGTCGGTCTGCGTGATCGCATCCAGCGCGAAGATAATGTCGCGCGCCGACTGGAAGCGCTGCTCCGGGCTCTTCTCCAGGCAGTGCGCGACGATGCGCCGCAGCGCCGGTTCGGCGATCGCGCCCGGGTCCGGGTCCTTCGTGAGAATCGCCGTGAACAGATCGACCGTCGAATCGCCCTGGAAGGCCCGTGCGCCCGTCAGCATTTCGTATAACACGCAGCCGAAACTGAACAGATCGCTGCGCTGATCCACCGGCTGCCCGCACGCCTGCTCAGGAGACATGTACGCCGCCGTGCCCAGCACCGACCCCACACTCGATCCGAAGCTGCGGGTCGGTTCGTCGGCCGACGATGCCACTGCGGCGGCCTTGGCCAGCCCGAAGTCCAGGATTTTGACGTAGCCGTCTTTGGTGATGAACAGGTTGTCGGGCTTGATGTCGCGATGGACGATGCCCTTGGCGTGCGCCGCTGCCAGTCCGCCCGCCACCTGCCGCGCATAGTCGATCGCGCGCGCGGTACTCAGCCGTCCCCGACTGAGCCGGTCCCGTAGCGACTCGCCCGTGAGCAGCTCGGCCACCAGGTACGGGCACTCGTCGTGCGTCCCGATGTCGTAAATCGCCAGGATATTGGGATGGTTCAACGCGCCGGCCGAACGCGCCTCCAATTGAAACCGCCGCAACCGCTCGCCGTCCTGGGCGAAGGACTCCGGCAGAATCTTCAGCGCGACATCGCGATGCAGGCGCGTATCGCGCGCCTTGTACACCTCGCCCATGCCACCCGCCCCAATCGGCGCGACGATCTCATAGGGTCCCAACTGGGTGCCGGCGCTGAATTGCATCGCTCCTCTATCTGTGTGATTTTAGCCTACCGTCGAGGGCAATACCCAACCGGTCGAGCCAGCCGCGGAAAGAGTGTTCCCAAGCCGCAACCGTGTCTCTGAGCCGCGACTGCGTTTCTGAGCCGCGCCTGTCTTACGGAGCCGCGCCTGTTAAGGAGCGGTTCTTCGCGTTGTTGCCAAGCCGCGCCAGCGTTACGGAGCCGCGACTACAAGGAGCGGCTCTTCGCATTGTTTCCGAGCCGCGCCGGCGTTTCTGAGCCGCGACTGTTAAGGAGCGGTCGCCTCCCTTCACGGCAAACAGGTGTGCCGATACTGACATGCCCCCGCCGCGATACCCTGAGGGAAGAACGTTCTCGCGATTCCCATGCAACGCTCACTCGTGCGCAGCCTGGTCTTCGTTGGCGTGTCGCTGCTGACCCTGTATATCGGCGACAATCTCGTGCTGCGCTACCGCATCCGGAGGAACCTGCAACCCTACGGCTCGGTGCTGGTAAAGCGTTACCTGGCCATCAAACACAAGGACCAGCGCGTGGAGTTCGTTTCCGCGGACCCGGATCTCCGGCCCTGCGCGCACACGTTGCTGCCGCAGTTGGGCTACAAACCCTGCTGGTACGTCGGCCGCAACCCCATCGAGCGCATCGACATGTGAACGCCCTCTCTAAGGCGTCACTTCCAGATCACCGGACCCTGATCCAGCTTGCGGAACCAGATGTTGCGGAACTTCATCTTGGTCAGCGGCGCGCCCGGAAACCCGCTGTGATCCTGCAACTGAATCGGACCCTCGGCGCAGCCTTTGTCCTGGCCACTGCGCGCGATCGTCATGTGGTCCTGCACCAGGATCCCGTTCAGCAGCACGGTCACCGTGGCCAGGTCCGTCACATTGCCCCAGGCGTCGCAGCGCGGCGCGTGGAACACGATGTCGTAAGTCGACCACAGCTCCGGCGGCCGCGCCGGGTTCACCAGCGGCGCAGCCTGCCCGTACAACGCGCCCACCGCGCCATCGGCGTAGGTCGGGTTGTGATACGAGTCGAGAATCTGGATCTCCCACTTGCCGTGCAGGTAGACGCCGCTGTTGCCCCGCATTTGGCTGTGCTGGTCGGGCATTGAGGGCGTCATGAATTCCAGGTGGATCTGGGCGTCGCGGAACTTCTCCTTGGACACGATATCGCCCACGCCCGTCAGGCACGCCATCGCGCCGTCCTCGACGCTGCAACGGCACGGCTCGCCGTCCTTAGCCGTGACCCACTGCGCCACGTCCCGGCCGTCAAACAGCACCACTGCGTCGGACGGCGCCAGCGTAGCCGAACCGGGATCCACCGCCCGCGGTTGCGGCCCTTCGTCCTTGGGCGGAGCGGCCAGAACCAGGCCGGTGCACAGGCATCCCAATGAGCACAGCAGGAACAGATTTCGGGTCGTGAAAATAAGGCGTCGCATCATGACGTCCATCCTATCGCCTCCGCGTCCGGCCCGCGGCGCCAGCGCTGATTTCATCGCCAAAACACCACGCATCCACCGTGAAAACACCGCAAAATCACGGTGAAAACACGGTCCGCGCACGGTGAAATCACGGTAAAGCCACGGTGCATGCGCGGTGAATCGCCCGCTGCCGCCCCGACGCAGGCAATGACTTCGCAAAACCCACGCCGTCTTCCGGATGCACATTCGCGCTAGGTATCACCCCGGCGGTTTGCGCGTGATGCGTCAGAATGAGATCCGTCTACCAAACCCTCGAATGCGCCGCAGACTGTCCGAGAGCACCAGCGACTTGGGCTTATGATTGATGGGGCGTCTGCGGCATGCACGATTGAAAGGCCTGCGTTTTTATTTCACAATAGAGTTCGCCATGGATCTCTTCTGCCACATCTCGGAATTTCAAGGAGAGGACCCCGGTTCCCCCTTCGCCAGCGCAAATGTCCTACCGGTCATGATGTTCCTCAGTAACCGACTGTCCCTGTGGTCTCCATCGGGACGGCAGTTCCGCGATGCCTTTCAGCGTCAGGATTCGATCCTTGCTCCGCAGGAGCTGCTTGACCAAGTCCAAAAAGGGCGCATTCAGATCCTCGGGCGTACGAGTTGGCTCACAAAGCCATCAAGCCGTGAGAGCTCCAAGTGGCAATATGCTCCTTGGCTGGATGAATTCGACGACCGTGTTGAAGAAATGGCGCATAAGGACAAAGAGCTACTCCGCCCAGACCGGCGCGTCATCCTCGCAGACGAGGAGCATGGGTGGACGTGGGCTGAGGACGAACTACGGGACCATACCCCGAGCGCAAGAATCGCCGTTGAGCGTCTCGCCGCCAAGGCGCTGCCTCCAGGTTTCCTCCAAAAAGCTGCTCGTTTCTCAGCGGATTCCTTAAGCGAGAACGACAAGAAGAAGTTTCAAACTGCGGCACGGGAGGCGCGGCTTCCGCTTGTGGAGTGGCTCCGTGCTCGTAGTGTGCTTCGCGACGCCCGTAATCATGAGGACGGACTCAAACTCTCTGGTTGCGACCTGCCAGTCGTGCCCAGCGAGCACGCGGACGCCATCCCAGACATTACGGGATCCCGTCCGTACCAGAAGGACGCCAGTTCTCACCTGCCCTCCGACGCTCAGCTGTGGGAGTTTCTAGGCTTGGCAGCCAGCCTTTCCCGCCCGCGTAATGCACGCGATCTCGACAAATTACTTGACCGCAACGACCGCCAGGATCTCATACGAGAAATGACACCACTCATGACAGATCCGGATATGGCGCTTAGTCTACGCGAGCGACTTGCGATGGACCCACCCAGCTGGCTATCGGTTCTAAATCCGTTCTCGGGTCGAAGTGGCCAGGCGCAGGTATTCAAGGCGGTCGGCTTTTTGGGCCTCCTTACCGCAATTCTCAGCACAAAGCTGGCGCCGGAATCGTCAGTTGGGCTCGTGTTGACCGTAATGACTATAATCGAATACGGAAAGGAAGCGGCCGAGAAAGCTAATTGGTTGCCAGTTTCAGGCTACCAGGGACCAAAATGGCCGGTGGTTCTGGCGCATGATCGAGCGGAACCGAAATACGAGGAGCTTCAGGATCTGAGTGACCGCGTGATAGACCATCTCCACTTGCAAGGCTAGTGAAACCATGCCCCTACCCCAGTTAAGAATTTCGGTCCTAGAGGACTCCGGCGACGAACGTGGGTCTAGCTTTGCGCCAGGAACGGCATGGATCAGCTTTCTCGGTAAGGTCGATGACGCCCACATCACAACCCTGCTGCCTGGCTGCGTACGAGGTAACCACTATCACATCCACAGACGAGAAGTGCTCGTGGTGCTATTCACCGATGAATGGCAACTCGCCTGGGACCAGGGTGCCGAAACAGGTGTTGCCACGCGACGATTTTCCGGTGCAGGCGCCGTACTCGTTGAGGTGGATCCTTTGGCCTCTCATGCTATTGCCAACTCAGGCAAGTCTCCGATCTGGATTGTCGGGCTGTCAAATGGTGTTTGGGATCCCCGGTCGCCCGATGCCCATCACCGCAGAGTATTTCCCCGACCATAGCACTCGACGGCTCCTCCGTCATGATCGGCTCGAGTCGGGAGTGATGTAGCATGCGCAATCGACTCACCTAACGGATGCGCCGCTTAAGGAACGATTCCGGATCGTCTGGCACACGGAAACGAACCCGCTTGGCCGCGTAGTCGGCAACGCGCAGAAGTAATCGTCAGCGCGGCCCCGCTGCCACGCCAGCATCAGCCCGGCGTACTCCTGCCGGACTCCTGGGATGGCATCTACATACCCGATCCATCCACACCCCAGCCTAGCCGACGGAAAGGTGTACTCTCGTAGCGATGAAGTTCACTGAGATCATTGGCCGTCTTAACGGCATCAGTTGCCCCGTATTCGGAGTTTCTTGGACGCCAACGCAGCCCGAGGTACAGGTGGCACGGAGGGTTATCAGGTTTCTCGAAGATCGCCGAGTGCTTTACAACGACTACGCATGGGAAGTGCCGGAACAGTGCATCCAGTCCGCATTGGAGATACGCAAACTCCTAACGGCAGAGTTAGGGAACCTCAAGGACGGTAGTGAGTTGGCTGCACCGCTGAGGTCCATGCGTGCGGCGTGCCGAAAATTCTTGAACGACATGCCTCATGAACGCGGGAAGCGAGCCAGACCATGGCTGACTAGCGGCTACGGCTTCTTCATTAGCTTAGGAGAATTGCGGTCCTCCTTTGGTCCGAACATTGCATCATTGGCCGTACAATACGGGATTGACGTAGAAGACGAATTGGCGACCATTCTGCCCGCTGAGGACGTCGAGTAGCGAGAAGCGTGCGCTCCGTCCTGCGCCTCCTTCGAGACCCCGCTTCCACGGCGCCTGTTCAAACTCCCGAGAGCCGCCCCGCCAGTTCGGCAAACGCCCGCCTGCAGCCGATCCAGGTGCCCCAGATCAACCGCCTTGTCGGTCCTTACATCCCGCATCCTTATATCCCCGGGGTCTCCTCCAGCACCCCTCAGCAGCAGGCAGGCCGCTACAGTGTAGCGGCCTCATCTGTCTAAGTTATTCGTTATCAATATGTTAGAAAAGTGTAGGCCGCTACTAGTAGCGGCCTGGCCTCTCCTCGGCCGCATTTTACTCCCGCCGCGCCAGCTCCTGTTCCGGACCGGACGAGTGTAGTGTCTCAGTCTAAGGATTGACAACGCTGGCCGAGCGTCAACACGAGTGTCGACGCGGCAGGCACGAGTGCTTGCGCCACGGTGAATGGCAGGTGATTGTCAGAGAATCTGCGAGAAATGACACTAGCTCAGCCGCGTAGCTCTTCCAGCGTGATCACTTCCGTACCCTGTTTTTGGACCACCAAAGCGGCCGCGCGCAGGCCCAGTTCGGCAGCCAGGGGCAGGGAAGCGCCGGCGGCGATGGCGACGGCCACGGTGGCCAGGACGGTGTCGCCCGCGCCGGTCACGTCGTAGACGCTGCGGGCCAGCGCGGCGAAATGGCGCGGGGCGGTGCGCGGAGGACGGCCCGGAGCGTTTCCCAGATGAGTGCCCGGCGCATTGCCCGGCGCATTCTCCGGAACACTGTCCTGAACATTGTCCGGCTGACTGTCTTTCACATCGCCCGGAGCATGGCGCGGAGCATTGCCGAACGTCGGGCCAGTCTCTGGGCCAGACGCAGGGCCGGGCGCAGGGCCAGACGCATTGTCAATCGTAGGGCTGGACGCAGGTTCCGACTCGAACAGCGTCATCCCGTCGGCGCCTTCGGTCACCAGCAGGGCGCCGCCGCCGAGTTCGTCGAGCACAATCGCCGCGGC
The DNA here is from genome assembly GCA_963838205.1 of Terriglobia bacterium. Taxonomy (GTDB): domain Bacteria; phylum Acidobacteriota; class Terriglobia; order Bryobacterales; family Bryobacteraceae; genus CAIVVT01. The sequence goes on along the minus strand of CAWIQF010000031.1, from coordinate 61,335 downwards.
GGCCAGAGTGTCCTCGTGATTGAGCACCGGACGATGCGCCAGCAGGCCGAGTTCGAGGCGATTGGGCTTGAGCAGGGTCACGCCGCGCCACGGTGTTGGAGAGGCGGTTTTGGGGTCCGCGAGAACGGGCTTGCCGGCGGCGCGGGCGAGTTCGATCAGCCGCGGAATGAGGTCCGCGCTGAGCACGCCTTTGCCATAGTCGGAGAGCACGACGGCATCGGAAACGGCTAATGCGGAGGTGAAGCGCGCCAGGAAGGCCGCGGCGATCGCGTCGGGCAGCGCGGCGTTGGATTCGTCGTCCAGACGGACCACCTGCTGCTGATGGGCGACGACGCGGGTCTTGACCGAAGTCGGACGAGCCGGATCGACGAGTAGCGAAGCGGCGGAAACGCCCTTCTGCTCCAGGCAACGGACCAGCGATTCGGCGGCGGTGTCCCGGCCAATCACGCCCAGCAGCGTGACCGTCGCGCCCAGCGCGGCGATGTTGGCAGCGGTGTTGGCCGCGCCGCCGGGAGCGGCCACCTCGCGCGCCTGGCGCACCACGGGCACCGGGGCCTCGGGCGATATGCGCGCCACCGATCCGTATATGTAGCGGTCGAGCATGACGTCGCCGGCCACCAGCAGACGGGCGGCCGGGAAGCGCGCGAGCAGCGCGGCGTGAGCGGACGTTGAGGGCGGCACGGTGGATCTCCATTCCATAGTTGCACCGCCGGCGTGGAAGTTTCACCGGGCATTGCGCCGCGGCCCTGATAGTTGCACTACTGGCGCAGAAGTTTCAACGGGTTCTGCGTCGCGGCCCTGATAGTTGCACTACTGGCGCAGAAGTTTCAACGGGTATTGCGTCGCGGCCCTCGCAGGCCGGGCACGCAGTTGCAGCGACTGGCGTATCAAACCACTGGATTGCGCTCGCAGTTCCGTTACGGCTTCAGAGCCGCGACCGTAAGGGAGTCGGTTCCGGAAGCTCAGCCACCAGACACTAGCGGCCTGTCGCCGAGAAATCGTTAACATGCGCCAAACTCCTTGTTGGCGCGCGCGGCTCAGCAGCGGTTGGGGAACGCGGCAAGAACCGCTCCCTAACGGTCGCGGCTCGTTGTTACCTTCGCGTTGTAACCGAACCGCGACCACAGCGAGTCTGTCTTCGCGCTGCGACGAGCCGCGATTGTTATCGAACCGCGAACCGCAGGGAACGGTGTTGAATCTGGGGACGGAATGCAATCCCCCGTACCCGCAAGCCCGTGCGCCATTGCCCTTCCGCTCGTGCGTCAGTAGCGGAACCGGTAGCGCAGCTGCACGTAAACCTGCCGCGGGTCGGCATAGTGGGTCCCGCCGAACGTCTGGCTGTTGTCCAACAAATAGCGCCGGTTGGCCGCGTTCAGCGCCGTCAGCGATAGCGTCAGCCGCTCGCCGATGGTCTTGCCCAGCGATACGTCGAAGCTCGCGTGCGGCTGCAGATGGGCCGCGACGGCGCTCGACCCGTCGGTGAAGCCCGAGCCGTAGTATGCGCTCAACGACAGCCAGGCGCGAGTGGGCAGCGACGCGCTCAGATTGCCGTGCAGCGTCTGGCGTTGATCGTGGTCCAGCAGGAACCAACCCGCGGCGGGCGGCGAGAAATCGGTCAGGCCGCCGGTCACCGCACCTTCGCCCTCGGCGTGCTGATAGGAGTAGGCGATGGAGGCTTGCGCGCGGCGCAGCAGGCGCGGCGAACGCAGCGTGAATTCGTTGCCCCAGATGCGCGCGCCGGCGATCGACAGAGGGAAGAACACGTTCGAGTTGCCGATCGCATTGTGGTCGAAGAAATTCACTGCGCGCTGCCGGAAATTGTTGGCGTCGAGGGTCCAGCCATGCAGCGGGATGGCGAGCCCGACCTGATTCTCTTGATCACGCTCGCCCTTCAGCGGGATCACGCCAAACCCCTGCGTCGCGGCGTAGTCGAGCACGGGCCCGGTGACGGTTGAGAGCGGCGGCGCCTGGTAATAGCTTCCATAGAAGCCGCGCACGGTCCAGCCCAGCCGCGGAATCCGGATCGCAACGCCGGCGCGCGGGTCGGCGGCGTTCTGCGCCACTGCGCCATTGAAATGCGTCAGCCGCACGCCGACGGTCACAGTCAGCCACGACCGCACCTTCCATTGGTCCTCGAGAAACGTCGCTTCCAGGTGTCCGTCGGCGGCCCATGCATTTCTGACGCTGACCGGCACGGTCGTGTCGGTGATGTTGACGAAGTCGTCGTCGTGCTGCGCGAACCCGTACACGCCCGCGGCCGCGGTGTGGTGCGCGGTGGTGGCATTCCAGGCAATCTGCGCGCCGGCGTAGGTTGAATCGAGGTGCTGCACCGTGGCGACGGGCGTGTCGTTCGGATCGCCATCGTAGTTGGCGCGGTTGAAATGCACGAACGGCGACACGGTCAACATCGATCCGGCGGAGAGCTCGTGCGCCCAGGTGAACGTCGCCGCGACGTCGCGTTCGCGCTCGACGTCGCGCACGCCGGCATCCAGCGCGCTTTGATCGTTGGGTATCTGGTAATCGTCGCTGCGCAGCGAAACCACCGTTCGCAATTGGTCGCCCGGCGTCGCGTTGTAGATCAACGACGCGAATCCGCCCAGGCCCCAGACGCGATCGTGGTTGACCAGCGGACCCGGCGTCTCCAGACCGTAGTCGGAGCGATTGCCGTTGACGCTGCCAAACCACGCCAGGCGGCCGGTGTGGTCGCCAATGCTCAACTGGTCGTTGGTCTGGTGAAACGAGCCGTACGTCGTGCTCATTTCGATTTCGCGGTCGCGCTCGAATCCGGTGCGCGGCACGACGTTGAACACGCCGTAGGTGCGGTCGCCGCTTTCCGCCGAGTAGCCGCCGCGCTGGACCTCCAGATAGTCGATGTCTTTCGGGTCGACCTGCGGTCCGACGTTGCTGGCGATGTTCGTGTTCGGAATCGGCACGCCATCAATCTCCCACGTCACCTGGTGCCCGCCGCGGATGTGCAACTGGTCGTGCGTCATGTAGGCGCCGGGCACGAAGTCGATGATCATCGCCATGCTGTTGCTGAGGTCCGCTCCGGGCGTGCGCGCAATGTCCTGCCGGCTGACCAGCGTAAGCGGCGCCTGCGCCGTCTCCATTGCCGCGCCCTGGTTCTCGTTCACCTCCACTGATTGGCGCTGCTCCGCCAGCCGCAGTTGCAGGTGCAGAGACTCGGAGCGGCCCGACGTGACAGTCACCGTCCGGACGAGGTCATCGAAACCCGAACCGGCGGCGCGGACCGTATACTCGCCCACGGGCACCGCCTGCAACTCGAACTCGCCCATCGCGCCGCTCACGATTTTCCGCGAATAACTGGAGTTGGCCGCGGTCAGTGTCACCTGTACCCCGGCGGCGGGCCGGTGGCTGGGGTCGTGAACCATGCCCCGCAGCGTGCCAAACACCGTCGCTTGCACGGCTGTGGGCGCCAGTATGCCGGCCAGCAGGCAAATCAGTGGAAATCGAATCCTGAATGGAATTACCGAATGCATGCCACTCCCCTCCCGTTGGATTCATTGCCGCGCCACCGGCGGGGGGCAGGAAGAGCGCGACGCGAGATTCAAATTAAGTTGGATCTCAGACCGGCCTGAAGAGCCAGGACGGTTAGAGGAGAGAAGAAGGCGGCGGACGTTGCCACAGCGAAGGAGCCTGCCAGGTTGACGCGTGGCTGCCGGCTTCGCGGATCGGCAGCCGGCTGGCGGCGGCCACATGGACCGCGAACGGCAACTCTGTCGGCCGGAACAGGTCCGAGCCGGACTGTCCCGCCTGCACGGACGCGCCGCATCCGTGCGGACATCCGAGCGTTGCCAATGCCGGTCCTAGCGGCGTCGCGGGTTTCGGTTTGTGGCAGCAACAGTGGCCGGCGCGCTTGCAGCACGCCATGCCGCAATTGGTGCCGCCGGCCCAATCGGCGGCTTGTCGCGCCGCCAGGGAAGCCACGGGCAGCAGCAGGAACACGAATACCACGAGCGCGGTGAGCGCGCGTCGAACCGCGGTTTGCAGATTTGTACGCCTGCCCAGTAGCATCCCTTTGATCCCAGCTTTGCACGGCTCGGTGCCGTTCCGCTGCGATTGGTGATCCAATGTACCATCGGGGCCAGCAGGGCTACTTGCGGTAGCGCAACCCCGTCCGTGAAACTGCGGTTTTGTCGTGGTGATTGCTGGGTGGAATCACCGATGGCGCCACGGGGCGAAGGGCGCAACCATGTCCGGGCGGCCGGGCTTATGGGCCAAGGGACTTGTGGATAGCGTACTGGGACTTGGGTTTGTCTGTTTGACCGTTTTGGTCGTGCGAGTCGAACGCAAAGCCGCCGCGACAGCCCATGACATCCGTGGTTAGCTGCACGCCAAATCGGCGCTGCGAATCAGAGCAGGGAAACGAATTGGTCCACAGACATCCCCGATGCGCGGAGCAAAGCGCGTAGCGTGCCTGGAGCCAGTTCCCGATTTTGCGGTACAACAGGCTCGCCGGATGGGCGGGCTTGATCAGAATGACGTGACTTCCGTGCTGGCGGTCTTTAATCCAACCGGCCTTTTGGAAAGTCTTTACGGCCCGCTCCCCCGAAACGGAGGGCAGAGACGCCATTCAGGCGGGAACCTCGATTTCGCGGACTTGAATGGTCGGCGGCATTCCGTGAGCCGCACGAGTCGCGAGGCAACCGGCAATTGCTTCGCGGATATTGGCGAGAGCTTCGGCCTCGTTCCGTCCCTGGGAGACGCAGCCGGGAATCGCCGGGCACTCGGCTACGAGCATGCCGGTTTCATCGGGCTCTAAGGTCACGAGCAGCTTCACACTTGAATTTTGTCGGGGTTGCGGCCTCAAGGGCAACATCGGGCTTACGCAGCGATGGATCGGCCTACGCGCATTCTGTCTTGCAGGTCGCGCTAAGGCGACGCGACCATCTGGGCTGCGAGAAGGCGTGGAGGACTTGAGGGTGGTAACATATGCTGCGGTATCGGGTGGCGCGATTGTCGCTTGGCTCCGCTGGCGGGGCTCAGGTGGCCTTCAGATGCAGCCTGGTCTCGCCGTCGTTTAGACGGTAACGGACGTGGCCAGCCGGCGCTGGGCCGGCGATCGTTGGCAGAGTCAGCGCTTCCTCGCGCCGGACCACGAGTTCGCCCGCGCATCCGGCGGGCAGGTTGAGAGTGAGTTCCCGCGCGCCCGATTTGCCGCGCGTCTGGAGAATCAGCGGTCCGAGCGGTGTCCACGTGGTCACCTCGAGCAGTTGCAGATCGGCCGGTTGCGGGCGGATCTCGCAGCGCCGGAAGCCGGGCTCGAGCGGGCGGATGCCGGCCAGGCTCATGTGCGTCACATACAGCGGCGCGACCGGACAATGGCTCCACTCGGAACTGGAGTCGGGGTGGGCCACCCAATCCTCCTGCAGCGTGTTATTCAAGCGCACCGATTCGAGCGTCGCCCAACGCTCGCGAAAATCCTGCACCACCACGTCGGCGCGGCCGCCTTTGGCCAGCGCCCACAGCCGCCAGCCGGCGTTGGCGGGATAGGAAAAGCCCATCTCCGGAGGACACTCCGCCAGAGTGCGGATCACGTTGCCGGTGCGGCCGCCGGGACATTGGTCGAACAGGATCGCCGTGGCCAGGGAACGGTCGCACTGGCGCGGCTTTTTCTCTTCTTCCAACCAGGGCAGATTGTTGATGAACGTCTCCAGCGCCGGGCTCCAGAAGCGGCGCACTGCGGCCGCCTGGAGCCGCTCGCCCAGGTTGGTTGCGGCAGCCGCGCCAGCCTGGTTGCCGAAGGCGCGGCAGATGGGCGCGAGGGCATGCTGGAACATCGCCGCGGCGTAGAGGTTGAAGGCGCACTGCTTGTGGCGCTGGCGCTGGTAAGCGATGTGATCGATCCACACCGCCGGGATGCCCAGGTTCTCCACCGGCAGCAGACCGTCGGCCGCGACGATGCTCTCCAGATACCGGGCAAAGCGCAGCAGGCGCGGATAGGATTCGCGCAAATCGTCGAGCCGCCCGCTGTAAAGGTAGTGGTAGAAATTGTCGAAGTTGAAACCCACGCCGTGGTCCAGCAGCGGCCCCCATTGGGTCAGGTCCAACTGGCGTTCCATCAGCCGCGCGAGGCGATCATAGGCCGGCCAGCAATCGAGGAAGAAGCCGTCCTTAGTCAGGCCCTGGCTGTAGGTGGCGAGATAGCGCGCGGGCAGGCGGGCCTCGCCGAGAGTCAGGTGCAGGGCCTGCATCTGGTGGCCGCCGTCGCCGCTGTACTGCTGGCGTTCGCGGCCCGCGCCGTCCATCAGCGTCTCGAGCGCCGAGTTGTTGAGCGTGTTGACGCTGGCCTCGATCAGACGTTGCAGCGCCGGCTCCTCGAAACGGATGTGCGGCTGCCGCGGCCAAGGGAAAACGCGCCGGCGCAGGCCCACCTGGCTCACCGTGACCGGGCCGCGGGCGCCGCGAATGTGCAATTGGATCCAGCGGCAGCACTCGTAGTCGAAGGTCTCGAACCGATTGCGCCCGGCGCGACAGACGAAGCGCGACCAGCTATCGAAGTGCGTATTCAACAGTGCCGGGCCACCCACGGTGTGGCCCTCCTGCACCATTAGTTCGACCGTCGTTCCAGCCGGCGCATCGATGGTGAAATACGGCCAGCCCGCCATCTGCTCGCCCAGTTCGAAGGTCAGCGCCGCGGCGCGCGTGCCGTCCAGTTCCACGCGCCATTGGCCCTCCGCCGTCTCTTGCGCCGAACTCTCGCGGATGGCTTCAAACGCGTTGGGCGGGCGGCACTCGAAGTACTCCTCGGCGGGCCGCTTCCACGCGATGAACATGGACTCGGCCAGCCGCGCCGGATCGAGCGTTTCGCGCAGCATCGGGATGCGGCGCGGCCGCAGCGCGCAGGCCTGCGGCTGCCCAGAAGTGTCCAGCAGGTAGTCGGGAAAGGTGGAACAGAGCGGCGGCTTGCCGGACGGGCACTCGAGCGGCATGGCGGGGAGCCAGTCGGCGTTGGTCGAGTAGTCGCGAGTGGTCCAGCCGTAGGGATACAGGCGCGCGTCAAAGACTTCCTGCAGCGCCCGCAGGTACCAGCGTTTGTATTGGCCAGGCGTCCAGGCGCGTGCGAGGTGGGCCTGCCAGGTTTCGTCGGAGACGATGGTCTGGCGGGAGCCGTCGGCGCACTCGATTTCCAGGTGAAACAGAAAGCCCGGCTTGCCCAGAGGCGACGTGCCATCGCCCTGGCCGTAGAACAGAACCTCGGCGCCAATCACGTTGGGACCCGCAGCCAAGGCCGCGCCGAGGTCGAGCGGGTCGGCCTCCACCCAGCGCGGATCGCAGGGCGCCGGGCCCCATTGAATCCGATGGCCGTTCACTTCGAGCAGATAGCGGCTGTCGGCCGAAATCCAACCGCGGGCGCGGACGCACGGGGCAGGGAGGTCCAGCGTGCGGCGGAACAACACGAACGTGTTCTGCAGGCAGCGCCCCGAGGGATACCAGATCCAGCGCGCTGGCGTGAGGTCGGGCAGCGTATCCGCGGCCAGCGGCGGCGCGGCGGCCGGCGCACTCGCCGGGAACGAGCCGCTCGCGCCGGGCGGCGGCACCGCACCCGCGGCGAGGGCACCGCCGAACGCCAGCGCGCTCCCCGTGCCGACCGAATCTCTGATGAATGCCCGTCGTTGCATGTAACTCTCCCAAATGCGCAGGCGCTTTTCCGGCGAAGCAGACTACGGCGGGAAGGCGCGCGTAATTCCGCATCGCCTCTCCCGCCCGAAAGTATATGCCAGCAGGGCGCTTGGCGGCCTCAGGAGGCGACGGCGGGCGCAGCATGACAGCCGGGCGCTGCGCTGTCTCAGGAGGCGACGGCCGGGAGCAGGGAAGCAGGCAGCCCGGCGAGTGAGTCGAGCAGCAGGTCGGGCGGGTAGGTTTCAAGCGACTCGGGCTGGATGCCGTAGGTCACGCCGGCGCAGCGCACGCCCGCATTGCGCGCCGTGAGCACGTCCACCGACGAATCGCCGACCATCCAGGTGTGCTCCGGCGTGGCGCCGGCCTCTTCCATCAGCTTATGCAGACCGAATGGATTAGGCTTCTTCTCTGGAAAGCTGTTGCCGCCATAGACCTGAAAGAAATACTTGTCCATACCCAGGCCGGCCAGTAATGTCTTCGAGAAGCGCTCCGGCTTGTTGGTCAGGACGGCCATCTTGCGGCCTTCCTGCCGGCACAGCTCCAACCCCTCCATGACACCGGGATAAGGCCGTGTGTGCTCCAGCATGTGGTCGCGATACCAACTCATGAAGTAGGTCAGCGCGTAGTCGATCTGCTCGTCGCTTGCGTCCGCGCCCATGGCTTTGCGAATCAATACCGGCGCGCCGTTGCCGACATAGGAGGCGACAAGCGGAATGGGCAGGGGATCGAGCTTCATGTGCACGCGCGTGGCGTTCACCGAGTTGGCGAGATCGAGCGTGGAGTCGACGAGCGTGCCGTCGAGATCGAAAACCAAAAGCTCCATGGGAGGGTTCAAATTCCAGTGTAACCGGGCGCATGGACGGGCGGCGACGGCTTTCGTAAGGGAGCCCGGGACGGCCCTGTATGGAGTGCACTTCGGCCTGCGAAACGCGTAAAATTCTTGTCAATTATTGTTTATTATTTATTGTTAAATAATCGGAATTTGTTGTGCATTATTCAGTAATGTGTCTCATTAATTGGCAAATGCAACGCACTTTACGGTTTATTGCAAATCCTTACTGGTGAATTACGACGTAATTCACAGAGCATTAATGCCGTCTATCGTGGCTATTTCGCCTGCGGCGGCAGGTCGTAGAACTCGTAAGTGTAGGTCCATTTCGTCTCGCGCCCGGGCTCGACGCTGAGATCCACGTAGGCCTCCGGGCAGAAGGTGGTACGGATCGACCAGTAGATCAGCTTCGTCATGGGCCGGCTGCCGGTGATGTGGACGCCCGCGCCGGCGGCGCGGTTTTCGAGCCGGATGCTGTAGTCCTTGGAATGATTGCCAAAGCCCTTGTATTCACCGAAGACGCTCTGCTCGGGACCGATCTCCTTGAGGTACACGATTTCGCGGCCGCGGGCTTCGGCCAGCCCGCCCTCAAACGCGTGGACGGGCACGAGCTCGAACGGGAACTTCACGCTGGAGGCCGGCCCGGTGGGTTTGGCGTCCATCACGAAGAAGTTGTGGTCGTATTGCGAGGTGAGGATGGTCTTGGTTCCGGTGTTCTTTAGAGTGTGCTCGATCAGCATGACCGGGCTGCCGCGCTTGAGAACGATGGTCTTGGTGTAGACGTAGGCGTAGTTGCCGGCCGGGCTCGAGGGGCCGCTCAATTCGTGGACGAACCGGATGCGGTCGCGGCCCGTGTGCACGCTCCACTTGCCCGGGTCGACGATTTCGTAGGTCTTGAAGCGATCGAACTTGGTCTCTCCGGCGGGCTTGCGCAAGACGCCGACTCCGATGCGGACGAAGGTGTTGCCGGTGGAATCCTCGCCATAGCCTAGGGCGGCTTCGTTGTATAGGAACTCCTCGACCGGGCCCATGATCGAGTCGTGGAGCTGCGGGTCGTAGCGTGGAAACCACTGCCCGAAGTACTCATGATTCTTCGTGCGCAGGCTGGAGATCTGGCCGGACCAGTCGAAGCGCGTGCCGCGATAATAGCCGCGGTTGAGATCGGGCAGGTAGAGTTTGGCAGTGATTTTGCCGTTGGCGATCTGCGCCTCCGGGAACTGGGCCTGGAGACGCGCACCGCCGGCCAGCATGGCGAGGAGGCAGAAAACGGGAAGGGCTTTTTCGAACATGGCGACCTCTCGAAAGCTCACGATATCACGACGCTCGGGCGGGCGTCCTCGATCAGTGCGAAAACACGGGTGACAGACGGCTCTGTCCACACGGCGCAAATGACGCAGAGTGTGGATCGAGGGAGTTGTGCGCGCCTAGGACAGAGACGTCAGTCCCCGTGTTTTCACGAAGGCTCACGATATCACGATGACCGGGCGGACGTAGCGAACAGCACGGGGATCGCTCCGTATAGTCGCGGCTTGGCAACAACACGAAGAACAGTCGCTTACGGTCGCGGCTCAGAAACGAGGGGCTCGGTGACAGACGCTATGCGGGGCCGGCCGTGCAGGACAACATGAGGTTGACCTTGGCGCGGATGGTGGCGGCGGCATCCGGCACGTGGAGCACGTCGCACTCCGAACCGAGGATGTGCGGGTGGCCAGTGGCGCGCATGCGTTCCAACAAGTCCACGGTGAGTGCGCGAACCCGCTCCAGCGGCAGCGCGGCATCGGAGTAGAAATTCTTGGTCGGAAGATTGCCGTAGAGGACGACGTCCGGCGGGACCAACGCCGCGTCTTCCCACAGTGTTCGCGAGCAGCCGAAGCTGAGCATCACGGGGTGGAGGCGCGTGGCGAACTGCGCGACGAAAAACGGGATCAACTGGCCGCAGTCATGGAAGATCAGGTTGACGCCGGCCCGATCGAGCTGCGCCCGCAAGCGCAGATTGGGCTGCATCACGTAGCGCTCGAAGATATCGGAGCCGGCGTCGATCCGCTTGGGTGAAAGATAGACCGCATTGGCCGCCGGTTCGCAGACCAGCACGGCCCGCGCGCCGGCCTGGGCCTGCGCGGCGAGGGATCGGGCGACGGCCATTTCGGACAGAGCGAGGCAGCGTTCGACCCCCAGCACGCCGGCATCTTCCGCGGCGGTCACGCCGACGCCGGCCATGGCAATGGCCGTAATCGGGTCGGCGAGCAGCTTGGTCATCAAAGAGAACGGGCCGATGCACATGCCCACGGGAACCAGATCGGTTTCGCGGGCGATGTAGCGGATCGCGTCGAAGTGCGCGCGCTGGCGCGGGCCAAAGGGCGCCGCGCCGCTCGCGGTCACGCGGTCAAGGATATCCTGTGCGGGGGCCTCGCTGAAATGAAACGCATCCACGTCGGCGGCGGCCACGGCGAGCGTATCGAGAAGATCGGCCTTTTCGAGACGCAGATCCATCAATGGGATGGCGAGCGGGGTTTTGTAGCGGCGCGCGGTCTGGGCAACCACTGCGCCGAGACGGCGGCCGTCGAGCACGATCGATTCCGGGTCGTTCTGTTCATGCAGCACAAGGTCCGTGCCGATAGGCCAGCGCAGGCCGCGAGCGGCCAGGTCGAGATAGAAGTTCCGATCCATGTTGAAGGTTTCCCAGTGTGGGGATGAAGGACCAGTTTATCTCAGGACTGCGACTGTGCTGGCTGGGCACGCGGCAGGCTGTAGGCGGTGCATTCGTTAACATGCGCCAAAGCGCTTGCGGGCGCGCGGCGCAATGTCGATCGTGGAGCAGCGCGAGGAAACCGCGGCTTATAGTCGCGGCTCGGAATCGCCTCCGCGGCGGGCCGCTTGCGCGCCTATTTCACTTCCACTTTGCGACGCGACAGGGTGGGCTCGCCGGCGTGCGTGGCCACGGCCTTGAGCACATATTTGCCGGGCGTTTTCGGGGCCTGCAGCCGGATGGAGTACGTCTGCTGGCCGTAGGGCGGGATGACGAAATGAAGTTCGGTCTTCGCTGGCGAGATGCCGGCCTTGTCCGTCGAGGCCCCATCCTTGCCCGGCGCGGTCGCATCCTTTTCGAACAACAGCGCAAGCTGGCCATCGGCAGGCGTGGGCTCGTCGTTGATCATCATCACGGCGTAGTCGCGCATTTCCTCAGGATGCAGCCGGGGCTGCCAGAAATTGACATACACTCCGAGCGGCTGGAAGGCCTCATGAACATAATCGGCAAAATGCGTTTCGAGGCTCGAGACGGCCGATATCGTGGAAATTGTCCGAGGTTTTCACGCCCGGGTAAGAGCAGGTCAGGTAGACGAAGTACTGCACGCCGGCGGCCTGGCGGTGGGCGCGCCAGAACTCGGTGAGGCCGGCGAGCAGATAGGCGTAGGTTTCGAAGCGCTCCGCGGGCGTGGCCTGCGGGCCGAGGAGTTTGTCGTAGACCTTTTCGGTGAGCGTCGTGGGCGTGCCGTCGCGGTTCAGCCAGAGCCAGCCGTATTCGTTGATCATGACCGCGTGGGTGGTGGGATGGGGCGAATTCCAATCGGTTTTCGCGCCGGTCATCTTCTCGAGGTCGGTCATCTCGAAGGGCTTGTAGGAGGGCTTCCACAGGCCGATGAAGAGATAAGGATGGTCCTCGACGGGATCGTCGGGGCCGTCGGGCAGCGTGTAACCGTTATCCCAGGGGCGGCCGGAGAGGTCGAGCCCGCGCACGGCGGGCAGCACTTTTTCAGCCAGGAATTCGGCGTGCGTTTCGTTGGAGGCGTCCCACACGGCGAGGCTGGGATGGTTCCAGTGGTCGCGCATCCACTCGCCGAATTGGGTGACGAGTTCTTCGGGCTTCCACTCGTCCCAATGGCCCTGCCAGATGGGGAATTCATTCTGAATCAACAGGCCCGCCTCGTCGGCGACGTCGTACCAGAATTGCGGCGCGGGGCCGAGCGTGAAGCGGAAGCTGTTCCAATGCATCCGGTGCGGAATGTCGATCAGCAACTTGCGCACCCAGGCCTCGTCCCAGGGCCGGTTTTTACATTCGGGGTCCTCGAAGAAGCGGTGCAGCGCGATGTTGGATCCGCGCAGGAAATAGGGCTTGCCGTTGAGCCAGGCGCGGCGGGTGGGTGTGTCGTAGCGGAATTCGCGCATGCCGAAGCGGGTGGATGTGTTGTCGCCACCGGTGCTGGTTTCGAGCACGTAGAGGTTGGGCGTTTCGGGTGTCCACAGCCGCGCGCCGGGGAGCTTAAGGGTGCTCGTGATGGTGCGGTGCTCGCCGGGGGCGAGGCGCACGGCGGGCTGATCGAAAGCAGCGGCGACGGCGGTCTCCTTCCAGGCATGCACCGATTGCTTGAACTCGAGCGCAACCTCCTGGGAGCCGGCATTGCGCACGACCGTCTGCACCAGGATCTCGGAGGCCGCGAGATGCGGGGCGACCTGGACGGTTTCGATCACCGGGTCGTCGCTCAGCTGCAGCGCCACGCTATCGTAGATGCCCGGCGTCCACTTGAGTTTCTCTTTGTCGGTGCCGGTGGGAACGGAAGGCGGCAGCACCGCGGGATGCGCGCCGATGCGCACGATGAGTTCGTTATTGCCCTTCCACTTCAAGTGCGCCGTCACGTCGAACACGGCGGCGGTGAAGCAACCCAGGTGTTCTCCGATGGTCACGCCGTTGAGCCAGACGGCGGCGCCGAACTGAGCCTTGTCGATGCGCAGAATGGCCCTGCGAGGCCGGGCGGCGATCTCGGGCTGGACCTGGAAAGTGCGGCGGTACCAGAAGTAATTGCGGGCCTGGTGCGGGACGCCCACGGCGGTGGTGCGCTGGGACTCGGGCCGCAGTTTGTCGCGGATCTCGACGTCGATCAACTCGCGGCTATCGAACTTATCCACGTCGGCGAAGGGCGGCGTGGCGAGATTGGCCAGGCCGGGCACTGGCGCGGTGTGGGGAAACTGCGCTGGCGGCGGCGCGGAGGCGACGCTGTCGGCCAAGTCCCAGCTTCCATCGAGCGAGATCGTGGTCCGGGTTGTAGCCGGACGGGGCTGAGCAAACAGCGGGGACACGGACACCGCAAGCACGAAGACACAACACAGCCAGCGCAGGTGCATGCTCGGATTATCGGTAATGCCGCGGCGTAATGCACGCACGGCGGGGCGGTCGAGCGCCGTCCAACGCCAGGCTGCCCTGCGGACCGCAACGCAGTCTCGCGCATGTGTTTGAAGATTTGAGGACGCGGCGGCTTATGCCGCGTGCCGCCGCAGAATCTGCGGCAGGTTGATGGAAAATGCCGAACGCGCCAGCACCATGTCGGCGCCGGCATCCTGGGCCTGCATTTTCAGCTCGCCCTGAACGTGCGAGACGAAGGCGATGACGCTGACGCGCTTGAGCGCCGCGTCGCGCTTCAGGCTGGAAATCAACGCGAGCGGCTGGGCCGAGGTGCAGTTCAGGTTGACGATGACGAGCGCCGGCGGCTCGGCCAGAGCCTTGTCCAGCAGGTCCTGCTCGGACTTGATGAACTCGACCAGCATGCCGGCGCGCTTGGCCGCGTCGTGGATCTTGACGATGAAAAACAAGTCGTCAACGACCGCGAGGATCCGCCGCGGGCTGTGGGCCATACACCATAATCCTGTCTTTTTGTTTCAAGCGTTCGACGCGCACCGCAGGAAGTTGCCGGATGGTTCAGACCGATCGGGGGATTTCCTGCAAGGGAGGCACTTTCAGTTTACGCGGCCCAGACCGCCGCCGCAAGCGGACTCGACGGTTGCGTTGGGCCGCGCGCGTTTCAGCCGCTGGGCGACGGCCGCGGCGGCCGCCGGCGATTGGTCGAAGGAGAATATGGCCGGCATGGAACGCCAGCATAGCCACAATGAGCTATTTCACAGCGGGCGCCGGCAATAGGAGAATTGTAAATTGGCGGTTTGTGGGTGACGGCGCGCTGTGACGCCGGCGGGAATTCTGTGCCGGCGAATCGAGGCGACGAGTTACCGGGAGCAGGAGTGCGGCGTCTTCTCAATTTAACTCCGTGCGGCGCCTGCCGAGCGGAAGCGCGCCTGCGCCGGATGACATAATGTTTACTCTGCCAGGCGCGCGTTGAGTGCGTTCTCAGGCGGCCTGTGGGCCATCGGCTTAATTGATAACGAAGGACTTCATGAATTCCCAAGCAACTGCAAACGAGCAATCCGACATCGACGTGCCGGGCGGGAAGAAACGCAAGAGCCGCGCCTGGTTGTGGGTGCTCGTCTTGTGCCTGCTGGCGGGCGGCGCCTATTACCTGTCGCGCGGCCCGTCGCAGGCACAGCAGGCTAAGGCCAAGGCCGACGCCGCCAAGATGGGGGCACGCGCTGTGCCGGTGGTGACGGCGGCGGCACGGCGGGGCGATATGGGAATTTTCCTGGAAGGACTGGGCTCCGTGCTGGCGTTGAACACGGTGACGATCCGGTCGCGCGTGGACGGGCAACTCGACAAAGTGGCGTTCACGGAAGGCCAACTGGTGAAGGAGGGCGACCTGCTGGCGCAGCTCGACCCGCGTCCGTTCGCCGTCCAACTCGAGCAGGCCGAAGGACAGATGGCGCATGACGAGGCGCTGCTCAAAAACGCCAACATCGACCTCGAGCGCTATAAGGTCTTGTATGGCCAGGACTCGATTCCGAAGCAGCAGTTAGACACGCAATTGGCGCTCGTGAATCAGTATGAGGGCACGTTGAAATCGGACCAGGCGGCGATCGACAATGCCAAACTGCAATTGGTTTACTGCAAAATCACGGCGCCGCTGACGGGGCGCATCGGCCTGCGGCTGGTCGACCAGGGCAACATGGTGCACGCCACCGACGTCACGGGTCTGGCGGTGATCACGCAGTTGCAGCCGATCGCGGTCGTCTTCAACATCGAGGAGGACAGCATACCGCAGGTTCTCCAAAAGATGCGGGGCGGCGCGAAGTTGCGGGTTGACGCCTGGGATCGTGACAAGAAAAAGAAAATCGCTACGGGCGAGCTGTTCACAGTGGACAATCAGATCGACCAGAACTCGGCCACATTGCGCTTCAAAGCGATTTTTGCCAACGAGGATTTCGCACTTTTCCCCAATCAGTTCATCAACGCCCGGCTGCTGATCGACACGAAGCGCGGGACGGTGCTGATGCCCACGGCGGCGGTGCAGCGCAGCCCGAAAGGGACCTATGTTTACGTTGTGAAAGCAGACAACACGGTGGAGGTGCGCGAAATCGTGCTGGGTCCGATCGCGGGTGACGAAGCCTCAGTCGAAAGCGGGCTGGCGCCGGGCGAGGCGGTGGTGACCGAGGGCGTGGACAAACTGCAGGCGGGTTCGAAAGTGATTCCTCCGAAGGCCGGCGCGGCGGGCGGCAAGGGCGAGGCGGGGAGCAAGCAGGGCGGCAGCCCGGACAGGAAGCAGGGTAAGGGCGCATGAGCCCGTCGCGGCCAGTTCATCCTGCGGCCGGTGGCGACGTCGCTGTTCATGGCGGCGATCCTGCTGGTCGGGCTGGTGGCTTACAAGCAGCTGCCGGTCTCGGCGCTGCCGCAGGTCGATTACCCGACGATCCAGGTGGTGACGTTCTATCCGGGCGCCAGCCCGGACGTGATGGCCTCGTCGGTCACGGCGCCGCTGGAGCGGCAGTTCGGCCAGGTGCCCGGCCTGAACCAGATGACCTCGACCAGCTCGCAAGGCAGCTCGGTCATCACGCTGCAGTTCATGCTGGACCTGAACATCGACGTGGCCGAGCAGGAGGTGCAGGCGGCGATCAACGCCGCGGGCACCTATCTGCCCAGGGACCTGCCGAATCCGCCGATCTACAGCAAGACCAACCCGGCCGACACGCCGATCCTCACGCTGGCGCTGACCTCGAAGATCGCTGCCGCTGTCGAAGGTGGAGGACTTCGCCGACACGCGGCTGGCGCAGAAGATCTCGCAGTTGCCGGGCGTCGGCCTGGTGAGCATCAGCGGCGGCCAGAAGCCGGCGGTGCGGATCCAGGTCAATCCGACGGCGCTGTCCTCGCTGCGGGCTGACGCTCGAGGACGTGCGCACGGCGATCGCGGCGGCCAACGTCAACCAGGCCAAGGGCAGCTTCGACGGCCGCCTGCAGGCTTACACCATCGGCGCCAACGATCAGCTCCTGACGAGCGCCGATTACCAGCCGCTGGTGATCGCCTACCGCAACGGCGCGCCGGTGCTGCTGTCCGACGTGGCCGACGTGGTCGACGGCGCCGAGAACGTCAAGCAGGCGGCGTGGATGAACGACACGCCGGCCGTGATCGTCAACATCCAGCGCCAGCCCGGCGCCAACATCATCGACGTCGTCGACCGGGTCAAGAAGCTGCTGCCGCAGCTGCAAAGCATCGCTGCCGGCGGCGATCGACATCCAGATCCTCACCGACCGCACGACGACGATCCGCGCCTCGGTCGAGGACGTGCAGTTCGAGCTGCTGCTGACCATCGCGCTGGTGGTGATGGTGATCTTCCTGTTCCTGCGCAATGTCGCGGCGACGATCATTCCCAGCGTCGCGGTGCCGCTGTCGCTGATCGGCACCTTCGGCGTGATGTACCTGCTGGGCTACAGCCTGAACAACCTGACGCTGATGGCGCTGACGATCTCGACCGGCTTCGTGGTCGACGACGCGATCGTGATGATCGAGAACATCGTGCGCTACATCGAGGAGGGCGAGGCGCCGCTGGAGGCGGCGCTGAAGGGTCGGAGCAGATCGGCTTCACGATCGTTTCGCTGACCGTCTCGCTGATCGCGGTGCTGATCCCGCTGCTGTTCATGGGCGACATCGTCGGCCGGCTGTTCCGCGAGTTCGCGGTCACGCTGAGCGTGACGATCCTGGTCTCGGCGATCGTCTCGCTGACGCTGACGCCGATGATGTGCGCCCGTCTGCTGCAGCACAAGCCGGCAGCCGAGCAGGGCCGGCTTGTACCAGCGCCTCGGAGCGGGCCTTCGACGCGGTGATCGCGTTTTACGGCCGCACCCTGCGAGTGGGTGCTGCGGCATCAGACCGCGACGCTGCTGGTCGCCGTCGGCACGCTGGTCGCTGACGGTCTATCTGTACGTCGATCGTTCCCAAGGGCTTCTTCCCGGTGCAGGACACGGGCGTGATCCTGGGCATCTCCGAAGCGCCGCAGACCATGTCGTTCCCGGCCATGGCGCAGCGCCAGCAGGAGCTGGCCAAGGTGATCCTGCAGGACCCGGCGGTGGAAAGCCTGTCCTCGTTCATCGGCGTCGACGGCACCAACACGACGATCAACAGCGGGCGCATCCAGATCAACCTGAAGCCGCTCGAAGAGCGCAAGCATCAACGCCAGCGACGTGATCCGCCGGCTGCAGCCGCAGCTCGACAAGGTCGACGGCATCACGCTGTTCATGCAGCCGGTGCAGGACCTGACGGTCGAAGACCGCGTCAGCCGCACGCAGTATCCAGTACAGCCTGGAAGACCCGGACGCCAAGGAGCTGGCGCGAGTGGGCGCCGCGGCTGGTGGAGAAGCTGCAGGCGATGCCGCGACCTGCGCGACGTGGCCAGCGACCAGCAGAACGAGGGCTTGCAGGCCAACCTGGTGATCGACCGCGACACCGCCTCGCGCCTGGGCATCACGCCGCAGATGATCGACGACACGCTCTACGACGCCTTCGGCCAGCGGCAGGTCTCGACCATGTTCACGCAGCTGAACCAGTACCGCGTGGTGCTGGAGGTGACGCCGGAGTTCGCAGCAGCGTCCCGCGGATCTCAGAGAACATCTACATCCGCTCAGCCGGGGGCGGCCAGGTGCCGCTCAGCGCGTTCACTCATTATGAGACCCGCACGACGCCGCTGGCGGTCAACCACCAGGGCAGTTCCCGTCGTCGACGCTCTCGTTCAACCTGGCGCCCGGCGCGTCGCTGGGCGACGCGGTCACGGCGATCGACACGGCCAAGACAGAGCTCGGCATGCCGGCCAGCATCCAGGCCGCATTCCAGGGCACGGCCGCGGCGTTTCAGGCCTCGCTGGCGAACGAGCCGCTGCTGATCCTGGCGGCGCTGATCACGGTCTACATCGTGCTGGGCGTGCTGTACGAGAGCTACATCCACCCGATCACGATCCTCTCGACGCTGCCGTCGGCGGGCGTGGGCGCGCTGCTGGCGCTGATGCTGTTCCGCAACGATTTCAGCGTCATCGCGCTGATCGGCATCATCCTGCTGATCGGCATCGTGAAGAAGAACGCGATCATGATGATCGACTTCGCGCTGGAGGCCGAGCGCAAGGAGGGCATGTCGCCGCGGGAGGCGATCTACCAGGCCTGCCTGCTGCGCTTCCGGCCGATCATGATGACCACCATGGCGGCGCTGCTCGGCGGCTCCCGCTGGCGCTGGGCACGGGCATCGGCTCGGAACTGCGCCGGCCGCTGGGCATCGCGATCGTCGGCGGGCTGCTCGTCAGCCAGGTGCTGACGCTGTACACGACGCCGGTGATCTACCTGTGCTTCGACCGGCTGGCGCGGCGCTTCGGCGCGTTCGGCCGTCCGGCGTCCCGGTGGTGCCGTTGTCGGCCGAGGAGCGTGCATGAGCCTCTCGACGCCCTTCATTCACCGGCCGGTCGGCACGACGCTGCTGACCATCGCGCTCGGCGCTGGCCGGCGCGCTGGCCTATCTGCTGCCTGCCCGTCTCGCCGCTGCCGCAGGTGGATTTTCCGACGATCCAGGTCGGCGCCGGCCTGCCGGGCGCCAGCCCGGAGACGATGGCCTCGGCGGTGGCGACGCCGCTCGAGCGGCAGTTCGGGCGCATCGCCGGCGTCACCGAGATGACCTCGACCAGCTACGCTGGGCTCGACCGGCGATCACGCTGCAGTTCGACCTGAACCGCAACATCGACGCCGCGGCGCGCGACGTGCAGGCGGCCATCAACGCCGCGCGCGGCCAACTGCCGGCCAACCTGCCGAGCAACCCCACCTACCGCAAGGTCAATCCGGCCGACGCGCCGATCATGATTCTGGCCCTGACGTCCGACCTGGCCACGAAGGGCAGAATGTACGACGCGGCCTCGTCGATCCTGCGCAGAAACTCGCGCAGGTCCAGGGCGTCGGCCAGGTGTTCGTGGGCGGCGGCTCGCTGCCCGGCGGTGCGCGTGGAAGTCAATCCGACGCTGCTGAACAGCCTCGGTCTGGGCCTCGAGGACGTGCGCACCGCTGCTGGCGCGGCCAACGCCAACCGGCCCAAGGGCGAGATCGCCGACGACGCTGCGGACCTGGTCGATCAGCACGACCGACCAGTTCTCAAGGCCGCCGAATACCAGCCGCTGATCGTCGGCCTACAACGCGAAGACAGGCGGCTACGTCCGGCTCGCCGACGTCGCCAACGTGATCGACTCGGTGGAAGACGTGCGGACCGGCGGTTCGGTCAACGGCAAGCCGGCCATCGTGCTGGTCATCTTCCGCCAGCCCGGGGCGAACATCATCGAAACCGTCGACCGCGTGCTGGCGCTGCTGCCGCAGTTCCAGGCGCAGATTCCCGCCGAACATCAAGTTGGGCGTTGCGCTGGACCGCACCACCACCATCCGCGCCTCGGTGCGCGACGTGCAGATCACGCTGCTGATCTCGATCTGCCTGGTGATTCTGGTGGTCTTCGTTTTCCTGCGCAGCGTGCGCAGCACGGTGATTCCGAGCATCGCCGTGCCGGTCTCGCTGATCGGCACGTTCGGCGTGATGTACCTGTGCGACTACAGCCTCGACAACCTGTCGCTGATGGCGCTGACCATCGCCACCGGCTTCGTCGTCGACGACGCCATCGTGGTGATCGAAAACATCACGCGCCATCTGGAGGCGGGCATGAAGCCCTTCGCAGGCGGCCCTGCTCGGCGCGCAGGAAATCGGCTTCACCGTGCTCTCGATCAGCGTGTCGCTGGTCGCGGTCTTCATCCCGATCCTGCTGATGGGCGGCATCGTCGGCCGGCTGTTCCGCGAGTTCGCGGTCACGCTCTCGGTGGCCATCGGCGTCTCGCTGGTCGTCTCGCTGACCACCACGCCGATGATGTGCGCCCACCTGCTCAAGCCTAAGGGCGAAGAGCATCACAACTGGTTCTTCCGCCTTAGCGAGGGCGTCTTCGACGCGGATCCTGGGCGGGTACGACAGCACGCTTGCCTGGGTCCTGCGGCATCAGCCGTTGACGCTGGCCGTCACACTGGCGACCTTCGCCCTCACGGTTTACTTGTATATCATCGTCCCCAAGGGCTTTTTCCCGCAGCAGGATATCGGGCGCCTGAATGGACAGGTGATGGCCGACCAGTCGATCTCCTTCCAGGCGATGAACCAGAAGATGAATCAGATCGTCGGCATCGTCATGGCGGACCCGGCCGTCGACGGCGCGACGACATTCTCCGGCGGACAAGGCACCACCAACATCGGCCGCATGTTCGTCACCCTCAAGTCGCTCGGCGAGCGGAAAATGGACATCGACCAGGTCATCGCGCGGCTGCGGCCCAAGCTGGCCCGCGTGCCCGGCGCCACTCTTATCCTGCAGGCGGTTCAAGACGTGCGCATCGGCGGGCGCATGGCCGGCGCGCAGTACCAATACACGCTGCAAGGCGACGATTTTACCGAGCTGGTGCGCTGGGCGCCCCGGGTGGCCGCCAGGCTCGCACATTGAACGGATTGACCGACGTCAACAGCGACCAGCAGGACAAGGGTCTGGAAGCCGCGCTCGTCATCGACCGCGACACCGCGTCGCGATTGGGCTGAGCGCCCAGCAGATCGACAACACGCTGTACGACGCCTTCGGGCAGCGCCAGGTCTCGACGATGTACACGCAGCTCAATCAGTATCACGTCGTGATGGAGGTGACGCCGCAGTTCTGGCAGAACCCCGACGGGTTGAAGGAGATCTACCTGGCGACGAACAAGGGCACCCAGGCCCCGCTGGCCACCATGACGCGCTATCTGCCGGACACCACGCCGCTCTCGGTCAACCATTCCGGGCAGTTCCCGTCGGTGACCATCTCGTTCAATCTCCGGCCCGGTTTTCCGCTCGGCACGGCGGTGGATGAAATCCAGGATGCGCAGCGCCGATGGGAATGCCGGCGAGCATTCACGGCAGTTTCGCGGGCACCGCACAGGCCTTCCAGGCCTCGCTGGCGAATGAGCCGATCCTGATTCTCGCCGCGGTCCTGGCGGTCTACATCGTGCTCGGCATCCTATACGAGAGCTTGATTCACCCCATTACGATTCTCTCGACGCTGCCCTCGGCCGGAGTCGGCGCGCTGCTCGCGCTCAGGTTCACTAACACCGATCTGAGCGTGATTGCGCTGATCGGGATCATCCTGCTGATCGGCATCGTGAAGAAGAACGCGATCATGATGATCGACTTCGCGCTGGCCGCGGAGCGGAAGGAGGGCAAGACGCCCGAACAGTCGATCTACCAGGCCTGCCTGCTGCGGTTCCGGCCGATCATGATGACCACCATGGCCGCCCTGTTCGGCGGACTGCCGCTGGCTCTCGGTTTCGGCAACGGTGCGGAGTTGCGACGGCCGCTGGGCATCACGATTGTCGGCGGCTTGATCTTCAGCCAGATGCTGACGCTCTATACGACCCCGGTGGTGTACCTCTACATGGACCGGCTGCGCCTGCGTCTGGGCCGGCTGCGGCACGGCGGCCGGGCGGTCACACCCGAGGTGGCACCGGCATGATCCCGCGTGAACCGCAAATAAGGGCCGCCATGGCGGCCACACCAACGGCGCTGGACGGCGCGGCGCTCGGACTGAGCGCTCTTTTGCGAAGTTTTTGGGAGAACATTTCATGCTCCGACGTTTGAAACAAATCCTCGCCGCTGCCCCTGGACGCACGCCGGCCTGGGTTGTACTGGCCCTGTTGGGATTGACCAGTGCCGCGTGCATGGTTGGCCCGAAGTACAAGCGGCCGGACCCGCCGCCGGCGCCGGCCGCGTACAAGGAAGCGCCGCCATCGAACTTCGGCGATGCGAGTGCATGGAAAGAGGCGCAGCCGAACGACACGGCCGACCGCGGCAAGTGGTGGACGATATTCCACGATCCGCTGTTGAATTCGCTCGAGGAGCAGGTCGCAGTCTCCAACCAGAATCTCAAACAGTTCGAGGCCCAGTATCGCGCCGCGAGAGCCGCGATCGGCGTCACGCGCGCCGGGCTCTATCCGACCGTGACCGGCGGCGCCACGGTCACCGGCGGGCGCTCATCCGGCACCATCGCGGGCGTCCCGCACCTCCCAGCGGCGGCCGATCTGAATCTGCCGTTTCAGTTGACCTACGAGGCCGATGTGTGGGGCCGGATCCACAGCCAGTTGGAAGGCAATGTCGCCACCGCGCAGGCCAGCGCCGCCGATTTGGCCGCCGCCCGGCTGAGCGCCCAGGCCCTGCTGGCCGCCGATTACTATCAACTGCGCGGACAGGATACGCAGAAGCGCCTGCTGGAGACCACCGTCGTGGCCTATGAGAAAGCGCTGGAACTGACCACCAACAAGTACCACCAGGGCGTGGTCTCGAAGCTCGATGTGACCCAGGCGCAGAACCAGATCGACACGACGCGGGCGGACGCCACCGACACCGACGTCCTGCGGTCCCAATATGAACATGCCATCGCAGTGCTGCTGGGCAAAGCGCCGGCCGATCTCACCATTCCTCCCAGTCCGCTCGATATTCCGCCGCCTGCCATTCCGGCCGTGCTGCCAGGCGCGCTGCTGGAGCGGCGCCCCGACATCGCTGGCGCCGAGCGCCGTGCCGCTGCCGCCAACGCGCAGATCGGCGTGGCGCAGGCCGCGTTTTATCCCACCATCGCATTCACCGCCTCGGCCGGTCTGCAGGGCAATAGCCTGCTCAACTGGTTCAGTTGGCCCAGCCGTTTCTGGTCGCTGGGACCTTCGCTCGCGCAAACGTTGTTTGAAAAAGGCGGCCGCAAGGCGTTCAAGGAAGAGATGATCGCCGACTACGACGCCACCGTCGCTAACTATCGCCAGACCGTGCTGAGCGCCTTCGAGCAGGTGGAAGACAACCTGGCCGCGCTGCGCATCCTGGAGCGGGAGGAGAAGGAGCAGCAGCAGGCCGTGAATTCGGCGGCGCTGGCCACGGAATTGTCGCTGAATCAATATAAGGGCGGCATCGTCGCCTATCTCGAGGTGATCACCGCGCAGGCCATCGAACTGGGCGACCGCCGGACCTTCTACTCGATCCAGACCCGCCGGATTGTGGCCAGCGTGCTGCTCATCCAGGCGCTCGGCGGAGGTTGGGACGCGTCGCAACTGCCCGCGCACCAGGAACTGCTGCCGCCAGCTCGTAAGAGGAACATCTTCGAATACCAGCGGCCCTCCGACCGGCCGGACGCGCAATCGGGTCAGGCTCAGCCCACGCCGCAAACCGAGGCTGCGCCGAAGAACTGAGCCGGCGGCCAGGACCAGGCTGGCAGCAAAGCGCGACCCACTCGCGCTCATGCACCCGCAAGCTGCGCCGCGGCCAGAACCGCCTGCCCCAGCGCGATGCCGCCATCGTTGGCGGGCACGCGTTGATGCACGAAGACACTGCGACCGGCGGCCTGCAGCCGTTCGGCGCAACGCTCGGTCAGCCAGGCGTTTTGGAAACATCCGCCGCTCAGCGCGACGCGCCGCACCCGCGCGGCGAGCGCCACTTTAACCACCCACGCCGCCAGGGTTTCGTGGAACCGCGCGCTGATCTCGGCCGTCGCGACGCCGCGCTGCATGTCGCCGTCGATGGCGCGCACCATCGGCCGCCAGTCGGCGTGCAGGCCGGAGCAGGGCAGCGGGTACGGTTCGGCCGGCCCGTGTTTCATCGCCTCCGCTTCCAGCCGCAGGCCCGCTTCGCCCTCGTAGCGATTGTGGTCGCAAACGCCGGTCATCGCCGCCACTGCGTCGAACAGGCGGCCCATGCTGGAGGTCTCGACGCAGTTCAGCCGCCGCGCGATCAGCGGCTCCACGCTGGCCAGCCGGCCGCTCACCTGCACCCCGGATTCGATCATCAGGCTGGAGGCGCAGCGCCAGGTGTCCTTGACGGCCGCCTCGCCGCCGGGCAGCAGGAATGGCCGCAGCGAGGCGACTCGGGCGGCGCGCGGGGCCGTTGCGGACGCGCCCGCGGCGAGCCCGTCTTCAAACAGGAACATCTCCCCGCCCCAGATTGTGCCGTCGTCGCCGTAGCCAGTGCCGTCCCAGCCGACGCCGAGGAATGGCCCGTCGATATCGTTCTCGGCGGCGCACGAGGCAGCGTGTGCCCGATGATGCTGCACTGCGATGACCGGCTTGCCTTGCGCCTGCGCCCAGCGCATAGACCAATAATCCGGATGCAGGTCGCAAGCCAGCGCGTCGGGCGAGAAGCGGTACAGCCGGCACAGGTCGGCGGAGACGCGCTCAAAACATGCCCGCGCTTGCGGCGTGTCCAGGTCTCCGATGTGCTGGCTCACCACCACCTGCGATCCGAACAGCAGCGCGATGCTGCTTTTCAAGTGCCCGCCCACGGCCAGAATCCGCGGGGTCCCGCGCACTCTCCGGCCTAGCGGCACGGGCATCGGCGCGTAGCCGCGGGCGCGGCGCAACAGGGACTCGCGCCCCAGCACCACGCGCGCAACGGAGTCGTCGCACGGCCGCGCGATCGGCCGGTCGTGGTCGACGAACAGATCGGCCACGCCGGCTAGCCGCTCGTGCGCTTCTTCCACCGAAGTGGCGATCGGCTCGTCGCTCAGGTTGCCGCTGGTGGCGATCAGCGGCCCATCGAATTGCGTGAGTAGCAGGTGGTGCAGCGGCGAATACGGCAGCATCGCGCCCAGCCACGGGCTGCCGTTGGTGACCGCCTCGGCCAGTCCCGCCCCGGCGCGCGCTCGCAGCAGCACAATCGGCGCGGCCGTCGATTCCAGCACCCGCCGTTCCTCGGCACTCACGTGAGCGTCGCCGAGCAGCATTTCGAACGACGGCATCATCACCGCCAGCGGCTTCCACTCGCGCGCCTTGCGCTCCCTCAGCCGCAGCACCGTCTGCTGGTCGCGCGCGTCGCATAGTAGTTGATACCCGCCGATCCCTTTCAACGCCACGATCGCCCCGCTGCGCAGCGCGGCGGCGGCTTCGGCGATCGGGATCGACAGCCGCGGCCCGCAGGCCGGGCACGCGATCGGTTGCGCATGGAAGCGCCGGTCGGCGGGGTCCGAGTATTCCCGCCGGCACTCCGGGCACAGCGGGAAGCGCTCCATCACGGTGCGCGGCCGGTCGTAGGGCAGGTCCAAGATGATTGTGAAGCGCGGCCCGCAGCGCGTGCAGTTGGTAAACGCGTAACCGTAGCGCCGCTCCGCCGGGTTGCGGATCTCCGTCAGGCAGTCGGGACAAGTGGCGAGGTCGGGCAGCACCGCGGCTTCGAACTCACCACCGCCGTCGCTCTCCAGAATCTCAAACGCCGCTGCGCCCACCGGATCCAGCCACGACTCCTCGCGGCTGAAAATCACCGCCGCCGGCGGCCGTTCCGCGCCCACGCGTTCGCGAAACGCCGCGAGCTGCGCATGCTCTCCCTCCGCTTCGATTTGCACGCCGCCCGTCGTGTTGCGGACGAAGCCCGTGAGCCGCAGTTCCTGCGCGAGACGATAAACGAACGGCCGGAATCCGGTCCCCTGGACCGCGCCCGTCAGTAGAATGCGGAGCCGCGAGAGCATGGCGCAATGCGAATCAGGAATGGTATCACGCCCCCCGGCGAGCGGCCAGCAACGGCTATTTGCTTTATCGGCGTCTCCAAAGAAAGACGCGCTTCGGAGTCGCCCCCATCGCCCACCGCAGCCTGCGCCGTCTATTGATTTATGTGCACGACTTGGGCCGGCGCGAAGCCGTTGAACCAGGTTGATGACGCGTTGCTATACGCGCCGATGTCTTCCGAATAGACGAGGTCGCCGATCTCCAGTTTCGGCAGCTCTTCGGATTGCGCGATCGTGTCCATGCCGTCGCAGGTCTGTCCGAACACCGTGCAGATTTCAGTCGCGCCGCGCTTAAACGCCTTGATGCGGTACTGGCAATGGTCGAAGACGATGCCCGAGAACGTGTGGTACACGCTGTCGTCGATGTAGTAGCACGGCTTGCCGTCGCGGTAGGCCCGGCCGATCACGCGTGCCACCACGGTCGCCGCCGTGGCCACCAGAAAGCGCCCCGGCTCGGCCAGGATCTCGATATCCCTGGCGAACAGCCGGTCGATCTCCGCGTTGATTTTTCGCGCCAGCAGGCTGAACGGCTGCATCTGCGCGTCGTAATACGGGACCGGAAAACCGCCGCCGATATCCAGGATTTTGATCTCGTGGCCGCGCGAGCGCGCCTCCGCCATGATTGCCGCCGCGATGTTCAGCGCCTGCACGAAGTTCTCGAAATTTGTGCACTGGCTGCCGACGTGAAAACTCAGTCCCTCCACCACCAGCCCGCCGTGGAACGCCGCCAGAATCAGCTCCACGGCCTCGGCCGGCTCGCAGCCGAACTTCGACGACAGCTCCACCATCGAGCCGGTGTTGGGCACCCGCAGCCGCAGCACCAGGCCGGCGTGCGGCGCGTGGCGTTCGATTTTGCGGAGCTCGTCGTGGTTGTCATAAACAATGAGAGGCTTGTACTTGTCCAGCGCTTCCAGCGTCTCCTGCGGCTTGATCGGATTAGCGTAAATAATCTTGTCCCACACGTAATCCTGCCGCTCTTTGGGCGGCAGGTGCCGGATATTTTCGTAGACCTCCAGAAACTCCGGCAGCGAGGCGACATCGAAACTCGCCCCGGCCTGGTGCAGTGTGCGCACGATCTCCGGCGCCGGGTTGGCCTTCACCGCGTAGTACGCCTGCACTTTCGGTAGGCGCCTCCGGAAGCTGGCGTAGTTTCTTCGGATCACGTCGTGGTCGATCACCACCACCGGCGTGCCGTGCTCCTTCGCGATGGCCGACAGTTGCTTCTTCGTCATGGTGTCTTCAAGGTTGAATGCGCGGATCGCGGCTCGGCTGGCGCGCGCGGCTAATCGAATCGCGGCGTCGTCCCGTCGAGCATTTTCACCTTGTTATGCGCGAAATACTCCTTGGTCAGCGCCCGCATCATCGCCTCGCGCTGATCGTATAGCCGCCGGTGTTTGCGCGGCGCGTGCCGGCTCAGCGCGTAGTGCGTCAGCAGCGGCATGGCGATGGTCGTGTCGGTGTAGCACACCACCGCGTCGGGCAGCCGGTTGGGATCCACCTTGCCCCAGCTCACGGCCTCGCTCGGCGTGGCGCCGCTCAATCCGCCGGTGTCCGGCCGCGCGTCGGTCACCTGCAGGAAGAAGTCCTGGCCGTATTCCTTGATGCGCAGCACCTCCTGAATCTGCGGCTCCGTTTGCAGCATGAAGTTCTTCGGGCTCCCGCCGCCCCACAGCACCACGCCGCTGCGCCCGCCGGAGCGTTTCGCGGCCAGCACGTACGCCGTCGTCTCGTTCACGTCGATCGAGGCGTTGATGCGCAGTTTGTTGCCCCGCAGTTCGACGCCCGCCACGTTCATGCCGATCGTCGAATCGCCCGGCGACGAGGTGTAGCACGGCACGCCCGCCCGGTAGGCCGCCGCCAGCACGGAGACGTCCTTCACCCCGGCCTTGCGTTCCCACTCGGCGGCGTAGCGGCCCAACAGGTAGTGCAGCTCGGCCGTGCCCATCTCCTTCTGGAATTCGGGCTGCACCAGGATGTCGCGCAGAATCTCGTCCGTCGCCATCAGGCAGTCGCTGTAGCCCAGCAGCACGTCGTACACGCGCACGATGTCGTTGTCTCGCAGCTCCGTGTCGTCCATCTTGAAGCTGCCCGCGCGCACCGGGTAGTTCAGTGCGAAATGCAGGTCGTGATACAGGTTCGCGCCGGTGGCGACGATCCAATCCACAAAGCCCGCCTTGATCAGCGGCACGATCGCCGAGCAGCCCAGTCCGGCCGGCGTCAACGCCCCCGACAGGCTCATCCCGATGGTCACGTCGGGCTCCAGCATCTTCGTTGTGAAAAGCTGGCAGCCCTCGCGCAGACGAGCCCCGTTGTAAGCCAGAAACGTCTCGTCGATCAAATCGGCGAGCTTCTCCTTGCCCTTAATGTTGCGGGGCTGGATGCGCGCGCCCGCCAGGAATTTGTCCCGGTTGGGGCACTTTTTCTTCTTCATCCATTCCGGCATTTCGGACAAGTCTTCGCGGTAGCCGCGGGTCGTGGAAGGCGCTTTTTTTGCCATGATTATTTCGAGTTGACTCTTATCAGTTTAGCCGCAATGGTGCGCACTGAGCCGCGCGCTTTGCCCGAATGTGCGGCGTGAAAACGATGAATTGAGCGGAACTTCAACAACCGAGACTGATCCGCGATCGGTGGGAGCGGTTCTTGTGTTGTTTCGCATCGGTTCAGAGCCGCGACCGTGAAGGGAGCGGTTGCCGTGCGGGAATCCCGAAACGCAGGTTACAGCTTGCGCAGCGCCGCCAGTTTCAAGTTGGCGTGCTGCTCGGCGCAATTGCACTCGACCGTGTTGCGGTTGGCGCCGCAGTGCGGGCACAGGCCCTTGCACTCCGGCTGGCACAGGTGCTGCATGGGCTCATTGACGATGATGAAATCGCGCAGGCCGTCTCTCAGCGCCACGCCGTCGCCTTCATAAAACGACAGGTCGATCTCGCCCTCTTCCAGCCGGACCTCGGCGTGATTGTCGAGCTTCGGCAGTGGGCGGAAGAACAGATCGTAGGCCGTGTCGATGTGCTGCGGCGCTGGTTCGAGGCAGCGGTCGCAGTCGCACTCGAACTCCACCTGAACCGTGCCTCGGATGCGGATTTCCCCCAGCGTATTGTGCAGCAGTTCGGCCTGCCCCGACGTCCGCAGCGGCCCTTGCTGGCGCAGGCCTTCGCCGAAATCGATCTCGCCGGGCGCATAGCTGAGATCGAAGAGGATCGGATGGTGTTCGAGTTCGGTGAGTGCAAAGAACATCGGAGGATTCTCTTGGGCGGGCTCTCTTGTTTGAAGCGGAAACGAGCGCTGCATCCATCATACGCCCGCTGCGGAGCCGCGCCGGATCGGGAACTGCGGCCGCCTCATGTGGGCAGGCTTTCCAGACGGCTCCCTCGTCCCGATCTCCCGAGCGTCTTGCAGCCGCGCCCGCAGGAAGCGGTCTTCGCATCGGTGCCATGCAAGGGCACAGCGCCGGGCTGCAAATGGCCGCGCGGAAGGCATGCCGGATGGGCCGCGGCAGGAAGTGATTGGGCAATCATTTCCCAACTAGCCATTTTACGCCTTTTTGAATCAATTACTTAGAAACAGAGTTGGGCAAAACTGCCCAACTCAATCCAGGGCGGGCAATGGAGATTGCCGGCGGCGGGACAGTCTCCGAGCAGCCTCCAACCACCCGCAAACGCCTCTCGCGCCGGGGACATCGAGGCAGACTCACGCGCGACCATGACCACTTACGCTTCTGACGAGGGCGACACCCGGGCCTCCGCCCCGGACGCCTGTGTGTCCCGCTACCATCCATCGGACCACGCCCTCCGCAAAGCCTCTCCCGCGCCGGTCCTGTGCTAACTTTGTCCCATGGCTGTGCCGCCGGTTCTGGACGACCCGCTGCGCTTCGACCGCTCCGCTCCGCCCGCCGCGGTGGTGATCTTCGGAGCCAATGGCGATCTCACGCGGCGCAAACTGATGCCCGCGCTCTACCGGCTGGCCTTCGAGCGCCGCCTCGCGCCCGGCTTCGCCGTCGTCGGCATCTCGCGAACGCCGCTCTCGGACGCCGAATTCCGCGCCCGCATGCGCTCGGGCGTCGAGAAGTATCTCGAAGACTCGCCCTTCGACGCCGCGCTATGGGAGGAGTTCGAGCGCGGCCTGTTCTACCTCGCCGGCGATCTCGAAGACGCCGCCCTCTACACTGCCTTGCGCACCCGGCTGGACGCCGTCGCCGCCGATCGCCGCACCGCCGGCAATGTGCTCTTTTATCTTTCAACGCAGCCCAGCTACTACGCGCGCGTCGCCGAAGGCATCGGCTCGGCCGGCCTGCAACACGCCGCCGAATCCGGCGCCTGGCGTCGCATTATTATCGAGAAGCCCTTCGGCCACGACACCTCCAGCGCCCGCGAGTTGAACTCGCGCCTGCAGGCCGTTTTCGCCGAGCCCGACATCTACCGCATCGATCATTACCTCGGTAAGGAAACCGTCCAGAACATCCTTGCCTTCCGCTTCGGCAACGGCATTTTCGAGCCGCTCTGGAACCGCCGCTACGTTGACCATGTCCAGATCACCACCGCCGAGACCATCGGCGTCGAAGGACGCGGCGCCTACTACCAGGAAGCCGGCGCGCTGCGCGACATGATCCAGAACCACCTGTTGCAGGTCATGGCCACCATCGCCATGGAGCCGCCGGCGATGTTCGAATCCACCGTCGTGCGCGACGAGCGCGCCAAGCTCCTGCGCTCTATCCGCATCCTCAAGCCCGATGAGGTCGCCGCGCACGCCGTCGCCGGCCAGTACGGCGAGGCCGAGGTAGGCGGCAGCCACGTCCCCGGTTTCCGCCAGGAACAGGGCGTCTCCCCCGACGCCCGCACCGATACCTACGCCGCCGTAACGCTGTTCGTCGAGAACTGGCGCTGGGCCGGCGTGCCGTTTTACATCCGTTCCGGCAAGCGCCTGCCCAAGCGCGTTACCGACATCGCCATCCAGTTCCAGACCGCGCCGCTGAGCCTGTTCGAGGACGGCGAGCCCGGCCGCTGGCCCAACCTGCTGGTGCTGCGCATCCAGCCCGAAGAGGGCATCTCGCTAAGGTTTTTCTCGAAACGTCCGGGCTCCGGCATGACGCTGCGCCCGGTCACCATGGATTTCAACTACGGCACCAGCTTCGGCGAACGCTCGCCCTCGGCCTACGAGACGCTGCTGCTCGACGCTCTCCAGGGCGAGCCGACGCTCTACACCCGCCAGGACATGGTTGAAGCCAGTTGGGCCGTCGTGCAGCCCATGCTCGACCTCTGGGCCAACGCGCCGTTCGAGTTTCCCAACTACGCCGCGGGCACGTGGGGACCGGCCGAGTCCGACGCCATGCTGGCTCGCCGCGGCCACGTCTGGAGGGTCCCGTAACCTGATGCCGGAAACGCGTCCAAACACCGGAAACGCCTCGCGCGCGGGGGACACCGAGGCTGATTCACCTCCGACCACGACCACTGCGCCTTCTGCCGAGGGTGACACCAAGGCGTCCGCCGAGGACGCCGCAGGTGTGTCCCCGCGCACCACTGAGCTTGCATATTCTTGGAGCCTCCCGTGCCCGTAGAAGCCCCCGCCCTTTTGCACGAGCTGAGCGAAACCTGGCGCTCCTTCGGCCACGAGCAGGGCAGCGAACTGCTCCGCGCCTGCGCCATGACGCTGATCGTCGCCGCCGCCGAAAGCGACGACCCGCAGGAACTCGGCCTGATCCTCTCCTCGCTCATGCGGCTGCACCCCTCGCGCACCATCGTACTGCGCGCCTGCCCGAAACGCGATCAGATCGAGGCCCGCACTTCGGTCCAGTGCTGGATGCCATTCGGGCGTAGCCAGCAGATTTGCGGCGAGTGGATTGAGATCTCCGCCGGCTCGCCGCGCCTGGCCGAAGTCGTCCCGTTGCTGCTCGGCCTCACCGTCCCCGACCTGCCCGTGGTTCTGTGGGTGCGCCATACTGCGCTCTCTTTGCTCGACTCCCTGCGTCCCGTCCTTCCGCTGGCGACCCGCGTTCTCGTCGACACCTCGGAAGCCCTCGACGCCGCGCCGGCTCTGGCCGCCGTCCAATCCCTGGCCCACGGGCCGTGGCGCCTCGCCGACCTCGCCTGGGGCCGCATCACGCGCTGGCGCAAGGCGCTCGCCGGAATGCTCGGGGCCTTACCCGCGCCGACAACCGGCCGCCTCGAATGGGCTGGCGAGAAGATGTCCATGCCGGCCTGCTACCTCGACGCCTGGCTGCGCGCCTCGTTCCCCGGCTTGTCCCTCGAACTCTCCTCCTGCGACCCCGTCCTGCCGCCCGCCCGGGTCGGCCGCATCCGCGTGTTGCACCTCAACGGGCCGGGCCTCGATATCCGCCTCGAACGCCCCGCCGGCGGTTCGTCCGTCGCGGTATTCACGAACGGTCTCGCCAGCGGGCTGGTCTTTCCCAGTCTCGACGAATCGGCCCTGCTGGCCGAGGAGCTCGGCATCGCCGCCCGCGACCGCATCTTCGAGTCGGCTCTGGCCATCGCGCGCGCAGTATGAGTTTGAATCCGCACATCTCCGCCGACGCCCAAGGCGCGGCCGACTCCTGCGCCGCGTTCATCGCCTCGGCCTTGCGCCAGGAGCTCGCGGCAAGCCCGGTCGCGACGCTCGCCGTCAGCGGCGGCTCGACCCCGCGCCTGATGTTCGATGCCTTGGTCGATGAGCCGCTGGACTGGACTCGCATCCATCTCTTTTTCGTCGATGAACGCCCCGTGCCGCCGGGCGATCCCGCGAGCAATTTCACCCTGTGCGAGACTCACCTGTTGACCCCCGCCCGGGTCCCTGCGGCCAACGTTCACCGCATCCTCGCCGAGCGCGGTCCCGCCGCCGCCGCCGCACTTTACGGCGCGGACATCACGCTGTTTTTCCGTGAGTTTACAGGTGAAAACCCGCGCTTTACCGTGGTGCAATGCGGTATCGGACCGGATTGTCACACCGCCAGCCTGTTCCCCGGCGAGCCGTTGATCAACGACCGCAAAGGGCTCGTCGCGGCCGTGGAAGTCGCCAAATTGCACCAGGCGCGGATCACGATGTTGCCTCGCATTTTATTGAATGCCAAGACCTTGATCGTGCTGGCTTGCGGCCCGGACAAGGCCCGGCCACTGCAACAGGCTGTGCACCCGCCTTACGATCCACTCTTATATCCCGCGCAACTGTTGTTTCACGAAGCCGGCAGCGTGGACCTGTTCGCCGATCGCCCCGCCGCCGCCTTGCTGGATTGAACTACGAAGATTTTCGTTGACACTACGAATAGATTCGTAGTAAATTCGGGGCGTGAACGGAAAGTTGCCCAAACCGACGCCTGCCGAGACCGGGATCCTCAATGTTCTGTGGGACCTGGGACCTGGTACCGTGAAGCAGGTCCAATCCCGGCTGGCCGAACAGCGCGCCGAAGAGCTGCGCCCATCCGGCTACACCACGATTCTCAAACTGATGCAGATCATGGCCGAAAAAGGCCTCCTGCGGCGCATCGAGGGCGACGGCCGGGCGCACGTCTATATCCCTGTGATTGAACGGGATACGGCCCAGCGGCAGATGGTGCGCGAGCTCGTGGACCGGCTCTTCGGCGGCAGTTCGACGCAAATGGTTCTGCAGGCGCTGGAGGAGCGGCCGGCGTCGGCCGAGGAACTCGATGAGATCCGGCGCCTGATCGCGGAGCGCTCCGAGGGAGGTGCGGCATGAACGTCCAACTCGCCTGGGCGCTCGTTCATTTCCTATGGCAGGGTTTAGCTATTGCCTTCATCTTATGGATTATATTGAAGTTGTCGAGAAAAGCGTCGGCACGCTATAGGGCTTGCGCGGTGGCGCTGGCGCTAATGGCGCTGGCTCCGGTCGCGACGTTCGTGTGGCTCACGCCGCACATCACAACGCTCAGCGGAACGCGTGACCTGGTGTTGGACACGGCAGATCTGCCATCGCTCGCTACGGTTCAGACAGGCTGGTTCGAAAGCCATGCGACCTGGCTGCTGAGTCTATGGCTGGCAGGGGCTTGCCTGCTTCTGATCAAGGCCGTGGCAGCGTGGCTGCGGG
This sequence comes from Terriglobia bacterium, assembly GCA_963838205.1. Taxonomy (GTDB): domain Bacteria; phylum Acidobacteriota; class Terriglobia; order Bryobacterales; family Bryobacteraceae; genus CAIVVT01. The sequence continues at coordinate 27,148 of CAWIQF010000031.1, read as the reverse complement.
CGCGCCGGCTGGTAACCGGCGAGTTAGCGCCGCTGCCCACCGAGATGGGCCGCGCGGCCGAGCGTCTGGCTGTCTCGCTGGGCGTGAAGCGCGCGCGTTTTCACTCCTCGTCGCGGGTCGCCTCGGCGCTGGTTTTCGGTTGGCTGAAGCCGGTGATCGTGCTGCCGGCGGCCGCCATCGGCCGGCTCAGCGAGGCTGAAATCGAGGCCCTGCTGGCGCACGAATTAGCTCATGTAATGCGTCATGATTTCCTTGTCAACTTACTGCAAACATTTGCCGAATGCGCGTTGTTCTACCACCCCTGCGTGTGGTGGGTTAGCGCCCGGATGCGGCATGAACGCGAGCTTTGTTGCGACGACGTAGCCGTCGCCGTTTGCCGCGACGAAATCCTGTATTCCAAAGCACTTCTACGTCTGGAGGAACTCCGTATGGAACCCGCCCTAGCCGCCACCGGCGGCCGTCTGCGAGAGCGCATCCAGCGCCTTCTGGACACTCCGGAAACGCGCCGCATTTCGGCCGCTCCCGTGGTGGCCCTGGCGCTATTGATAGGCGTTTCCGTGGCGCTGCTGGCTCAGAATCCGCCGCCTCCGCCGGAGCCGCCGGCACCCCCGCCAGCGGTCGCCCCCAGCCCTGACAAGGCGCCCGCGCCACCTGCGCCCGCGGAGTCTCCCGAGCCGCCAGCTCCGCCCGCCGATGCCCGGCCGGGCTTACACGACGGCCAGGCACCACCGCCTCCTCCGGCGCCGCCACCACTGCCGGGCGCCAGCGCGGATCAGCGGCGGATGCTCGAAGACCAGCGTCAATCGCTTGAAAAGAAACGTCATGAAATCGAGAATCAGCGTCACGCCCTCGAGGACCAGCGCCACCAGATCGAGAAACAGCGCCACGAGATCGAGAGTCAGCGCCATGATCTTGAAAACCAGCGCCACGCCATGCAAGCGGCCCGCCACAAGAGCGAGATCGATGCCCGGGTCGACAGCGAGGTGCTGAAGCAGCTCGCCGCCCAGTTGAAGGCGCTCGGCGGGGACGCCACATCCGCGCAAAAAGCCGAGTTGGAGAGCAAGTTGAAAGAGTCACAGAGCCATCTGCAGACCCTTGCGAAGGCCCAGGCCGAGCAGGCCGCGGCCGAAGCCGGGCACGCCCAACGCGAGATGGCGCTGGCCGATCGGGAAAGCGAACTCGCCCAGCGCGAGGCCGTCAAGACCGCAGCGGAAGCCGCGCTGGTCAACCGCGAGTACGCGGAAGCGGAGTATGCCTTCCGGGAAGCCGAAACCAAACGTCTGCAAGCCGAACGGATGGAACCGGCCTCGCAGGCCGAGATGGACAAGCGCCGCAAGTTCGCCAAAGAGCATTGCGGCGGCGAGGAGACCGACCGCGGGCGCTCCGCGATGCAGTACGGGATGCCGGACCAACTGGAGGTCCACCCCGGCCAGGGCGAGGACTGGCGCTACGAAAGCCGCGGCGCCGACCGAACCGTGATGGACTTCCACTTCGACGCCAGCGGCAAGCTGGTGAACCGTACCGGCAGCGCCCTTTCCCCGGGTGGCGGGAGCGCCGCGTCGCATACGCCAACGACAAATGGGCCCAGCAGGGCGGCGCCGCGTGCGACAAGGGCAAGGCTTACATCAAGTACGGGCCGCCGGACGAGATCAAGACCGGCAGCAGCGGCGAGACTTGGCTCTACAAAAACGAAGCCAAGGACCACACGCGGCTGGAAGTGACATTCGACGGCAACGGGAAGGGCCAGTGGGTGAAGAAGAACTCGAGCGCAGGCTCGATCGGAAGCTCGCTATCGTGGCACTTCCAGGATGCCCCCGATCTGCGGTAAGGAAGGCGGCGGGCGGGCTAAGCGATCTTAGCAGCTTATGGTAGACATCGCGGCTCGCGGGGTTAGTACCACCGGCTGCCGGCTCTCCGGCCAGACACGAAAACGCCGGCCGGAACTTGCGATCCCGGCCGGCGGTTGGTTTCAGTCGAAGCTCAGAAGAAGCTCAGAAGTTAACTCGCAGCCGGAACTCGATCATGCGCGCTCCGGGGTCCTGAGAGTTGGACAGGTCCTGGTATTGCGACGTCGTGTAGCCGAGGCTGGCGGCGCTGAGGTTGATGTTCGTAGCGGGCAGTTGAAAGTTGGTGATATTGAGCACGTTGAGGAACTGGGCCGTGAATTCGACCTTGATCTTTTCCTTGATCGTCGTGCTCTTGGTGAGGTTCAGGTCGAAGTGGTTCTGCCATGGGCCCCACAAATAGACCTCGTAGCCGAACTGGCCCGGAGTGAGCTGTGGGCCGATGTAGGGTTGGCTGGTATTGAGATTAGCCGTGGTGTAGCCGTTAATCCCGAACGCGGCCTCGCTATTCTGGACCAGCGACTGCGGGAGGTAGGACACCAGTCCGGTGGCGTTGGAGCCGGTGGTCTTGGTGATTTGCATCATGCTCTGCAGTTGCGAGCCGGTGATGTTGTGCAGCACGATGCCGGGGTCGTTCTGATTCATCCCATAGCGTCCTGAGATCAGCTCGTCGGGCGTTCCGGACTGGTTGCGGTCGACACCGGCGATCTGCCAGCCTTCCACGATCTTGCGGATCACCGGATTGGCCGTGGCCAGGAAGTGGCGGCCGGGACCGAACGGCAGTTCATAAATCACGTTCAGTTTTAGTGCCTGGGGAATATCGAACGACGTGGGCTGTTTGTCCAGACCCAGATTGCGGAGCGTGGTTGCCGCCATCCCGTACCCCGAGCTGTAGAGGCTCGAGTCAGCCGATGGGCCGGTGATCAGCGACTTCGACCAGACGTAGCTGCCCTCGATCATCAGGCCGTGGGCCATGCGCCGCCGCAGTTCGATCTGCAAGGCGTCGTATTCGGAGCCGCCCCAATTGCCGACGATCCAGGAGTTGCCGCTCGAAACCGCGGGGTTTTCGATGAAGAAGTTGGCTGGGTTGCCGGCGTTCAAAGAATTGGTCAGGTAGGGATTGGCGTACGAGAAGATGTAGGCGTACCGCCCGGGCGCGTTCTGGGTCAGATAGTAGGCGCCCGTGGATGAACTGGTCCGGCCATAGATGGTCTGGAAGATCCCGACGGGCACCTGGCCGGGCAGGCCCTGGTCGCTGAAGTTGCTGCTGCTCGGATTGGTCTGCCGCGCGATCTGCAGATTGTTGGCGGCGATATTCCAACTCTTGAGAAATCCGTTCTCATAGATGTTGGCTTCGTTCAGGGCGATCTGGCGCCACAGGTCAGTGCCGTGGTTGCCGGTGTAGCGCACTTCCATCACCATGTTCTTGCCCAGTTCGCGCTGCAAGCCGAAATTCCAGCTCTGCACGTAGCCCAGTTTTATATTCGGCTCGAACCCGTTGAGCGAGTCGGTGGGCTGGGGCGAAAACGGATAACTCGGACTCGCGGGGAAGGGACGCGTGGGCAGCGTCGGGCTGCTGATGGTGACTGAGCCTGGAGCGCCGAAGTACTGCGGGTAGTTGTCGGGATCGACCGAATCGTCCACGCTGCGGCCGGGGTTGCCGGCGAGCATCGCCAGCATGATGTCGGTGGCCTCGCGGATGGTGCTGATGGCGTAGCCGCCGCGCAGCACCGTAGCGCCGGTGTGGTCGCCGAACAGCCAGCCCAACGGCCCCCCTTTCCCGCCCGGTAGTTGCCAGGCGAAGCCGGCGGAGGGGTTCCAGCGGTGCATGCTGTTGTAAGGCGTGACGTATTTGGTGAACTGCGGCTCGACGCCGGTGAGCGTACCGGGCTGAAACTCGTTGCCGATGCCGGAGATGCCCCAGAGGGAGGCCAGCGAGACCGACGAGTAGGTATCGGTCAGGTCCTGCAGCGGCCCCTCCCACTCGTAACGCAGGCCGAGGTTGAGGGTGAAATTGGGGCGCAGCTTCCAGGCGTCCTGAACAAACAGTCCGTACTCGCGCTGCTGGACGTGGTCTACGGGGGGATTGGCGCCATAAGTGCCCGCGGACGATAGCGCCACCGCCTTGCTGATCGAGGACACGCGGCCGGTGAGGTCGGCATACAGCGCCGCGGCGTCGTCGAGGACGGCCTGCGGGGCATCCGGGAAGTTCGCGTTGCTGAAGATGTCGGTCGGGCCGCCGTTATGGATCGGATCGTTGCCGGCGCCGTCGATGCCAAGAGTCATCCCGGGAATGGATTCGTTGCCGACGCTCTGGTCCCACAGGTTGATCTGCGTCCAGTTGCCGCCAAAGCTGATCACGTGCGAGCGCTTCAGCCAGGACATGTTTTCGTTGAAGAACTTGGCCGGCGAATTGCGCCGCGACCCTCCCAAATACGCGGATATACCAGACGGCACCGCGTAGCCGCTGCCGGCGGTAAATCCAATGTTGTAGCCGCGCCACTCGGCATAGGAGCCAGGATTGTCGGCCTGCGGGTCAAACACCACCGTGCCGCCGTTCAAACCGGCGCGAAATTCGTTGGTCAGGTTCGGCGTGATGGTGGAGCGCAACGCGATGACGCCCGCGAAGCGGTTGCTGAGCTGGCCGCCAACGGCGGGGTTGCCGAGTACGGTTCCAGTGCCGGGATAGACCGCCACGTCGCCGTTCAGGATGTCCGGCACGGAGTTGTACTTGTTGTAGGAATAGGTGATCGACAACTGGTTTCGTGAGTTGAGGTTGTAATCGATCTTGCTCGTGGTGAAGAGCCGCTGGTCCTCGCCCTTGGCCACGTAATTGAGCGTGTCCCGAATATAGTCGCCGCTGGAGGAGACGTTGGATATCAAGCCCGGCTGTCCCGAGACCAGCGAATTGATCTGGCCGAAGGTCTTGGCCATGATCGGATCCGCAGCTCCCTGGTAGCCGTTGGCACGCGCCAGTGTCAGCACGTTCACGGTGACGAGCTGGTTGGTTACGGGATCCATGTAGGTGTAGTTGCCGTTGACCGCGTCCGGCGTCAGCACGGTGCGGCTTTCGGCCGCCGACTCGGGCATGATGCGCTTCTCTATGTTGGTGAAGAAGAATAGCTTGTTCTTCCAGATCGGCCCGCCGACGTGGCCCCCGAACTGGTTCAACTGGACCTTGTCGCGGGGCAGGCCGTTGATGTTGTTGAAGTAGTTGTTGGCATCCAGAGAGGTATTGCGGATCTGCTCGAAGACACCACCGTGAAACTGGTTGGTGCCGCTCTTGACGGTGAACTTGATCTGGGCGGCGCCTTCTCCGGTGGCATCGGCGCCGGCGGCGGAGGTGGTCAGCGTGACTTCCTCAATCGAGTCCTGGGTGATCGGGATATAGGTAAAAAACCCGTTGCTGCTCTTGAGGAGCTGGTCCTGCGTGTTCAAGCCGTCGATGGTGACGTTGATCGCGCTGTTGGGCAGGCCGTTGACGCTGGAATTCCGGTTCGCGCCGCCCGTCTGAACTCCGGGCTCGGAAACCAGCAGGTCCAGTCCGCCGCGTGTGATTTGCGGCAAATCGACCACGAAGCGCCCTTCGAGAGTGCTGTTGACTGTGGCGTCGGTCGTCTGGACCAGCTCCGCGCCGCCCTGCACCTCCACGACCTCGGCCACCGAGCCCAGTTCGAGCTGGCCGTTGGCGGTGGTCGGAACGCCGGTGTCGATCTTGACGTTTTCGATCGCCAACGTGCGGAAGCCCTTCATCGAAACCGACACTTTGTAAACGCCCTCCGACATCGACGGCAGCAGCCAGTAGCCGCGTACGTCGGTTGTCGCCTTGAACGTCTGCGCGTTGTTGACGTTGGTCACCGTCACCTCGGCGCCCGCCACCGCGGCCTTCTGCGGATCGGTCACCACGCCATCCAGCGTACTGGTGGAAGCCACCTGGGAAAAGGAGACGGTGGCACAGATGGCCAGCATCGCAACGAGGACCAGCAGGGATCGGATCATCCCAGAAAATACATTCTTCAATGATGAATCACGGAGTCTCACTCTAACCTCCCAACGGGCATGTCGTCTGGCGGCGGGCAGGACCGCAACAGCGAATCGGCGACATGGACTCGCTTCCGACGTGGCACCCGGCTTTTGCCCTGAAGAGCATTTCGTTAATCGCCCTTCTTCGCCTAAGGTGCAAAACTTCTCCAGGCTGATCTTCCCCGTGGACGACGGCTTTCAACGATTTCGGGATTCGGCACTTCGCTTTAACGCGCTCCATCGCTCTTCCCGGCTCTGACAAGCCTTGGAATTGGACTTTCTTATCTTGATAGAGGGCGTCGCCATAGCCGCCGCGGACAGGCAAGACCATGCCATTGGAATAAGTTTACAAAAGCAACTTGCTATGTCAACAAGAAAGCGACAACCGCCTGAATGTGGTCTTTCATATCGCCAGGATCCACTTTTTCATAGAGAGCATGGGCCAGGCAAGATCCTCATTCGAGAGGCCTTGTGCCTTCTACGGCCTCGGGGCGCCCCAGCGATTCAACTCATGAAGAAACGTTTCTCTGCCGGAGTGCCGGTTGGTGAAACGGATTGGCGGCACGCCTTTGGCCCCCCGCACCGTGATGATGTGGTTCGGCAGAATGCCGAACAACCGCCGCGGCAACAGCGGAATCTCCGCGGTTTCTTTCACCGACCGGACGTCTTTCCAGGCAATGAATCGTGGCCCGATTCGCAACAGCCCGTTGCGCCGGATTCCCTTCTCGTCCGTCGTGATCCGTCGCGGCCACAGCCAGGCCAGGGCGGTGCCGCAGGCCAACATCAGCCCCAGATCCTCCAGCATCCGCTTCGGTTGCTGGAACAGGAAAGTGAGCGCTAGCGTGAGCACCAGCGCTGTCGCCAGCGCACCATACAACGCCAGCACGTGCAGGCGGGCCGGGAACTGGACCGCTTCCGGATTCCACTCGTCGCGGTAGTGGGACACTACTCTCTATTCTTGTCGTCCGCGCCGCCCACCGCAACTGAGCGGCGCTAAAATGTTCCTCAACATTCTGACAAACAAGCGTTTAGCCCGCATGCCGCTGGGCGCGCCGTGCAATCACCGTGACTTCATCGTAAATGCATCGGATTTTAACGCGCTATTACCACATAATACTTTAACACTACGGAGATATCGGCTTGCAATTACTGACAGATAACAGAAGATTCCGGGCCAAATGACGGTAAAGATGGTGATTTAGATGATAATTCACGGCGAATTCTCAGTAACTCCACGTTGCGGACGACAACGCAAACGGTATCGGGACGCACTGGGCAAAGTGATAGAATTCGCCTGACCCTGTTTATCTGGAGAAAGATCCCCATGCCGAAATCCTATTGCCTGCCCCTCGCGCTCGCCGCCGCCTTGCTCGCCTCGGCCCAGCCGGCGGCCACTCCGAACGTGCCGCAAAACCTGCGCTGCGAATACCTGACTAACCCGGAGGCCGTCAACGCCATCCCGCCGCGGCTTTCGTGGCAGCCTGTCTCGACCACGCGCGGCGCAGTGCAGAGCGCCTACTCGATCCTCGTATCCAGGGATCCCGCCGCCGTCGCGGGCGACACCTGGGACAGCGGCAAAGTCGCCACCTCGCAGTTCGTGAACGTGCCCTACGCCGGTAAGCCGCTCGAGAGCGGCAAGACCTACTACTGGAAGGTCCGCACGTGGGACAACGCGGGCCACGAGAGCGGCTGGAGCGCGGTGGCGCGCTTCGGTATCGGGCTGCTCAACAAGAGCGACTGGAAAGGCCAGTGGATCGCCGGCGGCAACGCGCTGCGCAAGGAATTCAGCGTCGCCGGCAAGGTCGTGAGCGCAAAAATCTACGTCGCCGCGGCGGGCTACTACGAGCTCCGGATCAACGGCCACAAGGTCGGCAACCATGTGCTCGATCCCTCCTACACGCCGTTTGCGAAGCGCATTCTCTATAACGCCTACGACGTCACGCGCGCCGTCAATTCGGGCGGCAACGCCGTCGCTCTGTTGCTCGGCGAAGGCTGGTTCTTCGACCGCGTGGCGCTGGTGCAGTTGAACATCGAACTCGAAGGCGGCAAGAAGATCGAAATCGTGAGCGACGCCTCCTGGCAGGCCGGCCGCAGCCCGATCACATCCGACAGCATTTATAACGGCGAAAGCTACGATGCCCGCCTGGAGCAACCCGGCTGGGACCAGGCCGGCTTCACGGTCGAGGGCTGGAAAGCGGCCGCGGTGAAGCCCGCGCCGACCCAGGCGCTCAGCGCGCAGGCCATGCCGCCCATCCGCGCGTTAATGGAGATGACGCCCAAGCGCATGACCAGCCCCAAGCCGGGCCTGCTCGTCTACGACCTGGGCCAGAACTTCTCGGGCTGGGTGCGGCTGCGCGCCAGCGGGCCGCGCGGCACCGTGATCAAAGTACGCCACGCCGAATTGCTGTATGAGGACGGAACGCTGAACGTCGAGAACCTGCGCGGCGCGCGCGCCACCGACACCTACACGCTGAAGGGCGAGGGCGAGGAAGTCTTCGAGCCGCACTTCACTTACCACGGCTTCCGCTACGTCGAGGTCACGGGTTATCCCGGCACTCCGGCGATGGACTCGGTCCAGGGCCGCGTGGTGCACAGCGACGTGAAGCCCATCGGCGGCTTCTCGTCCTCGAAGGAGTTGTTGAATCAGATCCAGCACCTCGTGCAGTGGGGCATTACGTCGAATCTGGAATCCGTGCCCACCGACTGCAACCAGCGCGACGAGCGCATGGGCTGGATGGCCGACGCGCATCTGTACTCCGAAGCCGCCATGTACAACTTCGACATGGCCGCGTTCTACACCAACTGGCTGCGCTCGATCCGCGATGAACAGGACGCCGACGGCGGCGTGCCGGACACGACGCCGCGGGCGCGTTTTGCGCACGGCGCGGCCGATCCAAGCTGGGGCGCGGCGTATCCGCTGATCCTGTGGTACGCCTATCAGCAGTACGGCGACCGGCGCCTGTTGGAGCAGCACTTCGACGGCATCCGCAAGTGGTCCGATTTCCTGTGGAGCAAGAGCACCGGCGGCACCACCGACTTCGTGAAATACGGCGATTGGGTGCCGGTCGATTTCACGCCCGGGCCGCTCACCTCGACCGTCTACAGTTACGCCGCCGCCGACGTCGCCGCAAAGGTGGCGCACGTGCTGGGCAAGGCTGCCGAGGAACAGGCGCTGCGGCAGCGCTGCACCGAGATCAAAGACGGCTTCAACAAGCGCTTCTTCAACGCGGCGGAAGGCTACTTCGGCAATGGCTCGCAGGGCGCGCAGGTGCTGCCGCTGGCCTACGGCCTGGCCGACGATAAGAATCGCGGGCGCGCTCAGAGCTACCTGTGGAACCAGATCGTGTATCACAACAACTCGCATCTGACCACCGGCATTCTGGCGACCAAGCACCTGCTGCCGCTGCTCAGCCGCAACGGCAACCTGGACCTGGCCTACGACATCGCCACCAAGACCGATTTCCCGAGTTGGGGCTACATGATCCAGAACGGCGCCACCACGCTGTGGGAGCTGTGGCAGAAGCGCGAAGGCCCCTCCATGAACTCGCACAACCACGCCATGTTCGGCTCCATCGGCGGCTGGTTCATGACCGATCTCGCGGGCATCCAGTTGGTCGAGGGCGGGGAAGGCTACGAGAAAGTGGTCATCCGCCCCGGCGTCACGCGCGAGCTGAAATGGGCCGCCGGCAATTTCGAAACGCTGCGCGGCAAAGTGCTGTCGTCGTGGCGGCGGACCGACGACGGGCTGCGGCTGGAAGTCATGGTGCCGTTCGGTTCCACGGCGCGGATCTTCGTGCCGAAACTCGGACTGCACGACGTCAGCGTCAGCGAAGGCGGCAAGGCGATCTGGCAGGACAAGAAGTCTGCCGGCTCCGGTCGAAGGCGTCACGGCGGTGAGCGAAAACGAAGACGATGTCGTTGTCAACGCCGGCTCGGGCCACTACACATTCCATCTGAAGGGGCTGTAAAGGCTCAGCCACGCCGCGCCTCATGACCTGCGACGGCGTCGCCAGTGTGGGCACGATTTGAACTCACAGCGTTCAACCGGCGCTGTGGGCGACGCTATCAACGCGTAATGTTTTCGCAATCATCGGCTTGAATCGCCGGTGCTCGTCCATACCGTGTCTCCACTTACGACACGTCTCGAAGTCCGGCGTCGAAGAGTACACTCGGAGATCATGGGTGCCACGGGACCATCTCCGATGACGGGCACGCCGCGATTGATTGATGTCGATGCCGCGAGCTTCGAGACATTGCCCTGCTGCGGGATCAAATGCCCCACTCATCCTGGACGCGAGCAGAAGTACCGCTGGCTCCTAGCCAACGCCAGGTTCGGCCTGCGGGCAAGAACTCTTCTCGCCACCGATGGCCAGCCGGGCGGCTACATCGAATACGTTCCCGGCGAGTTTGCATGGCGCGGCGTGGAATGCGGCGGCTACATGTTTATCCACTGCATTTGGGTTTATTCCAGGCAGCACCAGCGCAAGGGTTGGGGTAGCGTCATGATCGAAGCCTGCCTGGAGGATGCGAAAGCGGCGGGCATGAGCGGTGCGGCGGTCATGGTTCGGGACGGTCCATGGCTGGCCGACCGCCGCCTGTTCCTGGCAAACGGCTTCGAAGCCGTCGATACTGCGCCGCCGGATTACCAGTTGCTTGTCAGGAAGCTCGATCGTGGCGCCAACAACCCGGCCTTCAAGAAAGGTTGGGATCGGAGACTCCGTCAGTACAGCCGGGGCCTGACCATCATCCGCTCAAGCCAGTGTCCGCACATCGCGAAATTCGCGGCTGACATCGCGGAGACGGCCGAGAAGGAATACCATATCAAGCCCACGGTGGTCGATCTCGATTCGTGCCACGATGCCCAGAATGCGCCTACCCCCTACGCGATTTTCGCGCTGATCTACAACGGTCGGCTGTTGGCCGATCACCAGATCAGCCGCACCCGCTTCCGCAACATCATGCGGAAGTGCGTCACATAGCAGCCTCGTCATCGGGGAGCGAGCACCCAGAGTCACCGTGTATCTATACTGTTCTAAATGACTTAGTTGATAATTGAGCGTGCGGCCAGGGCAGTCGTATTGGTCACGAATCCTGGCGTCAGATTCAGCGCCCGCCACCGCCGTTCGGCTCCGCTCGAGGACGTGGTTTTTCATAATTCCGACCGCGGCATGACACTTTTCGACGCGCGGATGCGCGTCTGTTTCTGAAGACTGCGTTATGCCGGCGCTTTTGTGCTGCGGCGTTGATGTAGTCTGGCCAAGCATCGGCATGACGTGGCAGAGTTGCACGAACGGCCGGCGTGTCACCTGGAGGGATGGCGATCTCGGGTGATCGGCGGCCCGCGGCGGAATCGGAATACCGGGCGATGTAACCCCCGGCCCGGTCAATAGGAGGAGGGGATGTCGGACCCGCCTCCTTTTGTGTTTTTGAGGGATTCGTGCACGCGCCGGCAGCGGCCGGTCCACTAGATTTCAGCCCGGGTGTGGCGCCCTGATTTGGAGGACGCAGCGACAAGGCCGCGATCGGTAAGCGGTGCTGCAATCGGGCTATTTTTTCGTCTGGTCGAAGCTCACGCGCACGCCGGTGGTGAACAGGATGTCGTTGGCTTTGTGCAGTGCCAGGGGATTGGACTGGTAGCGGTCGCTGACGCCGAAGTTCCATTCGAGGAATTTGTAGACCGGCAGCGAGGCCGTGGTGTCAAAGTCGAAGCGATACTGCCCGGTGTCGCTCAAATTGGGGTACAGCGCGGAGCGCTCGTGCAGGTTCAGCTTCTTCAGCAGCTTGAGTGACAGCTCCTCGGTGAGCAGCACTTCGGCTGAGCTGTGGGTCAGGCCGCTGGAGTACTTCTCATGGTTGTAGTCGCTGCCGCCGCCGACGTCGAGATAGCCGCGCCCGCTCTTCCAGGCGTGGTAGCCGAAGCCGCCGCCGAAGACGCTGCGCAGGTCGAGGCCGAGGAATTTGTCGTAGTCGAAGTCGGTGGTGCCGAAGACGTACAACTTGGGCGCGATGTCGCGGTTGACGCTGGCGCCGGCCCCAATGCGGTTGGCCGTTTCGCCATACGGCTGAGTGGTGCTCTGGGTGGCGTAGACTTCGTTGAAATACAGCGCCAGCTTGTTCTTGCCGGCGACGCGCGAGGCTGCGGCGCTGGTGTTGAAGGTGGTTGAGCTGGAGTTGCCCGAGGCCTCGGCCAAGCCGAAGGTCAGCGCGCCGGCCCAGAAGTCGAGCAGCTTGGGATGATGCAAGCGCTCTTCCTCGCGCTGCCAGGCCTTCTGCGCAGCGTCGTCGCGAATGGCGGCAACGTCGGCGAGTTTGGCCGGTGCGCCGTTGTTGACGCGGAGTTGGCCGTCGTTGAGGGCGAGCTTGCCGCGACTGGTTTGGCCGCTCTTGAGCACGAGGTTGAGTGGCTCATCGGTGGTCAGGGCGGTGACGGCCGCGAGGTCGATCTTCACCTCGCCCGCATAGGTGGTCTTTATGACCACGGCGGCGCCGTCGGTTTTCACAATCTTGCCGCTGATGCGGTCGCCGTTCGCGAGCGTGATCGAGTCAGCGAACAGGAGCGAAGCGAAGAGCGCCAGGCCCAGCAGGCGCATGAAAGATGTCATTTTTTCAATATCGCATGACGAGGCGCGGGTGCGCCTGTCAGGGACGGCGGGCGCGGCTATTCAGAGTCGCCGCTGGGGCCGTAGATCGACGGGACTTTGCCGCCCATCGGCCGCAGATAGGCCGAGAGGCTGGCCGCGGTGGTGGATGGAGTGCTTCAGCATTTGCTGCAGGATGGCGTAGGCGGGGATCTTCGATTTGCCGTGGAAGTTGACCAGGCGCGAGAGGGCCTCGCCGGAGAGGGACTTGGCCTTGTCGATCTGCGCGGGCAAGTGGGCGTTGTACCACGCAACGACATCGGGAATGCCGTGGATGGAATCGGGCATCTGCGGTCCGGGCTTGGAGAGCGCGCCCTGGATTGCGCCTTCAAAAAGAAACCACTCAGTGGCGACGATGTGCCAGGCGAGCTTGAGAGCGCCCATCGATTTTGGATCGGGCGAATAGTTTTCCTGGCCGGCTGGAATGGCTTCTAGAACGCGGACCGTGGTCGGGCGCTCGCGCTCGTATTCAGAGAGGATGAACCCGCTGAGCAGTTTGGCTTCGTCGTGACTGAGTTGCATGAAATTGGCGTACCTTCGAGGGCTGTGCCCATTATGTCTCTCCGCGCTGCCGAGTGGGGGCAGCAGGAACCGGTTGCGTTTCAAAAAATGACCGTGACGCCGCCCTCGGTGACGTGCCAGCCGCGCGCCAGGTCGGCCGCGGGGTCCTCGCCGGCAACCGTTTTTTCGGGCAGGACCGTGCCTTCATCGACAATGCATTTGCGCAGCCGCGAATAGCGGCCGATCTGGACTTTGTCCAACAAAATCGAGTCTTCGATTTCGCAATAACTGTTCACGCGGACGCCCGGAGACAGGACGCTGCGCTGGACGCGGCCGCCGCTGACGATGACGCCGGGCGAGACCAGGGAATCGATCGCCACGCCCATGCGCCGGCCTTCCTGGGCGAAGACGAATTTGGCCGGCGGCGCCTGGGGCATGCGCGTGCGCACGGGCCAGTCGGTCGAATAGAGGTTGAACTCGGGCTCGACGCTGATCAGGTCCATGTTGGCTTCGTAATAGGCGTCGAGAGTGCCGACGTCGCGCCAATAGCGCGCGCGTTTGGCGTTGAGGTCGTGGAAATCGAAGGCCAGCACGGGCCAGAGGCCGGGCAGGGAAGGCAGGATGTCCTTGCCGAAGTCGTGGCTGGAGTCGGGATTGGCGGCGTCGTCGCTGAGCAAGCCGAGCAGGACGTTGGTTTCGAAGACGTAGACGCCCATGGAGACGCTGACCATGGCGGGGTCGAAGGTCGAGCGCACGGCGCTGGCCGGGGCGGGCTTTTCCTGAAATCCGCGGATCAGATGCGAGGCGGGATCGATGTCGGCGACGCCAAAGCGAGCGGTTTCGGCGGGGTCGGCCTGGAGGGTGGCGACCGTGACGGCGGCTCCGGCGGCGCGATGCGCGTACAGCATCTCGTCGTAGTTCATTTTGTAAATATGGTCGCCGGCGACGATCAACACCTGGGTGGGATTCTGGTCGAAGATGCTGGCGATGTTCTGATAGACGGCGTCGGCCGTGCCGAGGTACCAGCCGGTGTTCATGCGCTGCATCGGCGGCAGCACTTCGATAAACTCGCCCAACTCGCCTGAAAAGAGATTCCAGCCCTCGCGGATGTGGCGCGAGAGTTCTAGGGCTTTGTATTGGGTCAGGCAGAAGATCTGCCGCAGACCGGAGTTGACGCAATTGGAAAGCGTGAAATCGATCAGGCGGTAGTTGCCGCCGAAACGGACAGCCGGTTTGGCCTGCCTACGGCTAAGCGGGATCAGGCGCTCGCCGGCGCCTCCCGCCAGAAGCATAGTCAGGACACGATCCACATGCGCGCTCCTTCCGCTCCATCTGCGGCTCTATTCTTCACTGTAGCCCCGCGCGCAGGAGGGGGTGTACTCGGGGCGGCAAGGGAACCCAACCGGGCTCAGGCGTTTGTCGGAGAATCGGGGGCGCCGGGCGCCAGAGGGCCGGGCCAGCCCATGCGGTTGAGGCCGTCGAAGGCGGCCGATTTATAGCACTCGGCGAGCGTCGGGTAGTTGAAGACCGTATCGACGAAGTAATCGATCTTGCCGCCGAAGGCCAGCACGGCCTGGCCGATGTGGACCAGTTCGCTGGCGCCGTGGCCGATGATGTGCACGCCCAGCAACTGCCGCGTCTGGCCGTGGAACAGCAGCTTCAGCAGGCCGGTGGTGTCGCCGATGATCTGGCCGCGGGCGATTTCGCGGTAGCGCGCTTTGCCGACCTCGTACTGCACGCCGTCGCGGGTCAACTCCTCCTCATTGCGGCCCACCATGGAGATTTCTGGAATGGTGTAGATGCCGTAGGGCAGCAACTGGGGGAAGCTGTTGGCTGGCAGGCCGAACATGTGGCAGGCGGCGAGGCGTCCCTGTTCCATGGAGGTCGAAGAGAGACTGGGGAAGCCGATCACGTCGCCGGCGGCGTAGATGTTGGGCGTGGCGGTCTGATAATACTCATTGACGATGAGGCGGCCGCGCTCGTCGGCGGCGATACCGGCGGCGGCGAGGTTGAGCCGGGCGGTGGTGCCGGTGCGCCCGATCGAGTACAGCGCCTTGTCGGCGACGACGTGTTTGCTGCTGTCGAGGATCAGGCGGACGCGGGCGCCGCCGGAGTCCTCACACTTCTCGATGGTCGAGACGGCCTCGTTCAGACGCAGCGTGACGCGGTTCTCGCGCAGATGATAGGCCAGCGTTTCGGCGATTTCGCTGTCGACGAACGGCAGCAGGCGGGCGCGGCGGTCGACGAGCGTGACGCGCACGCCGAGGACCGCGAACATGGAGGCGTACTCGCAGCCAATCACGCCCGCGCCGACCACCGCGAGCGTGCGCGGCAGTGAATCGAGATGCAGAATGTCGTCGCTCGTGAGAATTGTGCTGCCGTCGAAGGGGATGTGCGGATCGCGGGTGGCTTCGGTGCCGGTGGCGATGAGGATCTTGTCGGCAGTGACGGAGCGTGTGGTGCCCTCGACGTGCTCCAGTTGGAGGGTGTGCGCATCCTGAAAAGACGCGGTGGCGGCCAACATCTCGACGTTGTTGCGCAACAGTTGATAATGCGTCACGTCGATTTCGTGGCGCACGACGGTACCGACGCGGTCCAGCAGGTCGGCCGCGGAGAGCTTCTGGCGGACGGTCCACGACAAGCCGTGGAACTCGCGGTCGCGATAGCCGGAGAGTTCGAGGACGGCTTCGCGGAAAGTCTTTGAGGGGATCGTGCCGGTGTTGACGGAAACGCCGCCGACCACGGTTTTCTTCTCGGCCAGCGCCACACGGCGGCCGGCCTTGGCGGCTTGAATGGCCGCGCGCATGCCGGCCGGGCCGGAGCCGATGACGATCAGGTCGTATTGATAGGCGTGCTCGGGAGCTGTCATGACCGGTGGCCACGGCACCGAGGCCGTGTTCCTTCCGATCTTAGCAGTCGAGCGCGGGGCCTACTCCTCGACTTCGACGCGCACTGGCTGTTCGATGAGCTTGGGGTCCTTGCCGCGAGTCAGAATCATCAGCTTGTAGCGGACGCCCACCTTGGCCTTGTCCGGGATCTTCACCTTCAACGTCGTGTCGGTTTGATCCGAGGCCTGCACTTCGATGTCGTTCTGCCCGTCGGTGAAATACACCTTGGCGATCACGTTTTTCCCAATGTTCTCGCCAGTGACGGTGATCACTGTGCCGACTTTGCCGGAGGCCGGATCGACCGAGGTAAAGCGAGGAAGCGTGTCTTGAGCGAAAAGCATCGGAGGGGCAGCCACGCTCAAAATAAAGAGCGGGATCAGCCACTTAAGAGACAATCGCATCTCAAAGTTCTCCTGCATTGATCCTAGGCTGCGGGCGAGGCTGAATGCAAGGCGAATCGTCAGGATTCGATGAATCCTTCTACAGATATGAAATTACAGGCAACGCCGCAAAGGCGGCGCGCCGCCGCAATGGCGGGTGCGGCGAGGCGCCGGACGGAAGGACTACTTTTCCTCTTCGGGGGGAGGCAGATGCAGTCCCTTGTGGATGGCGTAGAGGGCCAACTCCAGACGGTCGGAGACGCCCAGTTTGTCGAAGATGTTGTGCAGATGGTTCTTGACCGTCTGCTCGGAGATGAACATCTTCTCGGCCATCTCTTTGTTCTTGTAGCCCTGGGCCACGAGAGCCACGATCTCGCGTTCGCGGGCGCTCAACGGAGCGCGTTCGCGGGTTTTGCCGACCGCGTTCGCGGCTTCGGCGGTGGCGAACTGACGCATCACGGCGGCCGTCGTCGAGGAGTCGAGCCAGATTTCGCCAGCATGGACCCTGCGGATGCTCTTGATGATGAGATCGGCCGGGGTCTGCTTGAGCACAATGCCGGCGCAGCCAAGCTTCATGGCCTGGACAAACTCGTTCTTGTCGTCGGAGGCCGTGAGGATGATGACCTTGGCGGGATTACTGGTACTTTGGAGGGTTTGCAACGCCGTCAACCCATCGGTGTTCGGCATGCGCAGGTCGAGCAGGATCACGTCGGGGCGCCAAGTCTGCATGTTCTGCAGCAGTACCTGCCCGTCGGCGGCCTCCCCAACTACGTCAATATCCTCCTCTGCCGTAAGCAATCTGCGGAGCCCGTCCCTCACAATCGGGTGATCATCCGCAATGACCACCCTGATCCTGGTCTTTTCTCCCATCGCGTCCATGAGGCCGATCTGTCTCCCGTTTTAACGCTTTTCGTATTCACCGTACCGCCGCTTAAAGCAAATAATTGTTAATCGGACCGGCTCGTCGGCCGGTTTTATCCATTGAATAGATTGTAGAGAAGAATTGGTACTTGAGCAAGAGAAGTAATGTAAGTACTAAGTCAGTACTTTGGTTTGGTTGAATTTCGCCTAACTTTCGCTACCCTGCTTGGTAGGATTAACGCCACAAGGCAGATTTGCGAGCGCAGGCGTAGCTGCGAGCCCAGTTCAATGCAATCTGAATGCACCCGTTCTTCAGCCGGATAGCATATCAGAAAGAACGGATATTGGCTAACAATTTCATCTTCGCGTGTCGTTAACACGTGAGTTGTCCGGCCGAATTAGCACGTGAGTTGTCCGGTCCAGGCCGGGAGGGGATGCTGGCGGGGTGGAAACAAGCCCGCCGGTGATCTCCGCCCGAGAAGTGGAGCGGATGATGAAACTGCAAGACGTGATTTTGAAAGCGATGGCGCGGAAGCTGACCTGGATCGAGGCGGCCGAGATCGCCGGCATGAGTGTGCGCAACATGCAGCGCATGCGGCAGCGCTACTTGGAGGGTGGCTACACCGGGCTGTTCGACCAGCGCCGCGGCAAGCGCAGCATCCACCGGGTGCCGATGGAAACCGCCGAGCGCGTGCTGGCGCTGTTTCAGGAGCGCTACTTCGACCTCAACGTGCGGCACTTTCACGAGAAGCTGCGCGCGGTGGAGGGCATTGATCTCAGCTACAGCTGGGTCAAGCAGGCGCTACAGGGGGCCGGGCTGGTGGTGAAGCGCAAGAAACGCGGGCCACACCGGCGCCGGCGCCCGCGCCGGCCGCTGCCGGGGATGCTGCTGCACATCGACGGCAGCACGCACCGCTGGTTCCAGGACGACCGCTACTACGACCTGATCGTGGTGCTGGACGACGCCACCAGCGAGATCTACTACGCGCAACTGGTGGAGCAGGAGTCCACGCTGACCACCATGGCGGCGTTCCGTGAGGTGATCGAACGGCAGGGTCTGTTCTGCGCCAGCTACAGCGACCGGGGCAGCCATTTCTTCGTCACGCCGAAGGCCGGCGAAGCGGTGGATCGGCACCGGCTGACGCAGTTGGGGCGGGCGCTGAAAGAGTCGGCGTGAAGGTGATTGCCGCCTACTCACCGCAGGCGCGCGGGCGCAGCGAGCGCAACTTCGGCACCTGGCAAGGGCGCTTGCCGCAGGAGCTGCGGCTAGCCGGCATCACGACGCTCGAGGAGGCCAATCGCTTCCTGCGGGAGCGCTACATCGGCCAGTTCAATGCGCAGTTCGCAGTCCCCGCGGCGGAGCGCGGGACGGCCTTCTGCCAGTGCGTCCGGCGCGACCTGGAGTGGGTGTTTTCCATCCAGACCGAACGTGTGGTGAGCAAAGACAATACGGTCGCGATCCGCGACCAGTGGTGGCAAATCGACAAATGCCGCTGGCGCTACTCGCTCGCCGGACAGACCGTCACCGTGCACCAGCACCTGGACGGCACGGTGTCGATCCGCTACGGCCCGCATGTGGTCGGGCGCTACGCCGGAGACGGCCAGCCGCTGATCGAAAAGGCCAGCCCGGGCCGTGGAAAAGGCGGGCCCGTGGAAGCCGTGGAAAACCGCGCCGCGGTTTCCCACCGCTCCCCCCGCCCCTTGGAAATCGCCGCCGGCGATTCCCACTTTCCCACCGCCGCGAAGCTCGTTAATCCTCTCTCCCCAAAAACCAAGGCGAAGAGGGTAGCATGAACCAAACCGGACAACTCACGTGTCAATCAAACCGGACAACTGCAAAAGCTAACGACAACAATTTCATCTTCGCGGCTCAGCGGGGGGCTGGTGGAGGCGGGAGCGCTATTGCATCCGGACGCGGATGCGTTCGCGGTCGATCAATTCGTCGAAGACGGCCAGGACCTTCTTGCGAAAGTAGTAGATTCGCTTGACACTTTCGCGGAAATCGCCGTCATAAAGCGGATGTTTCAGCCAGCGGTCGAAGACGTCGCGGGGAATCTCGATGTCGCGCCGCAACTGGTCCGCGTTGTGGCCGCGCAGAAAGAGACCGTAGAACATCGCGGCCTCGCGCTGGATGTCCATCGGATCGAAATCTTCCCACCGCTGTGGGGTGACCTGCGCTAAACCCATACTGCGATCGGACAGCACTTCCGCTGTCCAGATAAGACGGTGCGGTTCCGGCCCTGAAAAGATCAATCTTAAACGCGGGGCGCCAATTCGGCAAGGCCGCAGGCGGCCGAAGCGCTACTGGGTGATTGGATGCGCAGCGGTGGCAGATGGTTGTCAGATGTTGGCGGGCCCGGGGAGGGCCGGCGGAATGGTGGCCTGGCGGTGGCGCGGAGGAGCGCGTCAGCGCGGGGTGATCAGACCGCCGAGCTTGTCGGCCTCCGATTCGAGAACGCGCGGGTAGAGGGTCGAGTAGGCCTCGAGGTACTTCAAACCGGTGCCGGTGTTGTAGATGACGATGCGTTCGCTGGGTTTCAGGAAACCGGAGCGCAGCAGGCGGCGGACGGCGGCGAAGCAGGCCGCGCCCTCGGGGGCGGGGAAGACCCCATCCAGGCGCGCCGCCTCGACGCCAGCCTCGAGCGCCTCGCGGTCGGGAATGGCGATGCAGGTGCCGGCGCTGGCGCGGACGGCGCGCAGGATCAGGAAATCGCCGAGCGGCTTGGGCACACGCAAACCGCTGGAGATGGTGGCGGCGTTGTGCCAGAACTCGGCGCGCTCTGCGCCTTGTTCGAAGGCGCGGACGATGGGCGCGCAACCGGCGGCCTGGACGACGATCATCTTGGGCCGCTGCGGGCCGATCCAGCCGAGTTGCTCGAGCTCGTCGAAAGCCTTCCACATGCCGATCAGGCCGACGCCGCCGCCGGTCGGATAGAGAATGGCGTCGGGCAGGGTCCAGCGGAATTGCTCGGCGATTTCATAGCCCATCGTCTTCTTGCCTTCGACGCGATAGGGCTCCTTGAGGGTGTTGACGTCGAACCAGCCGGCGGCGTCCTTACGTTCGGAGACGATGCGGCCGCAGTCGGAGATGAGTCCATCGACCAGGGTCACGTGGGCGCCGTAGCTTTTGCATTCGATGTAGTTGGCCTGCGGCACGTCGCGCGGCATGAAGATATGGGCCTCGATCCCGGCGGCGGCGGCATAAGCAGCGGCGGCGCTGGCGGCGTTGCCGGCCGAGCCGAGGGCGATTTTGGTGACGCCGAGTTGATGGCACATCGAAAGGCAGCAGGACAGGCCGCGGGCTTTGAAGGAGCCGGTCGAGTTGATGCCGTCGTCCTTGATCCAGAGATCGTCGGCGCCACAGGCGCGGGCGAAGCCCTGGGAGTGGATGAGCGGGGTCCAGCCCTCGCCGAGAGTGATCATCGAGGCGGGCTTGTCGACGGGCAGGACGGGGGCGTAGCGCCACATGGAGGAGGGCCCGGAGAGGATCCACTCGCGGCTCCAGCTTTGGCGCGCGGCGGCAAGGTCGTAGCGCGCCAGGAGAGGTCCGCCGCAGGAGCAGAGGTTCAGGAGCTGGCCGGCGGGATAATGGCGCGCGCAGAGGCTGCATTCGAGGTGGGTCAGAGTCGTCATGGCCTGCAGGTAGCATCATAGCGAAGCCGGAGAGGCGGCGAATTGGGGGTGGGCGAGGCGGCGACCGGAGGCGCGACGGAGGCCGGCTGAAAGCCGTGGAGTGGATCCCTCGCGGCGGCGTACATCAACGCCTGCCCATACGGGGTGACCGGTGCCAGTTCGACAGGCTCGCCGGCGCAAAACAACAAAAGTGGAGGAACAAAGCCAATTGTCGAGTTTGCTTAATAGAATGAGTGGCTTGCATTGGCTATCTTTCGGGTATTTTTCGTTGTGTATTCGTCTTTGTGCAGGAGCGCGGCACGCGAGCGACGGAGGGCCTCCCACCTACAGAATAGGCCCGGCTGTCAAGCCGGGGCGGAAGCACGGTAGCCGCGGGGCGGCGCGGTGCGGCAGAATGAGGGGGCGATGGGCCAGGAGTGGAGCTTCGAAGTAGTGGCCGTGCGAGCACGCGTAAGGCCGGAGGCGCGGCTGGCATTCCCGGTCAACGCGGCGGTGCCGATCCGGGGCGCGCTGGGGTTTGTGCTGCCGGAGGAGCACTTCCGGCCGCGGCGGACGAGCGGGCCGAGCGGATTGCGAGACGCACCGCGACCGTTCGTACTGCGGGTGCGGCATCTGGATGGGCGGACGTTCGAGGCGGGGGAGAGCTTTGACATCGGCATGAACCTGTTTGCGCCGGGCCTGGCGCGAGTGTTCGAGGAAGCACTGAGACAGATGGCGCGGACGGGGCTGGGCACGGGGCGAGTGGGGCTGGCTTGGGAGGGTTGGGAGGCCGTTGTCAGGACATTCGACCTGAGGGCCGGCGAGCCGTGCGAGGAGTTGGCAGTCTCGTTTCTCACGCCAACGGAATTGAAAGGCTGGGACGGGGTGGGGCTACCGCCATTCGCAGTGCTGGCGGCGCGGGCGCGGGACCGGGTCAGCGCGCTGCTGGCGGCCTACGGCGGCGTTGAACCGGCGTTGGACTTCCGCGGCCTGGGGGAACGGGCGCGCGCGGTGCGGGCCGTGGCGGGACGCCTGGAGAACGTGCAGGGCAGCCGGAAGAGCGCGCGGACGGGCCAAACGCACCCGCTGTCGGGCTTTCGGGGCACGGTACGCTACGCCGGAGAGTTGGGCGAGTTCGTGCCGCTGCTGCGGGCGGCATGCTACACGGGCATTGGGCGGCAAACGGTGTGGGGGCACGGGGAGATCGAGCTGGAAACTCGCGTTTTACCGGCGGCCGGGTAGTGGCGTGATTGGAAGTCCATTGGATCATTTGAAGAAACCGCTCCCTTTGGTGGCGGCTTGGTTACGCGGCAGAACCACTCCTTGCAGTCGCGGCTCCGTCACGCCGGTCGCGACTCGGCAGCAACGCAAGAAACAGAAAACTAGGCCGGAACCGGTTCGGCGGCGGGCACGGGCGTGAGCCAGCCATGCTTATCCGGCGCGTGGCCGGTGACTACGTCGAAGAACGCCTTTTGCAGACGCTCGGTGATGGGACCGCGGCGGCCGGAGCCGATGGAAATCTTGTTGACGCTGCGGATGGGCGTGACTTCGGCGGCGGTGCCGGTGAAGAAGACTTCGTCGGCGATATAGAGCATCTCGCGCGGAATCTGGGTCTCAATGACCGGGATGTCGAGCTCGCGGGCCAGCGTAATGACTGAGTCGCGGGTGATGCCGGGCAGAACACTGGAGGCCATCGGCGGAGTGTGGATCTTACCGTCGCGCACGACGAAGATGTTCTCGCCGGAGCCTTCGCTGATCTTGCCGGATTCGTCGAGGGCGATACCTTCGGCGTAGCCGTCGAGGTGCGCCTGCATGCGGACCAATTGGGAGTTCATGTAGTTGCCGGCGGCCTTGGCGAGCGCGGGCAACGTATTGGGCGCGATGCGCGTCCAGGAGGAGACGGCGACGTTGACGCCCTGGGCCAGGGCCTCTTCGCCGAGGTACTTGCCCCATTCCCAGCAGGCCAGGTAGACCTCGGTGGGATTGCCGAAGGGCAGCACGCCGATGTTGCCGTAGCCACGCAGGACGATGGGCCGGATGTAGCAGGAACGCAGATGGTTGACGCGAACCAGTTCCACCTGCGCCGCGATCAGTTGCTCGAGCGTGTAGGGAACCTCGATGCGGTAGATTTTGGCCGAATCGAGCAGGCGGCGCGTATGTTCCTTCAGGCGAAAAACGGCCGGTCCGGTGACGGTTTCGTAGCACCGCACGCCTTCAAAGACGGCGCTGGCATAGCTGACGACGTGGGAGAGCACGTGAATGCGCGCGTCATCCCAGGCGATGAAGGCGCCGTTGTGCCATATTTTTTCTGTGGGCGTCATCTTGTCATTATGACAGCAGGCCGAAGCGCCGGAACGTGGTGAGGTGTGGCGAAGACATCAAAAAAAATGTGGAAGCGGTGGGTGGCGCTGCTCGTGATATGCGCCATGGCCGCGCTCGCCGCGGCGCAGAAGAAGATGCCGAAGCCGGGTTGGAACCTGTTCAAGAAGCAGCAGGACATTCAACTGGGACGCGAATATGCGCAGCAGGTGGAACGGCAGGTGTACGTCGTGCCGAACAAGGAGCTGAACGACTACGTGACGCGGGTCGGCATGCGCCTGGTGCGGCAGGGCGGGCTGGAGGATTACCCGTATTATTTCAAAGTGGTCCAGGACGACAGCATCAACGCGTTCGCGCTGCCGGGAGGGCCGACGTACGTGCATACGGGGCTGCTCAAGGCGGCGGAGAACGAAGCGCAACTGGCGGGCGTGCTGGCGCACGAGCTGTCGCACGTGGTGCTGCGCCACGGCACGCACCAGGCCAGCCGGGCGGTGGCGCTGCAGGCGCCGGCGATGGTGCTGGGCGGGCTGGTCGGGCGCACTGGATTATCGGCACTGCTGGCACAGTTGGGCATCGGGCTGGGCGCGAATTCGATACTGATCGGATTTTCCCGCAGCATGGAAAGCGAGGCCGACCTGCTGGGCGCGTACACGATGGCGAAAGCGGGCTACAACCCGCTGGAATTGGCGCGGTTTTTCGAGAAGCTGGAGGCCGAGCGCGGCAACCCGAACTGGCTGGTGTCTCGATTTCTCTCCGACCACCCCAGCCCGGGCAATCGCATTCAGGCACTGGAGGAGCAACTGCCCTACATGCCGCGCGGGCCGTACAACGCGGAGGAGGGCGACCTGGCCCACATTCGACAGGTCGTAGCGCAGCTCAGCGCCCCTAAGCGCGCTCCAGACCAGGAGCCGGTGGGGACGGCCCCGGCCGCGGGACAGGTGACTGCACCGGTTATCAGCTTGAGCGGGAGTGTGCGCGAATACAAGGGCAGTTTGCGGGGCGGGGCAGTCGCCTTCTCCTATCCCGAGGAGTGGCAGGTCGAGGTCAACCCCGACGGGTCGCTGCGGGTGACCGGGGAAAACGGGACGGTGGGCAGTGCGCTGGGATTCGGGGTGCTCGTGGATGCGGTGCCCGCGCACAACGGCAGCGTTGATTTGCCGGGCGACACGAAAGCCTACGTGCAGAGCCTGGCGCAATCGGGCCGGAATGTAAAGACCGAGTCCGAGCCGGCGGAAGTCACGGCCGGCGAATCGCCTGGCCTGGCAACCCGGCTGAGTTCGGACTCGCCGTATGCGGGCGGGCGCCGTGAGATCGACATGGTGGTGACGGTGGACCGCGGTGCGACCATGGTGGTGCTGATCTGTGTGGCGCCGGCGGCGCAATTCACGCACGTCGAGGATGCCTTCCAGGCCCTGATTCGCAGTCTGAGGTTCAATCCCTAGATGGCTCCGCCGGCCATACCTGTCAGGGCGCTGCTGTTCGATTTCGACGGGGTGCTGGCAGACACCGAACCACTCCACTGGCAAGCCTGGCGCGAAATTGTACAGCCGTTCGGAATTGACCTGGATTGGGTGACCTTTAGAGATACTTGCATAGGCGTCACAGATTCCGCGATGTTGCACAAATTGTGCGCATTAGCAGATAAACCTGTCACACTGGATGAACTAAGAGCGCATTACCCACAGAAAAGAAATCTGTTCCACGATCTGGTGGATGGCCGTTCACTGATTCCCGCGGATCTGGTGAACTTCTCAAGTCCTTGACCCACTTTCGATTAGGAGTGGTGACTTACAGCAATCGAGCAGAGATTGAGTCTATCCTGCAGAAAGAACGACTGTTGCAGGTACTGGGGACGGTTGTATATGCAAGACGTGCGCCACCATAAGCCCGACCCGGAGCCCTATCTCCTTGCTATGGAATGGCTTGGGGTCGCCACCTCGATACGATCGTGTTCGAGGACTCGGCCGCGGGCATGCAAAGTGCCCGCGCGGCCGGCTCCCACGTTGTCCAGGTGCACGACGTGGCGCAGGTTGCTGCGCAAGTGCGAGCCCTGGTGGGAGAGAATTTTGGCTGGCAGCACGACTCTCTATAAAGCCGTGTCCGAGATTTGAAACGTTCCCGTGAAACGCCTGTATCTAATCGCACTTTTCGCCACCCTTGTCCTGACCGTCATTTTTCAAGCAATTCAAATCATCGGCTGTACAACAGTCTGCACGACGCACAGGTCAGGCGCAGGCGCTGCACAGACCGTTTCCCCCACTGAAGGGAACCAACGCATTGGGGGCCGCGGTGGCCTATGATTTCGCGGGTTCTCGTTCTCCGGCCCTGCTGCTGGGGTTCTACCCGGCATGCCCGTTTAGCAATTTTTACTGGCCCAAATTGGAAGGTCCTGGCGGCAGCGGCGGCGGCCAAGGGAATTCACGTCTACTACATCAACGTGACGCCAGACCCGGTGAGCACCCGGTATTGCGTCCAATTGCAGATCCCGTGCGCGGATGTGCTGAACTCGGTCAGTCCCGAAAATATCCTGATGTATCGGTTAGATCGGACGCCAATCACTGAGATTATCGACCGCAAAGGACAACTCCTCTTCTGGTATCCGGGCTTCTCGATAGGAGGGGAATGGAACGCCTAGCGTCCTTTCTGACCATCGCCTCCTTATCAGAGGGATACCCGTGTGCCCGGGCGCCAGAAAGCCTAGGCTCCAGGATCAATGTGTCGGATGAGGAGAATCGCGATGAAAAAATTGAAGCTGGTATTGGGGGCCGCCCTCTGGCGGGTTCCTGTTACATGATGCTGGCCTGGCGCAGACCGCGACCGGCGATCAAATGGGGCCTCTGGTGTGGGCGTGTGACCACACCGAAGCTGCTCCACCAGGACAACGATTGCAGCAAGGCGGCTTTTTCATGCAGTGCCAATGCAACAGCCTGAAGGATGCGTGCTACGTCAACAACTCGACGTTTTGACGTAACAACTCGTCGTACCGACCTGCGGAGGCAATAGTCGAATTGGGAGAGCCCGGCGAATCGGCCGGGCTTGACCTTCCCGTATTTTAGTTCTGATAATCAATATTATGTAAACTAACAAACCTGTGAAAGCCGTCGCCAGCCCCGGTCTGTCCAACCCCTTGTCGTCCACTCCCTTAAGCCCACCGGCCGCCGCCAACCCGACTGCCCCGCTCCAGTGCATGGGCTCTATGGCGCGGTGGCAGTTCTCAGGTCACAACTACAGACCAGGCCAGGCACGCCGCTGGTCTTTCCCGGCAGCGCTACCCTGGCCGTTAGCGCTACGCTGGCCCGGCAGCGCTACGCTGGCAATCGCGATATCGGTGCCGCCTGTTCTGCGCCGGCCTCCGCTTAGGCCAAATCGGACCACCGCATCGTAAATAGTTGAAATTTCCACCAACAAACCCCCCGTCTCCGGCGTCTACTCGTTACGATATGGATTCGCGGCTAGGGAAGCCGATGAATGCGTTTGGCCACCTCACTTCTGGTTTGATTGCTCGCGGATCTGATCCGCTCAAGTGCCCAGGACGTGGACTTTTCTAACTGCGCTGGCAGTCCTGGCAGGAGTGGTCCCGTTCGCGGGCTGTTCGCGGTCCACACCAGGCCTCGCCTCGCAAGGTGCACCGGCCAGCGCCGCTAGTATCTCGACGGCGACGGATGCTCCAGCAGCGCAGGGCCGGAAAGCGCACACTATTCGCGCGACGGGACTAATCGGTGCGCTGGAGTCGCAGTCGATCCGGGTGCCCCACTCGCTGGCACCGGGATTCGTCTGACCGTGACGCGCATCATAACCAACGGCAGCAAGGTCTCCAAGGACGACGTGCTCGCCCCATCGACCCCACGGCAATTGTGGATACGGAACGCGACGCCAAGGCCAAGCTGGACGACCTGTCGCATCAATTCGATCAGAAGAAGGCGAGGTCTCCAGTGACGGCGCCACCCGCGAGGCCCTGATCCGCTCCGCCGAAGCGGATCTCGAAAAAGCTCGGCAGGCGTTTGAGAAAAGGCCGATTCTGAGCGAAATCGACCGTCTGAAGACCAGGCCCGCGCCGAGAACGCCAAGCTCAGTCTGGCCAG
>CAWIQF010000030.1:0-4490 GCA_963838205.1 Terriglobia bacterium | reverse complement strand
GTTATGTACGCCTCGACGTATTGCTCGTTCTGATCGTGAACGGGCACGGCGCAGACAATCAGAAGGACGTCCTCGACCGCCTGTGTCACGAGTTCAACAACGGTCCGCAAGAACAGAAACGCGCCCTGTGGGTTTACCCCGGATTTCCCCGCTCGCTGCTGGCCGGCGGCATCGGCCACGCCGCCGCGGACGAGAGCTCCATGCTGGCGGCCGCCTGGCCGGGCATGGCGGACCTCTCCCGCCTGCCCGCCGCGGGCCCGCTGCGGAACGTGGATTACGCGGTCGTGGACGCAGATACCTTCGATGGCTCTCCGACTCCCGATCACACGCTGAGAGAAGAACAGGACCCGCGCTATCACACGCGTCCCAAGTGGGGCGCGCAACAGACTCGAACAGGCGGCCAGGGAAGTGATTGAAGATGTGAAGCGGGAGTGGTTCAGACCAGCCGGCAACTGAGAATCACATTGCCGCCGCGCCGGCAAGTGCGCGTTGAAGAGGGGACGGCGCCGGAACATGCGCCACACAGATGAACCAGCGCAATGGCGCCCCTTTTGAACCCGGATCTTCGCACTAACCGGATAACATGAACGTCAGCGCCATCCGCGGCTGGATTCGCATCCTGGGTTCGTGGGAAGCTACACTCTGCGCCCGGCCGCGAATTCGCGCAATGCCTCTTCCCAGGGCCGCAGCGGAGCGGTCTTGGTGTTCAATAGAACCGCCTTGGCGGGGCGGATCGCTTTTCTCGGAAACGTCGAGCCGGGCACCGCGATCAGTTGTGGTTTGCGGGGCGTGACCTCGAAGATGCGGCGGGCCAGGTCATACCAACTGGCCGAGCCCGAGTTGGTGAGGTGATACACGCCGAAATCGGAGTCCGTATCCAGCAGCAACGCGGTCGCCCGCGCCAGGTCGGGCGCATAGGTCACACTGTTGATTTCGTCGTTAACGGCCTGAATCGAGTCGCGCTCGGCGGCCAGATCGATCATCAACTCCACGAAGCTGCGCTTGGAGAGATCGCTCGCGCCTTTGGGCCCGAACAGAACGGCGGTGCGCACTACGTAGTATTCGTCCATCGCGGCGGCCAGCGTCCGCTCGCCGCGCAGCTTGGAGCGCGCGTAGACCGACAGCGGGTTGGGCGTATCGCTTTCTTTGTACTCGCCCTTCCGGCCGTCGAAAACGTAGTTAGTGCTGAAGTGCACCAGCCGCAACTCTAACTTGCGGCACAGCTCGGCCAGCCGCCCGGGAAAGCTCCCGTTCAGCTCGAAGGCGGCCTCCGGCCGGTCCTCGGCCCCGTCCACGTCATTGAAGGCGACGCAATTCACCACGGCGTCCAGCCCCGCGGCGACCGCGCGGAGTTGCGCCTCGAACGCTTTGGCGTCCAGGACGTCCACATCGCCCTTGTCCCAGGCGATGGCCTGCCGGTAGATCCGCGCCAGTTGAGTGCCCAGCATACCCTGCGCGCCCAGGATGAGAATTCGTTTCGCCATCGGTAGCATCATCCCACACCGCGCGTCGGGGGACAGGGCGGGCATCGGATCCGGCACCGCGTGCTGAGCCTGACAGCCTGTGGCGGCAGCCGCACGCGCCGCGAGCGCATCAAAATTACACGGAATTTGCCGTAAATATCGGTTCAATCTAGATAAATTACGCTGGAATCGCAGTTAAATCGCCATAACTCATGGTGACATCACGGTGAAAGCGCGACGAAAGCGCAGTGAAAGCATGTGAAATTGCGGCATTTTCTCGCGCGGAAGCCGTAAACTGCCGCGCAGCCGGACGCGGTGCGGCGTGATTTCGGCGGGCGTATACTACCGAAATGCGACGCCTCCTTCCTCTGCTTCTGCTGGCTGCGCTTCCGCTGTGGCCGCAGGTCAAAAAGAGCATCTTCCTGATTACCGACGCCGAGGGCATCGCCGGCGTCTGCCGCCAGGATCTGACCGAGCCCAAGGACGCCGAACTGCGGCAGTTGCTGACCGGAGAAGTGAACGCCGCTGTGCAAGGGTTCCTCGACGGCGGCGCAGACGAAGTCGTGGTGTGGGACGGCCACGACGGCAGCCAGACTCTGTCGGCGCTGACGATTCACCCGCGCGCCCGGCTACTCATCGGCGGGTTGGGCGCGACCATGACCCTCGAGCGCCACTACAGCGCTGTGGCCTTCGTCGGCCAGCATCCCCAGGCCAACGTGCGGGGCGGCATCATGGCCCACAGCTACAGCTCGCTGGGCATCCAGACCATGCGCGTCAACGGCAAGGCGATGGGCGAAATCGAGACCCGCGCCGCTCTGGCCGGCGAGTTCGGCATCCCGGTTATTTTTCTGTCGGGGGACACAGCGGCGGCCAACGAACTGCACGCCATCGTGCCCGAAGCGGAGACCGTCGCGGTGAAGGAGGGGCTGGGGCGCTACACCTGCCTGTCGCTGTCGGCCGAAGCGGCGCGTGAGCGCACCCGCGAGCACGCGCGCCGCGCGATGGCCAAACTCGGCGTCATCAAGCCCTATCGCATCGACGGCCCGGTGACGGTGGAGATCGAATTCACCACCCGCAGTTCACTTCCGATCGACGCCGCGGCACGGCCCGGCGCCGAAGTCGTGGACGACCGGACGATCCGCTATCACGGCAAGGATTTCCTCGAAGCGTGGACGCGGTACTCGCTCTTCTAGTGTCATGTCTCGCAGATTCTCTGACAATCACCCGCCATTCACCGTGGCGCAGGCACTCCTGCCTGCCGCGTTCGACACTCGTGTTGACGCCCGGCCGGTGTTGCCAATCCTCGACTGAGACACTACACTAGCGATGTTCCATAGCGTTACACGGCAAGCCGAAGGTTGAACTTGAAGCAAACGCCCTTGTACCATGATGCGTATGAAAAAAGCGGTTTCCGGCGATCGCCGTTCGGCCGCGAAAGCCAAAATCGTTCCGAAGAGCGTGGACGAATACCTCGCCGGAGTACCTGAACCTGCCCGCACGACTTTGAACAAGGTCCGGACGGTGGTCCGGTCTGTTGTGCCGGCCGAGGCCACGGAGGCGATCAGCTATGGGATGCCTACGTTCCGGTACAAAGGCGCGCTTCTGGCGTATGGCGCATTTGCGAAACATTGCAGTTTGTTCCCGATGAGTCTGGCCGTGATGGCCGCGTTAAAGAACGAACTCAAGGACTACGACGCATCCAAAGGGACTCTCCGCTTTCCCCTGGACAAGCCTCTGCCGGCCGCTCTGCTGAAAAAGCTGGTCAAGGCCCGGATCGCGCAGAACGACCTTAAGATGAAGCGTTGAGCGAGCCGCTTGGAATTCAGGTATTGAGTCGAACTACGGCATCCGAACATCCGTAGAGCGACAGGTTGCGCATCGGCGGAGGTGTGCGCGAGTGGGCATCCGCGCCGGACAGCGTGCGGCGAGTAAGTTGACCATTCTGAAATGCTCTTCATCCGCTAAACTTGCAAAGGGAGATTGGATTCGATGGCGATTCCCACGCGGGGTGTATCGGCGCCTGCCAATGCGGCCCGCGAGTACCACGGTTTTGACCGCGAGACCCTGATTCAGGCCTTTCGCATCATGCAGATGGCGCGGCGGATCGACGACCGCGAGGTGATCCTGAAGCGCCAGAACCGGATCTGGTTCCAGATCTCCCCGACTTCTGGCATAAGAGCGGGGACGAATTGAGGGAGCCGACCATGAATGTGCCGATTGAGACACCTCTGCCTGCCCGGCAGTCTCCTTGGCAGCGCATGCTTTCCGGCCTGCTCGCTCGACCTCCTGGACCCCTTCCCTCCGTTCGACATCGAGATTAGCGACATCGCTCACGGCCTGGCGCGCGTTGCTCGGCTGGCAATGGCTGCAGACCAAGGGCTCCCTACGCTTTCACGGTCGCGCAGCACTCCATCCTGGCGGAAGCCATAGCCTCGGCGCTGAGACCAAGCCTCATCGCGAATTTCCGCCTCGCCGCGCTCCTTCACGATTTGCCAAATCATCGTCGTCGGCGACTGATCAGCCCGTTCAAGGCCGGCTGCCACGGGCGCCAGCTATAAGGTCTTCGAGGAGCGCATTCAGCGGGCCATCCACATCCGCTTCGGCCTTCCGGCTCGTTCTGCCTCCAGGCGTCAGCCAGATCATCAAGAAGGCGGACAAGATCGCCGCCTACTATGAGGCGACGCAGCTCGCCGGCTTTTCGGTAGCGGATGCGAACGCCTGTTTCGGCGATCCCTCCTCTTTGTCCATCGCGCTGCCGAAAAGTATCGTGGTGCTGGAGCCCATGGAGACCTCGGCTGCGCAAAATGCGTTTATGCAGCGCTTCGAAGCGCTTGAAGCCGAGGTCCGGAAGCCTCGCCCTTGCGCCGGACCTGAAAGCGCCGACGCCGGAAGACCTGTCACTCCGTTTGCGGCCATCGTGGGCGAGAAGGGCGCGCTGACAGCGCCGGACGACACCGAACCCTATCTCCATGAATTGCGCGGCCTTTAGCAATACGTACGTAGTCGAAGAACAACTACATAACACGA
>CAWIQF010000029.1:0-18723 GCA_963838205.1 Terriglobia bacterium | reverse complement strand
GGCCCCCGCACCACTCGTGGCCGCGCCGCCGTCCGCTCCAACCACCTCCAGCACGGCTTCTACGGCCGCGTCGCCATCCCCGACTTCGAGGACACCGCCGGCTACCACGCCGTCCTCGACGACTACCTCGCCGACCTTCACCCCGCCGGCGCCGTCGAAACCGAACTCGTCCACCGCCTCGTCATGGAACTCTGGAAACTCCGCCGCCTCGAACACCTCGAACGCACCTTCCTCATCGCCTCCATCGACCGCGCCGAACGCGACGTCGATGCGGAAACTTCCTCTGCCGACGAGCTCGCCGCCTACGCCTACGAGCATTGGGTTGAATCCCAGTTCCTCCAGTTCAAATCCGAGGCACCCATCGAGCGCCTGTCGCACCTTCAGTACCGCCTCCGCCGCTCCGCCGACGCCACCCTCCGCCTGCTCCGCGACCTGCAGTCCGAACGCCTCGCCTCTGCGGGCCCCTTCGCCGAAATCGCCTCTGCCGGTCCGGACACGCTCGTATATCGCTCCACCCCATCCGCCGCCGGCATCGACGACCCCACCGTTGCCGTCGAGTCCTCCGCCGCCCATCGAGATCCGAAACCGGCCGCGCTTTCCACTACCGGCCCTCCCGCCCCGGCCATCCCATCCTCTTCCGCTCATCCCGCCGTCCCGCCTGCGGCTCCTCCCGCACCCCGCAGAGCCCCTCGAACCCCCTCCGCATCCTCAACCATCCACAAGCCAAACCCCGAAATTAGCTTTGTTCCTTCTAAATCCAAATCAAATCCTCCACACTCCACCCCCAAGCGTTCCTCCAAGCGCCCCCAACGCCGCTCCCAATGAGCATCGGCGCCCATCGGGCAACGGATTGCCCCATTCTGCCGGCGCATCGGACCCGTTTCCGGCACCCGGGCGCGCCACTGCGGCACAATGAGAAAGGAGTTTCCGCATGGTGCAACCCTGGATCGACATCAGCCTGCCCATCCGTTCCGGCATGCCCATCTGGCCCGGCGATCGTCCCGTGCTGGTCCATCAGACCATGTCCCTCGAACGCGGCGACCTGTTCAATCTGACCGAATGCCACTTCACGGCCCACACCGGCACCCACCTGGACGCCCCGCGCCACTTCCTGCCTTCCGGCGACGCCATCGACGCCCTGCCGCTCGAGGCCGTCCTCGGGCCCTGCCGCGTGGTCCGCATCCACGATCCCGTCGCTGTCCGCCCGGCCGAGTTACCGCCCCTGCATTTTGGCGATAGGATTCTTTTTCAGACGAATAATTCCTTTAACAACATTCACTTACGTGAATTTGTTGAGGATTTCGTTTATGTCTCTAAGGAAGCCGCCGCCGTCCTCGCCGCCGCCCGCGTTCAGACCGTCGGCATCGACTACCTCTCCGTGGGCGGCTTCCACCGCGATCTGGTCGAGACGCACCTGGTCCTGCTCGGCGCAGGCATTTGGGTCATCGAGGGTCTGGACCTCTCCGCGGTGGAACCGGGCGACTACGAATTGGCCTGTCTGCCGTTGAAGCTCGTCGGAGCCGACGGCGCTCCGGCGCGCGCGGCTCTGCGCCGGCTGGACCGCCAGTCCTCAAAGTGAACGGGCGCAACCTCCTGGCTGCTCGAAGTGTTCCTAGTGCGAGGCGTGCCCGCCGCCGCCGCTGGAGCTCGCGGCAGAGCTCATGTGTCCCGAGCTGGCGGAGCTGACCGAGCTGCTGCTATAGTAGCCGCCCGTCGAAGCGCTGCCGGAGTAGTGCCCCCCCGCGCCGCTGCCGTAGCCCGAACTCCCCCCCGCCCAACTGTGTGAGGCCATCGCACCGTGCGTCACCGCGCCCGTCCGCAACCCTGTCGCCGAGGTGAACGCCGGCGTCCGCACGCTATTCCGGATCGAGGCGAGCGTCGTTCCCGGCTTGCCCACCACCGGTTTGACCGGAGTCACTGGTGTATTGGCATACACCGGCACTACCGTGATCGGCGTGTAGAAGGCGTAGCCGAATGGCGACCAGGCCGTGCCGTAGAACGGCAGGAAGGTGTACATCCCGAAGTATGGGTTGAACATCCAGCCCGCACCGTATCCGCCGAATCCGCCCATGCCGTAACCGCCGTATCCGCCCATGCCGTAAGCGCCATAGCCGTAGCCCATCGATGGGTATCCGCTGTAGGCGTAAGAGTCGAAGCTGTTGCCGCTCTGCCGCGCGGCCGACACGTTGGCCACGGCGACGTTCTCGGCGCGGCGCTGGCTCCAGCGGTACAACGCGTCGGTGTCCTTAGTGTCGAAGCCGGCCTGCGTCCAGTCGCTTCCGTTGAAGGACAACTGGTGGCCTTCCCTAACCCGCATGTACTTCTCGCCCAGCACCGCAACGGCCTCACCCTTGTACACGCGCAACCGCGCCGGGTCGGTCGCGAAGTCGAAGAGCCCGCCTTTAGCGAGCTGGAAATTGGCGTTGCCGAGCGTCACGTTGATGGCGTTATCGCTCAGCATCTCGGTGATCTCCACCAGCGCCTCGCCTTGCAGCACTTCCAGCCGCACGTCGCTCAGCCGCGACGAGACCATGCGGAAGCTGCTGTTGTCTCCCATGCGCACGAACGCTCCGGGCGTCAGCAGGACCTCCGCCCGCCCCTCGGCCGTGCGCAGCACGTCCGTGTTCTTGAGGTCGGTAAACTCGGCGACCTTGCTGTGGATGGCCGTATCGTTGACGAATACGTCGCCGTCGGCGACCTGCACCAACCCGGCCTTTGCCGAGATTGCGTTCTGCGCGGTAGCGGTTGCCCAGGAGCCGCAAACCAGCGCCGCGGCGAGCCAGCTCAGTTTTGCCATCTCAACCCTCCAGGTCCCCAGATTCGTCCGGTTCTTCGGCGCTTACCAAATGCGTCAAGATTCCCTGCTTAGAGCTTACAACCTTTTTGGGCGCTCAGATCCACAAATTGGTGCGCTGGCCCCAAAGGGCTACCCGTTATCCTCTGTTGGCGCTTGCATAAGGTCCGCGGGATCTGCTACGTAGTGTAGGATACCTGGATGTTCCCGCGGGCCTCGATACGCTCGCGAGACTTTATGAAGAAGCCAGCCAAGACCAACGAAACGCAGACCGGAGGGACTCTGGAGCCGCTCACCGACGAACGCAGCCATACCGAATGCTTTGCCAAGGCCGCCAAGCTGTTCTCGCAAGGCGAGTTCGCCAAGGCACGCGACATCTTCCAGCGGGCCGCGCACGGACCCGTGCTCTCGGTGAACGAATCGGCGTCGATGTACGTGCGGATGTGCGAGCAGCGGCTGGATCGCCAGCGCCAGGAGACCGCTACCCCAGAGGAGCTCTACAGCCGTGGGATGGCATTGTTGAAGCAACGGCGCTACACCGAGGCGCTGGCGTCGCTCGAAGCCGCGCAGCGCGCCGAAGAGACCGCCCGCGTGCGCTACGCGCTCACGCTGGCCACTGGCAACATCGGCGACGCCGGCGCCGCCGCCAGGCACTTCAAGCGGGCCTGCGAGCTCGACCCCGCCCTGCGCGAGACCGCCCGCCACGATGCCGATTTCCAGCCCCTGACCCAGTTTTCCGAGCTTCGCG
The DNA here is from genome assembly GCA_963838205.1 of Terriglobia bacterium. Classification (GTDB taxonomy): domain Bacteria; phylum Acidobacteriota; class Terriglobia; order Bryobacterales; family Bryobacteraceae; genus CAIVVT01. Next base: position 15,181 of record CAWIQF010000029.1, on the reverse strand, counting down.
AGGCCATCGCGGACAGACCCTAGCACTGCCTCAACCGCATGTCGCGGAGGTCGCGGCGGCCGTTCAGTGTTTCCGCGACAGGCTGTTCAAACGCCACCGGCGACAACGGCACCGCCTGCGCCATTGGCGGGTGATACATTCGGGTTAGCGGCCCTTGGTGAAGTTCGCCCGCGCCCGCGCGGGACTTCCGCCGCGGGCGCCACAGGCCAGGACCGGCTTTGCCAGACCAATCCACTCCTGCTCCATTCCTTAAGCGCTCGCGGCCCGATCCGCTGCGCATCGTCTCCATCGGCGGCGGCACGGGTCTCTCGACCCTGCTCAAGGGCCTCAAGAAGTTCGTGCTGCATCAGGCTGTAGAGCGGCCGCCGGGCTGGCCGTTCATCGAGATCTCGGCCATCGTGACGGTCTCCGACGACGGCGGCAGTTCCGGCCGCCTGCGGCGCGAACTCGACATGCTGCCGCCGGGCGACATCCGCAACTGCATGGTCGCGCTGGCCGAGGACGAGTCGCTGCTGACGCGCCTGTTTCAATACCGCTTCGCGGCCGGCGCGGGGCTGAAGGGCCACAGCTTCGGCAACCTCTTCCTGGCCGTCATGAGCCAGGTGACGGGCGACTTCGCGCGCGCCGTGCAGCTCAGTTCCGAGGTGCTGGCCATCGCCGGCCGGATCTACCCGGCCACCGGCGAGAACGTCCGGCTGCGGGGCTATCTGGGCGGGGGCAAGGTGGTGGAAGGCGAGACCAGGATCAGCCGCAGCGTCGCGCCGATCGAGCGCATCGAGCTGCTGCCGGCCACCTGCAAGCCCTTGCCGGAAGCGCTCGAGGCGATCCGCAAGGCCGACCTGATCACGCTCGGACCGGGCTCGCTTTACACCAGCATCGTGCCCAATCTGCTGGTGAAGGGCGTGGCGCGGGCGATCGAACAAAGCTTCGCGTTGAAGGCCTGCATCGTCAACCTGATGTGGCAGCCGGGCGAGACTACCGGGCTCACCGCCGCCGATCACATCGCCGCCATCGAGCGCCACGCCGCGCGCCGGCTGGTGGAAGTCGCCGTGCTCAACAACGCGCCGGTCGCCGAGCGCCGGCTGCGGCGCTATGAACGCCAGGCCGCGCATCCGGTCGAGATCGACCTGTCGCGGCTGCTGGCGATGGGCGTTCAGGTGATCGCCCGGCCGCTGCTGGCCGCGGGCGCCAAAGTCCGCCACGACCCCGACCTGACCGCCGCGGTGGCCATCGACCTGGCGCGGCGCGGCCGCCGCCGCATCCAGCGCACGCTGGCTCTGAGCCGCTAGCCAGCGCCGCTCTTCTGCCGCCCCGTACAATCGTTAGTGCGGAGCGTGTATGTCTTCATCCCTCATTTCCGTCGTCATACTGGCTGCCGGGCTGGGCACGCGCATGCGTTCGCGGCTGGCCAAGGTGTTGCACCGCGCCGGCGGAGCATGCCTGCTCGAACACGTGATTGAGGCCGCCTGCGAGATCGCCGCGCGCGAGCGCATCGTGGCGGTGGTGGGCCATCAGGCTGATCGAGTGCGCGCCGAGGTGGAGCACTCCGGCGTGCGCTTCGCTGTGCAGACCGAGCAGAAGGGCACCGGCCACGCGCTCGGCGTGTGTGCCGGAGTGGAGGGCCTCGACGAAGGACGGATCGTCGTGCTGTACGGCGATTGCCCGCTGCTGCGGCCCGAGACGCTGCACCAGTTGATGCAGCGGCACGAGGAGTCGGGCTGCGCGGCGACGCTGATCACGACGCATCTGGACGATCCGAGCGGCTATGGCCGCGTGGTCCGTTATGGCGGCCGTGACAGCGACCGCGATCGCGACCGAGACCAGGCCGGACACGTCCTGGCGATCGTGGAAGAGGCGGCCGCGAGCGCGGAGCAGAAGCAGATCCGCGAGATCAATTCGGGGCTGTATTGTTTCGAGGCCGCTTTGCTCTGGAATCATCTCGCCGCGCTTCAGCCGAACCCGGCTTCGGGCGAGATCTACCTCACCGACATCGTCGCCGCGTTGCGCTTCGCGGGCCACGCCACGGCGGCGTGCGTGGTGGACGACGCGAGCGAGATCCTGGGCATCAACACGCGCGTCGAACTGGCCGAAGCCGACCGCCTCCTGCGCCAGCGCAAGGCGCGCGAGCTGATGCTCGGCGGCGTGACCATCGAGCGCCCCGAGACGGTCACGATCGACAAGCACGTCGTTGTGGGCGGCGATACCATCGTCGGAGCGTTCACGCATCTGCTGGGGACGACGCGCATCGGCGCGGATTGCCGCATCGGCGCGGGCGCGATTCTGCGCAACGCGGTCGTGGGCGACGAAGTCGAGGTCCTGCCGTACTCGCTGATCGACGACTCGACGCTGGAGGCGCGCTCGCGCGTCGGGCCGTTCGCCCGCCTGAGGATGAACGCAATCGTCGAGGCCGGGGCGTGCGTCGGCAACTTCGTGGAGCTGAAGAACACGCGGCTCGGCGCGGACTCGAAGGCGATGCACCTGGCGTATCTCGGCGACAGCGTGGTCGGCGCCAACGCGAACATCGGCGCGGGCGCCATCACCTGCAACTACGACGGCGTGGCCAAGCACCAGACCGAGATCGGCGCGGGCGCCTTCGTGGGCAGCAATGCGACGCTGGTGGCGCCGGTCGAGATCGGCGCGGGCAGCTACGTCGCCGCGGGCAGCGTGATCACCGAGGCCGTGCCCGACGACGCGCTGGGGCTGGGGCGTTCGCGGCAGGTAGTCAAAGAAGGCTGGGCCAGGAAGCGGCGCGAGCAGACGGGCAAGTAGAGGTATTGATCTCCTTGACAGACCAAGCCTAACCTAGTTGAGTAGCGATGCAACCCTTTGAGCAGTTCCTTACCGATGCAGCGAATAGAGGGGAAGCGGTAAACACTTTGTTTGAAGAACGCCTATTTGACTTGGTAGGGATCCTGCATAAGATCACCGACACGTTGAGCTCTGAACACATCCCGCATGAAGTGATTGGTGGTCTGGCCGTGTTGATCCATGTAGAGGAAGCAAGCCCGGAGCATTCCGCACTCACAAGAGACGTTGACCTGATGGTGCGCCGTTCGGATCTGGACCGTATCAAGGAAGCGGCAGCAAAGAATGGCTTTCGATTCCGGCATGCCGCCGGGGTCGATATGTTGGTGTATGGAGATACGGAGTCCGCCAGGAATGCCGTCCACCTGATTTTCAGCGGAGAGAAGGTCCGTCCCGCCTATTCGGTTCCCGCTCCTCCGATTGAGCCTGAACGAAAACAGATCCACGGCAAAGAGGTAATGGTTATCTCAGTCGCAGATCTGGTTCGGATGAAGCTTACTTCGAATCGCGACAAGGATCGGGTTCACATTCGCAGCCTGGATGCCGCCGGCCTCATCACTCACGAAGTTGAGATACGACTCACTCCCGAGTTAGTGTCATGTCTAAGGCACATTCGAGAGACAGAGTAGGTCTAACCTAGAAGGCAAAAAGACTGGTTCCGAAGAATCCATCCAGTTCAAGGTGGCGATGAAGCAGATCGTCTACGTGACGAACAGCGTCACTTAGTGTCAGTTGGTCTGGGGAGTTAGCTAGTGTAGTGTCTCAGTCAAGGATTGACAACGCCGACCGAGCGTTCAACAACGCTGGCCGAGCGTCAACACGAGTGTCGACGCGGCAGGCACGAGTGCCTGCGCCACGTGCCTGCGCTACATGCCTGCGCCACGGTGAATGGCCGGTGATTGTCAAAGAATCTGCGAGATATGACACCAGCACCCAATTAATGGCTTTCGCTAGAGCACCAGAATCGGGTGGTAGACGTTGGGCATCACGGCTTCGCCGATGGCGATCAGCTCGCCCGCGCGCGACACCGCTTTCACGTGTTTCATCCCATCGCGCACGCGGAACGGGGAGACGCGGAAGTCGCGTCCCTGGCGGATCTGGCCTTCGGTGAGTTGATCGACGATCTCGTTCGGGAAGTCGGGCAACAACTGCATCGCCGGGATCAGCGCCTCGGCCAGCCGGCCCTCCGCCGAGAGTTGCGCCAACTGGTCGAGCGTCCGCGCCTGATCGATGGTGAACTGCCCGGACTGCAGCCGCAGCAGCGATTTCAGATGCGCCCCGCAGCCCAGCGCCTGGCCGGCATCGTGCGCGATGGAGCGCACATAGGTGCCCGCGCCGCAGTCCACTCGCAGGCCCACTTCGGGTCCATCCACCCACAGCAGCTCGAGCTTGCGGATGACGACCTCGACCGGCGTCAGGTCAAAGGCGATGTTCTTGCGCGCCAGTTCATAGGCCGGCCGGCCGGCGACTTTCTTGGCCGAGACGGGCGGCGGCGTCTGCAGGATCAGTCCGCGGAAGCCGTCGAACAACTCTTCCAGGCGCGCGCGGTCCAGCGCGGGCTCCGACTGCACCGAGGTGGGCTGGCCGTCGGCGTCATACGTGTTGGTAGACCAGCCGAAGTGGATCACGCCTTCATAGACCTTGTCGTTGCGCGTGAAGAACTGGGCCAGGCGCGTGGCGCGGTTCAGCAGCAGCGGCAGGACGCCGGTGGCGGAGGGATCGAGCGTGCCGAGGTGGCCGATCTTGCGCGTGCCCGCAATGCGGCGCATGCGGTTGACCACGTCGTGCGAGGTCCAGTCGCGCGGTTTGTCTACGACGATTGCGCCATTCATGGGGGCTCAATTCAATCTAGCGGCTTTATCACGGGCGTGCCTCTTCCCGACTAGAGCACGGCGACAGACGGCCCTCGGGTTTGAAAGCCGGGGTAGCGCGGGGACACACCAAGGCGTCCACGGAGGACGTCTTGGTGTCGCCCTCGGGAGAAGGCTTGGTGGTTGCGCTCAGAGGTGAGTGGGCCTCGGTGTCCCCCGCGCGAAGGGGTCAGCGGCGCAGCGGCACTGACAACGCGAAGAACCGCTCTCTCGAAAGTCGCGTTGGAGAGCAGGATCCGGAGGTGGGGCAGACCTCCAGGTCTGCGGCCGGCGTCCACGCCGGCCTCTCCCCTGCACCTAACCTGAAGCCGGACCTGGAGGTCCGGCGCAGGTCTGGAGACCCGCCCCACCTGCGCCGCCGCAACTTTCATCTCTATGGGTGGCCCTCCGGGCCACCCATAGAAACCAGAGACGAGCCATCGATGGCGAATGTCCGGCGAAATCCGGGTTGTCTCTGGAGAGAGTGGCACGGCGTCGATTGCAGGGTGACTTAATCTACCAATTCCAGGCTCGGGACACTTTCAAAACAAAACGTCTAAGTCAGGCTTGACTTTCGCTCTGTATTCGCCAATACTGCGGGTATGGCCCTGACACCCAAACAGAAGACGGTTCTGGATTTCGTCGTTTCGTTCATCGAACGAAGCGGGTATTGCCCCAGTTTCGAAGAGATCGCGCGGGGAGTGGGACTGGGGTCGCTGGCCACCGTGCACAAGCACGTGACGGCGCTGCAGCAGAAAGGATACCTGAAGCGGCGGTACAACGAAAGCCGTTCGCTCGAGGTCTCCGCGGATTACCTGCGCAGCGAGCAGGAGCGGCTGGAGAAGCAGACGATGGAGCAACCGCCGGCATCCGCGGGCGTGACCATTCCGCTGATGGGGACCATCGCCGCGGGCGTGCCGGTGGAGGCGCCGGAGAGCCCTGAGACGCTCGATTTCGCGGACTTTGCCGGATCGCCGAATCTGTTTGCGCTGCGAGTGCGCGGCGATTCGATGATCGAGGATCACATCTGCGATGGCGACTTCGTGTTGATCGAACGCACTAAGACGCCGCGCGATGGCGAGATCGTGGTGGCCCTGGTCGACGGGAGCGAGACGACGCTCAAACGGATTTACCGCGAAGGCGAACAAATCCGGCTGCAACCGGCCAATTCGACGATGGAGCCGATCCGGGTTCCGGCCGGGCAGGTGGAGATCCAGGGCCGCGTTCTGGCGGTGCTGCGGAAATACAGGTAGGGGAGTCCGCGCTTCAGCCGGACCGGCGATCCGCTTATTGTCCTTCGATTGTGCTGGCGAGAGGCGATTCGGTGCGCGGTCGCGGCAGCACCTCGATGGAACGGGTGCCGTGGCGGCGAGCGGCGGAGCCGGTGGTCGCGACCGGCGTCAGCACGCGGATGACGCTGTTTTCGCCCTGGGCGATGTAGACCTTGCCGGCGGCATTTACGGCCACGCTGAGCGGAAACGTGATGGCGGCCTGCAGGGCCGGGCCTCCGTCGCCGTAAACGCCGAACTGGCCATTGCCGGCCACGGTGGCGATGCTGCCGTCGGCGGCTGCGACGCGGCGGACGATGTTGTTGACAAGATCCGCAATGAACAGGTTTCCGGCGCTATCTACGGCCACCCAGGACGGATCGGACAGACCGGCGTCGATAGCCAGGTTGCCGGTGCCCTTGGAGTCGAGGATTCCGTTGCCGGCTACGGTGGTGATGATACTTGTGGTTGAGATGACACCCTTGGTCGCCGCCACCATGCGAATGCGCTGGTTGAGCTGGTCCGCGATGTACAGGTTACCGGCAGCGTCCAGCGCCAGGCCCAGTGGATGATTCAGCGAACTGGCGATGGCCGGACCGCCATCGCCGCCGTAGTCCGCATAACTATTGCCGACGATGGTGTTGATGTTGCCGTCGGTGGTCACCTCGCGGATCACGCTATTGCCCGTGTCGGCGATCCAGACGTTGCCCGCGGAATCCACGACAATGCCCACCGGGGTGTTGAGTTGGGCTGACGTAGCGGCGGCGGTATCGCCGGTGTAGCCGCTGCCGAGAGATTGATCGCCGGCGAAGGTCGTAATGGTGCCTCCCGCGACCTTGCGGATCACGTGGTTCAGCGTGTCGGCGATATAGACGTTGCCCGAGGAATCCACGGCCACGCCGCAGGGGGAATCGAGCTCCGCGCTGGTGGCGGCGGCGCTGTCGCCGAGATAACCGAGAGTTCCATTGCCGGCGATGGTGGTGATGTTGCCGCTGGTGTTGACCTTGCGGATGCGGTGGTTGATGTGGTCCGCAATGTAGAGGTTGCCTGAGCTATCGAAGGCAATGCCGGTGGGATAGTTGAGCTCGGCGCTGGTGGCCGCGCCGCCGTCGCCTGCAAACCCGGCCGTTCCGGTGCCCACCGCGGTGGCAATGGTGTAAGTGGGCGCAACCTGCGCCAAGCCGAGGGCCGGCAGAAGAGCCAGCACGGATGCGGCGAAACAGGCAGCCCGCCACGGGTTCCAGCCTCGCGTACAACTGTCGTTCGATTGCACCAGACTCCGTATCACCTGAGACTCAGCCTCCATCGCGCGGATTCTCCCACCACGAACTCATTATTATCTCCCATTCGCGCTGCCGCCGGGGCTTTCGAGGGCGTGGGCATCGCTCGGAACGCGCCCGGAACGCAAAACACACCACGGCTCAAGGCCACGATCGCGTCGAAATTGTATGGACGCCCGGAAAGGGCGCCTGGTGTACGGAGATCGGGCCCGGTTTACTGAAATCGGGCACAGCGCCGGACGCCGTGCGAATACACGCCTGACGCCTGCCGGCGGTGGCCGGAACTGATGTCTGGTTGCAGACGTTCCGGTGTCCGCCGCCCTATGGTTGCGACTCTGAACCGTTTCGGAGCCGCGCGAGTAAGCCAGCGATTTGATACGCCAACTTCTGCAACTCGGAACTAGCGCGCGTGACGGGCGCGGACGAGCGCGACGGCGGCCAGCCAGTCTTCCCGTGCGGCGCCAGGCGCGCGGCCCCGGCGCAGCCAGGTGTAATACGCTTCCTTCGAGATCTCCTCGTGATGCAGAGCGGCATCGAAGGACGGGCGCTCGCCGGCGGCGTGCACTTCCTGCGGCTCTTCCACGACCGGCTTGCGGGCCGGCGCCTTATGGGTGGCGGCGGGTGAATTGAGCTTGGCGGACGGTTGTTCCGAGCCGCCCTGCGGCGCGGCGCCCGCAGTCTTCCTGGTACGGACCATTTTACCCTTGGCCTGCTGGCCCGGCTGGACGGTCTCCTCAGACTTCAGAGTCTCCGATTGGGGATTGGTCTTCTTTTGAATTGCCATGTGTTTTTTCCTTCCTTTCGATTCGTTCTTTTCTTTGTACATCGGCAGCGTGAATTGTTCTTAACTGTTCCGTGACAAAGTGTTTCAGCCTGGATGTGGCTGCGTCGGGCGAGGGCGGCACGTTGCAAGGGGCCGCTCAGGCCGGGGTCACATCTTGCGGGGAGATTGTTTCAGCTCTTCGAGGAGCCCGGCGGCCAGAGTTTGCGCCTCGGCAAAGGTCTGTTGATACGCCGTGAATTTACGGTTCAAATCGAGTGCCTGCTCGGGGCTGTGGCCGGTCCTGAGAATCATGTCGCGCACTCGCACGGGGTTGGGCAGAACGGCGTCTTCGCGCAATTCTTCGAGTGCCACGGCGGGGTCGAAACGCAGGTCCATCAGAATCACTCAGACTCTTTTGTATTATATCGCGAATCAGCGGCCCCGTGCGGCCCGGCAGGGAGGCCGACAGGGACAGCGGTGAGAGATGAAGCTTCCGCTTCACTCGGAAGCATGAAAATGCCCGATTCCCGAGCGTTTGGAATCATTGGCTTACGGGCATTTTCAAGAGAGTTCGAGCCATATGGCGCGGCCGCGGCACTCGCGAGGATGAGAATGCCAGTGGCATTTTCATTTGGAATCAGTAGTTTACGGACATTTACAAGAGAGAGGAGTGCTGGATTGGCTGATCCCGGAGTTGACGCGGGTAGCGAGCGCTCCCGGATGAGCGGAAACCGGGAGCGTCGCGCTGGAAGGACGAACTAATTTTTCGGCGACGGGTTCACCACGGGGATGGTGACAATGTTGGAGACCTGGTACAACTGCGAAATGGTCATCGTGGTCTGGGGATCGGTCGGCAGACTGGTATTGAGTTCCAGGTCCAGTTCGTAGAGCCCCACATAGCCCGGTTTGAGTCCCGAGAAGAGCACGTTGGCCGTCAGGCCGCCCACCAAGCTGGCAACGAATCCGTCGAAGGTCACGTTGTTGTATGAGGAACCTGCGAACGGCTGGCCGTTGAGCATCAGTTGCTGATCGCCGGCGGTCAATATGCCCAGACCCGTCCCGTAGACGGAGATGGTCTCGCCCGGCAGCGCCGGATTGTCCAAGGTCACGGGGGCGCCGGCGACGTTGGCGCAGCACAGTGTGGAGTTGAAGGCAGTCATGATGATCGTCGCGGAAGCGCTCGAATTGGCTGCGAGAACAGCTGCGGAAGTGGCGGCACTGGCGTTGATCGGGATGCTATTGCCCGCCGGGCCGGGTACGATAGCCTGCAGCCGGATGCGCTGGAAAGCTCCGGCGGGGAAGGCGCGCACCTCCGGGTCGTGAGCATCGATGATCGCAATCAGCTGGTCCCTGACGGTGGCCGTTGTGTCGGTCGCCAAAACCGTATAGTTGTACGGCCGGTCACGGATGGTCACGGTGGCGACGTCACCGGCGGTGATGGTGCCGTCCACGGAGATCGTCCCCGTGGCCGAGCTCGAGTAGTGATAGGCCAAGCCCGGATTCGGCGCCTGGGTCGGGTCGTAGAACAGCGTCGGGCTCTGCTGGATCACCGGGATCGCCACGGCCGTGCTGACCTGCACCGTGCCGTCTGGGTTCTGCACCCGCAGGATGCCGGAGCCCGTGCGCGGAAACCGGAGCGTGTCGGTCACGTTAATGGTCGAAGTCGGCGATGGCGGCGTCGTATCGGGTTCGAGTGCGTAGGAGAGCTCGATCGGGAGCTGTGCCACCACGTAGGTCGGCGCGACAGCGATGATCGGGCAGCGGATCCCGTCCACGTAGAACTCGACGCCGGCCAATGTCGTCGGCAGCGGCTGGTTCAGAGGCTGTACCGGCGGCGGGTTGTTGGGGTCAACGCCCGGAACCAGGATCTGGCCCGAGGCGCCGTTCGTGCCCGGCGTGCCCGTGATGCGGACGAGTTCATAGGGCGCCAGCAGGGAGGCGTCCGACCCGCCGGCGAGATTCGCGCCGGAGGTCGTGAGGGTGAGCGTAGCCGTGGTCGGATTGAGCGAAGTGGCCAATGTGATGTTGTTGCCAGCCGTATCTGGGTACGCCGTGCGGGCCGTCAGGATCACGAGATTCGCGGCCGTATCCGGTGTGGCGTAGACATATGGATCGCCGGCGCCGCTGTTGGAGCTGTTGATCGCGTTGACCAGGGCAGTGACCACTGTGGCGAGCGTATCGGAGGAGACGAGAGTGTAGTTGTAATTCACCGTGATTTCGGTGCCGGTGGTATCGAGGACGTTACTGTTCCCGATGGTCACCGTGGCCACCGCGTTGGCCTGGACCGTGCCGCCGACCGTGACGGTGGCGCGCGCGTAGGTGTGGGCGCTGGCGGCGCTGAGAATGGCGTTGAGCGGCAACGTGAAATCGCCCGGCGAGAAGACCGAGATGCGCCGGTTGAAAGTATCGGCCACATAGAGATTGGTTCCGTCCCAGGCCAGCGCGTTGGGAGTCTTGAACGTATCGGTCCCGCTAACCAACTGGGGATAGGACGAATCGGAGCTCAGGTCCACCTGGTCGTTCGGCTGTCCCAGAATGACGTCGGCGGGGACGGTGTTGGCGTCGGGAATCGTGTTCCAGACGAGCACACGGTCGTTGCCCGCGTCGGCGACATAGAGCCGCGTCCCGTCGCTGATGGCCGCCATCGGCCCGCTGAGGGTGGCCGCACACATGGGGGGATATAAGGGGAAACTCTTGCCGGTCTCGCTGGTGGTGTCGTTGCCGTTAGTGGCGCACAGGACCGAGTTTTCGATGGTGGTGCCCGCGGCATCGGTAGTGATGCTGTAGGTGTTGGAGAGATTGGAGACGAAGTCCTTCTGCCCGAGCACGACGTTGGCGGCCTGATTGTTGGTGGTCGGAATCGTATCCCAGATCAGTACCCGGTTCTCGAAACTGTCGGCGATGAACAGGCGCGTGCCATCGCTCGAAACCGAGGCCGGGGCGAGGAGTGAGCTGGCCGAGGTCTTGGGCAGGTACTGGCTCTGCATGTCGTTAATGAAATCCGTCTGGCCGAGCACCAACGTGGCCGCCTGGCCGTTGCCCGTGATCGGGCCGTAGTACAGCACCCGGTCGTTGCCCGTGTCGGCCACCCACAGACCGTTGTTCGCATCGAGGAACACGGCCGTGGGCGAGCGCAGCGCCGTGGCCGAACAATGGCCGACGGGGTAGCCATACTGACCGTACTTGCCCGGCGTGTAGGTGGTGAAATCCGATTGACCCACAACGTAATCCGCCGCCTGGTCGTTGGCCGTAGGCAGCGACTTCCAGACCAGGACGCGATTGTTGGCCGAGTCGGCGACGGCCAGCATCTGGCCGTTATACGAAACGCCTATCGGATTGCTCATCTGCGTGGCCGTGATTGCCGGAGGCGGATAAACTATGGTGGCCTGCTGATTCGGATTGTTGCTGACAAAATCGGGCTGCCCGAGCACTAAGGATGCGCCGGGCCACGCCGACCCGCTGGTCGGCGGCGGAGTCGTAGAACCCGCCCCAAAGCAATCCGGGCAAGGCGTCCCGTTCGGCTGGATATCGGCGTGCGGGCCGGGCAGCCACGACTGAATATCGTTATAAATCAAGACCCGGTTATTGTCGGGCGTGCCGCCCTGGCGGTTGGCGTCGGCCACGATCAGCGTCCCGTTGGCATAGTCCAGGCCCTGCGCGGAGCCCACCAGCGTCTGGAGCGTTTCGTAGGTCACGGTAGTGACTTGGTTGGGCGACGTGCCCGTGGTGACCACGTCCTGGCCTCTCTGAGACGAGAATCTTGGTTGCCCGATCACCAGGCGGGCGGCCTGGCCGGTGCTGTACTGCGGCTGGGCGGAGGCCGCGGGCGAGTTGTCGGAGGCGAGATGCTTGCGCCGGTTGACGACGCTGCGCTGCACGGCGGAGGTGGCGGACTGCGCCGTGATGGCTCTCTGGGCGGAGTCTGCCAACGGCGCGATCGCACTCGCAACGGCCGGTGCGACCGCGACGCCCGACGACTGCGGGGCATTGACGGAAGCGGCCTGCGCCGTGCCGGCTGAAAGCGCGTTGTTCAGCGCCGCGGCGGTTGCCGGACCGGCGACGGGAATTGGTGCGAAAACTCCCACCGGAGCAGTCGCGCTCGCAGCGGGCTGAGTTGGCGCATTCACGGTTGGAGCCGGGTTCGCGGTGGAAGCACTGTCCTGGTTGTCGATGCCAGCCTCGGCCGGCGCCGGAGTGGCGGAGAGCACATCGCCCGCCGTGGCGGTCGCCATGACCGGGGCGGGCACTGCGGCCGGCTCGCGCCCTGTGGCAGCGGCTGGCACGAGCGCGGGCCGTGGCGCGACGGAGGCGGTCGCCGGAGCCTGGGTGTGCGGAGTCGCGTCGCCCTGGTTTCTAGAGGCGACGGTGCGCTTGCGTTTGGCCGCAGCAGCCCGTTTCTTGGGACTAACCGGCTGGCCGGCCGTTTTCTTATTCTGGGCCGCGGCCTCCGGCTGAGCCGGGACTGCCGGGGTGGCTTGTGCGGAGGCGACCAGGGGCCAGGTCAAGACAAGGCTCGCGGCCAGCAACAGGCATACGCTCAGTTTCATCGATTCAACTCGTACAAGGTAGGGCAAACTCACAGTATATCAGGACGATGCTCGCGACCCGCGGGCCCATGGCAGCCCGCGCTCTGAGGTGAGACGCGCGCCTGGCGACAGGCGTTTCCGCGGTTTCGGCCGCGCGGCTGCCGCGGCGCCTGGCTACCACAGATAATCCTTGGCGACGCGCCGCCGGTGATACCCATCCAGGACGTGAACTACCCTTATTTTCTTAAGCTTGGAGGGAGATAGCTGACCCAGCGGGAGGTACAGAATGGTGCGGCCGAAGCGCGCCGCGACGGTGCGGAAAATGGAGCGGGGCGGCGTCGCCGCCACGTAGAGCACGTGCCGTTCCAGTGAGTAATCGAGCGCCGCCAGCAGCAACCGCTCGGGCTTGCTCTCGGCCATGTCGTAGTCCGGGTCGCTCCAAATGTCGAACAAGCGCCGCGACGGCAGCACCATCAGGAAACCGCCGTACAACGCGCGGCCGATCCCCGGCCCGACCACTTGATCGAACGGGAAGGTCGAGTAGAAAGCCATGTCCGACTCGTTCTGGTGCTCGCCCAGCCAGGTCGTGCAGTAGCCGTAGCGATCCTCTGGATCGGCGTCGAAAACGACCACCACCGCGCCCACTGCGCCCGCCGCGCGCTCGGCGCGACGGACCCAGATTTCGCCGCGATGCCAGTTGCGGATGGTCTCGCGCACGTCGATGCCGTCGAGCAGCGAAGTGACGAAGGGCTCGACGTGGCTGCGCTCGTCGGTGACCATGGAGCGGGCTTTCTGCCGCAGCAGGCGGCCATAGTCCTCGATCACCAGGTCCTCGGGCGGGTAACTGCAGATGGCGTCGCCGTCGATCTGGCGGGCCCACTCGCCGGGGAAGCGTTCCTTGGGCCGGTCCTTGAGCCCGCGCGGCAACCACATCCGTTTCTCGCGCAGCGGCATGCGACGCAGCCGCATACGGCGCGAGCGGGGAGCGAGATCCTCGCTCGTCAGCTTCACGGTTTCGCGGTCGGATTCCTCGCGCTGCCAGGGCCATTGTCCGGCGGCGTGCCACACCTCCCAGGCGAAGTTATCGTCGGCCACGCCGCGCGCGGCGGTCAGCAGGTCAAACAGATCGGGCAGCAGCAGGCGCGCGCTTTGAGCCAGTTTGCGGGAGAAGCGGGCCATCTGGCGGCGCTGCCAAATCGAAAGCGTCGCGGTGGTCTGCACCTGGTAGTTCAACTCGGCCTCGCGCAGCAGTTCGCGTTGCAGATGCAGGCGGTCGGGCGACGGCTGGTCGGGCGTCTCGCGCCAGCGCTCGTAGCGCTCGGCGTAATACGGCGGCGTGTTGCACACTTCGGCCAGGCAGTCCGGATGGAGGTTCATGACGTCGGCCGCGAACTTCATGGCGGGCCCGTCGATGGACTCAGTTGCAACCGGTTCCCCGCCCCAGTCCTGACCGGAGCGCGGCCGGTTGAGCGCCTGCAGGAGCGGCGCGAGCGCGGAGGGCGCTATGAAGGCGAACGTCTTCCCGGCCGGGTCGACGCCCTGCAACGCGCGGGCCATGGCCTCCACCGCGCGGGGGGCGACTGCGCTGGCGGACGCCGACTGCAGCACCGTCCGCAAATACGCCGGCAGGCCGAGGCGCGCGGCGGCGTAGGGGTCGGGCAGGGGCTCCAGGAATGGCTCGGCGAAACCCAGCGGCGGCTCGCCGGCCTGCTCGACGGTTTCGTCCAACAGGAACAACACTTCGGCGCCGATCTGGCGGGCGGTGCGAATGGCCTCGATGAACGGATCGCAGGGCTCGACGAGCAGGTAGTTCGTGTCCGTCTCCTCGCCCGACAGCGGATCGCTCCAGCACCAGGAAATGGCCGATAACTCGGGCAGCCGCGCCACCGCGCTCAGGTACTCGGTTTCGAGGCCGCGCCACAGCCCCACGGCCACGGTCGCGGGCCGGGCCGAGAGAATCGCCTGGCGCACGAAGGCGGCGAACTCCAGGCTGCCGGGGACCACCGGCAGGCACGTGATGTGGCTGCGGCTGGGTTCGCTCATAGCGATCCGTTGACCCTCACGCCAGGCGCAGGTAGCGCAGCGCTTCCTCGCCCAGCGTGTGTTGCACGGCGAACTCGACCGGCGGCTTCCAGCCGGCGCGATCGCGGGCCTCGGGAATGCCGGCCATCAGCTTCATGGCGTAGCGCGCGACGTTAATGCCGTCGCGCACGGTGTAGCGCTCGTCGGCGCCGTGCGCCAGTTGCAGAAAATCGGTGACGTATTCCAGCAGTTCGTCGTCGCCGAAAGGCAGGTTCTCGCGCAGAATCGCGAGCTCCTCTTCGCGTTCCGGAAAATCGATCAGGATCTGCGGCTGCAGGCGCGAGTGGATGTACTCGGGCAGGTCGAAGGTAGAGGCGTCGTCGTTCATCGTGGCCACCAGGCGGAAATCGGGGAGCGCCTTGATTTTGATGCCCGCCACGAGCGACTCGACGTAGCGCCGGGTGTCGAGCAGCGGCGCCAGGCTGGCCCAGCTTTTTTCGGACATGCGGTTGCCCTCGTCGAGAATCGCCACGCCTCCGCGCAGCATGGCCGACACGATCGGCGAGGCCACGTAGCGCAGCGAGCGCGGGCCGTCGATCACCGGCTGCACGATCAGGTCCTCGGGCCGCGTGTCCACGGTCGCCTGCATGACGTACACCTCGCGCCC
>CAWIQF010000028.1:0-30761 GCA_963838205.1 Terriglobia bacterium | reverse complement strand
CTCAAAGATGCTCGCTCGAGAGTGCGTGTAGTGACGTCAATCCGAGCTACGATTTAGACGAACTGCTGCCGAAACAACTTCACTGTCGCATTACGCAACGTGATGGGCTGAATGAAGGCTACAACGCTCAATTGGCAAAAGCTTTTCACTATCACACAGCTATCGTTGGTTTTTTAGACTTATCGAGATTTTAATGCATTTCTAATTTCCGAGACGAATGAGGATTAGTCGTGATGCAGTTCAAAATTACAAAGTTTCAAAGACTTGATTTCTTCTCCTCATTTCTGGGAATTGAGGTCAACATCTCTTAAGCCTGTGTTATTGATCGGAAGGCGGCCACGGCCGTCGCCTATGAGCTTATCCACTCAAGCGGTCTTTTCCTACACCAGTTGCCGATTCCGGGAACGAACAGGATGTTGCTGCTTTCTACTTCGGCGCTTGTTTCTGCTAGATGATCAAGCGTACATAAGTAAGTTGCTCTCACCCAACGAGCCTTTTTTTTGTACTAGAACGCAGCATCGACAACCCCGTGCTGAATTAATAATATTGAGCCTTTGACGTCGATCAAGTGACATCATGTTCGGCGGGACAATTGATTCGTGCCCTTGGAAGGCACAATTCCAACATGTGACTTTATGACTTGAGCGTACAGAAAATAAATAGCCTTGAAAATGACTCATTTTAAATCGCTGTGATTTTTTTTCAATTGACTTTGAGCTCGAAATCGAAATGTATCATTTTTTATCCTCTTGGCAACAAGCACATTGACTGCTTGCACAGCATGCAGATCTTCTTTAAAAAACACTTCAATGTTGCCGCACTATATAGCCTGAGGTTAATCTCGCCTAAAGGCAAAAACCTATTATAACCCGACTAAAAAACAGACACCCCACAATTTACGCGGTCACCAGAAAGGTTTGCCAGATCCTAACAATGATCAGTTTTGCGGAATCAAAAGCGGCATTAAGTTTACAGTATGCCCCAAAAAAGAGTTTACATCATATTTAATTTTAGAAAAGAATTAAAATACGATTTTTGCACTATATTATGTGAAACTAACTCCACGTCATTTGAACTGAATTTTGCTATGACTAAATCTCTTTTGCTCCATGTCCTTCCAAGCGTCAGGCAGGCGATATCCAGAAATAAGCTTAGGGACCAAAATGAGGCTAGAATATGTGATGGAAGTCAACCAAATCTGTTCTGTCTTGCTGTAGATGCTGGCTGAGTCTTCTTGATTTGTGGAGTCCCAAGGAAGTCCTTTGTAGAATGAGTAAATCCTTGCTGTAGCCAGATGATGTCGAAAATCCTCTTCTTGGAACTCCTGTCCACCATTTTCCGCAATAACATTGGCCAGATGACGATAGAATATCCCAAACAGCACATTCGAAGTTCACCATCACTGTTTCTCCCAATTTCGGATTTGGAGCACTGACAACTAAGCAATTTCCCATATTGCGGAAAAAATAATTTATTTAATGAATATTTTAAAAACTAAATACGATGTAAACTCTTTTTTGGGGCCTACTGTATAAGCAAATGACGGCGATTCAATTTTCGGATCCCAAAAATTCCTGCTCTCTCTCTTTCTCTCTCTGGTTTGGCGTTGAAAGTACGTACGAAGCGGCAGCCCTGGACATCGTGCCAATTGGTCGTCACTCCTCAGCGTACTGTAACTAGTTATATAGATCCCTTCACGATCCGAAGCTTGCACGCAATCTAAAAGCCTCAAAGGAACTACTGTACATACTATGCCGGTAGGTTAAAAAAACGATGTATCGTGCTTGGAGTGGCGTGATCTTTCTGAGCGAAAGATGAAGCGGTTCTTTTGCTTTTTTACTATTTCCTAAAGCTGCAAGCGAATTCATTTCTCAGTTGTACTTCGAATATATACCTACATAAGACAGCAATACGTGGCAATGGCACATGTTCTTGCACATTTTGACACAAGTTACACCTATTCCTTGCCGCGAAGCGTAACCATGTATGGGTTCCGCACGACGTCGAAAATGCGTGCGGTGGGCTGCCCGGTGGCATCGCGCGCCATTGCTTTCAGGTCGAAAGTCGCCCCGCCAGTCTGCCGCGCCAGCTCCTCGAATAGTCCGCGCTTCACACCCATGACGTAGATCGGGAAAATGGAGACGCCGCCATTCCGCGCGAGTTTTACCACGGCGCGCTCCTCGGTGCCGCTGCGGCCTTCGTAGCCTGCGGTGAGCAGCAGAATCACGCGGCGATACGTGGCGTGCTCGAAGCCGTCGCCGATCGCCGCGGCCAGCGCGTCCAGCACCTGCGGCTGGTTGCCGAAGCGCACCTTCGCGACAGCCTGCTTCAGACGATCCTTCGCGGCTGTGAAGTCCTCAATCAGCTGCGCCGAATCCGCGTATCCCACCAGCGCCATCTGCTCGGGATCGTTGAGCTGATCGATCAGATCGTAGGCCAGCGGCTGCACCATCGGGCCCGCCCGCCCCGTGTCGAGCAGCAGCATCACGTCCGCGGGGCCGCTCGCGGGTTTCAACTCGACCACCGGCAGATTGGTTTTGTCGTCGGTCACGATCACTTCCGACGCCTGCAGGTTTTTGATCGGCCGGCTCGTCCTCACGTCCACCGCGCTCACCAGCAGGCGCGTTTGCGCCACCGCGGGCACGAGCGCGCACAACAAAACCAATAGCCGGAACATCGCCCCGACCTCCACTCTCGCCGCCGCCCGGCGATCGCTTGCCGCGGCGCGCCGCGTGCCGCCGCTCGATCGCCATTGTACCTGTCGCGCCTGCGCGCCGCCCTCCCGCATGTACGCTGAGAGAAGGCAGACGAGAATCCATTGGGCGCTTTCTGGCAACTTCTACGCCGTAACCGCAACTACCGGGCTCTGTGGCTCGGCCAGACCGTGAGCGAGATCGGCGACCACTTCAACTCGATCGCCGTGCTGAGTCTCGCTCTGCACCTGACCGGGTCGGGGCTCGCTCTCGGCGCGGTCATGATTGCGCGCGTTTTGCCCGCGGTGTTGGCCGGACCCGTTGCGGGCGTGGCGCTCGATCGTCTCGACCGCAAGCGGGTCATGCTCTCGAGCGACCTCGTGCGCGCCGTCGTCGCTCTGGCGCACATCCTTCTGTTGACCTGGCGCCTGCCCTGGCTGCTGTGCCTGCTGAGCGGAATGCTGACCTTCGCTTCGCCCTTCTTCACCAGCGGCCGCGCGGCCATTCTGCCGCGTATCACCGAGCCGGACGAACTCCACACCGCCAACGCGCTGACCCAGACCACTTCCTGGCTGACGCTGGCCATCGGCACCATGCTCGGCGGGCTGAGCACGGCGCAGTTTGGCTACCGCGGCGCATTCGTTTTCAACGCCTGCTCGTTTCTCGTAAGCGCCGCCGCCATCTGGATGCTGCGCTCGCCGACGGGCCACTTCCGGCCGGGGCCGCTGCAGGGCGGGCCCGCGCGCGAGTCCGACTGGCAGCTCTTCCGCGCGGGTCTCGCCTACATGCGCCGCAATCCGCTGATCCTCGCGATCGGCCTGTTGCAGATCGGATGGTCCTCCGGCGGCGGCGCGGCGCAGGTGTTGTTCACCCTCTTCGGCGAAGTCGTATTTCGGCGCGGATCCACCGGCACGGGCCTCATCTGGAGCGCGGCCGGCGTCGGCCTGGTCCTCGGCGGACTGCTCTCGCATGGCATCGGAGAGCGTCTGAGTTTCAAGCAGTACAAGCACGCCGTCACACTGTCGTTCCTCGTGATGGGCCTTTCCTACATGACCTTCAGCCTGATGCCAACCATCTGGGGCGCAATGGTTTTCATCGCCCTGTCCCGCGTCGCCATGGGGACCAACTCGGTTCTGAATCGAACCATTCTGTTGACCCACGTCCCGGATGCGTTGCGCGGCCGCGTCTTCACCAGCGTCAACGTGCTGCTGAACTCCTCGATGATGCTCTCGATGGGCGCGGCCGGCATGGCCTCGGTGCGCTACTCGCCGCGCCAGATCGGCGTGGCCGCCGGCTTGCTCACCGCGTCCACGGCGCTGTTCTGGGCCTGGGCCAACGCCGCCGGCAAATTGACGGAACCCGCGAAGAGCGCAGCGCCGCGCGAGCCGGAGCGTCACGCCGTCACGCCCGCCTGACGTCTTTTCTATGGCTGATTCACGAACAGGAATTTGCCGCCGCTCTCTTTAACCACGTGCAGTCGCTCGCGCCCGAGCAGCTTCTCGAAGCGCGGCACCTGCGGTTGTTCGGCCAGCAGGTAGGTGCGCTGCGGTTGGTTCCAGTAATCCGGCAATTGCGGGTCGGTCAGCCAGACATCGGGCGCGCCGGGCGCATAGCTGCCGTACTCCAGGTTATTGACGCGGCCGTTGAGGATCTTCGCGTTCTGCACGTCGGCGTAGAAGAAGACCGAGCTGAACGTATAGTATTGATCGTCGAAAACGACGCGCCCCGGCGGTGCCTGCTGCAGGGCCGCGGCCAGCGGCTGGCTGCTCAGGTACGGGTCGAAGGCGATCATGGCGATGCGCGCCGCGTTGAGCAGCAGCACCATCGAGAACGCGATCAGCAAATAGCATACGCGGCCGGGCTTGCGAAAGGCCGCCACGACGGCGACGGCGAAGGCCAATCCGGCCAGCAGGAGCGGCAGCTTGAGGTAGGCGAAGGAGGCCAGCGTCAGGTCGCCCATGTGGCCCAGCGAAAGCGTGTACATCTCGGGATGCTGCGCCAGCGCCCGCGAGATGTCGCCGGGCGCAGGCATGTTCCAGACATTCACCAGAATGAACATGATGCCCCCGAGCGCCAGCGCGCAGACTGCGTCGAGCACGCGGTTCCCGTAACGAATCCAGGATGAGCCTTCGACCATCGCCGAACCTAACAGCAGCGCCATGGCGGGGTAAATGGGCAGCGAATAGTACTCCTGCGTGGTCGAGAAACTGAAAAAGAACATCACGAAGCCGGCCAGGCAAAGGCACAGCAGGCGCAGACGCGAGGCGCGATCCGCGCCACGGTAACCGAGCTTCACCAGCCGCGGCAGGTAGACGCTCCAGGGGAAAAACCAAAGCAGGTGGAACAGCCAGAACAGGTGCCGTGGCACGGTGTTGTAGTCGCGCGGCCAGCGGCGGTTCAGAAAGCGCAGCACGTGCTCGTTGAAGAAGTAGAACCAGAAAAAACCACGGTATTGGCCCGGCCCGGCGTGCACCGAGAAATTGAAGTACGGCGGGTTGCGGAGCGTCGCGAGAATGTGCCACGGCGCCGCCACCAGCAGCATCAGAACCAGGCCGCTGAACGGTCGCAGCCGCTGCCAGGTCCGCGCTGTGAAGAGTTGTCCGGAGAGCAGCAAATACAGGCCCGCCGCGCCGAATGGGAAGACGATGGCGATCAGGCCTTTCACGAGCAGCCCGGCGCCGATGGAGGCCCAGGCGATGTAAATCCACAGTTGCGGCCGCGGCTCATCTTCGTCCAGCGCGCGCGCCAGGCCCCACGTCGCGAGCGCAATGGTTCCGGTTAGCAGAATGTCCGAGATGAGCACTCGCGTGAACAGAAACAGCCCGACGCCGCTGCCGAACGCGAGGATCGAATAGAAGCCCGCCTGCCTCCCAAAGGCCCAGCGGCCCATGGCGCCCACCAGCCACGCCGTCAGTAGAATACAAATGACAATCGGCAGGCGCGCCGCCCAGTCGTGCACGCCGAACACGCCGTATGAGCAGGCGATCATCCAATACTTCAACGGCGGCTTCTCCAGGTAGATCACGCCGTCGAGCCGCGGCGTCACCCAGTCGCCGGTCGCGAGCATGGTGCGCGAAATCTGCGCCTGCACGCCGTCCACGTCGTCCATCAGGTGCGGAGGTGAAATCGGTGTCACCGCGTAGATCGCGGCGACCAACAGCAGTGCGATGCCCAGGCCGAAGCGGCCGTCTTCACGTTCCATCGTTCAACCTGGAGGAAGCCGCCCGGCGTTGCTGAGCCAGGCCGAGCAGGCCCCACACGAGGAGCACCACGTAGTTCATCGCCTGGAACAGCAGGATGTATGCGATCGCATCGGCCTGGCTGAACCCGAACGGGGTCAGCACGCTGACGGCGGCGAACTGGTAAATGCCCACGTATCCGGGCGTGGCGGGCAGAGCGCTGCCCAGGCCCAGGCCCGCAATCAGCAGATAGGCCACGGGGAAGCTGAACGACACGCCGATCGCCCGCGCGCCGAGAACCGTCGTCACACCTTCGAGACCCCATAGCAGCGCGGTGAAGAGCAGGAAACGCGCCAGCCGGCCGCGGTCGTGGAAGCTGCGGATGCCGAGAATCACCTGCCGCAAAGCGTGCTCCGCGCGTTCCCGCCAGCGGTGCGGCACCGGCAGCCGCGCCAGCAGCCTGTGCCAAAAAGTCTCGAAAAAGGGGATCAGAACAATCGCCGCGACGCCTGCCAGGCCGATCGCGCCGACGGGCCGGGCAGCGCGCGCGAGCCAACCCGGCGTGACGGGCAGCGTCAATAGAATCGTCCCGCTGATGGCCAGCAGGAACAACGCATCGACCACCCGCTCTGAGAAAACGGTGGTCAGCACGAAGACTTTGCTCATGCCCGTGCGCGCGCAGATCATCAGCGTGCGCACCAGTTCGCCCGCTCGCGCCGGCAGCACGTTGTTGCCCAGATACCCGGCCGCCGTGGCCCAAAAGGCCTGTGAAACGGGCACGCGGCGATCGGCCGCCAGGATCACGCGCCAGCGCAGCGAACGCATCAGCAGATTGAAGGAGATGATGGCTATCACCAGCGCCACAATCGGCAGCCTGGCCCCGCGCAGAATCGTCCACACGCGCAGCCACGCGATGCCGCGCAGCGAGAAGTAGAGCAGGACAGCGGCGAGAGTGAGTGCGAGTACCCAATAAATCGCGGGCGGGCGGGGCGTGGCGGCGATCTCGTTCGGTTCAGACATGTAGCTGGAATCTGCCGTGCATTCAGAAAGTCGCGCTCGCCGCCCGCCGGTCCACGCTTCGCCGGCAGTGGTAGAATCCACCTTCCTGCGAGAGCGGGACTCTGTCGTGAGCAGGCAGATTCCACGACTGCCGGGCAACGCCGCGCAACGTCGTCGCCCAACGGGACTCTGCGGATTGGCTCATCGAAGAGACTCCCTCTAGTTCGCGCCGCCGCGCCGAGCGAATCGTCTCGGGTTCTTCTCCTGCGGGACGTTCGTCACCATCTCCCAGAATAGGCGGTTGGAATGGCGGCACGCTTCCAGCGGGTCCGGCCAGGACATGGCTCCGACCCTGCTGCTCGCCAGCACGCGGCAGCCGCAGGCGTGCGCTTTCACGCCCGAACCGGCCGCGCTTTTCGGAAACCGCGCGGTGGGCCGCAGGTTGGCGAGAATCACCGCGTCGAAGCGATCGACATCCACCGGGCTGTCTGGCATCACGCACTCCACGCTGACGCCAGGCGGAGCATGCGCCACATGGTCGCGCAAACTGATTTCAGCTCCGCCCGGACTTTCGATCGGCATGAAATGGACGAGCAAGACGCGCATCACAAACCTGGGCCGGAACCCTGGCAACCAGAGCACAGATCCGCCCGCAAGACGCCCAGCAGCAGGCCGCGCGCGGACTCCAGATAAAAGTGGCCGCCCGGAAACTCGTAACGCTCGAACCGCGCCGTGGTTTGTTCGCGCCAGGCATCGAGGTGTTCCGAGGTCACGTTCGGGTCGGCGTCGCCGCCATAGGCGTAGATCGGGAGCGCCAGCGGCGGCTCTGGCGTGTAGGCGTAACAGCGGTACAGCCGTGCGTCGCTCAGCAGCGCCGGCAGCGCCAACTTCATCAGCTCGGGGTTATTGAGAATGCTCGGCGGAAACCCTTCCAGCCGCCGCAGTCCCTCGATGAAATCGCGCAGCGGCGGCTCGGGACCGGGATTGTAATGCAGCCGGAACTGCGGCGCGCGGGCGCCCGAGACGTGCAGGCTCAGCGGCAGGCGCAGGCCGGCGCGGCGCAGCGCGCGCGTTAATTCAAATGCGATGCCGGCGCCCATGCTGTGCCCGAAGAAGGCGCAAGGGACGTCCAGATGGGGCCGGATGGCCTGGAGCAGCGCAGCCACAAGCGTTTCCATGCTCTCGATCGGTGGCTCGCCAGCCCGCGACTCGCGGCCCGGCAAACGCACCGGAACGACGTGCGCCACGCCGGCCAGCGCATCGCGCCAGGCCCGGTAGGCCAGCGTTCCACCGCCCGCCCAGGGGAACGAGAACAGGCGCAGGCGCGCTGGGGCGGCCGCCTCAATGCCGGCGAACCACGGGTTCGATTCGTCGCGTCCACCGGCCGCCCGCTGTTTCAGCCGCAAGCTGAGCAGGCGGCGCTTGTCGTCGCTCAGGACCGGCTTGGCGGTCTGCGGCGCATGCACGCGCTTGGGCCGATGCAGCAGCACGAGCAGATAGCTTTCAAACGGCTCCGCGGTGAGATGCGCCGCGTATTCCAGCGCGGCCTTGCGCGAGGCGCGCGCCAGTTCCTCCCACTGCGCCCGATCGCCGAGCAGCCGCGCGAGCACTTCCACCCACGGCCGCGGATCCTGCGGCGGAACGTCGGCGATGGGAACCAGGTTCGAATCCAGAGCCGGCTTATAACGGACAATCGGGTGCACGCGAATCAGGTACGGCACGCCCAGTTTGGCCTCGTGCAATCCGCCTACGTCGCTCGCCAGCACCGGCACGCTGCGGCTCATCGACTCCAGCACCACCCGCGAGCGCGCCTCGGCCCACACCGACGGCACCAGCATCACGCGCGTCTGCCGCAGCAGGTCATCCATGTTGTCGTACGGCCCGATCAGGTGAATATTGGGGCGCCGGCGAAGCTCCTCCAGCTCCTCCGCCTGCGTGCCCCACAGCGGCACGGCGGCAAATTGCACGCCGGGCATCAGGTCCGCGATCCCGAGAAAAATGGAGATCCCTTTCACCGCGCACGGATTGACCATCGCGACATAGGGATTCTCCCAGTGCCCGAGATCGGGGAACACGCGGCCCGCTTCGAGCAACGAGATCGGCACGTGCACCGCGTCCAGGCCGCTCCACTCGCGCACGTAATTGGCGACGTAGTGGCTCACGCCCACCACGCCGTCGGCGCCTTTGAGCTGCTCCGTCTTCGTCGCGCTCACCATCGAGCTGTCGGGTCCGAAGGGCACCGCGATGGTCGCACGCACCAGGTAAACCACTCGTGCGCGCGGCGCCTTCAACGCCAGGTCGAACAGAATCTGCCCCGGGTCGTCGGTCGAGGTGACGATAATGTCGGGGTCGAACTCGTTGATCTGCGCCTGGAAAAACGGCCGCAGATGCGGGCTCAGCGAGAGCGTCCGCACGTCCACGCCATGCAGTTGAAAACGCGCCGTGGCGCCGTCCGACGTGTCGGGTTCGATTTCGCGTTTCCGTAACTCCGCGACAAACCGCGCATGGCCCTCCGCTCCGAAGCTCTCCACGCGCGTCGCCACCCGCACCGCGTGCCCGCGCGCCGCGAGCGCCTCCATCAACAGCCGATTCGATTTGTCTCCGCCCCCGGTTGACGGGAAATACGTGGAATTGTGAGCCAGCAGGATGCGCACTATTGCAGGCCCTTCCTGGCGCGCACTTGCTCCAGCAGCCGCGCGCGTTGCTGCGGATCGAGCTTCCCCAGCCGCGCCGTCAGCGCCCGCGCATCTGGCGCCGCGCGGTGCAGTTGTTGCAGGTATTTTTCGAAATCGCCCGCATCCAGCCCGCTGACGAACTCGAGCGCCACCGCGCGTGAGCGCCCGGCCTCCGCCCAGTATTCCGCTTCGTCCGACAATAGGCGCTGCATCGCCGCGGCCCACGGCGCGATCTCCTGCTCGGGCACCACGGCCCGCGGCATGCCCGTGTCGTCGAATATGCGCTCATAGCGTGCGATGGGCCGCACCGGCACTACGTAGCCCGTGCCGCGCTTGGCCTCCTCCAGGCCGCCCGAGTCGCTCGCGATCACCGGCAATCCGCGCAGCATCGCTTCCATGGCGATCAGTCCAAAGCCTTCGTACCACAACGACGGCATCAGCAGAAAGCGCGCCTCGCACAAGGCGCTTGCAATGTCGGGCACGGTGCCCAGCAGCCGCACATTCGGACGCCGCGTCAGCGCCTCGCGGTCCTGCGCGGTCGTGCCCCAGCCCTTCAGCGCGGCAAATTCGATCGTCGGGAATCGGTCCGCCAGCGCCAGGAAAATACCGATGCCCTTCACCGCGCACGGATTCACCATCAGCACCGTGCCCGAGCCGAAACGGCCGAACTGCCGGTACGGCGCACGGCCATAAATGGGCGGATGAATCACCGCCGCCTCAACCCCCAGATGAGTCCGCACATAAGCGGCCATGTGATGCCCGATCACCACCACGCCCGCGGCCCGGCGCACGGCCGCCGCCGCGGTCTTGTCCGGGTTCCAGCTCTCCGGCCCGAAGGGCAGGAACTGCGGCGTGTGCGCCAGGTAAACCATACGCCCGGGCGCGGCCTGCGCGGCGGCGCGCAAGAGCACGTGGGCCACGTCCTCGCTCGACACCAGCACCCACTCCGGCGCGAACGCGCGAATCTCTTCCGCCAGCACGCCCGGGTGGCGTTGCAGATGCGGCACGCTGTGAATCGCAATGCCGTCCACCACGCGCTCCCGCTCGATCTCGTCGCCCGCCGGCGTCGGCGTGACGGCCCGGCAATCGTGGCCCTGTCCCGCCAGGTGCCGCATCCACGCCAGATTGGCGCGCGTCGACCCGCCCTTGGGGGGATCGCAGGACGTATTCGAGGTGAGGAGAATCCTCATGCCCCGGGGCCGCCCTCGGCCGTCTCCTCCGCTGCCAGCAGCGCCCGCACTTCGTCGTCCGAGAGCCCCTCGATCTCGGCCAGCAGCGCCTGGTACTCTTCCGGCGCCACGTCGCCCGCCTGCCGCGCCTCGATCGTCTGCGCCAGCTCGCGCAGCGTCAGCGTTCCGGAATACACGTCGTCCACCGACAGCTCCACGCCGAACTCTTCCTTCACCCTCAGCAGCAGCACCACCGCCAGCAGCGAGTGCCCGCCGAGGTCGAAGAAATTGTCGTGCACCGAGATGCAGGGTCGTTGCAGAATCTCCGCCCAGATCGCCGCCAGCCGTCGTTCCACGTCGGTTTGCGCCGGCCCTTCGCCCGTTTCCAGGCGTAGTGCGCCGCGCGCCTCGCGGCGCATCTCCGCGAGAATCTGCTCCGGTGTCCGCAGCTCGCGCGCGATGCGATCGAATTCCACGAAGCCGCGCACGGCGGGGGCGGAACGCGCCGCCTTGGGTTCGCCCACTTCGGCCGCCCGGACGGGCTTCCAGCGCAGCCCTTGAATCGCCGTCGCCTCGAAGCTGCACAGAAATCCGCTCGGCGTGTGCGTGCGCTTGCCGGCGCTGACCGACTCGAGAAAATCGAGCGCTGGTCGATTCCGCCGCGCCGGCGTGAACGGGACCGTCACGCGGTGCACGCCGTTTTCCTCGGCGTGTTCTCCCAGAAACGCGAGCAGCCTGTGCTCCACGCCGCGCCCCAGCACGCGGCAGCTCAGCAGAAACGTTTCGGCGCGGTATTCGTCTTCCAGCTTTTCCACGATCAGCAGCCCCGTCAGGCCGTAGTCGCCGAAACGGTCGCTCACCTCGGCCGTGAAAATCTCGTAGCGCCCCGTCTGCAGCAGCGCGTGCAGTTCGGCTTCGCTGCGCCGCACGCTCGTGCAGTTGAACTGATTCGTGCGCTGTGTAAGCTGCGCGGCGCGGCTGAAGCGCTCCGCGGCCAGCGGCGCCACGTCCACCCGCAGGCCCAGCGTGCTGACGAACTCTTCGAGATTCGAGGCCGCTTTCAGTTCCCTTCCGAACTCGCGCGTCTGCGCCACCGACGAGCTGCGCCGGCGGTCTTCCTCGGTCACTACCGGATGGTCGAAAGCCCACAGGTGGTCCAGCCACACCGGCAGCAGGCCGGCGTCTTCCGGCAGCGTCAGCGACAGCGCCTCCGGCAGCGAGCCCGCCACTTCCGCCGTCTCGCGCGCATTGTCGTCGAGGAAAATAAAGCTGTCCGTGCCGATGTTCAGCTCCTCGGCCAGCGCGCCGATGTTGGCCGCTTTCGATTCCCAGTTCAACCGCCAGGCCGTGAAATGGCGCGGCTGCAGCGGGAACTCCGGGTGCGCCGCGAAGGTTTCCCATACGTCGGCTTCGTTGTTCTTGCTGGCCAGGCACAGCAGCATGCCGGCCTCCCTCTGCGCCAGCAGAAACTCGTGCAGCGCGCGCCTGGAACCGCCCAGCATCACGCCCTCCGGCCCGTCCTCGCCGCAAGTCCCCAGCCACAGCGTGTTGTCGCAATCCACGGCCACGGCTTTGTACGGCGGCGTGTGCAGCGCGTGCGCGTGCCGCACGATGGCCGTGCCCAGCGCCGCGAAATACAGCTCCGTGTATGGAATCCGCCCGATGCCATCGCCCGCGGCGTCGTACCAGTTCTCAACCGGGTAGAACCGGCGGATTTCGTTCTCGTCGATTACCTGCACGCCCGGCGCTTCGCCCGCCAGGCTCAGAAACTGTTCGCGCGCGGCGCGATTCGGCTCCGCTTGCGGAGCGGCCGGGCAGAGCACCACGATCAGCGGCACGTTCGTTCGTTCCGGCGCTTCGCGCACCGCCGCCGCCAGCGCCGCCGCATCGCCGCCGGAAAACACGCCCAGGTCCTCGAAGCGCACCAGCAGCACGTTGACCCCATGCCGGTTTTGCGCGAACACGCCCGCGCTATCCAGCAGCGTCTGCATCAACTGGTTGAACGGCGCGAAGCGCACCTCGAATGGCGTCTGCAACTGCCGCCCCCAGAAAAGCAGGGATGCTTCGATCGGCTCGGCGGTGAATGATGCCGCTATGGCAAAGACGAACGCGTCCGCGGCTGGAGTTTCGGTGCTGCCCACCTTACCATTGTAGAAACATGTCGGCTCGCGCCGGACGCGAATGGCCCCAAAGGGCTATTCCGGCGTGCTTCGGTCGATCAGCGAAAGGTCCAGTTGCAGATCCCCCTGCGGCGTCACGTGGAACGCCGGCAGGAACCGGCGGCCCCATTCCACCTCGTCCCAGGTGTAAGAGTGGCGCGCGTACACCGACTGGCTGAACGTCTCGTCGAAAGCCTTGACCAGAATCAGCACTTCGGCCTGCAGACCCTTCAGTTCACTTACGCCCATTTCATTCAGCGGGCTCTCCTCGTCGATCGGGTGCACCAGCGTCCAGGTCAGCGGCAGGAAAAAGACTTTCTCGCGATCCAGGCGCAGCCCTTTGTACTTGCGCCGCATGCCGCCGCTCCCGCTTTCGACGGTCATCAGAATCGCCGTCGCTTCCAGTTCCATCAGGACATTCGGCCGGCCGTTAGCGATGCGGAACATCAGCGCGCGGCCGCCGTTGAACGGAGCCACGATCATTTTGCTGCTGAAGACGATCTTCGCCGACGGCCGCGAAAAGCGCCCGTAGAGCAGCCCGGTCGCCAGGGCAAAGCCCAACAGGCCAGTCATCGCCTCCAGCCCCGCCACCACGTTGGTCCATACTCCCTTGGGAGCGACATTCCCGTAGCCCACCGTGGTGAAGGTCTGCACGCTGAAGAAAAACGCACTCAGGAATGCTTCTACCTGCGTCCCACGCGGCGCGCCGCTGAGCTGGTCCACGCCGATCCAGTAGTAGATCACGGCGAAGCACATATTCACCGCCGTGTACGCCAGCCCGATCTGGATCAGGAACCACGGCCAGTTCGAATTCATCAGGTGCAGGTAGAAACCCTTGTCCCGCAACCCCACGCCGCGCCGCAGCACGTTGAAGGAACCATCCTTGTTAATAACCCGGCGCAGGTCGCCCGTGTAGCGTTGCGTCAGGCCGGGGTCGAATTCGGGCGGCTGCGGATTGGCCATCGTTTTGGTCCTTTTCCACCGGGAAGGCTTTACAATCGGAGGATCATGCTTCGCCGGAGCTTCTGTCTGAGTTTACCCGCCGCGGCCCTCTGTGCCGCTGCGCCTGCTACTGCCGAGCGCCGCCAGCAGCAGAACGGCTGGATCGTCGTGCGGCTGGCCGGCTCGCCCGCCGAGATCGGCTACCAGCACGGCGCAGCCCTGGCCCATGAGATTGACGGTGTGTTGAAGACCGCCAGGCTTTTGATGACCCACGACTCTAATAAGGATTGGAGTTTCTTCCGCCAGGCCGCGGAACAGATGCTGTGGCCCAAAATCGAGCAGGAGTACCGCGACGAGATCAAAGGCATCGTGGAAGGCGCAGCTTCGCAAGGCGTCCAGATGGATCTCTTCGACGCCGTCGCGCTCAATGCGTTTCAGGAGCTCACGCCTTATTACACCGAGTGGTACGACCGCTCGAAGAGCCCCAAGCCCGCCGCGCCCGAGCATTGCAGCGCCTTCGTTGCCACCGGCTCCTGGACCACCGACGGCCATCCCGTGATCGCCCACAACGCCTGGACCGAATACGCCGTGGGTGCCCGCTGGAACGTGATCTTCGACGTTCGTCCGGCCAAGGGCCATCGTTTTTTGATGGACGGCCTGCCGGGCCTGATTCATAGCGGCGACGATTTCGGCATCAACGGCGCTGGCATCCTGATCACCGAAACTACCATCGGCAGCTTCCGCGGCTTCGATCCGGACGGGATTCCCGAGTGCGTCCGCGCGCGCAAAGCGATGCAGTACGCCAGCTCGATCGACGAGTTCGCCGCGCTGATGAAGGAGGGTAACAACGGCGGATACGCCAACACCTGGCTGGTCGCGGACCGCAAGAACGGCGAGATCGCGAGCCTCGAGCTGGGCCTCAAGCATGTCACCCTCGAGCGCACCCGCGACGGCTTCTTCGTGGGCAGCAACTTCGCGCAGAACGAGGCCCTGATCAAGGACGAGACCACCTTCGACCCGCAGAATTTGTCGGCCAGCGCCAACGCCCGCCGCAAGCGCTGGGAAGCGCTCATGGCCCAGCACAAGGGTCGTATTGACGTCGAGGCGGCGAAGGCGTTCCTGGCCGACCACTACGACACATTCGAGCGCAAGGAATCGCCCTGCGAACGCACCCTGTGCGGCCACGTCGAGCTCTCGCCGCGCGGCTTGCCGGGCTGGCAGCCGCCCTTCGGCGCGGCGGGCGCAGTGCAGAATAAGGTCGCCGACGCGAAGCTGGCCGAGAAAATGTCGCTGTGGGCCGCCATGGGCCACGCCTGCGGTATCTCTTTCAACGCCCGCGAGCACCTCGCCGCTCACCCCGAGCAGGCCTGGCAGAAGGACGTTCTCATCGACATGCCCGCCAGCCCCTGGACCCTGTTCCACGCCGACGCGTAATCGCCGCGCGCCGCATCAGCATTACTGAGCAGCGACTGTGTTACTGAGCCGCGACTGCAAGGAGCGGTGTTCGGTTGTTATCGAGCCGCTCGTTTCAGAGCCGCGACTGTGAAGGAGCGATCCTCACGCCGCTCCCAAATCGTTTCCGAGCCGCGACTGCTCGATTCCGCGACCGCGCCCTGACGGTCGCGGCTCTGCAACATGCGCGCCGGCGGCCATGCAAGGGCACAGCACCGGGTTGCAGGAGGCCGCGAGGAAGGCATCCCGGATGGGCCATGGCAGGGAACAACCGGGCAATATTTCCCGGCCAGCCATTCTAAGCCTTGTAGAATCAATGACTGAGAAAACGAGTTGGGCAAAATTGCCCAACCCGCCCGGCGCGGAACCTGGAGATTTCCCGCATGCGGATCAGTCCCCAAGCAGCCTCCAACCACCCGCAACGCCTATCGTGCGCCGGGGACGCCTAAGCCGAACCACAGTCAACCACGACCACTGCGCCCCATGCCGAGGGCGGCACCACGGCCGCCCGCCGGGAACGCCGATAGTGTGTCCTCGCTCCCGACGCGCCGGCAAGCGACGGCGACCATGCTCACCCGCCACCAGCGGCGAGATGTAGGATCGATGGAGGCTTCCTCGAATCCGCCTCGTTGCCGCGCGAACTCCCAGTTTCGCGCGAACGAGCGGTTCCCGGACCAAGGACCAAGAACCAGGCAAGAAAAAGCAGGGAAGGATGACTGACATGATCGACACCAGCCGCAGGGCTTTTCTCGGAACCGCGGGGCTGCTCGCCCTGACACCGGAACTCGTTCGCGGTTCGCAACGCAACTCGGCCCCGCGCATGGCCCTGTTCGGCTGCGGCGGCCGCGGCACCGGCGTGGCCGAAAGCTTCACCGAGCACACTTCGGCGCAGTATGTCGCTCTCGGCGACCTGTTCCAGGCGCAAACGGAAATCGCCAAGCAGACCATCGACAAGGTCTCCCAGAAGTTCGGCAAAGCGCCCATCGACTCCTCGCAGCTCTTCTATGGCCCCGACTCGCTGGAGAAGCTCTGCGCCTCGAAGGACATCGACATCATCCACATCGCCACGCCGCCCTACTTCCACCCGGAGCACTTCGCCAAGGCGGCGGCCAGCGGCAAGCACATCTATTGCGAGAAACCCGTCGCCGTCGATGTGCCGGGCGCCAAGCGCGTCATCGAAGCCGGGCAGAAAGTGGGCTCGAAGGCCAGCGTCGCCATCGGCTTCCAGTTGCGCCACGCCACGCCCTACGTCGAGCTCGCCGCGCGCGTCAAGCAGGGCCAGTTGGGCGACGTCGTCTGCGGCCTGGCGCATTACTACGCCGGCGCCATCGCGCGTCCCGAGTGGCCCAACGCCTCGCCCCGCGAGCGCCGCCTGCGCAACTGGATTTACGACAAGGTGCTCTCGGGCGACATCATCGTCGAGCAGAATATCCACCTCGTCGACTTCAACAACTTCATCCTCGGCGCGCACCCCGTGAAGGCTTCGGGCGTCTGCGGCCGCAAGGGCCGGCGCGATTCGGGCGATTGTTCCAGCCACTTCAACGTGAACTACACCTACCCCGGCGACATCCACATCACGCTCACCTCGACCCAGTTCATCGAGGGCACCTGGGACGTGGCCATGCTCATGTTCGGCACGCAAGGCAACTTCGAAGCGCACTACGACGCGCCGGTCCGCATCACCGGCCGCAACCCCTGGGAGTTCCCCGGCCTCGGCGTTCCGGGCCAGATAAATAACACGGCGGCCGCCGCCGCCGGAGCCTTCAAAGGCGCGCTCGACGACGCCGACTCGATGAAGGAGCAGCACTTCATCGAGAGCATCGTCAGCGGGAAATTCATCAACGAAGCGGCCCAGGGCGCCGAGTCCACGCTCAGCGCCATGCTCGGCCGCTACGCCGCTTACACCGGCCGCGCCTGGAGCTGGGACGAGCTCCTGGCCGTCACCGAAAAGTGGAACTCGGGCCTCGACGTCGCCCACCTGTAGACGCGGATTGTAAACCTGAATTCCCAATCCGCGAATCGGTCTTACCGAGCCGCGCTTGTGTCCGAGCCGCGACCAAACGAAGCGGCCCCACGTTGTTTCAGAGCCGCGACTGTGAAGGAGCGGTTCTTCGTTCCCTCGCCGTCCTTACGCGTCAGTCAGGAACCCGGGACGAACCCGGGAACCCGGGACAGGAACCCGGGACAGTATCCTCAAATCCCATTCTCGCGCACCGTTTGCGCCACTCCTGACGCCTCTGCCGCGCGGTCCGCCGCAGGGCGCGAACGCGCGCGTATTGCAGCGCGAATTGAGCGCAGGCGCAAGGGCAAACCAGTAAGGGCTTACTGATTCTCGTCTGCACGCTACTGATTCTAAAGGACCACCACAGTAAGCCCTTACCGGTTTCATTTTGGAGCCAGCGCAACTCGCGCGGATCGGAGGCCATTCGCGAGCCGGATGAGGGGCAGGAAGCCGGGTCCGGCGCGCGTGCGAATCGGCCCCGCTGGTCGGTTCTCCGCGGCATCCGCCAGGAATCGGATTGGCCGGCTTACATGCGCCAGCATGAGGTGGACCGCGCCTCCACCGGGAGTGGGGCGTTCAGCTACCTCTCCGGCTCAATCGTCGCCCAAGAGCGGCGTTGCCGCTTCTGGCGTGAGGGAGCGTACCGGAGATCCGCGAAACCCTTTCGGATCGCGCGTCACGATGAACTCACAACCCGCCGCTCGGGCCGCGGCCGCGGTCACCGCGTCCTCAAAGTCGGGCCAAGGGAGTTCGAGCGCCTCCTGCAGGACCGCAGCGTCGACGGCGGCTACTCCAAACACCCTCAGGATCGCCGAGACGATCCGCCGGGCCTTGGCATTGCCCCTCTCTTTCCGGACCAGGTAGTGGATCGTGGTCACCGCGTGAGCGGCCAACATCCCTTCCGCAACGCCCGTCTCGACGGCCGCCCAAGCCGCCGCGCTAGCCTCCACGTACGGTTGCCGATCGAGCAGGACGTCCAGGACGACATTGGTATCGAAGAGGATTCTCTTCATCGATATTTTGCCGCCAGATGCTTGCGGTACTCGCCGATATCCGCGTGCTTGAGAACTCCGCGGACCGAGCGCAGAATCGGGGCAGCGCCAGTGACGCGAGAGGGCGGCTCGGCCACCGCGGCGAGGTAGGTTTCCACGATCTGCGATACGGAGATGCCGCGCAGCTTCGCGTAATGCTTGGCGCGCGCAACCACGCGATTGTTGACGCTCAAAGTGAGCTTCGCCATACACGTATAGTATCAAAAATTCTGTACGTATGAATCCTGGGCACTGAACAGACGTCACTCGTGGGAGGGGCGTGGCGACGGCGCGCCAGCGGACGCGACCTCGACGACCGCGCCTAGCGGCGGCGGCGTTTGCGGGCGTCTTTGATGATTGGTCCGTACACCAGCTTGTCGAAGGGCGGCCAGCCGGTTCGGATTCCTGGTCAGGCTTCGAGCAAGCCGATATCGATCCACGCACGTTTCTGCCAGGATTCCATGCCTTTCTCCGCCAGCTGAACACCCTTCGCGCCGGCGAGCAACGTCCAGGGAAACGGCTCGTCCTTCACAACGTGCAGCAGGAACAGTTCCCATTGCTGTTTGAAGGCATTGTCGAACTCCATCTGAGCCGGCACCTTCTGCCAGCCTTCGAAGAAGTTCAGCGGGTTCTCGACATCCGGGTTCCAGACCGCCCGCGGCGTTGCCCCATACGGCTGAATCCAGCAATCGCGGAGCCCGGCGACGGCGCTGCCGCGGGTCCCATCGACTTGAATTGTGAGCAGGTCGTCGCGGCGTACCCGTACGCACCAGGAGGAGTTGAAATGCGCAACGACGCCGCCTTCCAACTGGAACGTCGCATAGGCGGAGTCTTCCGCCGTGCACTCATAGGGCCTTCCCGCTTCGTCCCAGCGGCGCGGAATGTGCGTCGCACCCAGGCAGGAGACCGCCTTGACGCTACCGAATAAGTTGTCCAGCAAGTAGCGCCAATGGCACAGCATGTCGATGATGATGCCGCCGCCCAGCTCCTGGCGATAGTTCCAGGACGGCCGCTGCGCGGGCACAGCGTCGCCCTCGAAGACCCAGTAGCCAAACTCGCCACGCACGGAGACGATCTCGCCGAAAAACCCGGTGTCGCGCAGACTCTTCAGCTTTAGCATTCCGGGTAGCCACAGCTTATCCTGCACTACTCCATGCTTCACGCCGGCGGCTTGCGCATGCCGGCAAATGTCTAGCGCGGCCACGAGGCTATCGGCGCTCGGCTTCTCGCAATATACGTGTTTGCCCGCGGCAATCGCCTGATGCACGCACTCCGCCCGGCGGTCCGTCGTTTGCGCGTCGAAATACACGCTGTAAGCCGGATCGGCCAGGGCCTGATCGAGGTCGGTCGTCCAGGGCAGCCCGCCGCACTCCTTCGAAATCGCTTCCAGCTTCACGGCATTGCGGCCGGCCAGCAATGGCCGCGGCATGATGGTCTCATCGCCCGTCTTTACGCCGCCCTGGGCAATGATCGCCAGAATGGAACGGCGCAGGTGCTGGTTCAGGCCCATGCGGCCAGTCACGCCGTTCATAATGATGCCGACTGAGTGGA
Source organism: Terriglobia bacterium (assembly GCA_963838205.1). Lineage (GTDB taxonomy): Bacteria > Acidobacteriota > Terriglobia > Bryobacterales > Bryobacteraceae > CAIVVT01. The sequence continues at coordinate 10,909 of CAWIQF010000028.1, read as the reverse complement.
CGATTTGTTGGCTCATACTCTTCCGGGCTTCTCCGTGCATTGGGGACGCGCGCCCGCGGGCAAGGGAGGCGCCTCAACGCCGGCACGGGGCAGGGAGCCCGCGAGTTCCTGCCGCCAGTGCGCGACATCGCCCGCCGGCCCGTAGCAATAGAGCATGCGGCAGGGAGTGTCCCCGACATTGGTCAACTGATGGAAGACGCGGGGCGGTATGTAGGCCGCCTGGCCGGCGGCGAGCGTTTGACGCTCTTCGCCGAGGCACATCTCGGCCGTGCCTTCGATAATGAAATACACCTCTTCCTGTTCCTGATTGTGCCAGGGCACTTGTCCACCATCCGGTTCCAGCGTCACATTTCCGATCGAGAAGTTCTGGGCCTGAATAGGGCTGGCTCCTCCCACCAGGTTCTGCGTACGGCGCCGCGCCGGATACACACGGCCAGGGATTTGCGCCAAGTCAGCGATGATCATTGTGGCAACTCCAGAAAGTCAGGTACGGCTGGTCCTCAATCACCCGCAACAGGCACTGAGCTGACCGACGTTCTGTACCAGTTTGACAGAGAGTATAACGCGTCTTGCAGACGCGCGATTCGTCCGGCCTCGGTTAAACGAAGCCTCTCATTCGGGCAGGGGCTGGCCTTTCGTTTCGGGGGCGAACGGCAGCGCAAAAATGCCGATCAGAAAGGCCGCGCACATGGTGATGCCGGCGTAGCGCATGGGCTCGTCGAAGCCGCCGAAGACGCGGCTGGTGAGCAGGCCCAGCGCGAGGGGCCCGAGGGCGGCGACGAAGCGTCCGATGTTGTAGCAGAACGACGTGCCGGTGCTGCGCAGCCGCGTCGGGAACAGCTCGGGGAAGTAGATCGCGTAGCCGCCGAACAGCGCGATCTGCGTGAAGCCCATCAGCGGGATCATCCAGAAGATGTCCGTGAACGTGCTCAGCTTCCAGAATGTGAAGCTGGTCATGAACATGGCCGCAAGGAACGCGATCAGGAAGGCCTTTTTGCGGCCGATATACTGCGTCAAATAGGTGAACGCGTAGACGCCCCAGAAAGCGCCGAAGTTCTGCAGCAGCGAGGTGATGCCGGTCCAGTAGGTCTTCTTGCCGGCGATCAGATTCTCGGCCAGACCCTGGGCATGGAAGGTTTTGTCGAGCACCGAACGCAGCAGGTCGAAGCTGAAAAAGCCGATGCCCCACAGCCCGATCACGCCGGAGGCGGCGAGCGCCATGCCGACCAGCGAATTGCGGCGCCAGCGCGGGGTGCCGAGCAGCTCGCGGAAGCTGCCCATTACCTTTTTCGCGTCCTTGTCGCGCTGCCATTGCTCGGGTTCCTTCAGCTTGCGGAACACCAGGATCGCCAGCAGCGCGGGCAGTGCGCCGACCATGAACATGATGCGCCAGGCGCTCGAAATGGCGCCCGACTGTTCCAACTGGCCGAGCACGATGCCGGTAAGCGCGGCCATCATGTTGCCCACCGCCGAAAGCGCCTGCAGCAGCCCCAGCGCGTAGGGCCGCGCGCGCGCGGGCATTACTTCCGCGACCAGCGCCACGCCCACCGCGAACTGGCCGCCGACCGCCAGGCCGGTCATAAAGCAGATGCCGGAGAATTGCCAGACGTTGGTCGAAAGCGCCGTCAGGCCGGTGAAGGCGGAGTAGCACAGGATGGTGATAATCATCGTCTTCACGCGGCCCAGCCGGTCGCCGAGCACGCCGAAAATGACGCCGCCGATGGCCCAGCCGAGGATGAAAATCGAGGTCGAGTAACCAGCGTATTCAGCCACCAGACCGGCCAGGGCTTTGCCGGTCGCCTTGGATGCCAGCAGCTCGGTGATCGCGGGACGACGGGCCAGATTGAAGATCTGCTGGTTCATCGTGTCGAACATCCAGCCCATGCTGGCGACGAGCAGCACGAACCAGTGGTAGCGGCTCAGCTCCTTGTACCAGGGCAACGGCCGAACGGGCTGCGGCACGCGGGCGGGCGCGTCGTTAGGCATGAGATCCCATTGTCTGAAAAGGAAGCGCGGGTGCGCAATGCGCGCGCTGCCTCAGCCCTTGAAGCGGATCAACTCCACGCCCAGCCAGACCCAGGCGGCGATGAAGGCCAGTCCGCCCAGCGGCGTGAGCGCGCCCAAGGCGTAGACGCGGCTTAACGCCAGCGTGTACAGGCTGCCGGAGAAGAGCACGATGCCCGCGACGAGCAGCCAGCCGGCGACGTTCGCCGCTGGCGGGCGCAGCACGCCGGCGCGTGCCGCGAGGCCCGTGAGGAGCAGACCCAGGGCGTGCACGAAATGGTAGAAGACGGCTTTGTCCCAGACGCCCATCAGGTAGGCGTCGAGATGGTTCTTCAACTCGTGCGCGCCGAACGCGCCCAACGCGACGGCGAGCGCCAGCAGGAAAGCCGCGATGGCGCACCAGTTCATGGTTTCCTCAAAGCTCGAAAAAAATGAGCCGGCTCAGACACGGTATTCGTCGGCGCGCCAATTCACGATGGCTTTCTTGATATCGACCGGCGCCAGATTCTGGCCGGCGGCGCGCGCCGCGAGTGCGACGAACTCGTCGTCGGGAGCGAAGCGCAGCGCGACGATCTGTTTCACGCCGAGGCGCGGGTCGAGCAGCCTGCCGGCGAGCACGAAGTGTCGCAGGTTTTCCTCCGCCCGGATGGCCCGGTCCTGGGCTTTCAGCGGAAAAACGCGGCAGTACCAGAAAAGCAGCGCCACGATCAACTCGAGGACGACGATCAGCGAGGCGCTGTAGATGCGCTGTTCGTCGCCGAGAGACTCATACAGATTGACGAGTGAGCCGATCAGGCTGACGGCGATCAGCCCGGCCAGGACGAAGTGGTAGCCCGGAACGAAGCGGGCGTGATTCGAAAAATTCTGCGGTTTGTGCGAAGCCATCTGAATTCTCCTCCGAGGTTGCCTTGTCGATTGTACCGACAACCGGCGCGCCGCCGCACGCTCACGCGCGACTGCGCCGATAATATCTCTCATGAGGGAGCCACTCGGTTGCGGCGACCGCGTGCTGGTCGTGGGCCTGGCGCAATGCTCGTCCGCGCGCCTGCGGAAATGGGCTGCGACGTTGACGGAAGGCTTTCTGGTGGGCGTGGGCGAGGAAAGCGCGGTGCGCCAGGCGCGGCGGGAATTGGCCGATTTGGACAACGTCATGTTCTCAGCGGGCGGGCGCGGGGAGATCCCGTGGAAGGATGATTTCTTCACGCTGATTCTGGATGCCGAGGGCGGGGCCGAGACGGCCGAAATGCGGCGTGTGCTGAGGGGCGGCGGGCGCATATACTCAATTCAGCCATGACTCCGATCACACGACGTTCCTTCGCATTCTCCGGTTTGGCCGCCGCACTGGCCGCGCCCGCGTTCGGCCGCAAGCTGGGCGTCTTTGGATTGCAGCTTTACACCGTTCGCCGGATCATCGACCAGGACCCGGCGCGCGTGTTGAAAGAGGTCGAAGCGGCCGGTTACAAGGAGATTGAAACCGGCTCCGACGACCTGGACAAGATCTGGCCGGCGCTGCGCGAGACCCGGCTGAAGCCGGTGGGCGTGCACCTGCCGCCGGACTATTTTCTGCGGCAGCAGGACAAGCTCGGCGCGGCGTATGAGGACGCCAAGAAGCGCGGCTTCGAGTATGTTATCTGCCCGTGGATCGACCCCAAGGACCGGGGCGGCGTGGAGGCCATCAAGAAGCTGGCGGCGAACTTGAACAAGGCCGGCGAGCAGGCCACGGCCGCCGGCTTGAAGCTGTGTTATCACAACCACGCCTTCGAGTTTGCGCCCGCGGGCGGCGCCGGCGGGATGCTGGTCGACGTGCTGATGGCCAACACCGACCCGAAGCACGTGGGGTGGGAGATGGACATCTTTTGGGTCAGCGTGACGGGCCACGATCCGGTGGATTTGTTGCGCAAGTACCCCCAGCGCGTCGCCCTGATGCACGTGAAGGATCTGGCGGCGGGGGTGGCGCAGCGGTTCGATGAGAAGGTCCCGAAGACGGCGTTCAAAGAAGCCGGCGCGGGCACGCTGGATCTGAAGAAGATCCTGCATGCGGCGACGCAGGCTGGCGTCAAACACTATTTCGTCGAGCAGGACGAAACGTCGGGCGATCCGCTGGCCAGCGCGAAGATGAGCGCAAGCTATCTCAAGTCGCTGGACTTCTGAGGCAGTTTTCAGGGCACGCCGGCGCGGCGTGTGACGCGCGTTCCCAGCCGGGCGGCAGGCTGGAGCGGTGAATCGTCAGACGCCTCCGCGAGTGTTATGGATTGGAAGTTCCTTGAATGACTCGAAGCAACCGCTTCCTTACGGTCGCGGCTCAGAAACGCGCGGTCGCGGCTCCCACAGGCAGTCGCGGCTTAGAAGAACGGCTCGGTAACAACACGAAGAAACAACGCGAAGAACCGCTCCTTTCAGTCGCGGCTCCGTCAGACGGTCGCGGCTCTGAAGGGCGGCTCGGTTACAACCGCGGATCGGCATCGACGCAGGGATGACTGATTCGATGAATTCCCGACTCGGGACACTAGCGGATCTGCGAGCCGGGGAGCGGCGACAACAACATATTGGTGATGTTGGAGACGGTCTCGCCGTCGCTGAGGCCGGGAGCCGAAGAGATCTTCTTCCACTCGGGGCTGGTGCCGAAGGCGTGCCAGTTGGCGTCGCGCGCGGTGAGGTTGTCGAAGGCCACCATGTAGGTGAGACTGGGCATCTTCACGCCGGCAATCTGCGCGCCGAAAAACACGGGCACGAGGCCGCACTTGCGGAAGAGGTCGATCTCGCCGCCGCCTTCAAACATGCCGATCTTTTTCTTCAAAGAAAGCATGCTGCTGGATTCGTAGGTGCGGAGCTCGAAGACGCGCGGGGCGCGACCCGATTCCACGGGCGGGACTTCGATGCCGGGAAAACCGGGGAAGGCTTTCAACAGGGTGACCTCTTCGCGCTGGTAGAGCAGCGGCCCGGCGGTAGCCTTTTCGGTTTCCTTCAAAAACGCTTCGTCCTGGGCGAGCTTGGTTTGGGCCTGGTCGAATGCGTCGAAGGAGGGATAGGCGGCCAGAAGCAGCAGGAACGGCGCGTCGGGGGCGACCTGCGGACTGAAGAGGCCGATGGGACCGGCGCCGGCGCGGATGAGGGCGGGCACATACGCGCGGCCGACAAAATCGGTGAGGCGTCCGCGCTGGTTATCGGTGGTGTTGCGCAGCAGGAATTTGCGGAGCTCGAGGAGCGACGGTTTGGCGTCCTCGGCGTGCATGGAAAGAGACGAAGCCAGAGGGGCGGCAGCCGCGCCCACGACGAAATTGCGGCGATTCATATCGTCCAGGATCGTATCACAGCCGGGCGGCCGGCCCGGATGGCGTCCTGGTCCTAATCATGCGTTGCGCGAAAATTCTGCCAGCGCTTCAGATCGCTAGCGCGTTTCTCCAGTGCCTCCGCGGAATCCGGGCTGCTGCCGGTTGGATACATCCACTTGGCGACAATGACGAATAGCCCAACCACGTTGACCGTTGTTGACGTGATGAATGCGATGATTACGCCGTCAGATAGACGGAATCCATGAAAGCTAAATCCGCTCAGTGCAATGCTGGATACGACGGCGACCAGCCACCCGATCACAAGCCAGAAAATTCTCCCCGTGTACGACAATCGGAGCTTATGATTCTCGTTCAGTTGACTGAGCTGAGCCTCGAGACAGTCGAGCTGAAACTGAAATCGATACTGCTCCAGATCGATGCTGAGGTCGGGAGAAGAGCCTTCTGCCTCAGGCGCAGGAATCTCTCGTTGCGCCGCGTCGGTTACGATCTTCTCGAAATTCGGCGGAGGATCAGCCACGGCGCGCCAGGTTCGAGTAGTAGGCCTTTATGTCGTCGATGGGGATAACGCCAAACTTGGAATTGGCCCAGGTTTTCGACCACGGTGTGCCCGGCCTGTGCGTGATCTCGGACAATTGAGAGCCTGACAGCTTCTTGTAGGCCGTCCAGACGGCATTTAGCACTTCCTCCAGGGCCGGTTCGATCGCTTCATCCGTCGCGACGGGAATAAAATCCGAAACCTGTCCAGACGCGTATTGCTGGAGATCCTTGTAGAGCCTGGGAACAACAGGGCCCCACTGCCAAGCGTGGGTATTGTTCCAATAGGCTGCCCGGTCAAGCAGCGCTAGCGAGTAGCCTTGGCCAAGGAAAACCAACTTCTGCAACTGCATATTGGTCAGGGGTACGCCTTCGTCCTTCGCGAACCGAAGGAACGTATTCGCAACGGTTTGGGCGGAGACTGCCATGTCAATAGGTTACCATGGCTCAAACAACATTTTCAATAGGTTACGTTTGAACCGAGACGCTCGCCAATGGTCCAGTCGTGATCCGCGATCCCGCTCTCCATCGCTGGCGTGACTCGCGGCGGCGTGCGGCAGAAGTCGTAATCTCCGAAGTCCAGGCAGGGCGCAGCCCAGAGCTTCTCCCACTCGGTCGTCACGCGGCCGGGGTCAAGCCGCCGAAGCGGCGGTGGCGGTGGTGGAACTCGGCGACGGCCTGGCTCAAATGCGCGGGACTGAAGTCGGGCCAGGGGACAGGCGAAAAGTAGAGCTCGGCGTAGGCGCATTCCCAGAGCAGAAAATCGCTGAGGCGCTGCTCGCCGCCGGTGCGAATGAGCAGATCGACATCGGGCGCGCCGAGGCGGCGGGCGATCTCCTCGCGGCTGGCGGCACCGGGCCGGGCGGCCTCGACTAGCGCGTCGCGAGACGAGTAATCGATGGCCAGCCGGACGTGCAGGCGGGGGCCGGCGGCGGTGTCACGCTCGGCCTGTTCCAAAACAGTTGTCAGGGCAGGCGGCAGGCGGTCGCGGCGACCGATGGCGGACAAGCGGATGCCGTGCTTCACACAGCGCCGGGACTCGTCGATCAGGGCTTGCCGCATCAGGGCCATGAGGGCATCGACTTCCACGCGCGGGCGTTTCCAGTTATCGGAACTGAAGGCGTACAAGGTGAGCGTCGAGATACCGCAGCGCGGCGCGGCTTCGATGGCGGCGCGCAAAGCGCGCGCGCCGGCGCGGTGGCCTTCCTGGCGCGGCAGCGAGCGCGCGGCGGCCCAGCTCCCGTTGCCGTCCATGATAATCGCGGTGTGAATCCCGTCCATGGCCGGTCTCGTCAGCGGTGGCCGCGCATGGCCCGAACGAGCGCTTCCATGTGATTCAGATAGAGTTCAAGCGCGGCGCGGCCTTTGCGCGTGAGCTTGTACTCGGTCTTTGGCACGCGGTCCTGGAATGATTTTTCGCAATCGACGTAGCCGGCGTCCTCGAGTTTGCGCGCGTGAACGCTGAGATTGCCGTCGGTCGTGTCGAGCAGGTCCTTCAATTCGCGGAACGTCAGGGACGGCGTGGCGGCGAGGGCGCTGATGATGCCGAGGCGCAGTTTCTCGTGGATCAGACGATCGAGCTGCGGCAGGTCCTCGCGCACGGAAACGAGGGCCGGCTTGGGCCCACAGCCAGGTCGCGGCGGGGGCTCCGCCGAGTGGTTGCGAACGGGTTCAGCCGCCATAATGCCTCCAGATCCAGAATCCAAAAACAATGTGCAGCCCGCCGAAGCCGCACGCCAATGGGAGGTCGCGCCAGGCCGCGGGCAGCGCCAGGGCGACGGCGCCGAAGGCCAGAAAAGCCAGCCCCATGGCGGGCACGACGCGAACGGAAAATGTGCCGGCGGCGGTGATCGCGACGCCATACAACAGCAGCCAGACCGCGGCGACCAGACCATCCAGCCCGGCCGCGTGCAGCGGCGCGGTGAGGAGTCCGCCGGCGGCGACAGCGGGAATAAAGCACGCCGCGAATTTACGGGCGGGTGCAGAGAGCAGGTTCGAATGCTGGCGGCGCGACTTCAGATACATGGCGACAACGCCGACGATCGCGGCCAGAACCAACTCGGAGAGCCAGACCTGGAGCCAGGCGTCGGGCGAGGTGCGGCGCGAGGCGAGCCAGGCCGCGGCCAGAGCCGAGAGGCCCATACAGACGCCGCCCAGGCCGGGCACGGCGGTGAACGAAGTGGCGCGCTCCATGGCGGAACGGATGTAGTCCAACTGATCGAGCGCATGGTCGCCGAGGGGCGCGGGCGAACGAAGAGACCGGAGCACTCCCATGGCTCTATGGCAACACCGATTCAGTGAATTGTCAAGTACTTTGCGACGTAGAGTAATAATCGAATACGAGACTGGCGCCTACGCGGAGAGGAGCGCCGGGCTGGCGTGCTGAGGTGAAAGTCCGTCGATTCATTCGAGCAAGACCGCTCCGTGCGGCCACGGCTCGGTAACGGCACCGACTCCCTTACGGTCGTGGCTCTGAAACAGCGCAAAGACTGCTACTTTCAGTCGCGGCTCGGAAACAACGCGAAGGACCGCTCAGTGCGGTCGCGGCTCAGTCAGACAGTCTTGGCTCGGAGACAAATGTAAACACATCCGCTCCCTCACGCTCGCGGCTCAGAAACACATGGTCGCAGCGTGGCAACGGTCGCGCTCGGTTTCGGTTGTCGTGCCAGGCCGCTAGCGCGACGCCGGCTGCAGATCCTCGGGCAGCACGGCGTAGCCATTGGGGGGAGGGAAGAGCGTGCGGAGCAGGCGGAGGCGTTTGCGAAGCAGGTTGCTGGCGAGCTGGCGCGGACCGGTCTCGACGTCGATGTCACAACAGATGCCGTGCAGATAGAGGGTCAGGGTGTCGATGAAACTGCGGCGGATGTAAGCGCGGCAGCGTTTGGAATGACCGAAATTGTCGCGATCGCGCGCGGTCAGTTCCGATTTCAAGCGCCAGGATTCCTCGTCCACCTCGCCATGCGCGCTGCGGTCGAACTCGGCGCGGATCAGCTTGGAGTAATCGGGAGGGACGTTTTCGCCGGCAGGGCCGGCGCCGAGTTCGGCGATGGTGCGGTAGAAGCGATAGTGGTAGTCGGCCACTTCGGCGTCCTTCACGGCGAAGGCCAGCACGGCCTGGCTCTCGGTGAGCAGGAAGCCGGAGGCCAGCGATTGCGCGTCGGCGGGTTTGTCAGGGGCGACGAAAGGCTCGGGGGAGGCGGAGCGGGTGCGGCCGGGCGCGTCGATGCCGCGTTCCAGATACGGCACCAGGAAGATTTCGAGGCGCGGGAGACGCGCGGCGATGGCTGGCGGGAGCGAGGCGACGGGCTCGGTCAGGTATTCGTGGAGATCCTCTTCGCTGAGGCTAAGCGCGGCGCAGAAATAGCAGGCGCGCGATCCGAGAGGAATCATCTGACCGCGGTGCAGGCCGGCGAATTGTCCGAGCTGGAGGCGTTGAAGAACGCTGGAAACGGCCATGGCGCGCAACTGCAACTACAGCATAGCAGAGCGCTTCAAGAAGCCCGGAGGTTTTGCCGGCAGTTCGAGGCACGGCGCGCGGCCGCGACCCTTGCAAGCATGAGAATGCCGGCCTCCCGTACGGGCGGGATCACTGGTGGGCATCTGCAAGAGAGCAGGCTAGGACCGTGCCGGTCCCAATGAGTAATTAGAACAGCCGCTGGGCGCCGTAACGTAGTTTCAACAACCGGCGGACATGTACAAGAGCGCCTGTAGCGCGGGCGGCGGCGGGGGAGGAGGTTAGACTTAGTTTGTGCAGCCGCGGATTCTGGTGTCGGCGGGCGAGGCGTCGGGCGATCACTACGCCGCCGGGGTCGTGACGCATCTGCGGCGGTTGTTGCCGGGCGTGGAGTTTTTCGGCTGCACGGGCGCGGAGATGCGAGCGGCGGGCGTGCGCACGGTGGTGGACTCAGCGAGCCTGTCGGTGGTGGGACTGGTGGAGGTGCTGCGGCACATCCCGCGAATCTACGGCGAGTTTCGCAAATTAGTCGGCGCGGCCAGGCGGGAGCGGCCGGTGGCGGCGATTCTGACCGACAGTCCGGACTTCCACCTGCGCCTGGCCGTGAAGCTGCGGCGGATGGGCGTGCCGGTGTTTTACCTGGTGGCGCCACAGGCCTGGGCGTGGCGGGCGGGGCGAGCCGGCGTTGTTCGGAGAAACGTGCGCGAGCTGCACTGCATCTTCCCTTTCGAGGAAGAATTCTTCCGCGCGCGGGGCGTGAATGCGCACTACATCGGTCATCCGCTGGCCGGGACGGTGCGGCCAGCGCTCACGCGGGAGGAGTTTCTGGCGAAGCATCGGCTTCCAGCCGGGCGGCTGCTGGTGACGCTGTGTCCGGGGAGCCGCGAGGGCGAATCGGCGCGCCATCTGGGGCCGTTGCGGGAGGCCGTGGAGCGGATCGGCGCAAGGCGCGAGGCGACGTTCGTGCTGGCAGTGCCGGCTGGGGCGCGGGCGCGATTCGGCGACGATTTTTACGCGCCGCTGACGGGCGGAGGGCAGGTGAGAATCGTGGAAGGTGAGACGCGCGACACGATGGCGTACGCGGACGTCACGCTGGCGGCGAGCGGGACGGTGGTGATGGAGGCGGCGCTATTGGGCGCGCCGGTGGTGGCGTTCTATCGGGTGTCGGCGCTGAGCTGGCACATCGGGCGGCCGTTTGTGAAAGTGCCCTTCTACACAATGGTGAATCTGGTGGCGGGGCGGCGGGTGGTGCCGGAACTGATCCAGGACGAGATGACCGGGGAGCGGCTGGCCGCGGAGGCGCTGGCGCTGCTCGAATCGGAGCCGGCGCGGGCAGAAATGAGGGCCGGACTGGCCGAAGTCGCGCAGCGATTGGCGAGCCACGGCGATCCATTGGAGGAATCGGCGCGGCGCGTGGCCGCGTCAGTATTGGTAGATGGCGAATCCGGACCGCATGCCGGGGGCATCGCGGGATAGGCCGCGGGGCTGCGACGATTGAGGGAGAAAGGTTCGAAAAAGATGCGTTCGTTGGCATTCGTGTTGGCCGTATCGTGTCTGACGCTGCCGGCCGTTTTGCGGGCGCAGGAGCAGCGCCGCGCCTCGATCGACGTGGACCATTACAAAA
>CAWIQF010000027.1:0-71233 GCA_963838205.1 Terriglobia bacterium | reverse complement strand
TCGTATCGCACTTGTTCGCGCATACGGCTTCTCCCATTGAAACTGGTGGCAAACTGTCCGCCGCCCACCACCCGATCTTGGGCACACGTGCTCTTCCGCTCTGTGCCTGAACACCCGAGATTGGGGCATTCCGTCTTTTCAGTGAGTTTTTCCGACACCTCGCCGGAGTTCACCTCCCCTGGGCCCGTTTTCGCCGCGCCCAGCGCCTCCGTCCACCGCGCCCGCACAGCCAGCGCACCAATCCTCGGCACACGCGCTGCAGACACCCGCCACGTAAAGTGGCTCTTGGCCAGAATCAACCAGTTGTGTTATGTGCCTGCTCCTCTTACCCCGGTCTTCGCCAACTGCTGCCGTCAACTGGTCAGCAACCAGTTGTCAATCCTCCGCGGCAGCACCAGTCGCCCCGCAGCTTCCCCAGGTGGCAGGCGATCAGGCTCAGCGACCGCCGCACTTCATTTGGGCGAAACCGATGAGACCTCAGCCAAGCAAACTTGACTGAAATATCATTGATGCCTAGCGACTTAGATTAGTATAACCAGATTAACTTGCATAAAACATATAATTTTGTGCTCCGAAGGGCAATCTTCCTTCTGGAGGCGATTCTGAGCACTGCGTAGCGTCGATTTCCCCTTCCCAGATGAGCCAAGACGGGCAAACCGCGACGCTTCATGGCCTGCTTTGGAAATCTCGCCGACCCCGACTACAGGCTGGCTGCACTCCTATCGCCAGCACCTCCGACCAGGCCGACGCTATTGGGAAGACGAGCATTCTCCGCACCCGCGCCGGAATCGGACGCAAGCGGACTGCACGCAGGCGGGCCCGGAATCGTCCTAGACTCTGAGCCATGAGGATTCTTCTGCTGACCGGTCTTTTCGCGGTGTGCGCGGCCGCCCAGATTCCGTCCGAACCGCCGGCGTTGATCCAACTGATTCGCCAACCGGGACTCGCGGCCGGGCTGCCGCGGCCGTATTCAGATATTGGGGCGCACCTCACGGTGCTCGCGATGACCGCGATTACCGGCGTGCCGGAAAGCTGGCTGCTGGAGACGCACGACAGCTTTGCGAGCATCGAGGCGCTGGACCAGGCGCTGGCCCCGGCCATCCGGAACCGCTCGACGCCATGGACAACCAGAGCCGTTTTGAAAAAGAGGTCGTGGCTTCGCCGAGGACTATGATCGCGCTGTATCGGCCAAACTGGAGCTACCGGCCCAATGAGGCCGTCAAGCTGTTGCCGAAGGCGCGCTATTTCTATGTCACGATCTACACGATCCGGTCGGGCACGGAGGCGGCTTTTTCAGAGGCGGTGCACCGGCGGAGGGCGGCCTTTGAAACGGTCAACCTGGATCGGCCGGAACTGGCCTACCCTGTGCTCAGCGGCGCGCCGTCGGGGACCATCCTGTTCCTCGCTCCGCTCACATCTCTGAAAACGATGGACGAAGCGCTCACCAAGAGCCCCGAATTACCAACCAAAGTTGCGGCCGAAGGCGAGATGAACCGTGAGCATTTCCTGCTGCGCGTGGAGCCGCGGCTGAGCTATGTCTCGGACGATTTTGCCGAAACGGACCCGCTGTTCTGGAGAGGCATCACGAAACAGGAATAGCGCCCTGATGGCGGGGCCAACGGCCCGCGGCGCGCGGATTCAGCAGCGCGGGAATTCGGGCCGCAGTTTCGATAGAATCGGGTCGCTATGAGGCTACAGGTTCTAATCGCACCCGTGATTCCGCTAGTGCTCACGATGACTCTCACAATGCAAGCCGCGCCGCCCGCCGATATCGAAGCCCGCATCGACGCCCTGCTGGGAAAGATGAGCATCGAAGAGAAGCTCGGGCAGATGTCGCAGGCGACAGGGTTGCACACGCCGCTGTCGGAGCAGAACAGACAGGAGATCCGCCAGGGCCGCTGGGGCTCGTTCCTCAACTCCGGCGCACGGCCGATCGCGCCGAGGCGCAACGCATCGCGCTGCAGGAGAGCCGGCTGGGGATCCCGCTGATCTTCGGCCGCGACGTGATCCACGGCTACCGCACGATGTTCCCGATCCCGCTGGGTCAGGCCGCGAGCTGGGACCCCGAGCTGATCCGCAGCGGCCCGGACGGCCGCGCGCGAAGCCGCCTCGACGGGCATTCACTGGACCTTCGCGCCGATGCTGGACATCACCCGCGATCCGCGCTGGGGCCGCATCGCCGAGACGCTGGGCGAGGACCCGTTCGTGACGGCCCGCTGGGCGCGGCGATGGTGCGCGGCTTCCAAGGCGATAAGCTCGACGCGCCGGACTCGATTGCGGCCTGCGCCAAGCACTACGTGGGCTACGGCGCGGCCGAGGGCGGGCGCGATTACAACACGACCTGGATTCCCGAGATCCAGCTGCGCGAGGTCTTCTCAAGCCGTTCCAGCGGCGCGCGAGGCCGGCGTGGCGACCTACATGAGTGCGTTCAATGAGATCAACGGCGTTCCGGCCAGCGGCAACGACTTCACGCTGCGGCAGATCCTGCGCCACGAGTGGGGCTTCGACGGCTTCGTGGTTAGCGATTGGACCTCCATCACCGAGATGATCGCGCATGGCTACGCCGGCGACGATCGGAGGCCGCGCTCAAGGGCCTGCGCGCCGGCGTCGACATGGAGATGGTCAGCACGAGTTACTACGACCATCGGAAGCAGGCGGTCGAGGCGGGGCAGATCGACGCCAAATTGATCGACGACGCCGTGCGAAACATCCTGCGCGTGAAGTTCAGGCTGGGGCTTTTCGACAAAGGCGACCCGAACCCGCGCGAGTTGCCGGCGCAGCCGGATGAGACGCACTCGCCGTGGCGAGGAAACTGGCCGGCGAGAGCATGGTGATGCTGAAGAACGAGCGCTCGCCGTTGCCGCTGGCGCCGGCGATTAGCCGTCTGGCGGTGATCGGGCCGCTGGCCGACAGTCCGGTGGATCAGATGGGCGCGTGGACGGTGGACGGCCGCGCCCAGGACGTCCGAACGCCGCTGGCGGCGCTGCGACAGCGACTGGGCGAGGCGCGCGTGGCCTGGGCGATCGGCCTGAAATCCAGTCGCGACCTGAGCCACGACGGGTTCGCCGCGGCAGTCGAGGCCGCGCGCGGCGCCGATGCGGCCGTGCTGTTCCTGGGTGAAGAGCAGATTCTTTCGGGCGAGGCCCATTCGCGCGCCTTCCTGAACCTGCCGGGCGCGCAGGAAGCGCTGGTTGACGCAGTCGCCAAAACTGGCAAGCCGATGGTCGTGGTGATCATGGCCGGCCGGCCGCTGACCTTCCATGACGTGGCGGCGAAGGCCGGCGCGGTGCTGTACGCCTGGCATCCGGGGACGATGGGCGGCCCGGCGATTGCCGACGTGCTGTTGGGCGACGCGAACCCTTCAGGCAAGCTTACCGTCACGTTTCCGCGCACGGTCGGGCAGGTTCCGATCTACTACGCGCACATGAACACGGGCCGGCCGCCGGCGGAGAGCGAACTGGGCATTCCCACGGGCAACCCGATCGACCCGAAAGGATTCACATCGAAGTACCTGGATGTCGATTTCACGCCCGAATATCGGTTCGGGTTCGGCCTGTCCTACACGTCGTTCGAGTACTCGAACCTGAGGCTGTCGGCGCCGCGGATGAAACCGGGCGGACAGCTCGAAGCCGCGGCCGACGTGACCAACTCGGGGTCGCGCGACGGCGACGAGATTGTTCAGTTGTACATCCGGGCGCAGACCGGCAGTGTGACGCGGCCGGTACGCGAGTTGAAAGCATTCCGGCGCGTTCACCTGAAGGCCGGCGAGCGGCAAACGGTCACGTTTCCAGTGAACGGCGCCGCCGTGGGCGCGTACAACGAGCAGATGAAGTGGACCACAGAGCCGGGCAAGTTTCAGGTATGGATCGCCCGGACTCGGCGCGCGGACTGAGGGGCGAGTTTCTGGTCGTGCCGTAATCGCCGCGGGGCTGGGCCGGGCGCGCTTGCGCCTGGAGTCCACTTGTCTCACGTATCGGGATTCAGAGCAGCAGGCGCGACGCAGATCGAGCCGAACTTGCGGCCTCATGCGTCCGTATAGCCAAGAGATATGAACTTCCAGTTTGTGCGCGAGAAAGCCGGCGTCTCCTGGCGCTGGACCAAGAACGCTTTTCGAGTTTCCCGCGACTGGTGCTCCCGCCAGTGGACCGCCATCCGGCCCGGTCCCGAAGTGCGCCGCGCCTCGATGGCCGGGGACGTCCACGTTGGCCCTGGGCAGCCTATATGGGCACCCAGGTTTGGCTTCGGGTTCGCTCCTGTGGCGTGTGTATCTGCGTCGTTGCCGCCGCGGTGGTGCTGGTGTGGCTCGTCTCGCGGCGGCGCTGGCGCTGCGATCGTGCCGAATCCTCACGGCCGACACGGTCGCGGCGGCGCTGATCGGCAATTTCTGGCCGTTGTCCGCCGCATCGGCCCGGTGCTGGTCCACCGCGGCCGGCATCGCAGCGACGTGTGCCTCACTCTACCACGTCGTAAGGCCCGCGAAAGCCACCAGCAGCACCAGCAACGCGATCGTGATCACCTGCCGTTGCCGGGCCATCTGCCGGAAGCCGCCGCGGTAGAGTGAGGCACACGTCGCTGCGATGCCGGCCGCGGTGAGAACCAGCGCCGCGCCCGATGCGGCGGACGACGGCCAGAAATTGCCGATCAGCGCCGCCGCGACCAGTAGCGCCGCCGTCGGCCATAAGGGGAGCTTGCGCACGATCCACAGCGCCAGCGCCACCGCGAGACAAGCCAGCACCAGCACCACCGCGGCGGCAACGACGCAGATCGCCGCATCGCCCAGCGGACCGAACCCGAAGCGAACCTGGGTGCCCATATAGGCTGCCCAGGCCAACGTGATTAGCGCCGCCCCGGCCATCGAGGCGCGGCGCACTTCGGGACCGGGCCGGATGGCGGTCCACTGGCGGGAGCACCAGTCGCGGGAAACTCGAAAAGCGTTCTTGGTCCAGCGCCAGGAGACGCCGGCTTTCTCGCGCACAAACTGGAAGTTCATATCTCTTGGCTATACGGACGCATGAGGCCGCAAGTTCGGCTCGATCTGCGTCGCGCCTGCT
This sequence comes from Terriglobia bacterium, assembly GCA_963838205.1. Lineage (GTDB taxonomy): Bacteria > Acidobacteriota > Terriglobia > Bryobacterales > Bryobacteraceae > CAIVVT01. The sequence continues at coordinate 66,182 of CAWIQF010000027.1, read as the reverse complement.
GCTCTGAATCCCGATACGTGAGACAAGTCAACTCCAGGCGCAAGCGCGCCCCGGCCCAGCCCCGCGGCGATTACGGCACGACCAGAAACTCGCCCCTCAGTCCGCGCGCCGAGTCCGGGGCGATCCATACCTGAAACTTGCCCGGCTCTGTGGTCCACTTCATCTGCTCGTTGTACGCGCCCACGGCGGCGCCGTTCACTGGAAACGTGACCGTTTGCCGCTCGCCGGCCTTCAGGTGAACGCGCCGGAATGCTTTCAACTCGCGTACCGGCCGCGTCACACTGCCGGTCTGCGCCCGGATGTACAACTGAACAATCTCGTCGCCGTCGCGCGACCCCGAGTTGGTCACGTCGGCCGCGGCTTCGAGCTGTCCGCCCGGTTTCATCCGCGGCGCCGACAGCCTCAGGTTCGAGTACTCGAACGACGTGTAGGACAGGCCGAACCCGAACCGATATTCGGGCGTGAAATCGACATCCAGGTACTTCGATGTGAATCCTTTCGGGTCAATCGGGTTGCCCGTGGGAATGCCCAGTTCGCTCTCCGCCGGCGGCCGGCCCGTGTTCATGTGCGCGTAGTAGATCGGAACCTGCCCGACCGTGCGCGGAAACGTGACGGTAAGCTTGCCTGAAGGGTTCGCGTCACCCAACAGCACGTCGGCAATCGCCGGGCCGCCCATCGTCCCCGGATGCCAGGCGTACAGCACCGCGCCGGCCTTCGCCGCCACGTCATGGAAGGTCAGCGGCCGGCCGGCCATGATCACCACGACCATCGGCTTGCCAGTTTTGGCGACTGCGTCCACCAGCGCTTCCTGCGCGCCCGGCAGGTTCAGGAAGGCGCGCGAATGGGCCTCGCCCGAAAGAATCTGCTCTTCACCCAGGAACAGCACCACCGCATCGGCGCCGCGCGCGGCCTCGACTGCCGCGGCGAACCCGTCGTGGCTCAGGTCGCGACTGGATTTCAGGCCGATCGCCCAGGCCACGCGCGCCTCGCCCAGTCGCTGTCGCAGCGCCGCCAGCGGCGTTCGGACGTCCTGGGCGCGGCCGTCCACCGTCCACGCGCCCATCTGATCCACCGGACTGTCGGCCAGCGGCCCGATCACCGCCAGACGGCTAATCGCCGGCGCCAGCGGCAACGTCGAGCGCTCGTTCTTCAGCATCACGATGCTCTCGCCGGCCAGTTTCCTCGCCACAGCGAGTGCGTTCTCATCCGGCTGCGCCGGCAACTCGCGCGGGTTCGGGTCGCCTTTGTCGAACAGCCCCAGCCTGAACTTCACGCGCAGGATGTTTCGGACGGCGTCGTCAATCAATTTGGCGTCGATCTGCCCCGCCTCGACCGCCTGCTTCAGATGGTCGTAGTAACTCGTGCTGACCATCTCCATGTCCACGCCGCCGCGCAGTCCCTTCACCGCGGCCTCTCGATCGTCGCCGGCGTAGCCATGCGCGACCATCTCGGTGATGGAATTCCAATCGCTCACCACGAAGCCGTCGAAGCCCCACTCGTGGCGCAGTACCTGCCGCAGCGTGAAGGCATTGCCGCTCGCCGGGACGCCGTTGATGTTATTGAACGCGCTCATGTAGGTCGCCACGCCCGCCTCGCGAGCGGCCTGGAACGGCTTGAGAAAAACCTCGCGCATCTGGATCTCGGGAATCCAAGTCGTGTTGTAATCCCGGCCGCCCTCGGCCGCGCCGTAACCCACGTAGTGCTTGGCGCAGGCCGCGATCGAGTCCGGCGCGTCCAGCGAATCGCCCTGAAAACCGCGTACCATCGCCGCGCCCAGCGTGGATGTCACGTACGGATCCTCGCCCAGCGTCTCCGCGATGCGGCCCCAGCGCGGGTCGCGCGTGATGTCCAGCATCGGCGCGAACGTCCAGTGAATGCCCGTCGCGGCGGCCTCGCGCGCGGCCGTCCGTGCCGCTTGCCGGATCAGTTCGGGATCCCAGCTCGCGGCCTGACCCAGCGGGATCGGGAACATCGTGCGGTAGCCGTGAATCACGTCGCGGCCGAAGATCAGCGGGATCCCCAGCCGGCTCTCGTGCAGCGCGATGCGTTGCGCCGCGGCGCGATCCGCCGCTGCGCCGGAGTTGAGGAACGAGCCCCAGCGCCCCTGGCGGATCTCCTGTCTGTTCTGCTCCGACAGCGGCGTGTGCAGCCCTGTCGCCTGCGACATCTGGCCGAGCTTCTCCTCGATGCTCATCTTTGCCAGCAGGGCGTCGATGCGGGCTTCGATATCGGCGGGCGGCGCGGCTTGCATTGTGAGAGTCATCGTGAGCACTAGCGGAATCACGGGTGCGATTAGAACCTGTAGCCTCATAGCGACCCGATTCTATCGAAACTGCGGCCCGAATTCCCGCGCTGCTGAATCCGCGCGCCGCGGGCCGTTGGCCCCGCCATCAGGGCGCTATTCCTGTTTCGTGATGCCTCTCCAGAACAGCGGGTCCGTTTCGGCAAAATCGTCCGAGACATAGCTCAGCCGCGGCTCCACGCGCAGCAGGAAATGCTCACGGTTGATTTCGCCTTCGGCCGCAACTTTGGTTGGTAATTCGGGGCTCTTGGTGAGCGCTTCGTCCATCGTTTTCAGAGATGTGAGCGGAGCGAGGAACAGGATGGTCCCCGACGGCGCGCCGCTGAGCACAGGGTAGGCCAGTTCCGGCCGATCCAGGTTGACCGTTTCAAAGGCCGCCCTCCGCCGGTGCACCGCCTCTGAAAAAGCCGCCTCCGTGCCCGACCGGATCGTGTAGATCGTGACATAGAAATAGCGCGCCTTCGGCAACAGCTTGACGGCCTCATTGGGCCGGTAGCTCCAGTTTGGCCGATACAGCGCGATCATAGTCCTCGGCGAAGCCACGACCTCTTTTTCAAAACGGCTCTGGTTGTCCATGGCGTCGAGCTGGTTCCGGATGGCCGGGGCCAGCGCCTGGTCCAGCGCCTCGATGCTCGCAAAGCTGTCGTGCGTCTCCAGCAGCCAGCTTTCCGGCACGCCGGTAATCGCGGTCATCGCGAGCACCGTGAGGTGCGCCCCAATATCTGAATACGGCCGCGGCAGCCCGGCCGCGAGTCCCGGTTGGCGAATCAGTTGGATCAACGCCGGCGGTTCGGACGGAATCTGGGCGGCCGCGCACACCGCGAAAAGACCGGTCAGCAGAAGAATCCTCATGGCTCAGAGTCTAGGACGATTCCGGGCCCGCCTGCGTGCAGTCCGCTTGCGTCCGATTCCGGCGCGGGTGCGGAGAATGCTCGTCTTCCCAATAGCGTCGGCCTGGTCGGAGGTGCTGGCGATAGGAGTGCAGCCAGCCTGTAGTCGGGGTCGGCGAGATTTCCAAAGCAGGCGATGAAGCGTCGCGGTTTGCCCGTCTTGGCTCATCTGGGAACGGGAAATCGACGCTACGCAGTGCTCAGAATCGCCTCCAGAAGGAAGATTGCCCTTCGGAGCACAAAATTATATGTTTTATGCAAGTTAATCTGGTTATACTAATCTAAGTCGCTAGGCATCAATGATATTTCAGTCAAGTTTGCTTGGCTGAGGTCTCATCGGTTTCGCCCAAATGAAGTGCGGCGGTCGCTGAGCCTGATCGCCTGCCACCTGGGGAAGCTGCGGGGCGACTGGTGCTGCCGCGGAGGATTGACAACTGGTTGCTGACCAGTTGACGGCAGCAGTTGGCGAAGACCGGGGTAAGAGGAGCAGGCACATAACACAACTGGTTGATTCTGGCCAAGAGCCACTTTACGTGGCGGGTGTCTGCAGCGCGTGTGCCGAGGATTGGTGCGCTGGCTGTGCGGGCGCGGTGGACGGAGGCGCTGGGCGCGGCGAAAACGGGCCCAGGGGAGGTGAACTCCGGCGAGGTGTCGGAAAAACTCACTGAAAAGACGGAATGCCCCAATCTCGGGTGTTCAGGCACAGAGCGGAAGAGCACGTGTGCCCAAGATCGGGTGGTGGGCGGCGGACAGTTTGCCACCAGTTTCAATGGGAGAAGCCGTATGCGCGAACGAGTGCGGTACGGATCTGTAGGGGGAGTATCAGCTGACTGGTATTCCTGGCGTGAGTGACCAATAACGAGAGGGAAATCAAGCAGTATGCAGCAAATGAAAATTCAGTGTGCGATGGCGAAAAGTTTCATGGGTCTCAGCCTTTTCACATTCCTCGCGGTCGGGCCGGCTTTCGGGCAGGCGCATTCCGTGCGTGTCGAAATCCCGTACGCGTTTTCCGTCGGCTCTAAGGCGCTGTCGGCGGGGACGTACACTTTCTCACTGGCGGCCGATAGCCCGGCCTGGATCGAAGTACGATCTGCCAACAGCATGGAGCTGCGCGCGCGCGTCGTCACCCGGCTCGGCGGGCCGACCGAATTCCAGGACGGCAGTCTCGTTTTCGACAAGACGGGTGGTACCCGCGTCCTCTCTGAAGTGTGGATACCTGGGACGGATGGAATCCTCGTCCACGTCATGCCGAAAGGCCACATGCACGACATACTGATGACGTCCGAAGCGAGCCCAAACGGCAACCTCACTGGAAAAGCAGCCTTCGATCAGACCTGCCGCCGATGTCATGGGCCGACTGGCGCCGGTGAGGCGCGAGCGGACAAGTTCTTCAACACCACAATTCCCCGGCTCAACTCAGCCGCCGTGCAAAGCAAGTCGGACGCCGAGTTGAAGGAGATCATCACCACCGGCCGGCGCGGAATGCCTCCCGTCGAGATCGAGGAAGCCGGCTTCCGGCACCGTCTCGCGCCCGAACTTGTGGACTCCGTGATTGCTTACGTGCGTACTTTGAAAGAGTAGCTCCTGCGCCGCCGCTGGGAGCATTGCCGGGCCCGGATCGTTCCGGGCCCGGTTAGTTTCAGACCGGCCTCCGTCTGCTTGGCCCATCCGCGTTTAGGATTGAGAAACTGCCAGCGCCTGCTCCAGATCCCACAGCAGATCCTCCCGGTCTTCCAGCCCGATCGACAGCCGGATCATGTCGCCCGTCACGCCCGCCGCCTTCTGCTGCTGCGCGTTGAGCTGCTGGTGCGTCGTGGACGCGGGATGGATCACCAGGCTGCGCGCGTCGCCGACGTTCGCCAGATGGGAAAACAACTTCAGCGCATTCACGAACTTCACGCCGGCGTCATAACCGCCCTTGATGCCAAAGCTGAATATGGCGCCCGCGCCCTTCGGCAGGTACTTCTGTGCCAGTGCGTGATACGGGCTCGACTTCAGCCCCGGGTATTTCACCCAGCTCACCCGCGCGTGATTCTCCAGCCATTCGGCCACCGCCTGGGCGTTGGCCACGTGCCGCTCCATGCGCGGCCCAATCGTCTCCACGCCTTGCACGAACAGGAACGAGTTGAACGGACTCAGCGCCGGACCCAGGTCCCGCAGTCCTTCCACGCGCGCCCGTAGAATGAACGCCAGATTGCCGAAGGTTTCGGCGAAGTTCATGCCGTGATACGCCGGCGACGGCTGGTTCAGCAGCGGGTGCGCCGACTTTTTCCAGTCGAACTTTCCGCCGTCCACGATGATGCCGCCGATCGAGTTCCCGTGCCCGCCCAGGAACTTCGTCAGCGAGTGCAACACGATGTTCGCGCCGTGCTCGATGGGACGGCACAAATAGGGCGAGGCGAATGTGTTGTCGATCAGAAACGGCACGTCCGCCTCGGCGGCGATTTTGGCCACGGCCGCGATGTCCAGCACGTTGCCGCGCGGGTTCGAGATCGTCTCCCCGTAGATCGCTTTCGTGTTCGGCTTGAGCGCCTTGCGGAAGTTTTCCGGATCATCCGGCTCGACGAAGGTCACGTCCAGGCCGAAGCGCCGAAAGCTGACGTCGAACTGCGTGTACGTCCCGCCGTACAGCGTCGAGGCGCTGACCACGTGATCGCCCGCCTCGAGCAGGCTGGTGATGGCCAGCAACTGCGCAGCCTGGCCTGAGGCTACCGCCAATGCCGCCACTCCGCCCTCCAGCGACGCCACGCGCTTCTCCAGCACGTCCGTCGTCGGATTCATGATGCGCGTGTAAATGTTGCCGAACTTCTGCAGCGCAAACAGCGCCGCCGCGTCCGCCGTATCGTCGAAAACGTACGATGACGTCTGGTAGATCGGCACGGCCCGCGACTTGGTAGTCGGATCCGGATCGTAACCCGCGTGGAGGGAACGGGTATTGAAGCCCAGCTCTCGCTCGCCAGCTTGCAGTTTAGCCATATACCCCAAATCCTATCAACGAAACGGCATTGAATCAACTGCCAAACGCTTGCCGGATTCGCTTGACGCCGGGTGTAGCGTGAAAACAGAGTGGGGGGACAAAGAGTAGAGCGGGGGACCTGGGCACAGTCCAATCGACTTCGACAACTACACCCGAGAGTGCCAAATCTATCTAACGATAGTTTTCTAGTTAATTGATTCTAATGACAAAAGTCAACAATTGGCTTTGTTCCTCCTTTTTTTGAATCTTGCGCATTGCGGAACGGCCCTGGCACTCGTCCGGCGCCGTCGTTCGGGCCAGCCTATGGTCGGCCGGCAGACCGCCTGGCGAGGTTCTCTTGGAGGGGACGTTGATTGTCGCCGCGAGTCGCTAGGACCACGACTAGGAAGGGTCGAAATATCGTAAGATAGCCAACTCAATCCAATGAATCCAAAAGCCAAACTCGACAATTGGCTTTGTTCCTCCTTTTTCGCTTGGATGCGCTGCGCCGCAGCTTGCGATATGCTCAATCCCGTCATGAAACGCCGCGATTTTCTTGCCACCCTGCCGGCCCTGCCCCCGGCTCTGACCGCCTCCGCCAGCGCCGCTGCGCCCGCCGGCGAGCTCGCGGGCGACTTCAAGCTCTGGTATCGCAAGCCTGCCGAAAAGTGGGTCGATGGGCTGCCCATCGGCAATGGCCGGCTGGGCGCGATGGTCTTGGGAGGCGTTCCCGAGGAGCGCATCTTTCTCAACGAGGACACGCTTTGGTCAGGCTTCCCCGGCACCGGCGGCAACGATCCCAACGGGCCGAAGTACCTGGCAGACGTGCGACGCCTGATCTTGCAGGACAAGAACTACGTGGCTGGCGAGACGGCTGCCAAGAAACTGCAAGGGCCCTTCACCGTCAGCTACGAGCCCCTCGGCGAGTTGCGGCTGAAATTCGATGACGCCGGTCCAGTGACGGATTATCGGTTCGAATTGGACCTCGAAAGTGCTTTATGTAAAACTGTCTATCATATTGATAAAACAATAATTACACGCGAAGCCCTAGCCTCGTACCCGGATCAGGTCATAGCCATCCGGCTGACCGCGCGAACCGCGCCGGGCGACGCCGATTCCGGCGCCAAGCTCACTTTCACCGTCGGCCTCAGCAGCCTGCTGAATTCCGCCGCCGCCGCCGAGGGTGACACGCGCCTGCGTTTGACAGCGAAAGCGCCGGCTCGCATGGACCCCGATTACCTGAACTCCAAAAACCCGGTGGTTTACGATGACGCCGCGGGCCATGGGATGCGCTGCGAAGCGCTTGTGGATGTCAAGGCCGAAGACGGCACGGTGCACGCCGACGGCGCTGTGTTGCGGGTCGAAAACGCCACTGCCGTGACGCTGCTAGTGGCCGCCGCTACCGGTTTCCGCGGTTTCGACAGGCTCCCCGACCTCAGCGCGGACGCCATCCATGTCCGCTGCGCGCAGACGCTCGACGCCGCCGCAAAGTTGTCGTGGCCAGAGATCCATAAGCGGCACGTCCACGATTACCTTCCGATGTTCCGCCGGGTCTCGTTGCGGCTCGGCGCCGGCACGGACGCTTCCGAGCACTCCACGGATGAGCGTCAGTTGGCCAACGCCGCGCGGTCCGATCCCGCCTTCGCCGCCCTGTACTTCCACTTCGGGCGCTATCTGCTGATCTCCAGCTCGCGCCCCGGCACGCAGGCGGCCAACCTGCAAGGCATTTGGGGCGACCTGTTGCGTCCGCCCTGGAGCTCCAACTACACGACTAATATCAACGTCGAGATGAACTACTGGCTGGCCGAGACCTGCAACCTCGCCGACTGCCACGAACCGCTGTTCCAGCTCACCGAGGAGTTGAGCCGCAACGGCGCCGCCACCGCCCGCGTGCTGTACAATCTGCCCGGCTGGGTGGCCCACCACAACACCGACCTGTGGCGTGCTTCCAATCCGGTCGGCGCAAAGACGGGCGATCCGCGCTGGGCCAATTGGCCGATGTGCGCGCCCTGGCTGTGCGAGCACCTGTGGGAGCACTACGCCTTCTCCGGCGACCTCGAATTCCTGCGCCGGCGCGCCTGGCCGTTGATGAAAAGCGCGGCCGAATTCCTGCTTGGCTGGCTGATCGAGGACGGCTCGGGTCATCTGACCACCTGCCCGTCCATCTCGCCCGAAAACGGCTTCTACACGCCGGATGACAAAGTGGCCACCGTCGATGCCGGCTGCACGATGGACCTGGCGCTCATCCGCGAGCTGTTCGGCAACTGCATCGCCGCCACGAAGGTGCTGGGCATCGAAGGGGAGTTCGCCCAACGGCTGGAAGCCGCGTTGAAGCGTCTGCCGCCGTTTCAGAAAGGCGCTCAAGGCCAGTTGCTCGAGTACTCGCAGGAGTTCCGTGAACCCGAGCCCGGCCACCGCCACATGTCGCACCTCTACACCGTCTATCCGTCTCCGCTGTTCACTTGGAACAAGTCGCCGCAGTGGATGGAGGCGGCGCGCAAATCACTCGAAATCCGCCTGGTCAACGGCGGCGGCTACACCGGCTGGAGCGCCGCCTGGGTCGTCTGTCTGCGCGCCCGTCTGCGTGACGGCGACAAGGCCGGCATGGCGGTGGCGAGGCTGCTCAAGCAGAGCACGCGTCTCAACCTGCTCGACACCCACCCCATGGGCCAGGGCAGTTTCGTGTTCCAGATCGACGGCAACTTCGGCGGGCCCGCCGGCATCGCCGAAATGCTGCTCCAAAGCCACGACGGAGAGATCACCCTGCTCCCGGCGCTGCCTTCGACCTGGAGCGAAGGTTCATTCAGCGGCTTGCGCGCGCGCGGCGGCCTCACGGTGAGCGTGGATTGGGTCAATGGCCGCGCAACCGCGGCGCAACTGCAGGCCGCGCAAACGGCCGATTTCACCTTCCGTCCGCCGAAAGGTCAGCAGATCGCCGCGCTGCGTCAGGGCACGGAATCGCTAGCCCTTCAGCGCAACAAAAACGGCGCCGTGACCGCCCGTCTGCAGGCGGGTACCGTCACCCGCGTCGAATTCGGTTGAGGCCGCGCCGTCAGCTCGCCGCCTGCACCGGCTCCGTCGCTTCGTTGAAGCTGTAGCCGAAGCCGCGCACCGAGCGGATGTAGCCCGGGTGCACCGGATCCAGCTCGATCTTCTGCCGCAGCCGCAGGATGTAGACGTCCACCGTCCGATCGGTGACCGCGCGGTCGTGCCCCCACACCGCGTCCAGCAACTGCTCGCGGCTGAACACGACGCCCGGCCGGCTCATCAGGAACTCCAGCAGCCGGAACTCCGTTGCCGTCAGCGACAGCGCCCCGCCGTTCAGCACCACCCGGCAGCTCGTGCGGTCCAGTTGCAGGCCGCCGATCTGCAGCGCCTTCGTCGGCTGCTCCCGGCTGCGGAACTGAATCTTGATGCGCGCGATCAACTCGCGCACGAAGAACGGCTTGACGATGTAGTCGTTGGCCCCCAGCTCCAGACCCACGATGCGGTCCGTCTCCGACGCCCGCGCCGTCAGGAAGATCACCGGAATGTGCGCCAGTTCCGGATGGTTGCGAATGCCCTTGCAGATGTCCAGCCCGTCCGAGTCGGGCAACATGATGTCGAGCAGGATCAGATCCGGCCGCTCGCGCCGGCAGAACTCCACCGCGCCCTTACCCGTCTGCGCTCCGACCAGGATAAAGCCCTCTTTCTCCAGGTTGTACTTGAGCAGCGCGAACAGATCGGCGTCGTCCTCGATGAGCAGTATCTTCTTCATTACGGTTACCTTACCTTACGATTGCCATGACAACCATGACAATTCAATGACTAAATGGTTAACTGCTCCTGAATATCCAGGTCTTTGTTGACGCCGGGATCGTGGACCGGCAGGGTGAAGCGGAAAGTCGAGCCCTGGTTGGCCACGCTGTCCACCGTCACCTCTCCGCCCAGCGACCGCACCAGGTGTTTGACGATTGCCAGTCCCAGGCCGGTACCGCCAAGTGCCCGCGAGCGCGCCTTGTCCACCCGGTAGAAGCGTTCGAACAGCCGCGGAAGCTCTTCCGCCGGGATGCCGATGCCTGTGTCGCGCACGCCGACTTCCACCATGGCCCCGCGCGCGGGATCCGTCATAGGATGCGCGAACACCACGATGTGGCCGTCCTCGGGCGTGTATTTGATCGCGTTGTCGAGCAGGTTCATCATGATCTGGTGCATCGCCTCGCCGTCGCAGAAGACCTCCGTGCCCTCGGGAGCGAATTCGAAGAGCACGTCGATCCGCTTCTTGTCCGCCATCGGCCGCAGCGTGGCGATGCAATCTTCCAGCAGCGGGTTCACGTAGTAGTTGGCCGGTTGCAGCTTCTGCGTCTTCAACTCCAGGCGGCCCAGGATCAGCAGGTCGTTGGTCAGCCGCGCCAGACGTTCGGCATTCTGGCGGATGATATTGAGGAACTTGACGTTGTTATCGCGGTCTTCCAGTGCGCCGTCCAGCAGCGTCTCGGTGTAGCCCTGGATCGAGGCCAGCGGCGTGCGCAGCTCGTGCGAGACGTTGATCACGAAGTCCTTGCGGATGCGTTCGAGCTTCTCGAGTTCGACGTGCTCGTGCTCCAGCTCCTCGAACATCTTCTGCAGCTTCTCGCCCGTCTCGTTGAGTTGTTTGCCCAGAATCCCCAGCTCGTCATTGCCGGGATCCTGCAGCCGCGCCTTGAAGTTGCCCATGGCCAGCGTGGAGGCGTATTGGATCGTCGCTCCCAGGCGGCTGGAGAAGTGGCGCGCCAGAAACGCCGCGATCAGAATGCCCGGCAGGAATGCCAGGGCGGTGTACATGACGAGGCCCTGGCGCAATTCCCTGACGTGGGCTTCGACCTCTTTCAGCGGCACCGCCAGGCGCAGCACCCCGCCTTCCACCGGGCCGGCCACATACAGGAACCGGACGCCCATGCTGGCACTCGTCCGCGCCGCGGAACCGATGCGTCCTTGCAGCGCTTCCCGCACTTCGGGGCGCGTGGCGTGGTTCTCCATCCGCGCCGGATCGGCGTCTGAATCGAGCAGCACCCGGCCGTCCTGCGCGATCAAGGTCAGTCTCCCGCCGGAGGATCGCGCCAGCTCCCGCACCGTATCCGGGGTCAGCGCAATGAGTTTTTGCCGCTGCATGACCCGCAGCAGTGCGATCTTCTGGCTCAGCTCCGTCTTCAGATCGCCGACGTAGGCCCGTTCTGCCAGTCGCGACGAAAGGAAATCGATGGCCGTGAGCGCGACCACCATGATGATCACTACGGCTGCAATGAACTTGAGGAAGATGCGGGCAGTCATCGCTGGAAGAGACCCCTCGCCGTTGCGCGCGGATCCGCGGCCGCGAGAACGGCAGTTCGCTTCATTGTCCCATGCCCCGCCAGCTTGCGAGACAACGGTTTCACACCGCGGCGGAATGGAAAGCCGCGTCGGCTCATGCCATGCCGGCCGGCTACGTCCGCGATCCGGGCTCAACGTGAAATCGATCCGGCGGCCGGGTCTCTACGGCCCGCTCTTCAATTAGCGGCTCGCGACCCCCAGTTCCGTGGGCCAAATCGGCGGCGCACCGCAAGACGTCGCTTATCCGCGCGCCCGCACCGCGCTCTTGAGACGATACAAGCCGTGCTCGCGGATGTACTCGCTGACCGCCTGCGGCACTTCCTCCGGCATCTCGCCCTGCTCCAGCGCGCGCCGAATCTCCGAGGAACTCACAGGCAGCGCCAGCGTCTCCAGCCGGTGGATCCGCGCCCCCGCGGGCACGGGATACACGTACCCGGGGCGAGAGACGACGATGAACTCGACCGCGGCCAGCACTTCCGCGGCGCGGTACCAACTGCCGATTTCGGCGAACGCGTCGGCGCCGATCAGGAACAGCAGCCGGTCGCCGGGCGCGAGCATGGCACGCACGCGTTCGATGGTGTGGACCGTGTAACTGGCGCCCTCGGCTTCCTCCAACCGCGGCGCATGGAAGCGCGGGTCGCCGGCGCAGGCCAGTTCCACCATCCGCTGGCGATGCTCGTACGGCGTCGTGCTGCCGGCGGGTTTGTGCGGCGGCTGGCCGGCCGTGACAAACCACACCGCGTCCAGCTTGAACTGTTCGGCCGCTTCAGTGGCCACGATCAGGTGAGCGCGATGAATCGGATCGAACGTGCCGCCGTAGAGTGCCAGGTTCACTGGAGAGTTCCTGCCTGTCCTGCCGACTTTATCCTGAGCGCGGCCGCGCGCGCCAGTTCGTCGCAGCGGTTGTTGTCGGCATGCGCGGCATGGCCCTTGGTCCAGACCCAGCTCGCCGTATGGGGCTCCAACGCGCGGTCGAGCGCCTCCCACAGATCCTGGTTCAGCACCGGCTTCTTGGCGGCCGTTTTCCAGCCATTCCTTTTCCAGCGCGCCATCCACGATTCGACGCCGTTTTTCACATACTCGGAGTCGGTCACGATCTCGACCTGGCAGGCCTGCGTCAATGTGTCGAGCGCCCGGATGGCCGCCGTCAGCTCCATGCGGTTATTGGTCGTAAGCAGCTCGCCGCCGCTCAGTTCCTTGACCCGCGCGCCATGCCGCAGAATGCACGCCCAGCCGCCCGGTCCCGGATTGCCCAGGCAGGAGCCGTCAGTGATGGCTTGGACTTTCTTCAACATTTGTCGTGTATCAGTCCTGGCCGGCCAGCGCTTCCCGCATTCGTGGAACGCTCTCCGGCGGCGGCGCTGGGATGCCGCGCTGGGCCTCGCTCCACTCGCGTTCGAAGTGCGCGTTGACCAGCGCCAGAATCTCCTCCGCCGCGCGCAGTTGGTAGATCGCCGCGCGCAGCTTCGCGCCGTTGCGCACGCCGTGCGTGAAGTAGGTGGCGAACTGCTTCATCTTGCCGACCATGTCGGCCCCGCCCGCGGCGATCAGCATCTCGTAGTAGCGGTGCATGAGGCGCCAGCGGTCCTGCTCGGTCGGTTGCGCGTAGCCGCCGGTCGCGACATAGTCCTGAATCTGGCGGAAGATCCATGGGTTGGACGAGGCGGCGCGCCCGATCATTACGGCGTCGCAGCCGGTCTCGCGGAGCATGCGCAGCGCATCCTCCGGCGTGGCGATGTCGCCGTTGCCGATCACCGGGATGCTCACCGCGGCCTTGACCGCGGCGATGCGGGACCAATCCGCGCGCCCGGCGTAGCCCTGCTCGCGCGTGCGCGGATGGAGCGCGATCGCATCGACGCCCGCGGCCTCGGCCATGCGCGCCAGTTGCACGTGCACCAGTTCCTGGTCGTTCCAGCCGGCGCGGAACTTCATCGTCAGAGGGATGCGGATGGCCGCGCGGCAGCGCTTGAGCAACTCTTCGACCAGCGGCAGATTGCGCAACAGGCCCGAGCCGCCGTTGCAGCGCACGACCTTCTTAACCGGGCAGCCGAAGTTGATGTCCACGGCGTCGAAACCGTGGTCCTCGCAGACTCGCGCGGCTTGCGACAGGATCTCCGGATCGGAGCCGAACAACTGCGCCGAGATGGGGTGCTCCTCGGGCTCGAAATACAGGTAGCGGAACGTCCGCGCGCTTCTGCCGGGCCGGCCGCGGGTCGTCGCCACGACTCCGTGCGAACTCGTGAATTCGGTCATCATCAGCCCGCAGCCGCCCTGGGCGCGAATCAGCCGGCGGAACACGGTGTCGGTGACGCCCACCATCGGCGCCAGCACCGTGGCGGGCTCGACCCGGACCCTTCGCATGCTGTAGCCGGCCGGGAACTGAATCATTTCTTTCATTATTGTAACGGGTTAGCAGCCCGCGGCAGAAGTCCCGCCGGCCGCGCTCCCGGCCTCTGCCGCCGGCTGCCAGGGCCGGGCGGCAGCAGGCGCTTCCGGCCGCTTCGTAACGCATTCGCCACGCCGTGCGTAATATGAATTTGAGGCAAGCACGATCCTATGTTGCAGAAGTACCTGCTGGCATTCGTCTGCGGAGCAATCATCGCCGCCGGCGTGGCCTATTTTGTAGCCGCCCGCCGTCCGGCTCCCGAGTCCGCGCCCGCGCCTGCGCCGATTGAATCCACCGCGCCGCAACCGGCGCCTGTGACACCGCCCGCCGCCGACACACCCGCGGCTCCGCCACCGGCGAGCGTGACGCCCAATCCGGTCCGCACCGCGCATAAGACGAAGTCTGAATCGGCGCCGCCGGAATCCGCTGAGCCTGTCGTCTCCGCGCCGCCGCCGGAAGAGCCGGTGCAGACGGCCCAGTCGCAGCCGCAGCCAGAAGCTCAGCCCGTGCCCGCCACCGCGCCGGCCATTGAACCGCAAACGCCGCAGGCCCAGCCCGAGCCGAAGCCCCAGCCGCAGCCCTCGAACATCATGCGGCCCGACCCGGCGAGTGAGATCAGAGACCGCACGCCGCAAACAGTGACGATTCCCGCGGGTACGACAGTGGCCGTGAGGTTGCGGGACGCGATCAGCACCGACAAGCAGTCCGAAGGCGATCCATTCACCGCGACTCTGGATCAGCCGATCGTGATCGACGGTTTCGTAATTGCCGACCGCGGTGCGCTGGTGCGCGGCAAAATCGCTTCGCTGACGCGTGCCACGCACGGCAAGAATCAGGCCGCGATCGCTTTGGACTTGACCGAACTCGACACGACCGACGGTCAGAAGGCGGCCATTCGCACGGACTCGTCCCACCAGGCGGCCACGGCGCATACGAAAAATGCAGTGACGAAGATTGGCGTGGGCACGGTCGTCGGCGCAATCATCGGCGCCGCGGTCGGCGGCGGCAAGGGCGCGGCGATCGGAGCGGGCGCCGGCGGCGCGACGGGCGGCGGAGCCGTCCTGGCAAGCAAAGGCGATGAGGTCCGCCTGGCCAGCGAGACGCGTTTGAGTTTCAAACTCGCGGAAGCGGTCACGCTGACCGAGAAACTGAAGTGATCCTGCCCGGTCGCGCGGCTGGGCAACCGGCCTAGTGGAACCGCCGTAACAGTTCCCCGATCTGTCTCATGTACACTTTCTCCGCGATTGGATCCAGGTGGCTGACGGAGGGTTCATAGCCGCCTTCGGCAAAGGCCTGCTGTTCCGGAAAGTACCCGATGTAGCCGTTGGTGTAGCCCATCAGGAAGCCGTACCGGGCCGGACAGGCGGCCTTCACGCGCTGGCCGATCGCGTGGAACATCTCACCCGGAAAGCTGACCCACATCAGGTCGCCGATGCGCACTGCCGTGGTCGGCGCATGCACCGCCGTGTTCACGAGATCCGAGGGTAATTCGCGATACGTGCGCGGCAGCCGGATGTCCTGGTTCTGCACCTCGATCGACGCCTCCCAGCGCGCCGGCGCCAGCGAGTCGTACACGCGCACTACTTCGCGACCGATCTCCTCTCCCAGCGCCCACGTCGCCTGAATGTCATCCGGATTGCCGTCCAGTCCTCCGACCACGCGCGGATTGATGTCGCCCGCGGCGCCCTGCACGAACATTGCTCCGCCGGCGCCCAGATGGCGCTCGACGTACTCCTGCATCCGTCCCATCCACTCGCCCGAGACCTTGCTGTTGCGGCCGCCCAAGGACGTTCCGTGGCAGGCGTAGTGGATCAGCACCGCCAGCGGCTTGCCGGCCTCGGTGTCGAGGCGCACAACCTGCACGACATCGTCGATCGCGCCGACCGGATTGGCGCCCAAGCGCATCACGCCTCCGAACTCATGCACCTGCACCGGCGTGTCGGTCTTGTACTTTCCGAACGACTGGCTGCTGTTGTTCTCGTCGAAGCTGAGATAGGAGTCCTTGTCCTGCGGCTGCACCTGCCGGCGATTCATCGCGATGCGCGAACGCCCGTCGCCCGCCGCCATGCGCACAGGCTGAAGGTTCGCCACGGCCTGGCGGGCCGTTTCGACCAGCGCCACCCCAAACTGGCGCTCCCAATTGTTCGCGCCCTGCGCGCCCGGAGACGGCGCCGCATGGTTATGCTCGTCTCCGATCAGGATATGATCCACGGGCACGCCGGTGGCCGCGGCAATGCGCTGGCGAAACTCGTCGTGGTCGCGGAGCATGATAACGTCGGCCTCGATGAGCAATACTTTCTGCGTGCCGTCGGCAATCGCCAGCGCGCGCACGTACAACTTGTCGTTGCCGTGCACGCCGTCGGCCGGCGCGTTGCGCAGGTCGTAGCCGCCCATGAACAGGGGCTCGTGCGGCGTGACGTCGGTCTTCGCGTAGCCTGCCTGGATGGCGCCGCCGCGCGCCGTCCCCCATCCACACAGTGCCACGATGGCCGCCAGTATTGCTGTTCTCATGTGTCGAGCATAAGGCGTCGCGCAGCGCGACGCAAATCACCTGCGTGGAACATCGGAAGCGTCCGCCGCAACGCGGGCTATTCGATATGCGTCCGCCCCGCCTGCGAGGCTGTCGAGCGGGGCGTTATGGTGTTGCCGTTCTGAACCGGGGACGAGCCTTCGCCCAGCTTATTCGCAGGAACGTAGTGCAAAACGCCGGCAAGCGCATCGCCCAAAGCGTTCGTGCGCACCACAAGAGATAGTGCTGCCAATTCCATGCCAGCCGCTCAGCACTGGTGAAGCGCCGAGTGCGGCCTTCCGTTTCGTAACCTAGAACCCCCAACAGATCCCCGGCCACGGACTCAAACGCTGCTCTGTCCCGGGCCGCCATCCTGGTTTTCCATTTTGCGCAGTTGGTGGGCACGATGAACTCGGGCGACGGCTTGAGTGGAGACGGATCGAAGCGCGGGTCTCGTGCCAGCGGGCTGAGCCGCAAAACTGCTTCGTCATATGGCTCTCCGACGAACTCGCACACGTGCTGCAGGGTCTCGCGCGGCTGCTGCACCAGCCTCTCGTAACTCACCTCCAGGTACGTCTCGCGCGGCAGCGCCGCGCCGGCCTGGCGTCCGGCGCCGACCCAGGATCTCCACAGCCGCGCCGCGACGTAGATGTTCTGGGGCACGTAGCGCGCCTCCAGCCAGGACAGCGCGACGTCTCTTCCGTCGCGGTAGATGTGGATGATTTTGGCTTCGGGAAACAGCTTCAGCAGGAGCGGAATCTGGGTGACGTAATAGGGCGTCTTCTCACCCCAGCGGGGCTTGTCTTCCCGGCGCGCCCAGGCCTCGTACAAGTGGCATAGAATCTCCCGGAAGGAGCGGCAATCGGCGAACGAATCCGCTTCCATCGGCAGCTCCCAGCGGCGCACCCAGCTCAACTTGAGAATCCGCGCCGCCAGCCGGCGCGCTTGCCGCGCATCGCGCGGATTGCCGTAAGCGCGGTAGAAGGCTGGGATGAAATGGGATTCGTCGGGAAAGGTCAGATGGGGGTGCGAGCGCAAGAGATTGCGCAGCATCGTCGTGCCGCTGCGTTGGCAGCCCACGATGAAAATCGGTGCGGCGCTATGTGTCTCATTCGTCACGGGCTGGCTGCTTTCAGGTGAACGCGATGCCTTCCCATCATAAGCCCGCCGCCTGGTTCATGCCGGTACTCGCCCGGCCGGCAAAGCCGTCCCACGGGACGTTATGGCGTCGTCTGTCTGAACTGAAAACGAGCCCTGGCCCAGGTCAATCGCCGGAACGGGCCGAGCGTGAGCACGACCGCCGCGCGCCAGATACGCTGATGCACATCCCATGCCAGGCGCTCGGCAGGGGTGATGCGCCGGGTGCGCCCTTCCGTCTCGTAACCCAGAGATTGCAGCAGATCTCCAGCCACCGACTCAAACAGCACCCGGCCCCAGGCGGGCATCCTGGTTTTCCACTTCCCGCAGTTGGAGGAGACGATTTCCACGGCCCGCGGCTTCCGCGCATTTGGACTGAGTCGCGAAAGGAAGGGCCGGTTCTGTGCGATCGGGTTGAGCCGCAGGACCGCCTCGTCAAATGGCTCTGCGATGAATTCGCATACGCGCTGCATCGTCTCTCGAGGCTGCGCCAGAAGCTGTTCGTAGCACACCTCCAGGTACATCTCGCGGGGCAGCGCCGCGCCGGCCTGGCGTCCGGCGCCGACCCAGGACTTCCACATCTGCGCCGCGGTGTAGATGTTTTGGGGCTTGTACCGCACCCGAATCCAGGACCGCGCCACGTCTCTCCCGTCGCGATAGATGTGGATGATTTTGGCTTCGGGAAAAAGCTTCAGCAGGAGCGGAATTTCGGTCACGTACCTAGGTGTCTTATCGCCCCAGCGGGGCTTGTTCTCCTGACGCGCCCAAGCTTCGAACAGATGGCACAAGACCTGCCGGAAAGAGCGGCAGCCGGCGAACGATTCGGCGTCCAGCGGCAGATTCCAACGGCGCACCCAGCGCGATTCGAGTATCGCGGCCGCCAGTTTGCGGGCTTCCGCGCCGTCGCGTGGATCGCCGTACTGGCGGTAGAACGCCGGGATGAATTGCGATTCGCCGGGAAAGGTCAGATGGGGGTGCGAGCGCAGAAGATCCCGCAACATCGTGGTGCCGCTGCGCGGGCAGCCGACGATGAAGATCGGAGCGGCGCTGGGTGTCTCGATCGGCATGCGGTTATGACTTTCAGGTTAACGTCAACGCGTGCCCGTCGCAGAACGGCGACCTGATTGGCGCGAGCGTGGCATTCGCCAGGCCGGCATGGCCGTCCGGCGGGGCGTCATGGCGTTGCCCCTCTGAACCGGGCACGGGCCTTGGCCCAGGTCAACCGCCGGAACGTGGCGAAGAATGCGTCGAGGCGCAAAGCCAGAATCCTGACGGCGGCCCACCACAACTGCTGGTGCAAACCCCACGCCACCCGCTCGGCGCCGCTGATGCGCCGGGTGCGCCCTTCCGTCTCGTAACCCAAAGATTGCAGCAGATCCCCGGCCACGGACTCAAACAGCACCCGGTCCCGGGCGGGCATCCTGGTTTTCCACTTCCCGCAGTTGGAGGAGACGATTTCCACGGGCCGCGGCAGCTTCCGCGCAAATGGATTGAAGACCCGATGGGAGCGCCGATTTTTCATGATCGGGCTGAGCCGTAAGATCGCCTCGTCAAATGGTTCTCCGACGAACTCGCACACGCGCTGCATGGTCTCTCGAGGCTGCGCCAGGAGCTGTTCGTAGCGCACTTCCAGGTACATCCCGCGGGGCAGCGCCGCGCCGGTCCGGCGTCCGGCGCCGACCCAGGAACTCCACAGCCGCGCCGCGGTGTACATGTTCTGGGGCGTGAACCGGGCCCGAACCCAGGACATCGCCACGTCTCTCCCGTCGCGGTAGATGTGGATGATGCGGGCTTCGGGAAACAGCTTCGCCAGCAGCGGAATCTCGGTCACGTAATTAGGGGTCTTGTCACCCCAGCGAGGTTTGATCTCGCGGCGCGCCCAGGCTTCATACAGATGGCACAAGACCTCCCGGAAGGAGCGGCAATCGGCGAACGAATCCGCTTCCAGCCGCAGATTCCATGCGCGCACCCAGCGCAATTCGAGTATTGCGGCCGCCAGTTTGCGGGCTTCCGCGCAGTCGCGTGGATCGCCGTAGCCCCGATAGAACGCCGGGATGAAGTGCGTTTCGCCGGGAAAGGTCAGATGCGGGTGCGAGCGCAGAAGATCCCGCAACATCGTGGTACCGCTGCGCGGGCAGCCGACGATGAAGATCGGAGCGGTGCTTTGTATCTCCATCGTCAAGCAATTATCATATGCGAGTCGCCGGGGATGCGTTTCCATCCGACGGCGGGCAAGCTAATCCGTGCACCGACTGGCGTCCGGACTTGAGTCGTGGCGCGACGCGAGCGAGGACCAACCAGGGTCTTGCGTGTCCGCCGTGCTTTCAGGGCGTCTTTGCGCGTGGATCGCCCGGCGCGAAGCTACTCTTCTTTCAGCGAACGTTCCATCAGTTCGCGCAGCGCCTCGCGCGGATCGCGGCCCTCGCGCAGGATGGCGTGGACCTGGCGCGTGATGGGGAGTTCGACCGCCAGCCGCTGGCACAGCTCCATCGCGGCATACGTCGTCTGAACCCCCTCGGCCACCATCCGCATGCCGCCCAGGATCTCCGCCAGTTTCTCGCCTCGGCCCAACCGGAAGCCGACCGTGCGGTTGCGGCTCAGTTCTCCGGTACAAGTCAGCACCAGGTCGCCCAGCCCGGCCAGGCCGGCCAGGGTCTGGCTCTGGCCGCCGGCGGCGACGGCCATGCGCGTGATTTCCGCCAGGCCGCGGGTGATCAGCGCGGCCGTCGTGTTGGCGCCCAATCCGAGTCCGGCGCAGACGCCCGCCGCGATCGCGATGACGTTTTTCAGCGAGGCCCCCAACTCCACGCCTACCGGGTCGCTGTTGGTGTACAGCCGCAGCGTGGGGCCTGAAAAGGCGGCCTGCACGGCGCGCGCCAGGCCGATGTCATGCGATGCGATCACCACCGCCGCCGGTTCGCCGCGGACCACCTCGCGGGCGAACGTCGGCCCGCTCAGCACGCCCGTGCGCGGTGGAAAGCGGTTGCCCACCACGTCGTTGATCACCTGCGACATGCGCAGCAGCGTGCCGTTCTCCAGACCCTTCGTCGCACTCACCAGGAGCATGTCTGCGGTGAGATACGGAAGCAGATCGTCGTACACCCGGCGGGCGTGATGCGATGGCATCACTCCGAGCACGATCTCGGCGTCCGCTACTGCCTCGGCCAACACGCTGCTGACTGCGACATTGTCCTTCAGCCGCGCGCCCGGCAGGAACACGTCGTTCTCGCGCGCGCTCTGCATGCGCTCCGCCAGGTCCCGCTCATAGACCCACAGCCGGACGCGCTCGAAGCGCGGAGCCAGGACGATCGAGAGCGCCGTCCCCCAGCCTCCGCCCCCGATGATTGCCAGTCGCTTCACGGTTTGTTTCCTCCCAGATGGAACACGTTCTCCGTGCCGGCGCGCAAGCGCTGGATATTGGAACTGTGCCGCCAGATCACGAGCGCGCTGGCGAGCGCAGTTGCCGCCACCAGCGGCCAGTCCGGACGATTCAGCAGCCAGAACACCAGCGGGAACAGGGCCGCGCCGACGATCGAACCCAGCGAAATGTAGCGCCACGCGGCGACGACCAGCACAAACACGACGGCGCAGACGCCGACCGCGGCCGGGGCCAGGCACAGTGCGGCGCCGACGAAGCTCGCCATAGCCTTGCCACCTTTGAATTTCAAATAGACCGGGAAGGCATGTCCGAGCAAAACCGCCACTACGGCCGCGCCCACGAACCACGCGGCACCACCCGTGGCGCGCTCGATCATCCACACCGCCAGGTAGCCTTTGGCGATGTCCAGCACCAGAGTCAGCACGCCCCACCCACGCCCCGTCGTGCGCAGAACGTTCGTGGCGCCGATATTGCCGCTGCCCATGGCGCGCACATCCTGGCCGGTCTTCAGGCGCACCAGCAGGTAGCCGAATGGGATGCCGCCAATCAGGTAGGCCAGCACCAGCAGGCCCGCGATCAGCACGTAGTTCGATGAGCCGTCGGTCGCGCCGGCAGTTTGGGGATCGAAGAACACGGCGGGAATCATACGGCTAGTGGGAACGAGGCCAGCTTGGTGTAAATCGATCCGCTCGGCTGGAGCTGGCTGCGGTAAAGATGGAAGCTTTCCGCCTGAAAAGCACCAAAATCCTCGCTGGGCAGCCGGGAGATTTCGGTCTTCAGCGTGGTCAGTGGCTCCGGACGCCGAATGCGCGCCAGTGTCAGGTGCGGCCGGAATTCCCTCTCCTCGTGCGCGATGCCCAGCGCCTCGCAGGCCAGCGCGGTGTCCCGCGCCAGCGCGGCCAGCTCTGGTGGCGCATGGATGCCGGCTACGAACACGCGCGGGCGGTCGGCATCGGGAAACCAACTCAGCCCGCGGATGGCAATCCGCAGCCCGCCGGGGCGCGGCACCGCCGCCAGCGCGGATTTCAATTCCTCCAGCCGCGCCTCGGGGAATTCGCCGATAAACTTGGTGGTGAGATGGAGGTTAGCGAGCGCGCTCCACTGAATTCGGGCCAGCGGTTTCAGGAGGTGCAGAAGCAATTCCAGGTTGCGCCGCATTTCGTACGGCAGATCGAGACCGACAAACAACCGCATGAACGTTTTATACCTTGTTACGTTGCTTATGGTAGCGCGAGATGAACTTCCGGTTACTACCGCGTGAATTTTACTCGCGACCGACCATTGAGGTCGCGCGCGCCCTGCTGGGCTGCGTGCTGGAGATGAGTGGGCCGCACGGGGAGCGCCGCGGCGGCCGCATCATCGAGGTCGAGGCCTACCTGCCGTTCATCGATCAGGCGGCGCACTCGTTCCGCGGGTTGACGCCGCGCACGCGCGTCCTGTTCGGGCCGCCGGGCCACGCTTATGTTTACCTGGTCTATGGGATGTACCACTGCCTGAACATCGTCGCCGAACCAGAGGGCAGGCCGGGCTGCGTGCTGATTCGCGGCGTGGAGGGCATCGGCGACGGTCCCGGTAAGCTGACCCGCGCGCTCGGCATTACTTTGGAACACTACGGCTGCGACCTGACGCGGGGACCGCTCACGGTTCGACGCGGGCGCGCGCCGCTGGCGATTGATGTGACGCCACGGATCGGCATCCGCCAGAGCGCGGAGCTGCCGCTGCGGTTTGTGGCCCGCGACTAGGCGCTGGTATCGGTCTCCATCCGGCCGCGTCGCGGCGGCTGGGGCGGACTTGCTACGAAGGGAATTTCACCGACTGCGTTTCATCGACCAATCATGGCCGCCAACTCTAGAATCTTCGGCGTGAGTAACTCCGACTGCGGCAGGCGGACGGATCTGTTTATCAAGCTGTTTTCTCAGCAGATGAGAGCATTCCAATGACAGCAGGAAGACTTGTGTTCACTGCACAAGTCTCCCTGCCGTTCGCGGCGAGACGCGCCGAAGTCTGAGAGGCAAAGACTACCGATTCAAACTGAAAGTCACAATGATCGGCGAGATCACTTCCACCGGATCGCCATTTAGCAGGGTGGGCGCATAGCGCCACTGCCGCACGGCCTCAAGCGCCGCCTGGACGAGCATCGGGTGTCCGCTGACTACGCTGAGACTCAGGACCGTCCCGTCGCGTCCGATCACGGCCGTAAGCTGCACCGTGCCCTCGGTTCGGGTCTGCAGCGCCAGAGGCGGGTAAACCGGCTTAGGCCCGTATTTGAGTTTGCCCGCCTGCACGTTTCCGCCTACCTGGAGCCGCGGAATTACGGCCGGCGGCTCGGCCTTCGCAACGGGCGGCGGGGTCCCGGACTTTGCTACCAAGTTATTTAAAAAAGAGTCGGGAGTCGTGCCGGTGCCACCGGGCACACCGCCCTCAAGACCGCCTGGAACGCCATTCTGGACCACCGGCAAGTCCGCATCGGCCAGGATCGCGACCTTGTCCGGAACTGCTCTTGGCTCAAACAGCCTGACGCTGTCGAAGTGGCGCAGAACGGCGCGCTGCACGGGCGCGGTCGGCGTTGCCGCGGGTGGCGGCGGCGGAGGCGGCGGCATGGGCGGAACCGCCAACATCGTCTGCAGCAGGGTTTTCGGCAGCAACTCCGGCCGCAATAGCGGAACTACCAGTAACGCGCCGACCAGGGCGGTTTGCAGAGCCGAAGAGGCGAGCACCGTCCAGCCCCGATTCGTGCGCGCGGTTGCTTCGATGAATGAGTCTTGGAACATCTGCGCTGCTCCTTTCCGTTGCGGCCGGCACTGTGCGATCCGCCGCTCCATTCTTTCCGAACACTCTATTTGACACTATTGCCGATCAGTTGTTCCTCATTGTCTTGGATTATTTATTTTCAGGATTATGGCTAAAATGGGCACCGGCGGCGGGCGAACGGTGTCTTAATAGAGCTGGCTGTTTCCGCTCGCCCCCTTCCTTCTAACAGGCTGCTGAAAAACGGTCCTGTGGGACCGCTCCCTCACGGTCGCGGCTCAGAAACAAGCTGCAAACACAGGGGCAAATGTGAAAGCTGTGCGCGCCTGCGCGCACTCCTGGGCCTTTTTCAGCAGCCTTCCAAACGCCGTCAGGAGTGCCCTTGCGCGGGACGAAAAATGCATGCGTGACGGTCGATGGCACCACACGCGCGAGCTCTGCCACAGGCTGCTAGCCTGATAGACATGATTATTTCGATGAAGCGCCACGCGTCGAGAGCGGAAATCGACGAAGTGACCCAGCGCATTGAGGAGTTCGGTTACAAGATCCACACGATCGAGGGCGAAGAGCGGGTGGTGATCGGAGCCATCGGCGTCGGCGACACCAGTGCGTGTCTCGAGGCGCTGGAGGCGATGTCGCAGGTGGAAAAGGCGGTGCGGATCTCCGCGCCGTACAAATTCGTCAGCCGCGAATTCAAACCCGACAAGACCGTAATCAGCGTCGGGAATGGCGTGGAAGTGGGGGGCGAGGAATTCTTGGTGATGGCCGGGCCGTGCTCGGTGGAGAGTGAAAAGCAGATTCTCGAATCGGCGGAACTGGCGGCGCGGGGCGGAGCCAAGGTGCTGCGCGGCGGAGCGTTCAAGCCGCGGACCTCGCCCTACGATTTTCAGGGAATGGAAGAAGAGGGGCTGAAACTGCTGGCGCAGGCGCGCGAAAAAACCGGGCTGGCGATCGTCACCGAGGTGATGAGCGACACCGACGCGCCGCTGGTCTCGCAATATGCCGACATTCTGCAGGTGGGCGCGCGCAACATGCAGAACTTCGCGCTGCTGAAGTCGCTGGGACGTTGCGGCAAACCGGTGCTGCTGAAGCGCGGCTTGAGCTCGACCATCAAAGAGCTGCTGATGTCGGCTGAATACATCGTGGCGCACGGCAACCCGGACGTGATTTTGTGCGAGCGCGGCATCCGGACGTTTGAAACGGCCACGCGCAATACATGCGACATCAGCGCGGTGCCGGTACTGCGGGAGTTGACGCATCTGCCCGTGATCCTGGATCCGAGCCACGCCACGGGCAAGCGCAGCCTGGTGCCGGCGCTGTCGCGGGCCGCCGTCGCCATTGGCGCAGACGGCTTGATCGTCGAGATCCATCCTAATCCGGCCAAGGCCGTGAGCGACGGGGCGCAGTCGCTCGACCCGGCCATGTGGTTCGCCATGATGAAAGACCTGCAGCCGTATTTTGCGCTGTGGAAACTGGCGCGTACGGCGGAGATCGCCGCGCCGGCGCACTAAGCAAAGTGCGGACGCACGCGGCTCGGATTGAGTAATCTGCAAGAGTGAACATCTTCCAGCGGCGCTGGCGCATCGCGTTGGGCGCGGTTTTGCTCGCGATCCTCGCCGGAAGCCTGTACTGGTACCGGCCGGGCCCAACTCCGGCGGCCATGCTGCGGTGCCTGCCGCCGGGGGATGGCGCGGTGCTGTACGTAAACCTGAGCCTGCTGCGGAAGGTCGGCTTGCTCGATCGGATTGCGGGCCAGCCGGGCGGCGAGGAGCGTGAATACAAGCGCTTCGTCGAAACTTCGGGCTTCGATTACCGGCGCGATCTGGACGCGGCGATGGTCGAGCTACGCCCGGGTACGAATCTCATGGTGCTGCAGGGGCGGTTCAACTGGGCGCGGCTGGCGGAGTACGTGCGGTCGAACGGCGGGCAGTGCGCGAATGAGTTTTGTTCCCTGCCGGGGAGTCGGCCGGAGCGGCGCATCTCATTCCAGCCCATCCAACGCCGGTTGATGGCGCTGGCGGCGGGGACCGACCCGATGGGTGCGGCGTTAATCTGGAAAAACGCTTCGGTACCGCGGTTTGAACCGCCCTCGGCGCCTGTCTGGATGTATCTGCCGGGGTCGGCGCTCCATTCGCAACCGGAGCTGCCGCCGGGTCTGAACGCATTTCTGGACGCGCTCAGTGGCGCCGAGCGCGCGTTGCTAACCGTCGAGATCGGCGCCGGTGGAATCGAGATCGTGCTCGCCGCCCCGTGCGCGACAGCCGACAAGGCAAAGACGATCGCGGAGCGTCTGAGCGGCGAGACGGCGACGCTGAAGGACCTGATCGCGCGTTCCGGCAAGACGCCGGAGCCTGCCAGCCCCGCAACGGTCTTGGCAGCCGGGCGTTTCAGCGCCGACCAGACGATCGTGCACGGGAAATGGCCGCTGAACAAAGCGTTCTTCGAGGGGCTCGTAAAGTAAGGCCGTCGCGACTTTTCCAGGAAGAGAAGATTGCGCGCGCGCCGATCGTTCAAAAATCGATCGCAGCGAGAAGCTCGCTGGGCTTGTTGTGGAAGGCGCGGGCGATGGCCAGCAGGCTTTCGATCGAGGGCAGGTTGGCCCCGCGCTCGATGGAGCTGATCTGGCTGACGCTCAGGCGCGAGGCTTGAGCCAGATCCTTGAGCGACCAGTCGTGCTCGGCGCGCAACAGGCGGATGCGGTGGCCGAGTTTATCGCGCAGACGGTTCTGCAGCGTGCGGCCGAGGCTGAAGGCCTCCACCGCGTTGGCCAGCACCTGGCGAATCTGGGCCAGTGTGAAAGGCTTGGGCAGGTAGTCGAAGACCTTCAGCTTGAACGTCGCGCGCATGTCCTCGAGCGACGGGTAGCCGGTGACGACGATCACGCACAGGCCGGGAAATCGGGCCTGGAGTTGCTCAAGCACGCTGTCGCCGCGCACGTCGCCCATTTTCATGTCGAGCAGCACGATGTCCGGGCGGTGCTCGGCGGCCTGCGCGAATAAGGCCTCCGGGTGGGTGAAAGTGCGGACGGTGTACTGGCCTTCGTCGCGCAGGAAATCCTCCATATAGCTGAGAAAATCCTGGTCGTCATCCAGCACCGCGACGTCGATCAGGCCCTCCGGTGGGGGCCCAGTTTCGGGCGCGTTGTCGGTGCGGTTGGTCGTCATTCGTTCACTCCATAACGCAATCGAACGGATCTGCCAGACAGATGCGCGCCTCGGACGGCGGATGCACGAGGATGCACGACAATTCCACGCGCGGCCGCTGCGTCATTTCAGTGGTTCCTGCTCGGGGCCGGTACTCGGAAGCGTGACTTCCAGGCGCGCTCCGCCGCCGGCTCGGTTAGAGGCGGCGATGGTGCCGCCGTGCTGATCGACGATGCCCGCGGCAATCGTCAATCCCAGGCCCGTGCCGCGGGCGTCGAGTCGCGTGGTCACGAAGGCTTCGAAGATGTCAGGCAGCAGGTCGGGCGGGATTCCGGGGCCGTTGTCTTCCACCGAGATCGTGTGGACCGGTGGTTTGCCGGCGGTCCGTGGGCGGCTCGAAACCGAGATCCAACCGCCCGGCGCAATCGCATTCAGCGAGTTGCGCAGCAGGTTGACGAGGACCTGGATCAACTGGTCGGCGTTGCCGCAAACGTGCTCGCCGGCAGCGACGCGATTGTCGAAGCGCACAGCGGAGGATTTGTCGTCGATCGCCACGAGCTGCCAGGCGTCGTCGATCAATGGCCTGAGTTCCACGGGCCCGGATTCGCGCCGGCGCACGCGGGCGAAATCGAGCAGGCTGGCGCTGATGCGGCGCAGGCGCTCGGCGACACGTTGCATGCGCTCCAGCCGGCTGCGCGTGCGCTCGTCCGGATCGGTTTCGAGCAGCTTCTCGATCGAACCGTGGAGCACGGCGAGCGGCGTGTTGATTTCGTGGGCCACGCCCGCGCTGAGCAGGCCCAGGCTGACCAGGCGGTCCTGCGCCTCGAGGTGGCGCTTGGCCGCTTCGAGTTGTTCATTCTTGCTCTGCAGATCGCGGGCGACCAGTTCCAGCTCGTCCTCATGCGCCCGCAAGCGTGTAAGCGTCTCGTTGCGCGAGCGCATGATCTGGCCGACTTCGTCGCCTGGGATCAGCTCCCGGCCGATGATCTCGGCCTGGCGGTCGCCGTCGCGCGAGGCGGCGTCGGCCTCGAGCATCAAGTGGATCGGCCGATAGATGTAGCGTGGCAGGATCAGGAGCTCCAGGAGAAGCACCGCCAGAACGTAGACAACTATCAAAACAGATAAAACGGCCTTTTTTGCAGACAGAAGCAAGTCCGAGTAAAACGCAAGCGGCAATGTGATTCGATAGAAGCGTTTGCTATCTGGAATCCTTTTAAAGAGATGCTCGCTCGTGGCTGTGTACCGCCATAGTCCGTCCGGGTGCCGGTCGAAAAAGGCAGAGGCTTCGCGATTCAGTCCGAACTCCTCGCCCGAGCCGGTTATGAGGTCGTAGGCGCGAAGTTGTTGCTCACCGTGTTCCGGCGTCAGGTGGCGAAAACTATCCAGAATCAGGTCTACCTCGCGTGCCTGCGCGACCCTGAGCCGGTACTCTACGGACGACGCTAATGTGAAGTAAACAAATGTAGTTAGAACAAGAAAAAAGGCATTGTGCAAGACCATCAGCTTGGGACGCACCCGCAGGTCCGCGAAGCGCCGGCCGATGCCGGTGAGGGGCCGATGATAATCCGTGCGGCTGATCACCGAAAACGGCGCATCCCGCGAGCGGCGCGCTGCATCATTACCTGATATGGAATTGCGGTCAGACAAGAATTATTTCTCCCATTGCAGAAATTCTACCGCTGTGCTAGAAATCTGCTAAGGAATTCTTCTATCGTAAGGAAGATTATATTGCGGTGGGGCAATCCTGGGGACTAAGGCTGCGTTGGAATGAACTAAACGGATGAGCGCCATTTTTCCGAAGGGTTTCGACACGACGGTACGCCTTGCAGGAGGCGTAGCACTCGTGGCCGTGGGAGCGGTTGCGGCCGTCGGCCTGTATCTGACTCACCCACAGCAGGCGGACACCGGCTACACACCGCTGCAGCCCGTGGCCTATAGCCACAAGCTGCATGCGGGCAACCTGGGGTTGGACTGCACCTATTGTCACTACACGGTGGACAAGTCGAGCTTCGCGGCCGTGCCGCCAACCGAAGTGTGCATGAACTGCCACGTCCGCGTGAAGGACAAGAGCCCGAAGCTGCAACTGATCCGCGAGAGTTTTGCGACCGGCGAACCGGTGCCATGGGTCAAGGTGCACCGGCTTCCCGATTACGTCTATTTCAATCATCAGGCGCACGTGACGGCGGGCGTCTCCTGCGTGAGCTGCCACGGCCGGGTCGACCAGATGGTGGAGGTGAGGATGGTCCAGCCGCTCTCCATGGCGTGGTGCCTGGATTGTCACCGCAACCCGGCGCCGAATGTTCGGCCTGTCGAATTCGTAACCAAGCTGGATTGGAAGCCCGAAGGCGACCCGGCGGAATTGGGATGGAAACTGATTCAGGCCAAGCACATCAATCCTCCGACGAATTGCTCGGGGTGCCACCGCTAGCCGGCAAGCGGCAGAAGAACGGATCAGCACGCGATGAAGCCTCTCGTTGAAATCAATCCGACCCGGCTGACGGGCAAGCAGTATTGGCGCAGCCTGGATCAGGCGGCCGCGACGCCGGAATTCCAGGAGTGGGTCACGCGCGAATTCCCCGAAGGCTACGCTACAGTCGACGGCACGAATCGGCGCACGCTGCTGAAGCTGATGGGCGCGAGCTTCGGCCTCGCGGGCCTCACCGCGTGCCGCCGGCCAGTGGAACAAATCCTGCCGTTTTCGCGCGCTTCGGAGGGCTACATCCACGGCCAGCCGCTGCACTACGCGAGCGTGGCCACGTTCAATGGAACGGCGTCGGGCGTGATTGTCACGACCATCGAAGGCCGTCCGATCAAGATCGAAGGCAACCCCAAGCACCCGTATTCACTGGGCGCCACCAATGCGCACCTGCAGGCGTCGTTGCTGAGTCTGTACGATGCCGATCGCGCGAAGGAAGTCCAGCATAAGGGCGCGCGGAGCAGCTGGGATGAGTTCGCCGCATGGGCCAAAGCGGAGTTTGACGTTACCAAGCAGGGCGACGGCTCGGGCCTGCGGATCGTTTCGGAGAAGAACGCTTCGCCAACGCTGGCGTCCGTCCGCGCAGATCTGCAAAAGAGACTTCCGAAAGCGCAGTGGATCGAGTACGAGTCGGTGAACCTCGACGCAGCGCGCGCAGGCGCGGCGCTGGTCACGGGGCAGAGTGTCGAGCCGCACTTCGAGTTCGACAAAGCCGACGTCGTGTTCTCGCTGGACTGCGATTTCCTGGGCCTCGACTCTGCCAGCATCCTGCCGGTGAAGCAGTTTTCAAAACGCCGGCGTGTTGAGCAACCGGGCGACAAGATGAACCGGCTGTACGTGGCGGAGGCGAATTACTCGCTGACGGGCGCGATGGCGGATCACCGTCTGCGCGTGAAAGTCGGCGATGCCGGCGCGCTGGCGCTCGAGCTGGCCAAGGAATTGAACGTCTCCGGCAAAGAGCTGAAGGTGCTCGGCAATGCTGCGGACAAGACTGGCAAGTTCGTCACGGAACTGGCCAAGGATCTGGCCGAGCACAAGGGCAAATCGATCGTGGTAGCGGGGCCGAGGCAGCCCGCTGCGGTGCATGCGCTGGTTTTCGCGATCAACGCAGCGCTGGGCAACATTGGACAAACGGTGGTGTTCACCAAGCCTCCCAGCGAGCTGACAAACTCGCTGGAGCAAGTGAAACAGCTTGTGGCGGACCTCGATGCCGGCAAGGTGAAGACGCTGGTCCTGCTTGGTGGCAACCCGGTCTACACGATGCCCACCGACCTGAACTTTGGCGCGGCCGTCAAGAAGGCGGCGAGCGTCGCGCTGACCGAGGAGGAGAACGGGACCTGGCTGGCGAGTGAGTGGCGGCTGCCGATGGCGCACGCGCTGGAATGCTGGGGCGATGCGCGGGCTCTCGATGGCACGGCTTCGATTCAGCAGCCGATGATCGAGCCGCTGTACGGCGGCAGGAGCGTGCTGGAAGTGGCCGCGCTGGTCGCGGGCAGGGAACCGGCCACAGGCTACGGATTGGTCAACGCCTATTGGACGGCACAGTGGCCGGCCGCGGAGCGCGAGAAGAGATGGAAGGCTTCATTGTTCGAAGGCATCGTGGCGGAGGCCAAGGCCGCGGCAGTGAGTGTGCCTGTCGATGCAAAGAAAGCGTTGGCCGCGGCGGCGGGGCGGATCGAACCGGCGCGGGCAGGCCTCGAAGCAGTGTTTTATCCGAGCCACAGCGCCTACGACGGACGATTTGCCAACAACGCGTGGATGCAGGAAGCGCCTGATCCGATGACCAAAATCGTCTGGGATAACGTCGCGCTGATCAGCAAGACCACGGCTGGCAAGTTGGGTTTGCGCGACGGCGATTTGGTCTCGCTTTCGAAGGGCCAACAGAAGATCGAAGTGCCGGTGATGGTGCAGCCGGGCCATGCCGACGATTCGATTTCGCTGTTTCTCGGTTACGGACGCGCGGCCTGCGGGCGCGTGGGACAGGGCGTCGGGCATCGCGTGGAAGGCTTGCGCACCACGGATCAATTCTTCTTCGTGTCTCAAGTGGACTTGAAAAAGACCGGCGATACCTATCAGATCGTCACGACGCAGGAGCACCACCGCATGGAAGGCCGGCCCATCGTGCGCGAGGCCAGCAGCGAGGAATACCAGAAGGAACCCGCGGCTATTAAGGAGATGGCCGAGTCGCCCAATGGCCTCACGCTGTTCCCCTTCCATGACTATTCGAAGGGCTACCAATGGGGCATGTCGATCGATCTGAGCGCCTGCATTGGCTGCAATGCGTGCCTGGTGGCGTGCCAGTCGGAGAATAACATTGCGGTGGTCGGCAAGGACCAGGTGCGGCGCGGACGCGAAATGCACTGGATCCGTCTGGACCGCTACTACACGGGCTCGGACGAGGAAGCGCAGGTGGTTACGCAGCCGATGGCGTGCCAGCAGTGCGAGAACGCGCCGTGCGAGTCGGTGTGCCCCGTGGCGGCGACGTCGCACAGCCCCGAAGGTCTGAACGACATGGCGTACAACCGCTGCGTCGGCACGCGATACTGCCTGAACAACTGCCCTTACAAAGTGCGCCGCTTCAATTTCCTGGCATGGAACAAGAACGTGCCGGAAGTCCGCAAGCTGGTCTTCAACCCGGATGTGACGGTGCGCATGCGGGGCGTGATGGAGAAGTGTACGTACTGCGTACAACGCATTGAGCGCGGCAAGATCGCGGCGAATGCAGATGGGCGGCGGCTGCTGCGGGAAGGCGAGGTCGTGAGCGCCTGCCAGCAGGTTTGTCCCGCTGACGCGATCGTTTTCGGAAACATCAACGATCCCCAAAGCCGCGTGTCGAAGTTGAAACAACAGGCCCGCGATTACGAACTGCTTGGCGAATTGAACATTCGCCCCCGCACCACTTACCTCGCCCGGCTGCGCAATCCGAATCCCGCGCTAGAGGCCGCCGCGGAGAAGGAGAATCCCTAGTCCATGGCAGACCTGGCCATCGATCCCGACTTCGAGCTGAGCCCGCCATTGGTGCAGGGCGGGATGACGTATGCGGACGTCAGCGAGAAGGTCAGCGCCATCACGGAGAACAAGCCGCCGAAGCAGTGGTACTATGCGATCGCTGTCACGAGCCTCATGACGCTGATGCTTTTCGGGTGTTTGACGTATCTCGTCACTACCGGCATCGGCGTGTGGGGCAATAACAACCCGGTTGGCTGGGGCTGGGACATCACCAACTTCGTCTGGTGGATCGGCATTGGCCATGCTGGCACACTCATCTCGGCGATTCTGTTCCTGTTCCGCCAGAAGTGGCGGACTTCGATCAACCGCGCGGCTGAGGCGATGACGCTGTTTGCCGTCGCCAGCGCGGGCATCTATCCGCTGTTCCACACCGGCCGTCCGTGGCGCGCGATCTACTGGCTTTTCCCGCTGCCGAATTCGTACCTACACCTCTGGCAGAACTTCCGCAGTCCTTTGATGTGGGACGTATTCGCGGTCTCGACCTATGCGACCGTCTCGGCGCTGTTCTGGTTTACCGGTCTCATTCCCGATCTGGCAACGCTGCGCGATCGCGCGACGAATCGAATGCGCAAGCTGGTGTTCGGACTGCTGAGCTTGGGCTGGCGCGGCTCCGCGTCGCAGTGGCGGCATTATGAATTGGCGTACTTGATTCTAGCTGGCCTTTCCACGCCTCTCGTACTCTCGGTGCACTCAATCGTGTCGTTCGATTTTGCTACTGCGGTGCTGCCCGGCTGGCACACGACAATCTTTCCTCCGTACTTTGTCGCTGGCGCAATTTTCTCCGGTTTCGCGATGGTTGTAACGCTGATGACCGTTGCGCGCTGGGTCTATAACCTGGAAAACCTGATAACCATCAAGCACCTCGAGAATATGTGCAAGGTGATACTCGCGACGGGCTCTATCGTGGGCTTTGCCTACGCCACGGAGTTCTTCATAGCCTGGTATAGCGGCAATCCCTACGAGCGGTTCGCATTCATCAACCGCGCCTTTGGGCCTTACTATTGGGCCTATTGGACGATGATCACCTGCAACGTCGTCGTACCGCAACTCTTCTGGTTCAGGAAGTTTCGCACGACGCCTGCGCTGATGTTCGTCCTGGCTATCTTCATCAACATCGGCATGTGGTTCGAACGCTTTGTCATCATCGCCTCCTCGCTGCATCGAGATTTTCTGCCTGCTTCGTGGGGTTATTTCACTCCGACCTGGGTGGATATTTGCACGTTCGCCGGCACCATCGGCATGTTCCTCACGTTTTTCCTGTTGTTCCTGCGCTTCTTGCCCGCCATCGCGATGAGCGAGATCAAAGGCGTTTTATATCAGCAGAACCAACAGCAGAAGGGAGCTCACGAATGAGCACGAGCTTTCTCAACAAGCTGCCACTACCTGCGTTTCTCAAGTCTACCGCTGAGATTAAGTGCTACGGTGTCGTCGGTGACTTCGAATCTCCTGAAGATCTGCTGCGCGCCATCCGTACTCTGCGCACAGCCGGTTTCACGAAACTCGAAGCCTACTCGCCCTTCCCCATTCACGGCATTGACGAGGCCCTGGGTGAGCCGCGCTCGCCGCTTGGGCGGATTGTCATCGTCGCCGCGCTGCTGGGGCTAGCTAGCGCAGTCGCGCTGCAGTGGTGGACCGGCGCGGTGGACTACAAGCTCGTAATTGCCGGCAAACCACTCTTTGCTTTTGAAGCTTCGGTGCCGATCATGTTCGAACTGACCGTGCTATTCGGCGCTTTTGGGGCCGTGTTGGGTATGTTCCACCTCAACCGGCTGCCCACCTACTATCATCCATTTTTCAACTACTCTCAGTCGGAAGGCGCTACCAACGATAGATTCTTGCTTGCTGTCGAGGCGGCCGATCCGAAGTTCAGAGGCGAAGAAGTAAGGACGCTGCTCGATTCGCTCGGCAGCCGCCACACGGAATTGGTCGAAGCCTGAGGAGTCGACCTGTAAGTCATGGACTTCCCAATTGCCAACAAGCGCACGGTTGCTGCCCTCGCGGTCATCGCTCTAAGTCTGCTCAGCGCGGCCTGTGCGAACTTTCCTACGCGCGAGCCTCCCTTCTGGATCTTCCCTGACATGAAGAAACAGGACAAAGTGAAGTATGAGAGCGCGAGCCCGTTCTTCTCCGACCGCCGCGGCAGCCGCCGTCCCGTGGCCTACACGGTAGCGCAAGAGACCTACAGTCCGGATGTTCCGTACTCGACCGGCATCGAAACTGATGGAACGTATGTTGCGAGAAATCCAGTGCCCATGGACCGCGCGCTGCTGGAGCGCGGTGAAGCCAAGTTCAATGTTTATTGCTCACCATGCCACGACCGGACCGGCTCTGGCCGCGGCGTGGTTCCGGCAAAGAGCAACTGGATCCCGGGCAACATGCACGACGAGCGGATCGTCAGCTTCGTGGATGGCGAGTTGTTCCATGTTGTTACGAACGGACGCCGGAGTATGCCCAGCTACCGGTTTCAGATTACCGAAAAGGATCGCTGGGCCATTGTTGCCTACGTACGCGTGTTGCAGCGCGCATGGCTCGGCAAGTTGGCTGATGTTCCCTCCGAGGTTCAGACGAGGTTGAGGTAGACCATGGTGCAATCCCCAAAAATCGCACATTCCAGCGCTCCGCACCCTGGTGCGAATGACACATACTGCGTCCCAGTGGACACTTGGGTGCGCGTGCGGAACTCAATGCTCTTCATTGCGATCATTGGCTGGATCGCCGCTATCATCGGCTGCGTGAGTGAGCCTGAGAGCTTTTTCTCGTCCTATCTTGTCGCTTTTCTTTTCTGCATCAGTGTCGCCATCGGTGCTTTGTTCTACGTGATGCTGCAGCATCTGACGGGCGCCGCCTGGAGCGTAACGGTGCGGCGGTTGATGGAGGCGCTGATGCGGACCATGCCGCTCTTTCTGCCGTTGTTCGTGCCGCTTACCTTTGGTCTGCATTACTTATATGCCTGGTCGCACGCGGATGCCGCTCAGGACCCGCTGCTCAGACAAAAACTTGGCTACCTTAATGACCAGTGGTTTGCGATTCGTGGCTTTCTGGTAATCGCTTTATTCAGCCTGTGGGCGCTGATCCTATACAACAAATCACGTCGGCAGGACGATTCCGGATCCGTACAGCAGACCTTAAGCGCCGAGCGCTGGAGTGCGCCAGGGGTCCTATTGCTCTTCATCGGCGGCTCGGTGGCCTCCTTTGACTGGATCATGTCGCTCGACGCACGCTGGTACTCGACAATGTTCGGAGTGATCTTCCTCGCGGGCGGAGCTATGGGCTTCATGGCGGTTCTCATTATCGTTTGTCTGTGGCTTCGGGCGAATGGTTATCTTTTGAACACGGTTAACACTGAGCATTATCATGATCTCGGTAAGTGGCTATTCACGCTGATGGTGTTTTGGGCCTATGTCGCGTTTTCCCAGTACATGCTGATCTGGTACGCAAACATGCCGGAAGAGACCATCTGGTTCAAGCGGCGCATCGATGGTTCGTGGCTGTATGTGGCTCTATTACTTATTGCCGGTCACTTCTTGATCCCTTTGTTCGCCATGTTGCCGCGCGCCCTCAAGCGGAACCGCGGGGCATTGGCCTTTTTCGCCGGCTGGCTGCTTCTTATGCATTACGTCGATCTTTATTGGCAGGTAATGCCTGTCTTCTATCAGCGTGGCTTCGGCATGCACTGGCTCAGCCCTGTCTGCCTGGTCGCGATCACCGCTACGATGAGCCTGGCATTCTGGTCGAGCTTCCGCGAAACGCCTCTGGTGCCCGTGGGCGATCCACGCCTGAAGCAGTGTCTGGCCTTCCATAACGCTTAGGGCCGTCAGGAGGAATCAATGGCAGACATTGAACAAGATGTTCGCAAAGACGTCCAATTCCAGACGGCTGTGGATTTCGACCATCGAGATCCGAAAGCCGGTATGATTGTCGTCATTGCCGTCACGACAGTAATCATCTTGGCCGCTTTATGCATTGGTGTTTATTGGTTCTATACCGTCTCTTACGAGCAGGTTGAGTTCAGCCAGTACACCGGCGTGGCCAGTAAGGAACTTATCGCGATTCATGAGCGAGAAGATGAGCAACTTCACAAGTACGGCTATATCGATAAGCAGAGAGGCATTGTTCGCCTGAGCGTAGAACGCTCCATGGAACTTGTCGAACTGGAAGCGAAGCATGGCCAGTTCAGTTGGAATA
Source organism: Terriglobia bacterium (assembly GCA_963838205.1). GTDB lineage: Bacteria > Acidobacteriota > Terriglobia > Bryobacterales > Bryobacteraceae > CAIVVT01. The sequence goes on along the minus strand of CAWIQF010000027.1, from coordinate 29,734 downwards.
CTAAGACCTATCCGGCCCAACCCGAACTGCCCGGTGGGGCAGCCGGTATGCGCTGGAAAGCTGATGGAACCGGCACCGCGGCGAGTATTGCCGAGCCCGAAATGATAACGAAGGGATCACCGGCTGCACACGATGCGTCTGTTGCGAAAAAGTAGTTTTCTCGCTGCGGCTTTTCTGGCCTTGGTCGGGAGCGTCTTCGCTGATTCTCCCGAAGAGCGCAAGCCGCTGGAACTGGAACAGGTCGCCGTCACCGAGCACCTCAATCAGAAGGTGGATCTGAATCTCACCTTTATCGCCGAGGACGGTTACCCGCATGCCCTCAAGGAGTACTTTCACGCGGGCCGGCCGGTAATCCTGAACCTGGTCTATTACACCTGCAAGATGTTGTGCAATGTGGTGCTGAACGCTCAGGTCCAATCCCTGCGCAAGCTCGATTGGACGCCCGGCGACGAATATGAAATCGTGACGATCAGCTTCGATCCTGCGGAGAACTTCCAACTGGCTCGTGAGAAGAAGGCAGCATATCTGGAGAGCTTTGGACGCCCAGCGCCCGGTTGGCACTTCCTGACCGACAACTCGGACAATGCGCGGAAACTTGCCTACCAGGTGGGTTTCGGCTACAAGTTCGATGAGCAGACGGGTCAGTTCGCGCATCCCGCTGTCGTGTTCATTCTGAGCCCGGAGGGCCGCGTGTGCCGCTATCTATACGGCGTCCAATTCAAACCGTTGGATATTCGCCTGGGCCTGACGGAGGCGGCGAAGGAACAGTTCGGCGTCACCGACAGAATTCTTTTGTTCTGCTATCACTATGACCCCGCGGCCAAGGGCTACGTGCCGTTCGCGGAAAACTTCATGCGTATCGGCGGCGCGCTGACTGTTCTTATTCTCGGTTTTATCTTGTACGGCCTCTGGCGCCGTGAGCGGGCGGCTGCGGCAACGATTCGTCCAATGGTGACTGCAAAATGAATTGGTTTGAGAGATTTTTGCTGCCCCACGCGGCCGCAACCCACGCCAATGACGTAGATGGGCTCTTCATGTTCATCATCTACCTCACGATTTTCTTCTTCTTCTTCAACGCCGGCTTGACCTTCTACGCGGCCCGCCGCTGGCGCCGCCGCTCGTCAAACGACCTCACGCCGCACGTCACCCACAACACGAAATTGGAACTCGTCTGGAGCATCATCCCGTTACTCGTAGTGATGATGATTTTCTTCTGGGGCTTCAAAGGTTACGTCAAAGCGGCCGTGGCTCCGAATGACGCCACGGAAATCGTTGTGACCGCGAAGAAGTGGGTCTGGCAGTTCGAGTATCCCGACGGCACGCGCACGCTGAACGACCTTCATGTGCCTCTGAATAAGCCCGTGAAGCTGGTAATGCACTCCGAGGACGTGATTCATAGCTTCTTTGTCCCGAGCTTTCGTTTGAAGCGCGATGTCATTCCCGGCCGTTATACGCAACTTTGGTTTACTGCAACTGAGCCTGGCGTTCAGCAGGTCTTCTGCGCCGAGTACTGCGGCAAAGGCCATTCCGACATGCTCGCCACAATTCACGTTGACACCGAAGAGCAGTACGAGACCTTCCTGCGGGAAGGCGACGAGCAGGTTCGGCAGATGCCGCTTCCAGAACTCGGTCGGCAGGTTTACGAGAACAAAGGCTGCGCGACGTGCCACTCCATCGATGGCACGCGCGGCCAGGGTCCATCCTGGAAGGGCATCTACGGCCAGGTTAACATGGGCACCGACGGCAAGGGTCACCTAGTGGACGAGAACTATATTCGACAATGCATTCTCTATCCGCAAACAGTCCTATTACAGGGCTACGAGCCGATCATGCCGACTTTTCAGGGTCTATTGCGCGAGCGCGAAATCCTGGGTGTGATCGAGTACATCAAATCGCTGAAGTAATAAAGGCGCTATTAGAACGGAGAATCTCAAAATGGCGGATGCACTCTCCACGACGGCCACCGGCCACTCGGCTCATCTACACGGCGACTACCTCGACGATCCACCAGGCCTCAGGAGCTGGCTGACCACCGTTGACCATAAGCGGATCGGCCTGATGTACCTGTGGTCGGTTACGTTCTTCATGATTGTCGGCGGCCTGTTCGCCATGCTGATCCGTTTGGAACATCTGACGCCCGGCCGAACCATCATGAGCGCTGAGCAGTACAACCGCGTGTTTACCCTGCACGGCGCCATCATGGTGTTCCTGGTGATCATTCCGGCAATCCCCGCCGCGCTCGGTAACTTCGCCTTGCCGCTGCTTCTTGGCGCAAAAGACGTCGCCTTCCCGCGGATTAACCTGATGAGCCTCTACCTGTACTGGACTGGCGCCCTGATGGCGCTGGGCACGCTCTTTATGGGAGGCGTCGACACTGGTTGGACCTTTTACACGCCCTACAGTACGACCACCGGCGGCGGCGTGACCTTGATGGTTCTCGCCGCGTTCGTTCTAGGATTCTCATCCATTTTCACGGGCGTCAATTTCATAGCTACAGTGCACAAACTGCGCGCGCCTGGCATGGGTTGGTTCGACATGCCGTTGTTCTGCTGGGGCATGTACTCAACGGCGCTAATACAGATTCTGGCCACGCCCGTACTCGGCATTACTTTGCTGCTACTGGTGATGGAACGTGTGTTTCACATCGGAATCTTCGACCCGCAGCTCGGCGGCGACCCGGTGCTGTTTCAGCACTTCTTCTGGTTCTATTCCCACCCGGCGGTTTATATCATGATCCTACCGGCCATGGCGGTCATGTCCGAGGTGATTCCTACTTTTTCTCATAAGACGATCTTCGGTTACAAGGCCATCGCGTTCAGCTCCGTGGCAATCGCGCTGCTCGGCTTCCTGGTCTGGGCGCATCACATGTTTGTCGCGGGAATGAGCACCTACGCCGGCGCGATCTTTTCGTTCCTGACCTTTTTTATCGCAATTCCATCGGCCATCAAAGTGTTCAATTGGATCGCCACCATGTGGGAGGGCTCCATCGAGCTGCGTACGCCGATGCTTTACGCCATCGCGTTCCTGCTGCTGTTCACCATCGGCGGTCTGACCGGTCTGTTCCTTGCCTCTTTGGCCACCGACGTCCACCTACACGACACATACTTCGTCGTCGCGCACTTCCATTTCGTAATGGCGGGCTCCAATCTGTTCGGGCTGCTGGCCGGAGTGCACTACTGGTGGCCGAAGATGTATGGCCGCCTGTACAACGAGACCCTCGCGAGCCTCGGATGTGTGCTGACTTTCATCGGCTTCAACGCAACATTTCTTCCTCAGTTTGTTCTGGGCAGCCGCGGCATGCCGCGCCGGTATTTCAACTACCTCCCGCAGTTTCAGGCGTTGCACGTCGCCTCCACCATCGGCAGTTGGATTCTGGCCGCGGGACTGTTTCTCGCTCTGGCCACTCTGCTCGCATCACTGCGCCGGCCGAAGGGAATGGTTGACAACCCATGGGGCGGCAAGACGCTGGAGTGGATGACTTCCTCGCCGCCCCCGACGCACAACTTTGAGGGACAACCCCTGCCGCAGCATGGTCCCTACGACTACCGCCCGGTGCCGGTGCCGCTGGGCGTCGAAAGGCACGAAGGCTGAGCGAACCCGAGACCGCGCGACTTGATATCTAAGAGAAATCCACGATGAGTGAAGCAACAACAACCGTCCACGCCGAACCCGAACATTCGCCGTTCCTGCAGCACCATTTCCAGGGGATGGGGCAGCAATTCGATGCTTCGAAGATCGGCATGTGGCTGTTCCTGGTTACCGAAGTGCTCCTGTTCGGCGGCCTGTTCGTCGGCTACGCGATTATGCATGCCAAGCACCCCGAGGCGTTCATGCAGGCCCATCATCACCTCAGCCGTCCGCTCGGCACGCTGAACACGGTCGTGCTGCTGGTCTCGAGTTTCACTATGGTTATGGCCGTCTGGTCGGCTCAGACATCGAAACGCAAACTCCTGATCCTGTTTTTGAGCCTGACGCTGCTCCTCGCCTGCGTGTTCCTGGTCGTCAAAGGTTTCGAGTACAACCATAAGTTCGAGGAAGGGCTGCTGCCGGGCAAGTTCTACACGCATCAGGGCGACACCGTGCCCGGTCAGTTCATGTTTTTCAGTTTCTACTTCATGATGACCGGTCTGCACGGCATCCATGTGCTCGCCGGCATGGGCGCCATCTCGTGGCTGCTCCGGCGCGCGCTCCGCGGCGATTTTTCTTCCGTGTATTTCGGTCCGGTCGATCTCGTCGGGCTCTATTGGCACCTGGTGGACATGATCTGGATATACCTTTTCCCGCTCATGTATCTGATTTCCTGAGGAGGCACGGTAGCATGGAAAACATCGGGGTTAGGGAAGACATCGAAGCAACCGCCGCTCACGCGCATCCCGTTACCGGGCCCAGGACCTACGCTCTCATCTTGCTCGTTCTGCTCGTGCTGACTGCCGCGACGGTGACTGCCGCGGGCATTAACTTCGGTCCGTACAATACGGTCATCGCGCTGATCATCGCGTCACTGAAGGCGTCACTCGTGGCGCTCTTCTTCATGAACCTGCGCCACGACAAATTGAGTGCCGTGATCTTCGTCTCCGGCTTGCTCTTCCTCGCCGTGTTCCTGATCTTCACCTTGTTTGATATCAACACCCGCACGCCGCTTTTTCCGGACAACTTGAAGGAACCGGTGAAGGAGTTCCCGGGCGCGCCGCTGAACAAGCCGATTCAACCTTCGACGGGGACCGCTCCCGCTGGCTCCTAAACGCGGCGGCGTTGTGTCCCCGCGAAACGTCCAGACTCCAGGAAGGGGTTATGTGCCCCTGCGGCCCAGGCTCGCGCTCGACAATTGTCAACTTCTTGTGTCGGGAATCCGTGGCTTTTCCATCCAAAATCAACTCATTACCCCTCTCTTTCGCCGTACCTTTGTCAGCCTTCGATACAGCGTCGCGAAGCCCGATTCGAGCGTTCCACGCGTATAATGAGGTGCGCTCTTCTTGACGACGCAGGAGCCGGGCGTCCGCTGCCCGACCACTACTCCTAGTAGGCTTGAGTTTTTAGCCCCTCAATAATGGGGCATGGTGCTTGACTTCGAGTCCCAGTCCGGTTACTGTGAAATCACACTCCCCCGAGCGGCCGTTCGTCCGGCATAGCGGATCGAGCGCGCCGGAACCATTGGCATTCCGTTGAGAGGAAACCGCCTTTGTTGATACTTAAGCGTATTGAAATTCAAGGGTTTAAGTCGTTCTGTGACCGCACGGAAATGCGCTTCTCGGGGAGCGGCGTGGCGGCTGTAGTGGGCCCCAACGGGTGCGGCAAATCCAACCTCAGCGACGCCATCAGTTGGGTGCTTGGCGAACAGTCTGCGAAAACCCTCCGCGGCTCCCGCATGGAGGACGTGATTTTCGCCGGAACCCGCGACCGCAAACCCGTCGGCATGGCGACGGTCACGATGACCTTGGTCGATCCGGAAGGCAAGACTTCCATCCCCGGCCAGCGTCCCGACGCATCTAAGGCTGCCAGGCTCGCGCAACCCGGTTCTCCATCCAGCGGAGAAACGGTCGAAGTCGCCGTGGCTGCCGCCACTGCGATTGTCGCCGAACAGCCTGCGCCGGTCGAACTCGACGCCGGCGCCCTGAAGATCGAACACGTCGCGGCGGACTCTCACACCAATGGCAACGGCCACACCAACGGGAATGGTCACACCAACGGTCATGCCAACGGCCACGCCGCCGTCCCCGATACGGCACTCTCCGCGGCCGCCGCGTGGCCTCGTCACGAGCAGGAGATCACCATCACGCGCCGGCTCTTCCGCTCCGGCGAAAGCGAGTACCTGATCAACGGCCGCATGGCGCGCCTCCGTGACATCCAGGAACTCTTCATGGGCACGGGCCTCGGCCCCGAATCCTACGCCATCATCGAGCAGGGCCGGATAGGCCAGATCCTCTCGTCCAAGCCGCTCGATCGTCGCGGCATCATCGAGGAAGCGGCCGGCATCAGTAAGTTCAAAACCAAGCGCCGTCTGGCCGAAGCGAAGCTTGAAGGCGCCAAGCAGAATCTGACGCGAGTCTTCGACATTCTCGAAGAAGTCGGCCGCCAGGTGAACTCGCTCAAGCGCCAGGCCGGCAAGGCGCGGCGTTACGAGGAGTTGAAGAACGAACTCGACTCTCAATTGCGCACGGCGCTGACTGGCCGTTACTACCTGCTGGCGCGCGAAGCCGCGCGCGTCGCTGCTGAGTTGCAGCAGGCAGCGCTCGAATCCCAGCGCCTGCAGGCCGAGGTAGAGGCCGGTGAAAAGGAGCTTGCCGCGGCGCGTGAGCGCGGCTATCAGACTGAAGCGGAACTAACCGAGGCCCGTAAGCGCCTGGCCGAAGTGCGCGTCGAAATTGAACGTACGCGCGGTCTGATCGATTCGCAGGCCCGGCAGGTCGCGGGCATCGAGCAGCGTCTCCAGGACGGGGAAACCGAGACCGGCCAACTCTCCGAGCGTCTGCAAGCGCTCGAGCAGGAACGCGAACACTTCGATGTTTCATTCGCTGAGATTCACGCCGCCGCGGAGCAGGCCCGCGAGCGTCTGCAGGCCAAGACCGCTGATCGCGACACGCTTCAGAACCAGCTTCGCGAACGCGAGCGTGACCTCGAATCTTCGCGCCAGCAAGTGGTCCGCCTCCTCGGCGAAGTCTCCGGCTTGCGTAATCAACTCGGACAGATCGACGCCTACCTGGCCTCCATCGACCGCGACACAGCGCGTGTGCGCAAGGACGAAGAGAGCGCCAGCGCCGAACTCCAGACTCTCGAAGTTTCCCGCACTGAATTCGGCGAGCGTCTGGCCGCGCGCCAGTTGGCACTTGAGTCCCTGGCCGAACGCCGCGCTCGCATCGACGCCGAGTCGCAGGAGAAGCGCCAGGCCGTTCAGCAAACCCGCCGCGATCTGGATGCGTTGAACTCCGAAACGCAAGGTCTGCGCGCCCGCCGCGATTCGCTCGCCCAGATTCTCCAGCATCGTTCGTACGCCAATACCTCGGTCAAGCGCCTGTTCACCGCGATTGAACAGAATCAGGCCCAGGGGCTGAAGCCCGTCGGTGTTCTCGCCGACTTCATCGAGTTGAAGGATCCGCGCTTCGAGCGCGCCGCCGAAGAGTTCCTCCACGAAGAGCTGGAATACCTCGTCGTGCGCGACTGGGGCGAGGCCCAGCGTGGCATCGAGCTTCTGCGGGCCGAACTCGACGGCCGTGCCACCTTCCTGGTCGAACCCGATTTTACGAACGATAAGTCCGATGTTCACTTCGCGCCCGTCGCCGAGCCGCCCATCGGTCCTGAAACCGGCATCGCCGGTCGCTTGTGCGAAGGCATTCGATTCACCAACGGGCTCACCAATGCCCCGGCCGAGTTGCTGCCGCGCCTCGCGCGCTGCTATCTCGCCGAGTCGCGCGCTTGTGCCGAGCAATTGGCGTTTCAATACCCGGATTTGTTTTTCCTCCTCGACGACGGAGCTTGTTACCACGGCCACGCCGTGACGGGAGGCAATAAGTCGGCCAGCGGTCCGCTGGCGATGAAACGCGAGCTGCGCGAACTTTCCGCGTTGTACGAGAAAAAGAATCGCGAAGCCATCGCTTCGCGGGAACTACTCGACTCACTCGAAAAGGCCAGCCAGCTTCTCGCCGAAGAACTGGACATCGTCCGCACCGAGCTGCAGAGGCAGGAGAAGGAAACCCTGCTGCTCGACCAGGAGATGCGCAAGATCGCGGAGGAGTCCAAGCGCGCCGCACAGAAGCTCTCCTCGGCGCGGCTCGAGCTCGACCGGCTGGCCCGCGACTCCGCCCAATCGCGCGCCGAGCGCGAACGCAAGCAGGCGCTCATCGTCGAAAAAGACGCGGCGCGCTCGGCCCTCGAGAAAGCGCTCGAGGATGGGCGCTCCGAACTCGAGCAGCTCCGCCTGCGCGTGGCTCTGCTCTCCGAGGAGCACTCCGTGTTGCGCGTCGAGCTCGCCGGACTAGACGAACGCCGCCGCGGCCTCGAGGGCGCAATGGCACGCCTCGATCAGCAGAACCGCGAAGTCTTCAATCGTCGCGCCAATCTCTCCAGCGAGCTGGAGCGGCTCGGCGTTTCTCGCACCCGCCTGCTCGAAAACAACCTCGCGCTCGACCTGCGCGCCACCTCCTTGCAGGATGAGCAGCAGCACTTCGAAACGTCCGTCGCCGGCCTCGCCGAACGGGAAGCCTCGGAGCGCGCCTCGCTCCAGGCCGGCGAGGAGGATCTCAAGCGATTGCGCCAGAGCGCGGCAAATGCTCTCGAAGGCCGCGGCCAGATTGAACTCGAACTCGTCCGCCGCCAGAGCGAGTTGAAGTACCTGGACGAGACCAGCCGCAAGGATCTCAATATTCCGGTCGCCGATCTCGCGGCGGAAATGGTGCGCGCAGCCGCGGAGGCGGCCCAGGCGCAGGAGGGTGAGCAGGCTTCTCGAACCGCGTCTGAAGATATCGACGCAACCGCCGTCGCCGTGGCGGCAGCGGCCTTGGAGAAGGATGAGTGCGCTGTCGTTGAGGCCGAAGAACGGGTCGTCGAGATCCGCAAGCGCATCGAAGCCCTCGGTCCAGTCAACCCCGAGGCCTGGCACGAATATCAGGAGGCGCACCAGCGCTACGATTTCCTCAACGCCCAGCGCCAGGACCTGCTCGACTCCATTCGCGACACGGAAAAGGCAATCAACGAAATCGACACCGAAAGCCGCAAGCGCTTCAACCAGGCCTTTGAAGTCATAAACCAGAACTTCAAGGAAATGTTTACGAAGCTTTTCGGTGGCGGCGTGGGCGAGATGCGTTTGACCGGCGATGGCGACACCCTCGAACAGGGCATCGAAATCGTGGCTCAGCCTCCCGGCAAACGGCTGCAGAATGTGCTGCTGCTCTCCGGCGGCGAGAAAGCGCTCACGGCGGTCGCTCTGCTGATGGGCATTTTCCGCTTCCAGCCCAGCCCCTTCTGCATTCTGGACGAGGTCGACGCGCCTCTCGATGAGGCCAACGTCGGCCGCTTCACGCAGTTGATTAAGGATATGGCGGCGCAGACACAGTTCATCGTCATCACACATGCAAAGAAGACGATGGAGGCCGCCGAAGGCCTGTATGGTGTCACCATGCAGGAACAGGGCGTCTCGAAACTCGTGAGCGTCCGGTTGTCTGCGCCGCCACCTCCCCCGGTTCCCGCCGTCGTCTCGCAAACGGCGCCGCGCGCTTGACCCCGGGAGACGCTGCCATGGCCGCGCGCCCGCACCTGATCGGGATCGCCGGGCCTTCCTGCGCGGGCAAGACGGAGCTCGCGCGCTGGCTCGCCGCGCGGCTTCACGCGCCGGTGCTCAATCTCGATCACTACTATGTCAACATGCGCGATCTGCCGCTCGCAGAGCGTGCCCGGCGCAATTTCGACGAGCCCGCCGCGCTCGAATACCCTCTGATTTTGGAGCACGTCCAATTGCTTGCCGCGGGGCAGCCGGTTCGCGCGCCACGCTACGATTTCACCACGCACACGCGCGCCCGCGATGAAGCGCTCGTCGAGCCCGGCGACTATATGATCCTCGAAGGCCTCTTCGCGCTCTACTGGCCCGCGGTGCGAGCCTTGATGCGCACCCGGCTCTTCGTCACCGCGGCCGACGAGGTCTGCCTCGAGCGTCGCACGGCGCGCGACGTGCGCGAGCGCGGCCGATCGCCCGAGAGCGTGCGCTGGCAATTCGAAACCACCGTCCAGCCGATGGCCCGCCTGCACGTGCTGCCAACCGAAGCCCATGCCGGCCTGGTTCTCGTGGGCACCGAGCCCATCGACTCCCTCGGCGCGCGCGTCCTCGCCATCCTCTGACCGGCTAATGTCCTGTCTTGGAGGCGACGTTGCTGAGCCACTATTGTTACTGAGCCGCTGAGCCGCGCGCGCGAAAACCGGGGACTGACGTCTCTGTCCTAGGCTCGCACGACTCTCCGGAATCACCCTCTGCCTTTGCTGCGCCGTGCGGACTTCAGCCGTCTGTCCTCCGGTTTTCATACCAGTGAGCCGTGTGTCACTCGTGCATTCGCCCCCGGTTGAGGACGACCGCTTCCTGCCTGCCAGAAAGGCGCGTTAGTGCCGTGCCGTTTCGTTTTGCTGCGCGTGCCATCATGGCAGACAAGGACGCCTCGGCGTGACGCACACCATAGCCTATCAGGAGAAGAACAAAGCGGCCGCCAGTTCCGTTGTCGCGGCCATTGGCCTGACCACTCTCAAGATCGTCGTCGGCCTTCTCACCGGCTCGCTCGGTATCTTGGCCGAGGCGGCGCACTCGGCCCTCGATCTTGCGGCTGCCTTGATGACCTGGTTCGCCGTCCGGATCTCAGGCAAGCCTCCCGATAGCAATCATCCCTACGGCCACGGCAAGGTCGAGAACCTCTCCGCTTTGCTCGAGACGCTGCTTCTGCTTGCGACCTGCGTCTGGGTTGTTTATAGCGCCTTGGCGCGCCTGATCCACGGCCGCACGGAAATCGAAGTGACCGTGTGGTCCTTCGCCGTCATGGCGTTCTCGATGGTCGTCGATTACTCGCGCTCGCGCATGCTCTCGGCCGCTGCGAAGAAGCACCACAGCCAGGCGCTCGAAGCCGACGCACTGCACTTCAGCACCGATATCTGGAGTTCCGCGGTCGTGATCGTCGGCTTGGCGTGCGTCAAGCTGAGCGAGCGCGGCCCGACGTTCGCTTTTCTGAGAAGTGCCGACGCAGTCGCCGCCCTTATCGTCGCGGGCATCGTGTTTTTCATTTGCGGCGAGTTGGGGCTACGCACCGTCCAGGCCCTGCTGGACGCGGCGCCGAGGGGACTGGAACAGCGGATCAAAGCCACCGCCGAAACCGTTCCGGGCATCCTCGACTGCCACCAGGTGCGCGCGCGCTATTCCGGCGCGCAGCTTTTTGTTGACGCCCACGTGCTCGTCGATGGCTCCCAGACGCTCGCGCACGCCCACGCCTTGACCGATGAAGTCGAAACCGCGATCCAGCGCATCCTGCCCGGTGCCGATGTCACAGTGCACGCCGAGCCGCTCCCCGCCGCGGTGCCGTAACCTCGAACCTGCCGCTGCGCTGGAAAGAATCCGCGCCCCTCAGGCGCCTTTCAGGCACTCGGCGATTTCGCGCTCGGGGATCGCGCCTTCCTTGATCAGGCGCCAGTACGGCTCCGTGATGTCCACCGTGGTCGGGCCTGCGCCCGGGCAGTGGCCGCCGTCCAGAACGAGATCGATCAGCCCGTCCATGATGCCGAAAACGTCGATGCCCTTCGCGCACGTCGGCGCGCCCGTCACATTCGCGCTGGTGGAAACCAGCGGCTGGCCCATCTTTTCCAGCAGCGCTTGGGCGACCTTCGAGCGCGACTGGCGCAGCGCCAGCCGACCCGTATTGCCGGTCACTCGCAGCGGAACCTTGGCCGAAGCCGGTACGATCACGGTCAGCGGGCCGGGCCAGAAACGGCGTGCCAGCAGGTAGAAACGGGCCGGCGGATCGGAGGCCAGGTCCTCGGCCATCATGAAGTCGGTGACCAGCAGGGGCAATGACCGCAGCGCTATGCGGCCCTTGGCGGCAAACACATTTCTCACGGCCTGGAGATTGAAGGGATCGGCGACCAGCGCATACAGCGCGTCGGTCGGCGTGGCCACGACGCCGCCCTTCCGGATAATGGCGACTGCCCGGTCGATGGCCTCGGGGGCTGGTTCATGCTGGTCGATTTCAACGAGGTCGGTGGCTGTCACGTGATGATATCTTGCGCGCATCCCGCGTCCTGCGCGCAGGCCAATCAGTCAGTCTAGCGCGGGCCTATCGCGGCGGCAACTTCGATCGCCAGATTGTAGCGCCCGAACGGCGCGCTGAGCTGCACGCCGTCCACCATATGGCGGATGCGCCCGAGCATCTCCTGGGCAATCGCGACACCCTCGGCGCGCGCCTTTTCGGGGCTGTCGGCCAGCCGCATCCGCTCCATGAATTCGCCCGGCACGGGCACCCGCAGCTCGTTGACCATGAACTCGGCGTTGCGGTAGCTCGTGAGCGGCCACAGGCCGGCGATGACCGGGATGCGGAATGCCGCGATGCGTTTCAGGAAGGCTTCGACCTGGTCCAGGTCGAAGACCGGCTGAGTGACGATGTACTCGGCGCCGCCCTGCACCTTCCACTCGGTGCGCCGGATCTCCTCGTCGATATTCAATGCGCCGGGGTTGGCGCCGACGCCGAGCAGGAGAGCGGTCTGCGAGCCGATCGGATTGCCGCCGATGTCGAGGCCCTGGTTGAGGCCGTTCACGATGTTGGTGAGGCCGATGGAGTCGACGTCGAACACGGCGGTTGCTTCCGGATAATTGCCCATGCGCGGCGGGTCGCCAGTGATGCAGATCAGGTTGCGAATGCCGGCGGCGTGCGCGCCGAGCAATTCACTCTGAATGCCTAGGATGTTGCGGTCGCGGCAGCAGAAGTGGAGCACCGCTTCGATGCCGGCCTCGCGCTGGATCAACTGGCAGGTGACCTGGGCGCTCATGCGGGCGCTGGCGCGCGGACCGTCGGGCACATTGATGGCGTCGATGCCGTGCTGCTTGCACAGCCGGGCGCCTTCGATTTCCTTGCTGGGATTGACGCCCCGGGGCGGCAGGATTTCGACAAATGCGACGAAGCGGCCGGCGGCGAGGCTCGCGCCCAGCGCCGACTTTTCGGCCACGGGAACCTTCGCCAGGGCCTGGGCGGTCTCTTTGCGCTCTTCGACGCTGGCCTGGACGGCGGTGTGGCCGGGCTGCAGCGAACGCGCTTCGCTGCGGATGGCTTTGATGTGCTCGGGCGTAGTGCCGCAGCAGCCGCCGACGATGCGCACGCCGGCCCACAGCATGCGGCGCGCGTATTGCGCCATGTACTCGGGCGAGCACAGGTAGAGATTGCGTCCTTCGACTTTGGCCGGCTGGCCGGCGTTGGGCATGGCGCTGAGCGGCTTGCGGGTCAAGCTCTGCATGCGCTCGAGCGTTTCGAGCATGGCCTTGGGGCCGACCGAGCAGTTCAGGCCGATCACGTCGGCCGGCGACTGATCCAGAAACTCAGTGAAGGTTGCCGTGCTCGTGCCGTCGAATAGGTTGCCGTCGTCATCGATGGTCATTTGCGCGACCAGCACGGTGTCGCGGCCTGCAACCTCGCGCGCCGCCAAGAGCGCTTCGCGCAGCTCGTGGACATGCAGAAAAGTTTCGAACACCAGCAGGTCGACGCCCTGTTCCACGAGCGCCTCGAGTTGCTCGCGAAAAACGTCGCGGGCCTCGGCGAACGAAGTTGGGCCCAGGGGTTCGAGCAGCACGCCGAGCGGCCCCACTGCGCCGGCGACGAAGACATCGGAGCGCTCCTGGGCGGCTTCGCGGGCGATCTGGACGCCGGCGCGATTGATCTCGGCGGTTTTATCGGCGAGGCCGAAGCTGGCCAGCTTGAGCCGGTTGGCGCCGAAGGTGTTGGTCTCCAGAATTTCCGCGCCGCTACGAACGTACTCGCGATGAATCTCGCCGACCATTCCGGGATTCGACAGGTTGAGTTCGTCGAAGCAGCGGTTGATGAAGACGCCCTTGGCATAGAGCATCGTGCCCATCGCGCCGTCGGCGATCAGCGCGCGGCGTTCCAGCAGATCCCTGAATTCGGCAGCCCGACAGATTCTCTGCGCCATTGGATCTATTGTACGGTGTCGCCGCGGCAGAGGCTCCAGCGGGCCGGACGGCGCTTGCTTCAAACGAGACAACCGTAAGGGGTTACGGTTGTGGTGCCTTAGAATCAATCGCTTGCGGACAAAAACCGAAACACCCTTTCGGATTCGCCGCCGCTTCTGCGCTCGATCCGCACTGCAAGACGCGCGCGTTTGCACCACGCCAGCCGGCGAGGGAGGAGGAGATTTGTGGATGCTCGTCCGGGCTTGTATACTCGCTCACGGAGGAGGCACATGAAACTTCATCGCCTGGCAGCAGTGCCGATTTGGAGTGTTCTTATCTGGGCAGCCCCGCAGCGTCCGCCGACGCCGTGCGAAGTGTTGGTTCCTGTGCTCGACTCGCAACAATCCGTTGTCACGGCGACGACGGCGGAGGGAAAACCCTACCCCGTATTTCGCGTGGCGGCGGAATCGAAACTTGTGAACCAGGTGCGTCATGAATTGGAGACGAGCTTCGCGCAGCAGGTGCTGAAACTGGATCGGTATGCGCGCAACCTGGCGCTAGGCCGGCGTCAGACAGCCGGCGCCGCGGCTGAGGAGGCGCTGAGCGCGCCCATGTATCTGCTGATGTCCACCGAAGAAGGCGGGTATGCGCGATTCGGCTTCTGGCTTGAAGATGCGACTGGGAAACGCAGGCTGGTGCTGGCGGGCTACGTGGACCTGGTGGTCCGCGACGATAGCGTAGATGGCGGGGGCTTCGAAGAGATCTTCTCGCATGAACTGGGCCACCTGATCACGAAGACACTGATCGGCGGCGTGCCGTGCGGCCCAGCGCAGAAGATGCACCAGAGTATGACCGTGACCGATTACCCGACCGCGTTCTACGAAGGCTACGCAGAACACTTCCAGCCGCTGGCGCGCGATGCCACCACGAACACCGCCGTTCGCAAAATGATGGACGGCAGAGGTGCGACGGATCTCGAGTTGTTCTGGCTGAGCGCGGCCGACGGCCAACTGCGCAGCGACGGAGTAAAGCGTAACTGGTTCATCCATCGCAAGCCGATACCGGCGCTGGCGCTGGATGCGAATCCCGACTTGTACCGGCTGTTCATCGATGACGAAACATCGACCACATTCTTGCCAACTGAACTGAAGAACGGCCAGGAGATGATGGCCAGCGAAGGGGTGATCGCGACGTTGTTTTATCGCATGGTGAACGACCATCGCTTGGGCCAGTCATACCGCGAACCGGCCTTCTACAGGGCCTTCGTTGGCCAGCCGGTCGAGACGCCGCAAGAGGCGGTGACGCCTTACGAAAACGTGAATCTGAAGCTGTTTGCGGCGATGGAGAAACTCCGCGGCCGGACTGCGACTGGACCGCCGATCATTGAGCTGGTCAACGAATATGCGAGGCTGTTTCCCGACGAGGCGAAGCGGATATATGAGTTGTTCATTGAAACCACCTGGGGGGCAACGGCATCGCAGGA
The DNA here is from genome assembly GCA_963838205.1 of Terriglobia bacterium. Taxonomy (GTDB): domain Bacteria; phylum Acidobacteriota; class Terriglobia; order Bryobacterales; family Bryobacteraceae; genus CAIVVT01. The sequence continues at coordinate 14,618 of CAWIQF010000027.1, read as the reverse complement.
AGTCGCGACCGCTTTGCAGCGCGCGGCCACCGTTGGGCATCGCGGGGACATCGCTGTCTTTCGGCAGGAGCGTGCGTTTCCAGTGTTGAATGCGTTGATCGCCGAGGTGGCGGGAGGCAAGCGGATGCTCGACGCAAATCTGGGACCGGAGACTGTGGGTGGTCAATGCCGGGTTCAAGATTGCGTCACCCGTTTGGGATACGCAGCGGACACAACCTTTAACGATCAACATCAACACGGCGAGCGTCGCGGAGTTGATGACGTTACCCGGTGTAGACCTGCAGATGGCGAGGCGGATCATCGCGGCGCGGGATGCGCGCGGTTTCTTCCGGTCGTTGGATGAGCTGAGCGCGGCGGGCGTGCCAGATGGCGCGATGGGGTCCCTGCGAGAGATGAAAAAGGCAATGGACCAGGTCGCGTGCCGGGACCGGGAATGAGTGGTGGGAAAATGGATGAGAGCGCGCGGCGGGGCGGGGATCCAGCGCGCATTTCACCGTGCGGCGCGCGTGATTTCACCGGGACAACACCGTGTGTGCGCCGGGGAAACACCGTGCCTTCACGGTGTTTGGGGGCGCTTTTGCGGTGCGCGCAGGGTGAAAATGCAGCCGAGAATCGCGTCGATTTTTCGAGGGCTTTGAGATGGTGACGCAGGATTAGATTCGCGATTTCCGACTGGCCTTGTGTTTTTGAATTGAGCCGCTGGCCTTGCGCCGGGGCAGGGCCAGCGCCTGAAGTTAGAGTTTCTTCTCGACTATGTTATTGCCAAACATGAATCCCATTTCAGCCATGGCTCGGGACTGGTTCTGGTTCAGACCGGTGAGGCCGAAGGCGTCACCCGGCGCAACGTTGCCGGCATGAGCAAAGGCAAAGTCTCCGCGAAGGAAGAAGCCTCCGTGTTGATAGGTCGGCGTGACCGTGATCGACGTGCCCGAGCTACCCGGACCGTACATCAGATTGACGGCTTGATCGGCGATGTTTCCCGAGCTCTTGATGTATTCAAAGCGGACCGGGAGCGAGAAGCCGTGTTTGAACGCGCGACTCACCAGGATCGCACCGCCGTCGGTTGATGCGCCCTTAAGGATGCCGATCTTCAAATCAGTGGGCACATTGGTGTATTGCCAGTAGGGTTGGATGATCCAGGAGCCCTTGGTGTAGGTGTAAATGAAATTGTAAATGCTGCTGTTGTTCTGCACCGGCGTGGCATAGGTCTGGAAAGCGGTTTTGCCATAATTGCCGCCGGCAACGAACGACAAACTATGGGGCCCATTGGCATAGGTGAGGGACCCGGTCAGCCACGAATAGCGGTTGGAATAGAAGCCGTCGTTCCAGCTCAGCGAGGCGGTGTATTTGCCCATGGTCTGATTCACCTGGATGCCCTTATTGACGGCGTTTTCCTGGTTCCACAACAGGCCGCGAGATATGTTCATATTCTCGAAGGTGAAGGTGTACTCCGCGCCGATCAGGGTCGGTAGCGCGCCGATCAGGAAGGAGGTATTCTTCGACGCCTGCAGCTTCACAAACGCAACCGGCACCGGACCATAGAGATCGCTAATGGTCTTCTCGGTGGAGAGGAACGGCACACCAAGATCCGGGATATTATAAGCACCGGCCTGTAAGTAGAACTGGAACCAGCCGTCTGTCTTTTGAATGAAGACCTGCCCGTTACTCAGAGCCGCCTGCGCGCTTTTGTCGCCCGCTACATGATTGCCGGTCCACATGCCCAGGCCGTCGAGGATGCCGTTGACGGCGATGTTGCCGAAAGGTCCGGCGTCGAACATGGCTGGGGGCAGGTTGGACAGCGGGCCGGTTACGGCAGGCGTGGAGAGCGCTGCCGGGGCCGCGGGCGGGGGCGTGGCAGGGGCCGCTTGCGCCGCGGAGGCGTCGGGCGGTGCGGAGGCGGGCGAAGGAGTCTGCGCCAAGGCGCACGTCGTGATTAGGACGGCGAGAACGAAAGATGACCGCATCGTAGGAACCTGCCTTTTCAGTGGAATTTCAAGTAATTTGAACTCTTCCATGGACGGGGAGGAGGCGGATCATTACACAGAACTTGAGCGAAACGCTGCATCCGGCCTCGCAGACAGGGGTGACTAACCGGCGTGCTTGCAGTATGCGCGCAAAGCGACCGGGATAACAATCGGGACCTTTTATGAGACCGATCACAATTCTCGATTCAGCGGCCTGCGAGGGACAGGGATGGGACGGCGTGGGGGAGATCGGGTGGATGGGATGAGCGACAGGCGCGCTGGGGTTGCAAACAGGCAGGCTGGGGCGGGAGTGGCATTCGGGAGTGAGGGTGGGAAAGGGATCGGCCAAGGCCAATAGATTCTTTGGATGGTTGCGATTCATAACTTTCGTTTGGAGGATGAGCTAAGAAAGAGGATCATGATTCAATACCGGCAGATGCGCCGGGAAGCTAGAGCCCGGCTCCGCGTCAGAAGCCGGATGTCATCCACAATCGAACCGATAGTGCAGGTAAGCGAGCGCGCTGCCGCTCTACGAGGAGCGGAGGCCCAAGGGCGGGGAAACCCAGCGCACGCGCACATGCCAAGCCCGCGGTAGAGTCAGAGGCGGGGCTATAGGGAGACATACCCAGGCCCGGCGTTGCACTCCCACGGGAGACAGAGCCGAGTTACCGAGAAATCCGCGTTACAGGAGTACTCATGAAGAAGATCGAAGCTATCATCCAACCGTTCAAGCTGGACGAGGTAAAGGAAGCGCTGATAGGCGCCGGCGTGGACGGGATCACGATCAGCGAAGTGCGCGGCCACGGGCGGCAGAAGGGGCACAAAGAAACGTACCGGGGGCAGGAATACCAGGTGGACCTGCTGCCGAAGGTGAAGCTGGAGCTGGTGGTGCCGGATGCGCGCGCGGAAGAGATTGTGGGCGTGATTGTGAAGGCAGCGCGGAGCGGCAAAATCGGCGACGGCAAGATATTCGTCTACGCGGTGGCGGAGGCGATCCGGATCCGCAACGACGAACGCGGGGAGGCGGCACTGTAGCGGATTGCACAGTCGGCCAACAGCCGAGTTGTGTTTCAGCACCGGAAGCGCGGGTGTCAACTACTGACGGCCGCGCTTCCGGTGTTGTGTGTTAGGGAGTTCGAAACGGGGTGCAGGGGCGGCAGTGCGCAGATAGGAAGAGTTCCACGCTTAGGACGGAGACGTTGATTGGCGGCGCAGCGGGAGCGCGGGGAAACGCCTACGGCGTCCTCTTAGGACGCCGTAGGCGTTGACATCGGGGGAATGGTTGGTGGTTGTGCGCGGGGATGAGTCGGCGTCGGCGTCCCCCGCGGGCGAGGGGTTTGATACGCCAACTCAAGCAACTTACTTAAACGGGCTTCGCTTTACTGCGCCGCAGAAAGCTGACCAAACCCGCGGCCGCGATGCCGAGCAAGACCGGCACGGGCGGCGCGCCGTGGAGAATGAGGGCCAGTCCGACCAACAAAGCGGATAGATTGAACCAGAGCAGTGTTCTAGTTCTCATTGCAGAGACCTTTACTCATTGCATGATCCCTTCTCATCGCGTAACGTCTTAGCATCGCAAATCCTCTTCTCCTCGCAACAGCCTCGCATCATTGAATAACCACTGCTCATCGCAAGAACCTCAGGAGGCTGGCAGCGACCGTACACGCGATCAAGATCAGCGCGGGCCAGCCGAGCGATTTGGTCCACTCGGGTTTCTTCGTACCCTTGCGCATGAGGCGGCGGATTTCCTGGAGTTGACGGCGCGCCATGGCAATCTGGATGGAGTCCTGGGCTAGGTCGAGGGCGCGGAGGGTCTCTTTCTCCGAGAGGGGCAAGGCGCGAAGGCGGTACATGAGTTCGGAGTACTTGAGCTGGGCCCAGAAGTTCTGCGGATCGAGAAGGCGAGCCTGCTCGAAAGCATCCTGCGAGCGGTAGGCGTCGTAGCCGATGGCATGGGCCATGCCCAGGCAGGTGCGCAGGTCGGCCGATTCGGGGTACTGGGCGCAGGCGGTCTCGAGGCGGGCGACGATGTCCTTCAACTGCTCGGGCGCGACCGAGTGAGGGTCGCGCCAAAGAGTCGGCAGCAGGACCGGGAGGGAGGCGGGCGCAAGGGGCGCCCGCTCGAGTCGGATTGCGGTCGGGATGGGTTGCAGAGTCTGTTGCATGTCAGTCATGTCAGTAAGGCGATGGGGACTTCAGCTCGAACTCGGGGTAGCCAAGAACGCCGATTTCAGGCAGGTCGAGGCCTTCGAGTTCGCTCTTCGCGCAGACGCGGTTTCCGACCACTGCATCGATCAGGAAATTGAGCCCAAAAGAAACGACAAAGACGAGCCCGAGCAGTGCGGAGATGCCAATCAACTGGGCGACCAACTGGCCGGCATCGCCGTAGAACAGGCCAGTGACGGAGCCGTTGACGCCGTTCCAGGCGCCGCCGTAATTGGACTTGCCGTCGGCAAAGAGGCCGATGGCCAGCACACCCCAGAGGCCGCAGGTCCCGTGGACCGAAATAGCGCCGACCGGGTCGTCGACTTTCATGACGGTTTCGACGAAGGAGACCGAGAGACAGACCAGAACGCCGGCGATGGCTCCAATGATGACCGAACCGACGGGGTTGACGAAGCCGGAGGGGCCGGTAATCGCCACCAGACCGGCCAGCAGCCCGTTGCCGGACATGGAGGCGTCGGGTTTGCCGAAGCGCAACCAGACGTATAACATGGCAGCCAACGCGCCGGAGGAACTGGCGAGCATAGTGTTGACCGCGATGCTGCCGATGCGCAGGTTGCCGCTGCCGGAAGCGCCGAGACTGGAGCCGGGGTTGAAGCCGAACCAGCCGAAGGCGAGGATGAAACAGCCGGTGAGCACGATGACGATGTCGTGGCCGGGGATGGCCAGAGCCTTCCCGTCGCGAGTGTACTTGCCGATGCGGGGCCCAAGCAGGATGCCGAGGGCGAGTGCGGTGATGCCACCCACGGCGTGGATGACGCCGGAGCCGGCCCAGTCGCAGTAGCCCTTGCCGAGGCCGAAGTTAGCGCCGAGGTTGGCGAGCCAGCCGTTGCCCCAGGCCCAGTTGGCGAAGATCGGATAAGTAATGCAACCCATCAGGAAGGATGAGACGACGAAGGCGGTGAACTTCCAGCGCTCGGCGCCGACGCCAGTCACGATGGTGAGGGCGGTGTCCATGAAGACCATCTGGAAGAGGAAGATCACCATGACGCCGACGTCATAGGTGCCGCTGCTCATCAGGAAGAGTCCGTTCTGACCGAATAGGCCGAAGGGCTTGCCGAAAACGTTGATGGTGAATTCGCGCGCCAGCGGGGCCGTTCCACCCAAATTGGCGATGCCGCCGACACCTCCCATCTGGAGCGAGAAACCGATCAGCCAGTAGGCGAAGACGCCGATGGCGTAAACGATCAGGTTCATCATCATCGTATGGTTGGCGTTCTTGGAGCGGCAAAGGCCCGTTTCCAGAAAAGCGAAGCCGGCCTGCATGAACATGACCAGGTAGCCGGTGATCAGCGTCCAGACGAAGTTGACGGCGATCTTGTTCTGTCCGATTTGATTGATGGCATCGGCCAGGGTCAGGCCCTTTTTGGCGTCGGAGACGGAGACGTCGGCCACGGTCCCTGTCAGGGACCCATCGGGATCGCCTTTGGCGCGCAGTTCGGGTTTAGGCGCATCGATGGACTTCACGTTGACGTCGGTGAGGGGCACGGGGGCCGCCGCGGGTGGAGAGGCAGGCGGCGTGGTTGGGGCCGGAGCGGGCGTTTGAGCCCACATTGACACGGCCAGGAGAAGAGCAGGGAGCAGGCGTCTAGTCATGTCAGTGTTACCTCTTCCACAAAGCGTTCTTCAGATAGGCGCGGTTCAGGACGCCGATGAGGCCAAAAAGAGTAATGGCAATGCCGGCCAGGACGAGGGCCATCCTGGCACCGACGGTAGAGGCCACGGTGAGGCTCAGGAGGCTAAGCAGGAAGCCAGCGAGCATGATCAAAAGACCAACGACAACCATTTCGTTTTCCTTTCCACGAGGCGTCTATTCGCCGATGTTCTCCAGCGGCTTGGCCTTCAGGAAGAGGGCCACGGAAGCGCCAATCGCGACCAGCGCAAGAAGCAGCAGCAGGACGCTGCCTCCGGCGAAAAGGCCAGCCGCGAAAAGGATTGCGCCGGTCAGGAATACAAGAAGAGCGAGGGCCTGAGTTGGGTTGGCACCCATGCGTAAACCTCCAGAAAACAGGATTTCGGTGTGCGACGGGGGATCCGGGAAGCCGGATATTAGCGCGACGGGGGCTGGGACGGGAGCTGGCTGGGACTCACCGTTTCCCAAGTGTAAGCGGTGGATGAACGCGGCTCCAATCGATATTTTTAATTGGGGCCATTGCGGATCGAAGTACGTCGCTTAAGAGCCTGTGCAGAAGTCGTGCGCGCCGCGCGGCGGGACGGCAGCATCAAAAGAGAGTGAGCTCGACAGGGGCGCCGCAGCCGAGGCCCAGACGCAAGGCCGCCGAATCCTGGTTGATGGCGATCTCGAGACATCCACTGGAGCCAGCGACGGCGATGGCCTGGCCAGCGGGGCCGGAGGCGTAATCTGATGCGAGTGCGGAGAGTTCGGTCGAACCAAGCTGGAGCACGAATGCGCGCCGGGTGAGGTCGGGTAACTCGGCCAGACTGAGGTTGGTGATCAGGTTGCCGAATCGATCGACCGAGACGATCTGGCCGGCCCAGGTCCGCTCAGAGGTTTGCACGGCGCGCTGCGGCGGCAGTTTGATCGCATCGGTAACCAGAGGACCGACACGGGAGGCGGCCACGCCGGCGGCCAGGTGCGCTGCCACGGGCGCAAAGATGTCGCGGCCATGGAACGTGGCGCTGACATTCGGGAGAAACAGCTGTGTGTTTGCGATATGGCGGACTTTCGTCCCGGGGAGATCGAGAAGGTCGCTGAAGATGCCGTTGTCCGGGCCGATGAAGCGATCGTTCGCGGTCTCAACGAGGATGGGACGGCGCGCTGTGCCCACGCCGGGATCGACCACGGCGACATGGATGGTCCCTGTTGGGAAATAGGGCCAGCTCCTGGGCGAGCGCGAAGCGCGCCTGGCAGAGTTGGTAGGGCTCGATTTCATGGGTGATGTCGATCACGCGGGCACGGGGCGCGATAGCGGCGATGACGCCTTTCATCACGCCGACGAAGTGGTCCTTCAGACCGAAATCCGTCAACAGGGTAATCAGGGGCGAGGAAGGGCGCTGCGGCATGGCTTGATAAACTAAGGATAGACAGGCTTTCCGTTCGCTGGCGCCGACGGTCCATGGCTTACTACTTCGACCACAATGCGACGACACCGCTCTCGGAGGAGGTGCTGGAGTGCCTCACGCGGGTACAGCGGGAGTGCTACGGCAATCCTTCGAGCATCCACACGGCGGGTCAACGGGCGCGGCAGGCGGTTGAGGGGGCGCGCGCGCAGGTGGCGCGATGGCTGCACGCGGAGCCGGGCGAGGTGGTCTTCACGAGCGGCGGAACCGAGAGCGACAACCTGGCGATTTTCGGGATTGTACGGCGCAACGGAGGAGCGGCGGGCAAGCACGTGATCACGACGACGATTGAGCATCCGGCGGTTCTCGGCGCGTGCGCGCAGCTGGAGCGCGAAGGCGCGCGGGTGACGCGCGTGCGAGTGGGAAGCGCGGGAGTCGTCGAAGCGGAAGATGTGCGCCAGGCCGTGCGGCCGGAGACCGCGCTGATCACAGTGATGCACGCCAACAACGAAACTGGCGCGGTGCAGCCGATCGAAGCGATCGCGGAAATCGCGCGCGAGGCCGGGGTGCCGCTGCATTCCGATGGCGTGCAAGCGGCGGGACGACTGGCGGTCGACGTATGGGCGCTGGGCGTGGACCTGTATTCACTGAGCGGCCACAAGTTGAGCGCGCCGAAAGGCGTGGGCGTGCTGGCGGTTCGCAATGGCGTGAGTCTCGAAGCTGTGCAGCACGGCGGCCGGCATGAGCGCGAACGGCGCGCCGGCACGGAGAACGTTCCAGGCATCGCAGCGCTGGGCAGCGCGGCGGGATGGCTCGTGGAGCATCGCGCAGAAGAGGCCCGGCGGCTGGGATTCTTGCGCGACCGGCTCGAAACAGGGATTATTGAAAATGTTCCGGGGACCAGGGTCAACGCAGCCTCCGCGCCGCGCACGCCCAACACGACGAATGTGTTGTTTGCAGGAGTGGCGGGCGAAGCGCTGACGATTGCGCTGGATCTGGCCGGGTTTCAGGTTTCCACGGGGGCCGCGTGTTCCTCGGGCGCGGTGGAGCCGTCGCACGTGCTGACGGCGATGGGACTCGATGCGGCCGAGGCCAGGTCCAGCATCCGCTTCTCCCTTGGCCGGACCAATGACGAGGCGCAGGTCGATGCGCTGATCGAAGCCGTGCGCAGCGCGGTGGAGCGGCTGCGAAGAGTGGCGCCGGTGCACGAGCATGCGTGAATTGAAGCGCGACGCGCTGATTGCCGTGGCCATGTCGGGCGGCGTGGATTCGTCAACAGTGGCCGCGCTATTGCAGCAGGCCGGACACAAGCTGGCCGGCATGACGATGCAGTTGTGGAATCAGCGGCGGCTGCCGGAATTGCTTCCCGAATCGCCGACCGGCCGCTGCTGCTCGCTGGATGATGTCCACGACGCGCGCGCGGTGGCGCATGTTCTTGGCATCCCGTATTACGTCGTGAATTTCGAAGAGAGTTTTGAGCGGACGGTGGTGCAGCCGTTCATCGACGAGTATCTGGCGGGGCGCACGCCGATTCCGTGCACGCTGTGCAACAACTACGTGAAATTCGACCGGTTCCTGGAGATGGCCGAGGGCGTCGGAGCCAGCTACATCGCGACTGGGCATTATGCGCGTCTCGACTTCAACGACACGACGGGACGGTGGGAAATGCGCACAGGGGTGGATGGCGCTAAGGATCAGACGTATTTTCTGTGGGGCCTGCTGCAGGAACAATTAGCGCGCACTTTGTTTCCGTTGGGTGGGATGCGAAAACCGGAGGTCCGAGAACTGGCGGAGCGGCTGGGCGTGCCCACAGCCCGCAAAAACGACAGCCAGGAGATTTGTTTTGTGCCGAACGGCGACTATGCGGCGTTCATTGAGGCCTGGTTCCGCGAGCAGGGCAGGGCATTCGAAGTAGCGCGAGGCGAGATCACGGACAGCACCGGGCGGCGGCTCGGCGAGCACGCGGGCGTGCACAATTTCACCGTGGGACAGCGCAAAGGGCTGGGGATCGCCACCGGCGAACCGCTCTACGTGATTTCCACAGACGCGGCGACGCAGCAAGTCGTGGTCGGCCGAGAGCCGGAGCTGCAGCGATCGTTTTTGCGCGCCAGGCAGGTGAACTGGTTATCCATAGAGTCCATCCGGGAACCGCGGGCGGCGCAGGTGAAAATCCGCAACAAGCACTCGGCCGCCAATGCGACTTTGATTCCGACTGCGGACCCGGCGATTGTGGAAGTGCGCTTCGAAAAGCCACAAAGGGCGATCACTCCGGGCCAGGCGGCCGTCTTCTACGACGGCGACGTCGTGCTGGGCGGGGGCTGGATCGAATAGTCTTCAAGGTATGGCCCGGTCAGCAGTGCGGAACCGCGTGGAGTGGGCCGCGGTGTGTCTCATCCTGGGCTTCTTTCGCGTTCTCCCCAGGCGTGTGGCGGACGCGGCGGCGCTGGCAGTGGTGAGTCTGCTGCGGCTGAGTGTGCGGCGATATACGCGGGTGGCGAGCCGCAATCTGGCGATCGCTTTTCCAGACCTCGACGAGGCACAGAAGCAGGACTATCTCGACGGGTGCTTCCGCAACATCGCGCGCGTTGTGGTGGCAGTGGCGAAGTTTCCGCTCATCAGCAATAGGAACGTGCGGACATGGATCCGCTATGAGGGCTTCGAGCACTTCGAAGAGGCGCTGCGCCTGGGGCGCGGCGTGGTCTTCGCCACCGGCCATCTGGGCAACTGGGAGCTGAGCGCGTTCGCCCATGCGCTCATGGCGGGGCCGATGGGCGTAGTGGTCCGGCCGCTCGATAACCCGTTGCTGGATCGTCTGGCCATGAGATACCGGACCATGTCCGGCAACAGCATCATTTCCCGTCGCGAGTCCGCCCGCCCGATCATGCAGATGCTGCGGGCCAATGAAGCGGTGGGCATTCTGGCCGATCAGAACACTACCGAAGATCGCGGCATTTTCGTCGAATTCTTCGGAATCCCGGCGTGTGTCGATGCCGGATTAGCGAAGCTCGCCGCGCACACGGGGGCGGCGATCATTCCCGGGTTTGCGGTGTGGTCCGAGGCGGAACGCCGCTATATTCTGCGCTTCTACCCGTCGATTCAACCGAGCGGCGACCAGCTTCGAGACACGCAGGCCGTGCAGGCCGCGCTCGAAAGGGCGATCCGCGATTACCCGGATCAGTGGCTGTGGATTCACCGCCGTTGGAAGACGCGGCCGGCCGGCTCTGCACCGATGTACGAGTGATCATGGAGACGTTGCCGCTATTCGACGATCCTGAGCCGCGGTCGCGATCGGCGCTGGCCGCGCGCCTGCACGGCCTGGCGCGCGAAGGCGTGTACTTCGGCACGAGTTCCTGGAAATATCCGGGCTGGCTCGGGTCGATTTACACGCCGGAACGGTACTATACGCGCGGGCGCTTCTCGCAGAAGAAGTTCGAGTCGGAATGCCTCGGTGAGTACGCCGAGACATTTCCGGCCGTCTGCGGAGATTTTTCGTTTTACCAATTTCCGTCAGAGAGTTACTGGTCGCGGCTGTTCGCCGGCACGCCGGCGAGCTTGCGGTTTGCCTTTAAGGCGCCGGAAGAGATCACCGTGAAAACGTGGCCGACACACGCCAGGTATGGGGCTCGAGGCGGCGAGGACAATGAGTCGTTTCTCAACGCAGGGCTATTTGAGCGAATGTTTCTGCGGACGCTCCAACCGTATTCCGAACGCGTGTGTGCGCTGATCTTCGAATTTGGCACGTTTTCCAAGCGACACTATGCGGACGTCCGGCCATTTGTCGAAGACCTGTCGCGGTTTCTCGATGCCCTGCCGCGGGGCTGGCGTTATGGGGTGGAGGTGCGCAACAAGGAGTTTCTCGAAGCGCCGTATTTCGACTGCCTGCGATCGCGCCACGCGGCACACGTGTTCAATGCCTGGACGCTGATGCCGGATCTGGCGGAGCAAACTGCGCGGGAGGAGGCGTTCACGGCGGACTTTCTCATCGCCCGGGCGTTGCTGCGGCACGGGCGCAGGTACGAGCAGGCGGTCGAGAAGTTTCAGCCATACGAGCGTGTTCAGGAGCCGAATCCGGGCGCGCGCGCCGCTCTGCGGGAACTTATGGAGCGGGCGCGCCGCAACAAGCAACTGGCGTTTCTGTTTGTGAACAACCGGCTGGAAGGCAACGCGCCGGGGACGATTGAAGCCGTAACAGAGTGAAGCGGTTTTTGAGTGGGACGATGCCCACCGGCACGCACGTCGCTGGCAGCGATGATTCTATCAACAGCATTGGACACTGACATCTGTGGCCAGCTCTGTGGCCAGACTCTGTATCCGCATGAGCGTTAAACGGACGCTCGGGCAGACTCAGCGGAAGGCCGGCCTGTATCGCGTTCGGTAGCGATGAACGCGACGCCGATGGCCGCAACAACCGCGCCCGATGCGATGTAGCTCCAAGGGAGGTAGACCTCCGTCCCGCGCAGGCCGATGATGGCCTGGAAGATTTTGATCTTCGCCATGGCGACGACCAACGCGTTATTCAACAGGTGAACGATCATGCCGGCGAAGATGGAGCGGGTTTTCCAGACGGTGTAACCCAGGAAGACGCCGAGCACCATGACGGGCAGCAATCGGTAGATGGAAGCGTGTGCGATGCCGAAGAGAAACGCCGTGACGAGGATGGCGGGCCACATGCCGAGGCGGCGGAATCCGCTCAGAATCAGACCGCGGAAGAGCGTTTCCTCACACAGGGCGGGCGAGAACGATATCAGCAGGAACAGCAGCCATAGCGGCACAGGCTGGTCCTCCATCAGCACGACCTTCTGAAGAGCGCGAGTGAACGACTCTGGCGGCGGGAATAAACGGACGAAGAGGCCGGCAGCGACAGTCCACGCCGACAGGCCAATCAAGATAGAGCCAATCAACCCATTCCAGCCGGGCATGCGCAGAGAGAAAGTTTCTTTCAAGTTGTAGCCCTTGAGCTGCGCGAACAGGAGCGCGGGCAGGAGGAAGAAGCCATATTCAACGACGGCGATCATTGTGGCGACGCCCTGTTTCTGGAGCGCAAGGCTGCCATAGAAAGTGACCACCAGCACGATAGCGAAAACGAACAGGGAGACACCGGCGGAGGGTTTCTCGCCGGGCTTGCGAGTGAACTCGAGCAGGCTGGCGACCGAATCCTTGCCGCCGAGCAGCAGGGTGTTGCGTTCGTAGACGCGGGCCGCGAAGACGAGCGTCAGCATGGCATAGCAGAGCGAGTCTGACTACGGTCAGGAACAACATGTCCGCGTGCCAGTCGCCGAGGAAAACATTGCGCACCAGCAGAGCGCTATTCATGATGGGAACGAACGAGAGAAAGGCGTTCAGTTCAGTTCCGGGCAACATGGTCGCCACGAGCGGAAAAAGCAAAAGCATCAGAATCGGCGTCAGGTAAGCCTGACCCTCTTTGAAATCCTTGGCGAATGCGCCGACTGCGACGAACAAGGCGCTGATCATCATCGAAACCGGAATTAAGAGCACAAAGGCGAGCAGTGCGGAGACGGGGTTCATGGTCATGGTGACGCCGGGGATCATCTTGATGCTGGTGAACGTCACGGCCAGGCTGGCGAGGTTGATCACGGTGGCCATGGTCGAGATGCCCCACACGGCGAGGAACTTACCGGCGATGATTTCCAGCGAATCGATGGGTGCGCAGAGCAGTGTCTGCATGGTGCCGCGCTCTTTTTCTCCGGCAGTCATGTCGATGGCGGCGTAGAGGCCGCCGCTGGCACTCATCAAGATCAGAATGTACGGCAGCATCATGCCGAGCATGAGACCGGCGCGTCGGCTTTCGCCAGCGACGTTGCGGGGCACGATCTCCAGCGCGTCGGTAAACCCGGTCTTCAGTCCCATCGTCCGCTCGCGGCGTTCCAGCACGTCACGGCGGTATATGCGCAAGACGTCGGTGAGTCTTTCGCGGGCCTTCATCGAGTCCGGCCGAACCGCGTCATAAAGAACGGATACCGTGGCGGCGGCGCCGTTATCCAACTCCGCGGAAAGACCATTCCAGGGAATCAGCACGACGTTGACCGTGCGACCGAGGAGCACAGTCTGCGCATCGTGAGTCCATTCGGAATCGAGTTCTTTGGGTTTGTGGGCCTGCGAGTCATCCGCTTCTAAGTCGATCGCCGGCTTGGGAGGAGGCGTGATGGCGCCGGTGAGCAGACGCTGTTTCAAGGGCGCCGGCGCTCCGGTCCACTCACTCAAGACGAGCTTGCCATCCTTTTCGAGACGTTGCCGCATATCAGCAGGCAGTTCGCCCCAGAGCGCCACTCTCGAAGCCTTGGCCTTCTGTTCAGCCTCCTGCGATTCCTGCAGACGCGATATCAGCGTCACCAGCATCGGGTAAAGCAGGATCGGCAGCACGATCAGAATGAATAAGGTGCGCCGGTCGCGCAACGCTTCCAGAAACTCTTTGCGGACGATGATCCAAACGTAGTGCAGTCTGATCACAGCGCCTCCCGGTCGGCCTGAATGCCAGCGTTCTTCAGGAATGCGTCGGTGAGATTGGCGCACTTGGATCTGTCGAGCAATTCGGCCAGGGTGCCCTGGTCCACGAGCCGCCCTTCGTGCAACAACAGGATGCGGTCGCAGAGGTACTCAGCCTCGCTCATGACGTGGGTCGAGAGGAGCACGGCGCGGCCGGCCTGCTTCTCGGCCCGAATGGACTGGACGATGAAATGGCCGCTGACGACGTCGAGCGCCGTAGTCGGCTCGTCGAGGATCAGCAGATCGGGTTCATGCAGGAACGCACGGGCGATGTTGGCGCGCTGTTTCTGCCCCGAAGAAAGCGTGCCGCAGGTCTGACCGGCGAAGCCGCTCATCTCCAGGCGCGCGATCATCTCGTCAATCCGCCGGCGGAGCCTCGCCTCATCCATGCCGTAAAGGCGTCCAAAATACTGAAGCGATTCGCGCGGGGTCAGACGCTGGTACATCTGCGTATCACCGGAAAGGAAGCCGATCCTGCGCTTGGCTGCGATGGGGTCTGCCATGACGTCGTTCCCATTGAGCAGAACCTGCCCGGCGTCGGGCGTCAGGACGCCGGCGAGCATGCGCAAGATCGTCGTCTTGCCCGCGCCATTGGGGCCTAGCAAGCCCACGATCTCGCCTGCCCGGACTTCAAATGTGATGTCCTGCGCGGCGCACACCGGGCCGAAGTTCCGGCAGAGCCCGCGCGCTTCCACAATCGGCTTGGTCATTGGTCTCCTCGGTTGATTTGGACAACTGGATCAGAATGAATGCGTGGCGGAGCCTGGTCCGGTCCCTGATTCCGAGTTGACTCCGCTCGTGTGCCAAACTAGATAGTTGCTCTCATGCGAGTCACGCCACCCTCCGGAGTGAAAATCCAGCTTGACACGGAACGGAAGATCCGTACCCGGAATAAGCTATATTATC
>CAWIQF010000026.1:0-250725 GCA_963838205.1 Terriglobia bacterium | reverse complement strand
CGGCCTGCACGAATGCTACGCACGACGAATGGCTGCGCGACATTCGTCATTGGCGCGATGAGAGAAGGATTCGCATAGGTTACTCCGGCGCGCGCTACGCAATGCCGGCATTGATCTGGACCCAATCCAGCTTCATACAGCCGCAGATGATGGCTCAGGACCGCTATTTCTACGATCCGATGGCGGGCCGCTATACGGTCGATCGCTATCTCGACGATCTGGAGAAACGCTATGGCGGCATCGATTCGGTACTTATCTGGCCGACCTATCCCAACATGGGCATCGATAACCGTAACCAGCACGACATGATTCGAGCTATGCCCGGAGGCATCGCCGGCGTGAAGCAGATGATCGCCGACTTTCATCGGCGCCATGTCCGAGTATTGTTTCCTATGATGATGTGGGACCAGGGAACGCGCGACCCGGGCCGGCCCTGGCCCCAGGCCATCGCGGAACTGATGAGGGAGATCGGCGCCGACGGCATCAACGGCGACACGCAGGATGGCGTGCCCGTGGCCTTTTCACTGGCTGCCGACCAGTCCGGCCACGCGTTGGCCTTCGAACCCGAGGGCAGTCCTTCCGACGAAGCGCTGGCCTGGAATCTAATGACCTGGGGGCAGTACGGCGGCCAATACGGATTCGTCCCCGGCGTGGACCGCTTCCGCTGGCTAGAGCCGAGACACATGGTGAACATTTCGGACCGTTGGAATCGGGATAAGGTCAATAATCTCCAGTACGCATTCTTCAACGGCGAAGGCTGGGAGAGTTGGGAGAACATCTGGGGGATTTGGAATGGCATAGCTCCCCGCGACGGCGAAGCTACCCGCCGCGTGGCGGCATTGGAGCGCGGCGCAGCGCGATTCCTTACCAGCCCCGATTGGGAGCCCTTCTATCCTATGCACCGTTACGGCGTTTTTGCCAGCCGTTGGCCGCTCCAGGATCAGACCGTTTGGACGATCGTCAATGGGAATGAGTTCGACGTGGACGAACGCCAGATCTCGATCGCGCACCGCGACGGCCAACACTACTTCGACCTATATCATGGCAAGGAACTCACGCCCGAGCGCGAGGGCGCGGATGACGTACTCTCGTTCCCTCTCGAAGCGAAAGGGTACGGCGCTATTCTGTCCACACACGGCGAGCCCGACGCCGGCATGCGCGCACTTATGTCGCGCATGCAGGCGCTGACCGAACGGCCGCTGGCCAGCTATTCGCGTCAGTGGAAGACTCTACCCCAGCAACTGGTTGCTATCGCGGCCACTCAGCCCTACGCCACCGCGCCCGCCGGCATGGTCAGAATCCCCGGGGGCGATTTTCTATTCAAGATGGAAGGAATCGAGATAGAAGGCGGCAACGACATCGGCGTCGATGTGCAATACCCATGGGAGAATATGCCGCGCCGCTTCCATGAGCACAAGCTACAGATCAAGCCCTTCTATATCGATAAGTACCCGGTCACCAATCAGGAGTTCAAACAATTCCTCGACGCTAGCAACTACCATCCCAAGGATGACCTGAACTTTTTGCGCGACTGGAACAACGGAACCTATCCCGAAGGTTGGACCAATAAGCCCGTGACCTGGGTATCTCTCGAAGACGCCCGCGCCTATGCCGCCTGGGCCGGCAAGCGGCTGCCTCACGAGTGGGAGTGGCAATTTGCCGCGCAAGGCGCGGACGGGCGGCTATACCCCTGGGGCAACGACTGGCGCGATGCGGCCGTGCCGGCGTCGCAGAAGGGCCGGACCCTGGCTGGTCCGGACAATGTCGACACTCATCCACAAGGCGCGAGTCCCTTTGGCGTCGTGGACCTGGTTGGCAACGTGTGGCAATGGACCGACGAATACCTGGACGATCACACGCGCGCGGGCATTCTGCGCGGCGGCAGCTACTATCGGCCCCAGGGTTCCATGTGGTACTTTCCGCAAGCCTATCGCAACGACCAACATGGAAAGCTATTGCTGCTGGCGCCCGGCTACGACCGCGCCGCCACGCTCGGATTCCGCTGCGTGGCCGACGCACCATGAGCGCCGCGCCCTCCCACGGAATATCGACGACAAGCGACTAATAACGGATAGAGAAATCACGCGCCTTAATGGGCGCGCATTCGGTCACGGTGACGCCGTGGACTTGCCCGAAGAGCGGGCCGAGATGCAGATCGCCGGCCAGGGCATCGAGCTGCGGTTTAGTGCCGTTGGCGATCACCTCGACGGTGCCGTCGTCGAGGTTGCGAACCGTGCCTGTGACACCGAGTTCGCGCGCGCGACGTTGGGCGAATTGGCGGAAGCCGACGCCCTGCACGTAGCCGCGGACGATGTGGCGGCGAGTCATACGGAGATGCGCATCCATCCCATCGGAATTCTGATTCTAGCCCAGATGTTTCAGCCCCAATTTATTGCGGCGCGGGCAGAGCAGGCGAGACGCCGGCGGGACGCGCGCTAGAATGCGTGTATGCCTTTCCCGATCCACCGCATGCGGCGGCTGCGCGCGAGCGTGTCGTTGCGCAATCTGGTGCGCGAGACGCACCTGGAGCCGTCGCAGTTCATATTCCCGCTATTCGTGGTCGAAGGCGAAGGGGTGCGGCGCGAGATCGGCTCGATGCCGGGCAACTATCAGCTTTCGATCGACGAACTGCTGAAGGAATGCGAGACCACCGAGCGGCTGGGCATCGGCGGCGTGATGCTGTTCGGCATTCCGTCGCAGAAAGATGAGGCGGCGTCGGGGGCCTACGATGAGAATGGCATCGTGCAGCAGGCGGTGCGGGCGCTGAAGCACGCGCTGCCGAAGCTCGTGGCGATCACGGATGTGTGCAACTGCGAATACACGAGCCACGGGCATTGCGGCAAGGTGGTAGACGGCGACGTGGACAACGACGCGACGCTGGAATGGCTGGCCGCGGCGGCGGTCTCGCACGCCCGCGCGGGGGCCGATATCGTGGCGCCCTCGGACATGATGGACGGGCGCGTGGGCGCGATTCGTGAGGCGCTGGACGGGGCCGGGTTCGCGCAGACGCCAATTCTGAGCTACGCGGCCAAGTACGCGAGCTGCTTTTACGGGCCATTCCGCGAGGCGGCCGAATCGACGCCGCAGTTCGGCGACCGGCGCAGCTACCAGATGGATCCGGCCAACGCGCGCGAGGCGATGCGGGAAATCGCGCTGGATCTCGAAGAGGGCGCGGACATGATTATGGTGAAGCCGGCGATGCCGTACCTGGACATTCTGCGGATGGCGCGGGACAGTTTCGACGAGCCGCTGGCGGCATACCAGGTTTCGGGCGAGTTCAGCATGATCACGGCGGCGGTGCGCAACGGCTGGATCGACCGCGACCGGGCGATTCTGGAGTCGCTGACATCGATCCGGCGGGCCGGGGCGGACATGATTCTGACCTACTTCGCGCACGCCGCGGCGCGGCTGCTGGGCTAAGCGGGAAGCGGGACGGAATTCCGGAGAATTACAGCAGAAATACGAAGGAAATAGCATGCAGAAAACGAATAATCCGCATGAATTAGCGGAAAAAGCAAAGATAATTCGCCGGCATATCATTGAAATGACAGGCGCCGCGAAGAGCGGCCATCCGGGCGGATCGTTGTCGGCGGTCGAAATCCTGGTGACATTGTATTGGGACGTGATGCGCCACGACCCGGCGCATCCGAAATGGCCGCAGCGCGACCGGTTCATCCTGAGTAAGGGGCACGCGGCGCCGGTGCTGTACGCGGTGATGGCCGAGTGCGGCTACTGTCCCGTGGACGAACTGATGACGCTGCGCAAGATGGGGTCGATCTACCAGGGCCACCCGGACGTGCGGTTCCTGCCGGCGCTGGAAGCCTCGACGGGATCGCTAGGCGAGGGGCTGTCGCTCGGGCTGGGCATGGGCTCGGGGCTGAAGCTGGACGGGTACGACTCGCGCGTGTACGTGATGATCGGCGACGGGGAAAGCCAGGAGGGCCAGATCTGGGAGGCGGCGATGTACGGCGCGTATCACAAGGTGGATAACGTCTGCTGCATCGTGGATTACAACAAGATTCAACTCGACGGCTTCGTCAAAGACATCCTGGACGTAGCACCGGTGGCGGAGAAGTGGCGCGCGTTCGGCTGGCACACGCTGGAGATCGACGGCCACGACTTGGGCGCGGTGAAGGCCGCATTTACGGAAGCCGCGGCGACGAAGGGACAGCCAACCTGCATCGTGGCCAACACGATCAAGGGTAAGGGCGTCAGCTTCATGGAAAACAATCCGAAGTTCCACGGCGTGGCCCCGACTCCGCAAGAAGTGGAACTGGCACTGAAGGAGCTTGCCTGAGATGGCACTGACGACGAATTACGAATTGAAGCTGGGCGCGGCGACGCGCGAGGCGTTCGGCCGGGCACTGGTGGAAGTGGCGCGGGAGAACCCGAACGTGGTGGGCTGCGACGCCGACCTGTCGAAGTCGACGATGATGACGTACTTCGCGAAGGAGTTCCCCACGCGGTTCTTCGAATGCGGAATTGCGGAGGCCAACATGGTGGCGCTGGGAGCCGGGCTGGCGATGACGGGCAAGATCCCGTTCGTGAGTTCGTTCTCCTGCTTTGTGATGAACAAGGGCTTCGAGCAGTTGCGGACGACGGTGGCGTACCCGCGCGTGAATGTGAAGGTGGTGGGGACGCACAGCGGGATCTCGATCGGCGAGGACGGGCCGTCGCAGATGTCGATCGAGGACCTGGCGCTGGCCTGCGCGCTGCCCGGATTCACGGTGATCAGTCCGGCGGACGAAGTGGCGACGCGGGCCACGGTGCGGTGGGCGGCGGAGCACTTTGGCGGGGTGTTCATCCGGTGCGGACGGGCGAAAGTGCCGGTGATCTATGCGGCCGATGCGAAGATTGAGATCGGCAAGGCCAATCAGTTGCTGGCGGGCAGCGACGTCACTCTGGTGGCGCACGGGTTAATGGTTGCGGAATGCCTGCGGGCGGCGGCGGCGCTGGACGCAGAAGGCATTTCGGCGCGGGTGCTGGACGTACATACGCTGAAGCCGCTGGACGAAGAGACCCTGGCCGCGGCGGCGCGGGAAACCGGCGCGCTGGTGGTGGCCGAAGAACACTTGGTGGACTGCGGCCTGGGCGCGCGCGTGGCCCAGGCATTGGCCCGGAGGGCGCCGGCGCCGGTGGAATTCATCGGCCTGGAAACTTATGCCGAGTCCGGCACGCCTGAGGGCGTCCCGGCGAAGTACGGGCTGACGAGCCAGAATGTGGTGGCCGCGGCGCGGCGCGCGATGGCCCGTAAGGCGAGCTAAGAAGCCGCGACGCGGGCGTCGGTGCGGCGCAGGCGATCGGCCAGAATTTGCATCACGGCGAGCGCGAAAAACGGCGTCTCCTGAACCATGAACTCGAAGCGGCGTCGATTGACCGCGGCCACGCGGGAATCTTGCGTGGCGACGGCGGCGGCGCTGCGCGGACCGTCGTCGATAAGCGCCATCTCGCCGAAGATTTCACCGGGGCCGAGCAGTTCGAGCCGTTTCGATCCGATCAGGATTTCGACCTCGCCCTCGATGATGACGTACATGTGCATGGCCGGACCCTTGTCTTCAGCCGAGAAGACAGTCTGCCCCGCGGCGAAGCTGACAGTTTCGGCGTTCCGGAACAGGTTAAGGAACAGCTTGGTGTTGCTCATTGGTGTACGCTCTCACTTTGGGCGGTGAAGTTAAGATAGCATACGTGATTCTTGAGCGCAAAGAAGGCAACTCCAGTGGCTGCGCAGGGCCACCGGACCGAGCGCGAGAGCGGTCGCAGCGGGGCGTAATCTCATTGAGCCAATGGCGGATGAGCAACGAGGGATGCTGGTTCTAGCGGGGGATCGGGGAATCGATGTTCCGCGCCGAGCTGAAGATAGTTTCATGACAAACTCATGAATTAACTGGAGAGAAAAACGGAGAATCCGACACTGTCGATAATAGACAGGCCAATATGTCCAGCTCAATTGTCCGGAATGGGTTTTTGGGCCGGATGCGGGAGTCGCCCGCATTGCCGGCACTCGAGTATCCTCTGCCGACGGTGGGGCGGGTGGCCGTGGTCGGTACGCGGCTGGGGGCGGAGACGGATGTGAGGTCGTTTCCGCATTGGAGTACCCCCGAACTGGAGAACTGGAAACCCCAGGCGCTGGCAGGGCGCCGTTCGGAGCTGTTCGCCATGGGCTCGCTACGGCGCCAGGGATACCTGGCGCTGCCGGAACTCCGATTTCCGCTGGTGGTGCTGTCTTCCCTGCCCGAAGGGCCGATTTCCGCCGCGCAACACGAGCGCCTGTGGTGGCTGTTCGAACTACCCGTTTATGAGCAGATCCGCGGCGCGGACGACACGCTGTTGGGCTGGGAGTGCGACGCCCGTAATGGCTGGCATCTGGTGTGCGATGAGAACGGCAGCCCCAAAGTGACGCTGGATGAACTGCGCGAGGAGGGCTGGCTGGGCGCCCACGCGCGCGGTTTGTGCGGCTGCGGAAAGACCTGCCTGCGGTTGGTTGTCGAACCGGCGGTGGGGCGGCGGGCCCTGGCTGCCGTGGCAACCCGTTCCGCTCACACCGGAACTGTCCTGAAGTACGCCTCATAGAACCCCCGGATTTCAAAGCGGCGGAGAAGCAATGCGCGCGCAGCCGCGCGCACCGGCGCGGATCCGAACGGACGCCGGGGGCCGCATAAGTCAGCCGGTCGAATTCGCCAGCCGGCCGGGCGTCCGCATATACTGATTCCGTTCCACTCCATTTACCGGAAGGACTCCGCCGTATGGACCGTTGACGATTCCTCAAGACCGCGCTCGCCGCTCCCGCCTCTCTGGCCATCCCCGAGGGCTATGCGGCACTCTTGGACGAGAAGCCGAAGCGGGTGGGGATTATTGGCCCCGGCTGGTACGGCAAAATCGACCTGATCCGGCTGCTGCAGGTGGCGCCGGTTGAAGTGGTATCGATGTGCGACGTCGACAAGCATATGCTCGACCAGGCGGCGGACCGCATCCAAGCGCGCCAGAGTTCGAAAAAGCGCCCGCGCACTTACGCCGACTACCGCAAGATGCTGGCGGAGCGGGACCTCGACATCGTGCTGATTGCGACGCCCGACCACTGGCATGCATTGCCGATGATCGAAGCGGTGAAGGCGGGCTGCGACGTGTACCAGCAGAAGCCCATCAGCGCCGATGTGATCGAGGGCGCGGCGATGCTGGCCGCGGCGCGCAAGTACGGACGCGTGGTGCAGGTGGGAACGCAACGCCGCAGCACGCCGCACCTGGTGGAGGCGCGGGACCAGATCATCCGCGAGGGCAAGCTGGGCAAGATCGGGCTGGTGGAGATTTACTGCTACTACCCGATGCGCCTGAACGGCATGCCGCCGAATATCCCGCCGCCCGAATACCTGGACTGGGACGCCTGGACCGGGCCTGCGCCGATGCGACCCTACAACGCGTTTATCCATCCCGGCCAGTGGCGCGCTTACAAGGAGTACTGCAACGGCATCATCGGCGACATGTGCGTGCACATGCTCGATATGACGCGCTGGATGCTGGGCCTAGGCTGGCCCAAACGCATCTCCTCTGAGGGCGGCATTTTCGTACAGAAGAACTCGGTCGCCAACATACCCGACACGCAGACGGCGACGTTCGAATTCGACGACTTGACAGTGGTCTGGCAGCACCGCACGTGGGGCAATGCGCCCGACCCGCAGGACCAGTGGGGCGCGGCGTTTTACGGTGACAAGGGGACGCTGAAGGCGAGCGTGTACCGCTACGAGTTCACGCCGCTATGGGAGACCAAGCCGACGATTCACAAGGACGTCACGTACGAACTGGAGCAATACCCCGAGGACAAGACCGAGGAGCGGCTCGAAAAACACTGCGCGCCGGCCATCCGCTATCACATGCTGGATTTTCTGGCGGCCATCGCCAAGCGCTCCAAGCCCGTGGCGGACATCGAAGAGGGATTCATATCGACCTCGAGCTGCATTCTGGCGAACCTGGCGCTGGAGACCGGCCGCTCGATCACCTGGGACCCTGTGAAGCTGAGCGCCATCGATAACGAGGAAGCCAACCGCCGATTGCGCCGCGTGTACCGCCAGGGCTACGCGCACCCAGAGCCGAACCAGGTGTGAGGCGGAGGCGGCGGCAGGCGCCGACGTCCGTTGACTGCGCCTGCCGCGCGCTGCTCCTGTTGCCGGCATTGTCATCTGGTTTACAATCTTTCAATGTTGCGTACCCTGATGGCGTTACTTCTGACGGCGACGGTGTTCGCTGAAACCGCGCTGCTCGACGGCCGCAAGGTTCACTACTCCACTTATGGCAAAGGCAAGCCGGCGGTCGTGCTGATCCACGGCTGGACGTGCGATGAAAGCGTATGGGCGGCTAATATAGCCGAGTTGGCGCAGCGCTTTCGCGTGCTCACCGTCGATCTGCCGGGCCACGGGCAGACCGAGGCCGCGCCCAGCAACAGCATGGAAACCTACGCCGACGCCGTGAGCGCCGCTATGCACCACGCCAAAATCAAGCGGGCCGTGCTGGTGGGCCACAGCATGGGCGGCGCGGTGATCCTGGCCTTTGCGCGCCGTTACCCGGAGCAGACCGCCGCGCTGGTAGGCGTGGATGCGGTGTTCCTTGACGCCGCGACCGCCGAGAAGTTCAAAGGCTTTGCGTCGCGCTTTGAGGGTCCGGGCGGCCCGGCGGCGCGGGAGCAGATGATCCGCTCGCTGTTCTCGACGGCCACGACGAAAGAGGCGCAGGAACACATTCTGAAAATCATGCTCGCCACGCCGGAAGCAGTGGCGGTGGGCGCAATGCAGGCGATGTGGGCGCCCGCGTTCTGGAGTGACGATCGCATCGATCTGCCCATGCTTGAAATCGCAGCCGGTAACAACACCTTTGTAACCCTGGAGGCGCTGCAGCGCCGCTTCCCGAAAGCCGAGCTGCAGCGAGTTGAAGGGACGGGACACTTTCTGATGATGGAGCGGCCCGCCGAGTTCGACCGCATCCTGATTGACTGGGTGACCGCGCGCCACTGACGCCGACGCCGCGAGCCAGCGGGGCCGCAGCCATAATCCGTCGGTTTGAATCGCGGGCTGAATGCGAATAGAATGGGCGCGCGAGGGTTACCGCAGGCGCTGGCGGGCCGTATATGAAAAATGAACTGAGTATCCTTCTCATCGACGGTGAGGAACAATCCGTCGCGCCCGTTCGGGAAATCCTGGCGAGATCGGAATCGCCATTCATGCAAGTGCAGTGGGCCGGCACACTGGCCCGCGCCGTCGAACTGCTCGATGAGACTGCTTTCGATGCGATCGTAGTGCAGCTGGAGTTGCCGGACAGCAAAGGGTTCGACACCTTCGCCCGATTGAAGCAGCGCCAGGCCGCGGCGACGCTGCTCGTCGTAACGGCAGCCGAGGACGACGAGCTTTCCCTCAAGACGCTGCGCGCCGGAGCGGAAGAGTCGCTAACGCAGGACGAAGTGAGAGCGCCGGGCCTCGGCCGGCGTCTGCGCTATGCGGTGGAGCGCCATTGGTCGAGAATGCCGCATGAGGCCCGCGTACTGGCCTTCATCGGCGCGAAGGGCGGGGTCGGCACGACCACGGTCGCGCTGAACATGGCGGCGGCGATGCTGGCTGTGGGCAAATCCGTCGTCGCCATCGAGATGCATCCCGATTGGGGCTCTTTCAGCACGCAGCTCATTCTGACGCCGGCGCGCACAATCAGGCGGCTGCTCGAGTCGGCGAAGGTCAGCGCGGCGGAGGTGCAGGAGGCATTGTTCAAGCTTCCATCCGGCATGCAGGTGCTGTTCGGACCGCAGACCGTGGAGGAATTCAGCGCTGAAATCAACGCCGAGAAGGCGCTCATGATCCTCAAAGGGGCCGCCAGCCTGGCGGATGTGGTGATTCTGGATCTGCCGCCCGGGCCCAGCGCCGCGAATGCCGCGCTGGTCCACGCCGCCAACTACTCAGTGTTGGTGCTGGAGCGCGAGAGAGCCGCGTTTGAATCGGCGGTGGCCCATCTGCCGATGGTGGAGTCCTGGAGCGCGGCGCAGAGGACGGTCGGCGCGCTGGTCGTCAATCGCACCTCGTTCGTCGAATCGGTGGGGTTGGACGAGATCACGAAGCGCCTGGGTTGCGGATTCCTGGGAACGGTGCCGCCGGCGGCCGAAGTCCTGGCAGTCCGCGGCACCGGCATACCGCTGGCGCTGGCCCGGCCGGAGCTGGCGTTTTCACACTCGGTGATGCAGATCGCCGAGCGGTTGTCGGTCGATCCCGTGAAATACTTCGAAGTTTAGGGGCGCGTGAAGGACTGATCCAGGCGGCTATCGGAGAACCGGCCGATTTGGTGCAAAACGGGCGGCGCGCCCGGCCGTCAGTATAATAGCCCTTTGCCGTGTGGAGCCGGCGGTTGATAATGACATGCTTTGATCACTCGTTCGCTCCGTGCCGCCGCCTGCGCCGCCAGCGGGCGCGCGCTGACCGGGCGATTGCCCTCGCCGCTCTCCTGAGCACGGCGGTCTTCCTGCCGGCGCACAGCTTTGCCGCGGGTCCGGTAGAGTTCGGCCAAGCCGAGTTGCAAAAAGTGATCGAGGAGCGCGGCCTGAATGTAAAGTCGTTCCATGTGGCCGTGGAATACTCCCTGGTACTGCCGGCCGACGGTTTTCAGATCCAGGGACTGATCATTCGCGGCGGCTCGCGCCGGGGCGTGATGTATGGGCTGCTGGAGGCCGCCGATCAGTTGCGCGAGCGCAAGACACTGGCCGCCGTGAAGGCGACGCCGCGTTTCGCGATCCGCGCAGTGAGCCTGCGCGTCGGCGATGAAGTGCTGGCCCGCCCGGATCGCGAATGGCGCGATTTGTTCGCGGCCCTGGCACGAGCCCGCTTCAGCCGCCTGCGGCTCGAAATGCGGGAGCTCACCGCCGAACGCTCGCTGCGCCTGGCACGAATCGCGCCCCTGGCCGAGGAGCACGCCATCGACCTGGCGCTGAGTCTGGAGGAGATCGACCCCCCGCTGCTGCTGAAGCTGCTGGGCGAGTCGATCGTCTTCAAGGCCGTGCAGGTCCCGCCCGGTGCTGCCGCCACGGCTGTTACGACGCTCTCCGAAGCGGGCCGGTACGTGACCCTCGACGTAGCCGCGGAGGCCATGACTTTGGAACTGATAAAAGCGGCCCAAGCGTTGCGCGTGCCGCTCCTGAGCCTCAGCAAGAGCGCCTCGGGCACCGGGCCCTATATTTGGCTCACCGGGTTGGCGGCTCCCGAATCACTGCAAGCGCTGGCCGCGGGCGGCGCCGCCGGCTTCGAGGCGGGTCCGCTGAGCGAGAACTGGACTGGCCTGGAACACCAACTCGGCGGCTGGTCCAGCCTCGCATTCAACGAAGAGCGCGGGCGCGCGGCAACTTCGAGTCAGCCTGCGTCGAAGAAGAAGACGGCAAAGAAGCGCCCACCGCAGTAAGCACAGTACCTGCATGGAAACCGGCCAGTCATACGACTTAGGCTGCCGCCAATGCGTGATCGGACGCGGGCTCGGGGGCCCAGGAGCAATTGCCGTGGAGCCCACACTGCCACCCCGCGTCCCGGCCGGCAGACGCATCGCATAGAATGACTGCATGTTGCGACGAGCTCTCATTCTGCTCAGCCTGACCGCCGTGGCGTGCCTTGCCCAGGCGCCGGCTCCTGGCAAAGCCCCCTCTCCCGTCCAGGACGGCGACGCCCACGGCGACGCGCCGTACCTGATCGAGCCCGGCTGGACAGCGTTGTTCAATGGCCACGACCTCACGGGCTGGCATGGCCGGAACCCGAATCAGAAGAACGAGTGGTTCACCACCGCAGCCGTCTTTTACGACCGCCTGCTCAGTCCCAAGAGCCTCGCGGCGCGCGGAACCCCTGGCGACCGCATGCTCAACGGCCCGCGCGGCACCACCGTGGACCTGGTCACCGATCAGAAGTTCGGCGACATCGAGTTGTATGTCGAATTCATGCTCGCCAAGGGCTCGAATTCGGGCGTCTATATGCACAGCCTCTATGAGTGCCAGATCTTCGACAGTTACGGCTCCACGCAGCCGATGACCTCGTCGGACGGCGGCGGCATCTATCACCAATGGATTAACGAGCAGGGCGTGGGCGGCTCCGCGCCGCGCGTCAACGCCTCGCTGCCGCCGGGCGCGTGGCAGAGTTACCAGATCTGGTTCCAGGCGCCCAGGTTCGATGCGAGCGGCAAGAAGATCGCGAACGCCAAATACCTGCGCGTCCTGCACAACGGCATTCTGGTCCAGGAGAACGTCGACCTGGCGGGTCCCACCCGCGCGCACATGGACATCCCCGAGGCGCCCGAAAATTCGCTGATGATTCAAGGCGATCACGGCCCGGTGGCGGTCCGGAATATCTACTGGCGGCCCTTGCGGCCGCTGGTGGAGCGCTGACGGAGGCGCAGTCGCCACGCCGCGGCCTCGCTCCGGCAAGCGCCGGGTAGAAGAAGGCTGGTTTTCGGAGCTCCTGAAACGCGGCACGGGAACGGCGTTCCAGGAACGAGAGTTGGGCGATTTTGCCCAACTTCAGAGAATTAGCTCTTTAAAAGCAATCGTTTACAAACCGCACTGGGAAATCGTTTCCCAACTGCCCCTCATGCCGCGAGAGAGCCCGGCTGCCGCGGCGGCTGCGCTACAGCGTTCAACTTGACGGCTAACGCTCGACGAGCGGACGAATCCCGCGCGCCCGGCCCGACTCCTCATCCACGTCGATGATTACGGCGTGCAGTTCGACCCAGCCTTTGGCAGCCTCGAAGCGCACCGGCAACTGGGTCAGGAAGCGGTGGATCACCGTCTGCCGTTCCACTCCGATGACGCTTTCGTACGGCCCCGTCATGCCGCAGTCGGTCTGGTAGGCCGTGCCCGCCGGCAGCACGCGCGTGTCGGCCGTCGGGATGTGAGTATGCGTTCCGATGACCGCCGAGACGCGTCCGTCGAGGTACCACCCCATGGCGACCTTTTCGCTGGTCGCTTCAGCGTGAAAATCCACGAAGCGGACCTTCACCTCGGCGGGGATCTGCTGCAGCAATTCGTCGGCCTTGCGGAACGGATCTTCGATCGTCGCCATGTGGACCCGGCCCTGCAGGTTGATCACGGCGCAAGCGACGCCGTTGCGCGCCTTGCCGACCCACAGCCCGCTACCGGGCAGCGATTCGGCGTAGTTGGCTGGGCGCAGCAGGCGCGGCTCGCGCGGCAGGAAGTCGTAAACTTCGCGCTTGTCCCACACGTGATTGCCGGTGGTCAGGACCTCCAGCCCCATGCCAAACAACTCCTGCGCGACGTTGGGCGTAACGCCAAAGCCGCCGGCTGAGTTCTCGGCGTTGGCAATTGCGAGTCCGATCTTCTCCTCGCCGATGATGCGTTGCAAGTGCTCTTCAACCATCCGTCTGCCGGAGGAGGCAAAGATGTCGCCAATAAACAGGATGTTCATTCAGATTCCTCTAACAGGCTACCGAAGAACTCGCCTGGATGAGCGCGGTCCCAGTGCGGGCGGAGTGGGGGGCGCTCTCCAGAGCGTGCTCGGTTGCCACAGGCATTGCCTTCCGTTCCGCCGGGAGAAGCGGCTCGCGGCGTGGCGAAGGCTTGCTCGCGGCGTGGCCCAAATCGCCAATGCACGGGGACCGCGGCGGCGGACAATCGGCTCCAGAAGGTATGTCATTCAGCTCCGATCTCCCTAAAGGAAGTCGCGCGAGAGCCGATTGTTGAAGTGAGCCCGCTCGGCGGACCCAGGAGAACCAAGATGCCATTTCTGGTTTGGGAGCCGTCATTCAGCGTGGGGGTTTGGGAAATCGACCGGCAGCACCGCTCGTTGATCGGTTTGATCAACCAGCTCCACGTGGCCGTTTCGGGCGTCGATCCGGACAAGAAGCTTCATGCAATCTTCGTCGCCACGGTGGACTGTGTGCGAAATCACTTCGCCTTCGAGGAATCGTTCCTGGAGCGGCTGGGCTACGAGGAACTGGCCGGCCATAAAGAGATTCACAGAGAACTGCTGGACCAACTGGGCGACATGCGGCGTCAGTTCGACGCGGGTCCGCTCGGCGTGAGTCCGGAGCTGGTGAAGCTCCTCAAAGACTGGATGACCACGCACATTCTGCAGTGCGATCACGGCTATGCCGAATTGGCCGCGCAGAAAAGCCAGCGGCTGATGGCCACCGCGCTGGTGGACTGAGCGGGAAGCTCGCCGCTCGCCGGGCGGCCGCCGGCATGCCGCCAGGCAGGTTGAAGCGGCGCGACAGCGTCGAAGTCTACAGGCCCGCAGGCAGATGAAGACCAAATCTGCGCTGAGAGGCGCCGGGGTGCTGGAACGGACCAGCCGAGCCCTGATAAACTCGAAGTCAGCGCCAGCGCGGACGTGGCGGAACTGGCAGACGCACCAGACTTAGGATCTGGCGGGGCGACCCATGGGAGTTCGAGTCTCCCCGTCCGCACCATGCTGACAAAAGAAGGCTTAGCCGCCTTACTGCACAGGGCCCGGCGTGGCGTCCATTGGCTCTGGCGTGACCCCGTTGTAACAACTCTCGAGTTCGTCCAATCGCCGAGCCGTATCGATGGGTGCCTGCAGCTTCACGGCCACGCCCAGGAGGTCCTGAGGAGGATGCGAAGCTCAGCGCTTTCGACGTGTGCCGATTATGGCATTTTCGACTTCAGCTTGATCGTCTCGCCATCCACAACGAACCTGCCATATCCGTGATGGTGGATCGTTTTGGGGTCTTTTTGCGCCGGATCGATCCAGGCCTTGAGCACTTCAAGGACAAACAGATTGTACTTGTTGACGAGATGGGTATCGGCCACTCTACATTCGAGATTGGCGAAACACTCTGCCACTAGAGGCGGCGCCACGAGCTTGGCTGCCGCCGGAGTCAGACCGAATCTCTCGAACTTCTCCACGTCCCGGCCTGAGCAGTTGCCGACTGCCACGACTTTGGGCGCCAGAGCCAGCGCCGGAATGGCGATCACGCACTCTTTCGCCGCACGCAATGCGGCAAAGCTGTGATCGGCGCTGCTGACAACACAGGCAACCAGCGGCGGTTCAAATGCGACCATCATGTGCCAGGACATCGTCATGACGTTGGCGCGGCCGTTGTGGGCGGTCGTCAGCAGGACTACCGGCCCCGGTTCGAGCAACTGGTAGACCTTCGACAGAGGTAGATCTTTCATCACGATCGCAACTCCTCGCCCGGGTTTGCAATGAGAGTCAGGCGTAATCCATTGTAGATGCGCTCATTGCCGTAGGGTGGATGATTCACGATGAGCAGGCCTTCGTTGACGGTTTCCCCAGTCGAAGAACCGGATGATGGCCGGCATGCCCTTGGGGACACCGACTTGACAGGCGTTGAGACCCCCTGAAGGTGGTCAACGAATCGCCCTCAGGGACGCTCCTTGGGCAGTTCCTGTTCAGCCGCGCTTCCTGACGGCGCTGATGGCTTTCAGGTAGACCGCGTTATTCGGAATAACGGGGCCGAAGCCGTTGATGAAGTCGGCATCGCCGCCGCGGAAACCGGTGGTGCCCTTGAGGCGCACGCTGGCAATGGTCTGGCCCAGTCGGGGATTGGTCCACTCGTAGGCAAAGAAGGTCACGGCTCGATCGCCGGCGCCACCCAGCGCCACGGCGTCCGCGCCGTAGCAATAGGCTTTGGCCGAACTGCGTGCCGCCCAGTTCCACTCCTGAATATTCACGCCGTAACGGATGGGGATCGTGATGACGAAGCCATCGGCGTAGACGACCTCATACCAACCGAGCAGGTCGGCGGTGTCCTCCTGGTCGTAGATCAGCCGGAAGGACTCCTTGTTGGTTGCCGGGCGCGCGGCGGCGTGGAGGAAAATCAGGCTGGTGGCGTCGATGCCGATGGGGATGTCACCAGACTCTTTCGGCAGCCCAGTCTTGCCCGCGCCGTCCGTGCCCACGACAACGACCGACTGGTTCGCATTGGCGGAGAGATCGAAGGGTATAGTGCCGAGCGAGACAGTGCCAGTGTTCATCGCGGTCAGATCCACGCCCAGGGTCTTCTCCGTCAAGCCGGCGTTGAAGCTCTTCGCGATTGAGACAGGCTCGATGGTGCGCTCGGTCCGGCTGGGCGGCGGCTCTCCGCGGAAATGGATGCGGATGTCCGGCGCCATCTGCTGGACCAGGGCGGAGAGATCCCGCCCATCGATCGCTTCACCGCGCCACAAGCCTTGGGCGCAGCTCAGCAGGTCGGCCAGCACGTCCTTGCCGAAGCCGATTTCATTGGTCGCAAACCACGCCGAGGGCGCGCCGCCGAGAATCGAATGGCGCTGGATACGCTCGGCGAAATTCTGCATGCCCGGCGAGAAGTTGCCGTAGATTTCTTCAAACCCCATGGCTTCGAGCTGGGCCTCGAAGCCCTCGGCCTGCTTCGCGTTCCAGTCCGAGTCCGAGGCGGACCAGAACCAGTTGAAGATCAGGATGTCTTTCGGAATCAGGCGCGCGACCTGTTCGCGCGTCATCCCGCCAGAGACGTTGTAGGCGAAGCCGTCCGGGGCCTTCTTCTTCTGCAGCCCCACGCCGCGCACGCCTTCGAGCAGCATGTCACCCCAGACGGCCATGCGGACGCCTTTGCCGGCGAGGTAGTCGTGGATCTTGCGCACGTCTTCTCCGTAGCGTTCGCGAATGTCCTTATCGCGGCAGCGCGGACAGAGGCCGACGGGTTGGAACAGCTCATCGTGCCCGGCGTGGACCAGACGTGGCTTCAACAGGTCGATGTACTCGTCGTAGACGTCGAACAGGAGTTTGTAGCTCTCGGGATTGGAGGGGCAGTAGGTGTCGGGCCAGAGCTCGCCCGGGACTTCGGAGAGTTCGGGGTGCGCCGACAAGAGGTAGTAGCTGTGGGTGAACGAAGGCAGCTCCGGAACGAATTCGAGATGGAACTCGCGAACATAGCGGGCCAGATCGGCGACTTCCTCTTTCTCGAGAAAGCCGCCATCGGCGGTGTCCTGGTGCGAGGAGTTGATTTCGAAATCGTGGGGCGTGCCGGGCGGATAGTTGCGGCGCCAATAGTTGGTCTCGCGCGAGAAGCGGACCCAGCCGGTGTTGAGTTCGGGATGCCGCTCGAGGCGCATGGAGGCGTTCATCTCCACGATCAGCGTGTTGTATTTATAGAGCGCGAGGGTATCGCGGACGAAGCGCTTGAAGAAGGGGATGTTCGAGCGCCCCGGCAGGTAGAGTTTGAAGGCGCGGAAGGGTTTTACGGGCCAGTCGCGGATTTCGTAGCCGGCTAAGTGCACGACGCCGGAGCGCTGCACGGCCAACTGGCGCAGTGACTGCAGGCCGTAAAACGCACCCCGGTCATCACTGCCTGCGACCACGACGATGTCGGGGCCGGTGCGCAGGATGTACCCTTCGGACCCAGGACTGCGGGCATCCACTTTCAACGCATGGCCGGCGCAATATTCGGCCACCAAGGGGCTGGAGAACGCTCCCATGACGATCAGCTTGCGGGCGGGCGGGAGATGCGCCAGGCGCTCGATTTTCAGGTGCAGATCGAAACGGTCGCCCAGTTGTTCGGCCAACATCCGTGCCAGGAACAGGTCCTCGTGGGAGGGCGAGGCCGGGATGGCGATGACACTGGTCTGGTCCAAAACGAAATCGCCGGCTGCGGGTGACGATTCGCGCGGCGCCGGGAAGATCGCCCCCGCCGCGGCGGCCGATGCCGGGGCGGCCAGGCCGGCCATGGCGATGACGATGCCGAGCCAGAGCACTGTCGAACGTTGCTTCACACCGACTCCTTTTTCTAATCGCGATTCGCATGGCCCCACTCACGCCAGAGCCAGCATGCGCGTCTCATATCTTCGGTCGCGTCGCAGGAGCGTGTCAATGGAGCGTTGGATGTAGAATCGACGTTGGCCAGGTTGGCAAAGCTCAGATTCTGGTTGAGTATAGAAACGAAATGCAGGACAGATTGTCACTGGTGTCGTTCCCGGCAAGTAAGACCGTGTGCATTGAGTTTCAGTGGTCGGCTGGTACAGCGGGCGTACAGTGGCCGGAATCCGCGCAGCAACAATGAAAGCCAAAATATGACGCGGGAGGTCAGTCAGATGATCCGATTCTTTCTCTTGCCCATGTTGGTGACGGGTGTTTGGGCAGCCGATTCGCTGACCTCGGGCGACGCTTACGCCCGCTTTGACCCGGCGACCACGACGTGGACCTGCGGCACGAAACTGATTGAGCAACGGCTGGAACTGGCGAATGGCCAGTTTCGTCTCGCGGCGCTGCGCAACCGCGCTACGGGCACCGAGTTCACGGCCCGCGCCGATTCCGATGAGTTCCGGTTCGTGTTCGCTGGAACGGAACGCACGGGTCTCAGCGGCGACTACAAGCTGAAGGATTTTCAGATCTCGCGCATGGCTGTACCCAAGGCTTCTCCAGGCATCGAGCCCGGGGTCACGCTGGTGGTGACGCTGGAACATCCACAGTTTCTGATCCGCCTGTACTACGACATTTATGCCTCCACCCCGCGCACGCCGATGGGCATGATCCGGAAGTGGTACGAGGTGACCAACCGCACGGCTCAGACGCAGCCGCTGACGGAGATCAGCATGAACCAACTGCGCATCCGGGAGGAGTTTGTCCGGCGGCTGTCGCTACACTGGTGGCAGGGCGGAGGGGCGCAGCGCGGCACCAACGAGATGCACACCGAGCCGCTGGCGGGGCAGCGCAACCGCACGTTCGATTCGATGAGCGGGGCGGCTGGGTACCGCACGGACAGCGTCTACAACGGCAGCGCGACTTATCATCCGTATTTCGTATTGGACGACCCGGCGGGGGAAGAGGGTATTTTCCTGGGGTTCAATTACCTGGGCCCGTGGGTGGCCAAAGCGTGGGATGCCGGCGATTTTCACGGCCGGGGCCGATTCCTGGTCAGCTCGCAGTTGCAACTGCACACCGAACCGCTGGCGCCGGGCGCGAGCTTCGAAACACCCAATAGCTTCATCGGCCTGTACAAAGGAGATCTCGACACTGCCGGAGAGCAGCTTCAGGACTGGCAGGCCACTTATAAGTGGGACTTGACGCGCGAGCAGTATCTTTGGGCGACGACCATTTACAACGGCTACTGGGACGACCCGCGGCACAAGCAGCGCATCGACCTGCACACGAAAGAGATGTGGCGCATTGCCGACCTGTGCCTGCGCACCGGCGCAAACATCGCGCACGAGGACGATTTCTGGTTTGACGAGCGCGGCCGCGGCGTGTGGGAGGGAATCGACTGGGCGGAGCTGGTGCGGTATCTGAAGGAGTCGGGGATCGCCTTCCGGCTGTGGATGCCGCCGCAGCACTTCGCTCCGGGCACGCCGCCGGACAAGCATTCCGAGTGGGCGCTGATACCCAAAGTGCCGGAAGGCGTCTCGGCCTGGTACGGGCTGGGATTCTGCGTGGCGGCGCAAGGCGCGCACGATTACATGCGCGAGTTCATGAACGCGCGCGAGAAGCGCTACGGGGATTACTACTACCGGCTGGATGGATGGGTGCAGGCGCCGTGCTACGCGACCAATCACGACCACCCGCCGGGGCAGCCGCACGTGCAGCAGTACCGGCACTACCTGCAAATGCTGCGAGAGGTGAAAGAGGCCAATCCGGGGATGGGGTTACAGGGGTGCAACTCGGGCGGCGAATGGTGTGACTGGGACAAGCTGGAGCTCGTCGAGAATAATCAATTCTCCGACGGCGGCGGCCCCGACGATCTCTATTACTTGACCTATTTCTGGCCGGTCGCCAAGGAGTTAGAGTGGGGCGCCGGTTCCAACCGGCTGGATGAAGACGATCTCGAGCAAATACGGCAGGACGTCGTGTTCCATCGCTACCTGCGGCAGGAGCGCGTGCTCGACCGCTACATGCGCGTGTATCATCCCAAAGCCGAAGGCGCGCCTGATTCCCATACCTATCTGCAACTCGCGAATGCGGAAAACACCAAGGCGGCGATCATTCAGGACACGCTGCCGGGAGGTGAGGTGCTAGTGTACCCGAAGCGGCTTGTGCCAGAAGCGTCTTATAGCGTAGCCTTCCGCTTCGACCCAGACCAGCGCAAGGCATCGGGTGCCGAACTGATGCAGAAGGGCATTCGCTTCCTGCCGGAGAACAAGCACGAGGTCATTCTGCTGAATCTGGACAGCGCACCCGGACGTGGCACCGATCACACGCCGCCCACCGTACCCGGCAAGGCATGGCTGAAACGTGAAACCTGGGCCGGGAGCGCGGGCGTGGCACTGCGATGGACCCCCAGCCGCGACAACGTGATCGTAGCCGGGTACGAGGTGATTCGGGATGGCAGACTCCTGGACCACGTCGGCATCGGTACGTTTTACTTCGACGCCAGCCCCAGCGCAGGACTTGACCGGCGGTATGAAGTTGTAGCCATAGACGGCGACGGAAACCGGTCGGGCAGCGCCGTGGCAGTCCAGTAGCTGTTGTTCTGCAGCTCGCATGATGAGCAACAGCTCGGGGTGCATTTTCCTACTCACTGTGAGCGCGTTATCGGTGCAGATTTCGCTGGGCTAGTTCTGCACACAGCGGCCGATGCAGAGACGAACGGCGTGGCCGCAGAAAAGCCGCCACCCTCGCAGTCGGCGGCGTGGTCTTCAAGCGTAACGGCCCCACGAACGCAGCAGATTCAGGCAGGTAGTGTCCTGAAGGCACGTCCCGCGGGAATCGAGGGTGAATGCTCGCCTGCTCCCGATCGACTGGCACGTCAGATGGGGTTTCCGTCAGTGCCAGATCACAGTGATCGCTGTCATCGGCCCAGCGACTTAGCTTCGGCGGGCTCTACACTAGGGCAGAATCACCACCACTCCGCCGACCGCCGGTTCGCTCCCGCAGATATTGGCGGGGGCCGGCCCTTCTGTGTGTCGCCGCGGGTTCCACTCAGCACTCCGAGCTCCTACTCAACTGAACGAGAACTGAGCCCAGAGCGCCGGAACGTGACCGGCCTATCGCCACTGAGGGCTGACCTAATCTGCCTGAACCGTCGTCACACGTATCCTTAACCGGGCGTTCCGGCTGCGGAGGAAAGGCCATTTGCAGCAGGAATGGGGAGACCGGGGACTACGGCAAAACCCGCACTTCCAGGTGCAGCTTCTGCACCTTTCCCGGGCACTTTCCCGCCCTGTCACGCCGTCAGAACAGCCCAGGCGCATTTGGTCCGTCTCGTGCTCTAAAACGCAGAGCGGTTTTGACATCATGCGCCATTTGCACGTCGAACAAACTGACTTTCTGGCAGCTTTGGCTCCCACTGCGCGCCCCGTGATGCGCCTTCAGGATTGAGGGATGGGCCATCGCTCTACTGTGTGCCAGGAACTATATGCCCGATAGCCCAACGACACCGGCCGAACCGCCTACCGAAACTCACACGCCGGCAGCAACTCCATCCGCACCCGCACCTGTCACCTCGGCCCCGGCGGAGAGTGTTCCACCTGCGAGGGCCAAGCCTCCCCGCCGACGCTGGCTGTGGCTGTCGCTAGCCATTCTGCTCGTTCTTGCCTTAGGCGCTTGTTTCCTGTGGTGGAGAGTTGCCGCCGCGAAATCCGCCGCCGCAGCGAAGGCCGCCGCGAAAGGTCCGCCTCCCATACCAGTCGTAGCGACCACGTCCCACAAGGGAGACATCGCCGTTTATTATTCGGGGCTGGGCGCCGTTACGCCCCTCGCCACGGTCACGGTCAGAACCCGGGTCGACGGGCAATTAATGAGCGTTCGCTATCGCGAAGGCGACACGATCCACGAAGGCGATCTGTTAGCGGAAATCGACGACGGGCCCTATCTGGCGGCCTTGACCCAGGCCGAAGGGCAACTCATCAGGGACCAGGCCGCATTGGAGAACGCTCGGATCGACCTGGTGCGCTATCAACAGTTGGTCCCGCAGAAAGCCATCCCGGAGCAGCAACTTGCCACCCAGCAGGCTACGGTGCACCAGGACGAGGGAGTAGTGAAACTCGATCAGGGTCAAATCCAAGGCGCCAAAGTCAATCTGGCCTACTGCAGAATCTCTGCTCCTGTCACTGGACGCGTTGGATTGCGGCTGGTTGACCCCGGCAATATCGTTCAATCTTCCGACACCAACGGATTGGTGGTCATCACACAGATGGATCCAATCAGCGCGATCTTCACGATCTCCGAAGATCAACTTCAAGTCGTGCTTAAGAAGATGGCCGCCGGGCAGACGCTTGAAGTGGATGCCTTCGACCGCGACGCCAAGACCAAGCTTGCACAAGGGTCTTTGACCACGCTGGATAATCAGATCGATCCGACCACCGGCACGCTTAAGCTGAGAGCGACATTCCAAAACGCGAAAGGTACACTGTTTCCAAATCAGTTCGTGAACGCGCGCATGCTGGTCCAGGAAAAGCG
Source organism: Terriglobia bacterium (assembly GCA_963838205.1). Taxonomy (GTDB): domain Bacteria; phylum Acidobacteriota; class Terriglobia; order Bryobacterales; family Bryobacteraceae; genus CAIVVT01. Next base: position 228,382 of record CAWIQF010000026.1, on the reverse strand, counting down.
CGGAGTCACACTGGTGTCAACTGCCGCTGTACAACGCAACTCTCAAGCGACCTATGTATACGTCGTGAAAACGGATTCAACGGTGACCGTGCGTCCAATCATCATCGGTACTACGGAAGGTGATGACTCTGAAGTCACTTCGGGGCTGGTGCCGGGAGAGGTCATTGTTATGACCGGCGTTGACAAACTGCAGGAAGGGACCAAGGTCAAGGCTCAGATCCCCGCCGCGAAGGTTCCGGCCAAACCGCCCGCAAGCCCCGCGGTCAGTCCCGTGGTCAGTCCCGTGGCAACCCCCTCAGCCAAGAAGGCCGGTCAGGCCTGAGAGGGACCTCAGATGAATCCGCCTCCGAACTTCCCGCTCACGACGCTCCTTACTTTGATGCTGGCTTCGGCCGGATGCATCGTCGGGCCGCACTACAAACGACCTTCAGCCTCCGCGCCGCCGGCGTTCAAAGAACAGCCGCCCGTAAATTTCAAGGAAGCGGAAGCGGCCGGATGGAAGCAATCGCAGCCCGGCGACGCCTATTCGAAAGGCCGCTGGTGGGAACTGTACAACGATTCAGCCCTGAACGCGCTCGAGGAGCAGGTAAGCGTTTCGAACCAGAATGTATTGCAAGCCGAGGCGCAATACAGGCAGGCCAAAGCTGCGGTTAGCGTGGCCCGCGCCGCGTTGTTCCCGATAGTGACCACTGCGCCGGCGATCACTGAGGCGGGCGGAGCCGCCGCCGGAAACAATTCGGGCGCATCGGGCAGCCGCACGAGTTTCAATCTGCCGTTCAATGTTTCCTGGGAACCGGACTTATGGGGAAACATTCGGCGTGATGTGACGGCCAGCACGGAAAATGCTCAGTCTCTGGCAGCCTACGTGGCGAATGCCCGGTTGCTTTATCAGGCCGAACTCGCGCAAGACTACTTCGGCCTTCACGGCAACGACGGAGAAGCTGAGTTACTCACAAGCACCGAGACATCATATAAAGAGTACCTGAAGCTGACACAGGACCGCTTCTCCGCCGGAGTAGCGTCGGACCTCGATGTTGCCCAGGCAGAGTCCCAACTATACCAGGTGCAGTCGCAATTGATGGACCTTGGGGTTCAGCGCGCGGCGTTTGAACATGCCATCGCCATCCTGATCGGCAAACCACCCGCGGAACTCACCATTCCGCCCGTCCCACTGACCACTTCTCCGCCGCCCCTGCCGCTCGGCCTGCCGTCGGAGCTGTTGGAACGCAGGCCGGACATAGCCGGCGCGGAGCGGCAGGTGGCCGCGGCGAATGAACAGATTGGAATCGCCATAGCAGCCTTCTATCCAACCCTGAGTTTGACCGGGAGCGCCGGGTTGGAAAGTTCCAGCTTGGCAAAATGGTTTACTTGGCCCAGTCGCTTTTGGTCAGTTGGACCGCAACTGGCGGAAACTCTCTTCGATGCAGGCCGCCGCCGTGGTGTCGTCGCGGAACAGCAGGCCGCCTATGATGCCACCGTGGCCGCGTATCGGGAGACCGTGCTGACGGCGATGCAGCAGGTGGAAGACAACCTGGCCGCTTTACGCATTCTGGCGGAGGAGGCGGACAAAGTGCAGCAAACCGTTCAAGCCGCCAACCGTGCTCTCGAAGTTTCATCCGCGCAGTACCGCGCCGGAACGGCCGGTTATCTTACAGTCATCACCTCACAGGCAACCCTGCTCAGTGCCGAAGTGACAGCGGTAACTCTGTTGACCCGCCGCCTGGCAGCCAGCGTCCTGCTGATCGAAGGTCTGGGCGGAGGATGGAGTGCATCCCAATTGCCCACAACACAAAACATCCCAACCCCGCAACCACCGCCGGATTTCTTCGGTGAGGGCAGCCAGGCCCGACAAGGGAGTTAGATGAACCCTTCGCGGATCTTCATTCTCCGGCCGGTGGCCACCACGATGCTGATGGTTGGCATCCTGCTCGCGGGTGCTGTGGGGTACACGCAGCTACCTGTTTCGGCGTTGCCGGAAGTCGATTATCCGATCATTCAAGTAACTACCTTCTATCCCGGCGCCAGTCCGGACGTGATGGCGTCTGCGGTGACCGCGCCTCTCGAACGCCAGTTCGGGCAGGTGCCCGGACTCCAGCAGATGACTTCCACCAGTTCCGACGGCAGCTCCGTGATCACTCTGCAATTCAACCTCAGTCTGAGTATCGATGTCGCCGAACAGGAGGTGCAGCAATCGATCAATGCCTCGGGTACATACCTGCCGGCGGATCTGCCAGCCCCTCCGATCTACAGCAAGACCAATCCAGCCGACACTCCGATCCTGACGCTCGCCCTCACCTCGACAGAACTCCCGCTGTCGAAGGTTGAGGATCTCGCCGACACGAGGCTGGCGCCTAAGATGTCGCAGTTACCGGGCGTCGGTCTGGTCAGCATAAGCGGCGGACAGAAACCTGCTGTCCGGATTCAGGCCAATCCCACGGCGATGGCCTCTTACGGCATCAACCTCGAGGATCTGCGCACCGCCATCGTTGCCGCCAACGTCAATCAGGCCAAAGGCAACTTCGACGGCGCGCATCAGGCTTACCAGATTGGAGCAAACGACCAGTTGCTCGCCAGCAGCGACTACGCTCCGCTCATCATCGCCTACAAGAACGGCGCCCCCATCAAACTGACCGATGTTGCCACTATCCTGGATGACACCGAAAACGTCCGGCAAGCCGCTTGGATGAATCAGACTCCTGCCGTTATCCTGAACATTCAACGGCAGCCGGGTGCGAATATCATCTCGGTCGTCGATCGAATTAAACAACTGTTGCCTCAGCTGACATCCTCCCTGCCCTCATCCATTCACGTCAGCATTCTGACCGATAGGACCACCACCATTCGAGCCTCCGTCAGCGACGTGCAGTTTGAGTTGATGCTTACGGTGGCCCTGGTCGTGATGGTCATGTTTCTATTCCTGCGCAATATTGCCGCGACTATCATTCCCAGCATTGCCGTCCCGTTGTCGCTCGTCGCCACATTTGGAGTGATGTATCTGCTGGGCTATAGCTTGAACAACCTGACCTTGATGGCTTTGACTATTTCCACCGGCTTCGTGGTAGACGATGCGATTGTCATGATCGAAAACATTACCCGCTACATCGAAGCGGGCGATGCTCCACTGGAAGCCGCACTCAAAGGCTCCGCGCAAATAGGCTTTACAATCGTCTCTTTGACCGTCTCTCTGATTGCCGTTCTCATCCCTTTGCTGTTCATGAGCGATATCGTAGGCCGTTTGTTTCGTGAATTCGCCGTTACGCTCAGCGTGACCATCCTGGCATCGGCGGTGGTTTCGCTTACTCTTACTCCGATGATGTGCTCCAAACTCTTGAAGCACAAACCCGAGGCGAGCCAAGGACGCTTCTATCGCGCATCGGAACGTGCCTTTAATTCGGTCATCGCCTTCTACGGCCGGACGCTACAGTGGGTGCTTGGCTACCAGGTCGCGACGCTGGTAGTTGCGGCCGCGACTCTTGGGTTAACCATCTTCCTGTTCTTCGTCATTCCCAAAGGCTTCTTTCCCATTCAAGATACGGGCGTCATCCAGGGGGTCTCCGAAGCCGCCCAGTCTGTGTCCTTTCCGGAAATGTCCCGCCAGCAGCAGCAGTTGACCAAGGCCATTTTGCAAGACCCGGCTGTCGATAATCTATCCTCCTTCATTGGAATCGACGGAACCAATACAACCTTGAATAGCGGACGCATCCTAATCAACTTGAAACCGCTTGCTGCGCGCACAATGAGCGCGAGTGACGTCATTCGCCGCTTGCAGCCGGCACTCGCGAAGGTGCCGGGCATCACTCTGTATATGCAGCCGGTGCAAGATCTCTCGGTCGAAGACCGCGTGAGCCGTACGCAATTCCAGTACACGCTGGAAGATCCGAATGTTGACGAATTGAATACGTTCGCGCCGCAGATGCTCGCCAAGCTGCAGAACCTGCCGCAGTTGAGTGACGTGGCAAGCGACCAGCAAACCCTTGGTCTTCGGGCCAAACTCGTGTTTGATCGGAACACAGCCTCCCGCTTGGGTATCACAACATCGGCGATTGACCAAACGCTATACGACGCCTACGGACAGCGGGAAGTGTTGACCATGTTTACACAGTTGAATCAATATCACGTCGTGCTGGAAGTGAAGCCCGGGTTCGGCAAAAGTCCTGCTGACCTCGGCGATTTGTTCATCCGGTCAGGCACGGTTGCTTCCACCGCTTCGTCGATTCACTCTTCCTCTGCCTTTCCGAATGGCGGCCAGATTCCCTTCAGTACTTTCTCTCACGTAGAGACAACAACCGTTCCGATCACGGTGAACCACCAAGGTCAGTTTCCTGTGGTCACGCTCTCTTTCAATTTATCTCCGAACACATCGTTGGGTGATGCCGTCACGGCCGTGGACAAAGTGAAAGACGAAATGGCCATGCCTACAAGTGTACAGGCAGCCTATCAGGGCACCGCTGAGGCTTTCCAGGCATCGTTAGCCAATGAGCCTGTGCTGATTGCCGCGGCGCTGATTACGGTTTATCTCGTCTTGGGCGTCCTTTATGAAAGCTATATTCATCCTTTGACGATCCTGTCCGCTCTGCCTTCCGCGGGCGTCGGCGCCTTGATAGCCCTGATCATTTGCCGGAATGATTTTAGTGTCATTGCTCTAATCGGCATCGTCCTGCTCATCGGGATCGTGAAAAAGAACGCCATCATGATGATTGACTTCGCTCTAGCAGCGGAGCGCAAGGAGGGCATGAAACCGAAAGACGCGATCTATCAGGCATGCCTTCTGCGCTTCCGTCCGATCATGATGACAACCATGGCGGCGCTGCTGGGCGCGGTTCCGTTGGCCCTCGGCTCCGGCAGTGGCTCGGAGTTGCGCCGGCCCTTGGGAATCACGATTATCGGCGGACTGCTCATCAGTCAGCTGTTGACGCTTTACACGACGCCCGTTATTTACATTTGGTTCGATCGCCTGGCATCGCTAATCTCGCGGCGCCCCAAAGCCGGCAAGGTCCCTGACGGCGCCGAGCTTGCTCCGGTGGGTTGATACGATGAATATTTCCGAGCCTTTCATTCGGAAGCCTGTTGCCACCACACTCCTTGTGGTCGCTATTACATTGGCCGGTGCAGCGGCCTACCGGCTGCTTCCGGTGTCGCCGCTTCCTCAGGTGGAGTTTCCGACCATCTCTGTCAGCGCCAGTTTGCCTGGGGCTAGCCCCGCCACGATGGCCTCATCCGTAGCTACGCCGCTGGAGCGCCAATTCGGACGAATTGCAGCGGTGAGCGAGATGACCTCGTCGAGTTCTCTCGGATCCACAAGCATCACTCTGCAATTTACTCTTGATCGCGACATCGACGCGGCCGCACGCGATGTACAAGCCGCCATCAATGCCGCCCGCGGGACTTTGCCATCCAATCTTCCCAAAAACCCGTCGTACCGGAAGGTGAACCCGGCCGACTCTCCCATCTTCATGCTGGCCCTCACTTCGGCGGTATTAACCAGAGGCCAGATGTACGATGCCGCCTCGACCATCATGGCGCAGAAACTGTCCCAGGTAAGCGGCGTGGGTCAGGTGAGCGTGGGAGGGAGCTCGCTTCCCGGTGTTCGGATTGAGCTGAATCCTACGGCCCTGAATAAGTACGGCATTGGCCTGGAGCAGGTTCGGACCACGTTGAGCAGCGCTAATGCCAATACGCCCAAGGGACATTTTTCGGACGGCCTTCGCATGTGGGAAGTGGGCGCCAACGATCAAATCTTTAAGGCCAGCGACTATGAACCGTTAGTGGTCGCTTATCGCAACGGGTCGGCCGTACGAATTTCCGATATCGGTCAGGCGCAGGATTCCGTGGAAGACCTTCGTAATTCGGGCTACGCCAACGGCAAGCCATCCGTTTTGGTCATCATCTACCGCCAACCCGACGCCAACATCATCGATACGGTGGACCGGATCCGGGCCGTCCTGCCGCTGATTCAATCCTCCATTCCGCATTCGATCGACGTAAAGGTGGCCATGGATCAAACGGTCACCATCCGTGCGTCCGTGCACCACACGGAGAAGACGCTGTTCATCTCGGTATTGCTGGTGATTCTGGTTGTTTTCGTTTTCCTGCGAAACGTGCGAACAACCTTCATTCCTAGCGTTGCGGTACCCGTTTCACTGGTGGGGACATTCGGCGTCATGTATCTGCTGGGCTATAGCCTCGATAATCTTTCATTGATGGCGCTCACAATCTCGACAGGTTTTGTTGTCGATGACGCGATTGTCGTCATCGAGAATATTACTCGATATCTTGAACAGGGTATGCAGCCTTTCGAAGCTGCCCTGAAAGGCGCTCAGGAGGTTGGTTCCACGGTATTTACCATCAGCGTTTCGCTGATTGCAGTCTTTATTCCTTTACTTCTCATGGGAGGCATCGTGGGCCGCCTATTCCGCGAATTTGCAGTCACGCTCTCGGTCGCCATCGCGGTTTCCATGGTAGTTTCTTTGACCGCGACTCCAATGATGTGTGCTCATCTCTTAAAACAAAAGCAAACCCATGGCTGGATGTATCGCACTAGCGAGCAGGCTTTCGAATGGGTCGTCAACCTGTACGGGAGAACGTTGTCCGTCGCACTCCGTTTTCGCGCGATCACACTGATAGTCTTGTTGGCCACGATTGCACTTACCGCTTACATGTTCATTCGCATTCCCAAGGGTTTCTTCCCGCAACAGGATAACGGACGCATTCAGGGATCGATTACGGCCGACCAGGATACCTCGTTTCAAGCTATGGACAAGATTATGCTGCCGATGAATAATATCGTCGCGGCGGACCCGGCCGTCGATACCGTAAACGGATTTACGGGGGGTAGCACGTACAACACGGCGCGTCTGTTTATCTCGTTAAAGCCGCTTGAGGAGCGGAAGCTTTCGGCCGACCTTATCATCGCGCGTCTGCGGCCGAAGTTGGCCAGGATTCCTGGCGCCACCTTGTACTTGCAAGCTGCGCAGGATCTGCGCGTCGGTGGCCGGCAGAGCAACGCGCAATATCAATTCAGCATGCACGGCGACAACCTGGATGATCTTAATAAGTTCGCCTTCAAAATGGTAGAGCAGTTCAAATCGATTCCGATAATTTCCGATGTAAGTAGCGATCAGCAAAACCGTGGTTTGCAAGCTATGATTGAGTACGATCGCGGAACTTGCGCGCGTTTCGGTATCACGTCGCAACTCATCGACAACACGCTCTACGATGCGTTCGGCCAGCGCCAGGTGTCAACCATGTACACCTCGCTCAACCAATACCACGTGGTGATGGAGGCATCGCCGGAGTATTGGCAGAATCCGCTGTTCCTGCGACAAATCTATGTGAATGCGCCGGGCGGAGATCAGGTCCCTTTAAGCGCATTCGCTACTTTCGCCTCTACCACTGCTCCGCTGACGGTGACTCACGACGGTCTCTTTCCGGCGGTGACGGTTTCCTTCAATCTGAAGCCGGGCGTCGCGCTGGGCGATGCAGTGAGTGCCACGACAGCGGCGGCAGCGAAGATCGGGCTTCCGGCAACAATCCAGACTCAATTTGCCGGCACCGCACAAGCCTACGAGTCCTCGCTTGCTACCGAACCCATCCTGATTACGGCGGCCCTGGTGACCGTTTACCTGATCCTGGCGATGCTGTATGAGAGTTATGTCCACCCCATTACAATCATTTCCAGTCTGCCGGCGGCTAGTGTCGGCGCGCTGTTGGCGCTGTTTCTCACCCACACCGACCTTAGTATCATTGCGATCATTGGCATCATCCTGCTGATAGGCATCGTGAAGAAGAACGCCATCATGATGATCGACTTCGCTCTTGCCGCCACACGCAACGAAGGCAAGAACTCATACGACTCCATCGTCGAAGCATGCATGTTGCGCTTTCGCCCGATCCTGATGACCACCATGGCTGCGCTCCTTGGAGCCTTGCCTCTCGCGCTAGGAACCGGTACTGGATCCGAGCTTCGCCGTCCGCTGGGTATTACCATCATCGGAGGGCTGATTATGAGTCAACTGCTGACACTGTACACAACACCGGTTGTATACCTGTATTTCGACCGCCTCCAACATTGGCGCGATGGGGCAAACAGCGGTCCCGCTAGTCTCTCACCGCATCGATGACGCCAGACGTTGCCGCGATTGCTGTGTTTGTGAGACTTTTCAATTGACCGCGTTTGCTCATCCAGGAAAAAGCATTTCACGCGCACCTGGAACGTGCCGGCGGGCTCCCGATTCCAGCGCTCCTTCCGATCGGAGGTACCGGGATCAACGCCTCGCTCCAGCGCCGCCGCTAGCGCCGGGAGGCCAAGGGTTGCGCGATACCGGAGGTGTCGCGCGCCCCGACCTTTGCGGCGCCCGGCACCTTCTCATAGGCAAGCCGCCGCATCGCTTGGGGCATGCGATGTGCCATTAGCTCTTTTCGAACGCTACCAAGTGCGCCGAGTCCGCAGACCGGGCATTTACGTTTTTCGGCAGTGCGACACTGATGCAACTTCTCCGGGCTATTCGCCATATCTCAGCCACTGTCAGTGCCAGCGAAATGTCGCTAAGTGTCGCGCGGAGGAATGCTTACGCAGATAGACGTTCTTGAGCTCCCACTTTGGATCTGGGGGGCAACCCTATGGGAGTTAGAGTCTCCCCGTCCGCACCATTTTGATTCCAAGTCGCCATAGCTGTCCCGTCCAGATGGATTCAGGCTAATCATCGAGACGGAAGAGGCGGCGGATGAGGGCAATCGTCTGCTCACCGTCGGGCAGCGCGGCGGCGCGGCGAATCTCGGTCAGCGGGCCGTGGGCGATCTTGTTGAGCAAGCCGCGCGTATAGGCGGCGAGCGCCTCCTCCTGCTGCGGGCTCAACGCGCCGAGCTTTCCGCGCACGCGTTCCATCTCGGCGCGCGCCAACTCCTCGAGCTGCTGCTGGAGTTTCACCAGCGTCGGCGCCGCTTCGCGCGCTTTCCAGCGCGCGACCAGACGGTCGATTTCGTCCTCGACGATCCGCTCGGCCTCGGCGGCTTCGCGCTGGCGCGCCTGGAGGTTCTGCTCGACGGCGCGGCCGAGGTCGTCGATGTCGTAGAGGAAAACATTCTCCAGTTCGTTGACCGCCGGTTCGACGTTGCGCGGCACCGCGATGTCGATGACGAACATGGGCCGGTTGCGGCGCTTATCGAGCGCCCGACGCAGCTCGTCGCGGCGCAGAATGTAATCGCTGGCGCCGCTGGAGGCGATGACGATGTCCATCTCAGCCAGGCGCGGCTTCCACTCCTCGTAATCGATCACCTGGCCGCCGAACAGCGCGGCCATCTCCTCGGCCCGCGAACGGGTGCGGTTGGTCACCAGAATGCGGTCGCAGCCCGAGGCGTGCAGGTGGCGCGCGGCCAGTTCGCTCATCTTCCCCGCCCCGGCGATGAGCACCGTCTTGCCCTTCAGATCGCCGAAGATCTGGCGGGCCAGCTCCACCGCGGCATAGCTCACCGAGACGGCGCTGCGCCCGATGCCGGTCTCGGTGCGAATGCGCTTGGCGACGCTGAAGGCGCGGGTCAGCACGTCGTCCAGCAGACCATGCAGGGCACCGCACGCGCGCGCCGCGGCGTAGGCCGCTTTCATCTGCCCGAGAATTTGCGGCTCGCCCAGCACCATGGAATCGAGGCTCGCGGCGACGCGGAAAATGTGGTGGATCGCACCTCGGTCGCTCAACTCATAGAGATAGCCGTCGAGGGCGCCAGCCGCGGGGGCCGCGCCGGCATGGTTGAGCGCTGCCAGGAAGGCACGGACGGCGCCGGCGGCCGAGTCGTCGTCCTCGGCGGTGATTGCGACCTCGACGCGGTTGCAGGTGGAAAGGATCAACGCCTCGTCGGCGCCGGCGAGTTGGCGCAGCGCGGCCAACGCCTCGGCCAGGGCATGCTCCGGAATGGCCAGCCGCTCGCGCACCTCGACCGGCGCTGTGCGGTGACTCAAGCCTGTGAGCAGCAGCTTCATTTCATCAACATCGGCCGCAGACCCACATGCGCTGCCCAGGTGAGCGCGCAGAAGCCGAGCACGGTCAGAGCCAGAATCGCGGCCTTGCGCCCGCGCCACCCGGCGGAGACGCGCAGAAAGACCATCAACAGCCAGAAGCCCCAGGTGATCAGCGAGACGGCGATCTTGGGCTGGCTGATCCAGCGCGCGCCCATCTCGATGGAGGCCCAGGTACTGCCGGCGATGACGGCCAGAGTGATCGCCACAAAGCCGAAGCTCATAGAGGATGTGATCAGCGAGTCGAGCGTGGCTAAGGGCGGGATTCTCTCGCTGTTAATCACGCCGAACCACGAGCGGTCCATCTGCTTGCGTTTCAGGTGCCGTTCCTGGACCAAGTAGAAGACCGCGGCTCCAGCGCTGAGCAGGAGCGCCGAGTAGCCGACGAGCACGAGTGCGATATGCACCAGCAACCAGACGTCGCGCACCTGGCGGTTGGCCCAGGGCGCCATAGGCGCGCCCATGGCTGCGGCGACGCTCAGGACCGTGACCAGCGGAAAGATGAACAGGCTCAGGCCGGCGAACCTATAGCGCCAGTAAACGATGAGGAAGACGACCGCGAACAGCAGGGCGCACAGCGAGGAAGTTTCAAAGAAGTTGCCAACCGGCAGGCGGCCCAACGTCAGAGTGTGTTCCACGATGGAGACCAAATGGAACACGACAGCCGCCTGGACGGCCACCAGCGCCACCTGAAAGAGGCGTGATTCGCGCCGCAGCAAAGTCACGATGGAGTGCGTAAGTCCAATGAGATAAAGGACGGCGGCGACTCTCAGCCAGAGGATGGAGTAGTCGGTCATGGTGCGGGCGGATGCAGTCGTTACTGGGTCGACGACCCTCGGGGCGGGCCTGGCGAACGCCCACTGCCGCAAGAGCTTTGCAGAACTCAGTATAGCCTGACCGGCCGGGTTCCGCCGCAGACCAGAGGCGTGGCATGCTAATCCCATGACACTGAATCTCAAAGGGAAAACGGCGCTGGTGACGGGCGGAGCAAGGGGCATCGGGCGAGCCATTGCGGAGCGGCTGGGAGCGGCGGGCGCCGCGGTGGCGATCTGCGCGCTGCATGCGGAGAGTGTGCGGGACGGGGTGAACCAGATCCGAAGCCGGATCGGCGCGGGGCCAGGCGAAACCGGCGCGAAGATCGCGGGCCGGCAGGCGGATGTGTCCGAGCGCGACTCGGTGGCGCGGCTCTTCGAATGGCTCGACGGCGAGTTTGGGGGGCTGGACATCCTTGTAAACAATGCCGGCCTGGGCATTTTCAAGGACCTGGGCGCGTTGGAGCCCAATGAATGGAGGGCCGTGGTGGGAACCAACTTGGACGGGGCCTACTATTGCATCCACGAGGCGCTGCCGCGGTTGCGCAAACGGGGCGGAGGGTGGATTGTGAATATCGCGAGTTTGGCGGGCAAAAACGCGTTCGCCGGAGGGGCGGCCTACAACGCCTCGAAATTTGGTTTGTGCGGGTTGAGTGAAGCTGTGATGCTGGATCACCGATATGAAGAAGTAAGAGTGACAACGATCCTGCCGGGCAGCGTCAGCACGGAATTCGGACACGGCGGCGGGGCGGAGTGGAAGATCGCCCCCGAAGATGTCGCCGATGCCGTGGCGATGGTGCTGAGCATGCCGGCCAGGACGTTGATCAGTCACGTTGAAATGCGACCTTCGAAACCGCCGAAAAAGTAAGGCGGCGGCGCCGGGGGAGAATCGGAGCCCGACGATGAACGAACAACCCCCGACGAAGCAGCCGCCCGAAGCTGCCAGCCCGCGCAGCGACGGCTGGCGTACGCTGACGGGCTCGGGTGCAGTTTTGCGTCCGGCGAGCCCCGTGGCCAGTCCGTCCCGCGGCACGCGGACGACGGTCCATCCCGGCACTGGCCCGGTGGGAGGCCACGCCGCGAACCGCAGCGGAAACCGCAACCCGCGGCCGCTGGGCCAGAGCGGGCGCGTCACTCTGAACCCCGATGAAAACGGCGGCCAGGCGGCCCAACTGCAGCGCCAGTTGAGCACCATGATCGCCGGCCAGGACGAGGCGATAAAAGAAATCGTAAACGTCTATCAGATGCACTTGGCGGGCCTCAACGCACCGCAGCGGCCGATTGGGACGCTGCTGTTTCTGGGGCCGACCGGCACCGGCAAGACACGCATCGTGGAGGCGCTGGCGGAGGCCCTGGTCGGCACCCCGCGGGCGGTCGTCAAAGTAGATTGCGGAGAGTTCCAGCACAGCCACGAAATCGCCAAGCTGGTCGGCTCGCCGCCCGGCTATCTGGGCCACCGCGAGACGCATCCGCTGCTCAGCCAGGAGAACCTCAACCAGTACTGGACCGATCGCACGAAGGTGAGTTTCGTGCTGTTCGACGAAATCGAGAAGGCGTCCGACGCGTTGTGGAACCTGCTGCTGGGCATACTCGACAAGGCCACGCTGACGCTCGGCGACAACCGGCGTGTGGACTTCTCGGACGCGATGATCTTCATGACCAGCAACCTCGGCGCGAAAGAGATGAGCGCGATTGTGAATCCGACGCTCGGTTTCGGCGCCGCCTCGGGCGAAGCCACGGTCATGAACCCCGAGACGGTTGCCACGCGCATCCGCAAGGCGGCGCTCGAAGCGGCGCGCCGGAAATTCCCGCCGGAGTTCATCAACCGGCTGGACAAGATGATCGTCTTTCACCCGCTGCTCGACAACCATCTGCGGCGCATTGTGGAGATCGAACTGGGCCGGCTGCAGGACCGGATTCTCACCTGCTCGGCCGCGGGCGGTTTCGTGCTGCGAGTGACGGAGCGGGCCAAGCAGTGGTTGCTGGCCAAGGGCGTGGACTCGCGCTACGGCGCCCGCTACCTGTGCCGGACGATCGAGAAGAACATAGTGCAGCCGCTTTCGAGCCTGGTGGCGAGCGGCCAGATCGCGATGGGCGACCTGGTGGAAGTCGAAGACGAAGCGGACGAGCGGCTGAGTTTCAACCTGGTGGGCCAGGACCTTTCGACGCAGGAGATGAGTGAAGTGGCCGGGCCGTGGGTGCAGCCGTGGCTGCAGTTGGCTGCGGCGCTGGGAGAGGCTCCATGTCCCACGACCGCGCCGCTGGTGTAGGAAGAACAGAAGTAAGCTCGAGACAATCACAGCGGACGTAACAATCGGCAGCGAGAATCTGAAGCTCCTCCACTGCGTCCCGCGGGCAGCGGCGCGCGGCCGCCGGAGCACAAGCGGAATAGGGAAGCGCGGTGGCTCAACGCTGCACGCCGGCGCGACAGCGCAAAAAAAGCGCGCCGTTCCTGATCGGCGCGCTTTGAACCTGCGGCAGCACGGGCCGTGCCTTCGGCTCGGCCCCGACCTACGGTGAGGAACCACCGGCCCAGACTCCTCCATCACACCTGGCACTCCTCCAGCACCATCCCAAACCGCCGCGGCCGGGATTACGGTGTGCCTCTTGAGCGATGAACCAACGGTCCCTCACAACGTAGAGGTTCTTTGACGATCGAACCTGACGATAATTAAGCATGGGAGTGGCCAAACCTCTGGTTCATTGATATTCAATGACTTGAAATCAACTTACGAGCCATCGAGGCTGAATGGTGTATACAACTTGGGCAAACGGGTGGTAGCCAGGACAAGTCGGTGTACACTAGGTAGACGCATTTTCGCATGGGCACCCCAGGCATCCCCGACGCATCCCCGGCCGTGAACACTGGCTCGCTGGCCGACGGTCAGAAACTGGCGACCATTCTGCGCGTATGCCAGCGGATGAACTCGGAGCGCGACCTGAACGCGCTGCTGGATCTGGTGGTGGTCGAGGCGGCGCGGTTGCTGGATTGCGAACGGGCCAGCATCTTCCTCTTCACTCCCACGCGCGAAGAGCTGGTTTCAAGAGTCGCCCTGGGCAGCGAACAGACGATCCGAGTGCGAGCCGGCGTCGGGATTGCCGGCGCTGTCGCCTCGACCGGCGAAGTGATCGTGGTCAACGACGCGTATGGCGATTCACGGTTCTTCCAGGGCGTCGATAACGACTCGGGTTACCGGACCCGGAACATGCTGGCGCTGCCGCTGATTGCCGCCGACGGCGAATCGATCGGCGCATTCGAGGTCCTCAACAAACGCGTGGGCGCATACACGCCGGAGGACCTGCAGATCGGGCTATCGCTCGCGGCCAACGCGGCCCTGGCGATCCAGAATGCGCAGATGATCGGCGAACTCCGGCGCCACCGGGCGGCGCTCGAAACGGAGAATCGCAACCTGCTGCGGGAGTTGGGCGGCCGGCTGCCGGCGCAAAGCCTGCTGGGACTCAGCCCGCAGATCGACGCGCTGCGGTCGATGATTGAACGTGTTTCCGACGCCGACGTGACGGTTCTGATCACGGGCGAAAGCGGCACGGGCAAGGATCTGGTGGCGCGGTCGATCCATTTCGCGAGCCCGCGCGCGCGCGGACCGTTTGTGGCGCTGAATTGCGCGGCGCTGCCGGAGACGCTGGTGGAAACCGAACTGTTCGGCGTCGAGAAGGGCGTAGCGACAGGCGTGGAACGGCGCATCGGTAAGTTCGAGTCGGCGCACGGCGGGACGCTGTTCCTGGATGAGATCGGCGATCTTTCGCCTCTGGCGCAGGCCAAGATTCTGCGCGTGCTGCAAGAGCGCACGGTGGAACGAATCGGGAGCCGGAGCCCGGTGCCGATCGATGTGCGGATCGTGGCCGCCACGAACAAGGATGTGGAAAGCGCGATTGAGGAGGGCCAATTCCGGGAGGATCTGTACTACCGCCTGAACGTCGTTCGTCTGCGCACGCCGGCGCTGCGCGAGATTCGCCAGGACATTCCGCTGCTGGCATCGTACTTCCTCAGCGAGGCCGCCCGCGAGATGAAGCGCCCGGACCTGGAGTTGTCCGCGCAGGCGCTGGGGGCGGTGATGGCCCATCCGTGGCCGGGCAATGTGCGCCAGTTGCAGAACGAGATGCGGCGCGCGACGGTATGTGCGCGCGGGCCGATGATCGATCTTTCCGACCTGAGCGACGCGCTGCAGGCCAGAGCGCGGGAGACTGTCGCGGCACCGCCCGCGGCGGCCCGAGCCTCGGCCAAGAGCCTGCAGGAAGATGTGGAGGAGTTGGAGAAGCAGCGGATCCGCGAGGTCCTGGCGGCGTGTGGCTTCAACCAGGTTCGGACGGCACGCCAGTTGGGCCTCAGCCGGCAGGGGTTGATCAACAAGCTGAAGCGTTACAACATCGCTGCGCCGGGCGGAGCGGAGCCCGCCGATGAGGAGACCGGCAAGGCATGAACAACGCGGCCAGAATCGGCGGCAAGCGCCGGATCTACGAGGACACGGACTCGCTGGTGCGCCGTTTCGCGGCCCTCTGGGTAGCCGTGTGGATGGGCATGACCGTTCTGATTCAGCTTCTGACGCTGGTGGCGTTCGATTCGACCGAGAGCCTGACGCTCGCGCCGCCTGCGTGTTACACGAGCGCGGTCAAACTGGCCGGGCAGCCGCTGATCCAGGAACTGCTGCGCTACCAGGTGGCCGCGGCCAGCCGCTCGATGCTCGACTTGTGGGGCTGGCTGCAACTGGGGTTGGCGGCGGGCCTGTTCCTGTTCCTGTTACTGTTCTCCTCCGCCGGCCGGTTCCAATTGGGACTCGCGCTGGCACTGCTGGCCGACGCGCTGCTGCTGGGGTTAGGGCTCATTCCGCAAATGGACAACTACGACCGTCAATTGGCACTAACTCCGGCCTCTCAAAGCCTTGCGTTCCTGACCCAACGCTCGCACCTGGCGAACGTGGCGTTCGTCGTCAGTCAGAGCGTCACTCTACTACTGTGCCTGCTGCTTCTTTGGTCGCTTCTTGGCCGGCGCCGCGGCTCCCGTGGGGCCGAGGTCCGCTGAAGCCAGTTCAACCCGATCGACGATGCCGATGACGGCGGCGTCGATGGGAGCCAGTTTCAGCCCCAGCGCGGTGGAAGCGGCATAGCCGTCCTGGACCAACAGCACACGGTCGCCCACGCCGGCATTCACGCTGTCCAAGGCCACCACCGGATTGCCGCGATAGCTGCCATCGAGATCGAGGGGCTGCACCAGCAGAATCGTCCGGCCCTGATGAGAGGCGTGCTTCTGAGTCGCGCTCAGATCGCCGACGACACGTCCGATCTGCATCCTCAGCCCTTCCTCTGGCCGCGCCGGGCGTGGTCCGGTGGAAGCGGGCTGTCTGAGTCGGCAGAGGCCTCGCCCAGGTGGAGTTCGTCGACGATGCCGACGATGGTCGCATCGCTCGGAACCTCGGCCGGCAGGAACGGGAAACTGGCTTCGCGGCCGCGCACCCAGTAGATCAGTTCACCGGCGCCGGCGCCGGTCGTATCGGCGCACACCAGCACCTGCCCCGAGGCACTGAGATCGGCCTTCACGGGCTGAACCAGCAGCAGACGCTGCGATTCCAGACCGGGGTTCTTCACGCTGGCCCAGAGACGCCCGATGATGCGGCCCAAGTGCATCGTCGGCTCCTAGCGCGGCGTATCCACGCTCATGCCGTCGACGATGCCGACGACGACACAATCCACCGGCTTTTCCTTGCATCCCGCGGCCATGCGCGCGGAGGAGCCGGTGACTGTGATGACCAGTTCGCCATTGCCCGCGCCGACGGTATCGACGGCGACCTGGTAGCCGGGCTCCTCCTTACCATCCGGAGCGACCGGCTTGACGATGAGCAGCGTGCTCCCTTCCAGGCGCGCATCCTTGCGGGTGGCGACAATAACGCCGACGACTCGTCCGAGGGTCATAGGATGCTACTTTGCCGACTTGCCGATCGGCAGGACGTCTTCGAGGCTCGGATGCGGGCGCGGGATCACGTGCACGGCGATCAACTCACCCACGCGGCGCGCCGCGGCAGCGCCAGCGTCGGTGGCCGCGCGCACCGCCGCCACATCGCCCCGTACCAGGACGGTTACGTAGCCCGAGCCGATCTTCTCCCAACCGATGACGATCACGTTGGCGGCTTTGACCATCGCATCGGCGGCCTCGATCATCGCGACCAGGCCGCGCGTTTCGATCAACCCAAGTGCTTCACCCATGCAACTCCATTATCTCCTGACCGGCCTACGGATGGCGCTCTCATTATGAACCCAATACGGCGCCGAGACCGCGCCTGCAGCGTGCGCTGCCCGATCCAGCGCGATCGGCGGGTCGCGCGTGACTTCAATCTTACTCTCAGCAACCGCGGCGCGGCCGGGCCGACTCTCAGTCCCAACCATCGAGACCGTGATTCTACCAAACAGGGCGGAGCCGCGATGCGCTGGCGGGAGCGCGTGCGCCGTTGTCCGTCCGCACGCCGAATTCGCGTTGATATAGTGGTTGCGAACGAAGCCGACCATGAGAAAACGATACCTCCTTACACTGCTATTGGCCCTGTGCGCCGCCGTGGCGCAGCAGCATGGGCCCGACCTGAAGTCCATTCTGGACACGACGTGCAAGCCCTGCGATGACTTCAACCGTTACGTCAACCAGAAGTGGATTGACTCGAACCCGATTCCGGCGGCCTATGGACGCTGGGGCACCTTCACCAAGCTGGCGCAGGACAACCGCGAGCGGATGAAGACCATCCTGGACGGAGTAGTGGCCGACAACAAGGCAGGCAAGCTGGCGCGCAACTCGAACGCCGAGAAGCTGGCCGTGCTCTACACCTCGTGCCTGGACACGGAAGCGATCGAGAAGCGCGGGCTGGAACCGGTGAAAGCCGAACTGGAGCGGATCGCGGGCATCGATAGCCGCGCGGCGCTCGAAGCCGAGATCCTACGGCTGCACGAGAGGGACCTGGGCACGGGTGCGTTCCTGGGCGTCACGCAGGACGCGAAGAACTCGTCGGAGTACATCGCATCGCTGTCGGCGCGAGGCAGCTTGAGCCTGCCGGATCGCGAGTTCTACTTCCGCACGGACGAGAAATCGCAGAAGACGCGCGAGGAGTTTCAGCGCTACGTCGCGACAATCTTCCATCTGACGGGCGACAGCGAAGAGCGCGCCGCGGCGGCCGGCAAGACCATTCTCGAATTCGAGACGCGGCTGGCCGACGTGCAGTTGAACCGCGTGCAGCGTCGCGATCCGTACGCCACGTACCACCGCATGGACCTGGCGGGCGTCGAGAAGGAGGCCCCCGGGTTCAACTGGGGCGGGCTGTTCGATGGCCAGAAGATCCCGCGCACGACGCCGGTGAATCTGAGCGAGCCGCGCTACTTCGCGACGTTCACGAAGGAACTCGCGAGCGCGCCGCTGGAGACGTGGAAGGCGTACTTGAAGTGGCGCCTGCTGAGCAGCAAGGCGAATCAACTGCCGAAGGCGTACGAGGACGCCTGGTTCGAGTTCAACCAGAAAGTACTGAGCGGCGTGAAGGAACCGCTGCCGCGCTGGGAGCGCTGCACCGAACTGGCCGACCGCACGCTCGGCGACGCACTGGGCGAAGTGTTCGTGCGCCGGTTCTTCCCGCCCGCCGCCAAGAAGCGGATGGACGAATTGGTAGCCACCATGCGCGTGACGCTGGGTGAGGAACTCGCGCGGGCCGACTGGCTGTCGCCTGAGACGAAGAAGCAGGCGCTGGCGAAGCTGGACAAGATCGCGCCGAAGATCGGCTATCCGAGCAAGTGGAAGGATTACTCGTCGATCGAGGTGACGCCGGGCAAACTGCTGGAGAATGTCCAGGCCGCCAACCTATGGCAGATGAAGCAGCAGATTGACAAGCTCGGCAAACCGGTGGACCGCACGGAATGGCACATGACGCCGCCGACGGTGAACGCCTACTACAGCCCGCAGATGAACGAGATCGTCTTCCCGGCCGGGATACTACAGCCGCCGTTCTTCGATCTGAGCGCCGACGACGCCGTGAACTACGGCGCGATCGGGGTTGTGATCGGGCACGAGATCGGCCACGGTTTCGACGACCAGGGAGCCAAGTACGACGGCGCGGGCAACCTGCGCAACTGGTGGACGGACGACGACAAGCGGGAATTCGAGAAGCGAACAGGTTGCGTCATCGATCAGTTCAACAGCTTCGACGTGCAGCCCGGCTTGCGGCACACCGGCAAGCTGATTATCGGCGAAGCAGCCGGTGACCTGAGCGGGATTACGCTGGCCTACCGCGCCTATCACCGGTCGCTGAACGGCAAGCCGGGGCCGGTGATCGACGGTCTGACAGCCGACCAACGATTCTTCATCGCCTTCGCCCGCGTCTGGGCGACTAACGCCCGGCCCGAGGAAGATCGGCTGCGGCTGCAGACCGATCCGCATCCACTGCCCAAATACCGGGTCATCGAGACGCTGAAGAACGTGCCCGAATTCGCCCAGGCGTTCGGTTGCCACGAAGGCGACGCGATGGTCAAGCCGGCCGATCAGCGCTGCAAGCTCTGGTAGCGGGATCCCCCGAGGACGGCACTGCCGAGGAGGCCGGATTGGCCGACGCGGGAGGGGTGTGTCCGGGAGGGTGGCTGGCGCGGCTCGCAGCGCGCAAAAACACAAAAACGGAGGATCAAAGCCAATTGTCGACTTTTCTTTTTAGAATGATCGGCTTATACTGGCTATCTTTCGGTCCTTTTCGCTGTACATTCGGGGTTGTCAAAGAGCGCGCCGGCGCGCCATTCTGGCGGCCGGCTACTTTGAGCATAGGCCCGGTGTCAAGCGGCTGAGGCCGAGTGGGACCACGGGGCGGTGTAAGGCAGGGGGGCGCCGGGGCTGGCTTGGAGCAGGTGGATGAGACCGTTGCTCGCGTCAACGTGCCGCGCCACAGTGCGAGTGGTCGTCATTCCAGCGTTTCCGAGACGTGGCCGGAGGCCCGGTCTCAATGCGCTGGATACGGGAGATAGTAGAGCAGAATCGAATGGCCGACGCGCTCGGTGGGCTTCACAAGGTCGGGCCAGAGCCGGATCTCAGGATGTTTCTCGTACAATCCTAAGCGGGCGACTTTCCACACCGTAATGCTCACGGCGTTCCAGCCCGGCGACGGTCTCACGGCAGAACCGGGCTTGACGGGAGGAAACCCGTGCCGGTCATAGCGTGCAATGGTAAACGGGTTGAACGTGAGCTCGGGCGCATCCAACTCCTGCAACCGCTTGCCGAGGCGCAGGAGGTCCTGACCCCAATCGAGATCGGAGTCGGCCAGCACCTCCTCGGGGTGGTCCCCGGCCAAGACGTTGCAGTAAGCCAGGTAATCGGGATGTGCCAAAGCGGAACACGCTAAGAACCAGAGCACGCAGGTCGCCACAATTGCCGCGCCCCATCTCCTGCCGGCGGAGTGCCGCATGCACTCGATGGTGGCGAACGCGGCGAGCACAGAGAAGCCAAAATACACGGGCAGGATGTGACGGACTCCGATATTGATGCGGCTGAACATTGCCACGGCGAGGATGGCCAGAGAGAACACCAGGGGCAAGCCGCGCCGGGGTTCGAGCCTGCGCCTGGTCCAGATGCCCACGGCGCCGAGCGCAGTCAGAATCAGAAACGGGATCGGCGTTTTGATGGGCAGAACGACGAGATAGTAGTACCAGAATCCGGTCTGGCTGCGCTCTCCGAGCAGATAACTCGGATGCCCGGCGTTATTGTGAGCGATGAGCGCTCTGATGCCCCGGAAAAACTCCGGAGCAGGCAGCCGGAGGCCACGCCAGAGACCGCTCGAACTAACCGGGCCGATTGAGAAGCGATAGGCCGCCCAGATCAAAACGCAGGTCACCGCCGCCGCGACGCACACGGGAAGCGCAAGACGTTTCGACAGGGTCCACAGGTCGAGCAGATTCGTCGCGTGGCTGAAGAGGCACCAGGCCAGCGCACCGGCGCCCACGGCGGGCAGGAAGGCCAATGCGGACAGCTTGGACAGCAGGGCCAAAGCGAGCATGGCTCCGAATGCGCCGGCCCGGGCGAGGCCCGGTTTCTCCACCAGGAACAGGCCGGCCACAAAGGCAGCTCCGATAAAGGCTGTAACCCCCATGTCGGTAGTCGCCACGCCGGCGTGCGCCAGCACCGGCGGAAGCAGCGTGAAGAACAGCGTGGCCGCGGCGGCCTCCGCCCGGCCTCCCAGCTTGAGGGCAAACAGGTAGACCGCCGCGGCCGCGATCCAGAGGAACGGCAGCATGCCGACCCGGGCGGCGGTCAGGCAAGACTGATAATCGCCCGAGTACAGGATTTCGTCGCCCTCTTGATAGGTCCCGGATAATCCGTGGGAGCGGCGGCCCATCAGGTACGGCCCGAGTGCACCGGCGACCCGGGCCAGCGGCGGATGCTTGGGCTCAAGGTTAAAAGTGTGCTTGTCGAGCCATTCCATTCCGCAGGCGATATGGGACGGCTCGTCGATGGTGTGACTGAAGACCGGATAGGTCGCGGCGATGCGGAGCGAGGCCAGCAGCACGCAGGCGATGGCGAAGCGGATGGAGAACTTCTCGAGAAAAGCGGATACGCGCAGGAGCAGATCCGGGAAGCGCGGCGGCTGCCGCTTTGGCGCGGTGGCGATCTCCGGCCTGGCCCGACGTCGAGACAAGCCAGCATCTTAACCTAAATGGGCAATCGGATGCGGTCCCCGCCGGAGGCCCGCTCAGCGGAGCGCGGCGTGGGGAACACGGTTCGGGGTGCGATGGACGACTATTCGTACCAGTTGCGGAGGCGCACTTCGACGCCCGAACCTTTCAAGCCGTCCTCGAAGGCTTTCAGGTTGCTCTCGCGGTAGTGGTACGGGTAGACGATTTTAGGAGCGAAGGCGCGCACGCCGGCGGCGGCCTCTTCCGGCGTCATGGTGTAAGGCAGATTCATGCACACGAAGGCGACGTCGATGTTCTGGAGGGCTTTCATCTCGGGGGTCGCTTCGGTGTCGCCCGAGATGTAGAAGCGCTTGCCGCCATAGGTCAGCACGTAGCCGTTGCCGCGTCCCTTGTCATGGTAGAACTTGCCCGGCGCGGGACCGCGGCCCGGCGTGAAGTTGTACATCGGCACGGCTTCAATGGTCCAACCCTCCCAGGTCTGGGTCTCGCCATTGCGAATGACAGTGCCCGCTTTCAGGCTGGAGGTGACGACCTCGGGCGCGATAATCTTCGTGCCCGGTTTCTTGACCCAGGCGATGGCGTGGGAATCCATGTGGTCGCCATGGAAGTCGGTGATCAGGACCAGGTCCGCCTTGGGCATGGCTTTGTAGCGGGCCTCGGTGCCCTGGCTCCAGGGATCGACCTGAATGACCTTGCCGCCGGCCTCGATCATCAGGCTGGCGTGCTTGATGGGCGTGATCTTCACAGTTCCGGCCGAAGTGGAGAACTCTTCGGCGGCGTACAGCCCGGAGGCCGCAAGCGCGAGGGCGAATGCAAGTCGCGTGATCCGCATGCGGTCATTGTAGCTCCCCTGCCAAGGCAGGCAAGGAGCGCCGCCGCGGGGCTTATAGCACAAACGGCGCGGCCGCGGCGGATTGACTTGGCCCGAGCCGGGTCTTTATCCTGTCATTCGAAGAGTCGTGTTGCCCGAGAGGGATTCGTCTCAGCGGTTTCGTTGGGAGGAACGGCACACAAGCGGCTCTCGCCCCGCATCCCCTAGAAGGATGGAACCATGATCAAGGTCGAAGGACTGACTAAGCGTTACGGTCGCACCGTCGCCGTTCGAAACATCGATTTCCAGGTTGAGACAGGTCAGATTGTCGGCTTCCTGGGACCGAATGGCGCCGGCAAGACGACTACTATGCGCATCCTGACGTGCTTCATGCCGCCAACGGAAGGCACGGCGGAAGTATCGGGCTACGATGTGCTCAAGCGGCCGATGGAAGTGAAAAAGCGGATCGGCTACCTGCCCGAGATGCCGCCGCTGTACCCCGAAATGGAGGTGACGGAATATCTCACCTTCGTCGGAAAACTGAAGGGCATCCCGTCGGCCGACCTGGCGCGCCGGGTGAAAGAAGTGACCGAGCGCTGCGCGGTGACCGACGTGGCCAACAAGCTGATCGGGAAGCTATCGAAGGGCTACCGGCAGAGGGTCGGCCTGGCGCAGGCGATCATCCACAACCCTGAAGTGCTGATCCTGGACGAGCCGACGGCGGGACTGGATCCGAAACAGATCCACGAGACGCGCGGCCTGATCCGGTCGCTGGCGGGTGAGCACACGATCATCCTGAGCACGCACATCCTGAGCGAAGTCGAGCAGACGTGCGACCACGTGATCATTATTTCCAAGGGCCAGGTGGTGGCTAAGGACTCGGTGGAGAACCTCACCAGCCGGCTGAGAGGACAGGCCACGGTGGCGCTGGAGATTGAAGGCCGCGGCGTGGTGCTGGAAGCCGGCGAGGTTCTGCACAAACTGGAACAGGTGAGCGGCGTGAGCAAGGTGGCGGCGCTCGAAACGCGCAACGGACGCCACAGTTTCGAAGTGGAGACGCAGCCGGGGCAGGACATTCGAGCCGAGCTGGCGCGCGCGGTGGTCGAGTCAGGCTGGAACCTGAATGAGCTGCGGGCCGCGGCGCTGAGTCTCGAAGAGGTGTTCCTCGAACTGACGGCGGCCGAAAAATCTACGGAAGGAGAACAGGCATGAGGAACATCTGGACCATTTGTGAAAAAGAGCTGAAGAGCTACTTCGCCTCGCCCATCGCTTATCTCGCCATGGCGATGTTCGCCATCATCTTCGGCTTCTTTTTCTGGAATGTGGTGGCCTACTTTGTGAACATGAGCCTGCAGTCGCAGATGATGGGCCGATCGTTCCCGATGGACGTGAATGAAATGGTGATCCGTCCGCTGCTGATGAACATGAGCGTGATCGGATTGTTCCTGATCCCGATGATCTCGATGCGGCTGTTTTCCGAAGAGAAGCGCTCGATGACGATCGAACTGCTGCTCACCTCGCCGCTGTACGACGCGGAGATCGTGATCGGAAAATGGCTGGCGGCCCTCGGATTGTACGCCATGTTGATGCTGATCAGCCTGCTGAACATCGGGTTTCTGTTCGCGTACGGGCAGCCCGATTGGAAGCCGCTGCTGGCCGGTTATCTGGGCTTGATTCTGCAAGCGGGCGCGCTGCTGGCGCTGGGAGCGTTCATTTCGACGCTGACCAAGAACCAGATCATCGCGGGCATGGTGACCTTCTCGGTGTGCTTGCTGCTGTGGGTCTTCGAGTGGGTCGGCGGGTATGAAACCGCGGTGTGGGCCAAGGTAATGGCCTACATGAGCGTGGTCTCGCACTTCGAGCCCTTCTCCAAGGGCGTGATCGACTCGAAGGATGCGGTGTATTTTCTTTCGCTGATTTTCCTGGGTCTGTTTCTGTCAGTGCGGAGTCTCGAGTCGCTCCGCTGGAGGTCATAAGCCATGAATGCCGATTGGATGAAAACGCGCCAGACGAAGTACTCGGCCTATGTGACGGTCTACATCCTGGTAGTTGTGGCGCTGCTCGCCGGGTTGAATTACCTGGCCAGCGTGCACAACAAGTCGGTGGACCTGACGTCGAACAAGCGCTACACGCTGTCCGATCAGACCATCAAAATCGTCAAGGGGCTGAAGGATGAGGTGGACATTTACTACTTCGACGAGACCAAGCAATTCCCGGCGGCGCAGGACCTGCTCGACCGCTACAACAATCTCTCGACGAAGCTGAAAATCCAATACGTCGATCCTTATAAGAAGCCGCAGATGGCGCGCGAATTCGGCGTGCATGCGGCGGGGACAATCATTCTGCAACACGGGACGCGGCGCAGCGAGGCGCGGAGCCTGACGGAAGAAGAGATCACGAGCGCGCTGATACACGTGTTGAAAAGCGGCGAGCGCATGGCGTGCTTTGTCGGAGGCGCGGGCGAGCATTCGCTCGCGGAAACCGGCGCCGAAGATTACTCGGGCGTGAAGGACGCGCTGGAGAAAAACAACTACAAAACGGACACGATCAATTTGCTGGAGAAACCCGAGATTCCGGCGGCGTGCACGGTAGTGGTCGTCGCCGGGCCGCGGTACGAGTATCCGCAACCGGTGGTCGATGCACTGAAGAATTACGTCGAGAAGGGCGGGCGCGGCCTGTTCATGCTGGATCCGCCGCTGGACGCGGGCAAGGACAAGATCGCGGCCAACGACGGGCTGGTGAAGGTGCTGAACGGCTGGGGCGTGACGCTCAACAAAGATCAGGTGCTGGACACGTCGGGCATCGGCGGCTTGTACGGGCTGGGCCCGGAGGTCGCGCTGGCCAACAAGTACGGCACGCACGCGATCGTGAAAGAGATGAAGGGCTCGGCCACGGCGTTCGCCATCGTACGCTCGTTGGATGCGAAGGCGGGCACGAACACGAGCGCGGAAGCGATCGTTTTCACGACCAGCAACAGTTTCGCGATCACGCAGCTCTCAGGCAAGGAGCGCAAAGTCGATTTGTCGAAGGGCGAGAAGAAGTCGTATCCCGTCGCGGCCGCGGGCACATACCGGGTCCCCGCCTCGGGTAGCGAAGTGCCGAAAGAGGGACGCTTCGTGGTGGTGGGCTCGTCGGATTGGGCGGCCAACTACGTGCTGCGTTTCGCGGCCAACCGCGACTTCTTCCTCAACATCGTGAGACTGGCTGTCGAACGACGAGGATCTGATTTCGATTCGTCCGAAGGAGCCCGAGGACCGGCGCATTCAGTTGACGCGCGCGCAGATGATGATGGTGCGGCTGGTGAGCCAGTTCGTGATACCGCTAATCGTGATTCTGGCGGGGATTCTGGTGTGGCTCAAGAGGAGGTAGCGCGATGCAGATCCGCGGTTTGCTGGTCGCTGCCGGGCTGCTGATCCTGCTGGGCGGTGGGATTTGGTGGTCGAACCGGGCCGCCAAGGAGAAGGAGTTGAAGCCCGCGGCCGACGCGTCGCCCAAGATTGTGTCGGTGACGGAAGGCGACATCCGGCGCATTGAAGTCGCGCGCCGCGAGGGCGAGAAGACGGTGATCGAGAAGGACGCTTCCGGCGGGTGGAAGATGACCGCGCCGGCACCCTACCCGGTGGATAAGATTACTGTGGCCTCGTTCGTGACGGCGGCGGCGAACGTAGTCTCCGACAAAGTTGTCGAGGACAAGACGGCCGATGCCGGCCAGTACGGCCTGACGCAGCCGGCGTTGACACTCACGTTGACTCTCAAGGACGGCAAGTCCAAAATGCTGCGGGTGGGCGATGAGGCGCCGGCGGGCTCTGCCGTCTACGCCTCCGCGGCGGGCGATCCGCACGTCTATACGATCGCTTCCTACACTAAGGAGAGTTTCAACAAGACCGCCGCCGACCTGAGAGACAAGCGCATGCTGACGTTCGATACGGAGAAAGTAGCGCGGGTCACGCTGGCGGCCCAGAAGACCGAAACCGAGTTCGGCAAGAACGCGCAGGGCGAGTGGCAGATCGTCAAGCCGAAACCCTACCGCGCCGACGTTTTCACCGCCGACGATATGGTCCGGCGGCTGCAGGATGTGAAGCTCGATGCGGCGCTCTCCGCCGACGACCTGAAGAAGAATGCCGCGACGTTCACTTCGGCCGCGCCGCTGGCCGTAGTCACGGTTACCGATGCGGCCGGCACGCAGAAGCTCGAAATCCGGAAGACCAAGGACGACAAGTATTACGCGCGATCGAGCGTGGTGGAAGGCACGTATCCGCTGGAGGCCACCACGGCGAAGATCTTCGATAAAGCCACGGACGATTTCCGCAACAAGAAGTTGTTCGACTTCGGATTCAACGATCCGAGCCGCATCGACTTCCATAGCGCGGCGGTGCAAACCAGCGTCGCCAAGGGCGGCGAGAAGTGGTTCCGCAATGGAAAGCCCCTGGAATCGGCCTCTCTGCAGATGTTCCTGGACAAGCTGCGCGATCTCTCCGCGACCAAGTTCGCCGAGACGGGGTTCGGCGCGGCGACGATCGACATTACCGTTGTTTCCGGCGATGGTAAAAAAACGGAAAAGGTCGGGCTGTCGAAATCTGGCCAGGAGTGGCTGGCGCGGCGCGAAGGTGAGCCGTCGCTCTACGTCGTGACGGCCCAATCCGTGGATGAGCTGCAGCACGCCGCCTCCGATCTTAAGGAAGAACAGGCCAAGCCAGCGGCAAAGAAGAAGTAACTTGTGATCAACGGTCTGCTCACTGATCTCTATCAGCTGACCATGGCCGCCGGCTACTGGCAGGCGGGCAAGAGCGGTGAGACCGCCACCTTCGAACTCTTCGTCCGCCGCCTGCCGGATCATCGCAATTTTCTGATCGCGGCCGGGCTCGAGCAGGCGGTCGAGTATCTGCTCCACATGCGGTTCGGCGAGGAAGAGATCAGCTACCTGCGGGGGCTGCCGCATTTTGCGAAAGTGGACGCGGGCTTCTTTGACCAGTTGCGTTCCTGGCGCTTTACGGGCGACCTTTTCGCGGTCCGCGAAGGCACGCCGCTGTTCGCCGGTGAGCCGTTTCTGACACTGCGGGCGCCGCTTCTGGAATCGCAGATCCCGGAAACGTACCTGCTGTCGACGGTCGGCTTCCAGTCGCTGATCGCCACCAAGGCGGCGCGCATTGTCGACGCCGCGGGCGGCCGCGCAGTGGTCGAGTTCGGCACGCGGCGCGCGCACTCGCCCGAAGCCGGCGTTCTGGCCGGCCGCGCGGCTTACATCGGCGGCTGCCGCGGCACGTCGAACACGCTCACCGGCATGCGCTTCGGTATACCCGTTTTCGGAACCGCCGCGCACTCCTGGGTGCTGTCGTTTCCAACCGAACTGGAAGCCTTCCGCCGTCTGCAACAACTGCTGGGCGACACGACGGCGTATCTCATCGATACTTACGACACACTCGAAGGCGCGCGCCGCGCGGCCTCGCTCGGAGCGCCGTTCTGGGGCGTGCGCCTGGACAGCGGTAATCTCGTCGAACTCTCGCGGGCCGTGCGCGCGATTCTCGATGACAGCGGGCAACCTCAGGCCAAGATTATGGCCACCGGCGACCTCAACGAATACAAGATTCTCGAGCTCGTCGCCGCCGGCGCGCCCATCGATTCTTTTGGCGTGGGCACCGAACTGGCGACTTCCCACGACGCGCCGAGCCACGGTGCGGTGTACAAAATGGTGGAACTGAGGACCGCGGAAGAACGCCGCTACGTCGCCAAGTTCAGCGCCGACAAATCGACGCTGCCCGGCGGCAAGCAGATCTTCCGCTACACTCGGCATGACCTGCTGGCGTGTTCTTCGGAGTCCCATCCTGACGCCCGGGAGGCGCTGCTCGAGCCAATCATCCTCAAGGGCGAACTGGTGCAGCCGTTGCCCTCGCCCGCGGAGGCGCAGGCGCATGCGCGGCGTTCGCTGGACCGGCTGCCGAAGAAACTGCGCAGCTTATTCGAGTGCGATCCGCCGTGGCCGGTCGAGATCTCGCCGGAGTTGCAACGTCTGACGGATGAGGTGCGGCAGGCGGCGCGATGAGTACCGTCTGCATCGACGTCGACACGCAGTACGATTTTCTGCTGCCCGCTGGCGCCTTGCCAGTGCCCGGCGCAGAGCGCCTCATCGCGCGCATTGCCAGGTTGAACCGTTGGGCGGCGCAGCAGGGGATCGTGGTTGTTTCGACGATGGATGCGCACAGCGAGAACGACCCGGAGTTCCGCGTGTGGCCCGGTCACTGCATCGCCGGGACTCTGGGGCAGCGTAAGCCCGAGGCCACGCGGCTCGAGCGGCGAGTGAGCGTGCCGGCGCGGGCCACGACATTCGACCTCACCGGAACGCAACAGGTGATTCTGGAAAAGCAGGCGCTCGACTGCTTCACCAACCCCAACATCGGCGAGGTTCTGCGACGGTTGGACGCGGAGCGCTGCATTGTGTACGGCGTGGTGACCGAGTATTGCGTCCGCATGGCCGCGTTCGGATTATTGAAAACAGGCCGGACCGTTGAGATTATTACGGATGCGATCGAGACGTTGAAGCGCGAGGACGGCGAAACCACGCTGCGCGAATTCACCGCAGCCGGAGGACGATTGACGACGCTGGCCGAGGTGGCAGGAATTCCAGAAAGTGGAAGCTAGCGCGGCGTGCTAGCTCGGAAGCGGCGCTTCCCGGGCGTGACGCCACAGCCGCTCCAGATCGTAGTAAGCGCGCTTGTCCGGCGTGAAGACGTGGACGATCAGATCTCCATAATCGCCCACAATCCATTCGCCGTTCGAGTATCCCTCGACGCTGATCGCCTTCTCGCCGAGCTGCTCCTTCATCTGTTTGGCAATCTCGTCCCAGATCGCCTGGGCCTGGCGCTGGTTGGTCGCCGAACAGATCAGGAAGTAGTCCGTGAGGGTCGAAACCTCGCGTAGATCGAGGACCCGGCAGGACGTCGCTTTCTTGGATTCCGAGGCTCGCAGAGCTGTGAGCCAGGAAGGGGTT
Organism: Terriglobia bacterium; assembly: GCA_963838205.1. Lineage (GTDB taxonomy): Bacteria > Acidobacteriota > Terriglobia > Bryobacterales > Bryobacteraceae > CAIVVT01. Next base: position 199,112 of record CAWIQF010000026.1, on the reverse strand, counting down.
TCGGTGGCGTGGGGGAGTTGCGCCCCCGGGGTGGGTTCAGAGCGAAGTTGAATCAGCTTGAACGTCTCCTGAGCAGTATCCTAAACGCAATTAGTACATGGTGCAAGTTTTTTGTTTTTGCGGTTTGGTGACAATTCTGCGACTGCCCGGCGCGGCGGCGCAATCACGCCGCGGCCGCATGCCCGCGCAACCACGCAGGACAGGCTTGGCAACAGTGGGAGGAGCAGGCAGTGTTGACGCGGCGATGCCACTAAAATGGCTGCATGGGACAGCCGCGCTTCGATCTCCTGATTTCCGCCGAAGCAATAGCCCAGCGCGTGGCCGAGTTGGGCGCGCAGATCAGCGCCGAGTATGGCGAACGGCCGCTGGTGCTGATCGGCGTGCTCAAGGGCAGCTTCATGTTTCTGGCCGATCTGATACGTCACATTCGCTGCCCGGTGCGCGTTGAATTCATCGGCACGAAAAGCTATGCCGGAACTTCGACGTCGGGCGAAGTGCAACTGACGAAGGATCTCGACAAACCGATCGAAGGCGAGGACGTGCTGCTGGTGGAGGACATCGTGGACACGGGTCTCACGCTGAACTATCTGCGGCAGATGCTGGCCCAGCGCGGGCCGGCGTCGCTGCGCATCGTGGCCTTCCTTGACAAACCGGCGCGGCGGCGCATCGAAGTGTGCGCCGATTACGTGGGTTTCGTCATCGAGGATCGTTTCGTCGTCGGCTATGGTCTGGATTTCGAGCAGCGATATCGCAATCTGAAGGACGTGTGCGTTCTGATTCCGTAATCTCGCGGACGCGCGCGAACCCGCGGCGGCCTTCGTAGCTTCAGGCGCCAACCCGTCGGAGACCGCAGCTCCAGGTCAAGCCGAGCGAACGGCGCCGGGCCCGCGCGCGTCGTTGAGATCCGCAGCTAAGCGTGCCGCCGGACGGCATGGTGGGGCAGATGGAAGAGGCGGAAAAACATCTCGCAGATGCCCCATACGAAGAGGAACGTGAAAGCCGCGCCAACCAGTAAATCGAACTCCGGTCCGGCCAGGCTTGGCGGCGGCGGAGTCAGACCGATCGCCAGTGCGACCGCGACCGCCACGACCCGCCAGTACCAGCCGACCCTGGGGAATTCGTAGTCCACCCAGACCGCGAGGGAGAAAGCCGCGGCATAGACCAAAAAAACCAACCAGCCGGGCATAGGAACTCCTTTCCAGCGTCACTTAGCATAACGCTGCCGCCGCAGAATGCAAGCCCTCTGTTGGGGCGGCCCGGTCAGGGGCCGGCCGCTGCGCCTGGTCTGCCCGGCAGGAGCCGGACGCGGCCTCACCTCGCTTTCTGATTCTGAGGCCTGCGCTTCTGCAATTCGCGCCATTGATCGGCGGTCAGGGCGGCGCGCAGGCGCAGACTCAACTGCGCCAGGGTCTTGCCCAATTCGGTCCGTGCCGCGACCAGGCGGTCGACCGCCTCGGTGGCACGCCGGGCGTCGAAGTTCTCGTCGTTGAAGGCATCTTCGACGTTCAGATCGGCCTTCTGCACGGCGGCGCGGAGATCGATTAGCCGCGGCCGGTACTCGCGCACCGTCGCATGGACTTTCTGGATCTGGTCCTGGCTCAGGTTCAGATCTCGCACCACCGGAGACGCCCACCAGGCCCAGGAATTGCTCGGAATCTGCTGCGCCGCAACCGGCAGCGCAGCCACAACGAAGGCCAACCATAGGGCTCGCATCAGAAAATTACCTCCTCTTGCGTTTCTCTGCGCTCTTCGAAAAGCCCGCGAATCGGCGCTGCGCCGAGCGGAGCCTCGGGGGAGGACAGCGCTGCCACGTCATTGAACAACTGTGCATCGCTCAGTTGCGCCACTGCGGTGGAAGCCGGCAGCGGACGTGGCTGCGGTGAGAATCCCGGCGGGTGCAGCAGGAAAACACCTGCCGCCAGCATGCACGCAGCCGCGGCCGCCGGAGCCCACTTCCACAACCAGAAGGCATGCGGCCGTTCGATTCTTTCCCACACCGCCGCCCGCTGGCGCTGCAGCCGCTCTTCACTGACGGCTCCGGCCTCAGCCAGGCTGACCGCGTTGGCGCGCCGGCTCTGAAGTTGCCGCCACCGTGCGCCGCACTCCGGGCATTGGTCCAGATGGGCCTCGGCGCTCGCGTCCTCGCCGGCCAGTCCGTAGGCTCTCCGCAGCAGATCGTCGTCAATCCAATGTCGTGTTTCTTCCCTCATAGCGTCAGTCACTTTCTCCGCTTTTCCAGCGTGTTCTTGCTCATTCCGTAAAGGTCCTTCAATTCCTCGCGGAGCTTCGCCAAAGCCCGGCTCAGGTGCGCCTTGACGGTCCCGACATCCAGTTCGAGGATCTGCGCGATCTCTTCCAGACCGCGGTCCTCGTAGTGGCGCAGCGTGAACACCGCCCGCTGGCGGCCGGATAGCGTCTCGAGTCCGCGCGCCAGACGCCGCTCCACCTGGCGCGAAAAAGCCTGGTCCTCGGCGTCGGGAGAAGCCGATGGCGCCATGGCCAGAATCGTCTCCTCGTCTTCCGAATTGGGGCGTTTCCGCCAGAATTGCCAGCGCTTGGAGCGCAGGCGATCCAGGCAGGTATTGACGGCGATCCGGGTCAGCCAGCGGCCCGGTTCATCAATCTCGCCAATGTGCCGTTCGAGTGCCTGATAGGCCTTGAAGAAAGTATCTTGAACAGCCGAATCGGCTTCGTCGGTATCGTTCAACATTTTCTGACAAATGAAAAAGATACGACGCTGCTCTCCGGCCATCCAGGAGGCGAAGCGGGCCAGCAGCGCAGGCGCTGGGGTCACCGCGACCGCCTGTTCGGCCATTATCATCATCCTAACCACTAGGACGAGAGATGGGAGACAACGGATTACAGACCTGTCGGCCTTTTTGACCAGGCTGGCGGTGATATGCTCTTCGGCTCAATGGAGCGACCGTGCCGCTGGCGGAGGGGCGCGGTGCGTGCTTCACGGGTAGCGTCAGATGGGAGGGACCGCGACAGAGCGCGGGATGAATCGCGCCGGCCGAGCCGGCGCCGAATCAGACTTCCGTGCTTAGCTTGGCAAGCTGGCGGTCAATGAAACTGAGCTCTGCATTGATCTGCAGCCGAAAGCGCTCGTTGCGAGCGGTGGTTAGTTCATTCGTCAGCCGAGCGCGGTCCAAAAGCAGCAACTCGCGACGATTCGAGCGTTCCCGGTCGGTGGTAGAGACATCCCGCCGCAGGTGCTTTCCAGGACCGGGACCTAAAACAGACTGTTGAGATTCCACGTCCTTGCTTTCCCAACCTCGGGCCATTGGGCCTCCTGTATTTCTATTTTACCTCTCTTTCGACCAAACATTCTGCCGGTCCGAAGCGTATAAGAGGAAGAGCGAGGTCGACGATGACGACGCGAACAATATTAGTGTTGTTTCTACTGGCCGTACTGGCGTCCGGCGGCTGTGCCTGGCAATTGTCTAACTCCGACCGGGATGAGACCCGCCGCGCCGCCGCGGAAGCGCGTGAGGAGGCCCGCCGGGCGGGAGACGAAGCCCGGCAGGCAGTTCGGGAGGCTGCCGAGGAGGCTCGGACGGCCATTCATGAGGCGCAACGGGAAACGCAAAAGGCCACCGAAGAATCTCAAAAGGCCGTGCGGGAAGCCCAACGGGAGTCGCAAAAGGCTGCCAATGACGCCGCCCGCGAGGCCCGCGCAGCCGTGGCCGACGCCCATCGCCAGACGGCGCGTGAAACTGAAAATGCCGCCCGCGAAGCCGCCCGGGCAGCGCGCGAGGCCGCCCGTGAGGCCCGGCAGGCCCGCGCCACCGCCAACGAGCAGTAGGCCACCAGGCGCAAAAAGCGGGTACAGTCACCGCTTTTCGCACGAAGCCGCATTGATGCTGAAAGGTTTGTCACAGCGAAAAACGGTGACTGTACCCGCTTTTTGCCTTCGACGCACTTCTAACACGGGCTGTTAAGGGGGCCAGGCAGGCTCTGGCGTCGGCGCCATTCCCTTTGATTCGGCGCGGTTTGTCGGCGCGGAGCACGCACCGGAGTTGGCGGCTGTGTTACCCTATGAGCGTAAAGAATAACGAGATCAGGAGTGTATACCCAGTAATGGCACTGGCGCCCGAAGTAAAATCCCAGGTGATGACCACCTACCGCGTCCACAAAACGGACACGGGATCCCCGGAAGTGCAAATCGCTCTGTTGACCCACCGGATCCAGCAGTTGACCGAGCACTTCAAGGTGTTTAAGAAAGATCACCACAGTCGTCGCGGTCTGCTGATGCTCGTGGCGCGCCGCCGCCGCCTGCTGGATTATCTGAAGTCCCGCAGCCCCGAACGCTACGTCAAGATCATTCAGAGCCTGGGCATCCGCCGTTAGGCCCTCTGTGCCCGCGTCAGCGATTGCTGAGCGCGAAAAGCCCGCACTGAGACGAGCCTTCCGGATAGCGTACCTCAGCCGCCTGACTTGCGCCCGGACCTCTGTCCCGCGGCGCGGCCCGCGCGCTGTCTTTCCTGGTTCCTTACACGAAATATTGCAGTCGAGGCTCTCCGGCAATCAGGCCGGAAGCCATGGAGAAAGATGATGATACATTCAATTGAAATCGACCTGGGTGGCCGGGTCCTAACTCTGGAAACAGGGAAACTCGCCAGGCAGGCGCACGGCGCCGTGACTGTGCGATTCCGCGAATCGGTGGTGCTGAGCACTGCCTGTTCCAATCGGGAGCCGAAGCCTGGCGCTTCGTTCTTCCCGCTGACGATCGATTACCGCGAATACACTTACGCCGCGGGAAGGATTCCCGGCGGCTTTCTGAAACGCGAAGGCCGCATGAGCGACCGCGAGATTCTCACCGCGCGGCTCATCGACCGGCCGATCCGCCCGCTGTTCCCCGAGGGTTACTCCTGTGAAACGCAGGTCGTCGGCCTGGTGCTCTCGGCCGACCCGGCGCACGATCCAAGCTCGATGGCCATGAATGGCGCTTCCGCCGCCCTGGCCCTGTCCGACATTCCCTTCCATCACGTTCTGGGCAGCGTCCGCGTCGCCATGGTGGACGGCGCGCCCGTGGTCGAGCCGACCTACGAGGAGCAGAAGGGTTCCAAGCTCAACATCGTCGTCGCCGGCACCGATGAGGGCATTGTGATGGTAGAGGCCGGCGCCTGCGAAGCCACCGAAGAAGAAGTGCTGGCGGCCATCGAGTTCGGCCACGAGTGCTGCAAGAAGATCATCGCCGGTATTAAGGAACTCGCGGCCAAGGCCGGCAAGCCGAAGCGCGAATTCACCGCGCCGCAGCGCAACGAGACGATCTATGCAGCGGTGGAGAAACTGCTCCGCGACCGCCTCACCGACGCGCTCGACACGCAGAAGCACGGCAAGAGCGAAAGCTACGCCCTGGTCGATGCCCTCGAGGACGAAGCGCTAGCCCCGTTCGAGACCCCGGAGGACAAGATCGAGGCGCATATCTGCTTCGAGTTGCTGCGCGAGCGGATCTTCCGCCACGAGACGCTCGACCTCCGCCAGCGGCCCGACCGCCGGGCGTTCGATCAGATCCGTCCGATCACAATCGAAGTCGGCGTGCTGCCGCGCACCCACGGCTCGGCGCTGTTCACGCGCGGAGAGACGCAGGCTCTGGTCACCACGACGCTCGGCACTAAGGAAGACGAGCAGCGGCTCGAGACGATCAACCTGGCCGAAACTTCCAAGCGCCTGATGCTGCATTACAACTTCCCGCCGTTCAGCGTCGGCGAGGTCGGCTTCATGCGCGGCCCGGGGCGCCGCGAAGTGGGCCACGGCGCGCTGGCCGAGCGCAGCATCCTCGCGGTCATGCCGTCGGAAACCGACTTCCCTTACACCATGCGCGTGGTCAGCGACATTCTCGAGTCCAACGGCTCTTCGTCCATGGCCACCGTCTGCGGCGCCATCCTGTCGATGATGGATGCCGGCGTGAAAATCAAAGCGCCGGTCGCCGGCATCGCCATGGGGCTGGTCAAGGAAGGCGACAAGTACGCCATCCTGACCGATATCGCGGGCGCCGAAGATCATTACGGCGACATGGACTTCAAGGTCGCCGGCACGCGCGTGGGCATCACCGGTCTGCAGATGGACATCAAGGTGCCCAACATCAGCGTGAACATCATGCGCGAGGCGCTGGCGCAAGCCCGCGAAGGCCGCCTGTTCATCCTCGGCAAGATGGAAGAGATCCTCAGCACGCCGCGCGCGGAGCTCTCGCCCTACGCGCCACGCATTTACACCATCACCGTCCCGACCGAAAAGATCCGCGAGGTGATTGGACCGGGCGGCAAGGTCATCCGCGGCATCACGGACTCGACTGGCTGCAAGATCGACATCCACGACGATGGCACGATCAACGTTTTCGCGGTCGATGGCGAGTCCGCCAAGAAGGCGCTGCAGATGATCTCCGACATCGCCGCCGTGGCCGAGGTCGGCAAGACTTATCTCGGCAAGGTGGTACGCATCGCCGACTTCGGCGCGTTCGTCGAGATCTTCCCCGGCACCGACGGTCTGCTGCACATCAGCGAGATCTCCGAGAACCGCGTGAAGACCGTGCGCGACGAGTTGAACGAGGGCGACCAGATCCTGGTGAAGGTGCTGGCCCAAGAAGGCAACAAGATCAAGCTCAGCCGCCGGGCCGTGCTGCGCGAGCAGCGCGAGAAGCTCCACGGCGCCAGCGGCCACCCCGACTCGGGCGAGCCGGCCTCCGACGCCCCGCCGAACATCGAAGTCCGCTCCGACAACCGCGGCGAGGCGCCTGCTCCGGCCGGCGACCGTCCTCCGCGCGAACATGACCGCGGCGACCGTCCGCATCGCGGCGGCGACCGTGGAGATCGCGGCCCGCGTCGCGGCCCCGGCGGCGACCGCCGTTAACCCGATTCGGGAAAACCATCCACCGGACAGCAGAAGCGGCTCCCCCTCGGGAGCCGCTTCTATTTGTAGCCGCCGTCGCAGCGACGATGCTTCTGCCTGCCAGGACCGGCTAGCGCACTTCCTGGAATTGCTCCACAGGCGTCGAGCACACTGGGCACAAATCGAATTCGGGCTGTTCCGAGGTCCAGCCGCAAACTGGGCACACGTAATAAGTTCGGGCCTCACCGCGCAGTTGGTCGAGGTTGTTCAGTGCCGCGGTGTAGAGCCGGGCGTGCTCGGCTTCGACCGACAGGGCCAATGAAAACGTATGTTCCGCGGCTGGCACGGCGTCAGCGCGCGCCTGCTTGATGAAGGCCGGGTACATCTCGTCGCGCTCATAAACTTCGCCCTGGATGGCCGCTTCCAGATTCTCGCGCGTGGACTTCACATCCGGAATTTCGAAATTCACAAACGGCGGAGCACCCAACTTGACGATCACTTTCCTGTGATTGTCGGCGTGGATGCCTTCGGCCATCGCGGCGGCGCGGAACAGGCTCGCCACGGGCCCGTAACCCTCTTCATCGGCCTTCGCGGCGAACTGCTGGTAACGCGCCTTCGCGTTCATTTCGCCGCTCAGCGCGGCCTGCAGATTATCCAATGTCGCGGAAGGCTTCGCCGCCTCTGGCTTATTGAAACCAAACATTTCGGATCTCCTCATCTTTGACTATACGCCGACTATACGCGCGCGCCGTTTCCCTGCCCCGCCGGGCCGCGCAGTTGGATCTCAACCGAACCGTCACGAAAGCGCACGAGCCCGTGTTATATGATGGATTTGTACTTCCACGTTGCGAGTTTCGATCGGGTCTTAAGGAGATTCATATGCCAATGGTCACGATGCGGCAGCTTCTGGACGAGGCGGCCAAGGGTGGTTATGGTGTTGGCGCGTTCAACGTCAATAACATGGAACAGATTCAAGCGATCATGGAGGCGGCGAGAGAGACCAAGTCGCCCGTGATCGTCCAAGCGAGCCGCGGCGCCCGCCAGTATTCGAACGACCGGTTTTTGTACCACCTGATGCTCGCTGCCACCGAGCTGTACCCGGAGATTCCGATGGTGCTCCACCAGGACCACGGCAACAGCCCCGAGACCTGCCAGTCGGCCATCGAATTGGGTTTCACTTCGGTGATGATGGACGGCTCGCTCATGCCTGACGGCAAGACGCCCTCGACGTTCGACTACAACGTCGAGGCCACCCGTCGCGTGGTCGACGCGGCGCACGATCGCGGCGTCACCGTGGAAGGCGAAATCGGCGTTCTGGGCGGCATTGAAGATGGCCACGGCGCCGGCGGCACCGGCCTCGAGCATGTCACCGACCCCGACCAGGCCGTCGAGTTCGTCGAACGCACCGGCGTCGACGCGCTGGCCATCGCCATCGGCACCAGCCATGGCGCCTACAAGTTCAACCGCGCGCCAGATGGCGCCGTGCTGAAGATGGACATCCTGATCGCGATCCACAAGCGCCTGCCGCACACCCACCTGGTGATGCACGGCTCTTCCTCGGTGCCCAAGGAACTGATCGACATCATCAACCAGTACGGCGGCAAGATGAGGCCCACCTGGGGCGTGCCGGTGTCCGAGATTCAGCTCGGCATCAAGAACGGCGTGCGCAAGGTCAACGTCGATACCGATAACCGCCTGGCCATGACCGGCGCCATCCGCAAAGTGCTGTGGGAGACGCCCGAGAAGTTCGATCCGCGCGACTACAACAAGCCCGCGCGCGAGGCCATGAAGAAGGTCGTGGCCCAGCGCATGGTCGAGTTCGGCCAGGCCGGCCACGCCGGCGACTTCAAGCCGGTCAGCCTCGACGAGATGGCGAAGGTTTACAAGTCCCAGACTGTCCACGCGTAAACCCCGACAAGTTCGTAGACCACACAGGCCGGGTCGCCGCGCGAGCGGCCGCCCGGCTTTGGTGTTTGAGGACGCGCGCCTATTTTGCCGCGGCGACCGTCGCGCGCTCGCCGACCGGGACGAAATGGCGCTCCGGATAACCGGTGTAGATCTGGCGCGGTCGGGCGATCTTCTGTTCCGGATCGGCCAGCATCTCCTCGTACTGCGCCAGCCAGCCCACCACGCGCGGGATGGAGAACAGCACGGTGAACAGGTCCGGCCGGAAGCCCATCGCCTCGTAAATGATGCCGGAGTAGAAATCGACGTTCGGGTAGAGCTTGCGGGAGATGAAGTACTCGTCCTCCAGCGCAATGCGTTCCAACTCGCGCGCCATCTCGATCTTGTGGTTCTCGCCGGTGACGATGAACACCTGGTAGGCCGTGTGCTTGATGATCTTGGCCCGCGGGTCGTAATTCTTGTAGACGCGGTGGCCGAAGCCCATCAGCTTGCGCTTGCCGGCCTTCACTTCTTCGATATAGCCCGGGATGCGGTCCTTGGTCCCGATCTCCTCCAGCATCCGCAGAACTTCCTCGTTCGCCCCGCCATGCAGAGGACCGGCGAGCGCCGCCGCGCCCGCCGACACGCATAGATACGGATCGGCCCAGGAGCTGCCCACGCATCGCACGGTATTGGTCGAGCAGTTCTGTTCGTGATCGGCGTGCAGGATGAACAGGATGTCGAGCGCCCGCGCCAGCACTGGGTTGGCCACGTACTTCGGCTCGAACATCTTCCACATCATGTTCATGAAGTTGCCGGTGAAGCTCAGGTCGTTGTCCGGGTAAATGTAGGGCAACCCGAAGTGATGCCGGTAACAGTAGGCGCAGATGGTCGGCATTTTGGCGATCAGCCGCGTGATCTGCAGCCGCCGGTTGGCGCGCTCGTGGACGTTGCGCGCCTCCGGATACACGGTCGACAGCGCTGCCACGGTCGAGATCAGCATGCCCATCGGGTGCGCGTCGTAGCGGAAACCCTCCAGGAATTTCTTCGTGGTCTCGTGCAGCATCGTGTGCCGCTTCACCTGGGCCTCCCAGATCTCCATTTGCCCATAGGTCGGCAGCTCGCCGTTCAGCAGCAGCCAGGCCACTTCCAGAAACGAGCAGTTCTCCGCCAGTTCCTCGATCGGATATCCGCGGTAGCGCAGAATGCCGCGTTCGCCGTCGATATCGGTGATCGAGCTGCGGCAGGAGGCCGTGTTCTGAAACGCGGGGTCGTAGGATAACATCCCGAAATCCTCCGGCCCGGTCTTGATTTTGCGCAGATCCAGCGCCCGGATTGCCCCATCCTTGATTGGCGCTTCGTACTGCTGGCTATTTCTTTCGTCGGTGATTTTTAGACGCTCAGCCATGCTGCCCTTTCAGCTCATCCACATCGGGACAAAGTTCCCCTTAGCGTATTCAAGCCCTATTCCCAGCGCGTGTCCATTTGGCATTTTTCCACAATACAAAAACGTACAGGCCGGACCGCCTCTCTCGAGGAGGCGTGTGCCGGCCTGTGGAAGCGCATCGGATCGGGGTTGAGCTAGTCTGCGGCGGCGATCGAGGCGATGGTAACCGCCTCGCCCTTCAGCTTGCCTGTCACTTTCACTTTGAGACCGTACAGACTCTCCGGCACCTTGGCGGGGTTGGCGATGGCGATGACCTTGTCGCCCACCACCAGCACCGGTTTGGCGCCGGCCTTGATGCAGCCCTTCACGCAATCGATGGAAGCTTGGGAGCCATCGTTATGCTTGGCGCCGCACTTGGTTTCGGAGACGTAGCCCGTCCACTCCGCCCCGAAAGCGGCGACGGCGCAGAATGCGAAAACTAAAGCCAGTTTCTTCATGGATTCTCCAGTGAAAGCCGCACGCGGGGAGCCCAACGATTCTTGCATCCGTACCCTGCGCGCTAGGCTTAACGATACAGCACCATATTAGTCCAGTTTGGCCAGCGATTCAAGGACTCCATTGCTGGGACGAAGCGCCTAGGCGTTGCCGGAGCCCGATGCCCACAGGCAGCCGAAGGCGGCCTTTCGGAAAGGGGTTACATGCCTGTCTGGTTGAGGCTCGGACGCGCTGGTCGGCATGGGCAATTCCGGGTCCGGCCGCGGACAAGCCGCTACGGTGTAGCGGGGGTGCTCTAATTGGCTGTTTATAATCAATAACTTGCAGACGAGGGCCGCTACTAGTAGCGGGTTTGTCAATTTTCAGCAGCCGTCGCCGGGGCCGTTGGATGGTCCGCAATCGCGCCGCCGGAATCGAAATCGACTACGGGTCGGAACGAATTTGACTGGTTGATTAGTGAGTGCTTGCGTCGATTAGAAAGGGGCTCAACCGGACAGGCACGAAGGGGCTTACTGATTTTCGTCTGTAGATAACTGACTTCAAACACCCGTGGCAGTAAGGCCTTACCGATTGCCAGAACCGCGCCCGATTGTCCCTGGTGTCATGTCTCGCAGATTCTCTGACAATTGCCGGCCATTCACCGTGGCGCAGGGATGTGGCGCAGGCACTCGTGCCTGCCGCGTTGACACTCGTGTTGACGCTCGGTTAACACGACGCTCGGCCGGCGTTGTCAATTCTTACCTGGGACTCCACACTAGAGCTTGAACAGTTCCCGCAGCCGCCGCGTCTGTACGCGGCTGACCGGGATCTCGCTGTTCTTTTTGTCGTTCATGCGCAACTGGTAGCTCGACTTGAACCAGGCGATGACTTCCTTGATCTGATTGATGTTGACCAGGTAGCTGCGGTGCGCACGCCAGAACACGGCCGGGTCCAGGTTGGCCAGCATCTCCTCGATCGTCTTGAAACTGGCCTGGCCTTCCATGGTCGTGGTCACCACCGTAATCAGCCCGTCGTCGATGGTCGCGTAAATAATATCGGCGACGTTGACGATCAGGTTGTGTCCGCTGGTTCGGACTACAATTTTATTGCGCGCCGGGATCGGGGCCGACGACGACGACGGCGGTTCGGGATCCAGCATCTGCCGCCGCGCGCGATCTACGGTCAAGCTCAGCCGCTCGCGGTCCACCGGCTTCAGCAGATAGTCCAGCACTTCGAGCCGGAATGCTTCCAGCGCGTACTGGTCATACGCCGTGCACAGCACGAACGACGGTATCGGCGCGTGATCGGCGCGCAGCTTATTGATGACGCCCAATCCGTCCAGCCCCGGCATCTGCACGTCCAGAAACACCAGGTCCGGCTCGTGCTGTTCAATCGCCGCCACGGCCTCCGGACCATTGCGCGCCGTGGCCACGACGTCGATTTCGGGGAAGCCGCGCAGCAGGAAAACGAGCTCATCCAGAGCCGGCGCTTCGTCGTCCGCCACCACCGTCGGAATCGCCGTTGTCGCGCGAACTTGCATCCAGTTGATAGGATAGCAGTTGGAGTCTTGTGTTCCCGGCCCACTCTTGACCGGTGAGGAGTAATCGTTTTGCCATCTCAATCCCCCGTCACAATCGCCCCGGCCGAGGGCAAACTGGGAGTTCTGATTCCCGGTATCGGCGCTGTTTCCACTACCTTCATCGCGGGTGTGGAGGCCGTGAAGCGCGGGCTCGGCCTGCCCATCGGTTCTCTCACGCAACTCGCCACCATCCGCCTCGGCAAGCGCACCGACGGACGCAGCCCGTATATCAAGGACTTCGTGCCACTGGCCAGCTTGGACGATCTCGTCTTTGGCGGCTGGGACATTTATGAAGACACGGCCTACGAGGCCGCGGCCAACGCCAAGGTGCTCGATAAGAACCTCCTCGAGCAGGTCAAAGAGCCGCTGCAGGCCATCCAGCCGATGAAGGCCGTCTTCGACCATGAATACGTTCGCCGCATCGACGGTCCCAACAAGAAAACCACGGGCACGAAGATGGACAAGGCCCACGCCTTGATGGCCGACATCGAAGAATTCCGGCGCTCCCAGGGCTGCTCCCGCGTGGTCATGATCTGGTGCGGCTCGACCGAAGTTTTCCATCGTCCTTCCGCCGTCCACCAGACGCTGGCCGCGTTTGAAGAAGGCCTGCGCAACGACGACCCCGAAATCGCCCCCAGCCAGATTTACGCCTACGCCGCGCTGATGTCCGGCGTGCCGTATGCCAACGGCGCACCCAACCTGACCACCGACGCGCCAGCCCTGCGCGACCTGGCCCGCGATCGCGGTCTGCCCATCTGCGGCAAAGATTTCAAAACCGGCCAGACCTTTATGAAGACGCTCATCGCGCCCGGTCTGAAGGCCCGCATGCTGGGCGTTTCCGGCTGGTTCTCGACTAACATCCTCGGCAATCGCGACGGCGAAGTGCTCGAGGATCCCGGCAGCTTCAAGTCGAAAGAAGAAACCAAGCTCTCGGTGCTCGAATACATTCTCCAGCCCGAACTCTACCCCGACCTGTACAAGAAGCTGTATCACGCCGTGCGCATCAACTACTACCCGCCGCGCGGCGACTCCAAGGAGGGCTGGGACAACATCGACATCTTCGGCTGGCTCGGCTACCCGATGCAGATCAAGATCGACTTCCTGTGCCGCGACTCGATTCTCGCCGCGCCGCTGGTGCTCGACCTGGTGCTATTCCTCGATCTGGCGCAGCGCGCCGGCATGCGCGGCATTCAGGAGTGGCTGAGCTTCTACTTCAAGGCCCCCATGACCGCGCCCGGTCTGTACCCCGAACACGACATCTTCATTCAGCTCATGAAGCTCAAGAACACCCTGCGCCACATGCGCGGCGAGGATCTGATCACGCACCTCGGTCTTGAGTACTATGACTGATCCACGCCATAACGGCGTATCGCACGCGAACGGCCATCACGTCGCGGATTCGGAGGAGGGTGTCAGCAAGAGGATGAAAATCCTCGTGATCGGCGGCACGACTTTCATCGGACGGCACCTCGTCTCCCAGCTCGTCAAGCAGGAGCATGAGGTGACCGTCCTGCACCGCAAGCCGGCCCACGAGTTCGGCAAGAAGGTGGAGAACCTGCAGGCCGATCGCAACGACCCGGAGCAGATGCAGCGCGCCCTGGCCGGCAAGGACTTCGACGCCCTTTTCGACAACGCCTACGACTGGGAGCGCGGCACCCCCGCCTCCGTCGTCGACGCGCTCGGCAAGCAGCTTTGCGGCCACGTTGGCCGCTACGTCTTCATGTCCAGCGTCGCGGCCTACGGCGACGGCCTCAATCACCACGAGGGCGACGCCTTGGCCCCCGACGACTGGCCCGACCGCTACGCCCGCCACAAGGCCCAGAGCGAACGCGTTCTGTTCAAGCTTCATCAGCGCTTTGGCCTGCCCGTGGTGACCTTGCGTCCGCCCTTCATCTACGGCCCGGCCAATCCCTTCTACCGCGAACAGTTCTTCTGGGACCGCATGCGCGATAAGCGGCCATTGATCCTGCCCGGCGACGGCCGCCGCCTGATGCAGTTCGTCTATGTGAAGGACCTGGTCGCGGCCATGCTCAAGGCCGCGGAGTCGCCCTCCGCGGTCGGCCACGCCTTCAACATCGCCAACCCGCGCGCGCTCACCCAGGCCGAATTCATCGAACTGCTGGCCGCCGCCGCCGGCAAGGAAACCAAGCTCGTGCGCATTCCCCGCGAGCGCATCCTGCGCGCCGGGGGCCACCCCATGGGCCCGCACCTCTATTTCGGCGTCTATTTCGACCTCGCGCCCATCACTATGCTGGTCAACAAGGCCCAGCGCATGCTCGCCTTCAAGCCCTGCTCCATGGCCGAAGGTCTCAAGGAAACTTACCGCTGGTATCAGCGCCACCATGAGCGCCCCGCGCTCGACTACGGCTTCGAAAACCAGATCCTCGGCCTGGCCCAGATCGCCAGTTGAACCGCGCCGCGCGGTCCGGGCCGGGCGCGTTCCCTGCCCTCCCGCAGGTGGTAAAGTGCCTCTGGGGGGCGCATCTTGCAGACCATCCATTTCATCGACTCCCACACCGGAGGCGAGCCCACGCGCCTGGTCGTCGACGGCGGTCCGGACCTCGGCTCGGGGCCGCTCTCCGAACGCCTGGAGCTCTTCCGCTCCGCGCACGACCTCTTTCGCTCGGCCGTAGTCAATGAACCGCGCGGCTCCGACGCCCTGGTCGGCGCGCTGCTGTGCCCGCCCGTCGATCCCGCCTGCGCCGCCGGCGTCCTTTTCTTCAACAACGTCGGCTATCTCGGCATGTGCGGCCACGGCACCATCGGCGTGGTGGCCACGTTGGCCTGGATGGGCCGCCTCGGCGCAGGCCGGCACCGCATCGAGACGCCCGTCGGCACGGTGACCGCGGAACTCCACGACAACGGCCACATCACGGTCGGCAACGTGCCCGCTTACCGCTGGATCCGCGCTGCCGCCGTCAACGTGCCGGGCCATGGCGACGTGCACGGCGACGTGGCCTGGGGCGGCAACTGGTTCTTCCTCACTTACGACCACCGCTATCCGCTGGATCTGGCGCATCTGGAGGAACTGACGGATTACGCCTGGGCCATCCGCGCGGCGCTGCGCGAGCACGGCGTCGAGGGTGCGGGCGGCCGCGAGATCGACCACATCGAACTGTTCTCGAAACCCGCTCCAGGCGAGCCCGGCCGCAGCTTCGTGCTATGCCCCGGCAAAGCCTACGACCGTTCGCCTTGCGGCACCGGCACCAGCGCCAAAATGGCCTGCCTGTGGGCCGACGGAGTGCTCGAGCCCGGCCAGCCCTACCGCCAGCAGAGCATCGTCGGCAGCGTCTTTGAAGGCTATGTCGAAGAGCGCGACGGCCAGCTCTGGCCGTTCATCCGCGGCTCGGCCTTTGTGACTGCCGAGGGGCGTCTGGTGCTCGAGGAAAGCGACCCCTTCCGCTGGGGGATCCGGCCGTGACCGCGGCGCCGACGCAGCGTGAAAACCACTGCGTTTCACCGGTAATGTCACCGTGTCTTACCGTGTTTTCACCAGTGCAATGCGGTGTTTTCACGGTGCTGGCACGGTGGATTCATGGTGTTTTCATGGTGTTGGCACGGTGGAATCACGGTGTTTTTGCGGTCCGGCGGTGCCGGTTGTGAGGGCCAATTTCGATGTCGTGATCGCCGGAGCGGGCATTGTCGGCGCGGCCTGCGCCCTGGAGTTGACCCGCGCCGGTCTCTCTGTGGCGATCGCGGATCAGGCTTTCCCGAGCGCCGGCGCCACCGCCGCCGGCATGGGCCATGTGGTGGTCATGCAGGATTCCGAGCCCTTGTTCCGGCTTACGTCCTGGTCGCGGCAGCTATGGCAGGCGCTGGCCCCGGAGCTGCCTGCCGAAGCCGAATACTCCCCATGCGGCACGCTCTGGGTGGCCGCCGACGAGGAAGAACTGGCCGCCGCGCGCCGCCTGCGCGACGACGCATCCGCGCGCGGACTCAGCGTCGAATTGTTAGACCCGGCCGGCTTGGCGGAGGCCGAGCCGCAGCTTCGGCCCGGGCTCAGCGGCGGGTTGCTCATTCCTCAGGATGCAGTGGTGTATGCGCCGGCCGTGGCGCGCTGGATGATTCGCAGCGCAGTGGCGCAGGGGGCCGTTTTCCGCCCCGGCGTGGCGGTGGAATCGATGCGCGACGGCCGCGCCAAACTAAACGATTGGACGGCCTGGAGCGCAGGCGCGCTGATCAACGCCGCCGGCATGGGCGCCGCCCGGCTGACGCGAGGACTGCCGATCCAGCCGCGCAAAGGCCACCTGGTGATCACCGATCGCGCGCCGGGTTTCCTGCGCCACCAGGTGGTGGAATTGGGATATACCAAGAGCGTGCAAGCGCTGGCGTCGGACAGCGTGGCCTTCAACCTGTCTCCGCGGCCGACCGGGCAGGTCCTGATCGGCTCGTCGCGGCAGAGCGGCGTGGACACGGAGGCTGTCGACCGGCCGATTCTGGAGGCGATGTTGCGGCGTGCGTTCAGCTTCATGCCGGGTCTGCGCGAGCTGAGCGCGATCCGCTGCTGGACGGGCTTGCGCGCGGCGACGCCCGACAAGCTGCCGTTGATTGGCCCGCATCCGGAGCTGGCGGGCGTGTGGATCGCCGCGGGACACGAGGGGCTGGGCATTACCACGGCGTTGGGAACGGCACGCCTGCTGGCGGCGCAGCTCACCGGCCGCGTGCCGGAGATCCCGGCCGAACCGTATCTTCCTGCCCGTCAGACAGTCATGGGTCGCGAGTTAAGCCATGAGTGAAACCGTGCGGATCGTCCTCAACGGCGACGAGCGCGAGGTGCCGGCGGAGGCGACGCTGGCCGCGGCGCTGCTGGGGCTGGGGCTGACGCGGTTCCGCAACTCGGTCCAGGGCGAGCCGCGCGCGCCGCTGTGCGGCATGGGGGCGTGCCAGGAGTGCCGGGTGACGGTGGACGGCCGCATGCACGTGCGCAGTTGCATGACGCCCTGCCGCGAAGGCTTGCGCGTAGAGACGGACCAGCCATGAGCAGGCGCGAATGCGATGTGCTGGTAGTGGGCGCAGGCCCGGCCGGGATCGCGGCGGCCTGCCGCGCGGCCGAGTGCGGGCGCAGCGTGCTGCTGGCCGACGAGAACCCAGCCTGCGGCGGACAAATCTGGCGCGCGGATCGTTCCTCGGCTGCGACACCGGTGGCGGCAGAGTGGCTGGCGCGGCTGGCCGCCAGCGGGGTGGAGATCCTGCCCGGCGCGGCCGCGTTCGAGGCCGACGCCGACGCGGGCGTGATCCGGTTCGAGCATGAATTCGAGACCGTCGAAGTGCACTGCCGGCGCCTGGTTCTGGCGACGGGCGCGCGCGAGCCGTTCCTCCCGTTTCCCGGCTGGACGCAGCCTGGGGTGGTCGGCGCGGGCGGCTTGCAGGCGCTGGTCAAAGGCGGATTCCCGGTGGCTGGCCGAAGGGTGGTAGTGGCGGGGGCGGGGCCGCTGCTGCTGGCTGCGGCGGGCCTGTTAGGCCTGCACGGAGCCAAAATACTGGGCGTTTATGAACAGACATCATTAGCAAATCTAACCCGCTTTTCATTACAGTTATGGACATTTCCTAAGAAAATACTTGAAGCTATCGGGCTGGCCATGGCGGCGCGCGGCGTGCCGTTGAGAGCCGGCTGGTGGGTGACGGCGGCCGGCGGTGCGAATACAGGGCTGGAGTGGGTCAAACTGACGGACGGCTGGCGTGAAACGAAGGTCGAGTGCGACCTGCTCGCGTGCGGCTACGGTCTGCGGCCGAACACGGAACTGGCGCAGCTCATTGGTTGCCGCCTGAGCGCGGGCGCGGTCGCAGTGGACGAATTCCAAAACACCAGCGTGGACGGTGTTCTGGCCGCAGGCGAGATCACTGGCATCGGGGGCGCGGAGCTGAGCCTGGAGGAGGGCAGCGTGGCCGGATATGCCGCCGCCGATGAGCCGGACCGGGCGCGGGCGCATTTCGCGGCACGGGCGCGCTACCAGGGCTTCGCCGCGGCGCTGGAGCGGGCCTTCACGCTGCGCCAGGAGTTGAAGAGCGCCGTCACAGCGGAGACCATCGTGTGCCGCTGCGAGGACGTGACGGCGGGCCGGTTGGGCGAATTCAAGTCGTGGAAAGAGGCCAAGCTGGGGTCGCGCTGCGGCATGGGAGCCTGCCAGGGGAAAACGTGCGGCCCGGCGGCGGAGTTCCTGTACGGGTGGGACGCCGGGAGCGTGCGGCCGCCCGTGGTGCCGGTGCGCGTGGGGACGCTGGCCGGAGAGTCGGACCCGCGCTGAGGAGACGAGGATCGCGGCAGGGTAGAGGGCGAAGATCGACTCCCCGACCGGGGTCCACTCCGCCTTCCGAAGGCGTGGTTCTACCCACGGCAGTCCTGTCGGGCAGTTACCCGGCGGCGTCCGTTCAGGCTGCGGCGGCCCGACTCGAAACTACAACGCCAGCGCGGCTGAAATCCCAGACCCAGTGGGCGCAGCGCCATTCACTTTCCCAGACCTCCCAATGCCCCTCCCAGCAAATCCCGACCAGTATTTCGGACTCGCTGCGGGCGCCGCGGCGGGGGATCGTGGGAGGTCTCGACAGAGCTTCGTACTGCGCTATGAGTGCGTTCGTGAGAATCACTTCCGCGCGGAACCAGTCTTCCCGATCGGATCCATCGGGACAGCCGTTCGCTTGCCACAATTGAAACGCGAGCGCGGCAATTTCGCTATCAGTCGGACTGCCGATTGCGGTGGTTGTTGCGGATTCACTGACGGTGCTCCACTCAGGCACCATCTTTGTTACGGCGGCGCTGGCCATGGTTCACCTCCCGCGGAGCCCTGTCGCTCGCGTGACTCAGGGCCAGCTCAAGGCGTGGCTGCGTCCAGCCGCACGCTTCTTGCTATCAATCTGGGGGGTGGTTCACGACCGCAGAAAAGCGGTCATATACGCCACAACAAAAAGGCCCGAGTGATAATACGGCCTTGAGCGTTGATGCGATTATGCGGCGATTTTCTGACATATGCAAGGAGTGTGCGGAGGCCTCCACAACCGGGCTGAGAAGTCGGGCGTACTGGTGAGTCCAACTGCTGTGTTTTCAACAAATCGGATTCAAATTGCTCATGCTGCACGTGCCGATTGGGAAGATCTGAAAACCGGGCCGGGCAGCCTCAAAACGCACCCGGATGGAATTCGGAGCAACTTCCGTGGCCCGCTCCACGATCCGGCCACAGAAGCAAACTTGTGGTGCGCTGGGCCGGAACGCCCAATCCCGCGGCACACAAAGGCGGAACAGGGGGCATCATTCGATCTCGAAAGCCAGGTATTGGAGCATGCCTTCGCGCTCGATAAACAGTGCCACGGCATCGCCGCGCTTGAAGCTCTGCATCGTCTTGCGCAAGGCTTCGACGCTCTCTGCGAGCGTGCCGTTGACCTCATGGATCACATCGCCTACCTGCAGGCCGCTGGGACTCGCCACGGAGGAGGCCGAGAGGGCCGCGACGATCACGCCGTAAGACCCGCGCAAACCGGGCAGCATTTTTGCGGTCTCGGCGTTGACGGCGATGCCGACGATGCCCAGTTGGCGCACCAGGTTGTGTTCGGGGTCGATCAGGTCGGCGAGGTGATCGGATTCGTGCGCTTCCTCGGAGGAGGCGAGCGCGAGCGAGAGCGTTTCCGAGCCGCGCAACAGGTCCAGCTTGACCTTCTGGCCGGCGGGATGGAGCAGCAGCAGAGTCATGAACATCGGCAGATTCTCAACGCGCCGTCCGTCGAGCGCGACCACGATGTCGTTCAGCTTGACGCCCGCGCTGGCGGCGGACCCGCCGGGCTTCAGATCGGAAATCACGACGCCGGAGGGGCGGGCTAACCCGAGCGCCGACGCCATGACCGGCGTGATGGTCTGGACTCCGATGCCGAGCAGCTGGCGGTGCATGTGGCCGTAGCGCCGCAACTGCGCGCTGACCAGTTCGATGAGGGTGCTGGGAATGGCGAAGCCGATGCCCTCGCTGCCGCCCGATTGGGTCAGGATAAACGTATTCACGCCGACAATCTCGCCGGCGGTATTGACGAGCGGGCCACCGCTATCGCCGGGGTTGATGGGCGCGTCGGTTTGAATATAGACGAAGGGGCTGTCGGGAGTCGGCTGCCGCGCCACCGAACTCACTACGCCCATGCTCATGGAGTTGCCGAGACCGAGGCGGCTGCCGAAGGCGAATACCACCTGCCCCTGGCGCAGCCGCGTGTAGTCGGCGAAGGGCAAGGCGGGCAGGCCATGGGCAGGGATTTTGATCAGGGCCAGGTCGAGTTCCTTGAACACGCCGACCAGGGTCGCCTCGATGGGCGGGGCCAAGGCCTGTGCCAGCGTGTTGTCGATGCTCTGTCCGGATTGGTCCGCGGAGGCCGCAGATTGGACCGCCCGGGTGACGCGGATCCGCAGCGCGTTCGCGACCACGTGGGCGTTGGTCACGATATAGCCGTCGGGATCGACGATCACGCCCGATCCGACAACCTGCTGCCGGCTCAGCACGACACCGGCGCGGCCGCTGCCTTCCTCGTCCTCCCGGGCCGAGTAACGCAACACGGAAATCTGAACCACACTCGGCGCCACGCGGGCGGCCAGCGCCTGCACGTTCTCGCTGAATTGATCGAGAGCCGCGTCGGAGTTGCTCCGATTAGCAGGTTGGGCCTGCGCCGCCGCAAGAGAGACGGCCAGGCACAGGCCGGCTTGCAGATTAATTCGCCGCATACGCAGCATCTGCTATTAGTGATGCGCGACCGGCGAGTTTCGCTACTGGACCAGGAAAAACTTTCTCCATAATCCCGGTTGCGGCCGGCAGCGGGCGGAAACCGTGCGCTGCAGCGCGCGCACCAAAGAGGTCAGTTTTCCAGGATGCGGCCATCGCGCATGTGGGCGATGCGGTGGGCATAGGCGGCGGCTTCGGGGTTGTGGGTGATCATGAGGATGGTCTGGCCGAGGCGCTGGTTCAGGTCGCGCAGGACGTCGAGCACGGCGAGTGCGTTTTCGGTGTCGAGGTTCCCGGTCGGCTCGTCGGCGAGCAGGATGGCGGGATGGTTGACCAGGGCGCGGGCGATGGCCACGCGCTGCTGCTCGCCGCCGGAGAGGGCGCGCGGCTTGTGATCCAGACGCTGGTCGATCTTGAGCAGCTTCAGCAGCTCCAGGAAGCCGTTTTCGAGCGGCCCTTTACGGCCCGAAATGTAGCGCGCAATCTCGATATTGCCCAGGGCGGTCAGCGTGGGCAGCAGATTATAGCGCTGGAAGACGAAGCCGACCTTGTTGCGGCGCAGGCGGGTGCGGCCGGTGTCGCCGAGCTGGGCCAGGTCCTCGCCGTCGACGACGACGGTGCCGGAGGTGGGCTGGGTGAGGCCGCCGAGGATGTGGAACAGCGTGGATTTA
Organism: Terriglobia bacterium; assembly: GCA_963838205.1. Classification (GTDB taxonomy): domain Bacteria; phylum Acidobacteriota; class Terriglobia; order Bryobacterales; family Bryobacteraceae; genus CAIVVT01. Next base: position 177,599 of record CAWIQF010000026.1, on the reverse strand, counting down.
CCGGAGCCGGAAGGACCGACGATGGCCAGGAAATCGCCCTTCGGAACATCCAGGCTGACGCCGCGCAGAGCGGGCACATCGACGTCGCCGAGACGGTAGATTTTGCGAAGATCGCGGATACGGATGATGGGCTCGGCCATGGTGGTCCTTATTCGTAAGACAGCGCTTCGATGGCATCCTGGCGGGCGGCGCGCAGACCGGGATAAATGGCGCCCAGCAGGGAAGCTACCAGGGCGATGGCGCAGGCGCGCGGCCACCAGTCCGGCGTAATGACCGATTGCAAGCTGGCGCGAACGAAATGGTTGATCGCCCAGTTGGCGCCGAACGTAAGCAGGATGCCGGCGATCCAGCCGGCCAGGGCCAGCACGAGCGTCTCGCGGGCCAGCATGCCCATGATGTCGAGGGGCGCGGCGCCGAGAGCTTTGAGGATGCCGATCTCGCGCGTGCGTTCGAGCACGGTGGTGTACATGGTCAAGGAGACGACCAGGAAGCCGACGATGATCGAAAGGCCGGTAATGACATTGATGAAGGCCCGCAGCATGGGCAGGTTTTCGGGTGCGAACTGGCTGAGGAACTCCTCGATGGAGAATATCTTGTAATCGGGCTGCTCGGTCCGCAAGGCGGCGATGACCGCCTTGGTGTTGCGGTGGTCGTCGAGCTTGAGAACCGCCTGGGTCACCTTGCCATGGTTGTTGGTGGCGTCCTGCAACGTGGCCAGAGGGACGAAGAGGCGGGAGAGCTTGCCCTGCTGCACGATGCCGCAGACGCGCCACTCGCGGTTGAGCATCTTGACGCTGCCGCCGACGCGCGTTTTGTTCTGCTCGGCGTACCAGGTGTCGATCAGAGCGTCGTTGGGACCGCGGAACGGGCCGCCTTCGATGAAGTGGAACGGCCCGCTGAGGGCGGTGAACTGATCGTAGTCGATGCCGGAAACGGTGCTGACGCCGCCGATGAGTGCAACCAACGAGCCGGCCACGTGGGTCACGTGGGGCTGGCGGGCGTAGTAGTCGAGAAGGCGCTGGTCCATGGTGCCGCTGCTCAAACTCATGATGGAGGCGTCCGGCGATTTGATCCAGATGTCGGCGCCGACGCCGCGGGCGCGATTGGCGGAATCCTGCAACATGCCGCGGCTGAGGCCCACGATGGTCAGGATCATGGTGACCTGGAAGCCGATGGAGAGCGCGGTGAGGCAGGTGCGCAGTTTACGGTGGCGCAGGTTTTCGAAGACGAGTCGATTGATCAAGAGCTGGCAGTTCCTTGATAGGGGTGTGCGGCAGAGAGCCGCGTCCGCGGATAAACCTCTATTCTACCGCGCGAGAGGAGCGGCTTCAGGAGGATGAGGGCTGTTGATCCGGGTTAGCGGTGCCGGCGTCGGCAACGGCGGGGGCGAGGAGGCGAGCCTGCTTTGAGGAGGCTCGCGACAAGGTGCAGGGCCAGGACGGCGTGAAAGCCGGCGCCTTCGGTGGCTTCCAACTGCAACAGCGGGGTGACGCCGAGCGTCTCCAGGGCGATCAACCAGGCGGGGTCATTGGAGCAGCCCGGAAACATCACGGCATCGAGCGAGTCGGGAGCCACGGAGCGGGCGGCGAGAGCGGCCACCGCGCCGCAGAAGCCGTCGGCGAAGACGGGCAGGCGGGCGTAGGCGGCGGCGAGCAGGAAGCCGGTCATGACGGCCAGATCGACACCGCCGAAGGAGCGCACGGCGGCTAGCGGCGAGATGGCCTCCAATTGGTGACGGGCGAAGCCCTGCTGAATGGCGATTCTGCGGGTGGCGACCGAGTCCTGGTCCAACACATCGTCGAGGTAGGTGATTTCCAGCGGCGTCCGGCCGGTGAGCGTGCCCAGGACGGCCGAAGCGGCGACGGTCGCGCCGGAGCCGAGTTGCGCGATGGCCACGCAATCGAAGCGCTGGGCGGCGTCCTCGGCGAGAGAGACGCCGATTTCGAGGGCCGTGTTGAGCTGGTCTTCGGTCATCGCAGAACCCAGCGCGAAGTCGAGCGCGCCTTCGCAAACACGATAGACGTGGGTGCCTTGCTCGGGCTCGCCGACGAGGCCGCAGTTGACCACCAGGCGTTCAATGCCGAACTCGCGGGCGAGAATTGACGCGGGCGATGTGCCGCGCAGAAAACTGGCCAGATCGCGGCGGGTGCCGAGCGAGCCCTCGACGCCAACAGGTTCGGCGGCGATGGCGTGCTCGGCGCAGAACACATACAGACCCAGCCGGTCGGAGGCGGGCAGCGTTTCATTGCGCACCATGGCGACGTGCTTGGCGAAGTCTTCGAGACGGCCGAAGCTGCCGGGCAGGGTCTGGATGGAGGCCCAGAAATCGTTGAGCGCCTGGGCGGCCTGATCGTTGAATAGCGGCTGGATCGTGTCGGCCAGCTCCCGAATGCGCGGGGAAATCATGGGGTGTTTGGTCCTCCGGCCAAGCCTGAACCCTTAATTGTCTCAGAGCCAGAGGCTGCGGCGGCGGCTGCGCAACAGGACAATGAAGCTCGGGCCGCCGACCAGGGCGGTGAGGACGCTGACCGGGAGTTCGACCGAGAAGACGCTGCGGGCGACGGTGTCGCAAATGGCAAGGAAGGCCGCGCCGAAGAGAAACGAGGCCGGCATGAGCAGGCGATGGTCGGAGCCGAGTTTCAGGCGCAGGGCGTGGGGCACGACCAGGCCGACGAAGCCGATGGGGCCGGTGACGGCGGTGACGGCGGCGGTCAGAAATGAGCCGGCGATGTAGCCGGCCAGCAGCAGGCGGGCTGGGGAGACTCCGCGGGAGGCGGCCCACTCTTCGCCGACGGACATCAGATTCCAGCGCCGCGCGGCCAGGCACAGCGCTACGGAGAGCGGCGCAACGGCGATGACGAGCGCGGCGAGGGTGCCGCGCTCGGGCGGGTCGATGTTGCCCATGAGCCAGTGGACGATGGCGAAGGATTCCCGCAGGCTGGCGAGGTTGTGCAGCAGCATGATCAGCGAGGTGACGATGCCGTTGACCATGACGCCGCCCAGCAGCAGCGTGAAGGACGACATGCGGCGGCCCTCGCTGGCGACGCCCAGCACGATGAGCAGAGTAACGGCCGCGCCGGCCATGGACGCGGCCCACAAGCCGGGCAGTCCAGCGACGGTGTGCAGTCCGAAGCAGATCGCGACGACTGCGCCGAGCGAAGCGCCGCCGGAGACGCCGAGCGTGTAAGGCGTGGCCAGCGGGTCGCGCAGCAGCGATTGAAAAAGACAGCCGGCGATGGAGAGCGCGCCGCCGCACACGAGCGCGAGGAGAACGCGCGGCACGCGGACGTCGAAGAACATGCGGTTGTCGGGCCACTCGCCGGCAAAGGCGCGGCGCAGGCTCAGGTGGGAGGGGCCAAAGAGCGGGCACAGCAGCAGGCACAACACGACGGCGGCGGCGCCGAGGGCCAGGACGACGGCCAGGCGGCGGGGGGTGACTACATGGGCTTCGGCAGGGTGCATGGGAATCATGCGCGCGGCATGCGCGGGGCGGATGTCGTGAGCAATTGGCTAGGCGTCATAAGCGATAAACGGGCGGCCGTCGGCGCGTTGCACCCACTCGGCGCGGACGTTGAAGACCGCGCCAATGCGGTTCGTGGAAAGCGCGTCGCAGGGGCCGGCATCGGCGACGACCCGGCCTTTCTGCAGCACGACCACGCGATCGGAATAGGCGGCGGCTAGGTTGAGATCGTGGGTCGCGGCGATGACCAGAATGCCGTCCTGGCTGAGCCGCCGCAGCAGCGAGTAAATGGCGAACTGATGGGACAGGTCGAGAAAGGTGGTGGGCTCGTCGAGCAGCAGCACCCGCGGCTCCTGGGCCAGGGCCGAAGCAAGCACGACTCTCTGGCGTTCTCCGCCGCTGAGGGCGCGGAAATCGCGGTGCGCGAACTCGCCCATGTCGGTGAGTTCCATGGCGTGGCGGGCGGCCTCGCGGTCGCGGCTGTTTTCGAAAAAGCCGCCAGCATGGGGCGTGCGGCCCATGTAGACGACCTCCTGGGCGGAGAACGGAAAATCGAGGCGCAGGCTTTGCGGCACGAAGGCGACCTGACGGGCAAAATCGCGCCGCCGCCAACGGGGCGACTCGATGCAGTAGAGGCGGCAGGAGCCGGTGTAGCCGGGTCGCAAACCGGCCATGATGCCCAGCAGCGTGGATTTGCCGGCGCCGTTGGGACCGGCCAGGGCGACCATCTGCGGAGTCTCGAAGCGCAGGTCGATATCAGCCAGCACGGGCGAAGTGCCGTAGACCATGCCGACGGAGACGGTTTCGAGAATCGGCTTCATTTGGACCGGGCCTCCGGCTGCGGCGCAACCTCCGGATGAATCAGGCTGATGAGCGCGCGGGCCGCCTCGCCCATGCGCGGGCCGGGACGCACAAAGATGTCGGAAGCGATGACCTGCACGCGATGGCTGCTGACGGCGCGCAGCCGCGGATAGGCCGCCCACAGGGCCAGGATCTGCTCCGCCGGCTGGCCGGGGCGGCCTTCGGCGTGAGCGAAGTCGCCCATGTCGAGGATCACATCGGGGTCGCGCGTGAGGATCTGCTCGAGCGAGACGTTGGGATACTGCATGGGCGAGGAGGCCAGCACGTTGGAGGCGCCGGCGATTTGCAGCAGCTCGTCGATAAACGTGCCCGGGCCCGCGCCTACGATGCCCTGGAGCGTGCCGGGGGCGCGTCCCACCAGGAACAGGGCACTGCGGCGGGGGCGTGAGGCGGCGAGGCGGCGGACGGAGTCGAGTTCGGCGCGCAAGGAGGCGGTGAGGCGGGCGGCGGCGGCGTCGCGGCCGGTCAATTGGCCGATGCGCCGGAGCGAGGAGAGAATATCGGCCACCGAGTCCTGGTCGAGTTCCTCGGCGCGCAACCCCAGCGAACGCAGTTTCCCGGTGACGCCGATGGGGTTCTTGATCACCAGCACGAGATCGGGCCGCAGGGCCAGGATGCGTTCGAGATCGGGATCGAGAAAAGTCCCGATTTTGGGCTTGGTGCGCGCGTCGGCGGGATAAGTGCAGTAGGTGGTGTCGCCGACCACGTTGGGGCCGAGGCCGAGGGCATAGAGCATCTCGGTGATGCTGGGCGCGGTGGAGACGATGCGCGTGGGGAGCGAGGCCGCGACCAGCGTAGCCCAGAGAAACGGCAGCAGCGCTAACTGGCGCAAAAGAACTCCCTGGCGGCGGCAACGAAGCGCTCGTTTTCGGGACGGGTGCGAACGGCAAAGCGGATCGCCTCGCCAGTGACACCGGGCAGGCCGGTGCAGTTGCGCAGGATGATCTGGCGGTCGAGGAACCAGTCCACAATCTCACGGGCGGGCCGGGTCGTGGCGGCGAAGAGGAAGTTGGCGGCAGCGGGAGCGATGCGCAAGCCGTCGAGCGGGGCGAGTTGCTCGAGAAGCCAGCCGCGCTCGGAGGCGATCAGGTCGCGCGTGCGGGCCGGGTATTCCGGATCGGCCAAAGCGGCGCACGCGGCGGCCTCGGCCAGCGGACCGACGGTCCAGGGCTCGCGACGGAGGCGCAGGCGCGCGATCGTCTGCACCGATCCGACCAATGCGCCGACGCGCAGTCCGGGCAAGGCGTAGAACTTGGAGAGCGAACGAAGCACAAGCAGGTTGGGGTGATCCGCGCACCAGGCCACGGCCGAATCGAAAGCTGTGAACTCGATGAACGACTCATCGACCAGGACGGGCCCTTCGCGCGAGGCGATAGTGCGGCGGAGGAGGGCCTCCGAGATCTCCTCGCCGGTCGGATTGACGGGCTGGCTGAGCACGAGCAAACCACGCTGCGGCCAGCGCTCGGGCTCGTCCAGGGGCAGACGCAGGGCGTGGGGAAAGACGCGCGGGAACTCGGGGCCGGCGGGCGTGACCAGGGCCACGGGTCCCTGCCAGCCCACGCGCGCGAAAAAGTGGAGCAACTCGGTGGCGCCGCCGCCGGCCATGACCATGTCGGGCGCAACGCGCCAGGCCGAGGCGAAGACGGATTCGAGTTCGGCGGGCGTCTGGCCCGGGTAGTGAGCGATGCGATCGAGAGCGGCCTCGACGGCTGGGCGCACGCCCGGCGGGGGGCCGAGCGGATTGATACTGGCGCTCAGGTCGAGGACCGCGTGCCAGTCCCAGCCGCGCTCGCGCGCGATCGCGAAGAGGTTTCCACCATGCGTATTCGTCAAACGGGTTCCTCCCGGGAGGGCGCCGGCAGCTTACCACGGGCGGCGACCGCAGCGCAGGCCTGGAGAAGTGCGGCGGCCACCACCGAACCGGCAGCAGCCTCCGGAATCTCCTACTGTACTACGAGCCGAGGCAGCGCTCGCGCAAACGTGCGGCGCCGGCGCAGCGCTCCAGCCAAACGGCCAGCGCCTCGAGCGCGGATTCCTCCGGATCGGGCGGCGGCAGACGCCGGCCCAAGGCGATCGAAGCGGCGCGGAAATCCTGCAGCGCGCCCACGGCTACTGTCTCGCCGGGGAAGATCGGACTGCCGGTGCAGAGAATGGAGCAGCCCTGCTCGCGCTGGCGTTCGAGCCAGGCGTCGAGCCCCTCTTCAGCGAGCCAGTGACGGTCGAAGCCTTCTTCGGCCGAGACGGGCACGATGAGCAAATTGAACAAGCCGGGCGGCGGCGAAGCAATCCACTCCGCGCCGCGGAAAAGCCGGAAGTCGGCGAAGTTGCTCAGGTGCGGCAGCGAGATAATGCCGACGCGGGGCGCGTTCTGATACGTCCACTCCGGCAGGCGGGCGAGCGCGGGCGGGATCTCGGGGAACAGTGCGGAGGTGTCGGGCCAGGGGACCGGCAGGGTTTCGCCGGAGACGGCATCCAGGAGTTCGAGGCCGTTAGCGGAGGCGCTCAGGAAATCGAAATGCGGACCGGGCGGCGGTGCGACGCCGGGGCCGCACTCGACGACGAGGAAGTCCCATTGCTCAGCCAGGGCGGCCAGCGCGGCACTGCCGCCCGCCGGGGCCTGCGGTTCCAGCAAACCAGCCGCGCAGGCGAGAACTTGCAGCGTGCGCGCATCCGGGCGGCCGTCGCCGCACAGGGCGAAGGGACAGACGGGATGGTGCTCGCGGCGAAGCCAGCGGCAGAGGGCGGCGGCAACGAGGGCCGGGCCTGCTCCAGGCGCGCGGCTGGTGACGGAGACGACGTGAGCGGGCATTCGCTCTCCAGTATCGATCGGCGAGGATGCGCGCGACTAGCCGCCGGGCGAGGGTTGAAACGGGAATAGAGGATCGCAGGTCAGGAGAACACGGACTTTCAGGGGCTGAGGCGGACCCAAGGCGAATGCAGACAAAACAGTCTTTTGGGGCGCGATGCCGATTCAAACGCCCCGCCGGGCGAGGCGCGAACCTACTGGCCGTTGACGTGCGCTTCGGCCATCGCGGCGACGGCTTCGGCCTGGAAGGGCAAGGTCTTCAGGAACTCCTGCATGTCGGGTTCCGGTCTCAGCAGATCCCGCAGGGTGGTCTTCTCGAGGATGCCGTCGAGGGTGTTCTGCACGGTTCTCCACAACAGCCGGACCGAGCAATCGCCGGCGTGCATGCATGAGTGTTCCAGTCCGGAGTGCCGTCCGCAGAAGTGGTCGTTGTAGAAGCTACCTCCGAGCAAGGAAAGGACTTCGGATACTGAGATGCGGTCCGCGGTGCGGGACAGGGTGTAGCCACCGGCCTGTCCGCGGACGCTGGCGACGAGCCCGCCGAGGCGCAGAATTCGCATCAGCTTGGCGACGTTGGGGACGGAAAGCCCTTCGGCGCGGCTGATCTCGGGGATGCTGTGGCTACGTGTCTCGCCATGGTGGGCCATGTACAAGAGACACCGAAGGCCATACTCTTCCTGGGCACTCAGTTTCATAACAGTATTGTAAGTCTTTTCTAATCAGAACAATAGAGAAAAATAAATAATAGTAATATACTAGTTAAATCGGACTATGGACTCTTAAATCATGTTAAGCTCTCCCCGCCGGGCGCGGCGATCCGGCAGAATGGGACAATAGCAGCAAGATTGAGCCCCGGCACCGGGAGGGCAGTTTGAGGTGGCCGAGGAAGTGGGAGAGGAGTAGGGAAATAGATGTCTTTTGAGATTCATCCGGTCAGGGAGTTCGTCGTCAGTCCGGCACTCCCACCGGCGCTCGCGCGGCTGGGCGAGCTGAGCATGAACCTGTTGTGGACGTGGAATCACACGATCCGCGCAGCGTTCCGCCGGCTCGACTCGAGCCTGTGGCGAGCGTGCGGCTACAATCCGGTGGCGATGCTGAGCCGGCTGCCGCAGGCGGCGCTGGACAAGGCGGCGTCGGACCGGGTGTACCTGTCGGTGTACCGCAAGGCGTGCGGGGCGTTTGACGAATACATGTCGCAGAAGCCCGAGAGCCCAGGCGGGCAATCGATGCTGGTGGCGTACTTTTCGATGGAGTACGGGTTGATCGAGTCGCTCACGATCTATTCGGGCGGGCTGGGCATCCTGTCGGGGGATCACCTGAAAGCGGCCAGCGACGCGGGGCTGAACCTGGTGGGAGTCGGTCTGCTGTACCAGACGGGCTACCTGCAGCAGTACCTGAGCCCCGACGGGTGGCAGACTGAGCGCTACCCGGTGAACGATTTCTACAACTGGCCGGTGGAGCCGGCGCGCGACGCGGGGGGAGCGGAGATTCGCGTCCAGGTGCAGATGCCGCGGGGCACGGTGCACATCAAAGTGTGGCGGCTGAATGTGGGCCGCGTGAGCCTGCTCCTGCTGGATACCAACATCCCGGAAAATTCGTCGATTCCCGAGTACCGCGACCTCACGGACCAGCTCTATGGCGGCGACACGCACGTGCGCATGCGGCAGGAGATCGTGCTGGGCATCGGCGGATTGCGCGCGCTGAAGGCCCTGGGCCTGCAGCCGACGGTGTTCCACATGAACGAAGGCCACTCGGCGTTCCTGGCGCTCGAGCGCAGCCGGCTGTTGATGGGCGACCAGCAGATGAGCTTCGACGAGGCGCTGGAGACGACGCGCACGAACAATGTTTTCACGACCCATACGCCGGTGCCAGCGGGCATCGATATGTTCGACCCGAGCCTGGTGTACGAGTACTTCGGCAATTACTGCCGTGAGCACGGCATCCCGTTCGAGCGCTTCCTCGGATTGGGGCGCAACGGGAACCGCGAGCAGGGCGATCGCTTCTCGATGGCCGTGTTCGCGCTGTCGGCCTCGAGCTATCGCAACGCGGTGAGCAAACTGCATGCGGAAGTGTCGCAGGAGATGTTCCAGAATCTGTGGCCGAACCTGCCGGTGCATGAGGTGCCGATCACGCCGATCACCAATGGAGTGCATCTGCCGACATGGCTGAACAGCGACTTCGCGCAACTGTACGAGACCTACCTCCAGCCGGACTGGCGCGAGCGCTACGCCGAGCGGTCGGTGTGGGACCAGGTGCCGGAGATTCCGAACAACGAAGTGTGGGAGGCGCACCGGCGGCGCAAGCGCAAGCTGGTCGCCTTTGTGCGCGACCGCATGCTGCAGCGGGCCGAGGAACGGCGCGCCTCGAAAGCCGAACTGAAGCGGATTTTCGAGATGTTCGACCCGGACGTCTTCACGATCGGGTTTGCCCGGCGCTTCGCGACCTATAAACGGGCCACGCTGCTATTCCACGATCGCGAGCGGCTGCGGCGACTGCTGGCGAACGAGAAGATGCCGGTGCAGATCATCATCGCCGGCAAGGCGCATCCGCAGGACAATCCGGGCAAGCAGTTCATCCGGGAGATCGTGCAGTTCGCGCGCGATCCCGAAATGTCGCGCCACATCACCTTCATCGAGGACTACGACATTCAGGTGGGGCGCGAACTGGTGCAAGGCGTGGACCTGTGGCTGAATAATCCGCGGCGCGGGGAGGAGGCCTGCGGCACTTCGGGCATGAAGGCCGCTATCAATGGCGTGCTGAACTTCTCGATTCTGGACGGGTGGTTCGACGAAGCCTTCGAGACCTCGGGCGGATGGGCCATCGGAGACCGCTCGGATTACACGCCGGACCAGGACGAACTGCACGCATCTTACATTTACTCGGTGCTCGAAAACGACATCGTTCCGATGTACTACCTGCAGCGGGAGGAAGGCGTGCCGAACGCCTGGATCCAGAGGGTGAAACAGTCGTTGATGAATCTCAGCCCGCAGTTCAACTGCCAGCGCATGATCAACGAATACACCTCGCTGCTGTACACGCCGGCGCATGAAGGCTACGTGGCCGTGCGCCGGGACGGCTTCCAGTCGGCGCGCGAGAAGGTGGACTGGATGGGCCAGGTGGACAAGGTTTGGGATGGCGTGCGGATCGAGGACGCAACGCCCGAAACGGGGAACTCGCTGCTGACCGGCCAGACCGTGCTGCTGCGGGCGGCCGTGTTCCTGAACGGACTTCAACCGGGCGACGTGCGTGTCGAAGCGGTGGTAGGCCGGGTCAGCCCGGATGGATTGCTCGAGGAAACCATGGTCGTCTCATTGCCCCCGACCAAAGAACAGGGCGGGACGTATATGTTTGAGAAGGAATTCGAGCCGCACCAGACGGGACGTTTGGGTTATACGCTGCGAATTGCGCCCAATCACGCCGAGGATCCGCTTTCGCGGCCGTGCCGCGCTCCGATGAAATGGGCCCGCTAGGCAGCCTCAGCCGGCGGACCCCGCGAAGGATTCCGTAACAAGACTATGGATTCCGGTCGCGAAGCGTGGTAAGAAAGAGTTGAGCCGCTGGAGATGCGCGGGACCACGAGAGCCCGCGAGAAGTTCCCGCGGAAGACCTGCTTCGCAATTCCGCACAAACCGAGGACGCCCGAGAAGTACTCAGCCCTCCGGACCTACGCGAAGCGGCGTGCAGGGATTCGATTCAGACCCCGGCGAAGGAGCTTATCCCCATGGATAGCGACCGCAAGTACAGGCAACACGGCTACATGGATTCCGCTGGCCCGCAGGACGGACAATCCTCGCGCGACGGGAAGCCGAAGCCGAAGGGGCCGAAGCCGCCGCTCGACATCACCGGACCGCGGCTGCCGCGGCTGGTCGATACCGTGACCGCCTCGCGCTGTTACAGTTGCGCGACCGCGCTGCCGGCCGACATCGATTTCACCGGCAATTGTCCGAAATGTAACGCCGCGCTGCACTGCTGTAAACAATGCAGTTGGTTTGAACCGTTCGACCCGCTTCCAGTGCACCAAACCGATCCGCGAGCGGATTGCCGCGAAGGACGGCGCCAACCAGTGCGAGTTCTTCCGCGCCCGCGTGACAGTGGCACGGGATAGCGCGCCGGCGGGCGCGGTGGTTCGGCCGGCGATGGGAGACCGGCAGCAGATGGTCGAGCCCAAGAGCCAGAGCGATGCGCGCATCGCGTTCGATAATCTCTTCAAGAAGTGAGACGCGGAGCGGCGCTGAAATCGGATCCTTCCATTGACCCATGACAATTGCCGAACTTTCCGCTCCACGACAATTCAGCATCCGTGAAAACGATTTACGCGGCCCCGCTCCGGGCGAAGTGCAGGTGCGGGTCGAAGCCGTCGGCGTCTGCGGCAGCGACCTGCATTACTTTTCCGAAGGCCACACCGGCGATACGCCCGCCAAATACCCGATGGTGCTGGGCCACGAGCCCGCTGGGACGGTGCTCGGCTCAGGCGCGGGCGTGACCGGTTGGGCGCCCGGCGACCGCGTGGCGCTCGAAGCGCCGATCTACTGCTACCACTGCGAATTCTGCATGAGCGGCCGCCACAATCTGTGTGACCACGTGCGCTTCATGAGCTCGCCGACGGAGCCGGGCTTCTTCCGTGCACGCGTCAATCTGCCCGTCGCGAATCTGCTGCCGCTGCCCGGCAATCTGGGTTTCGCGGAGGCCACGCTGTGGGAGCCGGTGGGCATTATTCTGCACTCGTTCCGCTTCGCCGATCCGAAGCTCGGAGAAACGGCCGCGGTGTTCGGCGCGGGACCGATCGGGCTGACCACCATCGCCGCGCTGAAGCTGGCCGGCGTAAGGCGAATCTGGTGCGTGGAGCCAGTGGCGCACCGCCGTGAACTCGCGCTGCGGTTGGGGGCCGACGAGGCGATCGATCCGCGCCAGGCGGATCCAGTGGCGGAAGTGCGCGCGGCGACGGGACAGCGCGGGGTCGATCTGGCGATCGACTGCGCGGGCAAAGGCGGCTCCATCAACCAGGCCATCGGCATGGCGCGTAGCGCGGGCCGTGTGGTGGTCACGGCCGTTCCGTCGGAGCCGATGGTTGAAATCGATTTCCACACTATGCGGCGCAAAGAACTGGGCTTCCACACCGTGCGCCGCGCCAATCACACGGGCCCCGCGGCCCTGCGGATGCTGTCGCAATACGCGCGCCACTTCACGCCGATGGTGACGCACACGATGCCGCTGACGGAGGCCCAGAAGGCCTTCGAAACGCTGGAAAGCTACGCCGACGGCGTCGGCAAAATCGTGCTCGTTCCCGCGGGCTGAAGCGGGCTCGCGCCGCCCGGCTGTTCCAGGTCCATGAAGTAGTAGCACAGCATGTGGGCGATGATCATGTGGCCGTCCTCGATACGGCCCATGTGCGGGTCGCCCACGTTGATCTCGAGTTGCACCAGGCGCCCGAGCTGCCCGCCGTCACGGCCGGTCAGGCCGATGGTCCGCAGTCCGGCCGAGTTGGCGTATTCGACCGCGCGCAACACGTTGGGCGAATTGCCGGAGCCGCTGATCGCCAGCAGCACGTCGCCGGGCTGCGCGAAATTCTTCAACTGCTCGACGAAGACGCAGTCGTAGGAGACGTCGTTCGAATAGGCCGTCAGGGTCGCGAGGCTATCGGTGAGCGCTTGGATGCGGAAGCGCTGCGGACGATTGTAACTCGCGCCCTTCACCATGTCGCAGACGAAGTGCGAAGCGGTCGACGCGCTGCCGCCGTTACCGCAAGTGAAAATGGCGTGGCCGCCGGCGCGGGCCTGTTTGAGCCAGTCGATGGCCTGCTCCACGCGGTCCAGTGGAATGGTCTCGATGGCGCACTGAAGTCGGTCCTTGTACTCACTCGCGTAACTGCTCATTGCTCTGTTTCCTTTGAATCCTTTGCCAACGCCAGCGCCAGCGCGCCCCACAGCACGCTGTCGTCTCCCAACGCGGCCGGCACCACGTCGATCCGCGCCTTCGACCAGGCCGTAATCTGCCGGCCCAACTCTTCCCGCAGCGGCACGAACAGGGAATCGCCAGCCTTGGCGATGCCCCCCCCGATCACCAGTCTGGCAGGATTCAGGATCATGATGGCAGCCTTCAGACCCAAGGCCAGATCGACCACGTAGCGGCGGACGAACAGCGGGTCGCGCAGCAGAGTTTCGGCCGGACGCCCATGGTCGCGTTCCAGCCCCATGCCGCCGCAAATCCGCTCGAAGCAGCCGAATGCGCCGCACAGGCACTCCGGTCCGCCCGGGCGGATGGTCATGTGGCCGATCTCGCCGGCATAGGAGTCGGCCCCGCGCAGGACGCCGTCTTCGGTGAGAATGCCGCCGCCGATGCCGGTGGAGAGCGTCATGTAGAACAGCGGGCGGCAGCCGCGTCCAGCGCCGTAAAGCCCTTCGCCGAGGGCGCCGGTGTTGGCGTCGTTGTCCATGCGGACGGGGAGCTTGAAATGGGCGCGCAGCCACTCCACCAGGTCGAAGCCCTCCCAGCCTCCGACATGGGTCGAGAGGACGACCTTCTGCGTGGCAAAGTGGACCGGCCCGCCAAAGCCCACGCCAATCCGCTCGAACTCGCTCTCCTTCCGCCAGGCTGCGGCGATCTCGGCAATGCGCGCCGTCATCCACGCGGGCCCGCCCGTGCGATCGGTGGCACGGCTCTCACGCCGGGTCATGGTCCAGCGAGCGCCACCCTGTTCACCGCGCGCTGTAGCCGGCGGATGGCCTCGTTCGGGCTCCGCGCGTTCGAACAGGGCCATGCTGAACTTGGTCCCTCCAATGTCGATGGCCAGTACGGACATGAAACTACAATTCCCTTTCTTCAGCGGGCGAGCGCACCCACGCTATCCGGTCACATCCAGTATTGCCAACGCCGGGCCAGGATGACGAACGCCGCCAGGGCGGCATTGGTCACGCCGTGAGCTAGAACGAGATCGCCCAGGCTGCGGCTGCGAACGGCCCACCAGTTGTAGAGCAGGCCGGCGGCGAGTCCGACATCCCAGTACGGCCCGTGTTCCATGGCGAACAGCACCGCGGTCAGGATGAACGCCCGGGCCTGATACGCGCCCACGGGGATCGCTTCGAAATCTTCGCGGATCAGCCAGCGCATGAACCACCCGCGCCAGAACAACTCTTCCACCAGTGCCACCACCGTGCAGGCGCGCACGCTGCGCAGAAAAAGGTCGGTCGGATTGTCCAGGCTGGAGGCCGGCATGGAGACAGTCAGCCTGAAGAGCGCATTCTGAAAGAGCCAATGGCTCCGCCAGCCGGGAAACAGCAGATCCGGTGCGATCCAGACCCCGAAAACACACACGCCAACGAGAACGCTCGCCAGGGGCCGATTTACTTTGATAGGCGGGAGATCTTTCCAGTACCAGACCAGTGCGGCGGCGGGCAGCAGCAGCCTGATAAACAGACTCCGCACGCGCGCTCAGGCCCACTGCGGCTGCACCGGGAATCAGCGCCACCAGCACCGCGAACGGGACGACAAACGGCAGGGCCTTACGGTTCAGACGGGTGACTCCAGTCTTGAAGGAGCGCAGCGCGGTGCCCGGTGGACGTGGCCCGGTCCCTCAGCGTATTTTCGCCAGCAACTCCCTGATTTTCGCTTCATCGTCCTTGGCGGGCTTCAGCGTCAACGCCATCTGCAGATTCTGTTTCGCCGCCTGAAAATCGTGTTTCTGGTATTGCGCCGCCCCTAAATGATAGCGGAACAGGGCCCTGCCGGGATTCCGCTTGACCAGATCTCTGAAGACCGTGAGCGCATCATCGTTCATCGTCCGCTTCAGATAGATCCAACCCATGGTATCCGCGATGTCATCGTTCTCCGGCTTCAGCTGCCTGGCCTTCTGGATATATGTCAAGGCGCTGTCCAGGTCGCGTCCTTCCTCGGCTAGAAGATATGCCAGATTGTTCAAGGTAATCGCCCGGTTATTATCGCTGGTCTGCCCCGCCAGGACCGTCTTGTAAAAGGGATAGGCCTCGCTCTTCATGCCGACCGATTCCATGGCCAGGGCCATCCCCAGGTTGAGGTCGGGATTCTTAGGCTCCAGCGCCAGGCCTTGCTTGAACTGCTCCATCGCCTGCAGCGGTTGACCTTTAGAATACAGCGTCGTTCCTAGCCGCCGGAGCAGATCGAAGTTCTTGGGCTGCAATTCAATCAGCTTGCGATACTCGCGTTCGGCTAAATCAATCTCTCGAACGCGCGCGGCGGTGTCGGCCAGGGCGAACCGCAGCGCCTGGTTCTGCGGAACGCGATTGGACTGCTCCTGCAGCAGCTTGAGCGCTTCCTTGCCCCGATCTGTCTTGATCAGAACGTCCGCCGTGGCAAAAACCAATCGCACATCGCCGGGGTACTTTTCCAGCATCTTTTGAAACGCCGCTAAGGCCTCGGGGTACTTGCCCTCCTTATAGCTCGCCAAGGCCAGCTGGTACTGCAGATCCGGCGAATTCGGGAACCGGCTCAGTTCCTTCTGCAGGTCGGTGCGCGCCTGTAAGACATTGCCCATATTGATCTGTGCGTTGGCCTTGATCGCCATGGCAAGGATGCTCGTTGAGTCGATTTTGAGGCTGTCGTCGGCGCTCTGCACGGCGTGCAAATAATCGCCCTGCACGAGGTTCACCTGCGCCAGACCAATCTGCGCCGCCAGAAAGCCGGGCTGTTTCGCCGCTTCCTGATACTGAATCTTGGCCGCCGGCAAATCGCCCCGCGTCTGATAGGCCCGCGCGAGGTTGTAGCGGATCACCGCATTGTTGGGCTGCCGGCCGAGCAGCATCTGCAGATCGTTGATCGCGGATTGCGTTTGCTTATCATCGCCGGAATCGAGCTGCAGTCCCGCGCGCATGGAAAGCGCAGCATTGTTCTTCGGATCGTCCTTCAGGATCGAATCGATGGTCTGCCGCCCTTCGCTCTTCCGGCCGGTGGCGATTTGGACCAGCGCGATCTTCATTCGATAATCGTTGGCCCGGTTGCCACCCTGTTTCGCGCCATCGCTGAAGACTGTGAACGCCCGGTCGTAATCCCGCGTGCGAATGTAGAAGTCGCCCACTTTCATGCGCGCTTCCGGCAGTTCCTTCTCGCGCGCCAGCAGCGACTTGAGAACCGCTTCGGCCTGCTCCTTGCGCTGCAGTGCCAGGTAAAATCCGGCCTGCTGAATAACTACGTCCGCATTCTTCGGGTCGTTCTTCACCTTCAGCGCCATGATCTGTTCGGCTTCCTGCGGCCGTTTGTGGTGCCAGTACTCCAGGATCAGATAGTCGTACGCCAGCCAATACTGCGGACTCTTCTCCAGAACGCGCCGGAGAATCGGCTCGGCCTCATTCCATTGGTTGTTGCGGTTCAGCGTCTGGGCCAGATTAAACAGCACATCGGGCTGGCCCGGCCGCGCCTGGTCCGCCTTGCGAAAGGCCGCGATGGCCAAATCGGTGTGAGCCTGTGCGTGTTCGGTGTCTGTCCCCGCTCTGGCAATCTCCAGGTAGCCGGTGAGACGCTGGCCGTTGTAAGAATTCGGATTCCGCTTCAGCAACACCTTGGCGAGGCTGTCCACTTGCTTCAGAGTCGCCTCGTTATGGCCCCGCGGCGATCCGTAGTAGGCCAGCCAGATATCCGCCAGACGGCCGGGGGGATTCTCATCGTTCGGCAGCAGTTCCACCGCGCGAGTGAACGCCTGGAGCGCCGTACTGCCGCTTCTCCGCGTCGCAACTCCGACTCGCCCAGCTTGGCGTAGGCTTCGCCGTATTTCCGGTCCTTGCTCAGCGCGCTGCGGTACATCAGCGAGGCTTCCTTGTATTTGCCCTGGGCAAAGTACTTATCACCGCTCGCCAGGTACCGCCGCTTCACCGTTTCGGGACTGCGCCAGCAGCCCTGCATGGCAACCAGCAGGAACAATAAGGCCCACAGCCAGCGACGATTTCGGCAGTTCATCCCTTCCTCACTCCCGTCCATTGAATTACTTCCTTAACAATAGGCCAGTTACAGGATACACGGCAGGAGGCACAGCCGCATCCAGCACCGCCCGGCAAGTATCTGCTCACCCGTCTGACCGTATATTGCACTACGAACACACTATCCCGCGCCGGTGCGCCATGCAAACGGGCCGGAAGCACGGACAAGAGCAGCGTTCAACGCAGCGCGGCCACCAGCATCCGGGTCTGTCTCAGCAGTTGGAACTGGGCCCGCTCGAGCGACGCGCGGGCGTCGTATAGCTGCATCCACTTCTCATGCTCGCCATAACGGGCCTCTTCCACTTCCTTCATTGTCGCCTTCCCTTCCTCGAGCTGTGCCAGCAGTAGATTCACCTGCTCGCGCCCGAGGTCCAGGTCCAGCCGCGCCACCTGCTGCGCCGTCTCGGCCTCGCGGATCTCCTCCCACGCCTGCCGGGTTTCGGTTTCGACCCGGCCGCGCAGCCGCTGCAGCTCGGTCCTGATCCGCTGGCTGTCCACCGCCGCCTGCGCCGCTTGCGCCTCATCCTGCGCGTTGGCAAACAGCGGGACGCTCACGGCTAATCCGATCTCCCCGTTGTTCCTCTGGAAGCTGCGGAAATAGTCGGTGTAGTGATTGAACTTGGCAAACAGTCCGTACTGCGCGACGAGGTCGACTTTCGGATACCGCATCGCCTTGAAGCTGCGCATCTGCAGATTCTTGGCGGCCAGGTCGGACTCCAGCTTCCGAATCTCGGGATTATCGTTCAAGGCCTCGCGCACGCTGTCCTCTTCGCTGGAGGGCAGCGCCGGATTGGCGCGCTCCTCGCTGGCCGGATCGATCGCGTCCGCCGGGTTCAGCCCGAGCACCGTCGCCAGCGACGCCGAGAGCCGCCTGCGCTGGCTCCCCAGCATTTCGACCTTCTGCCGCGCCCGCGCCACGTTCAACGCCGCGCGCCGGCCCTCGATCTCCTTCTCTTTCCCCTCCCCGACCCTCAGCCGCACCAGCGCTTCCACGCGACTCAACTCCTCCGCTTGCTTTGTGGCCAGATCGATGGCCCGCGTCGCTTTCTCCAGATCGAGAAACAGCGTGGCCGTTCGCAACGCAACCTCCTCGCGCGTGGCCGCCGTCGAATACGTCGCGCCAACCGCGTTCTCGCGCGCTTGCGCCACTTGCAGGCCCTGCGGCCGCGAGTACATCGTGCGCACCGCTTTGGCCTCCACGATGGACGGCGCCGCGCCATCGATGCTCATCGGGAAGCCGTTGGAGTAAGCCAGCCCGCTGCCGGCGAACACCCGCGGCAGCAGCGGCTCTTTCACCACCTGGACGTTCAGCGCCGTCCGCTGTTCCTCCAGTCGGGCCAGCGTGATGTCTGGGTTCTCCCGCAGGGCCAGTTCCACGGCCTGCTTTAAGCTTAACGTGCGATTCTCCGCCGCCAGCGGATAGCTGGCACAGGCGGCGCAAATGACGATAATCAGTTTCTTCATGGCGCTACTCGTAGCGTAGCGCCTCCGTCGGATTCAGCCGCGCCGCGCGCCTGGCCGGCAGGATCCCGAACACAATGCCGACCCCAAAGCTGACCAGGAATGCCACCGCGATCGACAGCGCCGAAATCGGAATCTGCACCTGGTCCTGCAGCAGGTTCGCCGCCACCGGCAGCGCCAGGCCGGCCACGATCCCGAGCACTCCCCCGCCCACGCTCAGCAGCACCGCTTCCAGCAGAAACTGCAGCAGCACATCGCGCTGCGAAGCTCCCAGGCTCATGCGCAGGCCGATCTCGCGCGTGCGCTCCGTCACCGTCACCAGCATGATGTTCATGATGCCGATGCCGCTGATCACCAGCGCGATGGCCGATACCAGAATCAGCACGATCGTGAGCACCGTGGCGATGGCGCCGGCCGCATCGAGCAACGCCCCCAGGTTCTGCACGCTGTAGCGCGCGCCCGTCCGGTGGCGCGAACCGATCACCTGCGCCACGGACTGCGTGGCCGCGGGCACGTCGTCCGCCAGCCGTACCTGCACATACATCGGATCCACGCGCTCAATCTGGTCGAACGTGCGATGCACCGAGATCGGAATCATCACGGCCCCGCTCTCGCCTAATTCCGAGAATCCGAATGTCGATGTGCGTTCCTTGAACACGCCCACCACCGTGAATTGCAGCCCGTGCAGCTTGACGATCTGACCGACGGAAGCCTGCGCCGAGCCAAACAGTTTCCCCGCCAGCTTGTCGTCCAGCAGGGCCACCTTCTGGCGTAGCGTGACGTCGGAAGGATCGACGAAGCGCCCGGCCAGCAGCAGCAGGTTGCGCACCGCCGCGTAGTACTCGTCTGAACCAATGATGCGGACGTCGCGCTCCTTGCCGCCAATCATCATCCGGTCGTTGGAGGCGGTCACCGGCGTGGCCGCGATGATCCGCGAGCCGAGACTCCGCCGCACCGCGTCCACATCGGCCAGCTTGATGAAATCGGCATCGTACTTGGTGGCATCGATCGGGCCGCCGTCGTACTGCGCAAAAATCAGGTTCGACCCGACGCCGCGGATTTTGTCGAGAATCAGATCCCGGCTGGTAATCGAAATGGTGACCACCAGGATCACCGAAGCGTTGCCGATCAACAGCCCCAATGCGGTCAGGGCGGTGCGGATTTTGTTGGACTGCAGCGCCTGGAAACTGAAAATCAGCGCTTCTCGAAGGAATGGGAAAACAGGCCGCATTGCGCCTAATCGCTCGCGCCTTTGGCGCGCTCCAGCAGCCTCCGCGCCGCCTCGCGGGACGGATCGTCGGGGGTCAGCGGGGCTTGCATGTACGCCTCCAGAAGCTTTTTCGCCGTACCCAGATTGCGGCGCCCTTGCACGTACGTCTCAGCGCGCGTGAACAGCAGTTTTTTGTCTGAAGGATCGATGCTCGCCGCCCGCTCGAAGGCCGCTTCGCTCTCGCCGATGCGGCCCTGGCCGGCCAGGAATTTAGCCAGTTCCACGATGCGGTTGATCTCGCGCGGCGCCATGTCGATCGCCTTCTTCAACTGCCCCTCGGCTAGATCGTATTGCTTGCGCTCTAGCGCGATCCGCGCCAGCGCCCAGTGGTAATCGGCCGGATCGTTGCGCTCGATGATCTCCGTCAGCCGCGCCGCCCGGTCGATGCCGCCCCCGAGGAATCCCGGCGCACTCAGATAGTACGAGAACAGATCGTTCACTGCCGCCGTGTTGCCGGGAGCGAGCTCAACCGCCTTTTCGAAGTTCATCCGCGCATTGGCCGCATATTTCACCGCCACGAAAAAGACGCTGGTTTCCGCGCGCCGGCCCCAGGCGCGTCCCAGCCACAGGTAGTGATCGGAATTCGCGGGTTCCGCGTGGGCCGCTTTTTCGAAGGCTTCGATGGCCGCCTTGAAATCACCCATCATGTAGCGGCAGCGCCCTTCGAGTTCCAACTCCGCCGCGGTCCTGTGGGGAGTCTTTCTCAAGAGAATCAGAGCATCCCGGTACGCGGTGGAGTTGTACAGCCGCTGTGCTTCGGCCATGTCGGCTTGGGCCCAAGTTGCCGGAGCCAATACGGCGGCCAATCCCAGAAGCGCAACGACAGTGTCGAGTCTCATGGAACGAGGCACAAATCCCATTGTAGCTAACCGTCCGATAGCCATTGCATCCGATCTGTTTCCTTGGATGCAATTGCCGCCCGTTCGGGTACAAATCTGAGTTGCCAAGGCTATCCGAACCGCGTCTTGCAACTGTTGGCACAGCGCCGGCCGCGCCATTCAGCCCAGCGGCTGGAACCGGCAACTGAAATGCCGCAGGAACTCCGGCTGCCACGTGATTTCGTAGCCCCGCAACTGCTCCTTGCGTTCGTTGACCTCGAGAATCGCCTCCACGACATAGTCGATGTGGCTCTGCGTATAAACCCGCCGCGGAATGGCCAGCCGCAGCAACTCGTGCTGCGCGTGCGCGCCGAACATTACCGATCCGATTTCCACGCTGCGGATGCCGGCGTGCCGGTACAGTTCCACCGCCAACGACTGCGCCGGGAACTCGCCGCGTGGAATGTGCGGCAGCATCCGCCCGGCGTCGATGTAAATCGCATGGCCGCCCGGCGGTTCCACGATCGGCACGCCGTGGTCGGCGATGTGCCGGCCCAGATACGCCGTGGAAGCAATCCGGTATCCCAGGTAATACGGGTCGAGCACCTCCACCAGCCCCACCGCGATGGCGTCGAGATCGCGCCCGGCGAGCCCGCCGTAGGTCGGAAAGCCCTCGGTCAGGATCAGCAGATCTTTCTCCTGCTGCGCCAATCGGTCGTCGTTCGTGCAAAGCAGGCCGCCGATATTGGCGAAGGCGTCTTTCTTGGCCGAGAACGTACACCCGTCGGCCAGCGAGAACATCTTCCGCGCGATGTCGCGCGCCGTCCAGTTCGCGTAGCCGGCCTCGCGCTCGTGGATGAACCAGGCGTTCTCCGCAAAGCGGCAGGCGTCCAGGTACAGCGGAATGCCGTGCCGCCGGGCGATGGCGCGCACCTGCTCGAGGTTGGCCATGGACACGGGCTGTCCCCCGCCCGAGTTGTTCGTCACCGTGACCATGATCAGCGGAATCCGTTCGCGTCCGTGCTCCGCGATCAACCGCTCCAGCGCCTCCGTGTCCATGTCGCCTTTGAACGGCAGTTGTACCTGCGTGTCGCGGGCTTCCGGCTTGATCAGGTCCACCGCCCGCGCGCCCGTGAACTCGATGTTCGCGCGCGTCGTGTCGAAGTGCGTGTTGTTCGGAACTACGCACCCCGGCTTGCACAGCACGCTGAATAAGATCCGCTCCGCCGCCCGGCCCTGGTGCGTCGGAATCACGTGCTGGAAGCCCATCAGATCCTCGGCCGCGCTCTTCAATCGGAAGTAGCTCGCGCTCCCCGCGTAGCTCTCGTCGCCGCGCATCATCGCCGCCCACTGCTCGGTGGACATGGCGCTAGTCCCCGAATCGGTCAGCAGGTCGATCAGAATATCGACCGCGCGCAACCGGAACAGGTTGTACCCTGCTTCGGCCAGCAGCCCCGCCCGTTCCTCCGCGCTGGTCTGCCGCAGCGGTTCGACGCTTTTGATGCGAAACGGCTCGATGATAGTTTTCACGGCAGGCGCCTCCGAGCGGAGGATAACATTTCACGCCTCGGGCCAAACGGCCGTCCGGCGTCTGCCAACCTGTAGTGCGATCGGGATGTTTCCTGAGAAGAAGGGCGGCCGCTGGAGGAGGAGGACGCGGCCGCCCGTCCGATACGGAGCCTCGTAGGAGAACACCGTATTTAATTCGATTGTAACAGCCTGTGGTTGAGATCTCGCGAGCCGCGATTTCCACCACCGGTCGTCATGCCCACGCTCCTCGCCGCACATTTTTTTCAGCCGCCCCGTAAACTGTTTCTCATGCACCTTCGGCGCACGGCTTGCGTCCTGATCCTCGTTGCCGGCTCGCTGCTCGGCCAGGGCGCCGATTGGATCCGGGCCAATTACGAACGGCATGACTTCCGCATCCCCATGCGCGACGGGGTGCACCTGTTCACGGAAGTCTACGCACCGCGGCTCGCCTCGCGAACCTATCCGATTCTGTTGGCGCGCACCCCATATGGCACCGGGCCGCACGGCGAGAACAGCTATCCTTCCCACCTCGGCCCTTCCGCAACGCTCGCCCGCGCCGGCTACATTTTCGTTTTCCAGGACGTGCGCGGCCGTTTCCAAAGCGAAGGCACGTTCCTCGAAATGCGCCCGCAACTCGCGACCCATCCGGGGCCGAATGACGTCGATGAGAGCACCGACACCTACGACACCATCGACTGGCTCGTGAAAAACATCCCCGGCCACAACGGACGCGTCGGCCTCTACGGCACCTCCTATCCGGGCTTCTACGCGGCGGCGGGGCTGTTGTGCGGCCATCCGGCGTTGAAAGCGGTCTCGCCGCAAGCGCCGATGATCGACCTGTTCCGCGGCGACGACTACGCCCACAACGGCGCCTTCTTCCTGGCCGCCAACTTCGGCTTCTATTGGTACTTCAATGAGACGCACGCCGCACAGGCCGAACAACGTCAGCCGCGTTTCGACTACGGCACTAAGGATGGCTATGCCTTCTACCTCGCCCTGGGTCCGCTCTCCAATGCCGACGAGAAGTTCTACAAACACCGCAATCCTTATTTCAGCGACCTGCTCCAGCACACCGCCTACGACGAGTTCTGGCGCTCGCGCAGCCTGGAGCCGCACCTTCATGACATCCAGCCCGCCGTGCTGGCCGTCGGCGGCTGGTTTGACGCCGAGGATCTGCAGGGGCCGCTGCGGCTCTACCGCAATGCCTCCACTCGGCAACCGCACTCGCCCGTCGCCCTGGTCATGGGCCCATGGGTCCACGGCGCCTGGCACGGCGACGAGAGCGACCATCTCGGTCCCGTCCAATTCGGCCAGCAGACCTCGAAGTTTTTTGAAGACTCGATCGAAGCGCCGTTCTTTGAGAAATGGCTCAGAGACGGCGAGGACCCGCATCTGCCCGCGGCCTGGATGTTCGAGACCGGCGCCAACCGCTGGCGTCAATTCGCCGCCTGGCCGCCGGTGGCCGCGCATCCCCGAACTCTCTATTTGCGCTCGGGCGGCACGCTGGCTTTCGATCCGCCGCCGGAGCCCGAAGCTTTCGACCAGTACGTCAGCGACCCGGCCGCGCCGGTGCCGTTTACGTCTTTCATCACCCTCGGCATGGCCCAGGAATATATGGTGGATGACCAGCGCTTTGCCGCCCGCCGGCCCGACGTTTTGGTCTACCAGACCCCGCCGCTCGACTCCGACCTCACGCTGGCTGGACCCATCGGCGTGCGCCTCCACGCCTCCACCTCCGGCACGGACTCAGACTGGGTCGTGAAGCTGATCGACGTCTATCCCGCCTCCGCCCCCAACCCGTCGCCCAATCCGGATCGCGTCCAGATGGGCGGCTACCAGCAATTAGTCCGCGGCGAGCCTTTCCGCGGCCGCTTCTGGAAGAGCTTCGAGCGCCCCGAAGCGCTGCCTCCCAACCAGTTTGTCGAGTTCGAATACGACATGCCGGACATCCTCCATACCTTCCTCCAGGGCCACCGCATCATGGTCCAGGTGCAGAGCTCCTGGTTCCCCCTGGTGGACCGCAACCCGCAGCGGTTCGTCCCCAGCATCCCCTTCACCCGGCCCGAAGATTTCGTCGCCGCCACCCAGCGCATCTCTCGTTCCGCTGCCGCGCCCAGCCGCCTGGAAGTGCTGGTGCTCGAGTGAACCCACCGCGCCCGCGTTTGACGTGGCACAGCCCGCTCCTGCGGCTCCTGATCGTCACCGCCCTCGCCGTGTGCGTCCATGGTTACCACTTGGGCACCGACGATGGCGCGATCTACGTGCCCGGCATTAAGCAAGTCGCCGATCCGGCTCTCTATCCGTTTGGCGCCGAGTTCTTCCAGTCCCATGCGCGCCTGAGCGCCTTTTCGCTGCTCGTAGGCGGTTCCGCGCGGCTCACGCATCTGAGCGTCGATTGGGTGATCCTGGCCTGGTTCGTCGCCGGCGTCTTTCTGCTGCTGCTGGCGGCGTGGAAACTCCTCTGCGCGCTGTTCGAAACGGACTCCGCACGCTGGGGCGGCATCGCCTTGCTGGCGGCGGCCTTCTGTGTGCCGGTGGCCGGCACGGCGTTGGCCATCGCCGATCCCTACGTCACCTCCCGCACGCTCTCCACGCCGGCCACCATTTTTGCGATCGCCTGCTTTGTCTCCGGCCAGCGCAAGCAAGCCGCCGTGTGGTGGCTCTTCACGACCCTGCTTCACCCCCAGATGGGTTTCTACCTCGCGCTGTTCATCGCCTGCCTGGCCGTGACCACGCGCCGCGCGCCCGCCCGCGTGGGCCACGCGCCGGCGGCGGATATCGCCGGCCTCTCCGTCCTCCCGTTCATCTTCGAATTCCAGCCCGCGCGCGGCCCCGCACGCGAGGCGTTGCTTTCGCGCACGTACTTCTTCGTCTCGCAGTGGGCCTGGTACGAATGGATCGGAGTCTTCGCGCCCCTGGCTTTGCTGGGCTGGCTGTCGACCGCCGATCTGCGCGGTGCCCGGCCGGCGCTGCGGCCGCTGGCTCGAACTCTGGTGGCCTTCGGCCTGTTGTGCACGTTGGCCGGCATTGTTCTGACGCTCTCCCCGCGACTGGAAAACTATACCCGCCTGCAGCCCATGCGCGCGCTGCACCTGGTCTACGTGATCTTCTTCCTGCTATTGGGCGCCTGCGTTGGAGAATACGCGCTCCACCGGCATGCCTGGCGCTGGCTGGCGCTCTTCGCTGTGTTGGCGGTTTCCGGTGTCCTGTTGCAAAACAGCACGTATCCCGCCAGTGCCCATGTGGAGTGGCCCGGCGCAGCCTCGCCTAACCGCTGGTGCGACGCGTTTCTGTGGATCCGCGGCAACACGCCGAAAAACGCGGTCTTCGCCCTCGATCCAGCCTACATGTTGCTCCCCGGCGAGGACATGCACGGCTTTCGCGCGATTGCCGAGCGCAGCATGCTGGCCGATGCAGTCAAGGACAGCGGCGCGGTCTCGCTGTTCCCCGGGCTGGCCGCTGAATGGAAAGCCCAGGTGCAGAGCGCGCACGGCTGGAAGCAGTTCCAGTTGCCCGATTTCGAGCACCTGGCAGGCCTTTATCCGGTCACCTGGTTTGTGACCGAACTCCCGGCCCCGGCCGGCTTGCCCTGCCCGTATCGGAACCAGGCGGTGGCCGTTTGCCGCCTGCCCACCGTCGCCGCACGCTGAAGCAGCGGATCGATCGCCACAGTTCAACGCCCCGCGATAGTGCTGTTGCTTTATTACCGCAGGACCCCGGCTTGGGGGCGCGTCCCAATCCGCGCCGGCAACTCCGGCTTACTCCACCAACGGCCATTGTCGATCCGTCCGAAGATATATTTCCTGTAGTCCCGCACGCGCGCTGGATTGACGTTGCACACAATCAGATCGGCCGGACCGCCGACCTTCAGCGGCTGGGTAAGGCTCATTGGAAACACGAATTTGCCACGCCCGTCAATGCGCTGTGCACGGCTCGGAATGGCGACTTCCGCTGCCGCGCCCATCGCCGTGATCTTCCCGTCCTCGACCACCACTACCGCCGGCGTGATCGGCGGCAGCACGTTGCCGTCCATCAGCGTCGCCCCTTCGATCGCGTACACCGCGCGCTCGTGGTACAGAAAGTCGCAGCCGGCCAGGCCGAGAATCACCGTCACGGCGGCGCCCAGGCGAATTATCGAACCGTGCACAGCAGTTTCTCCAGATCGAGCCCGCGCAGATCTTCCACGAGAATGTCGGGCTCGCGCGCGCGCAACTCCTCCAATCCTACGACGCCGGTGCCGACGGCCACGCTGAGAAAGCCGTTGGCGCGCGCCGCGGCAATGTCGTTGGGGTGGTCGCCGATCAGCACCACCCGCGCGCCGTCCGCGATCAGTCCCCGCCGCCGCGCCTCGGCCGCCGCACGCCCGGCCAGCCTCCGCCCGCGTGCGGCCCTGCTCCGCGAACGCCCCCACGCGGAAGTAGCCGCGCAGTCCTGCGCGCTCCATCTTGCGCCATCCGATGCGGCTCAAGTTGCCCGTCACCAGGCCCGCCGGCACTCCGCGTCGCCGTAGCAGCCTGAGCAGCCGCCGCGCCCCCGGACAAACCTTCGCCCGCAAGTCCGGGCACGTTCTCCGGTACAGCCGCTGCGCCTCGCGCACTATCGCCGCCATCTCTCCTTCCACCACCCGCCGCGAAGCCCCTGCCGCACCCAGCATGGCCCGCAAAATGTCGCGATCGAGCATCCCCTGCACCGGAATCCCGTCCGTCGTCGCCCGCAGGCCGGTCACTCGCAGCAGCGCCCCCTCCAGCGCCGCGCGATGCTCGGGCCCGGCGCGCCGGATCAGGGTGCCGTCGATGTCGAACAGGATCAGCGCCTTTGCGCGTGCCGGTTCCGGAGCTCGCATTCACCGCCTATCATATGCCGTCAGCCCTCCGCGCCGCCGCCGGCGAACAGCGCGTTGAAACTCACGCCGCGCCGCGCCGAGCGTTTACACTGGAGTTACACGATGCAGCTCATCCAGGCCGGAAAGCACCAGATTGTGGTCCTCGAATTCGATCACGACCTGCTGCGGCAGGGCGCCCAGGAGACGGGTTTTGAAATCGAGATCGACGACCAGCCCCGGGTGCTCAACGTGCTCCTCCGCGCCCCCGGCCGCGACAGCCCGCTGCTGCTGTTCGATGCCTCCGATCCCGCCAATACCGGCTGGTTCTCGCGCTGCACGTTTTACATCGACGGACGCACCGGCGCCGTCCTGCAGACGCCGTTCTTTGTGGCCAATAAACTCGACCCCTCCGGCCGCCCCAATCCCAAAGCGCTGTCGCTCCAACTGTTGAAGGAACTCCCCGCCCACTTCCGCCTCCCCGGCCGCCAGCCCGTGGCGGAAAAGACCATCTACGCCGTCTTCTTCAACTTCCTCACGGCCCTCCAGAAGGTCGGCGTCGGCCTGTGCGGGCCCGGTGTTGTGAGGCCGCTCACCGGCCGCATCGACGCCTCGGCGCGCTAGAAACTGACTTCCAATCCATTGAAACAAATAGTATTAGAATAAGTTCTCGCATCTTATTCCTCCTTGGTGTATAGTATGGAGGAAAGGAGCCGTCATGGCCGTTCTTAACATCAAGGATGCCGAGGCCCACGCCCTCGCCGCGGAACTGGCCCGCCGCACGGGCCACTCCCTCACCCAGGTCGTCAAGGAAGCGCTGCGCGAACGGCTCGAACGTGAGCGGTCCAGCCCACGCCGCACCGACCGCCTCGTGGAACGTGCGATGGAGTTGGGGCGCCGCATCAGCTCCCGGCCGGTCCTCGATCCGCGTTCACCGGACGAGATCATTGGCTACGACGATTTTGGAGTGCCGCGTTGATGGTGATTGATTCCTCGGCTATTCTGGCCATTGCATTTCAAGAACCCGAGGCGCGGCGCATGGCGGGGGCCATCTCCCACGCGCCGAGGCGTCTCATGTCGGCCGTCAACTGGCTGGAGACGCTCATAGTCGCCGAGTCGAGACACGGCGGCGAGTCGGCCGATGCGACGCTGTTGCTCATGCGCGATCTCGATATCGAGGCCTTGCCTTTCGACCTCGAGCAGATGTACGAGGCCCGCGCTGCCTGGCAGCGCTTCGGGAAAGGCCGGCATCCCGCCGCGCTGAATCTCGGAGACTGTTGCGCCTACGCCGTCGCCATCACCAGCGGCGAGCCGCTGCTGTACAAGGGTGAGGATTTTCAGAAAACGGACGTTGACCAGGCCCAATGGTGACGCCGCGCGCGTCCATGACAGGATCGGAAAACCCTCAAGCTGCCGCTACCGCCGCGGCCACCACAGCTTCCACTTCGCGGCGATAGGTGTCGCGCAATTCCGGCGTCGTGGCCTCGAAGCGCAGCACCAGCACCGGCTGCGTGTTGGAGGCGCGCACCAGGCCCCAGCCGTGCGGGAACAGCATCCGCACGCCGTCCACGTCGACCACTTCCTGCCGCGCCGTGAAGTACGCCTTCACGCCTTCGACCACCGCGAATTTCTTCTCGTCGGGGCAATCGACCCGCAGCTCCGGCGTCGCGAAAAGTTGCGGCAGCATTCCGGTCTGCGCCGAGAGCGGATGGCCGCTGGCGGCGACGATCTCGATCAGCCGGCAGGCCGCGTACAGCGCGTCGTCGTAGCCGTAGTAGCGGTCGGCGAAGAACATGTGACCCGACATCTCGCCCGCCAGCTCGGCATGCAGCTCCTTCATCTTGGCTTTGATCAGCGAGTGGCCGGTCTTATACATCACCATGTTTCCGCCCAGCCGGCGCAGCTCGTCGTACATCACCTGCGAGCACTTCACCTCGCCGATGAACGTCGCGCCGGGCTTGCGCGTGAGGATCTCGCGGCCGAAAATCAGCATCAGCACGTCGCCCCACACGATGTTGCCCCGCTCGTCCACCGCGCCCAGGCGGTCGCCGTCGCCGTCGAAGGCCAGCCCCAGATCGGCGCCCGTCTCGGCCACGGCGCGTTTCAGTGCCGCGAGATTCGGCTCGAGGGTCGGATCGGGATGGTGGTTCGGAAACCGGCCGTCGGGCTCGAAAAACAGCTCCACCGGTTCCACGTTCAAGAGCGGCAGCAGCTTCCGCAGCGCCGGTCCGGCCACGCCATTGCCCGTATCGAACACCGCCTTCACGCGGCGCGGGTAGGCGAATTGCGCCGCAATCTCGGCCACGTACGGCGTCAGCGCGTCGAACTCCGCGTAGGCGCCCGCGCCGGTTTCATAGTCCTCGTCGCGAACGATGCGCGCGACCTCCTGAATCTCGGGGCCGTAAATGGTCCCGTCGCCCATCATCGTCTTGAAGCCGTTGTACTCGGGCGGATTGTGGCTCCCGGTGATCATCACGCCGCCGTCGGCCGCCAGATGATGCACCGAGTAGTACAGCAGCGGCGTCGGCGCCGCGCCAATCGACGTCACGTCGCAGCCGGATGCGCGCAGCCCGCGCACGATCGCATCGTGCAAACGCGGCGAGCTCAGCCTCACGTCGCGCCCGACGCTCACCCGCCGGCCTTTGTTGCGGCGCAGGAAAGTCCCCAGCCCGCGCCCCAGTTGCTCGATGCCCGCATCGGGCAGTTCGAGATCGGCCAGGCCGCGGATATCGTATTCGCGAAAAATGGAAGGTTCGAGCATAATCGGGAAGCTGACGTGCCTCTACCTCATCATCCCGCAAGCAGGCTCCAGGGGCGTGCGGGCGAGTGAGCACCAACACTGAGAAACAGCGGGACAAAGTGCAATCTATGTGGCTCGCAGGCTTTGTTACCCATGTGCCGGATCGTACACAGCCCCACGAATCTTCCGCTGTGCACAGCGGCCAGAGAAGCAACGTCAGCGTTGTTTCAGCGTTTCCGGTTTTTCAGGGGCTCCCAGCTTCACCATCACGGCCATGAGTTTGGCGTCTTTGTCCGGGGCCACTTCGATATCGACCTTCTCTTCGAGAGCTACGTCGTCGGCCTTCACTGGCTTGTCTTCACGCAAGAACTTGGTCTTGGAAGTGCGACGCAGGCTGACCGTATGATCTGCGTCCGTCTCGACGAGGAGTTCCTTCTTGGACAGGCCCTTCAACACGCCCTTCACGTTGACGGTGACGCCGCTGACCGGATCCGGCGTGACGGCGCCGTTGTTGTTATATATGCCGCGCCGGCGATACTGCGCACTGAGCGCCAGCGGACACAATACCATCAGACTCAGTGCGACGATTGCCGCCAGCTTCATATGCCCTGAGTGTCGCACGGCCGGTGCTGCCCAGGCTCAGTAGTTGCTAACCACGCGGGCCTGATATGGGGCGGTCACTAGCCGCCGCGGAAGCAGCCCGGAGAGCGATTGTAGCGCTTGACTAAACCGCCGCCTTGGGCAGGTTGTCCCCTTCCAGCCTAGTAAAGCGGTTGACCCACTTGATAACCACAAAGATGGCAAAGGCGACGATCAGGAACTGCATCGCGTTGTTGATCAGGTTGCCATAGCCCAGAACGACGACGCCGGCCTTCTTGGCTTCCACCAAGTTGCCGAAAGCCGCGTTCTTGGGGTTATTCAGGACCACGAACTTGTTGGCCAGATCGATGCCGCCGGTCAGCATCCCGACGCAGGGGTTGATGATGTCCTCCACCAGTGAGTTGACGATCTTGCCGAAGGCGCCGCCGATCACCACGCCCACGGCGAGGTCAACGACGTTGCCTTTCATGGCAAATTCTTTGAATTCTTGTGCTAAGCCCATGGGTCGGAGGATAGCACGAAGCCAGGCCCACTTCGCAACCGAGTCGCTGGCGGGGAATCTGCCGCTGCATCCAGAGCGCGCTCCGCGGGAGCATAAAAACAAAAAACTGGAGGATCAAAGCCAATTGTTGAGTTTGCTTTTTAGAATCAGTCTCTTAAAAGACTATCCTTAGATAGATTCTTCGCCTAATATTCGCATTTTCAAAGAGCATGGATGCCGCGCCCCAGGGCGAGCTATCACCCCCAGCATAGGCCCCGTGTCAAGCACGGTCAGGCTCATTTCAGGATTGGAGAATGCTGCCCAGAAGGAGGGTGCCGCCAGGTTACGGCGCCTGCAGTTTGGTGGTGCGGTCGATCTCGTGCTTTTGCGCCAGCGTGAACGGCGCCGACAAGTACTTTTTCGCCTCCCGCGCCGGATCGCTGGCGGGCGTGAAAGCGACCGCCTGGGCGTAGGCGCGCTGCGCGTCCCGGCGGCGCCCGCGAACGTCGTAACACTGGCCCAGGCGCAGCCAGGCCGACGGGCCGGAATTGGGGTCCAGCACTTCGGCGTGCGCGGTGGCCTGCTCGAGCATCCGGATGGCCGGGTCGAAGTCCTCGTACCAGAACAGCAGGTTGCCGCGGGCGAACTCGATCCGCTCCTCCGGCAAGGTCCGGAAGCCCCGCGCGCCGCTCTGTTTCAGCCGCTCGATCGTCTCCAGCGGCGCCAGCGCCTGGGCCTTGTCGCCCATGTCGGCGTACATCTGCGAAAGTTCGAACAGCACCAGGAAATTGCGCGGGTAGCGCGCGTGCAGGCTTTCCAGGATCGGAATTACTTCCCATGGCCGCCGCTCGCGGCGGTCGATGACGCCCAGCAGGATCTGCGCATCCACCTTGTTATCCACCCCCTTCTCGGCCACCAGCCGCAGTGTCCGGATGCCCTGCTCGCGGTCGCCGTGAAAGCCGGCCAGAAAGCCGATCATGCGGTACACCAGCGGCAGCGAGCCGACCAGGTAATCGTGCGCGCCCTGCATCATGCGGGCGTCCACCCGCGCCGGGTCCATCTCGGAGACGCGGTTGTGCAGCTTGCGCGCCGTCGTGACCTCGCGCAGCGACTCCAGCCAGGCCTTCCGCACCAGGTAGTCGTAGGTCCCGCGAAACCCCAGCGCCACGCCTTCGGCGTACAGCGCATCCTCGTCATTCGGGTTCTTCGCGAGCGTCCGGCCCGTCAGATCGAGCACCTTGTCGATCGAGCTCGTGAACAGCCGCTGCTCCTCGGGCGTCGGCTCCATCTTTGGCCGGCGCAGAAACGGGTTGCCGCCGGTGACCATCTGGCTCTCGAGCGCGCCCGAACGGTACATCATGCCGAACAGCACGGCCTCGGCCAGGTGGTTGTAGCGGGACGCGTCCTCGGGAGCGGCCTTGATCGCCTGCTGGAAGATGGCGATCGACTCGGCGTACTCGATGTTGTAGAAATGCTCGAAACCGGCTTCAATCAGCGGGTCCTGCGCCCGGGCGGAAGGCGCCGCGGATCCATGACGGGTGTCCGGTTGGAGAAGTTCCGGTATCCGCTCCCTTAAGGTCGCGGCTCTGAAACTCGCGGCTCTGAACTCGTCATTGGACTGCATGCGCGAGCCAGCGGCCGATACCGGCTCCCTCACGGTCGCGGCTCTGAAACTCGCGCCTGTGAAACTCGCGGCTCTGAACTCGTCATTGGACTGCATGCGCGAGCCAGCGGCCGATACCGGCTCCCTCACGGTCGCGGCTCTGAAACTCGCGCCTGTGAAACTCGCGGCCGTGAACTCGTCATTGGACTGCATGCGCGAGCCAGCGGCCGATACCGGTTCCCTCACGGTCGCGGCTCTGAAACTCGCACCTGTGAAACTCGCGGCCCTGAACTCGTCATTGGACTGCATGCGCGAGCCAGCGGCCGATACCGGTTCCCTTACGGTCGCGGCTCTGAAACTCGCGGCTCTGAAACTCGCGGCTGTGAAGTCGTTCGTACTGGCAGGCGAGGTTGCGGCCAGAGATGCCAGCAGGAGCGCAATGAAACTCATCCGCTTCCCATCATTCCACGCCGGGCGCATTCGGATCCGGCTCAGCCGCGCCGGCTTCCAGCAGACGATCGAGCGCCCAGCGGGCATGCTCGGCCACTCCTGCGTCATCCGAGGCAGCCAGGCGCTCCAGCGCCGCCCGATAGCGCCGCTCGCCCGAGTTGCCCATCACCGTGGCCACGTTGCGCAGCCAGCCCTCATAGCGCGCCCGCTCGAGCGGTGTACGGCGGAAGCGCGCCCGGAACTCCGCGCGGCTCAGGCCCGCCATTTCGCCGGGATCCAGCCGTGCATTGACCGGTCGAAACGCGCTCTCCAGCGTGGACGGCGCGCGCCGGTTCCACGGGCAGACCTCCTGGCACAGGTCGCATCCGAACAGGTGCTGGCCCTGCTCCAGACGCGTCGGCTCGGGGGTCGCTCCGCGCTGCTCGATGGTCAGCGTGGAGATGCACAGCCGCGCGTCCAACTGCCACGCCGGCCCGGTGGCGCCCGCGTTGGGAACCAGCGCCTGGGTCGGACAGACGTCGATGCAGCGGGTGCAGGATCCGCACCGCCCGGGCGGCGGCGTATCCGCCGGCAGTGCCACGGAAGTAAGAATTTCGCCGAGGAAGAACCACGACCCCAGTGGCTGGTTGATGAGGCACGTATTGTTGCCGATCCAGCCCAGCCCGGCAGCCTGGGCGTAGGCCCGCTCGAGCAGCGGGGCCGTGTCGACGCAAATCCGGTACTCGAATTCGCCCCAGAATTCCTTCAGGCGGTCGGCGAGCCGCTCCAGCCCCGCGCGCAGGACGTCGTGGTAGTCGCCGGCGCCCCAGGCGTAGCGGGAGACTTTACCTGCGCCCTTGACAGGGTCCGGCTCTTCTGTTTTGTATAACTTACCGACACACAGAACGCTGCGGGCCGACTCCAACAAGCGGCGCGGGTCGGCGCGGGCCTCCATGCGTGCGTCCGTCAGGTAACCCATGGGCCCCGCCAAGCCGTCTTCAACCCATTGACGATAAAAGGGGAACTCGACCGGCGGGAGCGCCTCCGCCACGCCCGCCAGTTCGAACCCGCAGCTTCGGGCGAGCGCATGGAAGCGTTCTCGGGTGGGCGTCTCGCGCTGCCGCGGGCAGGTCATCGGGGCTCAGGTCCGAGTCTAACGCCCCGGCAGGCGCTTCCGAGCAGGGCGCCGGGGATTGCGCAACTGCGGCCGCTCCCCGTGCTTCCGCCAACCGGCGCAGGCCACGCCGCTCCGGGGTTCGAACTGCCCGGCTGCGGCTCTGTTAGAATGGGGGCGCCATGAAATACCGGATCTATCTGCAACCGGACGAGGATGGGGTTTTCATGGCCACTTGTCCCGCGCTGCCGGGCTGTGTCTCGCAAGGCCGGACTCGCGCGGAGGCGACCGAAAACATCCGGGAAGCCATTCAAGGATACATTCTTAGCCTGAGGAAGCATGGCGAACCGGTGCCGCCAAGCATTCTCGAAGAAGTAATTGAGGTCGCGGTCTGATGAAACTGCCGGTGGTCTCCGGCACTGAGGCGGTCAAGGCATTTCGGAAGATCGGCTACGAGTTGGACGCGCAACACGGCAGTCATCTCATCCTGCGTCACGTGAAGCCGCCACACCGGCGCCTGTCCATTCCGAACCATAGTGAACTGGCCAAGGGAACGCTGCGGGCGCTGATTCGGGAGGCCGGACTCACAGTAGAGGAATTCGCACCACTGCTGTGACGCGTTCGGTGGCGCCCGGTGGTGCTTCCGCCACTCGCCGAACGTTACCGCGGCGATCAACTATCTCCCTCCGTTTCTGCCACTTATCTTCAGCCAGATCAGCCGGCTAGCCGGAATCGAGCGATAGGCTGGACCGTTCGACGCGGCATATTACCAATCGGGCTCTAATCCGCCCCATTCGACCGGAGTTTGTACTCCTATGAGCCTGTTTTCAGTAGAATCCAAAAGAGAAGAAATCCGTCCGTACGCTTTGGTGGGGAGTCGATTGAACTCATGCATAAACCGATAAAGTATGTCGAAAAGGCAGCCTCCGTGGCTGCGAATGTCATCTGGCAGGCCTTTGACACGCTCAATCAAATCAAGCAGAACCCTGGTTTTACGCCCAAATGGTCCGACCAGCCGCTGCTGAAGTCGTACGAAAAAATGAAGCCCAAGCTGGGCTGGCCTCGCACGACGGATTCGCTGTGTCCCAAGTGTATCCCCGAGATCCGCCAGCAGGTCATCGACGGCAAGAAGGACGTCAGCATCCTGGTCAACGAGCGTCCGGGCGAAATCAAGGCCCAGGTGATCGAGCGCGACGGCAAAATCCTGATGGTTAAGGATTGCCCGATCCACGGCCATTTCGAGGACGTGATGGCCATCGATCCGGCGTTCTTCCAGCACCTGGAAGAGGTGTTCCCGGGCCGCGACATCCGCGCCCACAACGACGCCGATCTACACCACCACGGCTCGTCCACCATCACCCACGGCCGCGGCGCGGTGCTGACCATCGACCTCACCAACCGCTGCAACATGATGTGCGACCCGTGCTTCATGGATGCCAACCAGGTCGGCTTCGTGCACGAGCTGAGCTGGGAAGACATCAAGACGATGCTCGACAACGCCCTGCGCATCAAGCCTCACCGCCAGATGTCGGTGCAGTTTTCGGGCGGCGAGCCGACCCTGTCGCCGTACTTCCTGGACGCGGTCCGCTATTGCGTCGAGATCGGCTACAAGTCCACCCAGGCGGCGACCAACGGCATCGAGTTCGCCAAGTCGAAGGAGTTTTGCGAGAAGGCGGCCGCGGCCGGTCTGCGCTACGCCTATCTGCAGTTTGACGGCATCGGCAACGCCGCCAATTCGCACCGCGCCGTGGGCAACCTGTTCGACGTGAAGCTGCGCGCCATCGAGAATCTGCACTCTTCGGGCGTCGACATCGTGCCGGTGATCACGCTGATCAACGGCATCAACAACGAACAGGTGGGCCGCATCATCCAGTTCGCGCTCGACAATCCCAAGAAGATCAGCTTCCTGAGCTTCCAGCCGGTTTCGTTCACCGGCCGCGACGAAGCTGTCACCGACGAGCGCCGCTTTGCCCAGCGCTACACGCTGTCGCACCTGGCGCACGACGTCAAAAACCAGACCGGGCTCGGCGAGCCCATCCGCGACTGGTACCCGATCTCGTTCATGGGCACGTTCTCCGACTGGGCCGACCTGGTCCACGGGCCGGCCGCCGACTGGGGCCATCTGAGCTGCGGCTGCCATCCCAACTGCGGTGTGGGCATGGCCCTGATGATCGACAAGGAAACCAAAGAGGCCGTCCCGGTGACCGCATTCCTCAACGGCGACCGCCTGGCGCGCGACATCCAGCGCATCAACGACGCCGCCCGCGGCCGCTTCCTTTCGGTCGCCGGCATGGCGCTGACGCTGATGCGCAACTACAACTCGTTCACCGCGCCCAGGCACTTCAAACTGGTCGACCTGCTGAAAAAGTTCGACAAGACCTTCGGTGCCACCGGCGAAACCTACGGCCAGACCGGCGCCGGACGCACCGCGTCCGACATCGAGCGCCGCCGCAAGGACCGCTGGAATTTCCTGTTCATCGCCGGCATGTGGTTCCAGGATCTGTTCAATTACGATTTCCGGCGCACCGAGCAGTGCATCATTCCCTACGCTACGCAGGAAGGCGAGATCAGCTTCTGCGCCTATAACACCGGCGTCGGCTGGCGCAACATCGTCGAGAAGATGCACATGACCGCGACCCTCACCAAGTGGTACGAGGAGCACGGGCGGCATGAAATCTTCGCCGGCGGTAAGAAGGTCGGCTTGCAATC
This sequence comes from Terriglobia bacterium, assembly GCA_963838205.1. GTDB lineage: Bacteria > Acidobacteriota > Terriglobia > Bryobacterales > Bryobacteraceae > CAIVVT01. The sequence continues at coordinate 140,957 of CAWIQF010000026.1, read as the reverse complement.
CACCGAGCATGCCCTGGTTCTGAGAGAAGAGATCGTGACCAGCGAAGTGCAGCACGACCTCGACAAACTGGGCATCGCCAAGACCGCGCGCGAGGAAAAAATGCGCGCCCGCGACCAGCGGCAGAAGAAGGTGCAGGAGGAGGAGGAGAACGCCAAAATGATGGCGCTCTACCGCAAGCACGTGTTGAACGAGCCCGAGTCGAATCTGGTCCAGATCGGCGGCGCGAACGGCGGCATCCAGGCCGCTCCGGCAGTCGAGAAGCGTGAGGAGATTGGAAGCTTCGGCGACTGAGTGCTCTACTCTGCTCCCCATCGCGAGAACGCCCGGCTGCATGGCCGGGCGTTTTCATTTACGCGCCACTGCGCCCGCATTCTCCGCGTGAGAGGTGCGCGCCTACGCTCCCAACACCTCCCGCACTTTGGCCGCCAGCGCCGCCGCTGTGAAAGGCTTGGAGAGTTGGTGGACATTCTCGCCTGCCACCGCCGCTCCCATCTGCGCTTCCGTCGCGTAGCCCGTCATGTACAGCACTTTCACCATCGGCCGCAGCGCGCGCAATTCCTTGGCCAGTTGCGGACCCATTATGCCTGGCATCACGACGTCCGAAACGAGAACGTCGATCTCGCCTGAATGGGCGGCTGCGACTGCCAGCGCCTCTGCGCCGCCCGCGGCTTCCAGCACCGCGTAACCGGCGCTCCTCAGAATGCTCGCGCTCAGCTCGCGCACGCCTTGCTGATCCTCCACCAGCAGGATCGTCGCGCTCCCTGCCGCCGCATCCGCAATCTCCGCCGCCTCTGCTTCCGGTTCTTCTCCGCCCGCGACGCTCGGCAGGAAGATCCGGAACGCGGCCCCCGCTCCGGGCGCGCTCTCCACTTCAATCCAGCCGTTGCTCTGCCGGACAATCCCGTACACCGTTCGACAGGCCCAAGCCCGTGCCCACGGCCAGCGGCTTGGTCGTGAAAAACGGCTCGAAAATATGGCCCAGGGTCTCCGCGTCAATACCCGCCCCGGTGTCGGAAACCGTCAGGCGCACGAAATCGCCGGGCCGCGCCCCGGCGTTGCGCGCCGCCTGCTCCGCGTCCACACGCACCTGCCGCGTCTCGATCGTCAGCCGCCCGCCCGCGCTCATCGCGTCGCGCGCATTGACCACCAGGTTCATCAGAATCTGCTGGATCTGCGTCGGGTCGGCCAGCACCTCGCCCAGTCCCGCGTCGAGCACCGTTTCAAACACGATCTGATCGCCGATCAGCCGCTCCAGCATCCTCCGCGAGTCCAGCACCAGCAGGTTCAGGCTGACCAACTGCGGCTCGAACACGCGCTTGCGGCTGAACGCCAGTAACTGCCGCACCAGGTCCGCCGCCTGTTGCCCGGCCTTGCGGATGCTGGCCGCGTCCGCCCGCAGCGGATCGCCCACCGGCAGCGCGGCCAGCAGCATCTCGCAGTAACCGTTGATCACCGTCAGGTGATTGTTGAAGTCGTGCGCCACGCCCCCGGCCAGGCGCCCCACGCTCTCCATTTTCTGCGCCTGGAGAAATTGCTGTTCGAGCCGGGCCCGCTCTTCCTCCACCTTTTTCCGCTGCGTGATGTCGAGGAAGAACACCAGCCGCGCTTTCTGCCCGTCGATCTCGATCGGCACGGCTGACACTTCGACGTCGTACGCCGTCCCGTCCAGCCGCGCGTAACGCTCCTCGATAACAGGGGATGGGGCGTCCCCGGTCTGTTCCGCGCGCTGCCGGACAATCTCGTGGTAGTCCGGGTGGATCAGGCTGAATATCGACCGGCCCGCCACCTCGTCCAGCGAGGACGCTCCGAACATGCGCAGCCCCGCCGGGCTCATGTAGATCACCCGCAGGTTGCTGTGGACCAGAATGCCCCCCGGCAGGCTCTCCACCAACTGCCGGTAGCGCTGCTCGCTGGCCCGCAACGCCGCTTCGGCCTCGTTGCGCTTCCGCTCGCCATCCAGCCGTTCCAATGCGTAGGAGATGTCGACTCCCATCTCCTCCACCAGCGAAACCTCCCTTTCGATCGAGAAATGCGCCTCCGCCTTGAAGATCGCCAGCACCCCCGCCACGCGTCCTTGCCGGCTCAGCGGCACGCATGCCGCCGCGCCCAGCCCGCTCGCGCGCGCCCGCTCGTGCCACGGCGTCGGATTGGGCTCTCCCGCGATGTCGTCGATGACGCACACGCGGCCGGTTTGGAAGGCTTTGACGATAGGATGCTCACCCTCCGCCTCTGGACCGGCCACAAGTTCGATCGGCCGCGCGTAGCTCCTGCTTTCCCCGGCGCACGCCACCGGGCGCAGCCACGTCCCGCTCTCGTCCGCCAGCCCGATCGCCACAATCTTGAATCCGCCCGTCTCCGCGCCGATCTGGCATACGCTGTCGAAAACTTCCTGCTCCGTCACGGCCTTCGCAATCGCCTGGTTGCTGTCGCTCAGCACGGCGTACAGCCGGTTGGCGTCCTCCAGTTGCGCTCGCGCCTGGTTGCGCTCCGTAATGTCGCGCACGATCGACTGGTAGTAGGTCTTGCCTTCCACCACGATCGGGCGCGCGTTGATCTCGACCGGAAAAACCGTCCCGTCTTTCCGCGCGTGTCGCGTCTCGAACAGCAATCCCGATTGCGCTCGCGTCCGCCTCCACTGCTCCTCGAATTCCCACTGATCCTCCGCGCTGCGCAACACCGCGGCATGCAGCCCCAGCATCTCTTCACGGGGGTAGCCGTACATCTCCAGCGCACGCTCGTTGGTCTCCAGAATGAGACCCTGTTCGTTCAGCAGCAGGATGCCGTCCAAGGCCGACCGGCTGAGGTAGTTGTAGTGGCTCGCGAGCACCTCTTTTTCTAATTCCACCTTGCGCCGCGCCTCCACCAGCCGCAGCCGCACCAGCCTCCACAGGAACGTGACGCCCAGTCCGGCTACGAGAATCAGCAGCACCACCACCAGCACAATCTGAATCGCGCGCCGGCGGATCGGCCCTTCGATGCGCTCCACGGGAATCCTGGAAATCAGCAGCCACTGCGACCCCGGCACCGCGCGCACCGCTGCCACTACCGGCGCTCCGCGCCAGTCCTGTCCCTCCACCAGCCCTCTTTTTCCCAGAATGGCCTGCGCCGTCACCAGCTCTCGCCGGCTCAGCGGCACGTGCAGCAACTGGCGCGCCGACCCGTTCTGTTCGCGCCGGTTCAGAAACAACGCTTCGTCGCCCTCCTGCCGCACCAGCACCGTGTCCCCGCCACCGCCCGGCGCAGGCGATCGGTCCAGAATCGGGAATATGGTTCTCTCGGGGTCGATGCCCAAGCTCAGAACGCCGAATGTCTCGCTCTGTGCCGTGAGCCGCAGCGGGATGTTCAGCCCCAGATGCAATTTGCCGCTATGGCTGTCCACGCGTAAATCGCGCAGCACGGCCAATTTCGCCGCCCGCGCCTGCTCCACCACTTCCCGGAAATGCGCGGGGTCGCCGTATGCGCTGCCGCACTGCAGCACCAGCCTGGCGTCATCGTCGAACAGGAATGCGTTGGCGTAGCGCGCGCCCCCGCACAGCGCGTCCATCCACCGCTGTAGTTCCTGTTTCTGTTGCGGCCTGGCCCGTCCCGCGACTGCCGCGTCGAGCGCCGCCAGCAGCGGTTGGTCGCTCGAGATCAGTCGAGCGTCCGCGAACCGCTCCTCCGTCCACGCCTGAATCTGGGCCAGCTTCGCATCCGCCACGCTCAGCAGTTGCTGCCGCACCTCCTGCTCCGCGGCCGCCCGCGTCTGCCGGTAGGCGTAGTAGCCCGCCACGCTCGCCACCACCGCCGTGGCCGCGAAAATCGCCACCAGCCAGCGCGAGAATACCCTATGGTGTGCGTCCGAAGACATCACTCATTCCAACTGCCCGGATTTGGATTTGTCAGCAGAATCCTGGCCGCCTTAATCCAACCGCGTCACTGCCCAATTCGCGCCGTGGCGCCGTCACTGCGAGTATAGCTTCGAAAACCGGGGACGAATCCCCAATTCCCGTTTCTCAGTTTTGGGGTGCAGTCCAGGCTGCCCGGCTGGCATTGGATCTAAGTAACCAGGCATTCCGGATTCTGCCGTTCGTTGGAAGTGGCCACCAGCACGATAGCGTTCATCTGTTGCTCTGTGTGTGCCGTCGCGATGGCGCCCGTGCGGCGCGTACGATGTCACGGCAAGCCGGCACTGCCCAGGTCGCGCCGAGAGCCAGCAGGGGAGTGTACATGGCCCCCCAATAGAAGTTCATGGTCGGCCTTCCCACCACACTGAATGCCAGCAGGTAGGCGCCCACGGTTGCCGCTGCGCGCAACGCCACCGGGTTGGGCCAACCCACCAAACCGAGCACGGCCAGTGGAAGATACAGCGCCGCCACCCAGAAAGGAAAGCCCAGCAAGAGGCCCATCCGGCTGGTGATCAGCAGGAATTCCACCCCGCCAAACTGGACCCAGCTGGTCATCATCGACGCCACGCCTGCTGGCGGAATTCGCGCTGCAACCTCCATCGCGTGCAGGCCCAGGTGAATGCCATAGCAGCCGATTCCGGCCAGCCAGAGACACAGTTCCAGCCTTCGCTTTTCGCGGCAGGCCAGGAATGCGCCGATCAGTGCATAGGGCAGCGCCAGTTCGCGGAAGAAGAGTGCCAGCAGCCCCGCCGAGGCGCCCGCGGGCCGCCATCCCAGCGCGTACAACCCCACTGACATTGTGATCAATACGCCTGACCACACTTCAGCGAACAGGTAGCTGTGCGGCATGGCTGTGATCGCCAGGGGCATCGACAGCAGCAGCAACTGCACGCCCGCCAGTGCATTGTGCTTGTCACGGCACATCGCCGCTACATTCAGCCCGATGGCGCAGGCCGCTCCCAGCAGCAGCAAAATGCGTGCCCAATCGGGACTGGGCAGATGAGCGATCAACTCCAGGTGCAACGGCGTGCGCCAGTTGAACACGGAGCGCAGGGGATAGCCTCGGGCTCGCAATTCGCCGCCCATGGCGTCGTAGAAACCTTGGCCGGCGCGCACGCGCTGCGCCACCGCATAGTTTAAGTCCACATCGCGTTGCCCGGTGCCAGTGCTGATCTTCGGGGCTGGTCCCAGGCTCACCGCGAGGCAGCCTGCCAGCGCCAGGCACAGCGTCGCCAAAACCAGGCGCGCCTGCCGGCGGTTCAGGCCAACGTAGCGTGTGGCGTAGACCGCCGTGCCCGCCGCCTGCGGATCATCCCGCCCACTCGGCTGCGGCAAGACGTGGGTTTGGTCGCGCATGGACAGCCATGATACTAGCATTTCAGATGGGGCGCGCAACCGCCCTGCCAACCATTTGGTTGTCAACGCCGTTCCACTCCCTCTGGGTTGGCGCGGACAAGCTGGCTTTCGATAGTGGCTCGGATCTGACCAGCGGCGTGGCGCCGTCAATGGGAGTGGAACCGGACCCCATCGGGCGATCAAACATTCACGCCAGCCGCGGTTCGAGATACCTCAGCAATTTGTCCACGCTCACGGCCAGGCTCTCGCGATCGGTGCGGCACTCGACCTCGGGGTTTTGCGGCGCCTCATACGGATCGTCGATCCCCGTAAAGCCCGGTAACTGCCCGCTGCGCGCCTTGCGGTACAGCCCCTTGACGTCCCTCTGCTCGCACACCGCCAGCGGTGCGTTCACGTAGATCTCGGCGAACTCGCCAATCATCGCGCGCACTTCGTCGCGCATCGCCCGGTACGGCGAGATGGCCGAAACCAGCACCACCACGCCATTGCGCGTCAGCAGGTCGGCCACGAATCCGATGCGCCGGATGTTCTCGTCGCGGTCCTGTTTGCTGAAGCCCAGGTCCTTGCACAGATTGCGCCGCACCGTGTCGCCATCCAGCATTTCGACCTTGTGGCCCATGGCCCACAGCCGCTCGTACAGCGCCTGACTCAGCGTGGATTTCCCCGACGAACTCAGTCCCGTGAACCACACCGTCAGTCCTTTGTGCCCGCTCGCCGCAGCCGACGGCGTCCGCGGTTCGCCATCCAACGCCCGCTCGATCATGCCCGCGCCGAGCGTCAGATTGGTCACCGGATCGATGACGATAAAGCTGCCCGTAGCGCGATTCTGCGCATAGGAATCGCAGTAGATCGGCCGGTGCGTCTCCAGTTCCACGCGCCCGATTTCGTTCAGCCGCAGCCTGGCCGGCCGGCAATTCCGCCAGCGTCTCAAGGTCCAGCCGGGCCAGCACCCGCACCATCTCCGCGCACACGATCTGCGTTGTGTGCTTGATCAGGTACGGCGTCTGCAGCGCCAGCGGTTTGTCGGCCATCCACACCACCCGCGCCTCGATCCGCCGCGCCGCCTCGGGCGGATCGGCCGGGTCCGCCAGCATGTCCCCGCGGCCCGCATCCACGTGCTCGTCCAGCACCAGCGAGATCGACATCGGCGCATACGCCCGCTCCAGCGCTCCATCCCGCCCGGGCATCGAATGCACTCTCACGATTTGCTTCGACGGCAGCACCATCACCGCATCGCCCGTCTTCACCTCGCCGCGCGCCACCATGCCCGCGCAGGACCTGAAATCGCTGCCGTGCCGTAGCACCGTCTGCACTGGAAACCGGAACGGCCCCTCGGCCGCTTCGCTCCGCAGCGGAACGGTCTCGAGGTACTCCAGCAGATTCGCCCCCGTGTACCACGGCGTGTTCGCGCTCCGTTCCACCACGTTGTCTCCAGCCAGCGCGCACACCGGAATGAAGTCCACGTGGCACTCGCCCAGCCGCTCCACGAATTCGCGGAACGTCCGGCTGATCGCGTCGAAGACGTCCTGCCGGAAGCCCGTCAGGTCCATCTTGTTCACCGCCACGACAATTCGTCGAATCCCCAGCAGGTGCGCAATCGCCGCGTGCCGCCGCGTCTGCGCTAGCACGCCCTTGCGCGCGTCGGTCAGGATCACCGCCAGTTGCGCCGTTGACGCGCCCGTGGCCATGTTGCGCGTGTACTGCTCGTGGCCCGGCGTGTCGGCGATGATGAAGCGCCGCCGCGGCGTCGCGAAATGGCGGTACGCTACGTCGATCGTAATCCCCTGCTCGCGTTCCGCCCGCAAGCCATCAGTGAGAAACGCCAGTTCGAATCCGTCCCGCGACACCCGCCGCACCGCTTCAATCTGGTCCTCGTACAGCGTCTTCGTGTCGTGCAGCAACCGCCCGATCAGCGTCGACTTGCCATCGTCCACGCTTCCCGCCGTCGTGAATCGCAGCAGCTCCGGACCTCGATCCCGCGCCTCCATCGTCAAAAGTACCCTTCCCTTTTCTTCAACTCCATGGAGCCTTCCTGGTCGTGATCGATGGCCCGGTTTTCGCGCTCTGAGCGCTTCGCCGTTTTCAGCTCTTCGATGATCTCGGCCACGCTCGTCGCCGTCGAGTGGATCGCGCCCGTGCAGTACGTGCAACCCAGCGACCGCATCCGGCACATCACTTTCTGCGGCCGCTCGCCCGCGCGCAACGGCAGATTGTGTTCGGTCGGAATCAGCGCTCCGTCGCGTACCACCACTTCGCGTTCTCTCGCGAAATACAACGGCACTACTGGTATCCGCTCCAGTTCGATGTAGCGCCACACGTCCAGTTCGGTCCAGTTCGACAGCGGGAACACGCGCATGCTTTCCCCCTTGTCGATCCGCCCGTTGTACAGGTTCCACAGCTCCGGCCGCTGGTTTTTCGGGTCCCACTGTCCCAGCGCGTCGCGGAACGAGTAGATGCGCTCCTTGGCCCGCGACTTCTCTTCTTCGCGCCGCGCTCCGCCCAGCGCCGCGTCGAACCCGCCCTCCTTCAGCGCATCCAGCAGCGCCCGCGTCTTCAGCGCCGCGCAACATTTTTGCGTCCCCAGCCGAAACGGGTTGGTGTCCTCCGCGAGCGCCTGCGTATTCTTATGCACGATCAGCCTGAGACCCAGCTCGGCGCACGTCCGGTCGCGGAATTCGATCATCTCCCCAAACTTGTACGACGTGTCCACGTGCAGCAGCGGCCACGGCGGCTTGGCCGGATAAAACGCCTTCAGCGCCAGCCGCAGCATCACCGACGAGTCCTTGCCGATCGAGTACAACATCACCGGCCGCGAGAATTCGGCCGCGACTTCTCTCAGGATGTGAACGCTTTCCGCTTCGAGCGCTTGCAGATAAGTGAGCCGGTCTGTCAAATCAAAACACCTTCCGGCGGCCGCACTCAGCCAGGCCGCCCAACATGAGCACCCAAACTCAATACTATGACGCGCCGCCGGTGCGTCGCCGTCCTTGCGTTGTTACGACCGTCTTTCGGAGCCGCGGCTGTGACGGAGCCGCGACTGAAAGGAGCGGTGCTTCGCGTTTCAGAGCCGCGACTGAAAGGAGCGGTTCATCGCGTTGTGACGAAAGCCGCGACCGTGTGACGGAGCCGCGACTGCAAGGAGCGGTTGTGTTGTGGTCCAAACCGGGGAGATGGGTTACATTTCTGACCGAGGACATGGGTGACAGTTGATTGGGGTTGACAGGTTCTGGGTTCCGCAACGGCATGCTGGGAAGCGATGCCATGGAAGGAAAACAGAGCTATGGACCTGCGTGTCCAACTGATTCAGGAACACACCGAGGGTCGAGAGTATTTCGGCGTTGGCCGAGATCTATGACATCTCGCGCAAGACGATTTACAAATGGCTGGCGCGCTATGACGCCGACGGGGTGGCCGGGCTGGTGGAGCGCAGTCGCGTCCCGCGGCATTCGCCGAGCCAGGCTCAGCGACGACATCGTCGAGCGCATCATCGCCGCGCGCCAGCGCTGGGGCTGGGGGCCGCGGAAGTTGCGCGTGAAGCTGGCGGCGGCGGATCCGCGCATCGCCTGGCCGGCGGCCAGCACGATCGGCGAGGTGCTGAAGCGGGCCGGGCTGAGGCGCACTCGCCAGCCGCGGGTGCGCACGCCGCCCTACGCGCAGCCGTTGGCGGCCATCGATGGCGCCAATCAGACCTGGTGCGCCGACTTCAAGGGCTGGTTCCGCACCGGCGACGGCAGGCGCTGCGATCCGCTCACCATCACCGATGCGCACAGCCGTTACCTGCTGTGTTGCCAGATCACGCCCCACGCCGACACGATCCACGTGACCGCCCTGTTTGACGCCGCGTTCCGCGAGTACGGGCTGCCGCTGGTGATCCGCACCGATAACGGCGTCCCGTTCGCCAGCCGCGCGCCGGGCGGACTGAGCCGCCTGTCGATGCATTGGATTCAGTTGGGCATCGTGCCCGAACGCACGCGCCCGGCCTCGCCGCAGGACAACGGGCGGCATGAGCGGATGCACTCGACGCTCAAGCAGGCCACGCTGCGCCCGCCCGAGCGCACCGCGCGCCGGCAGCAGGAGGCCTTCGACCGCTTCCAGCACGAGTACAATCACGAGCGGCCGCATGAAGCCCTGGCCGATGCGACGCCCGCCAGTTGCTACACCGCGTCCTGCCGCACCATGCCGCGCCGCATCCCGGAACTGCACTACGGCGACGACATCCAGGTGCGGCGCATTTCGCAGCAGGGCAGCCTGAAATGGAACGGCGAGCGCACGTTTGTGAGCGAGATTTTCGCGCACCAGCGGCTGGGGCTGCGGGCGCTCGATGAGCGCTACTGCGAGGTTTTGTACGGACCGGTGACGGTGGGCTTTTTCGATACCTTCCGGCACCTGTTCCACCGCGCGCTGAGCCTCCGGCTGACGACAACGGCTGGGGCTGGATCAGGAGTAAAAGCATGTGGAAATGCCGGCCCGTGGAAAGCGTGGAAATCCCCAAACAGGATTTCCCACCCTTTCCACCGGCCTTGGAAATCGCTCCGCGATTCCCACATTCCCACACGCATTCCGATTGTCCGTATACTCACTGGGGACCCCAGAACACCCCCGGCCGAAGTGTTACCCATGTCCCCGGTCTGAAATGTCACCTATGTCCCCGGCCGGACACGCGTTGTGACGAAAGCCGCGACCGTGACGGAGCCGCGACTGTGGCGGAGCCGCGACTGTCTTTCGGAGCCGCGACTGTCAAGGAGCGGTTCTTCGCGTTGTGACGAAAGCCGCGACCGTGACGGAGCCGCGACTGTCTGACGGAGCCGCGACTGAAAGGAGCGGTGCTTCGCGTTGTGACCGAGCCTCGACCGTCTTTCGGAGCCGCGACTGAAAGGAGCGGTGCTTCGCGTTGTTTCAGAGCCGCGACCGTAAGGGAGCCGGTATCGGAACTTCTGCAGTCAGACACCAGGCGCGCATAAACCTCGCGATCCACGCTCTGCCCCTTCTCCGCCGCGTGGACTTCCGCCGCCTTTCCCGAGCTGGCGAACCGTCTGTCACCCGTGTGGTCGCTTCCGCCGGACGACGCCCGCTTCTGCCGCGGGAGAAGTCCGGTTCAGGGTCCTCATCCCCCGGTGATCGTGGAATCGTGATCGTCAATCTTTCGATCAGAACCGGGAAATGGCGGTTTGGATTATACTGAATCGGACCTGAAAATCCAAAACAGAATCCCGGGGAGCGAAAATAGAAATCCGGGATAAGGGACCGCCGATCCCATCGCTGCAACTTGTTAAATTGTCCACCAAATTCTAATCCAATGGAAAGGATTTTCCCATGCGTAACACTGTTTTCAGCGGCGCCGCACCGTTTTGCCGCAGGGGAGCTTACTGGTCACTTGCAAACCTTCTACTCGCATCCAGTGCGCTGGCATTAATCTTCACGGGACCTATCGCTGTCGCAGGCGATTCCAAAGAACGTGCCGTGCTGCCCGCGCCATCGGCGGGCAAAGCGATCGTCTGCATCTACCGTTTGAGCAGATTTAAGGGCTCCCAGGCACACGATCACATTTCAGTCAACGGCACCCAACTCGGCGAACTCCTCAACGGAGAATACGAATTCACGGAAGTGGCGCCGGGAACTGTCGTCATCTCCGGATTGCCCAAGATGTATTACGGGAGCATCACCATGTCCGCCGTGGCGGCCGCGAGCAACGCCTCGCGTAAAGAGAACGAGCGGGCGCGCTTCGAGGCCGAGGCGGGCAAGACCTATTATTTCAAATGGACCGGCGGACCCGCGGGATCGGGCATCAAAGTGACGCAGGAGGATCCTGGAGTCGGAGCCACAGAGATGAGCAAACTCCATCTCTCCAAGCCCCCCAGCGAGAAGGACGCAGCGAAACCGGAAACGAAAGATACCGATAAACCTGCAGAGAAATAGCACCGTTCCGCCTGACTGGCGACGCGGCCTTTTATTCACACGCTCGGAGATGAGAGCGGGAGTGTGCGCTGGAGCGCCCGGCGAGGCCGCTAAACCGGCGGACGAAAAAGAAATAATGCCGGCAGGCCCGCGCGACCTGATGGCGCCCCACTAACGGGGCGCTCCTCGCATCGATCCGCGCTGACGCCGCAGTGTTTATGGACTGGCCGGCCAATGCCGGATAACTGGCGTTATCAAAAGCTGGTTGATCGCACCATCCGCAGCATCGCGCCCACAGCCGCGCCCGACTGACGAATCGACCCACGACCCCGCGATCGGACAATCGGTCAGAAGAACAATCGCGCCGAGCTTTGTTTCAAGCCCCGTTGCAAGCATAAACTGAAAGGAAAATGGCTTCTTCGGCAACCGTCATCCATCCGCCCGCCCGGCTCCTGCTCGGCCCCGGCCCATCGCCCATCCATCCCCGCATCTACGCCGCGCTCGGCCAGCCCATCGTCGGCCACCTCGACCCGTATTTGTTCGAAATCTTCTCCGACATCCGCCGCCTGCTCCAATTGTGCTGGGGCACGCGCAACGAATTCACCTTCGTGATCCCCGGCACCGGCACTGCGGGCATGGAGACGGCGGTCGTGAACTTCGTCCCGCCCGGCGCGCGTTTCGCGGTCTTCGTCAACGGCATCTTCGGCGAGCGCCTGTGCGAGATGGGACGCCGCCGCGGCGCTCGTCTGCTGCGTTTTGCAAAGCCCTGGGGCCAGGTCTTTTCGGATGAAGAGGCCGCCGGTTTCATTCGACGCGAACGGCCCGACGTGGTCGCGTTTGTGAATGCCGAGACCTCCACCGGCGCCTGGCAGGACGGCCGCGCCATCGCTCGCGCCGCATCGGAAATCGGCGCGCTGACCATCGCCGACTGCGTCACCAGCCTCGGCGGCATGCCCATTAACCTCGACGCGATGGGCGTCGACATCGCCTACAGCGGCACCCAAAAAGCCCTCGGCGCGCCTCCCGGCCTCGCGCCCATCACCTGCTCGCCGCGCGCCGTCGAATGGCTGCGCGCGCACGAGTCGGCCGTGCCCTACTACTTCGACCTCAAGCTTCTGGCCGACTACCACGGGCCCGCGCGCCGCTATCACCACACGCCGCCCGTCCCCATGTTCTACGCCCTGCGCGAGGCGCTGGCCATCATCGAGGAAGAAGGAATCGAGAACCGTTTCGCCCGCCACAAAGCGAATCACGAAGCCTGCGTCGCGGGCCTCGAAAAGCTGGGCCTCTCGCTGTTGGTCGATAAACCTCACCGCCTGTGGACCGTCGCCACGCCGCGCGTGCCTGCCGGCATCGACGATGCGCTCGCGCGCCGCAGCATGTCCCAGCATCACGGCATCGAGATCGCCCCCGGCCTCGGCTCGCTCGCCGGCCAGGTCTTCCGTATCGGCACCATGGGCTACGGCTCGTCGGCGGAGAACGTCAAGCTGGTCCTCGGCGCGCTCGAAGAAGCTCTGCGCGAGCAGGGCTACACTGCCTGAGCGCGGGCGCGACGAAGCGAGCTGACCGAAAGGCCAGGTGCGGGCCCCGCGGAAAAATCAGACAACTTTATCCCCTGACCCGAACTCCACACAGCCGTATGATCTGTCTCGTGAAGTGGCTTCCCGGTCGTCCTGGTGTATGGCTCAATATCTGCCTCTGCTCCTTAGTTGCGGGCGTCCTCGTTCAAAATCTGATACTTCTCCGACAAAATCATGTACTACGCGGCCTCGCGAACCCCGGCCCGCCTACCGTACAAATCGGTACAAAATTGGGCGAAATTTCAGGCATTAATATGGCCGGCGCGATCAGCCACATAGCGCCTCCTAAGGAAGCTAACGAAAAGCTTCTACTGATTACAATGTCCCCTGGATGTCCCATATGCCGGTCGAATCTCGCAGACTGGATAAGGCTGGCGCAATATATCAAGCAACATAAAGGGTGGAGAGTAATGTGGGTTAGTCGTGATCCAGTTGCCTACACCAGACAGTACTGTGAGAAAAATAACATCCAACCCTCGGATGTCCTGGCCGATCCGCCCTACCGAACCTATTTCCAACTCGGGCTGGAGGGCGTGCCATACACGCTAGTTGTTGGGACCCAAGGGGTAGTGGAAAAAGCATGGAAGGGGCGACTAACATCCGAAAATATTTCCGAATTACAGAATTCTTACTGACAGAGCATTTACGCCACTGTCCATCTGGTAATAGTCCTTTACAGGGGTCGGACCCCCAAAATCCTCGAATGGTGAATCGGTCGGATCTGAGTGGAGGGAGCACAAGAATGTCAACTATCAAGAGAATACTGCTGGCCTATTTGCTTTTGGCCTTGACAGTTAGCGCTATAACAATAATTCAGCCCCTGGCTAGCAGTGGATGCGAAACCAGAAACAATGTGTGCCAGAAAGTAGGAAACAACTGCAAGGCAACGTGTACGGACCAAACAGCCGACGGGACATGCCAGTGCGTTGATGGCGGCCAGTAAAATTGACGTTAGACGAATCCCTGGGAGGTCCTCCGCACCGTTCGGCAAGCAATAGCCTGAAAACCCAACGGAGATGGAGCCCATGCATCACTGAAGGTGGGTGAAGGACGAGGTGTGCATCTCTGTTTCCGCTTTTCTCGTCCGCGTGAGACTTTTCAGTAGCCGCTCGAAATGCGCTACGGTGAGGACACGGCAACGTCGATTTCATCTTGTTGTTATGACTCTCGAGCTTTGCGCCTTCTTATATGCCTGGGCGCTTTAACCGTCGCCCTTGGCGGCGCTCAAGCCCCACTGGTTGAACTTCGCGGCGCGGTTACGGACCGCACATCCGGCGCCGGGATCGTCTCCGCCCATGTCTATTTATCCCCGGAAGCGGAGAGTGACTTCAGCGCCGAGACTATAACCGATAACGAAGGCAGGTTCGTCTTTCGCGGCGTCCCCAAGGGGACTTATACCGTCTCAGCCAAGAAGAGCGGCTACGTTACGCTGGTCCCGGATAGCTCGTCCAGGCGAGTATCCGTCACCAATGCCGAGCTTGCTTCGATCGGCTTGAGCCTGACTCAAGCCGCCGTAATTACCGGCAACGTGTCTGACACTTCCGGACAACCTATGCGTGGCGCACGCGTCGCCGCGGTGGTGCAGCGGACCATCGGCGGCGCAGCCAGCATGGTAATCGCCGCCGGCCCGATTGAGACGGACGATCGCGGCAGCTACCGCATTTATGGGCTCACGCCAGGGCGTTACTCGGTGGTTCTCCTTCCTGACGGCGCGTCTCCGGGAAGCATGCCCTTCGCGCCAGTCTATTTTCCAGGATCGATCGATCCCGATGCGGCCCAGTTCTTCGACCTGCAGGCGGGAGAGTCGCGCAGCGGCGTGGACCTGACTATGTTGCTGGTCGCTGGCGGCGACGTACAGGGCATGGTCACTAACATCCCTTCCTCCTGGCGGCCGGGCCGGACCGCCGTTGCGCTACTGACCACGACGGGCTTGCACACGCAAATGGAAACGGTCGTGGCCGGCGCGAGCGGCGACTTCGTTTTTCACGGCGTTCCCCCCGGAATCTATCAAGTGGCCGCCTGGGGACCATCGATGGGTTTCGCGCTCTATCCCGGCCAACATTGGAAGCTGGGCTCCCGGCGCATCCGCGTGGAGGCAGGCGGCCTGGATGGCGTGGAGGTTACGCTGCACGACTTTGCTCTTCTCAATGGCGTCATCCAATTCGAGCCTGGCTCAAATGCTGCCCGCGATTGCTTCTCCAACGCTCAACTCACCCTCCACCCGGCCGATCCGATCCCTAACGTCCAATTCCTGCGCGCCAGTCTTCCGCCGAACGGACGATTCACGATCCGGGATGTTCCTATTGGTTTGTATGCACTCGAATTGCAAGGCCTGAGTAAGGATTGCTTCCTGTGGGGCGCGAGCTTCGGACAAGGCAAACTCGAACCGGGACCGATCGCTATCGAAGGCGATGGCGATTTGACCATTTTCTTGAGCACGCAAATGGGAGAGATTGCAGGAACTGTCGTTGACCTGGAAGATAAGCCCGTGGCCGCGGCAAAGGTCCTAGCCGTACCGCTGAGCAAACAGGGCGCGGCGGGTGGGATTGACGATGTATTTACCACATTTTCTGGAGAAAAGGGCCAGTTCTCGCTGCCGCGGGTTCCGCCCGGCCATTATCGACTGTTAGCTGTCGCTGAGGTCCATTCCACCGATTACTTGGATCCATCCTATCGCAGCGACCACGGAACGGTTGACGTGGAAGTCAAGTCAAATGATCGTGCCCCAGCCGTGCTGAGGATCAGTCGATGAACCGCATTCTAATTAGGTCCTTAGCGACTCAGACTCTTGCCTTGATCGCGTTCTTCTCGCTGGCCGTCGGGTGCCAGGCAAGGCAGTCATCTTCGGCCACAAGTGACACTAAGCAGTGGACCATTGAAGGCGATGTGATGGATGGTACACAGCCGGTTCCTGGGGCAAGCGTCTGGTGGGGTGGGCCCGGCCCGAATCGCACTGTAGAGTCGGACGGCCGGGGCCACTATGTCCTTAGTGGATCCAACCGCGCCCGCGCATGGGTCAACGCCGAGAAAGACGGCTATTGCGACGGGCCGGAACGAATGGTCAGCGCCGAGCCCGGTGCTCGCGTCGAACACATGGACCTCGTGATTCATAAAGAGGGTATTATCTCAGGCCGGGTGCTGGACCCCGAGGGAAATGGACTGGAAGGCGCAGAGGTCGATCTGTACGAGAAGATCTTTAAGGAAGGCAAACCGAGCGTGAAGTTTACGGGCAGCGTGGGCCGCACCAACGATTTGGGTGAGTACCGCATTGCCGGCGTTTGCGCCGGTCCGAGTTTTCTATTTGCCGCTCCCCCATTGTCAAAGCCTCATAAGCTGCGGCCCAGCGCCGCCAACCGGCACTCCCGGGAACGCCGCGCCCCGGCATCGAGCGCAGGATGTACTACCCAAACGCCGCATCGTCTGATGCCGCCATGGCAATTTACGTCCAACCCGGACAGCAGGTGGAAGGACTGGACTTCCAGTTCAGAAATACTGCGACGCTTTGCGTCAGTGCCAAGGCTGCGGCGGACAACTCATTCATTTCGCTGAGAGAAACGCTCGAGAGCGGTGGAGCGCCAGTCGGTAAGGGCCGTGTCAATGCGCAAGATGCATTCGAGATCTGCGGAATACCGCCTGGACAGTACGTTCTCATGGTCCAGAGCATGAGCGAGGCTCAATTCAGTACGACAAGTAAAGTCGTTGCCTTCTCGCGGACTGAGTTTACGCTCGGCAAGGAGGACCTGGCATTAGGAGAATTACCCTATACTCCGACTTTTTCGCTCTCCGGGAGCGTGAGTGTCGCAGGCAAGTCCTCTGAAGAAGCGTTCCCTTCCGGTCTGGTCGTCACGCTCACCCCCCCCGCGGATAGATCTGTGTCCTTGAGCGAAAGCTGGTTCGCCAGAGTCGGACCAACGGGCGCATTCGAATTGCCACTCGTTCTTTCCGGCGACTATCAGCTCGAGATACACGGGCTGCCCAGCGGTTACTACGTCAAGCAATTCACGCAGAACGGACGTGATGTCAGATTCGGCGGCCTTCGCCCGGAGCTGGGCCCCGTCTCAATCCTTCTCGGCGCCGATGGCGCGACGGTCAATGGAACCGTGACCGCCAAGGACGGCACGCCGCTGCAGGACGTACTCGTCGTCCTGATGCCTAAGCAGACAACGGTGGGCACCGAGATTATTTCGCAGCCTTCCGATCAGGACGGGCGATTCAATTTCGCGACAGGCGTCCGTCCCGATGAGTATTACCTGATCGCATTCTCAGGCCTGATCGAAGGGCAGCAGCAGAATCTGGAATTCATGCGCGCCAATATCAAGAACGCGCAAGAGATTACTCTTTCGCCGAAGACCAATCGATCCTTCGTCCTGAGCGTGCAAGATGCTCATAACTCCAGCCTGTCTGCGCAACCTCAGTAGGCTGCACCATGAAGTCGTGCGGCGGCCCGAGAATGCGCCACCACGCGCCGGTGCTGTTCCCTTGTGCGGCGGCATCCGGTAATGTGGATAGAGAGCCTTCGCCATGTTGCGGCACGTCTTCATTCATCTTTCTGAAAACAAGCGGCTGCGGAGGTGGATGGAAACGTCCCGCCTGACTGCGGGCCTGACGCGGCGGTTCGTCGCCGGGCACACGCTCGAAGCCGCCATGACGGTCTGCCGCAAGCTCCACGCCGAGCGGCTTTCGGCGACCATCGACCAGCTTGGCGAGAGCGTTACCACGACCGCGGAGGCAGCGCAATTTCGCGTCGGCATTGAAGGAATCTACCGCGCCATCGCCGCGGCGGAGCTGCCGCTGACGGTCTCCATCAAGCTGACCCAATTAGGCTTAGGTCTCTCGACCGAACTGTGCATGGCCAACACCGCGCTGCTCGCTGAGATGGCCGCCAGCCAGAATAGCCGGCTGGAAATCGACATGGAATCAAGCGAATACGTGGACCGCACGCTGGACATTGCCGAAGCCATGCACCAGCAACACGGGCACGTGCGCTGCGTGTTGCAAGCCTACCTGCACCGCAGCGAGCAGGATCTGCGGCGCATGAACCGGCTCGGCATCCCGGTGCGGCTGTGCAAAGGAGCCTACGACGAACCGGCCGCGGTGGCCTTCCCGGAGAAGGCTGAGGTTGACCGTAACTATTTGAAAATGGCGCTGTTACTGATTGCAGAAGGCGCGTTTCCGGCCATCGCGACGCACGATCCGCGGATGATCGAAGGCACGCTCGCGGCGGTGCGGCAGACGGGCCGGAAAGCAGAAGATTTCGAGTTCCAGATGTTGTACGGCGTGCGCCGCGACCTGCAAGCCAGGCTGGCTGCGCAAGGCTACGGCGTGCGGCTGTACGTGCCGTATGGCGACGCCTGGTATCCGTATTTCATGCGCCGTCTGGCCGAGCGCCCGGCCAACGTCGTTTTCATTGCCAAGAATCTGCTGCGGGCGTAGGCCGTTCGGGGCGTGGCGCGCGACGGCAGAACCGCTACAAGTAGCGGTGTGTCGTCTGCAAGCTGCTTTGAATCAACGGATTACAGACTCAGGCCGCTACACTGTAGCGGTTTGAGCCCGTGCGCCGGCCGGTCTTGGTGTCGCCGGCCGTGCCACTTCGCCTTCCCCAACAGCCGGTTTGAGCATCTGCTTCAGCCGGGTCCGTGCGTCGAAAGCTTTGGAACTTTGGCCGCCTCCAGCAGTCTAAACAAGTGACGGAGGAGCGATGAAATACTGGGCGTATTTCGGGGCCAAACTGGTGGCCGTGGTGCTGTTCCTGTGCGCGGTGTGGGACGGGATGTTCCGACTGCTGCCGGAGCCGGAGCCATTCCTGCGCTATCGGGTGTCGCGGCTGGGCCAGGATCTGTCCTGGACCACATTGATTCTGCTGTACTTTCTATTCGGAATCGGTCTGGTGTACGCGGCGGTTTGGGATCAGCGAATGCGCTGCCGGAGCTGCCTGCGACGGCTCAGAATGCCGCTGGAAACGGGTTCCTGGAGCCGGGCGACGCTGCTGAGCCCGCCGCAACGCGAGTCGATCTGCCCCTTCGGCCATGGCACCTTGACCGAATCCGAAGTGCATACGACGGGGCAAAAAGCGGCCGAATGGACGCCCCACGGCGACGACATCTGGAAGGAACTGGAGAGCCTGGACAAGCGAAAATAGCCGCTGCGGCCGGGCGCCGGTGAGATCCGGCCAGGTCCTCATAAGTCCTTTAAAAAACCAGGAATACAAGCGGAAGCACGGTATTTGCTGGGAAATAGGCGGCTTTCACGCCGGCAGGCGCGGCGCAATGCGGCTAAGTCCTTTAGAAAACGCGGATTACAAGGAAAAGCACGTTTTGCACCCTAAATGCACTGTTATTGCAGCTAAGTCCTTTAGAAAACCATAGATACGTGGCGAAAACGCGAAAAATGTGACTTATCGCCGTTAAGTCATTAACAACAAAGCAGTTATAAGACGACCCGTGGTGCGCACGCTGACTATTGCGGTGCGGCGACGCTAAGTTACTCATAACACAGCAGATACGTGGTGGCGCAGGGCAAAATACGCGGCCCAATTCGGCTAAGTCCTTTAGAAAACCATAGATACGCGGTGCAGCAAGGTTCAGGTGCGGCTAAGTCCTTTAGACAGAAGCAGATACACGGTACAGCTTTCTGCGCGTACGGCAGCGTGCGCGGGTTGCTGCGCGTAAGTCCTTTAGAAAACCATAGATACACGGATACGCAAATATCGTGGTTTTCGCCGCGTCAGCCCCGCGGTTTTCACGGCAAGCCCTCGCGCGGCCCGCGCACGGCGATTCACCCTGGCAGCCCGTGTCAGAAGTGCGTCGAAGGCAAAAAGCGGGGACAGCCACCGTTTTTCGCAGTGGCGAACCATTTAGCATCCATGCGGCTTCGTGCGAAAAGCGGTGGCTGTCCCCGTTTTTTGCGCCGCATCGACTATTCCCACGGGCTGCGAGGCGAAGCTGCGGGATAACAACAATCATCAATAATTGGCAAACTTGGGAAGCGCCCCGCTGGAAACCTACGAATCGGAGCCATCTTTGCGACTGACAAAGGAAAGCTGGGGAGGAGTGGCCGGGGGCAACCGGTTCAAAGTGCGTGCGTATGGTCCGGGTCGGCTCCGGCGATGTCGTGACAGTGCAGAGGATCGCGGTCCGTCTCGCCACAACAGATGCCGGTCGATTCGATCTGAATGGTGGCATGGGCGATGTGGAATTCGCGCCCCAGCAGATCCCTGACGTCGCGGACGATGGCGTCGCATTCCTCCATCGAGCGCGCGTTGTCGACGCCGACATGCGCCGACAGGAAATCAAGCCTGTCGGAGACGGTCCACACATGAACGTCGTGCACGGTGAGCACGTGATCGACGCGGTGCATGGCGGCGATCATTCGATCCAGGTCGAGCCCCTTCGGCGTGCCCTCCAGTAACACGTTGACGGCCTCCTTCAGGACACCGATCGAAGTCCAGGCGATAAAGAGCGCGATGAGCACGGAGACGAGCGGGTCGGCGTAGACCCACCCGTTGAAGGCGACGACCCACCCGGCGATGAGAACTCCAGCCGCGGAGAGCGCGTCGCCGGCCATGTGGATGTAAGCGGCGCGCAGATTCATGCTTTCCCTGGCGCCGCCGCGCAGCAATGCTGCAATCAAGGTATTCATCAGCACCGACGCGCCGGCCACCCACATCATCAACTGGCCATGCACCAGGTGCGGATGAAGGAACAAGGCAGCCGCTTCGATCAGAATCAGCACGGCGATCACGAGCAGCGTGGCCGAGTTCACCAGGGCGGTCAGGATCGAAGCGCGGTGGTAGCCATAGGTCTTGGCGGCAGTGGCGGGCCGCTTGGAAATCCAGATTGCATACGCCGCCAGACCGAGCGCAAAGGCGTCGCTGAAATTATGGCCCGCGTCGGAAAGCAGTGCCAGACTGTGTGAAACGTATCCCGCGATCGACTCCCCCACGACGAAGGCGACCGTAATCAGCAGGCATAGCCAGAGCATCGGGCCCTCGGCCGGGCCGTGCACATGCATTGCCGGGCCGTGGGCATGGTGTTCCTGCCCGTGATCGTGCCCCGGGTGACCGTGCGAATGAATGCGAGTCTGGTCCGTGCCCATCTCTTAAATGATCGCACCCGGCGCTGAACGCCGACAAAACCGGGGACCTGCCGAAAGGGAATGGAAGTCGCGCAAGCCTTAGCCGGCGCGGGCCGTGATGGCTCCGAATCGCGACCGCGCCGAACACGAGCGAAGAGACCCGCGCGGCATGGGAGCCGGCCTCAGCGGTGCGACCGCAGCCGCGGCCGAATGACGGAATGCTCCACGATGGGACTGCGCCGGGGATTGACCACGCCCGCAGTTCTCAGAGGGCGTGTTCGGGCGGTGGCGACAACACGAGTGACGGATGGCCCGTGTGGGGCCAATCCCTTTCGCGGCCTACTGCTTCACGAAGTCGAACGTGCAGACGCGGCCGACGATGCCGAGGCCGGCGTCGCGCGCGCCTTTGCCCTGGGTGTCCTCGAAATGGGCCTTGATGTCGTAGTTATAATCAGCGCCCTTGTGGGCGAGCACTCCACGAGCGTACTGCCTGGAGGCAACGATGCCGGTTGCGGAGAGCTTGGCGCTGCCGTCCTTCGAGATCTTGCCTTCGATCAGCAGGTAGCCGGGTTCCCCCGCTGTGCCGCGCTCTCCGCGCAATTTGCTGTTCTCGATGACGCTGGGAAACTGCCAGGTGTAGCCATCGGTGCTGCCCTTGGCAGGGCAGGTGAGCGTGGTGAGCCACTTACCATCGAAGCGCTCTTCTGCCATCAAAATGCCCGGCGAGAGCATGAGGGCGCAGATCATAAGATTCCGAACAGATTTCAACATTATTGCCTTTCCCTCCAACGGCCGCCAATTCTATCACAGCGTTTGAGGGACGCTTCGCAGCCGGGAGTGGGGAGCGGAACGTGGATGATCGTGGTTTGCAGGACTGCGAAGATCGCCCCTGGGGGCGCGGCGAAGACCGCTCCTTTTATTCGCGGCTCCGATACAGTCGCGCGGCGAAGACCGCTCCTTTCAGTCGCGGCTCCGTCACACAGTCGCAGCACCGATACACAGTCGCGCGGGGAAGACCGCTCCTTTCAGTTCGCGGCTCCGTCACACAGTCGCAGCACCGATACACAGTCGCGCGGCGAAGACCGCTCCTTTCAGTCGCGGCTCGTCACACAGTCGCAGCACCGATACACAGTCGCGCGGCGAAGACCGCTCCTTTCAGTCGCGGCTCCGTCATAGTTGCGGCTCCGATACAGTCGCGACTCGGTAACGGACGCGACCGCTCCTTTCAGTCGCGGCTCCGTCATAGTTGCGGCTCCGATACAGTCGCGACTCGGTAACGGACGCGACCGCTCCTTTCAGTCGCGGCTCCGATACAGTCGCGACTCGGTCATGGAGGCGGCTCAGTCATGCTGTCTCGATGACGTTGTTTATGCGATGGGCGACTTAATCGCCGGCGGCGGGTTGAGCCAGCGGCTGGCGCACCGAAGCCCACCATTCGCGGGCCACGGGCAGGATTCCGGGGAATCCCTTCCAGCCGGTGCGGGCGACGGAGAGCAGGACCATGAGGGCAATCACGAACAGCGCCATGAGAACGGTCTGCGGCACGCTCAGGTTTTCCTTCCACGCGCCCAGCCAGCGGCCGTAGACCAGCTCGGTGTGGACCCAGTAAACCAGCAGCGAGGTGATGCCGAGCTGGCGCACGAAGCTCCAGCCATTGGGGTTGATGTAGTTATTGAGCAGGAAGGCCCAGCCAGCGATCAAGAGGATGACGCCGGTCTTGATGAAGATCAGAGTCGGACCGTTGAGCCAGAAATCGGATTGCGGATAAAGGCTGAAAGGCAGGTCGGCGGCGAAGCGCGCGGCGATGATCAGGACGATGCCACCCAGGGCGGCCCACTGCATGGCCCGGCTGGTGTCCTCTTCCTTGATCAGGCGCAGTCCGGAGCCGCAACTAATGCCAAAGGCCAGAAAGGCGCCCCAGGGGAAGATGGGGAAGCAATTCGCATTGGGGACGAAGTAGTCGCGCAGGAAGGGATGGATCCAGGTGAAGCCGATCTGCGAGATGAAGGGCGAGGCGAGGGCGATGAACAGGCCGGCCAGAGCGCCGAAGCGCAGGCGTTCGCGCGTGTTCAGCAGCGCCAGAGGGGCCAGGACGAGCATGGTGGCGGCCATGCAGTTGAGCATGTCCACCTTGAAAACGTTGTGCCAGTCGCTCTGGCCGAAGGCGGTCATCCAAAGCTGCAGGCGGAATGCAAGTCCTATCAGCAGCAGATAGCGGGCGCGGTAGATGGCGGCCACGACGCGACGCCAGGCCGAAGGCTGCTTGCGGCTCTGCGAATCCATCAAGAAAGCGAGCGTAACGCCGGTCACGAAGAGGAACACGGCCGGGGTGAGGCCGCCGAAAAACTGGCTCAGGACGTACGGGCTGTCGGAGCGCAAGTCCTTGTGGGCAAAGGACTGGAACACATGCCCCTGGAGCATGATGCAAGCCGCGAAACCGCGTGTCCAGTCGAGGAACGCGAGGCGCTTGCCGCTGCTGGGGGAGATCGCCATTATCGCAATTCGCCGCTCATTGCCCGGCCCCGACGCCGTGGCCGGACCGGGCTGACTGGACCGACTCCTGCCATCTGTCGCCGGCTGTTAGTACTGATGCACTTTCGCAGCCACTCATTATTCTGCATTCACTTCGAAGCCACTTGTCAGTTCGCTTATGCCTCACACCCACTCATTACTTCGCTTATACTTCGCTGGCGCTGGTCACTTCTGGGGACGAACCTTTTTCACGCCTTTGGGAAGCTTCAGGCGAACCGCGGCTTCCGTGATATTAGGCGGGTTAACCCGGACGTTGGTGTACTCCGCCTGCTGATAATCTTTCGATGGCTGGTGCAATTTCAGCCGCAGGGGATAGCCGCCGTCCTGCGCAATCCACATTTCGATGCGCGGGAAGTGTTCCCGTGCTTCGGTGGACTTGGGCACGAGCTCGAGCAGGTCGGCTTTGAGGCCCTGGACAGTAGTCATTCCCATATATTTGATGCTGTATTTCTTCCCAAGATCCGAAGTAGACGTGCCAAAACCGAGCAGCAGGAACTCTTCAATCAGACGGTTCTGCTTGCCGCTGAGGTCGTACTCCTGCACTTCGGAGATCTTGGGATAGTAAATCTGCACCTTGTTATTGGCGACGGCGACGGCGCCGGGGTCGGGTTTATCGATCTCGACGAGCATGCGCAGGTCCTTGGGCTGAGCGCGGAAGACGGTCAGGCGGCCGGAGGATTCGTCGGACTGCTTGATGACGGCGGTATAGGTAATCCTGTGGAGGTCGGCGGTGAGGCCACGGAAGCCCTTGGATAGGCGCTCCATGCGGCCGAGCGCCGATTCGAGGTCCTGGGCGGAAGTGGCGGCGGCGAAAACGAGGGCGGCGCCAAGGAGGGGGCGGATACGAGCGGAAATCATAGTTAGGGCGGTCTCGTGCTCCAGTTACGGCTTAAAGAAAGCCATGAAGCAGGTGACCTCTTCGTCGGGATCGGTGACGGTCTCCAGACGAATGAGCTGCATTCGCTTCCCGGTCCGCTTCTGAACCAGCTCGATGGCGCGCTGACCGCGCGAGTTGAGCGCGACGTCGCGCATCAGGCTGGGGTCGATCAGGAAGACGGATTCGCGGGGTGCGCCGGGGATTTGCACGACGCTGACGGCGCGCGGCTGGTCCTTAAAGAAGGCTTTGGGAGTCAAAAAGATAAAGGCGAGGATCAGCGCGACGACAATGTCGTACTGCCAGCTTGTTCGCGCGAACTCCCAGAAAAACAGCCGGCGCATGACTTTCTTTCTCAGTGTAGCACCGGGAAAATGGGATCCGGAACGATGCGAATGGCGGGAGTGAAGGCCTATTCGCGCACTCGGGCCTGATTCCAACTGCGCTGGCCACAATGCGGGCAGCGGGCGAATTTGGAGGTGGGCGTGTGCGGGCTCAGAAGATCCTGCAAGGGCGTCAGGGTGAATTCCCGGCCGCAACTCTGGCACAGATAGGCGGTGCTGCCGGAGTTCCAGCGCACCAACAGGAATAGCACGACCAGGACCGCGCCGATGAAGACCAACGGGTGGGTCGGGCCCAGCTTGAGGCCGACCACGAACAATCCACCCACGGCCAGGGCGACTACGATGATGTTGATAAACCAGTCCGTGGTGGTGGGCACGCGCGATGTGGGCATGATGCGTTCTCCCGGCCATATTCTACATCCGGTGAAGCGGGAGAGCGGGTCGCGTCAGAGCTTGCGGCGAGGCTTCTTGGGCGGTTTTGCGACGGGTGGGGGGATCTCGACCTGGCGTTGGAGGACGGACTCGATCTCCTGCTGGCGCAGGCCCTGGCAGTGGGAGCAGAAGCCGCCGATTTCGGTGCGGGCGATGAGGATCTGGAAGCCGAAGGTGGTCTCGATCTGCTGGCGCAGGCGGTGCAGCGGGGGGCCGTAAAACTCTTCGACGCGTCCGCAGCGCAAGCAGATGATGTGGGCGTGCTCCTGTTTGCGGCGAGTTTCGTAGTAGTGCTGATCGCCGACGAAGTGCATCAGGTCGAGCTCGTCGACCAGACCGCCCTCCTTGAGCAATTTGAGGGTGCGGTAGACGGTAACGCGGTTGAGTTTGGGGTCGCGCTGGTGGGCCAGGTTGTAGAGCGCTTCGGCGTCCAGGTGCTCGCCGGAGGCCTCGATCAGATCGAGCAGAAGCTGGCGCTGGCGGGTCAGCCTGATACCGCGGTTGCGGAGGGTCTGGCTGGAGGTGTCGGGCTTCATGCGCTTAGACGATTGTACACGCGGATGAGGACTGGGCGGATGGCGCGGCCCAACATAATGTCAAGCGCAGGCGCGGGCGTGAGATAATCGTCGGCGGAAATTCGAGTGGAGGCGGCAACGATGATGAGACGAAGAATCTGGGCGCTGGCCGTGGCATTCGCCCTGGCGATAGCGGCGGGACCGGCACGCGGCGCGGAGAAGCCCGTCAAACCGAAGCTGGTGCTGGCCGTGGTGATCGACCAGTTCCGCTACGACTACCTGACGCGGTTCCGCGCCGATTACCATGCCGGGCTGGCGCGGCTGCTGAACGAAGGCGCGGTTTACACCGAGGCGCACTACATCCACTACCCGACCATTACGGCGGTGGGGCACTCGACGTTTCTGACCGGGGCAACGCCGTCGGTAAGCGGCATCATCGGCAACGAATGGTACGACCGGGCCGCGAAAAAACAGGTGACGAGCGTGTCGGACGAGGCGACGAAGCTGCTGGGCGGCGCGGCGGGCGCTACGGCCGCGTCGCCGCGGCGGATGCTGGTGAGCACGTTTCCCGACGAGTTGAAAATGGCGGCGCGCGGCGGACCGCAAACCAGCCGGGTGATCGGCATATCGATCAAAGACCGGGCCGCGATTCTGCCGGCCGGGCACATGGCCGACGCGGCGTACTGGTTCGACGACGGGTCGGGGCATTTCGTGACGAGCGACTACTATATGAGCGAGTTGCCGGAGTGGGTGAAGGCGGCGAACGAGGCCGGGCCGGCGGCGAAGTACCGCAACGCGGAGTGGCTGCCGCTCAACGCCGGGGCGGGCGGCAAGCCGTTCTGCACGCTGGCGGCGGGCGGCGCGGCGCCGAAGTGCGGCTCGATCGAGGCCACGCCGTTCGGCAACAACCTGGTCGAGGAGTTCGCCGAAAAGGCGATAGCGAACGAGCAACTGGGGCGGCACGAAGGCACGGACGTGCTGGCCGTGAGTTTCTCGTCGAACGACTACGTGGGCCACCGGCTCGGCCCGGACCATCCGGCGGTGCGCGACATTTCGATTCGCACGGACATCGCGCTGGGCAAGCTGCTGGATTTCATCGACGCGCAGATCGGCAAGGGCCGTACGCTGGTGGTGCTGACGGGCGACCACGGCGTGGCGCCGGTGCCGGAGGTGAACCAGGCGCGGCGGATGCCGGGCGGCCGGATCAACACGGCGCAGCTTGCGCAGGCGCTCAACCAGGCGCTGAGCGAAAAGTTCGGCGCGGGCAAGTGGATACTGGCGGGCGGGGGCGAGGCGATTTATCTGGACTACGAGACGGCGGCGAAGAACAAAGCCGAGTTGCGCGAGGTGCGGCGTGTGGCGGCCGAGACGCTGCGCGCGATGCCGCATATCGCGCGGGTATTCACGCGCGACGAACTGATGACCTACGGCGGCGCGGCCGATGTGGTGGGACAGGCCGTGGTGCGAGGCTATTACGCCGCGCGCTCGGGCGATATCACGGTGGTGCAGGAGCCGTACTACCTGTTCGGCGGGACCTCGGGGACGTCGCACAGCACGCCCTACAGCTACGACTCGCACGTGCCGGTGATTTTCTATGGCGCGGGCGTGCTGCCGGGCGTGTACCGGCGGCGCATCGCGCCGAACGACATCGCGCCGACGCTCTCGTCGCTGTTCGATGTGGAGACGCCGAGCGGGGCGTTCGGAGAGGTTCTGCGCGAGGTCGCGAGGTAGGCCGCACGAGGCGCGAGGCGAGTCAGCGCAACAGGCGGATGGCGGCGAAACCGTGAGCGCGGAGATCGACGCTGACCTGTCCTGACGTCACTGGAAGCGCATGCCGGTCGCGCTCCAGCAGGTCGGTCGCGACGGCTGTTTTGAATCCGTGAAGGCGCACGACGATCGGCGCGGACTGGCCGGCGGTCTCCCATAGGCGCAGGATCAGGCCATCGCCATCGGCGGGCTTCCAAGCCGTGACGAAGGCGCGGCGCGGATCGACCTCCACGCCCGGGATGGGCGCGCTGGGCAGCCGGCCGGCGGCGGCGAGCAGCGGCGTGGCAGCGGCGCGACTCCAGGCGATGGCGTCCGCCTCGTCAAAGGCCGCGGCGTGACTGCGCAGGGAGTAGCTAAAACGGAAATCGGTTTCTCCGTTCTGGTCGTGACCCGATTCTTTGTAGTTCTGATCGTTGCCCAGGGCCTCGAATGAGAGGCCATCGAGGTCGCGCCGCAGAGCGAAGGCCTCGAGCGGAGCGATGGTCACGCCGGGGCCCTGCGGCAGGGAAGCGTTGACGAAACCCTGTACGGCGAAGCGGTTCGGATCGGCGCCCGGCAGCAGGTCGCCGGCGGGCGAGAGCAATGGCCGCAACACCGCGCCGGTGGTTTCGATGCGCTCAACCGCGCCCGGAGCGAGGACCGGGAAGACGTGGGTGAGGCGCTGCTCGACGGTGGTCACGGGCTTGTGAATGACGTACTCGAAATCCACCTGGTCCAGGCCGGCGTAGAGCGTGATGAGCGTGGTGAGGCGGATGTCGTTGACAGAGGACGTCACCTTCAGGCGCGCCATGACCGGGCCGGCGGCGACGACCTCGGAGTGGACGTTCTCAACAGCGTGCTCGCGGCCGTTATAGAAAACGGTCTCTCCGAGCGCGCGGGGCCCGGGGACGACCAACTCGCGGTTCAGCGTGCGGTCCAGGAGAGAGGACACGGCGCCCGTGCGCGGATCGATTTTCAGACGATACCTGGGGCTTTCGAGTTCCCATGTGGCCGCGTGCAGCGCCGCGTTCCGCGGTGGTCGCGCGGCGCGCCCGAGCCGCACGGCAGCGAAGCCGAAACCGGCGATTTGCGGCGCCACGAAATACAGGTGGCGATGGCCGTCCTCCGTTACGACCTGCGAAGGCACGGCGCGCGCGCCGTCGAATGCGGCATCGACGTCCTGCGGCACATCCGCGCGCACCAGACCACCGCGCGGCGCGCCGAGGCTGTTGAAGAGCGTTAGGCTATGCGGATTCGCCGAGAGGTTCAGAGCCTTCCAGGCGTGGGTTTCGAGATCGGCGTCAAGCGTGGTGAGATCGGCGCTCCACTCGCGGCGCAAGCGGGCGTTTTCCCGGCGATTGGCGTCGTCCGCGCCGTTCCAAGCATGGTCGGCGAGCATGGTCCAGTCCCACTCGGCGCGGTCGCGCGCGGCGCGGGTGCGCTCGATGAGACCCGGATCGAGCTGCGAAGCGGACGCGATCAGGCTCTCGGCCGCGAGAAAGGCGCGCCCGCCAGCGCGCGCCGCCGCGGCGTATTTGGCGAGCGTGAGCGGCCAGACGTCCCACACGTGTCCGAAATCGCCGCGCAGCAGGGGCGGCTTCCAGCCCGGCTCGATGGCCTGATCGAGCGCCGCGAAGACCTGCGGCAGAGTGGCGTTGACCAGATGCGCGTGCGGACCGGGCTGGGCGTTGTAGTGGATGATCGAATCGGCGAAGCCGCGGGCCAGTTCCCATTTCTTAGGGCCGTTATCGCCATGCGTTCCTGCCGCGAGGATGATGCGCGCGGGATAGCCCGCTCCCAATTGCGAGTAGTGGGGCAGCCATTCCTTTTCAATCAGCTCGGGCTTATTGAGAAGATAAGCGCCTTGCACATAGTTGGCTTTCTCGGCCGGCCAGTCGTCCATCCACACGCGGATCGATTGTCCATCCGCGCCAGCCCAAGCGAACACGGGCGGATTGGTCAGCGCGGAGAAGTGCGAGTCATAGTCCAGGAAATGCACAAGCAGCGATTCAATGCCACTGGAGGCCAGAATCGAAGCCGCGCCCCAGGGCAGGGCCGGCTCCTCGATGTGCACGCCAATCTTCATCGGCACGCCAGTTTCGCGCTCCAGCCGGCGCGCGGGGTACATCGAGCGGATCATGCTCTCGGTGCCCTGAAAGGCCCACAGGTTGTTATTCAGGAACGGCCCGATGTAGATGCGGCCCTCGCGGACGCGGCGCAGGAACTCGGCCTTGCGCTCGGGGTAATAGTGCAGGAACATCAGCGCTTCCTGGCTGATCGACAGGTTATAGCGATCGCGGTCGGCCGGCGCCAGGGAGTCGGTGCGGTTCATCTCGTCCAGATGCGCGCGCACGACGTCGGCATCGGCGCGGCGCGTCGGCTCCTCGTTGAAACCCCAGGTGTAATCCGAACAGGAGTCGTTGGTGATGTAGATGGTCCAGTCGGACGGCGCCGGCTTCACTTGAGCCAAAGCGCACAGGACCGTAAACGGAAGCAGGAGTGCAGATAATAGCCAGCGCATGCTAACGCGCATCGTACCAATTGCGAGCCTGCGCCATGCGCGGGACCGGAGATCAGCCCAGCCGGTGCAGCGCGTAGGCGTAGGCGCCGATCGCTACGGCTTCGCTGGTGCCCAGCCGTGAAATGCCGACGGCGGTGCGCTGCAGCGGGTCGTAGACGAGCTTGCGCATCGAACCGGGGACGGTGATTTCGCGCGCCTGGCCGCGCAGGAACGTCTCGCGCTGTTCGGCATCTTCAATATTGAAGACGCGCGGGATGAGCCGCCGCATGGGTTGGCCCGCGCGCTCGAAGACGCCATTCATCGCATCGACCAGAGCGGGCAGGAACAGCGGATGCGCGGCGGAGATGCCTCCGCCGACGACGACGAGGCCGTCGACCAGCGTCAGTGCCTGGGCCACGGCATCGCCGGCCACTTCGCCCATCTGGCGGAAGGCCTCGCGGGCCGCCGCCGCGTCGCCCGTGGCGCGGCCGAGACCGATTTCAAAAATGTCCTTGGGCTCGGGCGCCTCTTCGAAAGTAATCCCGGCGGCGCGCGCGTAAACTCGCCGGACGGCGCGAATGGATGCGCCTTCCTCGGCATTCATGCGCGGATCGAGCTTATCGCGCAGCAGCCAAACCTCGCCCGCGGCGGAGTTATCTCCGATCAGCAGCTCGCCGTTGACGACGATGCCGCCTCCGAGACCGGTTCCCAGCGTGATGCCGAACAGATTGCGGTAACGCTTGGGGCTGGCGGCTTGTTCGAGCAGGCCGTTGACGTACGGCAGGAAGCCGGCGATGGCCTCGCCGTAGACGAACAGGTCGCCGTCGTTGTTGAGAAACGTGGGAATGCCGAAGCGGTCGGCGAGCATGGGCCCGAGGGCGACGCTGTGGCGGAAAGCGGGCAGGTTGTTCTCGTTGGTGACGATGCCGTGGGGATAATCGGCCGGGCCGGGAAAGGCGAAGCTGATGGCGACGGGCGCGGCGGGGAGCAACGAGCGGATGTGGTCGAAGCCGGCGACGATATTCGAGAGACAGCGATCGAGATCGTGCGCTTCGGTGGGGCGGCTGATGGGGCCGGCGAGCAACTGGTTGCCGCGGATGGCGGAGAACTTGAGGTTGGTGCCGCCGGCATCGAGCGTCATCACGATGCGCTCGTCGGTATCGGAATTCATGGGCATGAAACGAACTCCTCCGCCGCTCAGGCGTGCGCCGCGCGCAGGTTCATGAGAGCCGTCCAGGCGATGTAGACCAGGCACAGCAACGGCACGATGAACGAGACCTGCTGGGAAAACGAATCGGCCGCCAGCCCGCGCGCCAGCGGAACGACGGCGCCGCCGACGATCGCCATCACCATCAGACCGGAGAGCGCGTTGGAGTGCTCGGGCATTTTGTCGATCACGATGGAGAAGATCAGCGGGAAGATGTTGGCGAAACCGAGGCCGATGAGGCAGAAGCCGGTCCAGGCAGCCGCGCGGCTGGGCAGGAAAATGGCGAGCAGCCCAACCAGCGCGAGCAGGCACGTGATGACGAAAAACGTCCGCGGTTTCATCCAGGTCAGAATCACGCCTCCCAGAAAGCGGCCGATGGTCAGCCACAAGAAGAAGAACATCGTGCCCAGGAGTCCCATGCTGGTCAGGTCCACCTGAAAGCGCTCCTTCAAATAAAGCGGAATGCCCGAACTGACCGATACCTCCGCGCCGACATAGAGGAACAGCGCCAGGACCATCATGGCGACGTAACCGTTGCCGAGCATGGCGAGCGAGGAGCCGAACGTGGCCGAGGTGTGCTCCGGCGCTCGCTGTTCATTCACGCGCAGCGACAGGCAGGAGACGAGAGCGATCAGCAGCACCAGGCTGTAGATTGGGAAAATAGCAAAAATCGCTTCGCGATCGGCGCCGAAATAGCGCACGGCCACGACGGGAATCAGCGTTCCCGAGAGCGAGCCGATGGCTTTCACGAATTGTCCCAGCGAAAGATTGCGAGAGTATTTCCCGGCGGCCGAAACGTCGCGCATAATCGGGTTGCCGGCGACCTGCAGGAT
The DNA here is from genome assembly GCA_963838205.1 of Terriglobia bacterium. Lineage (GTDB taxonomy): Bacteria > Acidobacteriota > Terriglobia > Bryobacterales > Bryobacteraceae > CAIVVT01. The sequence goes on along the minus strand of CAWIQF010000026.1, from coordinate 109,182 downwards.
GGTTGCGCCCGCGCCCAGCAGGAGCATGGTTAGAAGAAAGAGCGGAAAGGTATAATTCAGCGCCGGCAGAAAGCGGATGGCCGGGCTCGCGATTCCAGCAAACATGATAGCGAGGCCCAGCAGGAGGGCGGTTTTCTTGCCCTTGCGGTCCTGGAATACGCTCGCCGGCACGGACAGAATACCGAACATCAACAAACCAGAGAAAGTCACGAATTGCGCGGCGAAGTTGGAGATATGGAAGTACTCTTTGGCCTGGCTGACGAGCGGCCCAGCCGCGTCGGCGAAGCCCATGGCGAGGAAGGCGAGGAAAACGGGGAAGGCGCTGGTCTGGCGGGGTTGCATCGTGGTTCATCCATCCGGTTGGTCGAGGCTGGCGAGCGCCAGTACTTGGGCGAGCGCCGGCGCTCAACAAGCATATCCAAACCCCGACGCGATTGTGCGCCACACGCGAACATGTGCCGAGAATTGAGGGTGTGCACGTCGGAAACAACGCAATTGGAACGGAGCGGGGAGGGAGCGGCGTGCGGCGGGATTGCGGAAAAGGCAGCCAGGGGTGAGGAAAGCGGTGATAACTAATGTGCGATTCCGTCGGCGCTGACCAGGTCTTTATTGCGGATGGAAACGATGGTCGAGGTAGCCGGACCTATACCAACCCAAGCGGCCCCGGCAGCCAGCGCAACGAAGGCCAACAAGAGCGTGTACTCAATCATGTCCTGCGCCTGTTCGTCACGCAGGAACTTCATCAGATAAGTCACTGCTCGCCTCCTTCCCTCCATCACATCGAGGGACCCGATCGCTCCGTTGAATTGCTTTCAACGCGTCCGGAACGGCCAAAATCGCTAGTCCGAATCGCCGCAGCGATGGAGCCAGAAGTGCCATGAGTTACCGCACGTGGTCTGCTCACTCTGAGACTCCAAGCAATATAATTGTACTCCAAGACAGTTGGAATCGGAAGAGACTTCTTGCTTCTTCGTACTAAAATATAACGAACTTAGGTACTAGTAGTTCTGCCGCAGACTAGTACTGCGATATCAGGTAATTCGAATTATTAAAAGAGTTAAGATATTGCCATTCTCTCGCCGGATCTCGCGGATTATGTTCGCTGGTAGAGACCCATCGATGCATTTCGCAGCCGGCTGGAGCGTGGCGCAGGTTGTCGTGGAACTGAGCCGGCCCGAGTGCCGCGGCGCCACGGTGACGCAGGTTTTCAGAACCCTTTTCGACGCGGCGCGTCTAATGGCTTGTGACTGCACGCGCGAGGCAGCTCTGCAACGTCGTGCCATGCCCGGTAGCGGATCCTATGCGATTCGCACCGACATCTTTCGGGTCCGGCTGCGATGGAACGCAGCAAACAGGACACTGCCGGGCCCGGGAGCGCGGCGGCTGGCGCCTGATATAGTAATGGGTTAGGAGCGGTCCCGGCTCCACTGGGAAAACTGGGAGAATTTAGCACAGTCGTGAACTTATGAACCGAGCATTCAAGTACGTTGTTGTGGGCGTCTCCAGCATCCTGGTGGCGTTGATTCTGGCCGGCTCGCTGGTGGGCCAAAGCCAGCCTGTGTCTGAGGATCCGGCGGCGCCATACCGGCACCTGAGCGTCTATGCCGAGGTGTTTGCCAAGATCAAGTCGGACTATGTGGAAGAGCCCGACATGAAGAACGTCACTCTGGGGGCAATCAACGGACTGCTGATTTCCATCGATCCCTTCGCCAGCTATCTGAACGCCGACCAGTACAAGCAGTACGTCAAGGACAAGGAACTAAAAAGAGCGGCAGTGGGATTGGTGTTGAGCCGCAAGTACGGCTACGAAATCAACGTCGTGGACGCGATTCTAGGCTCGCCTGCCGACAAGGCCGGCATTTCGACCGGCGACATCGTCGAATCGATCAACGGGATTCAGACGCGCGATATGCCGCTGGCGTTTGCCGACCTGCTGCTCGAGGGCGACCCCGGAACGACGGTCGATCTGACGGTTCTGCGACTGCGCAAGCCCGATCCGGTCACGATCAAGCTGACGCGCGCCGAGATCAAGTCGCCGCCGATCGTGGTGCGCCTGGCGGACAACCAGACGGGACTGGTGCAGGTGTACGACCTGAGCGCGGGCCAGGCGGCCCAAGTGGCGGCGGCGGTCAAGGAGATTGAAAAGCGCGGAGCCAAGCGACTGATTCTCGACCTGCGTCACGACGCGGTGAGCGCGGACGAGGAGGGGATCGCGCTGGCGAACCTGTTCCTCGGCAAAGGGACCATTGCCACGCTGCAGGGCCAGACGATGCCTAAGCAGAGCTTTGAGGCCGACCCGGCGAAGGTGATCTTCAACGGCCCGATGGTAGTCCTGACAAATCGCGGCACGCTGGGCGCGGCAGAGATCGCCGCGGCGGCGCTGGTGGACAACAAGCGCGCGCAGGTGGTCGGAGAGCGCACCTTCGGCGATGCGGCCGTGCGCAAAGTCATCCGCACCGAAGACGGCGGAGCCGTGCTGCTGGCCGTTGCGAAATACTACTCGCCTTTGGGCAAGGCGTTCCAGGAAACTCCGGTGGTGCCCGAATTCCTGGTGAACGACATTGAGGGCCAGCCGCTCGAAGAGGAAGACGTCGAGCCGGACCAGCAAGCTGCGCCGCCGGCCAGGAAACCGGGCGAGGACCCGGTGTTGAAGAAGGCGCTCGATGTGCTCAACGGCGTCGCTCCGGTGACCGCGGCCAGGAGCGTGGCGCAACCGGTGACCGCGCCGGTGCCAGTTACCCCTACGCCGGAATCAGTGAAAGAACAAGCCGACCCGGGGAAGAAAAAACTTCCTTAGGGCGCGAATCACCCCCGCCGGTCGAGAGGCGCGCGGCCATCGTGGCTGCGGCATGAGGCCCGGCGGCGAGAGTCGCACCTGCTGCCAGCGTTGCCCATGCGTTCTGTCGCAATGGCTCATAATGGAGTAGAAGAGCGAAGCTGGAAACGATCGAAATGCCTTTGTATGAATACAAGTGCCAGAAGTGCGATGCAGTCTTTGAAGTTCTGCAGAAGTTCTCCGACGCGCCGCTGAAGGTGCACGCCGGCTGTGGCGGCGCAGTCAAGCGCCAGATGACGGCGCCGACATTCCAATTCAAGGGCAGCGGCTGGTACGAGACGGACTACGCGAAGAAGGGTCGATCCAACGGCGGATCGCACGCGCGCAAGGACGATTCAAAGGACACGGGCCAAGCCGGCGAAGGCAAAGAGTCCGCGAAGGAAAAGTCTTCCAAAGCGAAGGAATCGCCCTCCAAATCATCCTCGGGCAGCAGCTCCGAAGGCAGCACTTCCTCAGGCGGCACGTCCGCGCCGTCTGTGTCTTCCGATAAATCCTAGCCAGCGTTTTCGCACGGCGGAGGCGCGCTGCGCACCGCTCAATGCATCTCCTGCCGCGCCCGCAGAATATACCTTTCGCCGCGCCCACATCCGTCGGTCCCCGCAACGGCAGCGCCAATACGCAATAGAATAATTGCCATGGCATCCACCCGCCGACACTTTCTGCAAGCCAGCGGCGCGGCCGGCCTCGCGCTCCCGGCCGCTCTTGCGCAACAGGCCGCCTCCAGCCCCAACGATCGCATTCAATTCGCCACCATCGGCTGCGGCATCATGGGCCAAGGCGATACCGGGACCGCGATCAGCGTGCCGGGTACCAAACTGGTGGCCGTGTGCGACGTTTACGAAGGCCGCCTGACCCGCGCCAAGGAGCACTGGGGGCAGGACATTTTCACGACGCGCGACCATCGCGAGGTGCTCGCCCGCAAAGATATCGACGCCGTGATCATCGCCACGCCCGACCACTGGCATGCGCAGATCGCCGCCGAAGCGATGGAGGCCGGCAAAGACGTTTATGTTCAAAAGCCCATGGTGAAGCAGTGGCAGGACGGCCACCGTCTCATCGAGACCTCGAGAAAGAATGGCCGCATCCTCCAGGTGGGCAGCCAGAGAGTCAGCTCCGTGGTCTACCAGAAGGCGCAGGAGTTGTTCCGCTCCGGCGCCATCGGCACGCTGAATATGGTGGAGGCGTGGATCGACCGCAACTCCGCCATCGGCGCGTGGCGCTACTCGATTCCGCCCGACGCAAGTCCGCAGACCATCGACTGGGACCGCTTTCTCGGCAGCGCGCCCAAGCGGCCATTCGACGCGCAGCGCCTGTTCCAGTGGAGAAATTGGAGCGATTACGGCACCGGCGTGGCCGGCGACCTGTTCGTGCACCTGTTCACGGGCATCCATTTCGTCACCAGTTCGCTCGGCCCCGTGCGCGCCTTCGCCTCCGGCGGCACGTATTTCTGGAAGGGCGATCGCGACGCGCCCGACATTATGCTCGGCCTCTACGACTACCCGCGCACGGACCAGCATCCGGCATTCAACCTCGCCCTGAGAGTGAACTTCGTCTGCGGCGGCGGCGAGACCGGCGCTTTCAAATTCACCGGCAGTGACGCCGTCATGACCATCGGCAACGGCGTCAGCTTAAGCCGTCCGCCAAAAGAACAGGAGCCGGGCATGACGGCGGGCGGATTCTCCCGCGCCACCGCGGAGAAAATCATCGCCGCATATCGCCGTAAATATCCCGAGAAGACGGTCACCGCCGAGTCCCTCGTGCCCGTGGACGAAGTGAACTTCGTCCCGCCCCGCCGTTATTCTGACGACTTCGCGCACCATACGAATTTCTTCAACGCGGTCCGCTCGCGCCAGCCGGTGGTCGAGGACGCGGAGTTCGGCTTGCGCGCCGCCGGTCCGGCGCTGCTGGCCAACATGAGCTACTACGAGGGCCGCATCAAGCATTGGGACCCCGTGACGATGCGGGTTGTCGAGGCGTAAGCGGGAGGAATCACGATCATGATGGCTAATGACAAAATCCGAATCGCGGTGATTGGACCCGGCGGCATGGGCCAGGGCGACGCGCACGACGCTTCGATCGTGCCCGGCGTCGAGATCGTGGCCGCGGCCGACATTTACGACTCCCGGCTCGACCGGATGAAGGAACTCTATCCGGGCATCGCCACTACCCGCGATTACCGCGAGCTGATCGCGCGCCGCGACATCGACGCCGTCATGATCGCCACGCCCGACCATTGGCACGCCCGCATCTCCATCGACGCCCTGGCCGCGGGCAAGGACGTTTATTGCGAGAAGCCGATGGTGCAAAAAATCGAGGACGGCCAGCGCGTCATCGACGCCTGGAAAAAGAGCGGCCGCATCTTCCAGATGGGCAGCCAGTACGCCTCCGCGCACGCTTTTCAGAAGATCCGCCAGTTGCTCGCCGCCGGCGCAATCGGCGAGTTGAACAGCGTCGAGGCGTGGCTCGACCGCAACACCGCAATGGGCGCGTGGCAGTATTCGATCCCGCCCGACGCCAGCCCGCAAAACATCGACTGGGACCGCTTCCTCGGCACCGCGCCCAAGCGCCCCTTCGAGCCCATCCGCCTGTTCCGCTGGCGCAACTACCGCGACTACGGCACGGCCGTCGCGGGCGATCTCTACGTGCATCTATTCACCGGCCTGCACACGGCCACCGGCGCGCTCGGGCCGCGGCAGATTTTTTCCACGGGCGGCTTGCGCTACTGGATCGACGGCCGCGACGTGCCCGACACGCAGATCGGAATTATCGACTACGACAAATCTGAACATCATCCCCGGTTTCAGTTCATGCTGCGAGTGAACTTCAAGAGCTCGAAAGCCGACGAGGATTTCGGCTACCGCTTCATCGGCAGCGAGGGCACGATCACGACCGACGTCACCAGCGTCACGCTGAATCGCGTGCCGCGCGAGAAAGAGCCGGGCCAGACCGCCGACACATTTTCCAAAAAGACCCAGGAAGAATACATGCGCACGTACCGTGAGAAGTACCCATTGCAGCTTGTGACCTCCGCCGGCCTGGGCGGCCCGTCGCAGCAGAAGTTTACTTCGCCCCGCGACGCGCACCAGATCCACGTGCACAACTTCTTCGACGCGGTGCGCACGCGCAAGCCGTTTTTCGAGGACGCCGAGTTCGGCTTCCGCGCCACCGGCCCGGCCTTGCTGTGCAACACCAGCTATTTCGAGGGCCGCATTTGCCATTGGGATCCCGTCACGATGACGGCCTCTTAGACCGGCTTTGATATCGCCGGGCACCCCTCGGTATTGAACCGCCCCGGGCCGGCGCGGCGATAGCGTCTACAGCTTGACATCAGGGCGTAGGATGAATCGGATGGCCCGCCTCTTCGGCCCGCCATCCGCGCTCTTTGAAAAAACGAATATTTGGCGAATAATCTATCGATTGATAGCCTTTTAAGTTATTCATCCCAAAGATAAAAGTCGACAATTGGCTTTGTTCCTTCAGATTTGTGTTTTCGCGCTGCAACGACACCGAACCGACGGCCGCGGAATCGCCTCCACAACGTGTACGCCGGAACCAGGACAGCCCCTCCGAATCGCGCAAATGGTGCGGCTGGTTTCCCATGCCCGCTGCGCGGCAGCGCGCTGCTCTAACAGCCCGTGGTAATAGTCGATGCGGCGCCAAAAAACGGCGACAGCCACCGCTTTTCGCACGAAGCCGCATTGATCTAATAGGTTTGCCACAGCGAAAAACGGTGGCTGTCCCCGCTTTTGGCGCGGACCGCACCCCGCATCGCGGTGGACTCTTGGGTGACCAATGTAAACTCCGTTCGGGCCCGCCCGGCGTCCGGCATTAGCTCTCGCGACATGACTTGACTCCGCCTGAATTGACGCCCACGATAAGAGCATGCGCGGAACATTTTTATCGCTTATTGTTCTGGCTTGCGCAGCGTTCCCGTTGCAGGCCCAACTGCCGCTGGGCTTCGGGTTGAAGGGCGGCGCACGCCTGACGGATTTCACTGAGGGCGCCAGCAACGTCACCCAGGACGACCACGTTTACACCATCGGCCCCTACGGCGAGCTGCGCCTGCCCTGGGGTTTGGCCGTTGAGGTTGACCTGCTCTATAAGAAGTCTGGCTCGACGGCCACGATCACTTACCCGCTCACCGGCTTGTCGTTGCTCCAACAGTTCGACATGGACTCCTTCGACGTGCCCATCCTGCTGAAGAAATCCTTCAACACCCATATGATCTTCCGCCCGTTCGTCGAAGCCGGCCTCGCGAACCGCTATTCCACGGGCATCCCGGGCTCGCTGATCGCCGTGCCCGTGACGAGCGCCTCGGGGGGCGCGTACAGCTCCTCCTCCACCAGCGGCTGGCAGGAGGGCCTCGCGCTCGGCGGCGGCGTGCAGTTCAAGATCCTGATGATCAAGATCTCCGGCGAATTGCGCTGGTCGCGCTACGGCAATATCTCGGCCAGCACGCTGCCCAAGCTCAACGCCAACCAGGCCGAGCTGCTGATCGGCATCGGCCTCTGAAGCACGGGCGCCCGCTCGCGGGCACGAGTCGCCAAGGCGACGTAGAATCACACCAGTGGTGAAAAGACTCTTCGGACGCTTCGTCTGGCTGGCGTTCGCGGCCGCGGGCGCGCTTTGTCTGGGCGGCATAGCGATCCATCGCGGCGAGCCCGTCAACAGCCTGTGGCTGGTGGTCGCCGCCGTCTGCACGTTCCTCGCCGGCTACCGGCTCTACGGCAAGTTCATCGCGGCCAAGGTCCTGTGCCTGGACGACACCCGCGCCACGCCCGCCGAGCGGCTGCGCGACGGCCACGACTTCGAACCGACTAACAAGTGGATCCTGTTCGGTCTGCACTTCGCCGCCATCGCCGGGCCGGGCCCGCTCGTCGGTCCGACGCTGGCCGCGCAGTTCGGTTACCTGCCCGGCACGCTGTGGATCATCCTCGGCGCGGTGCTGGGCGGCGCCGTGCAGGATTTCGTCGTGCTGTTCTGCTCAATGCGGCGCGACGGCCGTTCGCTCGGCGAAATGGCGCGGGAAGAGATCGGCCGCATCGGCGGCGTCAGCGCCATGGCCGCCGCCTTGCTGATCATGATCATCATGCTCGCGGTGATGGCGCTGGTCGTCGTCAACGCGTTGAAGTTCAGCCCCTGGAGCACGTTCACCATCGCCGCCACCATGCCCATCGCGGTGCTGATGGGCCTGACGCTGCGCTACTGGCGTCCGGGCAAAGTTCTCGAAGCGTCGCTGGGCGGCTTCCTGCTGGTGTTGGCCGCCATCTTCGCCGGCCAGTGGGTCAGCCGCTCGCCGCTCGTTGCGCCGTGGTTCACCTGGGGCACGATGGCGCTGGCCGCGATCATCGTGATCTACGGTTTCCTCGCCAGTGCCCTGCCCGTGTGGCTGCTGCTGGCGCCGCGCGGCTACCTCAGCACGTTTGTCAAACTCGGCGTGATCCTGATGCTCGCCGTCGGCATTCTCGCCGTCCGCCCGCCATTGCAGATGGCGCCGTTCACACGTTTTGTCGATGGCACCGGCCCGATCTTTGCCGGCCGGATCTTCCCGTTCTGCTTCATCACCATCGCCTGCGGCGCCGTCTCCGGCTTCCACGCCCTCATCTCCTCGGGCACCACGCCCAAGCTGATCGCGCGCGAAGGCCACGCCTTTCCGATCGGCTACGGCGCGATGTTGCTCGAAGGCTTCGTGGCACTGATGGCCCTGATCGCGGCTTGCGTCCTCGATCCCGGCGTCTACCTCGCCGTCAACTCGCCGGCCGGCATCGTCGGCGCAACGCCGCTCGCGGCCAGCGCCGTCATCAGCGGCTGGGGCTTCCCGGTGACGGTGGACCAGATGGCCGGGCTCGCCGCGCAGGTCGGCGAACGGACGTTGTTCGCGCGCACCGGCGGCGCGCCTTCGCTGGCGCTGGGCATGGCCCACATCTTCGCGCGCGGCCTCGGCGGCACATGGTTTCTGGGCTTCTGGTATCACTTCGCGATCATGTTCGAGGCCCTGTTCATCCTGACCATTCTCGACGCCGGCACGCGCGTCGGCCGCTTCATGATTCAGGATCTGCTGGGCCACGTCTACCGCCCGTTTTCGCGGGTCCACTGGATGCCCGGCATCCTGCTCTCGAGCGCGCTGATCGTTATGGCCTGGGGCTATTTCCTCTACCAGGGCGTGCGCGATCCGCTGGGCGGCATCAACTCGCTGTGGCCGCTGTTCGGCATCGCCAACCAGTTGCTCGCCACTATCGCCTTGTGCCTTTGCACCACCGTGCTCGTCAAAATGCATCGCGCGAAATACATGTGGATCCCGTGCGCGCCGCTGGTCTGGCTGGTCTCGGCCACGTTCACCGCCTGCTGGCAGAAGATCTTCTCCGACCTGCCGCGGGTCGGCTTTCTGGCGCAGGCGCGCGTGCTGCAGTCGGCTCTCGACACCGGCCGGATCGCCGCCGGCCAGGCCGCCGAAACGCGCGAGCTGATTATCAACGCGCGGCTCGACGCCGCTGTTTGCGGCGTGTTCCTGATCATGGTCAGCCTGGTGCTGATCGATTCGGCGCGCCTCTGGATCGGCATTCTGAACGGGACGCGCTCGGCGCTGCTGCACGAGACGCCGTTTGTGCAAACACGCCTGAACGCGGAGGAGATCTGATGCGCCGCTGCCTCGCTTTCATCCTCGAACTGCTGCGCGAGCTCGGCGACGAGAACGCCTACCGGCGCCATCTCGCTGCCCACGCCCGCACGCACTCGCCAGCCGAGTGGCGTCGTTTCTTCGATGCCCGGATGCGCTCGCGCTACCGTCAGGTGAAGTGCTGCTGAGGCCGGCGCTCAGCGCAGCTTCGCTTCCACGCTGCGGATCTTGTCCTCCATGGTCTGCTCGCGGTCCACTCGCGTCCCGAAGCGCAGGCTGCTCGAGATCCGCGCCACGCCCATCGAGTGCAACACTTCGTGACAGCGCTTGATGGCGGCGAACACGTCGTCCCACTCGCCCTCGAGGTTCGTACCGTAGGCGTGGAGTTTAGTCTTCAGGCCCGCTTCGGCGAAGATGCGCTCGCACACGCTGACTTCTTTGGAAACGGAGACGCCAATCCCGATTGGAATCACGCACACGTCGGCAATGACTTTCATGCACCCTCCTTGTGCCATCGTGCGCGACCCGTCGTTTCAGCGCAACCGCGGCGTCACAAAACCCATCAAGACAACGGTAGAGCGGCGGTGGCGCGTCCGCGCAGGATAATGGTTCATCGGGTCCGGACCGCTGCGGTCCTGCGTGATCCGCTTCGCCGCGATGGCCTGAGCTTGATGGGATTCCTTGTGTCACTGATGTCAAAATGCTTCGGTCTCTTCGGCCCGGCCCTGCTGTTGGCGTTCCTGCCGATGCCGCCGCTGCGCGCCCAGGGCAACTACGAAGTCCAGGTGTATGGATCGGAAACGGTCGCGCCGGGCACGACGATGGTGGAGGCTGCATTCGAATTTCACCTTCGAGGGATCGAAGACCATGGTGGACGGCGTGCGGGCCGACGAGCACGCGCTGCACGAAACGGTGGAGATCACCGAGGGCATTACGCCATGGTTTGAGACCGGCTTCTACGTCTTCACGAGCTATCGCGCCAGCGAGGGCTACCAGTGGGTCGGCGACCACATCCGGCCTCGCGTCCGGATCCCGGAGGAGTGGCACTGGCCGGTCGGCGTGAGCTTGTCGATGGAGGTCGGCTACCAGCGCCGCAGCTACTCCACCGACACCTGGACCTGGGAGATCCGGCCCATCGTCGACAAGCAACTCGGCCGCTGGTATCTGTGCTTCAACCCGACCCTGGATCGCTCGTTCCACGGCTTCGAAGTACCGAAGGGCGTCACCTTTTCGCCCAACGTCAAGGTCGGCTACGACGTCACGAAGAAGGTGAATATGGGGTTCGAATACTACGGCTCGACCGGTTCGATCACCGGCTTCGACCCGCTCAGCCAGCAGCAGCAGGCCATCATGCCGGCGATCGACCTGAATCTCAGCCCCGACTGGGAATTCAACTTCGCCACCGGCATCGGCCTGACCGGCGGCACCGATCACCTGCTGGTCAAAATGATTCTCGGACGCCGGCTGAAGTTCGGCAAACGCTAGCCCGGGCGCATCCCGATCGAGTGACTCACTCCAGCACGTGGATGTTCTTGCGGGCGCACATTTCCTTGAGGATCGCGGGCCAGATGGTCACGCTGACCTCGCCCAGGTGCGCTTTGCGCAGCAGCAGCATGAGCGTGCGCGACTGCCCGATGCCGCCGCCGATCGACAGCGGCAGCTTGCCGTTGACGATGTCGCGGTGATACGGGTACTTCAAAAAATCCAACTGGCCGGTGAGTTCGAGCTGCCGGCGCAGGGTCTCGGCATTGACGCGGATGCCCATCGAGGTCAGCTCGTGGCGCCGCCGCGTGACGTGGTTCCAGACCAGGATGTCGCCATTGAGGCCGTGCATCGGCCGGCCTTCGCTGGAGAGCGTTTCGGTGACCCAGTCGTCGTAGTCCGCGGCGCGCATTTCGTGCGGGTAGCCGTCCTTGAGCGTCCATCCGATGCCGATGATGAAGACCGCCGGAACCTGCTGGAGGATGGCCGTCTCGCGCTGCTTGCGCGGCAGGTCGGGGTACATCTCGAGCAACTCCTCGGCGTGCAGGAAGGTCAGCTTCTCGGGCAGGTTGGGGAAGCGCGGATCCTTGAGTTGCTGGAACATCTCCTGCACGTGGCGCTCGGCGCCGGTCAGCACCTTCCAGATGCCGTTGACCGTGTGCTTGAGAAACGCCAGATGGCGCTCGTCCGCGCCGATGACCTTCTCCCAGTCCCACTGATCGACGTACGCGCTGTGGTCGTGGTCGAGGAAGTAGTCCTTGCGCACGGCCCGCATGTCGGTGCACAGGCCCTCGCCGGTCTGCATGCGGAAGCGCTGCAGCGCGATGCGCTTCCACTTGGTCGCGGCCTGCACCACCTGGGCGTCGATGGGGTGCAGGTCGCGATCGTTAGAGACGTGGAACTGCACCGGAGTGCGCGAGCCGTCGCGGTCCAGCAGGTCGTTGACGCCGCTTTCGGCATCGACGATCAGCGGCACCGTGACCATCATCAGGTTCAATTCCCGGCACAGGTTCTCTTCGATGTAGTTCTTCGCGGCGAAGATGGCCTGCTGCGTTTCCTGGGGCGATAGAAGGGAGCTGTAGTTGTGCGGGAGGATCTTCTCGAGTTCGCCGTAATCCCCGATCCCGGGTCCGGCGAGGTCCGCCTTCTTGTCGAGCATGGACAAACCTCCGCTGCCACTATACGCCCGTGGCGGCTCGGTTGCAGCCGGTCGGTGGGTAATCCACAACTTCCTGGTGGTGCTGCCTGCCGGAGCCCCCGCGCAGCTTCCCTGCCCGCGCGCGGTGCGGGGTCGAGCGGCTAAAGCCCGGTGGATTTTGCGGCCGGCAGGACTTCGTTCATCGATCCCTGACGGTAGCCGTCCAGATCGAGCGTGACGTATTGGAAGCCCAGGCTCTTCAGGCGGCGGGAGATGGCGTCGAAGACATCCAGCGAGAGGGCGCGCGGCAGTTCGGCGCGGGCGATTTCGACCCGCACCAGTTCGGCCGAGTGGTAGCGCACGCGGAACTGGCGGAAGCCGAGTTCCTTCAGGGCTTCCTCGGCGTTTTCGACCAGCCGGATGTTGTCCGGCGTGACCGCGGTGCCATAGGCCACGCGCGAGCTGAGGCAGGCGGCAGCCGGACGGTCCCAGGTCGGCAGACCAGCCAGGCGGGAGAGTTCGCGAATCTCGGCCTTGCTGAGGCCCGCCTCGACCAGCGGAGCTTTGACGGCGTGGCTCTGAGCCGCCTTCTGACCGGGCCGATAGTCGCCCAGGTCGTCGGTGTTGACGCCGTAGACGATCGCCTGGCCGGCGGAAAGGCGCAGCTCGAAGGCCGGAGCGATCTCCTCCATGCGCCGGAACAGCTCGTCCTTGCAGTGGAAGCAGCGGTCGGGATTGTTGGCCGAGTAGGCCGGATTCTCAAACTCGCGGGTCTCGACGATTTCGTGGCGGATGCCGAACTGGCGCGCGAATTCGATGGCCTCGCGCATGTGCGAGCGGGGCACCGAGGGCGAATCGGCGGTCACGGCGACGGCATTGTCGCCCAGCGCCTGGTGCGCGGCCCAGGCCAGGTAGGCCGAATCGGTCCCGCCGGAGTAAGCCACCAGCACGCGGCCCATGGAGCGCAGAATGGCGAACAGTTGCTCCTGCTTGGCCTGCAGGGCGGAGGGGTCGAGCACGGTCGCGAGAGTTACCAGTCCGCTCATGGGGCCATTATAACCTTTCGGGTCCACTTTGCCCTCATATCTCACGGCATGGAAGCGGGCGTCCCCAGCGGGCGTCCTCGATCGGGGGTGAAAACACGGGTGAGGAGACGGCTGAAGTCCATCCGGCGCAGCGGTAGCGCGGGGACACACCTGCGGCATTCGCGGCGAACGCCTTGGTGTCGCCCTCGGGAGAGGGTCTGGTGGTCGTCTCGGAGGCGAGTGGGCCTCGGTGTCCCCCGCGCGCGAGGTTTCAGGAAAGAGAAGCAGTCCCCGTGTAGTCGATAACCCTTCCAGTCCACTTAAAACTGCGCCGAGGCCGGGCATCACATGAGAAGCGGGACCAGGCTGCTAAAGTCGTCGGTCCAGAGTTGCGGGTGCAGTGGCGGCGGGAGCGGCTGCCCGGCCTGCCGGATCTCGTCGCGTCCCAGGAAGCCGGCGCGGTCACCGAGCAGGACCCAGGTTGCGTGGTAGACGCCGTTGTCATGGCCGGCCCGGCTGTCGATGGACACGGCTTCCTTGTTCAGCCGCGCGGCCGCAGCCTGGACGACGGGCTTCAGGTTGAGATAACGGTTGGTAATGTGCACGGCCAGCACGCCGCCGGGCTGGAGCTGGTGGAAGTAGAGCTCGAAAGCCTGCAGGGTGAGCAGGTGGACTGGAATCGAATCGCCGGAGAAGGCGTCCACGGCCAGAACGTCGAAGGCCTGCCCGGGCTGGCGTTCGAGCGACAGGCGTGCGTCTCCCAAAACGATATCCACCGCCGCCGGCGAGTCGCGGAGGAAGGTGAACTCCGTTCGGGCCAGCGCCACGTCGAGCGGGTTGATTTCGTAGAAGGTATAGCGGTCGAGCGGGCGGCCGTAGGCGGCGAGCGTGCCCGCGCCGAGCCCGACCAGGCCGACGCGCAGCGGGCCGGGGTGCCCGCGATTGGCCGAGCGCAAGGCGATGCCGACGCCACTATCGGGCCCGTAGTAGGTGGTCGGCTCGCGCCGCCGGGCCGCGGCGAGGAACTGCAGGCCGTGGTCGATGGTGCCGTTCATCAGCCGGCGCGCGCGCAGATTCTCCAGCGCTGCGGCGCTGGTCTGGCCTGACAACTGGAGCTGGCCTGGCGCGAGCTGGTCGATCACGCTCAGCACGCCGTAGAAATTGCGCACCATGACGCGCCGGGGCGGGGTCTGGACCACGGTGACCCCAACCAGACAGGCAACCAGCCCAAACACCAGCGCCAGCAGCACAGCCCAGCGGAACGGGCCGATCGCGGGATCGCGCCGGTAGAGCACGGGCACCAGCAGCGCGCAGAAGCCCAGGGCGACAGGCAGTTCGTAGTAGCCATTGAAGACCATCGGCGCCACCAAGGCGACGAAGACGGCGCCGATGGCGCTGCCCAGCGCAATCAGCAGATAGAACACGGTCAGGTGCGCCGGATCGGGCTTCAACCGGACCAGTTCGCCGTGGCAGAACATGCAGCAGATGAACAGGCCGCCACAGAACAGACCGATCTGCAGACTGAGCGGCAGCGGCGCGACCGAAGGCGATAGCGTGTAGGCCATCGAAGCCAGCGCCAGGCCGACCAGCCGCAGGAACAGAGCGCGCCGGTACCACCGGCGGCCGTCAAAACACAGGATGAAGCTGAGCAGGTACAACGCCAGCGGGATGATCCACAGCAGCGGGACCGAGGCGATGTTCTGAGTCACGTGGGTGGTGATGCCGAGCAACAAGAGCGACGAGCAGCCGGCGAGCGCCATCCACAGAGCCTTGGTTTTCCCGTCCGGCGCTGCGCCCGTCGCGAGCGCGCTTTCGTCGGCGGCGGCCTTCGCCAGCGGCGGCTGAACGTCCGCGGAACGATGAGCACTGAGGGCGATGAAGGCGCACAGCAGGACCGCGGCGGCATAGACCAGCGACCAGCCGGTGCCCTGGTGCGAAGTGGACAGCCGCGGCTCGATGAGTAGCGGGTAGCTGAGCAGGGCCAGCATGGAGCCAGCGTTGGAGAGCGCGTAGAAGCGGTAGGGCGCCGCGCCGGGGCGCGATTTCGCGTACCAGGCCTGCAACAGCGGGCTGGTGGAAGAGAGCAGGCAATAGGGCAGCCCGATGGTGCAGCTCAGCAGCAGTAGAATGCTCAGCGTGGGGTACGCCGAGCCGGTGGGCTTCCAGGTGTCGTGCGGCAGGATCGGCAGCACAAGCAAGCTGAGGGCGAGAAGCGTGGCGTGGACGCGGCCCTGCAGGCGCGGCCGGCAGCGCTCGGAGAGCACGTGGGCATAGTAGTAGCCGAGCAACAGTGCGACCTGAAAAAACAGCAGACAGACGGTCCAGACGGCTGCCACCCCGCCGAACCAGGGCAAAATGGCCTTGCCGATCAGCGGCTGGACCGCAAACAGCAGAAAGGCGTTGAGGAAGATGGCCAGCGCGTATAGCGGCCTGGAGGCGGGCGCCGGCAGGAGAGGTTGGTCCACGCCCTCCATTATTCCTGGTTCTCGGGCGCCAGAGCGCCGGGCCCGGCGAGGCCGGCAGGTCAGTCACTCTCGTGAACCTGGTCCAGGGCGATGGCACGTTTTCTCCCCGTGTTGACGACCCGGCCGTGGAACAGCAGGCGCCCGTTGGCCAACAGATCGACGGGCCGGCCGATAGGGTAATCGAAGACGACGACATCGCCTTCTTCTATTCCCAACATCTCGTGAACGTTCATGACCGGGCCCTGCAGCCGCGTATCGAATTTGACCTGAGCTTGCAGCAGCAGTCTGAGCGCCCGCTGGCGGTCTTCCTCGGTCGCATCGGCCTTGCGTACGGACCACTGCTGGTCGAACTTCTGGCGCAGCATTTTGATGATGATCGAGGGAATGCCCACGTTCATCATCCCGGCCAGTTCCCCGATGCGGATTTCGATGCCCACGGCGACGACGGCCTCGCTGGGCGACAGGATCTGAAGCAACTGGGGCTCCGTTTCGTGTTTCTCGACCCGGAACTGGACCGGCGAGATGGGAGCCCAGCTTTGTTCCAGATCGTGGAGCACGACTCTCAGCACGCCCTCGAACAGGCTCACCTCGATTTCCGTGATTTCGCGTTCCACCTTGAGGCGGGTTTTGCCGCTGCCGCCCAGCAGCATCTCCAGGACGGGGTAGACGATGCTCGGGTTCATCTCCAGGATGGCGTTGCTGTCAAACGGCCGCATGGCCATGGAGACGATGCACGAGGGCGAGGGCAGGCACTGGGTGAATTCGAGAAAGGAAATCTGTTCCACCGAGACCAGATTGACCATGACATAGGCGCGCAGGTAGGCGGAAAGGCTGGAGGCCAGGCTGCGGGCGAAGTTCTCGTGCAGCATGTGGATCGCCCGGAGCTCGATCCTTGGCGATGCGATCGGGGCGCCGGAAGTCGTACGGCAGGGCCTTCTTGCAGGGGTCCTCGGTCGTTTTGACCTTCCGCATGCGGTGGAAAACGTTGTCGATCTCCGATTGGGAGAGGAGACGGTCTAGGGACATGGCACCCGGAGTATCGGCAGAAGTGGGGCAGAACTTTAGGGGCAGCGGAAGAAATGCGACGAACGCCGGCCGGCGGAAGCGATTCACGCGCGGACGGTTCGGAACTTTTGCCGTCCGGTACTAGTACAGATCAAGCATACGGGTCATGGTGGCGGCTGGCAACGCATGGCTATGGTTGAGGGGGCAGAGAGAAAGAATAAGGAGCGAAGAATCTCGTGGACGGGCGAAAACTGACAATTTGGGCTGCGGCAGCGGCATTGTGGCTGCTGCCGGCGGTCCCTGCGAAAGCGGCGACAATTCTGATTAACTCGGGAGCGGGTCTGGCGTATTCGAATCTCAATTCGAGCGGTCAATACAATGGAATCGGGCCCTCCGGTTTGACCGTGGCGATCGGCGCGCACCCACTTTGGCAGCCGAACAACCCCAACGGGTCCAGCGCGGTATGGATTTCCTACGCGCAGACGGGCTACGAAGGCAACCATTTCCAGCCGTCCCTCGGCTCCACCCCGGTAGTGACCATCACCGACACGTTCACCGCGACGGAGAACAACGTGCTGAACCTCCAGGTCTGGGCGGACGATTCGGCGGGCGTCTACGTGGACGGCGTGCAGGTGTTTGCCCCGGTGTACACCCAAGGTTCAGCCTGCTCCGGACAAGTGATCGGCTGCCTGGCGGGACAAGACGGCGTGTTGTCCAACTATCACCTGGGACCCGGCACGCATACCATCACGTTTGACCTTTACCAGACCGGAACGGGGACAGATACGACCTCTAACCCGATGGGTCTGCTGTTTACCGGTTCCGACGTGTCCGCGCCCGAACCCGCGGCGCTGCTGCTGGTGGGCGGGGGTCTCATCGGGATCGGCCTGATCCGGCGTCGGAGCAAAGCGGTTTTGGCCAAAAGCTAGAGCTGTTCCATTCAATTTCGCGAGAGGGGCGCGATGCCACCCAGGCGTTGCGCCCCGATTTATTTTGGGAGACATGGTCCGGGGTGGAATCCGGCGGGTTCACAGCCCACTGCGCGCGGCTGGATGCCGCCGCTCGAACGAAACCGTTGCCGGGCCGAGCCTGCGGAAGACTCAGCGTGCGGGCTACAGTGGGTGAGAGGGGATCGAAGATTCCCACCCAGCGATGCGGCGGTTTTTCATCCAGAACTTCGGGTGCCGGGCGACCCAGGCCGACGGGGCCGCGCTGCAGGGCCTGCTCGGTCAGGCTGGGTTGGCCGAGGCCGGCGAGGCGCAGAGCGCCGACGTGGTGATTCTGAACACGTGCACGGTGACCGCGGCGGCCGACGAGGACGTGCGCAAGAGTATCCACCGCGTGCATCGCGAGAACCCCGCGGCGCGAATCCTGGTGACGGGCTGCTACGCCCAGCGTGCACCGGAGGAACTGGCGGGGCTGCCCGGAGTAGCCTGGGTGGTCGGGAATTCGCACAAACCTGGCATACCAGAGCTGATCCGTATCGGGACCGGGGCCGGCAGCGCGGGCGCGCCGTATCACGGGCAGATCCACGTCGGCGATCTCGGCGCCACGACGGAGTTCCTTTCCGCGCCGGTGGAGGACGCTTTCGGCGACCGGACGCGACCGAATCTGAAGATTCAAGATGGGTGCTCGAACCGCTGCAGCTTCTGCATCATTCCGATGGTGCGCGGGCGCAGCCGCTCGATGCCGCTGGAGCAGGTGCTCGAACAGGTACGCGCGCTGGCGCGCAACTACGCCGAAATCGTGCTGACGGGCATCAACCTCGGGCGCTGGGGGCGCGAGAGCGGTTTCCGGCGGGACGACCGGTTGCGACTGGCGGACCTGCTGCGGCTGATCCTGCGAGAGACGGAGGCGCGGCGCTTGCGGCTCAGTTCAGTGGAGCCGATGGACCTGAGCGAGGAGCTGCTGGAGCCGATGGCCTCGACCGACCGCCTCTGCCGGCACGTCCACGCACCGTTGCAGTCGGGCGCCGATTCGGTTCTCAAGCGCATGCAGCGGCGCTACCGCGCCCGGCACTATGAACAGCGGATCCGCCAGGCGCAGGCGCTGCTGCCGGAAGCCGCTTTTGGCGCCGACGTCATGACCGGATTCCCCGGCGAGACCGAGGCCGAATTCCGCGCGACCTGCGAATTGATCGAGCGCCTGCCGTTCACCTACCTGCACGTGTTCACCTACTCGGCGCGCCCCGGCACGCCCGCCGCGGCGCTGCCGCAGACGCCGGCCGCAGTGCGCAAAGAGCGCACGCGCGTGCTGCGGGAGTTGGGCGCGCGGAAGAATCTCGAGTTCCGCGAGCGCATGCGCGGGCGCACGTTGAGCGCCGTGACGCTGGCCAACGGGACCGCGCTCACCACGAACTACCTGAGCGTCGAGTTGCAGCGGGCGCGCGAGCCGGGCCGGCTGATCGAGGTGACGGTGGGCGCAGCGTCCGAGCGCGGCGTGGCTGAAGCGAGCCCGGCGCCGGCAGCGTAGCGCGCGGCCCGACTCTCCTTCCGAGAAGCCTTTCGAAGAGTCCCGAGCGGCCCCGATTATTGATAGAATCGGCGGGCGCCGCATCCGCGGCGGAGGAGACGAGCGTATGGGTTCCGGCGCATTGATGGGCACGTTGCTGGCTGTCATCGGCGGCATGATTCATGGCAGTTTCGCGGTGCCCATGAAAGGCATCGAGAAGCGCTGGGCGTGGGAAAACATCTGGCTGGTGTACTCGGTGGTGGCCCTGATTCTGCTGCCGCTGCTGCTGGCCTTCGCGACGGTGCCGTCGCTGGGCCAGGTCTACGGCGGCGCGTCGGGCTGGCTGCTCGTGCAGATCGCGATTTACGGCGCCGGCTGGGGGCTCGGCTCGACGCTGTTCGGACTGGGCATCAGCCGCATTGGCATGGCGCTCGGGTTCGCCATTATCCTCGGCATGACGAGCTGCCTGGGCTCGCTGATCCCGATGCTGGCGCTGCACCCCGGCGATATCAACACCCCCAAGGGGCACGTCTTATTGATCGGCCTGGCGATCGTGCTGGTCGGCATCATCCTCTGCGCGCGCGCCGGCGCGCTGAGAGACCGCGATCATTCGGGAACGCGCGCGGCGGGAGCGCAGGGCGCGTTCGCGGCCGGCTTCGTCATCTGCCTGCTGTCGGGCGTGCTGTCGCCGATGCTCAACTTCGGTTTCGTCTTCGGCGCACCGGTCCAGGCGGCCGCGGCGCATCAAGGCGCGGCGTCGGGCATGGAGGCCAACGCGATCTGGGTGCCGGCGCTCGCGGGTGGATTTCTGATCAACGCCGGCTACGCGATTTACCGGCTGTGCAAGAACAAGACCTGGGGACGCTACACGGCCGTGGGGACGCCGGCGTGGGATTGGATCGGCAGCGCGCTGATGGGCCTGCTGTGGTTCGGCGGCTTGAGCATCTATGGCATGGGCGCTGCTATTCTGGGGCCGCTCGGAGGCGTCGTGGCCTGGCCGGTGTTCATGTGCACGGTGATCCTGACGGCCAACGTCAACGGCTTCCTCAGCGGCGAGTGGAAGGGCGCGAAGAGTTCGAGCCTGGCGCTGTCGTGGGCCGGACTGCTGCTGCTGATCGTGGCGATCCTGGTGGTGGCGCGCGGAGCCTGACGCGCACCGGGACGCGGGGTCGCCGACCCCGCGTCATCCCCACGTCAGCCCCGCGTCGTCTCCACGTCGTCTCCACGTCATCTCCACGTCAGCCCCACGCCATCCCCGCGTGCGCCGCGGTGGTCGCGAGGGTGGACAATAGGGTGGATGGCCAACTTCATCGAGCCCGGCGAACTGGCCGCCTGGGGCCGGGAGCAGCGCGCCATGGGCCGGCGCATCGGCTTCACTTGCGGCGCCTTCGACCTGTTGCACGCCGGCCACGTCGATTACCTCGAACGGGCGCGCGGCCTGTGCGACACGCTGATCGTGGCCGTCAACTCGGATGCGTCGATCCGCCAATACAAGAGCCCGCTGCGGCCCATTCAGCCGCAGGAGCAGCGCCTGCGCGTGGTCGGTGCGCTACGCGCGGTCGACGCCGTCACCCTGCTCGACCATCCGCGCCCGCTGCCGTTGATCGAGCAGCTCCGGCCGCACCTGTATATCAAAGGCGGCGACTACGATGCCGCGAAGCTGCGCTCAGCCAAGGCGCTCGAGGTCTGGGGCGGCCAAGCCATGGTGATCCCGATCGAATTCGACGCTTCGACCACGCAGACCATCGAGCGCGCCGCGCTCGTATGGCTACACGCCGAGCCGGAAAAGCCGCCGCCGGCGGCCGCGCGCGGCATCGTGCTTCTGGACCGCGACGGCACGCTGATCCGGCTGGTTCCGTTCCTGCATAAACCGGCGCTGGTGCAACTCGCGCCCGGCGCGGGAGAGGCGCTGGCACGGCTGCAATCGCTGGGCCTGCGCCTGGCCATCGTCACCAACCAGCAGGGCATCGGACTGGGCTATTTCACGCTCGACGACTTCATCGCCGTCAACCAGGCGCTGCTGCGACAACTGGCGCCGCACGGCGTGAAGATCTCGAAAATCTACTTCTGCCCGCACTCGCTGGCCGACGGCTGCGCCTGTCGCAAGCCCGGCACTCGGTTGCTCGAACGCGCGTTGCAGGATTTCGGCTTCCCTGCCAAACGCGCCTTTCTGATCGGCGATTCGAGCCTCGACTTCGATGCGGCCGCCGTACTGGGCGTGCCGTCGTTCCGCGTGAGCGAAGACGACGCGGGGTCCTGGCCGGCGGCGGCCGACTCGATTGCGCACGCCGTCGAGCGCTGGTCCTGAGCCGAGCCCGCCAGCGGTCGCCACCGGTTTTCCGATAATGGGAGTTATGGAATATACGAGACTCGGTGGCACGGGATTGAAGGTATCGCGCCTGTGCCTGGGCGCGATGACCTACGGCTCGAAGAAATGGCGCGAGTGGGTGCTCGAAGAAGAGGAAAGCCGTCCCTTCCTGCGGCGCGCCCTGGAGGCGGGCATCAACTTCTTCGACACCGCCGACGTGTATTCAAACGGCGTGAGCGAGGAGATCCTGGGGCGCGCGTTGAAGGATTTCGGCCCCTCGCGCGATCAGGTCGTGATCGCCACCAAGGTCCACGGGCCCATGGGCGACGATCCGAACCAGCGCGGCCTGTCGCGCAAGCACATCCTGCATTCGATCGACGCCAGCCTGAAGCGCCTGGGCACCGATTACGTGGACCTGTACCAGATTCATCGCTTCGACTATGAGACGCCGATCGAGGAGACGCTCGAAGCGCTCGACGACGTGGTGCGCGCAGGCAAAGCGCTCTACATCGGCGCATCGTCGATGTACGCCTGGCAGTTCGCGAAGATGCTCTACACGGCCGACCGGCTCGGCCTCGCGCGCTTCGTCACCATGCAGAACCACTACAACCTGATCTACCGCGAAGAAGAGCGCGAGATGCTGCCGCTGTGCCGCGAAGAAGGCATTGGCGTCATCCCGTGGAGCCCGCTGGCGCGCGGCTTCCTGGCCGGCAACCGCCGCCCCGGCGACTACGGCGAAACGATCCGCGCCAAGACCGACGAATACGCGCAGAAGATGTACTACCAGCCATCGGATTTCGCGGTCGTCGAACGCGTGACCGCCATCGCGTGGCAGCGCGGCGTTTCCAACGCCCAAGTGGCGCTGGCCTGGTTGTTGGCCAAGCCGGGCGTGACCGCGCCCATCATCGGCGCCAGCAAAATGCAGCACCTCGACGACGCCCTGGCGGCGCTGACGCTAACGCTCGACGAGGCCGAATTACGGGCCCTCGAAGAGCCCTATCAGCCGCACCCGGTGCTGGGCCACGTATAAGCGGCCGGCTTGTTCCACAACGCCGGCTGATTCGCGTGCGCGCGCCCGTTCACTCCAGGCTGCGCCACAGATACCACGCCGCGTAGGAGGCGTAGGGCCGCCACTTCGCGCCGATCTCTTCCACCTGCTTCGGCTTCGGGCGGCTCTCGAGCCCGTAGGCTTTCTGCACCGCGTTCTGGATGCCCAGATCGCCCGAGGGCAGCACGTCCGGCCGCCGCAACGCGAAGATCAGAAACATGTGCACGGTCCACACGCCGATGCCCTTGATGGCTGTCAATTGCTCGACAATCGCGGCGTCGCTCAACGTGGGGAGCTTCTCGAAATCGACTTCCTTGCTGCGGGTCTTCGCGGCCAGATCCAGCAGATAGGAACACTTCTGCGCGCTGATGCCCAGCGCTCGCAGCTTCGCTGCCCCGAGCTTGAGAATGCCCCGCGGCTCGACCTCCCGCGGCGCGAGCGCGGCCTGCAGACGGCCGTAGATCGTCGCCGCCGCCTTCCCGCTCAACTGCTGGTTGATGATCGAGTGCGCCAGCGCGTCGAAGGTCGCCGGCCGGTGCGCCATACGGCTCGCGCCGAGGCGTTCGATAATGCCGCCGAGCACGGGGTCGGCGGACTTCAGATGCGTTAATGCCTTGCGCATGGTGCGGGAGTTTTCAGGGTAATACTTAAGAGCCAGGCGAGAATAGTTGCGTGCGCGAGTCCCTGGATGAGGCTGAGAAAACGCGCATCACAAACCTCTTTCCTTCAGCTTGTAATAAAGCACCGGCGTGACCAGCAGCGAGAGCAGCATCGACACCGCAACACCGCCGATCACGGCGATCGCCAGCGGCTGCAAAAGCTGCGCGCCGCTGCCTACTCCCAGCGCCAGCGGCAGCATGCCGAAGATGGTCGCCAGCGCGGTCATCAGGATCGGCCGCAGGCGGCGCCGGCCGGCGTTGAAAATGGCGTCGCGCAACCCGAAGCCTTCCAGCGTAAACGCGCGCTCGGAGTCGAGCATCAAAATGCCGTTCTTCTGCACGATGCCGACGACCATGATCGTGCCCATGAACGAGGCGATGTTCAGCGTCGATTGCGTGATCCACAGCGCGGCCAGCGCGCCGGAGGCGCACATGACGGTCGCGGCCACGATCGCGATTGGATGCGAGAACGAACGAAACTCGAACACCAGCACGACGAAAATCAGCAGAATCGACATCAGCAGCACCTGCGTGAGCCCGAGGAAGCTCTCCTTCTGGACCTCGTACGTGCCGCCGTATTCGATCTCCGTCCCCGGCGGGATCGCGATTTCCCGCGGCAGGCGGCGCTGGATCTCGTCCATCGCTGAGCCCAGGTCGCGTCCCGCCAGCCGCGCCGTGACGTTGCTGAGCGGCCGTAGATTCTCGCGGTGGACTTCGGTCTGGCCCTCTTCGATCTCGATCGAGGAAATTGACCCCAGCGGGAGCGTTACGGCCGTGGGCGAGGTGATCAGCAGCGAGCTCATCTTCTCGATCGAATCGCGGTACGCCAGCGGATAGCGTACGCGAATCGGAATCAGGCGGTTGTTGCGGATCAGCGACGAGGCCGGCTGGCCTTCGAGAATCGCGGCGCCGATGTCGGCCACCTGCTGCGTCGTGAAGCCCGCCAGCGCGGCCTGGCGCGGGTTGACGCGGAAGTTCACCGCCGGCCCGATGACGAAATTCTGGTTGACCACATCGACCACGCCGCGGACCTTCGGCAGCCACTCCTCGATCTTGTGCGCCAGGTCCAGGTAGACGCGCGGGTCGTTGTTATAGATCTTGATCTCGATGGGCTGCGGCGCCGAAACCAGGTCCGAGATCAGGTCCTCGAGCATGTGCGGAAACTCGATGTCCAGAGCCGGTTCGGCGCGTCGGATCTGATCGCGCAGCTCGTCGGTGACTTCGGCCAGCGAGCGTTTGCGGTCTTTCTTCAGCTTCACCAGAAAATCGCCGGTGTTGGGCTCGGCGATGGCCAGACCGAGCTGCGCGCCGGTGCGCCGCGAGTAGCTTTCCACCTCGGGCGTGGCCTGCAGCATGCGCTCGATGTGCCGCAACACGCGGTCGGTTTCATCGAGCGACGTGCCCGAGGGCATGATGTAGTCGAGCACGAACGCGCCTTCATCCATCTCCGGCAAAAAGCCCGAGCCGAGCTGGTAAAAGATGCCCACCGATCCGGCCAGGACCAGGCCCGCGGCGATGAGCACCAGCGCCGTGTGCGCCAGCGACCAGGACAGCGCCTGTTCATAAACTGTCGTTAGACGCCGCATGATGCGGCCTTCGCCCTCCTGTTCGGCGGCCTGGATCGTAAGGACCACATCGTCGCGCCGCTTGGGCCGGACGAACAGCCGCGCCAGCACCGGCGTGAACAGCACCGCCAACAGCAGCGAGGCGATCAGCGCGGTCACCATGGTCATCGCCAGCGCGCGGAAGAATACCGCAGTGATGCCGCCCAGGAAAACCAGCGGCACGAAGACCATTATCGGCGTGAGCGTGGAGCCGATCAGCGCCGGGGTCAGCTCGCGGATCGCGTTCAGGCTGGCCTCGCGGCCGTCCTGGCCCATGGCCATATGGACGCTGATATTCTCGACCATCACGATGGCGTCGTCGATCACCACGCCGATGCACGCCGCCAGTCCGCCCAGCGTCATCAGGTTGAAGCTCATGTGGAACAGCCGCATGAACACGATGGCCGAGAGCACGGCGATGGGAATCACGATCGCCGCCACCGCCGTCGTGCGCCAGCTTTTGAGAAAGCCCATCAGCACGGCAATCGAAAGCACCAGCCCGATCAGGATGCTCTCCACGACGCCGTTGATGGAGTCGCGCACCAGGATCGACTGGTCGTAGAACACGCTCAGTTGCGCGTCCTTGGGCAGAGTCTTCTTGATTTCACCGAGCTCGCGGTTGACCGCGTCGGCGATCTCGATCGAGTTGCCATCCGGCTGCTGCATCACATTCACGAGCACGGCCGGACGCCCGTTGGCGGTCACGACGTTGTAGACCGGTTCTTCGGCGGAGACGACCGTGGCGATGTTGCGGATCTGTACCGGAGTGCCTTTCACGACGTCTACGACGACGTCGCCCACCTGGTCGGGCTCGCGCAGCAGCCCGGTGACGGTGGTCAGGTACAGGTGGTAGTTCTCCTGCATCATGCCCGCCGGCTCGATCACATTGGTCGCGCGCAGCGCGTCAGCCACTTTGCTGAGCGGGATGCCATAGCCGTTCAGCTTTTGCGGGTCGACGATGACGTGGTACTCCTTCGGCCGTCCGCCGACGATGCGCGTCTCCGCCACGCCGGGCAGACGGTACAGTCGCGGCGCGTAGTCGTAGTAGGCCAGCTCCCACAGATCGGCCAGCGAGCGCGAGGGCGAAGTGATACTGAAGCCGACCATCGGAAACACCGAAAAGGTCAGCCGGTTGATGGTGAAGCGCGCCTCGGCGGGCATCGACGGCATGATCTGCGAGATGCGCCCCTGCACCATGTGCAGCGCGTCCAGAACGTTGACGTCCCAGCGGAAAAAGACGTTGATGTCGGTGCCGCCGCGGGCCGTGATCGAGCGCACCGTGACGATGCCGGGCACGGTGCGGATGGTCTCCTCGAGCGGGCGGGTCACGGTCAGCAACTGCACGTCGATGGGCGCTATGCCGTTGTCCACGCGGACCGAGATGCGCGGGAAATCGGTCTGAGGAAAAATCGAAACGGGAATTGCGGGCACCATGACGATGCCAGCCACGGCGAAGGCGACGAAGACCAGCACCAGCGCCCGGCCGTGGGCTTCCACGAAGCGGGCCAACGCGGCAGTCACTTCTTTTCCTCTGACGCGGCGCCCGGTTCCTTCGGCGCGGGCTTGTCGCCCGGGAGCTGCACCTGCATGCCGTCGGTGAGCGAGTAGACGCCCTCGGTGGCCACCGTCTCGCCGCCCTTGAGACCCTTCAAAACGCGCACGCGCGCGCCCGAAACCTCGGCTGTCTCCACGTCGCGCCGGTGCGCCGTGTGGCCGTCGATCAGCATCACCCAGCCCGTGCGCGTGCCTTCGTTGAACTGCAGCGCCTCGCGCGGCACGGTGACGCCCTGGCCGCGCGCAATGACGATGGCGACGTCGCCGAAAGTGCCCGGATGGAGCGACGCGGGCGGCGCGCCGATCTCGCACCACACCTCGACCGTGCGCCGCGCCGGATCGGCCGACCGGTTCACCACCGTGATCCGCCCTGCGAGCGGCGCGGGCTTCCCGCCGTCGCCGGACGCGGCCGCGCTGCCGGGCAGGAAGGCGCAGGTCTGGCCGGAATGAATCGGCCCCGAGTCGGACTCTGGAATCTGCGCGCGCGCCACGGCCTTCGACAAATCGCTGACCGTGAACACCGGCGCGTCGGGCCGCGCCATGTCGCCCGGAAACATGAACTGCTCGGTCACCGTACCGGCGAACGGCGCCGTGATACGCGCGTAAGAAAGCTGTGCCTCGGCCCCCGCCAGATGCGCCTGGGCCTGCTCCACATGGCTGCGCGCCATCTGGATGTCGCGCTCGCGCGACTGATTTTTCAACAGGTCCAGCGACATTTTCGCGACTTCGTAGTTGGCCTTGTCGGTGGCCAGTTCGGTCTCCGCCACCAGCAGGTCGCGCTGCGGGATGGCGCCTTCTTCGAACAGGCTCTTGCGGCGCTGGTAAATCGCGTCGGCTTGTTTGTAGGCGGCTTCGGCGGCCACCAACTGGCCGCGCGCGCGTTCGACATCGCCGGGCAGCGTGCCGGCGACGGTTTTCTGCAAATTCGCTTCGGCGTCGGCCACTCCGGCCTGCGCCTCGGCCTGACCGGCCACCAGGTCGCGCGATTCCAACTCGGCCAGCGCCTGGCCGGCCTGCACCGTGTCGCCCTTCTTCACCAGCAGCCGCTTGATCGGCGCGGCCGAGCGCGCCGCGACGCCGGCCTGCGCCGCGGCGAACACCGTCGCCGGACCGGTGATCGTCTGCTCCACGTCCTCGACCACGGCCTGGGCGGTCCGCACTTCGACCACCGGCTTGGCCTCGGCCTCTTCTTTTTTGGCGCAACCGCCCAGAAAGAGCAACTGGCCCAACAGCGCGGCGGCGGTCACGCTCGTGAATTCTCGTTTCATTGTCCTGAAGCCACCTGGAAATCGGCCCGCGCGTTCAAATACGCGGAGATGGCCGAGAAGTAATTGCCGCGCGCCTGCGCCAGTTGCGACTGCGCCGAGACGACATCCAGAGCCAGCCCTTCGCCGCCCTCGTAGCGCAGCTTGGCCAGCCGGTAGTTCTCCTCCGACAACCGCACCTGCTCGCGCGCGGTTTCAATCTGCGACCAATTCGAACGCGCGCGCGCGATGGCCGTCTGGTAATCGCGCGAGAGATCGCGACGCGCCATCTCGCGCGAGATATCGAACGAGGCCAGACGCGCCTCCGACTGCCGCATGGTGCTGCGTGTTTTGAACCAGTCGAACAGCGGCACGTTCAGCGTCGCGAACAACGCCTGGCCGCGGTAGGCAAAGCTATAGCGCGCGGCATCGATGCCGTACTCCCAGTTCAGCGAGGCCTGCGGCAGCAGGTCCGCGCGGGCGCGGCTGACGTCGGCCCGTAGCCCCAGCCGTTGCGCGTCGAAGACCTGGAACTCGGGACGCCGCATGTAGGCGTCGCTCAACACCGCAGGCTCCGGCTGTGGCAATGGCGCGTCGAAAGGATCCACTACGTTCAATGGCGCGCCGACATCGGCGGTCCAGTAGGATGCCAGGTCGTGGTTGGCGGTTTCGGCGTCGAGTTCCGCGCCCTGCAGCGCCTGCTGCAGGAACGCGGCCTCCGCCTGCGCCTTCACGACGTCGGCGCGCGCTACCTCGCCGCCGGCGTTGAGCTTGCGCGCCCGGCTCTCAAACCCCTGCGCCTCGGCCAGCGTGCTCTTCGCGACTTCCACCAGCCGGCGCGCCAGCACCAGCCGGTAGTAGGCCGCGGTCACCTCGCGCCGCAGGTCGCGCTCGGTGACCTTCAAGCTGAGCCGGGCCGCTTCGCGCTCGGCCCGCGCCCGCGCCAGCTCCGCCCGCAGCTTTCCCGACGTGTCGAGAGCGAGAGAGGCCCCGAACTGCGTCACATACTCATGCACCGCGTTCAACGCGAGGAACTGCTGCGGTTGCGGGCTGCCCGCTGTGCGCGCCGGCGTGTTGTAGGTGTAGCCGCCCGACGCCTGCACCTGCGGCAGGAATCCGGCCCGCGCCGCCACGACTCCCTGCTGCGCTATGTGGAGGTCGTTCTGCGCCAGGCTGAGCTTGCCGCGCGCATCCAGCGCCAGGCGCACGCAATCCGCCAGCGCCAGCGGCGCGCTCTGCGCCCACGCGGCCGCCGCCAGCGTCACAGAAGCCAGACAAACTCGAAAGAAATGCCGCAAGAAATGCCTCGCCGTCCGGCCGCCGGAGCCCACCGCAACCGGATGTTCTGCAAGCGATCAGGATAGCGAAAAAGCAACGCTTCCGAATGAACGGGCCCTCACAGTATCCACCCGCCGCGAGCCGCAGTTGGAACGGCGCGGGCGCAGTTTGGGTGGGGCGCCGCCGGTACGCCGGGTCGGACCGTTCAGCGGAAATGTAACATCCGGCCGCGGTCGCGCATCTGAAGGAGGGTGAGAACACTCCGCTGGTTTTTGTTGCTATTGGTCCTGTTGACGCTGGCTGCGTCGCTCGGCGCGCAGTTCAAGCGGGCTGAACCGTCCCAGACACCCGCGCAGCCGCCCGCGTCATCGCCCGCGCAGGGCTCGCCGCCGGCCGGGGACGACCAGGTCATCAAGGTCGATGTCTCGCTGGTCAACCTGTATTTCACGGTCCGCGAGAACCGCGGCGGCTACGTCGCCAACCTCACGAAGGACGACTTCGAGGTCTATGAAGACAGCCAGCCGCAGCCCATCAAGACGTTCGCGCGCGAGACCGACCAGCCGCTGACGCTCGGCCTGCTGGTGGACGTCAGCGGCAGCCAGATGCGGCTGCTGGAGGACGAACGCGCGGCCTCGGCGCGCTTCTTCGACCAGGTTCTGCACCCCAAGGATATGGCCTTTCTGCTCAGTTTTGGCGTCGAGTCGGAGCTGCTGCAGGACCTCACCAATTCCCGCTCGCTGCTGGAAAAAGCGCTGCGCGACATGCGCATGAATGCCGGCGTGGGCGGTGGCATCACGCCGACCACGGTGCCCTCCGCGGGGCGCGGCACGGTGCTGTATGAAGCGGTCTGGCTGGCCTCCAATGAGAAAATGCGCACCGAGGTCGGCCGCAAGGCGCTGGTGCTGATCACCGACGGCGACGACCAGGGCAGCCGTACCAAGCCGGGCGAGGCGGTAGAGGCGGCGCAGAAATCCGACTCCATCATCTACGTGATCCTGTACGAGGACCCGCGCTTCCACAGCCCCATGTTCGGCGGACGTGGCTCGGCCGAGGGCGAGATGCGCAAGCTGACGGACGAAACCGGCGGGCGCACCTTCCGCGTCGATCGCCGCAACTCGCTCACCGAGATCTACAACCAGCTTCAGGAAGAGCTGCGCAGCCAGTACGTCATCGCCTATACGCCCACCAATCCGGACCGGGACGGCCGTTTCCGGAAAGTCGAAATCCGGGTCAAGAACCGCAAGGAACTGAAAGTGCAGGCGCGCAAAGGCTACTACGCGCTGGCGCCCGGCGCCGAATAGCGCCGCCGGCGTCGAAATTGCCGCAAACGCGGATCGCGTGGATCGTGCACGGCCTGGGCTGGAGACCTCTCGTGCGGGAAAGGACGGCCTGCCGTTTCATTTCCCGTGCAGCCCGCTCCGTCTCACGAAATCGGCGATTGCGCATACTCGCTTCAGAGTAACCGCATGTTACTGGTTCCACTTACGCAGCAGAGGGCATTTTCATGCTTCCGAGTGAAGCGGAAGCTACATCTGTCACCGCTGTCCCCAAATTCCAGATTCTGACCGTCCCACTGAGGTTCCCATTTCCGTTTCCCAACATGTGGTTCGCAACATCTGTTACCCATGTGCCGAATCGTACGGAAGGCAGGATGAGATTTCGCTGGATGAAGTCGAGCGGAGACCGATTCAGGCGTTCGCCGCGCCCGGTTCCCTGCCCCTACACCAGCTCAATCGTTACACGTCGCCCGACCATCGCAGCCGCCCGCTGCAAGCTGCCGAGGGTGATGTCGTTTTTCGGATCAAGGATACGGTCAACCTGGGTGCGGCTGGTCTTGAGCAGCGTTGCCAGCTTGTTCTTGGAGATCTTCTGTTTCTTCATAGCCTCGGCGAGCTGCCACGCGACGACCTCTTTGATCGCCTGCGCTTGCGCCTCTTCGAAGATGCCCTCCTCCTTGAGAAAGTCATCAATGCTGGAACCCATATGCTTCTTGCTCATCGCTCCAACTCCTTCCGGCGCTTTCGCGCCGTTGCCAAATCCTCATCCGGCGTGGCTCGCGTTTTCTTGATGAAACCGTGCAACGCGACCAGGTGCTCGCGGTAAAGGCAGAGCAACACACGCGCCGTCCGTTTCGTCGGAAGGTCCGTTCGGACCTCCCACAAGCCGTTTCCCATCGGGCGGCACAGCGGCATCCCCACCGGCCACCGCCATTGCGCCCGCAGCAGGTCATTTCCTATCGCCTGACGCTCCGTTTCATCGAGCCCTTTTAGCCACTCCCTCACCGGCTCGCTACCCGCCGGTGTGCGGTAAAAAATCAGCGGGATTTTTTGCGGCTGTGGGTCGTCCGGCACCATGCACCTTATCTAGTACAATGTATCATAAATGGTTCATGCTTGCAGGCTGGGAGGCGGCGCGGTTCTCTACGCTTGCCGCAGCGTCCGGGAAGAAACTGGCATGTCCGATGCGCCCGCACGTCCTGGTCACTCCGCGCGAGCCGTACGACAATTCCAAGCCTTATCGTGCGCCGCGCGCGCCCGCGCCCGGTCCAGGCATTACACTGGTAGTTCCAACGGACCCGACGCATGCGCCAGCAGATGGATTCGCCCTCGATGCCCGAGGTTCACTCCTCGGTCGCGACCGCGCACCCGTCGCTGTGGCGGCGCATGTTCGCCTTCGCGGGACCGGCGTACCTGGTCAGCGTGGGATACATGGATCCGGGCAACTGGGCGACCGATCTGGAGGGCGGGGCGCGCTTTGGGTACAAGCTGCTGTGGGTGCTGGTGCTGTCGAATGCGCTGGCGATCCTGCTGCAGACGCTGAGCGCGCGGCTGGGCATCGTCACCGGGCGGGACCTGGCGCAGGCCTGCCGCGAGTCCTACCCGAAGGCGGTCAGCTACGCGCTGTGGGTGCTGTGCGAGATCGCCATCGGCGCGTGCGACCTGGCGGAGGTGCTGGGCGCGGCGATCGGCATCAAGCTACTGTTCGGATTGCCGCTGCTGGCGGGCGTGCTGCTGTCGGCGGGCGACGCGCTGCTGGTGCTGTGGATGGGACGCTTCGGCATGCGCGCGGTGGAATCGTTGATCCTCGGTTTCATCACCACGATCGGCGGATGCTTCCTGCTGGAACTGATCTACGCCAAGCCGAACCTGCACCAGGTGGCGCTGGGCGCGATCCCGTGGCTCGACGGCAACAGCCTGTACGTCGCGGTGGGCATACTGGGCGCGACGGTGATGCCGCATAACCTGTACCTGCACTCGTCGCTGGTGCAGACGCGACAGATCGGGACCGGTCAGGCCGCCAAACGCAGCGCCTGCCGCTTCAACCTGCTGGATTCCGCGATCGCGCTGAACGGGGCGATGCTGGTGAACGTGGCCATCCTGGTGCTGGCCGGAGCGATCTTCTTCACGCGCGGCATCGTGGTGACCGAGATCCAGCAGGCGCACCAGTTGCTGGCGCCGCTGCTTGGCACCTCGGTGGCCAGCCTGGTATTTGCCATCGCGCTGATCTGTTCGGGCCAATCCTCGACCATCACCGGCACCATGGCCGGTCAGATCGTGATGGAGGGGTTTCTCAACTTCCGCATGCAGCCGTGGCTGCGGCGCTTTATCACGCGCGCCATGGCGGTGACGCCGGCGGCGCTGGTGATCTGGCTATCGGGAGAACGCTCCACGTTTAAGCTGATCATCCTGAGCCAGGTGATCCTGAGCCTGCAACTGCCGTTCGCCGTGATTCCGCTGGTGCAGTTCACGAACGACCGCGGACGGATGGGGGAGTTTGCCAACGCGGCCTGGGTGAGGGTGCTGAGCTGGGGCGCGACGGCGCTGATTCTGGGCTTGAACATCTGGCTGGCGTGCCAGGTGATCGCGGACTGGCTCGCAGGCGCGGGCGCGTGGCGGCTGGGGCTGGAACTGCTGCTGTTCCCGCTGCTGGCGGCCGTGGGCGGATTGCTGGTCTACGTGATGTTTGAACCGGTCATCCGGCGCTGGATGCGGTGGCGGCCCGCGAAGCCGGCTTCGCTGATCCCCGAGGCCGCGCCCGAGATCGTGCCGCCGGACGGATACCACAACATCCTAGTGACGCTGGACCACACGCGCCTGGACGCGGTCGCGCTGCGCCATGCCTCGGTGCTGGCCAAGACCTACGGCGCGCGGCTGCACCTGCTGCACGTGGAGGAAGGCGTCACCAGCCAGGTGTACGGCGAGCTGGCGACGACGGCGGAGGTAGAACAGGGGCGGCTGTACTTCCAGCGGCTGCTGGATGCGCTGCGAGCCGCGGGCGTCGAGGCGGAACTCGAGGTGGTTTTCGCCAACAGCGCCCCCGACGAGATCATCGCCGCGGCGCGACGGCTGCGTCCCGACCTGGTGGTCATGGGCGCACACGGGCATCGCGGAATCAAGGATATGGTCTACGGCGCGACCATTAACCACGTCCGGCACGCGGTGGGCGCGCCGGTTCTGATAGTACAGGACTCCGGACCGCCGTAGCGGCTGGCGCGGGCGGGCCGGGCCAGGAGCGGCCGGGGCTCCGGGCGAGGACTCCAATCAAGTTGGGCGCCGGCGTACGCGCCCGCGCGGGGATCCGTTCCAAAACGGGTCGGACCCATTCGAGAGTGTGTCAACATGACCCGCGGTGTGCCACCCAGCCAGTGCTAAGTCATTGATAATCAAGCCTTGAATAAACCGAGATGAACGGTCAGCGAATTGCACTGGTTGGGCTGGATGAAAACGCGTGCGCTCAGTCTGGCCGCACTCCTGGCGTTGGCGACGCTGCTGCCCTTGGCGGCGACGACGCTACAACGCCTGAGCGTCGACGACCTGGTCGGCAAGAGCACGGGCATCGTTCGCGCGACTGCGGCGCCGGTATCCAGTTTCCAGCGCAGCGGGATGATCTACACGACCTACCGCCTGCAGGTGAGCGAGGCGCTGAAAGGCAGTCCGGGGGCCACGGTCGAGGTGGCCGTGCCGGGCGGAGATTATCGCGGGTTGCACCAGGCCGTGGCGGGCTCGCCCGCGCTGCAGCCGGGCATCGAGTACGTGGTTTTCTACTGGACCGGTCCGAGCGGAACGAACTACATCATGGGCTTGGGCCAGGGTTTATTTGAGGTTCACAAGGACCCCTCAGGTGAGGTCGTGCTGAGGCGCCGGGCAATCAGCACGGAGGTGTTCGGCGCCGACGGGCGCGAGCCCGATCACGGCCTCACCCTGAGGTGGAAAGAGCTGCAGGTCAAGGCGGCGCGACAGGCGGGGCAGTGATGAAATCGAGCCGCACGCACGATCTCGAGCCGGTTCGGCGAAGGCTGGTCGGGATATGACCAGACGGGGCATCGCGATTGCCGCACTCGCAGTTTTCACAGCGAGACTGGCCCCAGCCAACTATCACTTCGTCCACTACGCCGGCAGCGGGGCGCCGTACACGCCAATCTTCGAGCGATTCCAGGTGGAAAGCCTGCACGGCGGCGTAGTTCCGTTTCTGATCGTTGACCCGCCGTCGAATCTTCAACTGGGTTCCGGTGACACGTTCGTCTCGGTCGTCAGCCAGATTCGGGCCGCCTCCGAAGTGTGGAACGCGGTGCCCACCTCGACCTTCCGCTTTCAATTCGGCGGCATGGCCACGCCGAACGTCGCGATGGCGTCTCCGGCCGTAGTGGTGAGCTTCGACGAGGTGCCGCCGGGTGTGATTGCAATGGCCGGTCCGATCACGACCGGGCAAATCACGACCCTGGCCAATGGCCAGCAGTTGGTGCCAATCATCCAATCCTCGATGGTGATCGGTCCGGACCTGCGCTCACCCGGCACATCCCCGACCGGCATCGGCCCTTCGTGGAGCGACCGCTTGTTCCTGACGCTGGTCCATGAATTCGGGCACACGCTCGGTCTGCAGCATACCTGGACGTCGAGCGCGATGTCGACCGAGATCACCCGGGCGATGACCAAGGCGCACCCGCTCGGAGCGGATGACATTGCCGCGATTTCCATACTTTATCCGACGCCGGACTGGGCTGGCCTGTACGGTTCCATCACGGGCCAGGTGACGATGAACGGGAGCGGCGTGGCGCTGGCGTCCGTGGTGGCGCTCACGCCCGGCGGCGACGCGGTCAGCACGCTGACTAATCCCGACGGGACGTACGAGATTGACGGCCTGAGCGCGGGCTCCTACCAGGTGTACGTGCATCCGGTGCCGCCGTCGCTGGCCGGGGAATCCTATTCGGGCGACCTGACTCCGCCGATCGGCAGTGGGGGCGCCATCCAGATGGGCCCGCCGTTCAACACAATCTTCCAAAGCGGGACAACTTCGCCCGGCGATCCTGTCGTGGTGAGCGCGGGCAACGCCACATCGGGCGTGAATTTCGCCGTGACGCCGCGCGCGAGCGTGAACATCTACGGGGTCCAAACCTACACTTTCCTGTGGGACCAGATCGCGCAGGCTTACGACACGGCCAAGCCGGCGACGTTCCTCCTCGGCGGCGCCCCGGGGACGGCGGTTGTCACCGGGGACGGGCTTTTCGCCTCCGACGGTGTCAGTCCGGCTCCAGGTTTGAGCGCTACGGTTCTGGGCGCACCGGACATGATCCAGTCTTCCGTGGCGGCATACACATACGCCGCCGGGTTCCTGCAGTTCCAGGTGTCGACCGCCGCTCAATCCACGCCCGGCCCGAGGCACCTGATTCTGAGCCAGGCCGGAGAGATGGAAATCGTACCGTCGGCGATCAGCCTGGCCGCCGCCGCTCCTCCGGCTATCACCGCCGTCCAGCAGAACAGCGATGGCACGGCGAATGTCTCCGGCTCCGGGATCGGCCCCGGGACGCGGATTCTATTCGACGGCGCGGCGGCGGCTGTGCAGCAGGCAGCGAGCGGCCAGTTGACGGTGGTGCCGCCGCCGGCGCTGCCGGGAGCGAACGCCGCGGTGATCGCTGTCAACCCGGCCGGGCTGGACTCTAACTTCTTTGCGCCCGCAGCCACTCCGCCGCTGTATGCCTACGCCGCGGGCCAGTCGCCCGCCATTCAGTTGACCCCCGCTTCCGCGCCGGCCGGATCGCAGTTGTTGTTGGACATCACTGGTACCAACGTCAACTTCGCCGCAGCCAATCTGCAATTCGGCTTCGGCAGCAGCGACATTCTGGTGCGGAATATGTGGATGATATCTCCGCAACACGCCGTGGCGCAGGTTGACATCTCGAAAGTCGCACAGCAGGGTCCAACGACCGTGACCCTCTCCTCGGGCCTCCAGTTGCTGGAGATTCCGGCCGGTTTTCAAGTGACCGCGCCGGAGCCGGAGGCGCCGATGGTGGTTTCAGCCTTTGAGAATACCTTTGAACCGGGCGGCGTATTCGTTCTCTGCGTCGCTGGCGTCCCGCCGTTCGCGACTTCAGGCGACTTTAGGGTGACGATCAGCGGACCCAACGGTGACGAAGGTGCATTCGTTTTCTTCTACATCTCCGGTCCGGTCCTGTTCCTGTATGCGCCCGCGAATCTGCCGCCGGGGCCGGTCCTCGTGAAGGTCAGCTATCGCGGCACGGCTCTGGCGCCGATTCTGTTCGTTGTGGGCGCCCCCAATTGGCCCGACATTCTCCAGGCGGCCGCGGCGTCCAGTGGCCTGGTGTACTCGGAGGCCAATCCCGCGTTTCCCGGCGACAGTGTTGCGCTGACGGTTCTGAGCCTTGCGGACAGCCTCGCGCCGATGGATGTCTCTGCCATCACGGTGAGTGTCGGCGGCGT
This sequence comes from Terriglobia bacterium, assembly GCA_963838205.1. Taxonomy (GTDB): domain Bacteria; phylum Acidobacteriota; class Terriglobia; order Bryobacterales; family Bryobacteraceae; genus CAIVVT01. Next base: position 72,754 of record CAWIQF010000026.1, on the reverse strand, counting down.
GGCGCAAACCGTCACGTTCGTTCAGCAGAACAACGGCAAGGACACAGCTACGGTGGGTTTCCACCTGAATCCACAAACCACGGTCCCGGCGGCAGGAAGCCTGCCGTTAACCGTGACCTATGATGGCCGGGTCTCACTGCCTGTCCCGCTGCCGATTGCGCCTCAATAATCGACCATCGAGAGCGCCGGCCTCTGCGCGCTGCTCGTATTATCTCCACGGCGCTCCCAGATCCGCGCTCCAGTCTGCGCCCCAGCCGAAACGCCGGCACTTGAAGCGGTCTCAGGCCAGAGTCATCAAGAGCGCCATCACCAGAATGGCCCTGCCACGTCTCATTCCCTCAGCCTCGACCCTACCGGGGACTTACAACAAGAGGTCTACGCAGCCAGCAGACCGCGCAGGTTCCAGCCGCAGATGATGCTGCCCAGCAGCTTGTCGCCGCCGGGACCGCTCCAGTGGGTTTCCAGGCTGACCGCGCCGCGGTAACCATCGGCCAGCAGAGCCGCGATCTGCCCTTTCCAATCGACATCGCGGGTGCCTAATGGGCCCCACACCGGAGTGTGTCCTTGCATGTGGCAATCCTTGGCGTGAACGTGGGTGATACGCGCCTTAGGAAGCAGGGCATAGCCCCCGGGAAATGGCTCCTCGCCACCGACGAGCATGTTGGCCGGGTCCCAGACGAGTTGCAGGTTGGCGTCGGGCACATCGTTCAAAACCTTGACGGCTTCAGCCGCCGTGCCGATGTTGCAGGCGTGCTCGTTCTCGAGGCCGATAATGACGCCCTGCGGCGCAGCCTGGCGGGCCAGTTCGCTCAAAGCCTGGCAGATCGCCGCGTGACACCGGGCGGGCTCGACCGTGCGCCAGTAAGAGAAGACGCGCACGATTCCGGCCCCGGTCAGCTCGCACAGTCGGAGCGCCCTCTCCGCCAGCCGCGGCTGGTCGGCGAAGGTGTGGGCGGAGTTGAAGCTGTCCTGCTGGAAACGCGTATCCACGTCGCCGGCGCCGGGCAACACGCATTTGAGCAACGGCGCCGCAATCGAGAGGACGCGCATCCCATGTGAACGGACGAGGTCCATGGCGCGCGCGACCTCGGCGTCCGAGAGGTCCAAGATGTTCTTGCCCCAGACAACACGCAACTCGACGCCGGTCATGCCGATAGCGGACATGGCTTCAAGCGCTGTCTCAAGTGCCGGCGAAAACTCGTCGGTAATGGCGGCCAGTTCGAGTTCGGGAGTCATAACTACTATTTCACTGTAGCCGTCCCGGTCCCCTCCGTGATCAAGTTCGACCGGTCGATGCGCGCGTTGTGGACCGACTCCTTCAGGCCGCTCGGCCATTCCACTGCGAGCGATTGGATCTGGGTGTCCCGGCCCAGGCCAAAGGTCAGAACCAGCTCGCTCTGCGAGGCGTAGCTGGAGCCCGAGTGCACGGTCTGCCATTGCGAGTGTGAGGGCGTCTTCAGGCGCACGACGGCGCCGATGCCGTCACGGTTGGATTTCGTCCCTTGCAGCCGGACGCGCAGCCAATGGTTGCCGTTGGTGTTGCCGTCGTTGCGGAACAGATAGGCCGGCCCGTTGTTGGTCGTAACGATCAGGTCCAGCGCCCCGTCGCCGTTATAGTCCGCGTAGGCCGCGCCACGCGCCACGATCGGCCGTGCCAAATCAGGACCGACTTTCGCGCTCACGTCCTCGAAGCGGCCCTTACCAAGGTTGTGAAACAACAGCGGCGGCTCGGCGTACTTGACTCTCGGCTGCACCCGGCCGATCTCTTCGTCGATGTGGCCGTTGGCGCAGAAGATGTCGGGCCAGCCGTCCAGATCGTAGTCGAAAAAGAAGACGCCGAAAGAGAGCGTGAGCAGCGACGAGCGGCCGAGCGCCGAGCGCGGCGCTTCGTCCACGAACAGGCCGTTGCCTTCGTTGCGATAGAGGCTCAGCATCTGATTGGTGAAGTTGCCGACCAGCAGGTGCGCGCGCCCCGAGCCGTCATAATCGGACGCGTCCACGCCCATGGCGCCGCGCGCCACGCCATCCTCGCCGAAAGCCACGCCCGCCGAGAGCGCCTCCTCGGCGAAGGTCCCGTTCTGCAGGTTGCGGTAGAGCTTGTTGGGCTGGGTGTCGTTGGCGACGAAGATGTCCGGCCAGCCGTCGTTGTTGTAATCGAGGATCGCCACGCCGAGCGACTTGGACGTCGGATCGAAGAGCTTAGCCTTCATGGTGACGTCTTCAAACTTCCCGTTGCCGAGGTTATGGAACAGGCGGCTGGACTGGCCTTTGTACGATTCGGGCGTGCAGTAGCTCTTGCTGACGGCGTCGAGCGAGCACCACAGGTCGCCCTCCGGCGTCCATTGCACGTAATTGGCGACGAAGAGATCGAGCTTGCCGTCGCGGTCGTAGTCGAACCACGCCGCCGATGTACCGAAGGCGGCGTTGCGGATGCCGCTCGCGGCGGTGACATCGCGGAACTTGAAGTTACCCTCGTTGTGGAACAGCCGGTCGCCCTCGAGCGCGGTGATATAGATGTCGGGCTTGCCGTCGTTGTCGTAGTCGCCGACGGCGATACCAATGCCGTACATTTCGACGTCCAGGCCGCTGCCGGCGGTCACGTTCGGTGAAAGTGCCGTCGCCGTTGTTCCGGTACACGCCCGGCAGCGAACGCCGCCCCTTCGGCGTCCAGTCCTTACCGTTGACCAGAACGATGTCCGGCAGGCCGTCGCCATTGAGGTCGACAAACGCCACGCCCGAGCCCATCGTCTCGGGCAGCCACTTCTTGCCCGCCTTGCCGGCGTTGTGGACGAACTGGATGCCTGCGGATTTGGTCACGTCGGTGAATCGTCCCTGCGACCAGGCGGCGGCGACGCAGGCCAGACCCGCGAGAATAAGTTTCCTCATGGCAGTTTGACGCTCTCGTGTTCGTGGATTTGCTGGCGTTCGTTGTTGTCTTCCGGACTCAGGGCGCGCAGCTTGGCGGTGATCGTTTGGGACGACTCGTCGGCTTTGAAGCGGCGGAACAGGACCTCCTCGCGCTTCCGCTTCAGGTTGTCTCCGAGGCCGCGGTAACACAGCATCAGGTTGTAGTGCGCCTGAAGGTCCTCGGGATCGATGGCCAGAACGCGCTCGAAAGCTTCTACGGCCTGGGCAAATTCGCGTTTGAGGAAGTGCAGGCGCCCGATCTGGTTCTGCACCACGCGGTCGCGCGGGTAAAGCGACGCGACCCGGGCCAGCGACGCGAGCGCGCCATCGTAGTCCCCGTCGGCTTTCTGCGCCATAGCCTGGAAGAAATGCACACGCCCCAGTCCGGGGTTGATCTTCAGCGCCTTTTCGATAAACGGCTTGGCGGCGTCCGTCTCGCCCTCCTGGATCAGCGCGCGGGCGACGTTGAGCCAGCCGTCGGCGTAATCGGGGTCCGCCTCGGTGACGCGCGTGAAGGCGTATTCGGCGCCTTTCAGATCGCCCTGCAACAGCAGGCCGATGCCCCAATCGTTCCACCGCTCGCGGTCCTGGCGGCGCACCACGGGCTTCCACTCCGGCGCGGTCCGCGCCGCGCCGAGCTCCAGCCTGGCCGTCGCCTGGGCCAGCGTCACCACCGGCAGATCGGGGATCCGGCCCTTGATTTTCCCCGCCACATTGGCCGGAATGTTCGAAGGCGAGAAATCGTATTCCCGGCTGTCGTAATGGACGCTGACGAGCTCCGGATCCTGGTTCGGTTTCGGCTCGCCGGCGTAGCTGAATTGCGTGAAATAGCGGGAGAATTTCCGATAATTCAGCCGCGCTTTCAGCGTAATTGGACCCTTCGCGTCCTTGGGAATGCGCACCCTATAGTGCGCCACGTCGGCCGCGCCCGGCGGGATCAACCGGACATACAACAGGCTGCGCATGGCCCAGCCGTTACGCTTATTGATTGGATTTCCATCCCCGTCGAGTTGGAACGACTTATAGAAATGCGCGCCCTTCTCGACAGGCCCCTTTCCGTTGTCTTCGACTTTCCCGCTCCAAAAAATGACCTTGCCCGTCGCATCGCGTCCCTCGAGTTCCAGCCAGACATCGAACGCGTCGACCGTTCCGCCGGGAAAGAAGTGGCCGATCTTGCGCGTGCGCACGACCACATCGACACGCGCCGTGGAGCCTGGTTGAAACTTCGCGCCCGCCTGGTCCAGCGGCGCCGCCAGCTTCGTGATTTCCCGTAGGAAGAACTGGCCCGTCGTTTCGGCCTCTTCCCCGACCGCGAAGGAGGTCATCGCCTGCTGTGGGTTCTCGGCGGCCGCGCGCCGCTGCATCTGCAGGCCCGGGGCGGTTTCCGCGGGCTGCGCCGCGAAGATGTCCACCGTGATGAAACCCGACTGGAGGAACCCCTCGACGGCCTTCAACTGCGTCTCATCCTGGTTGGCGGTTGGCACAGCCGTGTTGGCGGCGGCGAAGCGATGGCTGTGCACCATGCCATCGTGCGCCGCGGGATCCGTGGAGGGCACCAAGGGCATGTGACAACCGCCGCAGGCCAGCGGTTTGTCGGGATAGTAGAACGAGCGCGCGCCCTGCCCCGAAACGCCGGAGGCCTGCCAGTTGTCGTACTCGTTGAAGCCGCGGGTCCAGCGGTAGTTGTTCACCGGCACGTCGAGATGAACCTTGTGACAGGCCGAGCAGAACTCGGACGAGTTGCGCATGAAGGGTTTCAGAAAAGTGCGGCGATGCGGTTCGGGCGCTCGTGTTGTTACGAAGTCGTGCACCCAGCGCACTGCGGGATTGGCGCTCGCGACCAATTCGTGCAGTTCGGGGTATTCGAGCTCAAAGCCGCCGTTGCCCATGCTGCCGTGGACTGCGCTGATTGAATGGCAGGAGACGCAGCCCAAGCCGGTCTGCGCCTCGGGCGTGTCGATCTGTTCGCGTGCGGGCCGTTCGAAGCGGCCGCTGAACAGCATCGCGTGATCGTGACATCCGGCGCACCACTTCGAGCCTTGGGTGCCGCTGACATCTTGCATGTACTCGATGGACTTCCCGTAAAACTGATTGTTGAATGAGGCGAAGTGGTGCATCGAGGAGTTCCATTGGTCGTAGATCTCCTTGTGACACTCGCCGCAGCGCTTCGAGTTCATGAAGAACTTCGACGGGATGAGCCGGCCCGTGCTGGTCTGCGCCGAAGAGGGCCAGAAGGGCGATTGCGAGCCGGCGCCCTCCTCCTGCATGGAGGCCGGCACGAGCGTCGGGTTTTCTACTTCCGACGGCGCCCAGGGATGCAGCCGCAGGTAGCCGGCATAAGCGGCGCACAGAACCGCCGCCAGCCCGGTCACGGCCCAGAAGCGCTTCGAGTGAAGTGCGGTGGCGGCCAGCAAGGCCCCCAGAAAACCGGAGGCAATGTGCGCGACGAGCACGGCGTGGTTCGCCGTGATGGCGCCCTTCCACAACAAGAATCCTCCCAGAACGGCGCTGGCCAGCAGCACCGGACCAGCCCAGCGCATGGCACGACGCACTTCTCCCGAGCGCAGCAGCAGCCACAGGAACGCCGCGAGCAGGCCGAGGCCCAGAACAAAATGCAGCAAAATGTTTCCGATGTAAAAGACGGAGGCCTGCGCCGTGGACCAGAGGTACAGGCTGTTGACAATCAGAATGGCAAACGCCGCCGCGGTCAGCTTCCCAGTTCGATGCATTGTCCAGTTCCCCTCGTTAAAGGTCGCGACAGAACCACGGAGTGTGCGCCTGCCCTTGCGTCCCTCATTGGGGTTGTTTTCACATACTCTAAGGTAGGATTTCAATCACCCAAACCTACTAGTATTCAAAAGCTAACCAGAACAACGTCTAAAACATGAACAACAGGAAACGTCGGTTCCCTGCCTTCGCCTAAAATAGAAGATCGGCATGCAGTCTTCCATTCGGGTCAAGCCGCCGCTGAGCGAGGATGACGTCCGGCGCGGCATCGAGGAATTGTCGCCCTGGTTCTACTCGTTGGACTTGGGCCGCGGGCTGACGACGAAGTCGGCCGTGCCGGCGTCGGTCAGCGGGATTTTCCTGACGCGACTGGAGATGGTAGAGCGCGTCGTGCGCGCGCACTTCGGCGAACGCATCGGCTCGATCGACTGCCTGGACATCGGGTGCCACGAAGGATTCTACGCGCTGGCTGTGGCGCGGCTGGGCGCGCGCCGCGTGGTGGGACTCGAACCGCGGGAGGAGAATCTGCGCCGGGCGCAGTTCGTCGCCGCGGCCACGGGTCTCGCGAACCTGGAATTCGTGGCCGGCCGAGTCGAGAACCTGGCCGCGGAACAGCCGGTGTATCCGCTGACGCTATTGCTGGGCGTGCTGTATCACGTGATGGACCCGATGCTGTGCCTGCGGCAGGTCAGCGCGGTGACGGGCGAGTTGTGCGTCGTCGAGACCCAGGTGGTGGATGAATTGGAGGGCGTCACGGAGTGGGGTTCACGCCAGTGGACGCGGCCCTACCAGGGCATTCTCGCGTTAATCGACGAAAGCGGCGAGTTCAACGCAGGCAACCGCGAAACGGGCGTCGCGCCGCTGGTCACGTGTCCCTCGCCGCGCGCGCTGGAGGCGATGCTGCGGCACGCCGGGTTCCGCCGGGTGGAGTTCATAGCCCCCGCGGAGGGCGCTTACGAGCAGCACGCGCGCGGCAAGCGCGTGGTGGTGGCCGCATGGAAATGAGCATGCGCAGACATTCCGAATCGTCGTACGGGGATCGCCGCCGTGCCCGCTGAGCCGGCCGGTTCGGGCCACGACCTGCTGCTGCGCGTGAGCCATGTCTCGAAGGCCTACCCGGTGGATGAGAAACCGTCGGCCCGGCTGCGCGCGCTGTTCCCCGCCCTGTTCCGCGGCGAGTCGAAGCTTTTCTGGGCGCTGCGCGACGTGAGTTTCGAACTCCGGCGCGGCGAGTCGCTGGGCATCGTCGGAGCGAACGGGGCGGGCAAGAGCACGCTGCTGCAGATCGCCGCCGGCATCCTGCGACCGACCGAAGGCAGCGTGGAGGCGAACGGCCGGATGGCCGGCCTGCTGGAACTCGGTTCCGGATTCAATCCCGAATTCACCGGGCGTCAGAACGTTCAGCTTTCGGCCTCATTGCACGGGCTCAGCGCCAGACAGACGGCGGAGCGCTTCGAGCAGATCGTCGCCTTCGCCGACATCGGCGACTTCCTCAACCAACCCGTGAAGACCTATTCGAGCGGCATGTTGATGCGGCTCGCGTTTGCAGTTTCAATCCACGTCGATGCCGACATCCTGCTGGTGGACGAGGCGCTGGCCGTCGGCGACATCGCGTTTCGCCAGCGCTGCATGCACCGCATCCACGAAATGCGGGAGCGCGGGTTGAGCATCCTGTTCGTCTCCCACTCCTCGGAAGATGTGCGGGCCATCAGCGACCGTTGCCTGTGGCTCGAGCAGGGTTCGGTGCAGGCGCTGGGGACGACCGATGGCGTAGTCGGGCAATACCTGGCCAGCATGACCGCGCGCGATGCCGCGATGATCGCGAGCGAGGCGGCGGCTCAGACGGCGCGGGCCCCATTCATCGCGCCGGATCTCGCTCCGCCGGCCGCGTTTTCAGGCCACCGCTTCGGCGACGGCCGCGTGACCATCAGCGGCGCCACATTCCTGCTGGAGAGCGCCCCGCAGCAGACGTGCCAGCAGCCCGTCCTGCGGCACGGCGACATCGTCACTGTCCGCGTCAGCTTCCGAGTTCACCAGCCGCTCGCTTCGCCGATAGCCGGGTTCATGGTGCGCGATGGGCAGGGGCGTTGCGTATTCAGCTCGAACACTTCGCGCGAAGGATTCCAGATGCCGCCGCTCGTCGCGGGCGACCACATGAGCGTGGAATTCGTGTGGACCATGCCGCGCCTTGCCCCGGCCACTTACGGCCTCACGCTGGCGGTCTCCGATGGCAGGCTGGACAAGTATGTCATCTGCGATTGGGCGTACGACTTCCTGTCCTTCAGCGTGGCCCCGGGCGACGAGCCGGCGTTCGGCTGGATCGGGCTCGAGTGCGAGGTGGACGTGAAGATGCTGGGGGCGCGTCCTGTCGCGGACGAGCCCCACTGTCTCAGTTGATCCCCGGACGTTGCGCTTGTGCGACCACGCGCGAGCGGGCAGGCCCCGCGCCTATTTGGCCGCTTTTTTGGCCGGCTTTTTCACGCCCAGCCCGGTGTTGACCCAGCCGCGCTTCTTGTCGCTCTCGATCACCTTCTCGAGCAACAGCATGCCGCGCAGGCCGTCGGCGAAGGTCGGATACTCGATCGGCAGGCTCGGATCGGCGATGCGCGACCAGAAGCGCTTGAAGAGCTGCTTGTGCGCGTCGGGGTAGCCCTCGGCGTGGCCGCCCGGGTAATCGGCATACGCCGCGGCCCGCGGATCCATCAGCGAACCGTCTTTCTGAATAATGCGGTTCGGCTCGTTGCGGTAGCCCACCCACATGTGATTGGGCTGCTCCTGGTTCCAACTCACGCTGGCCTTCGTTCCCGAGACCATGAATTCGAAGCGGTTCTTGCAGCCGGCCGAAACCTGGCTGACCGTGAACGCTCCGCGCGCGCGCGCGCCCAGATGGAGCAGCACTCCGCCGTAGTCCTCGGTATCGATCTTGATCTCCTTATAATCGGCGGGCTGCAGCGTCTTGCCGGCGAACGTTTCAATCGCCACCAGGGGCTGTTTGCGCGTCTTGTGCATGATCGCGAGGTCGGCGCACAGTGCGGTGATCGGCAGTCCGGTCACATGCTGGATCATGTCCATCCAATGCGAGCCGATATCGCCCACCGTGCGCAGCGGGCCGTTGTCTTTGCGCAGAATGCGCCAGTTGAAATCGGTATCGTAAAGCAGCCAGTCCTGCGAATACGTGCCCTGCACGACGAGGATCTCGCCCAGTTCGCCGTTTTCGATCATGCGGCGGATCTGCTGCGTCAGCGGGTAGTAGCGCAGGTTGTGGTTGGTCGCGTGGCACAGATTTTTCTTCTCCGCCAGCTCGAGCATCTTCTTCGCTTCGGCGGCGGACATCGCCAGCGGCTTCTCGCTCAATACGTGCTTGCCGGCCTTCAGAGCCTTCATCGCGATCGGGGCGTGCAGCGCGTTGGGCGTGCAGATGTGGATGCCGTCGATGCTCTTGTCGGCCAGAATCGAGTCGACGTCCGCGGTGGCCCAATCGATGTAGGCGCCGGCCGCGAACTTCTTGGCTTCCTCGTCGCTGATGGCGGCCACGGCCACCACGTCGACGAAGCCCAGCCGGCGCAGGGCCTCGACGTGAGTCCGGCCCATGAAGCCGGCTCCGATGACTGCTGCTTTCAGTTTGCGCATATTCGTTCTCTAGACCTCACGATTTGTTGATCCCCAGGGGATGACCGAACATCAACACTCTATACCATCGCTCCGCGCTGCGGTGATGGTGAAGCAGCCCCCGGCGCCACCGCGGCGCGTCGCTCGTGTGTTATCTTTTTCGCTATCGCTACTCAGAGAGGCTGAAACCCATGTCCACTTTCAACCGTCGTAGTTTTCTGAAGACGGCAGCCGCCGCGGCCGCCTCAATCGCCACTGGCGGTGCTGTTTTCAACGCGGGCCTGAGCGCCGCAACCGCCGCTCCGGCAAAACTCGCCAAACGCTCCGCTACCGACTGGGTGCCGCTCGGCAACTCGGGCGTCCAGGTGACCCGCCTGGCCTTCGGCACGGGCACGTTCGGCGGCAAAGTGCAGCGCGAGCTCGGCCAGGAGCAGTTCACGCGCCTGGTCCGCTATGCCTACGACCACGGCATTCGCTTCTTCGAGACGGCGCAGAACTACGCCGGCATGCACGACATGCTGCGCATCGCGCTGGCCGGTATTCCGCGCGATAGCTACCGGCTGATGACGAAATACCGTCTGCAGCAGACCGACGATCCGATGACCGTGATCGATCGCTATCGCAAGGAGCTGAACACCGACTACTTCGACATCCTGCTGCTGCATTGCGTGCGCACCAACGACTGGGCGGAGACGTTCAAGCCGGCCCGCGATGTGTTCGACGAAGCGAAACAGAAGCGGATCATCCGCGCCCACGGCGCCTCCTGCCACGGGCTGGTGCCGATCCGGACGTTCCCGGACCAGAAGTGGCTGGACGTGTCGTTGAACCGCATCAACAATGCCGGCGTCCGCATGGACAACCTGCGCGGTACCGAGGATGGCACCGGCGACGTGCCCGAGGTGGTCGGCCATCTCCAGAAGATCCACGCCCAGGGCACCGGCATCATCGGAATGAAGATCATGGGCGAAGGCGCATTCTCCACACCCGAGCAGCGCGACGCCTCGGTGCGATTCGTGATGAAGCTGGGCACGGTCGACGCCGTCACCATCGGCTACAAAAGCACCGCCGAAATCGACGAAGCGATCGCGCGCACTAATACGCACCTGAACTCGTGAACGGCAACGACGGGCCTTCGACGCGCGACGCGCGCGGGAGACCATTGCCGGCAGCCAAGTTCAGTTCTTACGTTTTACTGTGATAACCTGAATAAGAACGTCATGACCACGGTCGAAACCCGTGGCCTTTCCAAGGACAGAATATGCCCAAACTGAAGACCCACACCGGGGCCAAAAAACGGTTCCACAAGACCGGCACCGGCAAGATCATGCGCCATAAGGCGTACGCGCGCCACCTGCTGAGCTGTAAAACCACCAGCCGCAAGCGGAACCTGGGCCAGGGCGTCGTCGCCGACGAAACCGACCAGGCCAAGCTGCGCCGGATGCTCCCGTACTGAGCGATTCTCGATCAGGCGTGCGCGCCGGCGCTTTTGCACGTGCCCGAGCCGCCGCCAGAAAGCGGAATCCAATCGGAAACCGCTTGGAGTGAAGATTTTCAAGGAGAAGAAACGTGCCGAGAGTTAAAAGATCTACCAATCGCCGGGATTCCCGAAAAAAAACACTGGCCCTCGCCAAGGGTTATTTCCTAACCAAGAGCAAGCTGTACCGCTCCGCGCAGGAGGCGGTCGAAAAGGCGCTGCGCTACGGCTATGTGGGCCGCAAACGCAAGAAGCGCGATTTTCGGCGTCTGTTCATCGTGCGCATCAACGCCGGCTGCCGGCTGAACGGTATCAGCTACTCGAAATTCATCAATGGCATGAAGCTCGCGGCGATTAGCCTGAACCGAAAAATCCTGGCCGATTTGGCCGCTAACGAGCCCGCCGCGTTCACGTCGCTTGTGGAGCAGGCCAAATCCGCGATAGTCTCATCCTGAGACCCAAAGCGATGTTACCGTTGCTGGATGACGAAGAGACCCTGATTGCGCGCCTCGAAGCCCGCGTCGCTCAGTTGCCGAAACTGCTGGAGAGCCTTCACGGGCGCTGCGAGCAGTTGGAAAAGGAAGTCGGAACCGCCCGTGACGAACGGGATGCGGCCTCCGCCCAGGTTCAGGCATTGAGAGTCGAAGTCTTGCGATTGCAGGACGAGATGGCCGCCATGCGCGCCAAGCAGCAGGATGCGGCCACCCGCGTTCGCGGTCTCCTCGAGCAGATCGACCGCCTGGGCCTCTTTGAACAGAGTCAGGAGTCCTGAGATCCGTGGACACCGGGGAATCCGCAAAACGGGCAGTCCGAGTCACCATTTTTAAGCAGGCGTACACTGTGCGCACGACCGGTGACGTTGCCGAAACGGAGGCTCTCGCCGCCGGCGTCGACGAACTGATGAATCGGATCGCCGACCGCGCCCGCACCGACGATCCCTCCCGCGTCGCCGTCCTCACTGCCCTGCACCTGGCTGACAAGCTGCGCTCGCTCGAACGCCGCGCCGCCGATCTGGAGAAGCGCGCGCTGTCTCTCAAGCTGCGCGGAGAGCAGGCCGAGCGCCGCGTGGAGGAGTTGCGCGAGCAGGCGCCCAGCACGGAGCGCCAACCAGAAGCCGCCGAGACTCCCAAAACGGATCTGCGCCCGCGACTGGCCGCCCTCGAAGAGCGCCTCGCCTGCTTGCTCGAGGATAACGATCACCAAACCTAGCCCGGTGCGCCGGTGCACCCGCATGTTGGTGCGGGATGCAGGTTAGAACAGCCGGTCCTGGCGCCGCAGCGAGCCGACGCTGCCGATGTTGGCGATGACGAACGAGAATTTATATTCCTTTTCGTCTCTCGTCCCGAAGTCCCAGCGCCTGAACTGCACGTTGAACGCGCAGCATCCGGCGTTGTAGGTCACCTGCACGTTGCCGTAATCCAGAAGACCCACGCGGTAATCGTAGACCCCTAGAAAAGCCGCGTTCCAGCCGCGTTTGTCGGCCCTGCCAAAGCCCACCAGCCCGCGAAACTGGTTCGACGGAGGCGACAGCGCCTGCGTCGGCGTCGGCGCCCCGAGACACGGATTGACGGCGTAATACGACAGCGGCTGGTACAGCATGCAGCCGACCTGCATCGACCCGACAGAGAAGAAGATGTTGTCGAAGCGCGAGTCGGCCGTCACCGAACTGTCGATCACCATGCGCCGCAGCGGGTCATAGTCCGTCCGCCACTCGAAGCCCAAATGCGACAGCGGCTGCACCCGCAGCGCCGAGCTGAGCGGCGACCATCCACGCGGCCCTTGCATAAACGTGTACGCGCCGAATTCCGACGTGCTTTCCACGATATCCCGGATGCCTTGGACCACTGCGCCGCCAAACGTAGGATCGAAGTAATGTTCCGCCCCGACCTCCCAGTTCACAAAGTCGCGCACCTCGCCCGACACCGTCTTGGTCCAGAGGCGGTTCACAATCGAGGCGCTGGCCTGCGTCGTGTCCGCCACCAGGTCGCTCTCGTCGAACAGCATCACGCGGTTGAAATCGTTCACGCCACTGATGTTCTTGAATTCGAAGCGCGGCTCGATCGAGTGCTTCAACTTCGAGCCCATCCACTTGGGCGCGTTGTAAATGCGGTACAGCGAGGGGAAAATGACATCCAAGTCGAATTCCCGGCTCGAACGCAGATACCGTTGTGCGACGACATTGTTGTTCTGCATGCCCTCGCCGTAGGAGGTCTCCTCCAGCGCGAAGGAAGGCAGAATGTCAATCCCTTTCCAGTGAAACGACGTGGACAGTCGCGGCCGGAAATCCAACCGGTCAACGAACGGCCGGGTCTGAAACAGCGGCTCGTCCCGGCTCAGAAGTCCACCGGTCGCGTTAAAAGAAAACCACAGCGGGATCGGTCCGTCCACAAATTCTGTGTCACGGTCGCGCAGCGACACCTCCGGCAGATGGCGGATTGTGATTTCGTCCCCGGGCGTCGTGCTGTTGAAGTTCTGTTGGTTCTCGCCGAACACCGCCAGATCGTAGCTCTTCCAGTCCTTGCCGGCATATACCAGGCTGTTGACCTCAGAAAAGACCGCCTCGTTGAAACTCTCCGTGAACGCCTGGCGAAATGTGTAACTGCTCAGGTAATTCACGATGCCCCGCGCGTACCAGCCGTCTCCCAACTGGTCCGCCTGCCCGCTGACGCTTGCCATGTACCCGCCCTGCTTCAGCCGCGTCCCGCCCGGCTCAGGCAGTCCTTTGTCATCCACGCCATAGAAATAGGCGTTGAATTTCGTATGTTCGTTCGGCCTGCCTGCGAAATCGACGGTGTGCGCGAAGCCGCGTACGGTGTAATACTGCGGCCGGTACATCATCTGGTAACTGCGGTTGATCGCCCAGAAAAAACCCACGCCAATCATTTGCCCGCGCGTGCTGCTGTTGCCGATGTTCGGCGTCAGGAACCCGCTCCTGCGGTCTTCTTTGTCCAATGACTTGTAGAATGCGGGCGCCCAGAAAACGGGGATGCCGTGCAGCCGCAGCAGCGCCTTGTAGGCCAGCGCGTGATCGTCCGGATAGATCACCATGCGCTTCGAAATCAACTGCCACCATGAGGTCCCCGGCGGACAGTTGGTCAGCGTGCCCTGATAGAGAATGTAGCGATCTTCGATCCGTTCCGCCCAGTCCCCCTTGAAGCGGATAGGCTCCGTGGTTGTGAGCAGCCCCAGACGTTGAACCGCATGCCCGGGCGCCGAGCCCGACACTACGTAGAACGTGCCCCGCTCGGCCACCATGTCATAATCCGCCCGGTCGGCGAACAACTCATCCTGGCTGTCGAAGTTGATGTAATGGACGTTTCCGCGTGCCTCCGCCAGACCCGAATCCTCGTCGTAGTGGATCTCGTCGGCCTTCAGAAGGCACTCTGGTTTTTCCACTTCCGCATTGCCGCGCAGGATATACACGCTGCCAGCCCGCTCCTCATAATCCGCGCGATACAGTGTCTCACCCGGCGCCGGCTCGTTGTCCCGGTGTTTATGAATCTTCTGTGGAAGCTGCTGCTGCGGCTTGGGCCGTTCGACCTCGAACGGCGCGGGGATGAACATGCCGCCCTGATAGGTTTGCGCTTGTACGGGAGCCACAAGACTTGCGCCTATAAAACATAACCACCACAATTTGTAGCGGCAGAATTGCCACCGCCGCCAAATTGAAGAAATAAAGTGACATTTTCTAGGGATTATGTTACGAACAAGAAGACGACGGATAGTGCCCGGCGCTGAAAAGTCGATCAAACGACAAACCTAGCACGTTCCAAGAATCGGTCGCAACAGAAGGCAGATCACGGAGGCATGTCGATGCAGTGCGGTTCATGTCAGGCCGATAATCCATCCGGAGCCGAGCGTTGCCAGCGCTGCCAAGCCCGGCTCTCGTCGCACTCGCGCGTAGTCCGAACGGCCGCCGTCCCGCAATTCGACCCGCTGCGTGAGCCCGGCGGCCTGCAGCGCGCGCCGCGCGGCTTCGGGGTTCATTCCAACCCCGGTTTCAAGCCCCATCAACGCCCTTCGCAGCGCATTCTATTTGGACATGCGCCCAGCGGCAAAGTCGTCGCTATGCCGGTTACAAATCCCGGGGCGCCTCAGCCCTCCGCGTACACTGCCCCGCCACCGGATTTCTCCCGGCCTCAGACCTCCGCGCCGCCGCCCTCACCCAGGGCTCCCCGAACTCCTTCCGCAACCGATAGCGCGATTGCGCCGCACGATCCGCTGTTTGCAGCTAGCCGGCGCGCGCCACGCCGCCCGGCGGTGGATGAATCGCAATCGGCCTTCGATTTCGGCATGCCGCAGTCGCACAAACCTTTCTCCAAAGTTCTGCAGCCGGCCAAAGGCCTGTCCGCGGCCCCCATACGCCTGCGCCTCTATTCTTTGCTCGTGGATTCGATCATCGTAGGCGTGCTGAGTCTCATGTTCGCAGCGGCGGTTTTCGTCGCCTTCCGCGCTTCCCGCGAGAGCTTCACGTGGGACGACTTGCGCGCCGTTCCGTGGTACTTTCTGGTCGCCGCGCCGGTTGCCCTGAGCCTGTGCTACAAGGCGCTGTGGGCGGTCTTCGAGCAGCCCACGGTCGGTCTGCAATGTTACGGTCTCGAGATCGTCAGCATGGACGGCCGCCGCCCCACCATCGGACAGCGCATCGTTCGAGCACTGGCCGGCTGGCTGACCATTGGCGGGCTAGTAGGCGCCTTCTGGACCGTCGTCAACCAGGAAGGCTACTCGATGCAGGACATGATTTCGCAGACTTTCCTCATCCTCCGGCCCGGTTACGACGCCGATTAATAGCTCCCATCGACCTGCAAAATGCGGCGAATTCAGCGCCAAGACACCGTGCGCGAACCGTGATTTCACGGCAAATCACCGCGTCTGCACGGTGAAATTACCGCAAAATCACCGCCAAATCGCGGTCCGCGCGCGGTGGATTCACGGTAAAACCCAGCGCGCGCACCGGCGTTCCACCGCACGGAGCGCCCGCACGCCGGCAGCGCGCCCGCGAGCGCGAACCACGCTATCCTGTCCATATCGGGCGTACGCCCTGCCGGCGGCGCCTCACACCACATCATGGCCATTCATTTCGATCCCACCAATCTCTCCGCCGCGATGGTCGGCGCGAAGCACGGGCTGACGCCCGAAGAAGCGGCCGCGGCGCAACCCGCGGCACTGGCCGCGCTGGCCGGCTTCCATAAGCGCGCCGATGCGGGCGAGTACGGCTTCCCGCACCTGCCCTTCCAGGCGGCGCTGATCCGCGAGGTCAAGGCATACGCCAAATCGGTCGCCGGCGCCTATGACACGGTTTGCGTCGTTGGCATCGGCGGCAGCGCGCTGGGCGCGTGGGCGCTCGATTGCGGCCTGCGCGGTCCGCACCCAGTACAGGCGGCTTTTTCGACGAAGAATCCGCGGCTGGTGATCCTCGACAATGTCGACCCGGTCTTCATCCAGTCGGCGCTCGAGTCGATGAACGCGGCCAGGACCATCGTCGTGCCGATTGCCAAGTCCGGCTCCACGGCCGAGACCATGAGCACGTTTCTCATCGTGCACGAATGGCTGAAGGCCAAGCTGGGCGCAAAGAAAGCGGCCGCGCGCATTGTCGCCGTGACCAGCGAAGGCCACGGTGACCTGAAGAAGTTCGCCACGGCGAACGATCTCGTCACCTTCCACATTCCCGAAAACGTGGGTGGGCGCTTCAGCGTTCTCTCCGCCGTGGGGCTCGTTCCGGCGGCTCTGGCCGGGCTGGACATCGCGGGCGTCTGCAAGGGCGCCGGCGATATGACGGCGCTGTGTTGGAAAGAGAACTTCGACGAAAACATCGCGCTGAAATCGGCGCTGCTGCACTGGCTCATCTGGACCCGCCGCGGTAAAACGATCCAGGTTGCATTCCCTTACGCCAGTCGCCTGTGGGGCGCGGCCTTCTGGTTCCGCCAGTTGTGGGCCGAGTCGCTCGGAAAGGCGAAGAATCGCAAAGGCAAACTGGTCCACACCGGCCAGACGCCGATTGCCGCGCTGGGCGCCACCGACCAGCACTCCCAGGTCCAGCTTTACCGCGAGGGGCCGAACGACAAAGTTTACAGCTTCTGGGCCGTGGGCAAGTGGGCGACGGCGGGCCGGATTCCCAAGGAAAAGACCGGCCTGGAGGGCTTCGATTACCTCGCCGGCCAGAGCCTGCGCAAGTTGATCGACATGGAGCGCCTGGCCACCGCCGCGGCGCTGACCACGGCCGAACGTCCCAACTGCACCTACACGCTGGATAAGCTCGACGCCTGGCACCTGGGTGCGGTGCTGCAGATGTTTGAATTTCAGACCGCGTTCTGCGGCGAACTGCTGGGCATCGACGCCTTCGACCAGCCCGGAGTGGAGCTGGGCAAAGTCTTCACGTTCGGGTTGATGGGCCGCGCCGGCTACGAAGAATACGCAGCTAGATACAAGGCTTACGAAACGCAGCGGGCGGGCGCGAAGCTCTAACACGAGTTTCTCGCCGCCTGGAGGCGGCCGTCCTCAAGCGGACGGCGCGAGTGCGGACGCAAGACCCTGGATAGCGCAGGTGGGAGCGGGCTCAGTCCGGTTCAGTAGGGTCAAGCTTGACCCTACTGCTGAAGCGATGCGACTCTTCTGAGCGTTCAGAGAACCATCCAAATGGGCACGGACGAGGTCCGTGATCCGCGAACCTGGATCGGCCGCCAGCCGGCCTGTATGGTGGTGACCGGACGCTGGTATGCGCGATTCAGCGCGAGCCAGAAAGCCAGTCCTTTGGGATATGCGGGCTACTACTTCGGCGGCGTCTGAGCCCCTGGAGCCGCCGGTGGCTGCTTCTGGCTCTGCTCCAGCCGCTTCTGCTCCGCTTCCTGGAGCTGGCGGACGATTCCGCGCTCGCGGTCGCCGTCCTCCTTCCGCTTCAGGCGGTAGTACGTGGTCGCCAGCGAGACGTGCGCTTCAGTGAAGTTCGGATACTCCTGGATCAGCCCTTCCAGCTCCGCGCGCGCCTGCTCGTTGCGGGCTTGCAGCACGTGAATGGCGGCGCGCTGGTACAGGGCGCCGGCGTCTCCCGGGCGCACCCGCAGCGCTCGATCCACATGTACCAGCGCCTCGTCCAGCTTGCCTTCCTCCTTCAGCAGCAGCACGGTATCGAGGTTCGATACGTAGTCGTAGGGGTTCAGCTTCAGTTCCTCCCGATACTGCTCCGCCGCCCCGTCCGAGTCGCCTGTCTCCTTCAGCGCGCGGGCATAAAATGCGTGCGCGCTGGGCAGGTTGGGATCGATCTGGATGGCGCGCCTGAAGTGAACCAACGCGGCCTTGCTATCGTGGGCCTCGAATTCGCTGGCGCCGAGCAGCAGCGCCGCTTCGGCCGATTCACCCTCGCGCAGCACGCGGTCCAGAACCATCTGCGCCAGACCCGTGCGGTGCAGGCTCAAGAGCGCCGTGCCGAGCATATAGGCGATCGCTTTGTCTTCCGGGTACTTCTGCTGCAGCGGCGTCAACAGGTCGATCACCTGCTGCGACTGACCCATTTGAAGCCAGCAGTCGCCGAGCAGATAGACCGTTTGCAGTGACTCGGGCTGTGACTTGTGGACGATCTCGAATTCCTGAACGGCCTCCGGCAGCCGCCCCAGCTTGTAATACGCCAGCGCCAGGTTGAGGCGGATGGCGGGGTTTGTGAGCTTCTTCAGGGCCTCGCGATACTCCTTGATGGCCGCTTCGAACTGCCCGTCGCGGGCCAGCGCGGCCCCCAGATTCGAGCGGATCTCGGCCACCTCGGGGTGGTCGGTCAGGAACTCGCGGTACAGCCGGATGGCGGTGGTCAGGTCTCCGGCCCGATGCGCTTCCTGGGCTTTCTGAACGATCACCTCGGGCGGATCGGCGGCGCGCCCAGGCAGCGCTGCGAACAGCGGGATGAGGAATGCGAACGCGAGAAGTTTCACCTGTCTGGAATTGTAATCGACGCGGAGAATCCGTGCACCGCCCGCCAGCGGCCTGGATTGAAGGCCCTCGAGTACTTCGACCAGCGCGGCGACCGCTCACACGAAACTCTCCGGACGACATTTATGGGTGGCCCGCTCGCGCCAAGAGCGGCGGTTGGAGGCTGCCTGGAGACTGACCCGCCTGCGATGATTCTCAGCGCTCGCGCCGCGCCGATTGGGCAATTTTGCTCAACTCGGTTTCTAAGTAATTGATTCTACAAGGCGTAAAATGGCCGATTGGGAAATCGTTGCCCAATCGCTCCCTGCCGTGGCCCATCCGGTCTGCCTTTCTCGCGGCGTGGAAACAACGGTCTCGGCGCGGTAAAAACGCGAAGATCGTAACGCATCCGCTCACACGAAAGCCACTCCGACTTTCATTTCTATGAGTGGCCCGGAGGGCCATGGCGACTGCTTATAGTCGCGGCTTGGTAACAACCGCGGAACTGCGGCTGTCCCGGCCGCTCACCGGGCTTTCTGCGTGGGCCGTTCCACGGCGTTCCGCGAAGCGACGTAAAGCACGGTCGTGCGCTGCAGTTGTTTCCCATGGGCATCGGTCGCGGTCAGGGAATAGGTCGTCGTTTGCTTCGGCGAAACGTCGAGACAGCGGTTGAAAGTCGGCTTGACCTCACCTACCGGCGGATCCAATTGCACCGTTTTCACCTGCGCCACGCCATAGCAGAGCGAGCTCTTGCCGCCTGGCAAGATGACGTTGGGATAAACGTAGAACTGCATGATCTGCGCGCCCTTGGCTGGGTCCACCCAGTCCATCTCCGGAGTCCGCTGGATGGGCTTCTCGACCGGCTTGGCGTGCTCTCGCTTGTAGCGTTGGATCAGCGGGATCGCCGTCCAGATCACGACGAAAGCCAGCGCCACGTTGGCGTAGATCAACAGCTTCCGCCAGGATTGCATCGCGCGTGCCTGTGGCAAGAGTAGCAGAACCGCTCGAGCGGGCGGTTTTCCCCGGCCGTACGCAGCGCCGGTTGGTAGTTCCCGGCGCAGCCGCGGTCTGCCAGGCGTGGCCCGGTTTCGAGCGGCTAAGCGGGGCCGGATCAGCCCAGTTTCGGCGGCAGGTCGGTGAGCGGGCCGCGCCACTGCAACTCGAGCTCGATGTCGTTGTGCAGACGGTACTTCTTCTGCACGCTCGCGACCTGTTCGCCGCGCAGCTCAATGCGCGAGCGGTCGTAGGCTCCTACGCCCGCCTGCTCGCAGTAGCGCAGGTAGCCCATCCACTCCGGGTCGATTCCCATGCACTCCACGGCGATGCGGTCCGCGGCCACGAAGTCGGTCGAGGCAATCGCCAGCCGCGAGGCCACGGGCGTGCCCTGCGACGGACCTTCGCCCTCCATGCCTTCGTAACCGTCCAGCACGCCGATGCCCCAGTTGGGCGAGAGCTTCTGGGCCGTCAGCATCACGTCGTAGTGAGTCTGGCGCACGCCGCCGTGGAAGATGCGCTTGTCGTTGAAAGGCTTTTCTTTGCTGGCGTTGTGCAGCGGCGCGCCCAGCGTCATGTTCTTGATGTTCAGCGTGGCGATCAGCACGTTGTGCGTCTTCAGCAGTCCGGCCGAGATGACGAAGGCCTCGGGATCGCACAGCCGTTTGGCCAACCGGCAGGTCTGGACATGCAGATCGCCGTCCAGCAGCGGAATGGTCTCGTAAAGCGCTTCCTCGTTCAGGTCCACCAGCTTGATGTTGCGGCCCGGGAAGTCCTTCACGATCTCGTTGTAGTGGTAGTTCTTGAAGCCTTCCGTCGTCGATCCCGCCGAACTTTCGGCAATCACGATCGGCCCTTTCCAGCGCGGGCCGAGGTAGTCGATGATGCCGCGCACCGCATCGGCGGGCGTGGCGGCGAGCTGTTTGTTGGTCGAGACGAAGTTCGGCTTGATGACGACGGTCTTCTTGCCGGCCAGCTTGCGCCGGATGTCGGCGTCTATTAACTCCAATGCCGACTTGATGTTGGCGATCCGGTTGTCGCCTTTCACCAGCCCCACCGCGACCTTGGGGCCGGCCGGCAAGGGCGCCGGCGCCGGAGCGGGGGGCGCCGCGGGCTCAGCGGCACGGGCGGCCTTAGCTGCCAGGTACAACCCGACGGAAGTCTGGAAAAGGTCACGGCGCGAAAATCGGTGTTCCATAAAGCTTGCCTTTATCATATAGTATTTGCAGAGCCCAAACTCTGTAAAGGAGAAAATGCATGTCCGACGCTTCCCGCCGCGGCTTCCTGGCCTCCGCCCTGACTTCCGGGATCGGTCTCAAAATGGCCGCCACGCCGTCATCCACCAATTTGGAGATGCCCGTGCGCACGCTCGGAAAGACCGGGTTGAAGGTCACCGTGCTCGGCTTCGGCTGTATGACAACATCCGATCCGGCTGTGATCGAGAAGGCCGTCGACCTGGGGGTCACGTACTTCGATACGGCGCGCGTCTACCAGAGCGGCAACAACGAACGCATGGTCGGCGCGGCGCTGAAAAATGCCCGCAAGAACATCGTGCTTTCGACCAAGACGCCCGCCAAAACGGCCGCCGAAGCCATGGCAACATTGGAGACCTCGCTGAAGGAACTCGGCACAGACTGGGTCGACATCTGGTACCTGCACTCGCGCGAAAAACCCGAGGCCATTCCGGACGAGCTGTTCGAAGCCCAGGAAACGGCCCAGAAGCAGGGCAAGATTCGTTTCCGCGGCGTCAGCTTCCACGGTGGTCACGCGGTGATGATCCCTTGGTTGATCGAGAAGAAGCGCACTGACGTCATACTGTCGTCATACAACTTCATGATGGATCCGATCACCGACGGGCTGATCGAAAAGGCGAGTCAGGCCGGCATCGGTGTGGTCGCGATGAAGGTGATGGCCGGCGGCTTTCGTGCCAACAAGCCGGGTACCAGCCAGTACGACCGGCTCAAAAAGGACAAGGCGCTACCCACGGCCGTGAAATGGGCCGTCCGCAGGCCCTGCGTCAGCACTTGCATCCCGGGCACCACCGACCTAGACCAGCTTGACGAGAACTTCAAGGCTGTGACTTCCGGTTGGAACCCGGATGACTCGAAGATTCTGTCGGCACACATGGACCGCATCCGGCCACTGTACTGTTCGATGTGCGGCGCCTGCGAAGGCCAATGCGCTAAGGGACTTCCGGTCTCCGACATCATCCGCTACGTCAGCTACGCCGAAGGCTACGGCGAGTTCGCCCTGGGTCGGCAGAACTGGCTCGAACTCGCGGCCAGCCACCAGGCGGTGCGCTGCGGCGACTGCGCCGAATGCACGGTCACCTGCCCCAAGGGCGTCCGCGTTTTCGACCGCGTCTCGCGCGCCCAGGAGCTGTTCGCGTAGTCGCATCGAACCTGGGGCGCACGTCCTTCTGCGTGCGCCCGGCCATCGGCTGGCACCGCGCAACCACCGGGCACGCACCGTGGAAATGTGCCAGAATCACGGTGAAACCACGGTGCAGGCACGGTGTTTTCGCATTTTACGGAGTTTCCATGAAAACGTTCGCGGGAGTGTTGGTTTTCGCGGGGCTGCTCGCGGCGCAGACCCCGGATTGCGCCATCGCGCCCGGCTTCACCCAGACGGGCGAAGCGCGCGAGTTCGACACCGAGACGCTGTTCAATTACATGGACGGCAACTCGGAGGGCTATTTCCTGTATAGCTTCGTGCGCATGCGGGGCGTGACCTGCAAGCAGGGCGAGCTGTCGCTGGTGCTCGACGTCAGTGAATTCGCGGACCCGGAGATGGCCTACGGCATGTTCACCGCCAATTTCGACAATCGCCGTCCGCGCGCCCCTCTCGGGGCCGGCGGCCAGATTACGCCGACCAAGGCGATCTTCGTGAAGGGCAAGTATTTCGTCGAGCTGAGCGTCGAGCCGGAGGGCGACCACGCCGCCTTGCTCGAGACCGCCGCGCGGGCCATGGAACCGCGCGTGCCGGGCAGCGTGACCGTGCCCAACCAGCTCAGCCTGTTTCCGAAAGAGGGGCTGCAGCCCGGCAGCCCGCGCCTGATTCCGCACAGCGTGCTGGGGCTGCGGATGCTCCAAAAGGGCTACCTGGGAATCTACGACAACGGCCGGCTGTTTTTCGTGGCGGAGGCCTCGCCCGAAGCCGCCAAGGCGCTGTTCGCGAAGCTGAAAGAGCGCTTCCCGGCCGGCCCGGCGCAGAGCGCGATCGAGATCGGCGAGGAGTCCTATAGCGGCGAAGACCGTCTGCTGGGGCGCTTTTGCCTGTTCCGCAAAGGCGCACGCGTGGGCGGCTTCGTCAGCGCTGCCGAGGGCGCCGACCGGACGAAGATCGCCGCGCGATTCGCGGCCGGACTGTAGGCTTCCTCAGCGTGAATTTGCGGCACTCGCGGTGGCCGCTGTAGCCGGGCGCGTGTTGCCGGACGCAGCGGAAACGACCAGGCGGCGCGTGCAACCACTTTGCGCCGTGGATCGCCGGTCGCACCATCCGCAGCGTTGCGTGACAATGCCGTGAACGCGGGAACAGCGTTTGGTATGCTGGCGGGCGATGCGCCGCGCGCGACCAACCCGTTCCGACTCCGCCGCCGGGCTCGCGCAGGAAGCGAATCCGTCCTCCAGCGGGCAGTCCGCTGTCGGGCCGGCCGGGTTGTGGCCGGTTGACCGGCTGATACTGGGCTATCTGCTGGCGATCAGCCTGCTCGTCGCGCTGTTTCACCAACGGATTGCTGACGCCGGCGGGATCATCCTGCTCCACGCCGCCGGGGCGCTGCTGATCGTCGCATTTGTCATTTATCCGCGCCTGCCCGGCGCCCGGATTTTCCGCCATTGGTACCCTCTGCCGTATACGTATGCTTGCTACGGTGTGACAAGCCTGATCATCCCAGCTCTCTGGCCGTCGATCAGGAACCTGAGCGTGGACGCCCGGCTGGCCGCCTGGGATTACGCCATTTGGGGCGCAAATCCGACGGTTTGGCTGGAGCGCATCCAGACGCCGCTCGTGACGGAACTGATACAGATCACCTACTCTCTGTTCGTGCCCATGTTCCTGGCGGTGGCGGTGATTTTCTGGATCCGCAATCGCAGGGACGAGTTTCGGAGTTACGCCTTCGTGCTGGCGCTGGGGTTCCTGGTTTCGTATGTGGGCTATGTGTGTGTGCCGGCGCGCGGCCCGCGGTTTTATCTGGATGGATTGCAGACGCAGCCGCTGGCCGGGCTGTGGCTCTACGGATGGCTGCGGGGCGGGTTGGATCAGCTCGAGTCGGCGCACTACGACTGTTTTCCGAGCGGGCACATGGAGATGACGATTCTGGCGTGGTGGTGGTCGCGGCGAATTTCGACGCCCCTGGCTGTATTCTACGGCTTGTACTCGGTTTGCATGCTGCTGGCAACGACGTATCTGCGCTATCACTACACCGTCGATCTGCTGGCCGGCGTGGTCGCGGCGGTGGCGGTTCTGACGGTCGCGCCGCGCCTCATGCGATGCTGGCGATGAGGCGCCACCACTCCGGCGCCACGCGCGGGCCGTTTACGACCGGCCGGGTTTACGAGCGGTCGTGAACGGGAGCGCAGCGTGGCCGCTCAACGCGCTACGATCCGTATAATGAGCGGCAATCGACAATCCGGAGCGGACGCCGGCGAACCTGACGCGGGCGGGAGCGCTGCGGCCGCGCCCGGCCGTGTGCTGGTGGTCGACGACGAAGTCAATCAGCGCTCGGCGCTGGCCCGCATGCTCGCCTTATGGGGCTACGCCACGGAGACGGCGGAAAACGGGCGCGACGCGCTCGAAAAGCTCGCCGCGTTCGGAGCGGATGCGATCATCACCGACTTGAACATGCCGGTGATGAGTGGAATGGAGTTGCTGGAGGAACTGCAGCGAAGTGGCGCCGCGCCGCCGGCGATCGTGCTGACCGCGTTCGGCAGCGTCGAGAAGGCCGTCGAGACGGTGCGCGACATGGGCGCGTTCTGGTATCTCGAAAAGCCGGTCCGGCCGAAGGAACTGCGGGCGATTCTCGAACGCGCGATCGAACAGCGGCGACTGGCCGAGCGCGGTGAGCGGCTGGAGCGCGAGCTGTCGAGCCACGGCGTGCTCGGCGGCATGGTGGCCGAGTCGCCGGCCATGCACGCCATCTTCGCGCTGCTGCAACAAGCGGCGCCGACCCGAGCGACCATCCTGATTACTGGCGAAACGGGCAGCGGAAAGGAAGTGGCCGCGCGCGCGATTCACGAGATCAGCCCGCGCCGCAGCAAACCGTTTCTGGCCATCAACTGCGCCGCACTGCCGGAGACGCTCATCGAAAGCGAGCTGTTCGGGCATGAGAAAGGCGCGTTCACGGGAGCGGCCGAGAGGCGCGCCGGATGTTTTGAACTGGCCAGCGGCGGCACGCTGCTGCTGGACGAAATCGGCGAAATGCCGCCGTTGACGCAAGGCCAACTGCTGCGCGTGCTGGAAGATCGCAAGGTGCGGCGGCTCGGCTCCGGTAAGGAGATCGACGTGGATGTGCGGATCATCGCGTCGACCAACCGCGATTTGCGGGCGGCGATCCAGAAGGGCGAATTCCGCGAGGACCTGTACTTCCGCCTGAATGTCTTCGAAGTGAATCTGCCGCCGCTGCGCGAACGCCGGGAGGATATTCCGGCGATCGCCACGGCGCTGATCCGCGAGCTGAACCGGCGGCACGAATGCCGCGTGACGGAGATCGACGCCGAAGTGCTCGAACTATTCCAGCGCTACAACTGGCCGGGCAACGCGAGGGAGTTGCGCAACGTGCTGGAGCGGGCCGTGATTTTGTGCGGCGAGGGAACCATCGCGGCGCGCCATCTGAGCGCGGGTTTTGCCGGATTGCCCGAGCCGGCTCCGGCCGAGACGGGCGACACACTGGTGCTGAGGGCGGGCGTCACGGTGGAGGAGGCGGAGCGGCAACTGATTCTGCTGACGCTGCGGCAAACGGGCAACAACCGCACTCGGGCGGCCGAGATTCTGGGCCTCAGCGTGAAGACGCTGTTCAACAAACTGAGACAATACGGCGAGAGCGCATGACACTACGGACGCGTCTGCTGTGGCTTTCCATGTCGACGGTGGCGATCGTCGTGATCGTGCTGATGGCGCTGCATCTGAACAGCCTGATCGTGGTGTGGCTGGACCAGGCGATCGAGCGCAGCGACTCGGCCGGGCGCGAGATGCAGAGCTTCCTGATGAAGCGCATCGAAGAGCGTATGGCCGCGCGGCAGCCGGCGCCGGCGACAGTGGCCGAAGCCAAGCAGATCTGGAACGACATCATTCGCGACGACACGGAGCTGGCGCTCGTGATCCAGCAGAGCATGGTGCAGTCGCGTTCGATCGTCGAGATCGAGGTGGCCGGCGAAAGCGGCCTGATCCTGGCATCGTCGAATCCGGCGCGCGTGGCGACGCCGATGGCGGCCAAACAGGAATTGCGCGTGCTGCGGCGCGCGGCGCCGCTGGACCGGCTGGTGGACATTCTGGGCTCGCGCACGGACTACGAGACGCGGGTGAAGCTGGGCATCGCCGGGCAAGAGAGTCCCGTTTTTCAGATCCAGGTGCTGGTATCGCCGATCCTGTTGCGGGCGGCGATTGTGCCCGAGTTATGGAACGCGGGGGTCGCGGCGCTGCTGGCGCTGGCGGCGGCGGCGGCACTGGCCTACGTGGCCGCGCGCATCGCCTTGCGTCCGCTGGCGCGGATCGAGCATGTGTTGGACCGCATCATCACCGGCGATGCGACCGAACTGCCGCCACTCGAGGACCGCGAGCTGGCGGCGGTCGAGTCCAAGCTGAGCCTGGTGGGCGCGCAGGTAACGGGCGCGCGCCGCGACGCGAGCCAGATGCGCAGCGCGATGAGCAGTATCGCGCGCGGCGTGGCGCACGAGTTCAAGAACCCGCTGAACGCGATCGCATTGCGGCTGGAGCTGTTGCGCGTGCGAGTGGCGGAGGAAGCTCCCGAGGCCGAAAATGACATCGATATCCTGACGCAGGAGGTGGCGCGGCTGGATCGCGTGGTGAAGACGTTTCTGGACTTGAACCGGCCGGTGACGCTGGAGCGCGAGATACTCCAGGCCGGGCAGTTGGCGCGCGACGTCCTGCAACTCGTCGAGCCGGAGGCGGAGCAGTTGGGCATCGTGGTGGAGCTGATCGAAAGCAAGGAGCCGGTGGTGGTGCACGCGGATGAGGGACTGCTGCGGCAGGCCCTGCTGAATGTGATCAAGAACTCAATGGAAGCGATGACGGGCGGGGGCAAGCTGGTAGTGACGGTAACGCGCCGTAGCGGGGAGTGCGAGATTGCGGTGTCCGACACGGGACCGGGCATTGCCCCGGAGATCCGCGATCGGATCTTCGAGCCGTATTTTTCAACGAAGGAGCGCGGCAGCGGCATCGGACTGGCGCTGACGATGCGGGCGATGCAGTTGCAAGGCGGGACGGTGGAGGTCGAATCCGAGGCTGGCCTGGGGACCACATTGCGACTGCGCCTGCCGGCGGAGCAGGGCGCGGCAGCGGCTGCAACGAGATCCGCGGCGAGGCCTGCGGCAACATTGGAGCCGCGGGCATGAGCAGGAGCAGCCTGGCGTTGGCGATCGTTCTGGCAGTGGCGAGCGGCGGCTGCTGGCTCAAGACAAACAAGCGGCCTCTGCCCGTGCCGGCACCACCGGCGCCGGCGACGGAAACGCCGCCGACTCCGCCGCCCGCGCCACAGCCCGTGCCGCAGCAGCCAGCCCCGCAGCCGCCCGCTCCGGAGCCCGCGCCGCCAGAGGAACCAGTTGTCAAACCGGCGCGCAAGAAGCCGGCCGCGAAGCCGCCTCAGCCCGAGCCGGAAACAGCGGCGCCCGAGACTCCGGCTCCACAACCGGTGCCGCAATTGGGCGTTCTAATCACCCCCGAGCAACGCAAGCAATACGAGGCCGATTATGCGGCGAGCCACGCGCGGGCGCAGCATGTGCTGGTGCTGGCGGCGGAGTACAAGCTGACGCCCGCGCAGAGCGAGAGCGTGGGCCGCATCCAGTCGTTCCTGCGACTGGCGGAGAATGTGCATGATCGGGATCCGGCGACGGCGGCGCAATTGGCGCACCGGGCGGGGCTGCTGGCGGAGGATTTGCTGAAGACGCTGCAATGAGCAGCGGGGGTGGGTTGCAAAGACAACAAAACCGCCGGAACCCGGCGGTTTTGGCATTTCAAGCGAGGGGGGGCGCATCGACTGTCCGAGCCAGTGCTCGCCTCCGATGGAAGCAGCAGCCAACCGCCCCTCACTCGCCGTCACGACGGTGTACCCGGGTCGCGGCGGTGACCGGGGTGAGGAGGAGACCCGCCGTGAGAGCATACGCCAGGGTGAATGGACGCCTGGCCTGACGAGCTGAAATCGAATCTTCCCGGTGCGGTCAGTTGCGCGCGGTCGTCACTTTCGGTGTGGCGAGGTAGCCCTTCACGGAGTTTTTGCCGATTTCGTTAACGACGATCTCATAGGGCTGGCGAGCCTTGTCGAGGACATAAAACTGCACCGGCTCGTTGGCGGATTTGTCCTTCTTCTCAATGAGTTTGTCGCTGGCGTTGACGGTCAGAGTGTATTGGTTGCGGCGGACATTCACCTTGCCCAGTTGCAGCCGGATGTCACCGACCTTGGTAAGGCCGGAAGATTTTGTCAGGGTGAACTCGAAGATATTGCGTTCGCCCAACTGCCGAAGAAGGTCAATCTCTTTCGAATTGGTGGCGATGAGACCGCTCATGACGCCCATGTCGCCGCGCACGCGTTGCATTTCTTCGAGGGAGCGGTCGAGTTCGCTCTTCGTGGAGGCCACATCAGTGCGCACCGCGCTGACGTCGCTCTTAACGGCCGAGACGTCGGTAGAGACTCCGGCGAGCTGCGTGGAAGTCTGCGTGGTGGACTCCTTCACCTGATTCAACTCAGCGTCGAGGGCGGCCTTGGTCTCGGCCTGCTTCTTTTCCAGTTTCCGGGCGATGCTGTCGGTGTGCTGGCGCACTGCCGTCTGCGCCTCGGTGACCTTATCCAGGCTTTCCTTTTGGGTGCTGGCAAGCTGGCCGCGCAGATCGGCGATTTGTCTGCTGCTTGCAGCGTCCATGGTGGCGAAGGTCGTGCGAAGTTCGACGAGATCCTTCTGGTGCGTAGCCAGATCACGACCGAGTGTGTGGATCTGGGTGCTCTGGTAGATTGCGAAGCAGCCCAGAACGAGGAACGCAGCGGTAAGTGCAGGAAGCCAAATGGAGCTGTGGGAGCGCGCCGGTTGGGGCGGTAGGGGCGGTAGGGGTTGATCATCAGGTGACATATGAACTTTTCTCCTCCAGCACCTTTATGCAGGCCGCGTTCCAATCGTGCGGGCGGCGGTATGTCAATGAGTTACAGGCAAGATAC
Organism: Terriglobia bacterium; assembly: GCA_963838205.1. GTDB lineage: Bacteria > Acidobacteriota > Terriglobia > Bryobacterales > Bryobacteraceae > CAIVVT01. Next base: position 43,766 of record CAWIQF010000026.1, on the reverse strand, counting down.
GGTTTTGGGGCCGGTAGTTAGTTCCGGGATGGAAAACAGAATACGGAAATTTGTTCCGGTCGAGGGTTGAAAGACGGCGCCAGCGCGAGCGGCCTCCACGCTGGTGGGACCAAAGAGCAGCAGCAGGGAACGATCCTCGCAGCGAGCCGGCGTAGTCCAAGCCAATGCGGCCATCAAGGCGAACAGCAAAACACACACTGGATTGCGCATCAGAATTACTACTTCGCACCCAGGCGTCCTGTGAAATGGGCAAAAGGGCCGTGTCGGCGAGGTCGGCTGTCTTCCCCCTCATTGGCGCCTGTCGGCGCTAACCGATTCTGTTGCAGTACGCGTAAACACTGGCGTGCGCACAACTGGCGGCGAACCGGAAGTTCCGGCGTATGATGGGTCATTCAGTCAGCTTGAGGTATCTCCCATGAACGAAGTGAGAACTGCGCTGGTGACCGGCGCCGCCTCCGGCATCGGCGCGGTGATTGCCGAACGGTTTCTGGCGGCGGGCTACCGGGTCGCCTGGTTCGACATCAACGAACCGGCGGCGGCGGAAACGGCCGGGCGCTGCGCCGCTCCCGAGAGGCGGATTGTGATCGGCGGCGACGTCGCCAATGAATCTCACGTCAGGGACGCGGTCGCCCGGACGGTGCGGGAGTTGGGGTGTCTCGACGTGCTGATCAACAATGCGGGCATCGAGATCTATGGCACGGTCGTGGAAATGAGTTCCGATGAGTGGGACCGCCAGTTGGCCGTGAATCTCAAGGGCGCCTACTTGTTTTCGAAGTACGCGATTCCGGAAATGCGGCGAGGGGGTGCGATTATCAACATCTCTTCGGCCCACGCGCTCGTTTCATGGGCGCGCTGCCCGGCCTATGATGCGTCGAAAACCGGCTTGCTGGGTTTGACCCGCGCCATGGCCCTCGACCACGGTCCGCAAGGCATCCGCGTGAACGCGATCTGCCCGGGCTACATCGAGACACCGATGCTCGAGAAGGCATTCACGGTTGGCGAGGCCGACCGCGCGGCCGTGTTGAAATTCCATCCGCTGGGCCGCATCGGGAAGCCCGCCGACGTGGCCGAAGCAGCCCTGTTTCTGGCCTCCGAGGGAGCGTCGTTTATCTCCGGCGCAACACTGGCTGTCGATGGGTGCCTGACGGCGCAGGGACTGTGAGTCCAGGCACGCGAGCGTGCACGGGCGGCGCCGGCGGTAGTAATCTCGATAAGGCCAGGCATCCCGGAGTTAGAAACATCGCGGGGCTACAAAGGAGAACGATTCATGAGGCCTGATTCATACGCGAACTCTGTCGGCGAAGGGTTGAATCCCGGCCGGCGGGAGTTCGGAAAACTCGCTCTGGCCGGAGCATTGGGTGGATCGGCGTTGCTCAAGTCCGCGGCCGCTTTGAGCGTGCACCAGAGCGCGCCGGGCATCAAGCTGTGCGCGATGTCATCGGCGAAGCCGACGGACGAAGAACTGCTGTTCCTGCGCCAGATCGGGGCGGAGTACGTGAGCGTGGGCTCGACGCCCGACCTGCGCACTGCCGAAGGGTTTCTACAGATCAAGAAGCGCTACGCCGACGCCGGGATCACGGTGTGGAACATCGGCAATTCGAGCGTTCACAATATGCCCGAGGTGACGCTGAACCTGCCCGGGCGCGACGCCAAAATCGAGGAGTACAAGCAGTACCTGCGCAACCTCGGCCAGGCGGGCATCCGCTACACGACTTACGCCCACATGGGCAACGGCATCTGGTCGAGCGGCACGGCGATGGTGCGCGGCGCGAAGGCGCGGGAGTTCGACATGGCGAGCCCCGACAAGTATGGCTGGTGGCTGGATCAGAAATTCCACGAACCACTTTCGCACGGGCGTGAATTCACCAAAGAGGAGATCTGGGAGAATTTCACGTACTTCATTCGCCAGGCTGCGCCGGTGGCGGAAGAGGCCGGCGTGCGAATCGGCATTCATCCGGACGATCCGCCCGTGCCCGTGCTGGCGGGCGTCCCGCGCTGCATCTTCGGCAACTTCGAAGGCTACAAGCGGGCCCTGGAGATCGCCAACAGCCCGAACGTCGGCATCTGCCTCTGCTGCGGAACGTGGCTCGAGGGTGGGCGCAAGCTCATGGGCAAAGACCCCGAAGAGGTGATCCGGCTACTTCGGCGCGGAAAAGATCTGGAAGATCCATTTCCGCAACGTGAGCGCGCCGTTGCCGCACTTCGTCGAGACCTTCATGGACGACGGCTACTACGACATGTACAAGATCATGCAGGCCCTGCGGGAGGTCCACTACGACGGCATTGTGATCCTGGACCACAGTCCCGCCATGGTCGGCGGTGGCTATGCGCAAACCGCGTACGGCTTCGCCTACATGCGGGCGCTGCTCAAGCGGGCCGAGGCAGAAGCTAGAGGATAATTCGCGCGCTGCGGGCAGCGCCGGGATTGGCAGGCCGCCTATTTCACCAGCGGCGTCAGGACGATGGCGCGGAACTCGACCGGCCCATGATCGCCTTGCAGGATCAGCGGTCCGGGCTGGCCTTCATTGGCGTCGCTGGCGATGGCCGTGAGGCCTTCGATTTCCCCCTTGTCGATAACCTTCCTGCCGTTGAGCACAACGGTCACCTGTCGGCCGACGAGGCGGATATCGTAGGTCTGCCAGTCACCGGCTGGCTTGCTGGCGTTTTCGCTCGGCAGGATGCGGCTGTAGAGCGCGCCGTTGCCGTGCGTGTTAGGCGGGCGGCCGTAATCGTCGAGAATCTGAACCTCGTAGCGCGCGCGCAGACCGAGGCCGCTGTTGGACTCCTTTGCCAGGCGGAACTCGACATGCAGTTTGTAATTCCAGAACTTCTGTACGGAGATCAGGTTACTGGCCCCGCCGGCGCTCTTGAGGATGCCATTCTCCACGGTCCAGCCGAAGGGCTTATCAGGCGTCAGCGATCTCCATCCGGAAGCGCTTTTCGTGTCAAAAAGCGCAATCGGTTTGCCCTCGCGCCAGGAACCGTCATCTTTATCGGGGATGACCGGCGCGCGCACGCCGGTCCAGTGGCTCGATTTATCCGCGGAGCCCTCGCGACTGGACGTGCCGATCAGTTTGCCACGTTCGATGCGGGCCGAATAGATGTCGTGGATCTCGCGGCCGCCGTCTTTGTGGCGAAAGCCGAAGGTGAGCCGATCACCCTCGACTGAAATCTCATCGATCTTGTTGAGGTCGCCCCAATAGTCGCTGACGAAAGTGCCTTTGGCGGCGGGGGTGCCCACGCCCTCCAGTCCCAACCACCAGGCGTGGGCGCTGTCACCGGCGATGGTGATGTCCCAGCGGCCATCGAAAGGGCTGCTGGCCGCAAATGCGGCGGCAGCGGAAAGGATGAACAGAACCAGGCTGCGCATAACCTTCCAGCTTACGCCCAGGAGATGCGATTTGGTGCGCTCAGCGGCAGGATAGATGAAACCTGAAACCTGCCGCGAAATGATTCACGTAATCGCGGGGGGGCCGTTTCTCTCGTACCGGAACGGGTTAGCGGCAGGCTGCCTAACCCACCTTACCGTTGGCGACGATCTTCACATCTTCCGCGAAGTAGAGATCTATCGCTCGTTCCAGATCCCCCAGGGACAACTGGGAGGGACGCTCTTCATAGGCGTTGATGCAGGCGGTGATCTCGCAGATATCCCGCGGATAGCAGGCGCACAATCCCAGTCCGCCGCGATTGCGGCACAGAGCTAACATGTGCTCGGCTACGACCGGGTCGAATTCGAATCCATAGCGCGCCACTTCCCGGCGGAAGATCTCAATAAAGCTTCTATCGGAAACAGAACGCATCAGAACCTTATTGGGAATGCGCCGCAGAAAAGCCGGGTCCATGAGGTGCTTCGGCTCGAGGTTGGTCGCGAAGACGATCATCAACTCAAAGGGCACCTGGAATTTCAGTCCGTAGCTCAGGGTCAGGTAATCCACTCGGCGATCCAAAGGCAGAATCCACCGGTTCAGCAGCGTGGCCGGGGAAATGACCTGGCGTCCAAAGTCGTCCACAACGAGAATCCCGTTGTTGGCCTTCATCTGGATGGGTGCGGCATAGATATTGGAAGCCGGGTCGAGCCTCAATTCGAGCATTTCGGCCGAAAGCTCCCCGCCGACCATGACCTCGGGCCGACGGCACACAATCCAGCGTGGGTCCAGGCCCGGACAATCCATATCGATCTTGTGGTGCACCACGGGATCGTAAACGGAGATCACTTGTCCGTCCACCTCGACCGCATAAGGGATCACAACGGCATCGCCGTAAATCTTCACCAGTCGCTCCGCCAGGCTCGTTTTGCCGTTGCCCGAAGGACCGAACAGGAAAAGAGATTTCTGCGAAATCAGAGCTGGCCCGATCTTGTCGAGCACGTCGCTTTCCACGACCAGGTCGGAGAAGATGCGGCGCAACTGATAGCGATTGATCTTCAATCGCACGGCCTGAGCCTGGACTGTGGACCTGTACGCAGCCAGTGATACAGGCGCTGGTCCGGCATAATGGGTTGCCAGTTGCCGATCCGCAGCGAAGCGGTGGCCGGCGCTGGTAAGGCCCAGCATGAAATCGACGCCTTCGGTGCCCCGAATCTCGATGAGTTTTTCTTTCTGGAAATGCCGGAAAACGGCCTCGATGATCGGGTGCGGAAGCTTCAATTCCCGCTGCAGCGCGCTGGGGCTGCTGACGCCTTCGAGATTGAGCCGCCGCGCGACCAGGTCCACCACCAGTGACCATGGGATATCCAGAGCGTCCGGTTCAACCGGCGCGGGTGGCACGAACAGAGGAGGGCGCAGCGCGTCTGCCATATTAACTAAATTTCACCAGGTTTATGGTGGACTATCTCCTCCTGACTCACAGCATATACCGGAGCGCGCTCCAGTTGGTGATGAATGAGACAATATTCTGCGTCAACTCTATCGAAAGCCCTCCGAATAAATCAATATTCTTAAGAATGCTGCTCCAGCCGCAGCGCTATTGCGGACATAATTGCCAGGCGCAGGGCTGTTGACGAAATCAGCCGTGACGATACCGAAAGAGTCTCCACGGCAGCAAAATGAAATCAGGCGCCTCCGCACACTGACTCACGCCGTGTAATCATCTCCTCCGCGGCGGCGGGCTACTCAGGGGGCAGTTGCAAGTTCCGTTCGATCAGCGCGATGCGTTGTTGTACGCAAGCGGCACTGCGCAGTGCATCCGGCGGCGTGTTCAGGACATAATCGAGCAACCGATCCACGGTCGTGCTGGCGACGTGCGTGCGTGTGTCGGACGCGCCGTAGTAGATCAGCACATCCTGGCCGAGGCACACCCACCCATTGGAGAACGCGACATTCGATACATCGCCGACCCGCTCTTCGCTCTCGGGCGCTAAAAAATAACCGCCGGGCCTGGCAATCACCCTGCCCGGATCATCCAGAGCGCACAGGAGGCAATACAGGACGTAGCGCAAACCGGCCGCGGTGTTGCGCACACCGTGGGCCAGATGGAGCCAGCCTTGGCTGGTCTTGATCGGCGCGGGTCCGAGCCCGTTCTTGACTTCGTTGATGGTGTGGTATTCGCGGCGATCGAGGATCGACTCTTCCTCGATGACTGCATGCTCGATGTCCCGCGCCAGCCCCCAGCCGATGCCGCCTCCGCGGCCAGCCTCAATAAAACTGTCTTGGGGCCGCGTGTAGAAAGCGTAGCGACCGTCCACGAACTCGGGGTGCAGGACGCAGTTGCGCTGCTGCGCCGATGGCGTCCGCAGGTCGTCCAGCCGCTCCCATGCTTTCAGATCGCGCGTGCGCGCAATGCCGCACTGGGCCACTGCGGAGGACAGGTCGCCCGGCGCCGCGGCGGGATCTTTGCGCTCGGCGCAGAACAAGCCGTAGATCCAGCCATCGGCGTGGGCGGTCAACCGCATGTCGTAGACGTTTGTCTCTGGTTCAGTGCCTTCGGGCATGACCACCGGATAAGGCCAGAAGCGGAACCCATCGATGCCGTTAGCGCTCTCAGCGACTGCGAAGAACGATTTCCGGTCCACGCCCTCCACCCGCGCCATCAATACGACGTTGCCGTGCCACTCTATGGCCCCCACGTTGAATACGGCGTTGACCGCCAGACGTTCCATCAGGTGCCGGTTCCTGTCCGGGCTGAGGTCATAGCGCCAGAACAGCGGCGTGTGCGCCGCGGTCAGAACGGGATGACGGTAACGCTCGAACCAGCCGTTCGATTCCGGCAACGGTTCGTTGCGGCGTCCGATGAGCTCCTCGTGCGCCTCGAACAGGCGCTCGCGCCGATTCTGATAGTCCTCTAATGTCATGGTCCTTCCCTGGAAGGTCGCGCCGAAATCGCCACTTGAAGCCATTGGCAATCATCATACACGGGCTTCGCACCGACGGGAGATCGTCTTAGGCGGCCTCCGGTCCGCGCCGGCCAGAGGATCAGCAGTGGGTTTCCATTGCGGACCGTGAGACCGTGCTTCTGTGGAATTCGAACTCGGCCCCATCAAGCGCTTCGGGGCCCGGCGCCAACCAGCGCTCGATGCGGAACGAATCCGGTCATTCTGTGTGGTGGAGTGACGAATGCGATAGACGGCGACGGTAGAGGATCACTCGTCCGGTTCCACGCGCTGATTGAGCGCTTCAGGGGCAATCACGTCGGGATTTCCTGACCATCCCACTGTTTCACTCTGACGTGCCGCAGGTGCGTGGATCCGGCCAGTTTGCCGGCGCCAGACCAACACGTGCGTGAAGACGCCCACGGCAAACGCCAGCGTGCTGTAGAGATAGTAGGCCAAATGCAGCGGCAGCGCTCCGGCCAGGAAGAACCAGCCGCGCTTGGCGGCCAGGAATAAGTAGAACTTCCGGTTGAGCCATATGGCGGCCGCGAGGGGCAGCAACGCCCATGCGGGCGAGATTCCGATGACTGGGTTGATCAATGCGAAAATCGCCGAGGCCACTACCAGGATCGCCGTGAGGCGCTGGGAAACAGCCAGGTTCAGATCGTTGGGCAGCCGGCTGGAGTGCAAAATGAGGCGGGTCCACGGCAGTGCCCGAGAGACAATGTCGCAGCGCACTAGTTCTACCAGCCCCCAATGTTTGAGGTGTTTGACCTGGATGTGCGGATCGAGAACGATGCGCCGGCCGGCGTTGCGCAGCCTATAACCCAATTCGACGTCTTCCGTTAACGGGCGCGTGTAGCATTCGTCGAAGCCGCCGGCAGCCTGAAAAACCGCGCGCCTAACTGCGCCACAGCCGGACCAGAAAGTCACCGCTTCGGTATGCCCGCTCTGATGAACGTAATGATGCAGCAGGTTTTTATACTGCGAGACGAACTTGGGATCTCCAGGTTCGTCGTCATAGGACCCGAACAGGGCGTCAATTGACGGATCGTTTTCGAAGCGCGAGCGGATCCGTTCCAGCGTGTCGGGACGCACGCAGACGTCCGCGTCCAGGAAGACCACAATGTCGCCCGAAGCGTGGGCGGCGCCCTGGTTGCGTCCCGACGCCGGTCCGGCATGGCCCCGCGTTCTCAGAACTTTCACGCCGGCCGCCTCCGCGATGGCCGCCGAGCCGTCCGAGGATCCGTCATCGACAACGATGTACTCCACCGCCGGGGTCGTCGATTCCCGCAGACACTCCAGGCATTTTGGCAGGAATTTGGCCCCGTTGAGCACCGGGATGATGACAGAGAGGGTCGGCACAGCGTGGAAGCCCAAGTGTATCGCAAGCGGTCGAGGACGGCCGGTTAGCCGCCCGTCACCCAACGCAGCACATTCAGTGCTTGTGAGCGGAACTCAGCCAATACGCGAAGGTCCACCAGGGCGCATACGGCTGCGGCGGCGATTCCGCAGCAGGCCGCACTGGTCCCATCTCCAACCAGCAGCAACACGAACAAGGGAGCCAGTGGACGGCTGTAGCCGTAAGGCGTGTTCCAGAATCCTTTGCGAGTCATCGCCAACAGGAACAGGAGATACATTGCCAACGAAGCCTGGAGGGAAGCGGGCCGGGTTCTTCGCAGCCGCAGAATGCCCAGGATGATCGCGCCCAATGTGGCCCCGAGCGCAATGCGGTCCAGCAGATGCGCGATCGTCTGGAAGGCAGGCGAGAGGTTTCGGTTCCCGGGCGGGTCGAGCGCTCGCTCCAGGACGCCCAGGTGCAGCCTCGGAACCGCCCACACTGGGAACATCGCACCGCCCGTCACAGCGGCGGGAGGCAGTACAACCATCAGATAGCCGTACCAGCAAAACACGGGGACCGCAGCGGTCGCCAGAAACGCGGCCCTGCGGAAATTGCGCTGATAAGCAGCCGCCAGCACGGCGGCGACGACCAGTAGCAGACCGGTCTCCCGGACCAGGCACGCCGCGGCGAGCGTCACCCATATCCAGCGTTCGCGTCCGGTCTTCACCTGCCACGCAAAACAGGCCGTCAACGCTGCCAGCGCGACGTCCACGGTCATTGTGTCGACGGCGATCACGCTCGCGGGAACGATCAGGAACAGGAGGCCCAGCGCCGCATGTCGTCCTTCCGCCAGGGCCAGACTGCTGAGCCAGAACACGCCGCCAAACAGGAACGCGGCCACCACCAGGACGTACGCGCCATCGACCAGATTGTCGCGGCCCAACGCGACCATCCAGGCCAGCGCAGGCACCAGAATCCTCTGCGAGCGCAGCAGCGGAGCGTCCAGGTAGGCCGCGGTCCCCGAGCGCAGAAATGGGTCGTGCGCGACCAGCCGGTAGAACTGTCCGTCGTAGCCCGCCGGATTGGTGTTTCGCAAAGTGCTTTGCGCCAGCCGATCCGGCAGGCGCGCCGCGTGGCCGACGCGGAACAGGCCGGTCCAGTTGTCGTCATAGTTCACATGCACGGTCGCGGCCTGCCAGCCGAGCACGAGTAGAACCCCGACCGCGGCCCATAGCCATCGACGGCCCGGGCGGCGGCCCACAGGGACCACTTTTTCCTGCTCGCTTGAAGCTGGAGAGGCGTCGTCACATTCCATCGAATGAACCTCTGAACCGCGTCGTCTCCAGGGCATCATCTCATACGACTGCGCGGGCTTGGCCGGAAGCGGAGATTCGCCCACGCTCTGCCGCTGCGGCCCCGCTCACCGGTCCCGTCGCAGAACCGGCGATTGCTACCCGTTGCGGGAGATCTTCATCGGCTGCACCACCGATTCTGGCGTCGCTCAGTTCGACCCATCGAGGAGAGATGCTTGCGGCGGGGCTGACCGGCTTCCCGGCGGCGTTGTCAAATCGAGCACCGGCAACCCGCTAGAGCGGATTTCCTCCGCCTCCACCTCGCCCGGCTGCTTGGTGAGAATCAGCCGGCTGGACTCCCGCAACAACCCGCTCAAACTCTCAGCCAGGAGGCTCGTCGATTTCGGGAATGACCGAGTAGAGTAATCGGCGATTGGCCCCAACGATGTGATCCATCCGAACACTCGGGTCATACACTCTCACCGCGCGCTTCGCGTCAAGCAGCTTTCTCAGCAGTGCGAGCGCGGGGCTGTCCCGCATATCATCCGTGTGTTGTTTGAATGAGAGCCCGTACAGCCCGATGCGTTGTTCTCCCAGGGACAGTGCCGCATGAATCGCCCGTTCGAGATGGCTTTGATTACTGGGAAGAATTGAGCCCAGCAAGGGCAGGTCGACATCACGGCCGATGGCATGCGCGACCAGGCTCCCGACGTCTTTTCTCAGGCACGATCCTCCGAAAGCGAAGCCCGGGCTGAGGTAGGCGCTCGACAGGTTGAGATGGGTGTCCTTACAAAGCACGCGCATGACTTCGCGGCCATCGATTCCGAGCTCGCCGCACAGTGACCCGATCTCGTTGGCGTAAGTAATCTTGGTGGCGTGAAAAGCATTGCACGCGTACTTCACCATCTCGGCCGCGCGGTAGTCCAGCTTGCACGGCCGGCATGGTAGTCGTGCATATAATTCCGCTACCCGCGCCATCGCCTGGGCATCGTCGCCGCCGAGTACGATCAGTCCCGGCGCCAAGAAGTCATCCACGGCGCAGCCTTCACGCAGAAACTCCGGGTTGAACACCAGGGGCAGATCATGTGCTGCCACGAGCGGCCTCAGCACGCTTTCGCAACTTCCCGGCAGGATCGTAGTTCGCACGACGATCACGGGCGGGCGCTCTGGTTCGCGGCCTCGTTGCGCCAATCTCTTCGCACTCTCGGAGACCAGCCGGCAAAGCGGCTCCAACATCGGCAGGCCGTCGTCATCGAGCGGCGTCCCTACGCAGATGACGCAGAACTCAGCCTCCCGCACGCATTCTTCCAATGAAGTGGTGGCTCGCAGCCGTCCGCTGCGAACGCACTGCTGAATGACGCCGGTCAACTTCGGTTCGCAAAACGGCGACTCTCCGGCAAGTACTTGCCGGACCTTCGCCGCATCTACATCGACGCCGCAAACGCGGTGTTCAAGATGCGCCAGACAAGCGGCAGTGACACAGCCGACGTAGCCCAGTCCAACGACCGCGATCGAGTGTGACTGGCCAGCATCGACAGCGGGTAGTTTCATGCGGGGATGTTCGTAGTATACGGAAGACGGCGGCGTTGGGTCCTGCGCGGCCGCCTCTTTTTCTGCCACAGGGCGTTGAAGAATCAGCCGGTCTGTCAGGTGTTGGCTGGCGACCGAAGGCCGGCTGCCGCGCTCGGTTTGTTATCGTTGAGGCTAGTGACTTCACGTTTTCTTCCCGACGAAAACTGGCGCAAGGCCGTATTCCCGCCTTCTTCGACCCGCAGGCAGGCCATTCTTGTTGGACGCAACACAATCTGTCATTTACCGGTCGCCTGAAGCTTGTGCAGTGCGGATGCAAAGGCTAGCACATGGACCTGCCCATCGCCCCTGAGCTCAGCGTCGTGATAACGGCCTTTAACGTGGCCGCCTACATAGGGGACGCCCTTCAGTCGGCGTTGAACCAGACTCTAAGGCACATCGAGGTCATCGTTGTGGACGACGGGTTAACGGATGGCACGTTGGCCGTGATTCGCAGTATCCACGATCCGCGGATTCGATTGGTCGCGCGCTCTCACGACGGCCAGGTCGCCGCCTTCAACGCTGGCATTGCGCTGGCCCAAGGCGAATTCATCGCCTTTCTCGACGGGGATGACGTCTGGCACCCCGACAAACTCGCGCAGCATGTGCGGTTTCTGAAGGAGCATCCGGAGATCGACTTGACCTTCTCCTGGTCCCGCATGATCGACGAGAACGGCACTGAGACGGGGCTAACCTCACGGCCTTGGCGCGGCAGCTTGTCTTTCAGTCAACTCCTGACCGATAACGTGATCAGCAACGGCTCTTCGGTTGTGCTGCGCCGCGAGCCTTTTCTTAGAATTGCACCCTTCGATTTCCCGCTCGACGCCTGTCATGATCTCGATGCCTGGCTGCGGGTCGCGCTCTTGCGTCCCGGCAACATCGCCTGTATTCCCGCCTGGTTGACCTATTACCGGCGCCGGGCCGGCCAAATCACAAGCGATATTGACCGGATGGAGCACGGGTGGAACCGGGTTCTCGAGAGAATGATGCGTCTGGCCCCGCAAGAAACGGCGCGCGTCGCCGCGGCCGCGCGCTCGAACATGGCTCGGTTTTACGCCTACCTCGCTTATGAGAATGGAAATTACTTCAAAGCCTGGGCTTACTTGTATCGTGGCTTTCGGGAAGCGCCGCTTAGGTTCTTCCTGGACCTGAGGAACTGGAAAATGACGGCGGCCACCCTGTCGGCAACGCTTCTTCCCGCACACTGGCACAAGCGGTTGTTGCGGGTAGCGCTACTCGGTCGGTGAGCCACGCAGTTTAGGGCGACTTACTTAGGTAGGGCGACTGATGTGTCCGCTGTGAGGGTCTGCAGATATCGACGATGCCGAAACGTATAGCTATTTACAACCTTACTATCGGAGGGTCCGTGGGAGGCGCTGAGAAACGCACCCTCGTCATTGCCGAACGCCTCGCCCGCAAGTACAAAGTTACTTTGATCGTTGACGGATCCCATTCCATCTCCGATTTGGTGACATTCTTCGGCGTAGACCTCACCGGAGTCGAACTGTTGCCGCTCTATTTGCCCATCCAGAGCCGTCTGAGAAGGCTCACAAGCCCTCACAGCGGCGCTCACGTGGGCACACGACGTATCCATGCGTTGCTGCTCGACCTGCGGCTGGCCCTGGAAAGAACCTACTTCCAGCAGATTCATGCGCTCGGCTTCGACCTGCTGATCAACAACAACGGATTCAGCACACTGCCCTGCCCGGCGCCTCACGGCATTTATATGTGCATGTTCCCGCACGAACTGAAGGGGGAGTTAAGGCCCGATGAAAACCGGAGCCTCCTACGCAAGCTGTATGTGAATATGGGGAACCGCGTCGTCGGAATGTCTCCCGCCACGCTCGACTCCTACGACGTCATCACCGCGAATTCGCAATTCACCAGCGAATGGATCCGGCGGCTTTGGCGCCACGATTCCAGCGTGGTCTATTCGGCTTGTGAAGACATGGGGCCGGCGGCCGCCAAGCGCCGAATGATTATGCATGTCGGCCGCTTCGTCGAGGAGTGGCGCAATGATTATAAGCACCAGCGGACGCTGCTCGAAGAGTTCCGCCGCTGCCGCCGCCTCATCCAGGGCGGATGGGAGCTGCACTTTGCCGGATCGCTGCTCTCTGATCGCGATGGAACCGGCACAATTGCCAGACTCGAGCGGGAAGCAGCCGGTTTGCCCGTTGTGATCCACCGCAACGCGAGTTTCGAATTGCTTCGCGACCTCTACCGCCAGTCCTCCATCTATTGGCACGCAACAGGCTATGGCTCTTCGCCTGAGCTTCACCCGGGGAAACAGGAACACTTTGGCATCACCACAGTGGAGGCGATGTCAGCCGGAGCAGTACCGGTCGTGATCAATTCCGGCGGCCAACGGGAGACCGTCCAGCACGGCGTGAACGGCTTCCTTTGGAATTCCCTGGAAGAATTGCAGAATTATACCTCCCGGTTGGCAGACGATCCCGCGCTTCTGAAGCAGTTTAGCGATCGGGCCGTAGCCTCAAGCAAACAGTTCAGCCGGGCGGCCTTCGCGGATCGGATAGAGAATCTGGTTGACTCAATCCTCAACACGTAGCCACTTAGTTTGTCCCGCTATGGCTACACTCCAAGGCGCCAGTCGGCGTTGAAGTTCAAACAGGCTTCACCGGCGCCTTTGGTCCTTGCCGGCCCAACCGGCGCAGGAAACCTCGCACGATAGTTGCGATCCGCTTTCTAGGCCGAACCAGGCCAACCGGCCATTCGGGATTGGCATGGCCCGCCGCTTCCACAGCCAGTGGGCCCCATTCGACCCGTTGGTCAAGCTGAACGCCGACGACCCATCCCAGAATGTCGCAGGTCCAATACCGCGTCTGGCCGTCCAGATCGCCGTTTGAGTAATGAACTCGAATCGGGGTATTTACCGCAATTTTCTCATTTGACAGGAAGCTCAGGCCGCCCGCCGAGACATCCACCAACTGCGCTTTGGCATGGCGTGAGCGGCCCTCCTGGTCCTGCCAGCTCACCTCCACATGGGCGGAGTATCGAACCCGCTCGTCTTTTCGCCGATCTTGCTTGATTCCCGCCTGCACGGAGTCCACCTTTCCGACTGCCGAGCAAACAATCGGCACTGGGTGACCAAAACTTTAGGCTAAGGTCCAACTCTATTGTGCCACCTTAGTTGGCCGTGGCAAGAGCGAAGCGCACGGCCCAGCGGTCGCGCATCCTCAATTCCCCGCCGCTACAGCCGGATTTTGGCCGGGAAGCAAGGATTCTGTTGGCGGGAACAGAGTATGAGACTATCCTTTGGCGACGACCTTCTTCTGATTCCCATTCCATGCCAGGCGCTTCCCGCCGTCGCGGTAAGAGAGATTGGCCATGTGGCATGCCACCGCCGTGCCGCAGCCGAAGTCCACGTTCTCCACAGGCTGCTTACGGGTCCGCATGCACTCGAACAGGTTCAGGAAGTGGTCTTCCGTGCCTTCGCGCTCCTGCGTGAACGACACCGGTTGGCGTTTGGGCTGCTGGCGCGCAGTCCCAATATCGGCCAACGGATCATCCTTGTGTTGGGCGACGAACGGATCCTTGGTGTCTTTCGGCCAGCCTCTCGAGCGGGTAGCCGTAATCCTCGATGGGGTTATAAGGAACCAGCCTGGCGCCCTCCTCAGTGAGCTCGATGGTTCCCTTATCGCCCATGAATCGAACGATCTCCCCGCCCTCCCAATTCGAGACCAGGTTGGCGCTGACCTGCACCTGGAACGTTCCATAGTTGTAGAGCGTATTGTGAATGTCGGGCACGTCGCGATCGCCCTTCCACTTATAGAGACCGCCGTTGGCGACCGCGTTGTCCGGGTATTGAACACCCATCAGATAGTGGACGCGAGAGAGCAGGTGCACGTATTCGTCGCCTGCAATACCCGTCCCGTAGTCCCACCAATTGCGGAACTGGAAGAAGCGCTGGGCATCGAACGGCCGCCGCGGAGCATTGCCGAGGAAGCGCTCCCAGTCGACCGTGGTCGGATTCGCGTCCGGTGGCACGGGGTAGCGCCACGCACCGATGGCGTTCGCCCGGAAAATGGAGCACTCCACCATGTACACAGTGCCAATCTCGCCCGCGTCCAACCACGCCTTGCCCTTCTTTGTACCCTCCATGCTGAGGCTTTGGCTGCCCACCTGTACCAGGCGTCCGGTTGAGTGCGAGACTCGCACCATTTCGAGCGCCTCCGGGATCGTGTGAGCCATCGGCTTTTCGCAGTACACATCCTTGCCGGCATTCATGGCGGCGATGGCCACCGCGGCGTGCCAATGGTCGGATGTGGCGACAATCACGCCGTCAATGTCCTTGCGGTTGACGATTTCGCGGTAGTCGCGCGTCGTGGGCGTGTTGGGTTGAATCTCCTGGGCGCGCCGGAGGTGGCCGTCGTACAAATCGCACACCGCCACTATTTTTCCACCAGCATTCATCGCCGCTTGCATCAATTCGAGACCGCGAATGCCGGCGCCCACGATTCCGAGCCGCACCGGTTCTGCAGCGCTGCTCGCCGCGGCCTGGGCTCCCGCGGCGAGCGCCGTGGTTCCGGCCAGAGAAGTCTTGAGGAAATTGCGACGGTTTGAGAGTTCAGGCGACATGATTGAGAATCCTTTGCGCGCGTCCGACATACTATCACTTACGCGCCTGGATTCGCGCCCGCCCGGGCCGTTTCAACGCGGGGACGGACGCGGGATTAACGTGGGGACGACGTGGGGATGACGTGGGGACGACGTGGGGATGACGTGGGGAAGACGCGGGGCTGTCAGAACAGGGACGGCGCCTGCCGCGGGCGTCGGGATTGGGCATGAAAATTCGGCGAACGGGGAGTCAATTGCCCCCACAATCGTCCTTCGAAGGGGAGCGGGTGCGTCGTATCTCCCAATAGAATTAGGACAGAAACGTCTGATTCCATTTAATCAGTGTAATTTGGCCCAGAATCAGGACTTGGAATGCAAATTGCTCCCAGGGATGGGAGAATTCAATTAGGAGTCCTATGGCAACCACCCCCCAGGCCAAAACGCACGAACCCTTGAAGACGCTACCGGGCGACGATATCCGGCAGATTCTATGGCGTTTTTCCGAGCGCTACGACCTCGGCATGCTGGTGCAGTCGGTGCGCGCGGTGGCGCGCGGTCCGGTGGCCCGGTTGGTGGCGGCAGGCGGCCGCCTGAGCCACGAATGGACGCCGGAAAAGAACGCGCTGCTCAAGGATTTCGACGATGCCGGCATCACCGCGGCCTACATGGATCCGGAAGTCGGCGGTTACCTGGAAGGTCCTAAGAACCTGACCCTGGCGCTGATCGCCTATGAACTGGCGTGGGTCGACGCCGGCGCGGCGACGGGGTCGCTGGCCGGATGTCTGGCGCTGGCGCCGATTCATGAACGCGGCACTCCGGAGCAGCGCGCGTATTACATGGGCAAAGCCGCCCCGGCGCCCGGCATCACGCCGTGGCGCGGCGCCTTCGCCCTGACCGAGCCGATTCCGTTTGTCGGCGTCGAAACCGGGATGCTCTCGGGCAAGGTCCGGATCGTGGACTGGCCGGAGGGCGGAGAGCCGCTTCTGGAAATCACCAAGCGCGGCCGGTTCATCACCAACATGGGCTTCGCCAATTTCGTTTCGGCGGCCGTGGATTCGGGTGATCCGCGGATTCAGGGCTCCTGCATGGTGATTCTGGAAGAGGGCGATCCCGGCGTTTTCGACCGCGGGACGCCTACCAAGAAACTCGTCCACCAGCTTTCCTCGACCTCCGATCCGGTATTCCAATTGCGCGTCCCGGCGTCGCGCATCATCGGCGGATACAAGGTGGTCGACGGCCGGATTATCCCGGCTTATAACCACGGCGAAGTGATCGAGGCGGTCTTCCGGCGGACGCGCGTCGCTGTCGGCATCATGACCTCGGCCAAGCTGCTGTCGGCGATCGAGCCGCTGATCCGCTATCAGCGCGACCGCTTCCGCGGCTCCGGCATAGTGCCGCCCGGCTCGCCGCGTTACGAGCTGGGATTGCAGATGAAAGAGGACGTGACGCACCGCCTGCTGGACATCTGGGCCGCGGGCGAAGCGTCGGCCGCGCTGGGTTTTGCCGCGGCGCGGCTGTACGACGACCTGGATCCGGTGGAGCACGACAAAGATCTGGTGCTGGCCGCGGCGGGCATCCGAGGTGGGATGGCGGCCGTGAAATTCCTGAAAAAGCGCATCCCGGAGGCGCTGGAGCTTATCGATCTCGAATCCCGGCCGGAGAAGCTGCGCAACAAGTCGCGCTACCAGGCGCTGAAGGCCGACCCGGTTGTGCAATACCTCGTTCTGGACGCCCAGGCCAACGTCTTCTGCCCGGCCTGCAAGCTATGGAACACCGGGCACGGCTCGGTGATGATGCGCGAAGCGGTAAGCCTGATGGGCGGCTACGGTATCACCGAAGATTGCCCCGGATTCCTGGGCTACAAGTGGATGGACACCCAGCTCGAGGCGACCTACGAAGGCCCCGAGGCGGTGCAGCGCCGGCATCTCACGGCCACCATGACCAGCGAGGTATTCCTGGCCCAGTTCCGGACGTGGATCACCGATCTGCGCCGCCAGGCCTCGCACGAACCCGCCAGCGGCGCGTGCACGCTGGCTTCAGCCATGGATCTGTGGATCTGGACGCTGGAATACCTGCTGCACAGCATCGACGCGGAGGGACAGAAGTTGTACCAGCCCAACCGGCAGGGCGTGACTTTCCCGATGGCGGACGCGCTGTGCTGGCTGCTGGCCTCGCGGCAGCAGATGCTGGATGTGCAATACCTGCGCGAACAGGGGCCGCTGAATCCGGCGCTGGCCGAAGGGCTCGATGGAACGCTGCAGTTCCTCACTGAGCTATGCCATCTGCAGGCGGCGCAGGCGGCGGGCGAAGTGTCGCGCGTTTGCTCCACGCTGGCTTACGGCTACCTGCGCCACCCCGGCTGGGACGGCTGCAACGCCTGCGCGTCCGAGGATGAGCTGGTGGCAATTGAGGGCGTGGTGCCGGGCGCTTCCGGGTTCACGTCGGAGTATGTCCGCGCAGACGGCTCGCACGACGCGAAAGCCGGGCCGTGCGTTCATCCGGAAGGCCTGGGCGATTTCATCCGTCTGCGGACCAAGTTGGACGGCTGCATGGCCGGCTCGATGCTGGCGCGGGACGCGGCCGCGGAGTCGCTGCAGAAGGTGATGATTCCCGCCGCGCTCGACTACCCGCAATGATCGTGGCCGGGCCGCGCATCGTCCACTCGAGAGACCTGCCATGAGCACACAGCCGACGCCCGACAATATCGACGGCCGGCCGCCGGCCGCGGGCCTGGATGCGGACGTGGTGTGCGTCGGCTTCGGGCCGGCGACGGCGGGTTTCCTGACCGTGCTGACGCGATTGCTCGCGGATCCGGAAGCGGCGCCGCTGCAGAGCCGCGCGCTGGACGGCATGCCGCCGCAGGTGCTGTGCTACGAGCGCGCCGACGACATCGCCTTCGGCGTCTCGGGCGTGGTGACGCGGGCGCGCGCTATCCGCGAGACGCTGCCCGATCTGAACGTGGATGAAATCCCGCTGGCTACGCGGGTCAAGAACGAAAAGCTGCTGTACCTTCTGGACCCGCACGGCGCTTCCCGCCGCCCGCGCTGGATGCGGCTGGCGGACGCGCTATGGAAGGGGTTGGCGGGCCAAGGCCTGGCCTTCGAATTACCGTATATTCCCCCGTTCCTCCACAAGCCGGATGGCTTCATCTTCTCGCTCGGCCAATTCATGCAATGGGCCGGCCAGCAGGTGATGTTCTCGGGTCAGGCGCAGGTGTGGCCGGCGACGCCGGTGGCGGAACCACTGGTGGAAGAGGGCCAGGTGCGCGGCGTGATCCTGGCCGCCGACGGCAGCGCGGTGCGCGCCGAGTTGACCGTGGTCGGCGACGGGCCGATCGGGCCGGTGGGCCGGCGTCTGGACGAAATCTTCGGCATGCCCGCAGGCCACCGCCGCGACGAGTGGGCCGTGGGCATGAAGATGGTGATCGACCTTCCTGAGAACTGCACGCTCGAGGAAGGCACGGTGCTGCACACCATCGGCTACCCGGAGCCGGAGATCTTCGGCTTCTTGTACGTGCACCCTGGCCGCGTCGCCTCGGTGGGCATCTTCGTGCCGTCGTGGCTCGATTCCCCGGTGCGCACGGGCTACCGCTATCTGCAGCATTTCATAACCCACCCGGCGCTGTGGAAACATCTGCAGGGCGGCCGACTGCGCAGTTGGGGCGCCAAGAGCCTGCTGGAAAGCGGGCGGCGCGGCGAGCCGTATCTATGTGGCAACGGCTATGCGCGCATTGGAGAAGGCTCGGGCTCGACCAACGTGCTGACCGGGTCGGGCGTTGACGAAGCCTGGCTGACCGGTAAACTACTGGCGGAGGCGGTGCACGAGCTGTGGCGCCAGGGCCTGCCGCTGACGAAAGAAAACTTGGAGGCGCGCTATGGACGCCGCCGACGAGCGTGTTGGCTCGAAAAAGAGTCGATCATCGCCGAGCGGGCGCGCAACGGATTCCAGCGCGGCATCCTGCGCGGCTTCGTGGGCATGGCGCTGGCCGGGTTCACGTCCGGCACCGTAGGCTTCTCTCACCGCCAGGAAAAGCCGCCGCGTTCGGTGGAAGATTTCTATCACGGGCGTCTGAGCGCACAGCAGATTCACGACATTCGCGCGAGTTGTCTGAAAAGCGCCCGGCCGCTGCACGACGCGCTGATGGAAGCTGCCGGCTGGCCGGCTATCGAGTACGACGGCCAACTCCTGATTTCGCACCAGGACGCGCTGCTCGTGGGCGGCAAGGTCCAGGCGCCGGCCGATTTCCCGGATCACGTGGTGTTCCGCAATCCCGAGCTGTGCTGGGCCTGCGCCGAGCGGTTATGTATCGAGATTTGCTCCGGCGAGGCGATCCACGCGGGCGATGACGGCGCGCCGGTGTTCGACCGCGAGAAGTGCATCCACTGCGGCGCGTGCATCTGGAATTGCACGCAGGAGGTCGCGCCGGGCGTGACGAATGTCGCGTTCTGCGCCGCGCCCGGAGGCCTGCACTCGGCGGAAAACTGATGACGGCAGAATGGAGCCGCGACCGCAAGGAGCGGTCGCACGTGTTTCAGAGCCGCGACTGTGAAGGAGCGGATGCATCAGCGTGTTCGCCGCGCGTCAACACGAGTGTCTGCGCCACGAATGGAGCCGCGACGCGTGTGGAGCCATTGACCGCAGCCGCGCGGTAACATCCAAGGAGTTTTATGCCTTACCAGATCATTGTCTGCGGGGGCCTTGCGCCCGATCCGCTCCAGACGCTGGAGCCAGTGATGGGCGCCGGCGGTCCGGCCTTGAAGAACGAGATGATGCTGCCCGCGGTCTTCGATCCGTGGGCCGCGCACGCGCTGTATGAAGCCGCGCACCTGGCGAAGCATCACGCGGGCTCGACCATTCGCGTGGTCACGCTCGCGCCGAAGGCCAAGCTGCAACAGGTGATGATGACCGTCGCGCAGAAGCTGCCTTTCGAGCTGATCCCCATCGACGGCCCGGGCGGAGGTTTCACCGACGCAGTCGAGGTGTCCGAAGTGCTGGCGGCGACGATTAGCGGAATCGCAGGACTCGACAAGAGCCAGTTGCTGCTATTCGGCGGCTGGGAATCGGCCACGCGCGGCGCGGGCTGCGTGATCCCGATGGTCGCCGAGCGGATGGGAATCGAGGATTGTTTCCTGGCCGTCGACGAATTGAAAATCGAGGACGGCGCGCTGGTGATCAAGGAGCGCGTCGAAGGCGGTTTGCACCAAGTTTCGCGCTGCGCGGGGCCCCCGGCGGCGCTGGCCTGGGCCACCGGGAACCTGCCCGAACCCGCGAACCATCCCCAGACCGGCATGGCGAATATGCGCGCCATGATGCCCGCGCTGCAACGCGCCAAGGCCGCTGCTCTGAAGGGCGAAGGCTTCGCCGTCACCGAGGCCAGCCTGCCGGCGCAGCAGCGCCAGACGCAAATCGTCAAAGACAAGCCCGCCGCGGAGATCGCCCGCGAATTGCTCGAATGGATCAAGGGCTGAGGAGGCGAGAGTCATGGACAAGATACTGGTTCTTCTGCACACCGAAGCCGATGGCACGCTGGGCCGCGCGGCGATGGAGTGTCTCGGAGTGGCCGCGTCATTGGGTGACTACGAGATCGCCATCAGTGGCGCGGGGGCCGCTGCCGCCGCGGGCAAAGTGGGGGCCGCGCTGTGCGTGGAAGGCGACGAGTTTGCCGTGCCGCGCTCATCGACCGACGCGGCCGCGGCCGAAGCATTGATCCGCGCCTCCGCGGCGACGCTCGTGCTGGCTCCCGGCACGTCGCGCTGGAGCCGCGCGCTGCCGATGGCGGCGGCGCGCCTGAATGGCGTGATCGACACGCATATCGTTGGTTTGGAGACGGGTCTGGAAACGGGCCCCGAAACGGCGGGCGATTCCATCCAATTGAAACGCTGGTTCTACCGGCAGCGCATCGAAGGCACGGTGGCGCGCACCCGGCGGCCGTGGATTGTTCTCACGGAGCCCGGCGCTTTCCCGGCTGTGGATAGGCCAGCCGCGCGAACACCTGTCGAGACCAGAGTAGTTTTTGTGGAGGCAGCTCCCCGGACCACCGTGCTGGGCACTGTTTCCGAGAGCGCAGGCGAACAGACGATCCGTCCCGACGCGGAACTGCTGTTCGTCGCCGGCGCCGGCTGGACCAAGAAGCAGAAGGATGGGCAGGTCCATATCGCCGATGCCGCCGAGCGCATTCAGAGCTTCGTGCACAAAGCCAAGTGCTCGCTCGGTTCATCGAAATCGCTGGTCGACCAGGCCGGCGAAGGTGAGGCCATACTGCCCTTCCTCACGCATCTGCACCAGGTCGGCCAGACGGGTTCGACGCCGCGCCACAAAAAGGGCCTGGCGACATGCTGCCATGGCGAGGAGCCGCACGTGGTCGGCTGGCGCTTCATCAACGAGCGCCGCGCCGTCAACCTCGACGCCAGCTGCGGCTGGGCGCGTGGCAAAGCCGATGTGCTGTATGTCGCCGATGCTTTTGAGGTCATGCGCGAATTGAACGTTCTGCTGGACTGAGCCTCAGCGGGCGCGAGCCCGACGCTGGCGCTGGCTTCGCCGGTCCGATAGGATGCCCTTGCAAGAGGGATTCGCGACATGAAAAAACTCATTTATTCAGCCGCGGCGGTTACGCTCGCCTGGTGTGTCTGGGCCGGTGAACCGGCGCAGAAACCGCTCGCCGCCCCGACGCCTCCGATGGGCTGGAACAGTTACGATGCCTACGATTGCACGATCAACGAGCAGCAGTTCCGGGCCAACGTCGAAGTCCTGGCGAAGGAGCTGAAGCAATTCGGCTGGCAGTACGCGGTCATCGACTTCCTGTGGTACAACCCGGTGCTGGGAACTCCAGATGACTTGACGAACCGGAAGGGAAACCCCGACCTGCGACTCGACGCTCAGGGCCATCCGCTCGACAAGCTGGACATGGACAAGTACGGCCGCCTGCTGCCTTCGGTGAACCGCTTCCCGTCGGCCGCCAACGGCGCGGGCTTCAAGCCGATCGCCGATTTCGTTCACGCGAAGGGCCTGAAATTCGGCATCCACATTATGCGCGGCATCCCGCGGCAGGCGTATTTCGAGCGTCTGCCAGTGCTCGACTCGAAATACACGGCGCAGGACGCCGCCAATCCGCGCGACACCTGCCCATGGCTGAATTACATGTTTGGCGTTAACCCGGCGAAACCCGCAGCGCAGGCCTATTACGATTCGCTGCTGAAGCTCTATGCCGGATGGGGCGTCAACTTCGTGAAAGTGGATGACATCTCCGCGCACGTGTATCGCGGGGGTGAAATTGAAATAATCCGCAAGGCCATTGACCGCTGCGGCCGACCGATCGTGCTGAGCCTTTCACCCGGCGAGACGCCGCTGGGACGCGCGCGGCACGTCGCGCGCTACGCCAATATGTGGCGCATGTCCGACGATTTCTGGGACAACTGGAAATCGCTGCTGCATAACTTCGATCTGCTGAACGCCTGGTCCGGGTGGAGCGCGCCGGACGCCTGGCCCGACGGCGACATGCTGCCGATCGGCCATATTTCGCTGCACGCTCATCCGGTGGGGCCGGACCGCTTGTCAAATCTCACCTGGCCGGAACATTACACGCTCATGTCGCTGTGGTCGATCGCCCGCTCGCCATTGATGATCGGCGCCGACCTGCTCAGTTCGCCCGAGCGCAGCCTCGCGTTTCTGAAAAACAAGGAAGTCATCGCCGTCGATCAGCGCAGCACGGGTAACCGGCAGATCCGGAAGGACGAACAAGAGGCGGTGTGGCTGGCCGACGTGCCGGGGAGCGCGGACAAATACCTGGCGTTGTTCAACCTCACTACCAAAAACAGGAAGGTCGCGTTCCGTTTCGAAGACGAAATGGCGCGCGGCAAGTTCGCGGTGCGCGATCTGTGGGCGCATCGGGATCTCGGCGTCTTCGAAGACGATTTCGGAGCGCAACTCGACCCGCACGGCGCGGGCCTGTACCGGATCACGCCGCGGCAATAGGCGGCGACAAGCGCCAGCAATGCGAGGGAACGGTCCCGCGTGTCCCGTTCCCATTGCGGACATCCGCGGCCGCGAGGCGCGGTCCGCTCTTGTTACTTCACACCCAGGATGCGCCGGTTGCGTTTGTCGTCCGACGCGGCGCCGGCAAAGTCGTCGAAGGCCTTCGTAGGCACATCGATCAGGCACGACTGGATGAACGGAGCGCCCTCGGCAGCGCCCTGCGCGGCGTCCTTGTAGCAGCACTCCCACTCGAGCACCGCCCAGGAACTGTAGCCGGCGGCCGTAAGGCGCGTGAAGGCCTGTTTGAAATCGACCTGGCCGTCGCCGAGGCTGCGGAAGCGGCCGGGCCGCTCCTTCCAGCCAGAGAAACTGCCATAGACGCCGGCCTTGGCCGAAGGCCGGAACTCGGCGTCCTTCACATGGAAGGCCTTGATGTGGGCGCCGTACTCGTCGATGAAGCCGATGTAGTCGAGGCACTGCAAAATGAAATGCGACGGGTCGTAGAGAATCTTCACGCGCGGATGATTGCCGGTCGCATCGAGGAATCGCTCGAAGGTGACGCCATCGTGCAGGTCTTCGCCGGGATGCAGCTCATAGGCGCAATCGACGCCGAACTTGTCGGCGTAATCGAGGATCGGCTTCCAACGCTTAGCGAGTTCCTTGAAGCCCTCTTCGACCAGTCCGGCCGGACGCTGCGGCCAGGGATACATGAACGGCCACAGCAGCGCGCCGGAAAAAGTCGGCATAACGGTGAGGCCGAGGTTGGCCGAAGCCTTGATAGCGTACTTCACCTGGTTGACGGCCCACTGAGCGCGGGCTTTGGGATCGCCCCGAACTTCGGGCGCGGCGAAGGCATCGAAAAGCTCGTTGTAGGCCGGGTGAACCGCAACCAACTGGCCTTGCAGGTGCGAGGCCAGCTCGGTAATCGCGAGGCCGTTCGTCTGGCCCTGCAGGTCGTGGCAATAGGTCTTCGACTCGGCGGCCTTCTTGATGTCGATCACGCGGCCGTCCCACGCCGGGAGCTGCACGCCGAGGTACCCGAGCGAGCTCGCCCAAGCCGTGATGTTCGGCAGATTGTCGAAGGGCGCCTGGTCACCGAGGAACTGCGCCAGGAAGATTGCGGGACCTTTGATTTGAGCCATAGTCTACCTTTCCGGAGTTGGAGAAATTGAGTGCTTCCTCGATGAATCTATCCCTTCACGGGGTTCCAATGCAAAGTGGGCGGGGCGCTCACGCGGGGTGCGTGAAGGCCGCGAGCGGGAAACGAGAGCGGCGTGCGCGCCTTGGACAGCAGTACAGGACGTCCCCCTTTTGGTGGGAGTCCAGAGCGGCAGCGGCAGGGGCCGATGACTACGAATAGTCACCTGGATTTCGTACGTTACTGATAAGCAGTGACTTACAAAGTTAGGTGACTACTCAGTAGTCATCTGGACGAAATTTCGGGGTAGCGCGGGGACACACCTGCGGCTTCCGCTGCGGACGCCTTGGTGTCGCCCTCGGCAGAGGGGTTCGTGGACGCGATCGATGGTTAGTTAGCCTCGGTGTCACCCGCGCGCGAGGGGTTTGCGGGTAACGTCCCCGGTTTTCGCAGCGCTGGAAACTCAGCCGCGCACGGACGCGGCGGGAATGCGTTTCGTGAGATCAGTGAATTCGGCGATGCTCTCGCTGCCGATTGTGAAGCAGTCGACGATTTCCGTCGACAAGGCGTACTGGAGGCACTCGTCGACGCGGTGGCGGAGCTTGCCTGCGCCGAAGATCTTCATGCCGATGATGCCCTTGCCAGAGGCTTTCATGCCCTTGAGAACGGCGCTGACGGTGGCCACGTCGGCGTCCATGATCGCGCCGGCGGGGTTGAAGCGCGCCAGGTTGACTTCGACCCAGGGAGAGCCGGCGGCGGCCTTGAGCGCCCCCAGCGTGTGGCAGCTCGTGCCCTTGGTCTTGATGAGCCCTTTCTCCTGAGCCTCGCTGATGAAATCCATCGCGCCTTTTTTGCGCGCGGGCCAATCCGGATCCATCATGCAGTGCAGCAGCATTACGTCGATGTAGTCGACGCCGAGTTCCTTGCGGAAGCGGTCGAGGTCAGCCTTCATCTCGTTGTAGGTGCTGGAGTGCGTCTTGGTAAGGATGGCAATCTTTTCGCGCGGGACCTTTTTCAGCGCTTCCTTGATGTAGGGATGAGTGCCGTACTGGTCGGCGGAGTCGAAGAAACAGACGCCGTTGTCGTAGGCCGTGCGCAGCAGATCGGCCAGTCCGCTCATGCCCAACTTACGGGTCTGATTCGAGCTGCCGCCCATGCCGTTGGTGCCCGTGCCCATGGCGAGACGCGTCACCTTCACCTTCTTCGGACCGAGTTCAATTACATCACTGGCCGACTTTTTTGTCGGTCCCGCGAACAGGTGGTACGGAAAGGCCGAAAGACTGACGGCGCCTCTTAGGAAATCGCGTCGCTGCATACAACCTCCAGTTGTGGATCATCCCAGAAATCAAACTGAACTATTAGGTTCATGATAATCACAATTCAAGCGGAACGGGGGCCGAGATTTACAGGCCCGCTCGTTTCCACAGTTCGTCGACCCGCTGCCGCACTTCGGGCGACATCGTAATCACATCCGGCCAGCGGCGCGTGAAACCCTCGGCGGGCAGCTTCTTCGTCGCATCGATGCCCATCTTAGAACCGTAGTCGGGCATGCGGGAAGCGTGGTCCAGCGAATCGATCGGGCCGTGTACAAACTCGATATCACGCTCCGGGTCAATGTTGTTCAGTGCGCGCCAGGCGACCTCGCCGTGGCTTTGCACGTTGACATCCTCGTCCACCACGACGATCGTTTTCGTGAACATGGCTTGCCCCAGGCCCCAGATGGCGTGCATCACTTTGCGCGCCTGGCCCGGATACGATTTGCGGATCGAGATCAGCATGAGGTTGTGGAACACGCCCGCGGCGGGCATCGAGATGTCGCGAATCTCGGGAATCTGCATGCGCATCAGCGGCAGAAAGATGCGCTCGATCGCCTGGCCCATGTAGAAGTCCTCCATCGGCGGCGGACCGACGATGGTGGTGGCGTAGATCGGATCCTTGCGCTGCGTGATGCATTCGACGTGGAAAACGGGATAGGGATCGGCGAGCGAATAGTAGCCCGTGTGGTCGCCAAACGGCCCTTCGGTGCGGGTTTCACCGAGCGCGACGTAGCCTTCGAGCACCAGTTCAGCGTTGGCGGGCACTTCCAGGTCGCACGTTTCGCACTTCACCATTTCCACGGGCTCACGGCGCAGAAAACCGGCGATCAGCATCTCGTCGAGGTCGGGAGGCAAAGGCAGAATCGGCGCGTACATCGTGGCCGGATCCGATCCAATCGCCACGGCGACCGGCATCCTCGCTTCCTTGCCCGCATTCAGCAGCCGCCGGTAATGCTCAGCGCCCTGCTTCTGCGTCTGCCAATGCATGCCGGTGGTCCGGTCGTCGTAAACCTGCATGCGATACATGCCGCAATTCCGCTTGCCGGTTTCCGGATTTTTCGTGAAGACCATCGGCAACGTGATGAACGCGCCCGCGTCCTGCGGCCAGCAGTGGAGAATGGGGAACTCCCGCAGCGAGAAGTTATCCTTGCGGATGACTTCCTTGCACGGCCCTCCGGAGACCGTTTTTGGAAAAAAGCTGGCCATACCGGCGAGCTTGGGCAGCAGTTTGAGCTTGTTGATCAGGCCCTGCGGCATGCGCAGTTCGAGCATCTCGACGATGCGGTCGGCGTGCTCCTGAACCGAATCGACCTCCAGCGCCAGTTCCATGCGGCGCGCCGAGGCGAAGGCGTTGATCAGAACGGGAATCTTCGAACCTTTAGGCTTCTCGAACAGCAGCGCGGGGCCGCCGGTTTTTACTGAACGGTCGGCGAACTCGGTGATTTCCAGGTACGGATCCACCTCGAAGGGAATGCGCTTA
Source organism: Terriglobia bacterium (assembly GCA_963838205.1). Lineage (GTDB taxonomy): Bacteria > Acidobacteriota > Terriglobia > Bryobacterales > Bryobacteraceae > CAIVVT01. The sequence goes on along the minus strand of CAWIQF010000026.1, from coordinate 16,776 downwards.
AGCTGCTTCTCTTCTTCGAGTCGTTGGATAAATGCGCGCAGATCGGAGTAGGCCATTGGGAGTGGGTTACCTCTGCAATCTACTATGATGAAGGTTTCGCCAGTTCAATTGCAGGAGTCAGCATGTTTCAACGAGTAGCGCTGGTCACCGGCGCCAGCCGCGGCATCGGCCGCGCGATTGCCCACACGCTGTGCAAAGCCAATTTCGCGATTATCGTCGCCTCGCCGGAAATCGAGAATAACGAGAAGGTGGCGGGCGAAATCTGCGCCTGCGGCGGCGAGTGCATGACGCTCGATTTCAACGTCACCAGCCCGGAATCGGTGAAGGCGGGCGTCGCGAGTGCCATAGAGAAGTTTCACCGCATCGACGTACTCGTCAACAACGCCGGCATCACGCGCGACGCGCTCGCAATGCGGATGAAACCCGCGGATTGGAACCTAGTGCTGCAGGTGAACCTGACCGGCGCGTTCCTGGTTAGCCAGGCCGTCATCCCGCACATGATCAGAGAGCGCTGGGGCCGCATCATCAACATCGCGTCGGTGGTGGGCGAGATGGGCAATCCGGGCCAGGCCAACTACGTGGCCTCGAAGGCGGGTCTGATCGGACTGACCAAGTGTCTGGCGCTGGAACTTGCTTCGCGCAGTGTGACCGTGAACGCCATTGCGCCTGGTTTCATCGAAACCGACATGACCGCCGTGCTGACCGATGAGCAGAAGCAGAAGATGCTCGAACATATCGCGCTGAAGCGCCTCGGCAAGCCCGAAGACATCGCTGCCGCCGTGAAGTTTCTGGCAAGCGACGATGCCAGCTACATCACCGGGCATGTGCTAAAGGTGAACGGCGGGATGTACATGTAGGCTTGCTTCCAGGCGCCACGCGGGTGTTTCAGGACCGCGGTTCCAACGGCGCGGCGCACTGTAATCGTTGCCTGAAAGTTCCGACACGGGTCGGCCGGCGATTCTCTCGCATGCAGCAAACCAAGCGCACAGGCGAGTGTTCCTGTTAACCTTAAATCGATATGTCAGCACGTAACGGAGACAAAGCGCGAACCGACAAACTGAAGAAGCGTCGGTCGCAGCGCAGACTGAAGTCCCGCGCTCTCTCGGCGCAGGCCGCGGCCAAGAAGGCCACCGCCAAGCCGGCCGAGTGACGTCGCCGCAGGCGTGAGTTTCAGGTTAATTCGTTAACTTCCTGCCCGCCGGTTGCGCGCGTTAAGGGCCACGCTTTTCAACGTTGCCTGAGACAGCGCGCCACTTCCACCATCCACCCGCCAATCCACACGCTTGCAGCCACGACGCCGCAGGAGATCACAACCACGCGCACGGCGGACTGCGCGCGCAGAACTTGCGCCGCGCGGCCCCAGCGTTGAATCGCCCCCAGGCTCGCGACGCCTGCGCCTACCGCCAGAAGGCAGATCACCAGCGCCGCTCCGCCCGGAGCGATTCGCGTAGCGCGCAGGATTTCGCCGCGCGACGCAAGTATCGCGCTGCGACTCATGCCGCAGTTGGGACACGGGACGCCGAAGCGCGCTTTGAACCAGCACGCCGTCCCGACCGGGCGGCCGAGAAACCGGGTCTGCTGCTCATCGGCGTCGAACAACAGGCGCAAGGCGGCTACGCTGAGGATCAGCAGACAGCCCACCGTTAACGCTGCGCTGCCGCGGCGGACGGCCGCGTGTGAGCTAGCGAACATCCCGGTTGTAGATCACATAACAGCTGACTGCTTTGTCGTGCAGCGTCTGGCGGTACGGATCGTCCCACAGCGGCCACAGCAGATCGAGCAACGGCAGCAAGGGAACCAGCCCGAAAGCGGCGTGAACCACCAGCCGGATCAGAGCGGTGCCCTGAGAGAGCAAACGGCCGTGCGCGTCGATCACCTTCAGCTTCATGACTCCTTGACCAATGGAGTAGCCGCGTTGGCTCACGAGATACACGCGGTTGTACAAGCCGACCAGGAGAGTCGAGACGGGGAACAGGATGAGGCCCAGGCAGCACATTCCACCCCCGAAGGAGTCGGAACGGCTGAACCCCACGGTGGCCAGGAAGAACGAGCCGAGAACCGCATAGAGCAGGATCATCACGCCCAGGACGAATAGGCTGTCGATGATGTAGCCTAGCGCCCGGTCGCCCCAGCTCGCGTAAGGCAGAGCCGGTGCATAGGGCGGTGCCGGTGCGTAGGGCGGCGCGGGATCGTAGGATTGCGCCGGCGGTGGGGGTGGCACATACGGCGGGGCGGCTGGTCCTGGCGCGGAGCCGCCGGCGGTGGGCGCTCCACACGCGGTGCAGAAAGCGACTGCCGCATCAAGCTGATGGCCACACTTCGAACAGAACATGGATAGACCTCCCCAAGCGACTTCTCCTCACACAGATAGGGTGATTGTACAGCGTGGCCGGGCGGGAAGCTACAACGCTAACCCACTTTACCGGGGAAATCGATGGCCCTCTCAGCGCGGGCGCACAGCCACACGCGTTGCGCGGGGGCATCACCACCGGACTTTCAATGCGGGAAAAACGCAGCCATTCAACCTTCGGCGATCACAACTCCGGCCCGATCCCCGATAGGACCAGCCGCCCATGCTTCACGCCGCGAGTGGCGATCAAGCGGTCGGCCAGTTTCCGCACATCCCCGGCCTCGCCCTTGACCACGATGACTTCCAGGCAATTGTCGTGGTCCAGGTGGACGTGCAACGTGGAGAGAATGTGGTGGTGGAAGTCGTGTTGCAGGCCCGTCAGTTTCGCGTTGAGCAGGCGGACGCGGTGGTCATAGAGCAGCGTAATGGTTCCGGTGACTTGACCCGAAGGCTGGTCGGCCGCCTCCTTGATCAGCTCCGCCCGGATCAGGTCGCGAAATGCTTCCGAGCGGTTGGTGTAGCCGCGGCGCGCAATCAGTTCGTCGAACTTAGTCAGCAGACCGGCGTCGATGGCAACGCCGATCCGATCGAGCTCCTTGCCGTGCGGTGCTGAAGACATGTGGATTCCCCCGTTGCCCAAGCCGCGTGCGCGATCACACGCCGCGGCGCTGACCATATAGCAGGATATGCAGACGCGGCGTAAAACGGTAGCCGTGCTGTTTGCACAGCTCGACGAGCCACGCCGAGCGCTGCTCGAGCGTGGGCCCGTCGATCCCTTCCGGCATCAGCAGAATCTTCTCGTCCGATGCGCCGCAAAGCGCCTGAATGGCTTGAATTTCGACCAGATCGCCGGGTGACTGCACGACGAATTTCAACTGATAATCGTACTCCGACGTGAGCCTGCGCAGGACCTCCGGCTGCAGGCGCCGCTGTTCGTGGCGCGGCCCCCACACACGGTCGCCGGGCGTCGAGTTGGCCAGCTTCGGCGAAAGGCTCATCAGGTCGCATGCCGCAGGTTGGAATACCGTGGCCGCCGTTTCGATTGTGACGTGGAAACCGGCCTGCTTCAATTCCTTCGACAGCGGGACGACCTCTGGAAAGATCATCGGCTCGCCGCCGGTCAGGACCGCATGCCTGAATCGCGGATAGCCGCGCACCCATTCCATGATGCCGTCGAGTGTCCGCTCCTCGCCTTCGCTCCGCCAGGACGTATACGGCGTGTCGCACCAGGCGCAGCGCAGATTGCACCCGGAAGTTCGAATGAACAGCGACGGCACGCCGGTCAGCAGCCCCTCGCCCTGAATCGACGCGAAGAGTTCGGCGATTTTCATTGTCGATAAGGCAACGGGTCGACGGCTCCCGCAGCCGCAAACCCGGCCACCCGGAGCAGACAGGAGTCACAATGGCCGCACGCGCGCCCGTCCGCGGCGGGGTCGTAGCAACTGTGCGTCAGCGAATAATCGACGCCCAGCGCGAGCCCGGCGCGAATGATCTCCGCCTTGGAGCAGGCGATCAGCGGCGTATGAATGGTCAGCTTCTGCGCGCCCTCGACGCCGGCTCTGGTGGCGAGATTCGCCATGCGTTCGAAGGCCAGGATGTAGTCCGGACGGCAATCCGGATAACCCGAGTAATCGACGGCGTTAACGCCGATGAAGATATCCGAACAAGCCAGGACCTCGGCCCAGGCCAGAGCGAAGGACAGGAAGATCGTGTTGCGCGCGGGGACGTATGTGATGGGGATGCCGTGCGTCATCGCGGACGCCGGCCGGTCCTTGGGCACGTCGATATCGGCTGTCAGCGCCGAACCGCCGAACAGGCGCAGGTCGATCACGACGGTCTTGTGTTCCACTGCGCCGAGGGAGCGGGCGACGCGCGCCGCGGCTTCCAATTCGATGCGATGGCGCTGACCATAATCGAAGCTCAGCGCATAGCAGGCGAAACCGTCGCGGCGGGCGAAAGCCAGCGCAGTGGCCGAGTCGAGCCCACCGGAAAGCAGGCAGACGGCAGGCTTCATACTGGCGCGCCCTCCTTCCGCCGGCCTAGCTCATGCGGCAAGTAGTGGGCCAGCCACCAGCCGAGGAGCGGGAATATGAGCAGCGCGAAGAGGGCCGTGTGCAGGGACGTGCGCTGCGCGACCCAGCCCGTCAGCGGGATGAAAATCAACCCGGCGGCGCCCCACGCAAAGCCCATCAGAAACGCCGACACGGTCCCCGCCTGAGTGGGCGCCAGGTCCTGTGCGACCACGACGTTTACCGGGATGGTGAAAAGCAGAATCAATCCGCCCAGAGCGAGCGACGGAACGGACCACCAGCCGTTGGTCAGGAAGAACACCACCATGAACGGCACCGACAGCGCGAAGGACAATAGGATCACCCGCCGCGCCCCGAAGCGGTCCGCAATATAACCGCCGGCGAAACCGCCGATGGCGCCGGCCGTCAGGTAGAGCGTCAACGCCCACGCGGCCGCGGCGAGCGGGTAGCCGCGTTCGCGGTACAGATACAGTGCCAGGAATTGCGCGTAAGTGACTTGCACGGCGGAGCGGAAGAAAACGCCGCAATAGAGGATTGTCATGGGCCGCCAGACCGCGCGGAATGGCGCCCAATCGAAGGCCCGGCTGCGACGATGCCCCTCTTCCGGCGGGCGCACCCAGGCCAGCAAGGCGATCGAAATCAGAATGCCGGGCAATGCCGTCCAGAGGATTCTCCGAAAACCGAAAATGCCGACAAAGGTCGAATAGAAGGCCGGCGAAAGCGCGATTCCAAGCGTACCGGAGGTGATGAAGACAGACATCCAGCGCGCACGATTCCTCTTCATCCCGACGGCTGCCCAGGCCGAGGCTTGCGGGTGAAAGCTGGCTACTCCGACACCGCCCAGAGCTGCGAAAAGCAAAGCCGAACGGTAGTTCGGTGACGCGCCCAGTAAGGCGATGAAAACGCCAGCCACCGCCGGAGCAAGGGCGGAAAACAGGCGGGATCTGTAACGGTCTGACAGGTAGCCGTAGAGCGGTTGCGTGATGGAAGCTGAAAACGCCAGCAGTCCGCCCAGCAGACCCGCCTGGGTGAGCGATATCCCAAGCCGGTTCAATAGCAGAGGCTGGAAAATGCCCATCGAACCGCTGTAGATATCGACCAGAAAATGCCCGATCGAGAACAGCGTCAGAGCCACCGCGCCGTCGCGGACAACGGTCCGAACGGGCCTTACTCGGGGCAATGTTTCTGAAGCGGAACTCATTGGGAAAGTGAGGAATGCGATGACCTCAGAATAACATCGCGCAGCTAAGACGCGGCTCCGAGCCGATGTTCGGCCACGGCAGGAAGAGCGCCCTGAGAACGCGCCCATCTGCGCGCCGCTGAGTTCGCCCCCCGCTGCTCGATCGCATCTCCCGCCTGCGAAGCCGAAGGCTGCGCTAAGCTGGCCTGAGGGGATGCCTGCTATCGCAAACCTGGTCGATACCCTGCGCACGATGGGCGTTGTGGGCGCCGGCGGCGCCGGTTTCCCCACGTCTGTCAAGGCCGCGGCGCGTGCCGAATTAGTGCTCGCGAACGGCGCGGAGTGCGAGCCACTGCTGCATAAGGATTTCGAGCTGATGCGGCATCATCCGGCCGAAGTCATAGCTGGGCTCAGGCGCATGGCCGATTCGACGGGTGCGCAGAAGTCGATTCTTGGCGTCAAAGAGAAGAACAGCGAAGCGATCGAAGCGCTGAGGCCCTACGCCGACCAGGCAGGCTTCAGCTTCTGCCTGCTGGGCGACTTCTATCCCTCGGGCGATGAATACGAACTGGTCTACGCGGCAACCGGGCGCCTGATTCCGGCCGGCGGCATCCCTCTGCAGGTCGGCTGCGTCGTGAACAACGTTGAAACGCTGGTTAACGTGGAGCGCGCCGCTCAGGGTCGGCCGGTCACACACAAATTCGTATCCATCAACGGCGCCGTCAAAAAGCCGTGCAGTTTCTGGGTTCCGGTCGGCGCGAGTTTCGCCGATTTGCTGGCCGCCGCGGGGGGCGCTACTTCGGAAGAAATCGGCATCTTTGTCAGCGGCCTGATGATGGGCACGCTGACCTTCGATCTCTCGGGTGTTGTCACCAAGACCACCTGCGGGCTGATTGTTTTGCCGAAAGATCATCCGCTGGTGCAGCGCAAGAGCCGGCCTGTGGAGCAAATGGAACGGATCGGGCGCTCGGCCTGCGACCAGTGCAGCTATTGCACCGAATTCTGCCCGCGTTATCTGCTAGGTTACGACGTGCAACCGCACCGCGTGATGCGCAGCCTCGGATTCTCACTCGCCGGCAAGGACAACTGGAATCAATCCGGCGCGCTGTGCTGCGCCTGCGGGTTGTGCACGCTCTACGCCTGCCCCGAAGACCTTTATCCGAAGGAGGCGTGCGACGCGGCGAAAGACGATTTGCGAGCAGCGGGCATTCGTTTCCAGCAGGACAAGCCAGTGCGGGTCCATCCGATGAAGGAGTACCGGCGCGTGCCGCAGGCCATGCTGCGGCAGCGTCTGGCCGTGGATCGTTATGACGCGCGCACTCCGCTGAAGGCGCAGGGACCCGAGCCGGCTCGCGTGAGACTTCTGACTAAACAGCACGCGGGCGTCGCCGCGAAACCTGTCGTCTCCGAAGGGGAACGCGTGCAAGCCGGCACGGCGGTGGCGAAAATGGACGCCGGCGCGCTGGGAGCCGATATCCACGCGAGCATCGGCGGTCGAGTGATAAAAGTGACCGCGGATTTCGTGGAAATTGAGGCATAATTTCGTGGTAATTGAGGCGTAATTAGGAGCGCTTTTTGGCGAATAACTCACTGGGTTTGATCGAATTATCGAGTATTGCGGCGGGTTTTGCCGTGACGGATGCGATGCTCAAGGCCGCGGACGTGGAACTCGTCCTCGCGCGGACCATTTGCAGCGGCAAGTACATGGTGCTGGTGCGAGGCAACGTGGGTGACGTGGAAGCGGCCGTGCGCACCGGACAATCGACGGGCGATTTTTCGCTGGTGGACACCTTCATCATTCCCAATGTGCACGAGAGTCTGTTCCCCGCCCTGGCCGGCATCTCGCACGCGGAAGCCCTCGAATCGCTGGGTATTCTCGAGGCATTCTCAGTCGCGAGTCTCATCGAAGGAGCGGACGCCATGGCCAAAGCAGCCAACGTACATTTGGTCGAGGTCCGGCTCGCGATGGCTCTCGGAGGCAAGGCTTTCGCGACCATCACCGGCAGCGTCTCGGCAGTCCGCAGCGCGCTCGAGGCCGGGGCGCAGGCGGTCGGCCGCAAGGGCCTGCTAGTGAACAAGGTCCTTATCCCGAATCCTCGTCCCGAACTACTGCATGAGATGATCTGAGCACTCCAACCGCCATGGCACTTAGTCCGCTGGCCGGGAAACCGGCTCCCGCAGAATCGCTGATTGACGTGGCGGCGCTCGTTCGCGCCTTCTACGAAAAGACGCCTGACATGGAAGACGCGAGCCAACGCGTCAGCTTCGGAACCAGCGGTCATCGCGGCACATCGCTGGATGCGAGCTTCACCGAAGCGCACATTCTTGCCATCACGCAGGCCATCTGCGAATATCGAGCCTCAAACCGAATCGACGGTCCGCTTTATATGGGCCAGGACACGCACGCGCTCTCCGCCCCCGCCCAGCGGACGGCGCTCGAAGTGTTCGCCGCCAATGGCGTGGATACGGTCATCCAATCGAATAACGGTTACACGCCGACACCCGCAATCTCCCGCGCGATCCTGGTGCACAACCGCGGCCGCAGCACCGGTTTGGCGGATGGCGTCGTGATTACGCCTTCGCATAATCCGCCGGCCGATGGCGGCTTCAAATACAACCCGCCCAACGGCGGCCCGGCGGACACGGATATCACGGACTGGGTGCAGGACCGGGCCAATGAACTCTTGCGCGCGGCCAACCGCCAGGTGAGACGCGTCACTTACGAGCGCGCCATCGGCGCCCCGACGACCCATGTGCAGGACTTCGCCGTTGATTACGTTCGGGACCTGGCCAACGTCGTCGATCTCGCGGCAATCCGGGCGGCCGGCTTGAAGATCGGAGTCGATCCGCTCGGCGGCGCCGCGGTCCACTACTGGGCGCCGGTTGCCGAGTTCTACGGCCTCGACCTGCGCGTCGTCAACCCCGTCGTTGACCCGCGCTTCGCCTTCATGACGCTGGATCACGACGGCCAGATCCGGATGGATTGCTCGAGCCCTTACGCCATGGCCAGTCTCGTGCGGCTGAAGGACGATTTCGACATCGCCTTCGGCAACGATCCCGACGCCGACCGTCACGGCATTGTGACCCGCAGCGCGGGCTTGATGAACCCAAACCAGTATCTATGCGTTGCCATCCGCTATCTGGTGACGTATCGCAAGCAATGGAAGGATGCGGTCAAGATCGGCAAGACGCTGGTTTCCAGCGCGCTGATCGACCGTGTGGGGACGTCGCTCCAACGTGCAGTCTATGAGGTCCCCGTCGGCTTTAAGTGGTTCGCGCCGGGGCTGTTCGACGGTACCGTCTGCTTCGGCGGCGAGGAGAGTGCGGGCGCGAGTTTTCTGCGGCAGGACGGGACTGTCTGGACGACTGATAAGGACGGGCTCATCATGGGCCTTCTGGCCGCTGAAATCACCGCCGTCACGGGCCAGGACCCGGGCGAACATTACCGCGCAATCACGGCGCAGTTCGGCCAGTCGTACTATACGCGCATTGACGCCGCGGCGACGCCGAACCAGAAGGAAAAACTGAAGAGACTCTCGGCGCAGGATGTCAGCGCCTCCGAGATGGCCGGTGATCCGATCATCGCGAAGCTCACCCGTGCACCCGGCAACGATGCCCCAATCGGCGGCCTGAAGGTCACCACGAAGAACGGCTGGTTTGCCGCGCGCCCCTCCGGCACAGAAGACATCTACAAACTCTACGCGGAAAGCTTCGTCAGCCCCGAGCACCTGAACTTGCTCGTCTCCGAGGCCCAGGAAATTGTGCGGCGATCGCTGTAATCCCTATTGGAAATCCGCCGGACTTATCGGCCATCCACGCTGCGGCGCGTTGGGGCCAGCGTCTCGCCCTCAGTCCAATGCCGCAATCTCACCCGGAACGATCTTGCGCGTACGCGGCAGGTGCCCCTTGTAGCTCAGGTAACCGACAAACGATAGCAACCCAACATAGACGATGAGTTCAACAATGTCAGTCGTGCGATTGCGCGGCAGCAGCAGATAGAGAATCCACAATACCGGCTGCGCGATGCACATCGCCCAAACCGATCCGTAGAAGTAGCGTCGCTCGACACCTTCGCCTTGCGTTGATGGCTTCACGCGCGGCAGTCGGCCCATAGCCCCGAGAACCCAGATCGGCACGGCGATAGGAAAGTAGGCGTACTCATAGATCTGCTTGAGCATCCATTTGCCGGTCGTGATCGCTACCACTAGTCCTGCCAGATTCAACACGCCGTACGTGATCGCCGCGCTCCAGGCAAACGTGTAGCACACACGCCGGTACACCAGGTTCGGCTTGTCCTCTGTGAAGCGAATGATGTACGGCGCCGGTTCGCAACCTGGCAGATTACCCCCCAAGCCTGCGGTGCCCGTGCCGATAATCACAGCCACGAGCCACAGAGCCATACCGCTGTGAAAACCGTGGGCGAACAGGTCGAACGTCATCGGTCCGGGGATCAGAAAAAAGACAAAGACCCAGATAGGCCAGTGGTTGAAGCGTGCCGGAGTTTCGCAGTAAGTGTCCTGAAGTTGATGTTGTGATCTTCCACCGGCCTTGTGAGAAGTGGGGTGTGATCGTCGATGGTGATGAATCCGATGACCCGAAAGGGATGTTTGAAACGCAATCAACATTTGAGAATGAGCCGGATTTGCCGTGGGTCATCAACGGCATCTCCCATCAAGGTGAATCAACTTGGTACGGAGGTCTGCCAAAGCAGAGCAAGAGTTGGGCACTACTATGTACTGCTAAGTCTCTGCTGACGCAGGAACCGTTGTTCAACGACAAACGTTTCTATGTGCCTCGGCCAGCAGAGCGTGTCATCTACCTCTGCCCTGAAGCTTCGCGTGGGTCACTGAAAAAACGGTTCAAGATACTTGGTCTGATGAGGTTCCTTTATGACCCCATCACCAATCCCGATGGGGGGTTGTTTGTCAGAACACTCTCATCGGGCGAAAAGATTGCGCTGACCAACGCTTCGTTGCTTCAGTTGGTGAAGGGTGCGGACATCTTCATTGACACTGCCGTTCGCTATCTCGATGGGAATGAGAACGACGTTGAAGACGTGAAAGTTGTTACTGAAAACATTCTCAACCTGATTACAGCCGGTGCGAGGTCAGTATGGGTTGCTCACCACGCGGCCAAGGGATTTGCCGATGCAACCACCATGACCTTACAAAATATGTTTCGCGGCTCGGGTGAGTTTGGTGCTGCACTGACCAACGCTTACGGGTTGAAACAGGAAGACGAAGCAACCAACAAGGTTCGCTTTCACTGCATCACTGGCCGTGATCTTGATGAGCAGATACCCGACATGATCTTACAGGGCAGGCCGCACCTGTCTGACACCGGCAACTTCAAAGTGATTGATGCCGATGCCGAGCCGTTCAACGGAGATAGGAAACCCGGCCCGAAGGAAGACTCATTGAAGCAACAAAAGATCGCTCTCGCCAAAAGCGTTGATGGGTCGGGTCAGGAAAAGGCTGATGCAGTCAACAAGGAGTTTGGAAGTAAGCACGACAGGCGAACCATCGAAAGATGGTTGAAGGAATCAGAATTCGATTCAACAAAGGAGAATGAACATGAACGAACAACCTAAACCACGATCAGCCGAAAAGGGTGATCGTATTTTCGATCAATTTTGCCTAACTGATGAATTCGGTGGAAGCTTTATCGACTCAGCCCGCGCAATGAGAGTAATGCGCGGGCTGAGGAAAAAACCAACAACAGAAGGTGTACTTGCCAACGCTTGCGGCGAACGACCTTTCTTGCATGAGTGGACGTTGCTAATCAACAGATTGGTTGAGGTGGGGTACATCAAGAGTGAGTTTTCGGGTCACGGCACAACCAAACTAATTTCACTAACGGAGAACGGTGAGAAGGTCTTGGAACATCACCTCGGGCCGAAAGAACCTGAGCAAGTTGAACCGGAGCAAACAACACAACAGGGGTGACGGGCCATGAGTGAAATCCTAACCATTGACGAAGTTGCTTCGTTGCTGCGAGTAAGCAAAAGAAGTGTGTACGAGTGGACCTCTGAGCGAGGCCGTGAGCGCATGAAGGTCAATCCCTTTCCTGTGCTCCGAATCAACACGACCATCCGGTTTGTGAAGGCTGATGTGGAAGCTTGGTTGTCACGGCAGAAAGAGGCAGCATGAGCCGCCAACGTCTGAAACAGATCAACAAAGACCGCAAGAGTCAGGCAGAGGTGCGCCGCGCGAGAATGCAGAAGTTGTCTGCGTTGGGAAAGAGTGCGGCTGAGATTGCCAAGGTTGAAGGTGTGGCAGTGAAGACCGTACATAACAACCTTTCCCTCGCCCGCAAAGAAGCATCCCCCATCGCCAATGCAATACGCGAAGAGGCCGATGGGGAGTTGCGTGGGTTGTTGGCCTTCATCAAGCAAAGCGAGGAAATGACCGACGCGGAACTTGTACGCGAAGTGCGTGCGACGTGGAAAGACCTTCGTGAGTTGCACGGTGCCGATGAACCAAGCAAGAGCATTGTTGGTCACGTCAGTGGGCCTCAACTTGATTCTCTGTACTTGGAAATCCGGCAAGAGTTGCTTGACCTCAGTGATGGGGATAGGCAGGAAGCGTTGTTATTGATGCGAGAGTTTGCGAAGTCACGCAAGAAGCCGGTGGTTGTTGATGCGATGCCCTTGCAGCCAGTGGAAAGGAGTCTGACCGATGGCAACCTTTCTTGAACATCTGAGTGAGACTTCACCCTACAAGGCGATACCCAACCATCATCGGCTTGCCGCACAGCAAATTGAGCGTGTTGCTTCCGGGGAAGTCAACAACCTTATGTTGTTGATGCCGGTGCAGCATGGCAAAAGCTTTGTGTTCTCCGACCGGCTGCCTTCCTACATCCTCGGTCGCAATCCGCTCCATCACGTTTTGCTGACAGCCTACGGCAACCCATTGGTGCAACGTGCGGTGGTCGCCAACCGCAACACTATGCGTGGGGAATACTGGCAAAAGACCTACGGTTGGCCAGTGGGTGAGAAGGATACGCAAAATGCGTTGTTGCTTGATGTGCCGGGGCAGGATGGCCGCTTTTCGTTGATTGGTGCTCCGTTGAATGGTTCGATTGCCGGTCACACGGTAGACCTGGCGATTGTTGATGACATCTGCCGCAACGAAAAAGATGCGATGTCACCCACGGTGCGGGCAACCATCAGTGAAAACTTCTTTTCAGTGATTTCACCTCGCTCAAAGAAGATCATCTTGGTAACAACTCCATGGCACCTGTCGGACCTCGCCATGGAGAATCTACGCATTGCGCGGACCAACAAGGCCGCTCGGCAGTGGACCGTCGTAGTGCTTGCCGCAACCAACGATGGGGAAGACAGCTACATCGAAGACACCCGGACAGGTGAGAAACAGTTTTTGGAACCTTACGAGGCCCTGTGGCCTGAGGTTCATCCACGCGCGGAGTTGGAAGAGATTAAAGCAACGATGCGTGATCGAAAGTGGCAAGCACTGTATATGTGCAGGCCGTCAGTTGGCTCCAATTGCCTCTTCCCGCGTGACAAGTGGGGCACGTTGGGGCAGTTCTCCCCCATCGCAATCAACCAAGCATGGGATTTTGCCAGTGGCAAAGCCGGTGCAAGCAACGACTACACCGTCTGTTGCACCGTCGCGTTGATGAACAACGGGCGCTATGCGGTGCTTGATGTGTTCCGGGGCAAGCCTGACTTTCCGATGATGAAGCAACTTGTGTTTGCAAAGTGGTGTGAGGTCTACCAGAAGTACAAGTTGTTTCCACAGGTCTTCATCGAAGACGCTTCTGCCGGTCAGCAGATGTTGCAGGAAATCGCTTACGTAAACATGGTCAGCGATTCGTTGGTAAAGCCTATTCCAGTCCTGCCAACTCACAACAAAGAGATGCGGGCCGAGGCCATTGCATCAGCACAGAACAACGGTCAGGTTGATTTGCCGGTTGATGCCGTTTGGAAAGAACAGTTCATCAGGGAGTTGGAAGAGTTCCCACTGTCTGAGCACGATGACTGTGTTGATGCCTATACATGGGCACAAGCTGGGTTCGTTCGCGGCGAAGGATTCTTTAAGCAACCACGTCTTGAACAAAGCGGAGGGGTCATCACCATTGATGATCCGCGTCACCCAGCTTTCGATCTTGATGGGGATTCGGATACGGCTCTAGACAGCTTCTTTGACGATGAACCAACTGGGAGGAGTTCTTATGGATATCAAAAACTCTATTCAGAAGTTCAACCACAAAACTCTTTCAACATCGCCGCGAAGTTGCGGTGAGGCTTCGGCAAAAACGTCAGCGGGAAGAGGCCGAGGCTGGAGCACTCGAAATCTTGATTGATGATTGCATCTATCACTCGGGGATTGCTCCAACAAAAGCCAATCTCCCGTTGATAACGGCACTCATTCAGCAAGTTGTCAGGGATGCCCGCAAACAACCGGAAGAAGAGGATGACCCCGGTGGAATAAATGACCACCAATTTTAACCAAAGGAGAAACAACATGCGGCAAGAAATCAAGGAAGTAAGCGACAACCTATTGGCGGAATCCGCTGCACGAAGCAAAGCGGCTCTGCAAAACATCAACGAAGCTGGTTACCCCATGAGTGCCAGCGATCATCGGGCCAAGGCTGATGCCCACGATGCGAAGGCCGATGAACTCAAGGATGGGGTGAAGAAAGAATCCCATCAAGTTGCTGCAAGGGCAAACAACCGTGCGGCTGATGCAATTGACAAAGCGAACCTAGCAACCAAGAAAGCAGAAGCCTTCGACTAACCACAAAGATTCCCCATCGAAATTAGGGGTATTGCCTGCGCCAAAGGCTTCGATGGGGGTAGACAACGGTGTGGACGGACATCTCCACCGTTGTTGCTTCAAAATTCGTAACACCGTAAAGGAGTAACACCGTATGCCAAACACACCTGAACAACAGAATTTTGCAAACTTGGTTGCTAATACTGCGGACCCCGCAGTCATGACAATCGACAACGAAGCCATAGCCAAACAGCAGCGCGAAGGCCGCGCGGCCCAAGACGCAGCCCGACCCAAAGAAGACAACTGGCGAGGCGAACTCGCTGAACTTGAATACAGGCTCAAAGGTGCGATGACCGAGGAGCAGGCCAAACAACATCTTGATGCAATCACCCGCGATCATGATGTGAATGTTAGGAAGTTTGAAAAAGCAATCAAAGAACTCCGCGAGTTGTTAAAGACGCCCCATTTAGAGTTGCATCGGGGTTGGACTGGTAACGAAACAGAACCAAAAGTTGCCAGCAGTCGTGATGGTTTCAAGAGTTCCGGCGAGGCCTGTGGGTGTGACGGTTGTTCCATTCTTCGCAAAATCGAAACTCTCAATTACAAGTTGCAAGAGGCACGCAAACTTCGTGAGCGCAAAATCAAAATCGCAGGTGCGGTGATTCAATCAACAAAGGAACTCGACAAACTGCGACCTCGGTATCGTGCACTCAAGCAACGTGAGTTTGAGATTGCTGAAGCGCGTTCCAATATCAAAAAATCGCTTTGGGATGCAAGTAGCAGGTCATGGTGGGTTGGAGTACGAAGGCCCGATGGTTGGCCGGAATCCTGCCGCACATCGTTAACAACAAGTTCGGGGCAAGGCGGTGTGAACCGTCTAATCGCGCGGCAGGCTGTGCCCCTTGAAATCCTGCCTGCGTCACCTGACACGCAGTCCAAAGGTCAGGGTTGCTAGTTCGCTAGTGCAACATCAGGGTGATGGGTCTTTTTGTGGCAGCCTTTCCCCATCCCCCTGCTTTGAGCCGGGGCAGGTCCGCTTTCCTACCTGCTCCGGTTCTTTCAAATTCTTGGTCGCCACGATGGGGTTCTATATGGATCAACTTAGACAACTAGAAGCACACAACCTGAGTATGTTTGTTCCCGAAAGTCGCAAGAACCGGCAAGGGACATCAACCAAACCACGCAAGATCAACATCAGCAAGGCCGGTGATTACTTCCGCGCCCGGTACGCTGGTCGGGCCACGGCAGTTTTTGTCTGGGACCCAGACAACGCAGCAAAGCAGACTTAAATTTTTCGATGGCGAGGCCCAATATGTTTGAAACAAAACCAGACCCACAGATTGAATCACTGAAGAAACAAATTCAAGACTTAATCGACATCAACAAGGCGTTGCTTAACAGAGTACGAAACGTTGATGAGAAACTGACTGCCTTAGCAGTTTTTGTATCGAAAAATAGCGGCGATATGCCTTGTGTTGGTTGATGGGTGTGGTGGTGAGCACTCGGGACCAGCGGGGCGACCAGTGACGCACCCGGCTCACTGTCTGCCGTGGGAAAGCCGGGGCTGAGATAATCAACCAAGGCCCCGGTGCCCGGTCCTATTCACTTTTTCTTCAGTTCCCATTCCCACGAACCATCATCAACACCGCCCATGCACTCCTCACCAAATTGTTCAAGTTTTGCGCGTTCACCACGAAAAACAACATGACGAACAACTTGGTTCGATGGGGTCATGTATGCTTCTTCCTTTGTTAGACCTAGTTCCTTCAGACGTTTTGCAACAGCGACTTTGACCTTATCATCCTCCTCGTACCTTCGGAAGCTGGTCTTCGCGCGCTCAAGATCAAGAGTCAACAACCACTGTTCCACCATTGTTGCTTCACCTCAAGTTGATTATCAACCAAGACCTTGGTGCCGAGTCAAAGGTGTACAATCTCGCCGCAAGGAGAATGCAGATGCCCACTGAGTACGATGCCAGCGTTTTACAGGTTTTCGCTGACGATCTTTACAAGCAGGCTCGGTACATCGTCGTAACAACAGCGATCAGGTACGGCCTGATGACATTCTTGGTGTCCATTGTTCTCTCAGCCGTGTTGCTTGCTTACATCCCCCATCAAGACACACCTGTTGAGCCTTCCACGATGGTCGTCCCTGTTTTCATCGTTTCTTTCATCGGCCTCGCGGTTGGAATCAGTGAAGGAAACAGCAAAGCTTTCCGATTGAGATTGGAAGCCCAAGAGGTCTTGTGCCAGAGACAGATTGAACTCAACACCCACCCCGCACAAAAGGAATCAGACTAGTAAACACATCCTGAATGCAATCTCAAGCATCGAATCAACATGGCGTACCTAAAATTCAACAACGCAGCCGAAGAACTTCATTTCAGAGGAAGTCTTGATCCTCAGCGCAACCCACGCGAAGTATCATGCCAGCACTTTGGAACTGACCTTATGCGTGTGAGAGGTGTGTTGCGAGATG
>CAWIQF010000025.1:0-39827 GCA_963838205.1 Terriglobia bacterium | reverse complement strand
TGGCGATCCCCGGATTGAACAAGGACGGCGCGTACCTGCACAGCCACATGATGGGCGTGCGAGCGTGCTACCGCAATCTCGGCGTCGGGCGCAGTCTGAAGCTCGCGCAGCGCGAAGAAGCTCTGCAGCGCGGCATACGGCTCATCGAGTGGACCTTCGATCCGCTGGAGATCAAGAACGCATTTTTCAACATCGAGCGGCTGGGCGCGATCGTGCGTCGGTTCGTGCCCAATCAGTACGGCACGACCAGCAGCCCCTTGCACGGCGGCCTGCCGACGGACCGTTGCGTGGCGGAATGGTTTCTCGATAGCGAGCGCGTGCGCGGCGTAACGGCAGGCGGGCCAGCACCGCACGGTGAGATCCTGGCGCGTGTCGGCGTGCCGCACGACATCGCGGAGATTCGCCGCAACGATCCGCGGCGGGCGCTGGCAATTCAACAGGGCGTGAGCAGCGGCTTCCTGGAGAACCTGAGCCGCGGCATGGCGGTCACGGGCGTCGAAAACACGTCTGAAGCGGCCGTCTATCTTTTCTCAAAATGGCCTTCCGAATAGACCGAATTCGTTTGCACCGGCTGGAGATGCCGCTGGTGCATTTCTTCGAGACCAGCTTCGGCCGCACCTTCAGCCGCCAGATCATTCTCGTCGAAGTTGTTTCGGGCGATTTTTCAGGTTGGGGCGAAGTCACCTGCGGAGAGCATCCTTTTTACAACGAAGAGTGGACCGATGCCGCGTGGCTTTTGTTGAATAACTACATCGCGCCCGCGGCGCTGGGCCAGACGCTGGGGAGTGCCATGGAGGCCGGATCGCTCTCCCAGGGGATTCGCGGCCACCACATGGCGCGCGGCGGATTCGAGACCGCGTGTTGGGACCTCGAAGCGCGCATGGCCGGCCTGCCGCTGTGGAAGGCCATCGGCGGCGGCGCGCGCCGCGAGATTCCCTGTGGCGTGTCGATTGGCATCCAGGACAGCGTGCCGCAATTGATCGGGAAGATCGGCGCCGAAATCGAAGCCGGTTATCAGCGCATCAAAATGAAGATCAAGCCGGGTTGGGACGTGGACGTGATCCGCGCGGTGCGCCGCGAGTTCCCCGATGTCCCGCTGATGGCCGATGCCAATTCGGCCTATACGCTAGCCGATGTTGAGCACTTGAAGCGCCTGGACGAATTCAACCTGATGATGATCGAACAACCGCTGGCGCACGATGAAATCATCGACCACGCGACGCTGCAGCAGGCCTTGCGCACGCCCATTTGTCTGGATGAATGCATCCGCACGGCGCACCACGCCGCGCAGGCCATCCGCCTCGGCGCGTGCCGCATCATCAATATCAAACTGGGGCGCGTGGGCGGCTTCGCCGAAGCCCGCAAGGTGCACGACGTCTGCTTGAGCAACGGTATTCCGGTGTGGTGCGGCGGCATGCTGGAAAGCGGCGTCGGCCGCGCGCACAACATCGCGCTGGCGACGCTCGCCGGTTTCGTGCTGCCGGGCGACGTCTCGGCCAGCCGCCGGTATTGGACACGGGACGTCATCGATCCGTGGGTTGAGGTCACGCCGCGCGGGACCATCGCCAGCGGCGACGGTCCGGGCTTCGGCTACACCCTCGACCTCGATTTCCTGGCCTCGGTACGCGTGGCGCTGGAGACGCTCGAGCCGCAGTGATTTCCGTTCAACCCCTGAGTTCGGTGCGGCGGCCGGCCCCTTCGCAGGCGCGTATTTACGGGCTTGTCTGCCTGATGACCCTGATCTGGAGCCTCAACTACGTTGTGGCCAAGATCGCCCTGCGCAGCTTCCCGCCGGTCTTCTTCGCCTGCCTGCGGATGATGCTCGCCGGGGCGCTGATGAGCGCCGTCTATGGCGTCTGGATTCGCCGCCGCCCCGCCGCGTCCATTCACAAATGGCCGTGGCGGGATCTCGTGATTGTCGCGGGAGTCGGCGTCCTGGGCATGGTCGGCAACCAGATTTTCTTCGTCGTCGGCATTGACTACACGTCGGTGGCGCATGCCTCGCTGGTTATCGCCACGACGCCGGTGCAGGTGCTGGTGCTGGCCTGGCTGCGCGGGCAGGAGCGCCTCAATCAGCGCAAAGCGATCGGCATGGCGCTGGCCGTGGCCGGCGTGGCCGTGCTCAACCTTTCGCCCGGCCGCTCGGCGCGCGGGGCATCCATCGTGGGCGACTTTTTGATTTTCCTGTGCGCGTTTTCCTTTGCGGTTTATACGGTCTTCACGAAGGAGCGGCTGCGGCGTTATGGCTCCATACCGATCAACAGCCTGGGCTACGCGGTCAGCACGCTGCTGCTCATCGCGCCGGTGTGGCTGTGGGGCCGCGAGTTCCACTACGCGGCCGTGCCGGCGGTGGGCTGGTGGATGCTGGCCTACATGGCCGTGCTCTCGTCGGTGGTGTGCTACATGATCTTCAGCTATGCGCTCGGCTTTCTGGCCGCTTCGCGCCTAGCGTCGTTCAGCTACGCGCAGCCGCTGATCGCATCGCTGGCCGCCTGGTGGCTGCTGGGCGAACCGGTGACGCTGGCCGTCGCGCTGGGCGGCGGCATGGTATTGGCGGGAGTCTGGCTGACTTCGCGAAACTGAGAATTAGGGGCTGAGGCGTTGGCCGGATTTCTGCATTTACTACGCTCGAACCGCAACTACCGCACCACATGGATGGCGCAGGTGGTGAGCGAGGTCGGCGACAATTTCAACAACATCGCGGTCTTTGCGCTAGTGATGCAACAGACGCACTCCGGGCTGGCCGTGGGCGGCGTGATGCTTTCGCGCGCCGTCGGTATCCTCATCGCCGGGCCGATCGCCGGCGTCGCGCTCGACCGCTTCGACCGCCGGCGCATCATGGTGGCCAGCGACCTCGTGCGCTCGGTGATCGCGCTCGCGTTTCTGCTGACGATCCACGAGCGCAACGTCGGCCTGCTGCTGTTTCTGAGCGGCTTGCTGATGTTCGCGTCGCCTTTCTTCACGAGCGGCCGCGCGTCGATTCTGCCGCGCATCGCCACGCGCGATGAACTGCACACTGCCAACTCGCTAACCCAGACCACGGCCTGGACGTCGGTCGCGCTGGGCAGTTTCCTCGGCGGCGCGGTCGCGTCCTGGTTCGGGTTCCACGTGGCGTTCGTCTTTAACGCCCTGTCGTTCCTTTTCTCGGCGTTGTTCATCGGCCGGCTGCGCTCGCCCGGTGGGAGCGGGTTCACAGCCAGCCGCGACGACGTTGAGCCGCATGAGCGTCATCCGCTGCGGGATTATGTGGACGGACTGCGCTACATGCGCAGCGTCCCGCTGCTGTTCGCGCTGGCCCTGGTGGGCGTGGGTTGGGCGACCGGGGGCGGCGCGGCCCAGATCCTTTTCAGCCTCTTCGGCGAAGTCGTTTTCAAGCGCGGCCCGGCTGGCATCGGCGAGGTCTGGGGGTGCGCGGGCATCGGCCTGATCCTCGGCGGCATCCTGGCCAACACGTGGGGCCGCAGGCTGAGTTTCGAGCGCTACAAGTGGCTCGTCGTGATCTGCTTCACGGTGCATGGCGGCAGCTATATCCTGTTCAGCCTCAGCCCCAGCTACGCACTGGCGCTGGTCTTCATCGGCCTTTCCCGTCTCTCCATCGCCGTCAACAACGTGCTCAACATGACCCAGGTGCTGCGGCACACGCCGGACGCCTACCGCGGCCGCGTCACTTCTACCATGGAGTCGATGGTTTGGGCGACCATGATGTTGTCGATGAGCGTGGCCAGTTTCTTCTCGCAGACGCATTCTCCGCGCGAAATTGGCGTGGTCGCGGGGGTGTGCAGTTCGATGACGGCCGTCTTCTGGGGCTGGGCGCAATTCACCGGCCGGCTGCCCGAGCCGGCGCTCGAAGGCCACGAGCCGGAGCGGGATGAGGAGGTTGAGGTCCATGTCTGACGCGGCATCTTCAGGCGCAGGGTTTGATCTCGCAGGCAAAGTCGTGCTCGTCACCGGCGCTGCCAGGCGCATCGGCCGCTCGATCGCGCTGCGGCTGCACCGCGAAGGCGCGCGCGTGTTGATTCATTACTCGTCCTCGCAAGCCGAGGCCGCCCAGACTGCGGCCGAGTGCGGCGGCGCATCCCTGTATCGCGCCAACCTGGAGAGCATCGCCGAAATTAAAGCGATGTTCGACGAAATCGCCTCTCGCGAAGGCCGGCTCGACGCGCTGGTCAATAACGCGGCAAGATTCACGGCCATCGATCCGCTGGAGGTCACCGAAGCCGATTGGGACTCGATCCACGACGTCAACCTCAAAGCGACTTTCTTCTGCGCCCAGCAGGCCGCATTGCTGATGCGCCGCAATCCCGGCGGAGCGGGCCGCATCGTGAATATGAGTTCGATGGGCGCTTTCCTGGCCTGGCCTCGAAACGCGCATTACTGTGCCTCCAAGGCGGGCGTCGTGGCCTTGACGCGAGTCCTGGCCAAGGCCCTGGCGCCGGCCATCACGGTCAACTCCGTCGCGCCCGGCGTGATCCCCTTCGACGAAGTCAACGAGCCCCGAATTCAGGCCGCGCGCGCGCGACGCCCCCGGAAGGCCTGGCACGGGCGCGGAAATCGCCGCCGCAGTCGTGTACTTCCTGACGGCCTCGAATTTCGTCACCGGCCACGTCCTGCAGGTGGATGGCGGCCTGGGTCTGGGCTGAACCGGCCCAGTGCAAAACCGGGAGACCGCATCGGATTTTCCTCAAGACCGGCGTGCGCACAGCGATAAGGGTCTTGTGCAGGCCCTGATCGAGAACGCGCGGCGAATCCTGGACACGGCGGTTGAGGCCGAGCGGTCTGGACAGAACGCCTCCGACTGGACCTTTTTCGTCGGGCCCGAGGGCGGTCTCGAAATCATCGCCGGGGCTGAAACACCCCTCGATTCACTCACTTGGAGTCGCGGCGCGAGTATGGCCTGGCAATTGCGCCACGCTGGCGAAGGGATTCGCGTGGAAGGCCGCTCCCCGCTCGAGCGCTGTCGGCTGGAGACGGACGCACCGGCGCGCGCCGCCCGCATTCTGCTCGGCTCCGGACCCCTCTATCAGTTCGCCGACGCGGCCTGAACCGAACCAGTCCGCAACTGAATCAGAAGCGTCGCCGGCTCGGCCCGAATCGAATCGGCCCCGCGACTCAACCGAAAGCGTCGCCGCCGCGTCCGTATGCTATCTTGAGAATGTCGCGGCGCGTGTAGCTCAGCTGGTAGCAGCGCCAGATTGTGGTTCTGGAAGTCGTGGGTTCGAACCCCA
Organism: Terriglobia bacterium; assembly: GCA_963838205.1. Lineage (GTDB taxonomy): Bacteria > Acidobacteriota > Terriglobia > Bryobacterales > Bryobacteraceae > CAIVVT01. The sequence goes on along the minus strand of CAWIQF010000025.1, from coordinate 34,602 downwards.
CCACGCGCCCCAACTCAAACTACTCATTCTAAATTACTTACTTCCCTCAGGAGACCGCTTGGATTGGGACGAGGCCAAGGGCTTCGGCAGGTGCACGGTGCAGCGTGCTCGGGGCGCGATTTCATGGTGACCTCAGGGTGTGCGAAGCGTGGTAACACAATAAGAACCCTGGCACCGTGCTTCACGCCTGATCTGCGGCAATAAGAAGGCCTATTCAAAACCTCAGCGCACCTCACCGGCTCCCGGATGCGGCGGTCGTTGGGGCGGTGTTTGCACCGTGTATTACCGAGCGGCGCGAGGTGCGGTGAGGCCCGGCCAGTCGTCGGTGCGGAAAGGCGAAGCGGGCAAACCGGCGCCGTTGGCCAGGTTGGCGTCGGGATTATCGGCCCAGGCGTAGCGCACGGCCACGGGGGCGGGAACCTGGGAGCTGGAAACCACGACTGCGGCGCCTTCCAGGCGGGCGTCGGCCCAGTAGAATTTGCGGTCGGCGGCGGCGATGGCGAAGCCGCGCAGGACCGAGCCCGCGCTGAGGGTCAGACCCCCGCCGGTGTGCTGGAAGCCGATCCGGATGGCGCCGGCCTCGATGCGCGCGGAATCGAACAGCGGACCGGAGTACTCGCCGCGACGACCGTAGGTTGTCCCGAGGGCCCAGAGGGCCAGGCGATCGGCGACCTCGGCCTTGCGATGGGGGTGGACGTTGCCGGCTTCGCCCAGCCCCAAGGCCACTGCCAAACCGGTATTCGGCGTATTCTTCAGGGTCAGGAACTGGGCTTCACGCAGCTCCGCCCAGTCGCTTTCGGAAGGCTGGTCCGGGCGTGCACGGAACTCGGGCAACTGCACGATCAGGAATGGGAAATCGCCCTGGTGCCAGGCTTGACGCCAGCTCCGGATGAGGGCCGGCAGGAGCGTGCGGTACTCAAAGGCGCGACCGGCGTTCCCCTCGCCCTGATACCAGATCGCGCCGCGCAGGGCATAGGGCGCCAGGGGCGCGATCATGCCATTAAACAGCGACCCCGGTGCCAGGCCGGCGCTAGCGGCGGCGCGTTGGGGCAGAATGCGGAAGCCGCTCAGCGCGGTAGGGATGAAGGGCTCGCGAACGCCCCAGCCGGCCTGCTTCAAGTCGGCGAAACGGATGGTGACGGGTTGCCATTCCGCCGTGGCCTGGATGGCCGGGATGCGGTACTCGTCAGAATCATAAACGGCTGGTTCCAGAACATCGAACCGATAGATGCCGCTGCCACGGCAGAGGAAGCGCAATCCCGAGTAGCGGCTGAGGTCGCGCACCTGATGGCGCGGCGCGAAGCCGCTGGTGAGGGCCGGTGATTCATCAGCTTCAATGCCGCCGCTTACGCGCGCGTTTAGATCCGGACCGCTCGTGCTGGAGGGCACCATTTCGAAGTGCGAGTTGCGCACGCCGTCCCAGTTGAAGCTCCAGTCCGGACGAAGGGGTTCCGCGCCGCCATCGGGGAGCAGCAGTTCGAAGCGATCGAAGTCAAGTTGGAACTCGGCGGGGTGGTCGGCGAGGGCGCGGACGGCGGGATTGGCGGCGCCCCAGGATTCTAGAATGGGCTGCAATTCCGGACTTGCCCCCAGGGCCGCGGTGGAGGTCCACAACTCGGCCGACGTGCCGGACCAGGTGCTCTGGATCATGCCGACCGGCACGCCGAGCTCTTTGTGAAGGCGGCGGGCGAAGAGATAGCCGACGGCCGAAAAGCCACGGGCCGAGTCCGGCGTGAGCTGGCGCCAGACGGCACCGGCGGTGGTTTCCAAAGGCTGGAGGACGCTGCGCGACGGCACCTGGAAGAGCCGGATGCCGGTGTAATCGGCGTCTGGGATATCCTCGGATGCGGTGGCCGCGCCGCTGAGCGCGAAAGCCATGTTGGACTGGCCGGAACAGATCCAGACCTCGCCGACCAGGACGTCATCGATGACCACAGCGCGGTTGCCCTGGACGGTGAGCCGGTAAGGGCCGCCGGCGGGGAGAGCCGCGAGGGTGATACGCCAGCGCCCAGCGGCATCGGCGGTGGTTTGCCGCGCCTGGTCGAGGATTGTGACCGTGATGCGCTCCTGAGGATCGGCCCAGCCCCAGACCGGGACTGCCGCGCCCTGCTGGAGCACCATATGATTGCCAAACAGAGGAGGCAGGGTCGGGTTGGCGTTGGCGGAGACGGCGAATAAGAAGGCGGCGAGAGCGAGTTTCATGGTCCTTCATATTGGAACACGCGAAAGAGCGGGCTCGCCAGAGCGACCCGCGTCTTCCGGCCGCTCCATTCCAACGCTGTGGAAATCTACGCTCCGGTCGGGCAGCGTGCAGGACCGGCGGGCGACAAAGAGTGGCCACATCGTGTCTACAATGGACAGAATGATCGGAGGCTGGGTGTAGCATGCTTTTTTTCGCTCTCCTTCTCGCGGTTCAGATTGCGCCACAATCTGCCGACCTGCCGAATCGCCAGCCGCAACTGGCGTCAGACGGAACTCGTTTGGGACTCACTTACGGAGCCGGCGACAGTGTTTTCTTCGCGGAGTCCAAAGACGCGGGCAAGACCTGGACTAAGCCAGCGGTCGTCTCTTCGCATGGCAAACTCTCGCTCGGCATGAGACGAGGGCCGCGGATCGTGATGACGCCTGAGGCCACCGTCATCTCCGCCGTCGTCGGAAAGCAGGGCGGCGGCGCGGACGGTGATCTGGTCGCGTGGCGTTCTGTCGATGGAGGCAAGAGTTGGTCGGCCGGCAAGACGATCAACGATGTTGCGGCCGCGGCGCGCGAGGGACTGCACACGATGGTCGCGGGCGGGCAGGGCGTGGTGTTCGCCGCCTGGCTAGATCTGCGTCTGAAGGGCACCCGACTGTATGGTTCGACGTCACACGACGGGGGTGCAACCTGGTCGCCGAACACCGTGGTGTACGAATCTCCGTCTGGGTCGGTGTGCCAGTGCTGCCATCCGAGCGCGGCCGTCGATGGGCAGGGTCGGATCTTCGTCATGTTTCGGAACTCAATTGACGGCAACCGCGATATGTACCTCGTCCGCTCCGACGACGGTGGAAAGAAGTTCGGCCCAGCGACCAAACTCGGCACTGGCACTTGGAAACTGGACGCCTGCCCGATGGATGGCGGAGCACTCCAGGTCGACGCCGGTGGCAATCCAATCTCGGTGTGGCGGCGCGAGGGAGATGTCTTCTTGTCAATGGGCCCGAACCGCGAGCAGCGGCTTGGTGCAGGCCGACAGCCCATACTGGCTGCGACACCTCGCGGGCCCATTTTGGCGTGGATGGAGGGCAAGGCGTTGAAAGTCAAGGCGCCAAGGCAGGAGGGCGCCACCGTGCTCGACAGCGATGCTGCCTTCCCAAGCATGGTCGCCCTAAGAGACGGAAGAGTTGTGCTTGCGTGGGAACAGGGCGGCGCAATCGTCGTCAAAGGGCTGGACTGAACCACAACTCGATCCCGGCTCATTTCGCGCGGGATATCGATTCGAGTCCTAGTCTTGAAGCGCGAGCGCGTGGGGAGCACGCGCCACTCCACCGGACTATCCGATCGAGTGTGGCGCCAATCCGTAGCTGGCACAGTCAAACAGAGTGCCGTGTTGCGCGATCATCTCGGCCAATAGAGCATCTTCCTCTGTCGGCAGGTCCTCCAACTCGGCGCGCAGCCGGGAGAGCCAGGTCTTCTCGCGCGGGGACAGAGCGCACTGGCCGCTGGCTTGCGCCTCTTCGAGAAGAGCGACGGCTTCGCGGCCGGCAGCGACAGTGCGGCCGTAGTCGCCGGGCACACTGACGATGGCGCGGGCGATACGCAGAGTCGACACCGGGGAGAGGAGCAGGGCCTGTGGGCTCAGATGTTCGTCGGATTCAGTGAGCCAGTTGCGGAGCACGTTCTGCTGGCCGTGCTGGGTGGCAACGTTCATGAGGCGGCAATCGTAAGCCAGCAGCTCGGCGAATGCCTCCGGCGCGCTCCCCGAAAGCAGACGGATGTTCTGGACGGACTCGTTGCTCCACAGATCGCACATGGCCGAGGCGATGTTGCCGACCGGGCTGAAGTGGGCGCAGGCGGCCGACTTGCCCTCCATCGAGATCGGACAGCCAGTGATGGCCTTGAGCACCGGCCCTTCATACGCGCAGTCCTTGGAAGGGCCCTGCGCACCGTGCTCGAAAGCGACCAGGCTGCGGGCGGCACTCATCGCCCGCACGACGGCGGCCATAACCTCAGGCAGCATTTTCTGATGGGCCAGTTGCATGGCCGTGTTGGCGAAACCGCAGGCCGTATCGCCGCCCGGAATGGCGCGCGGCGAGGCGGCGCAGGCTTCGGCGATCCGATCCCACAACCAGGCCATGTCGCGCGGAGCCAGCACGCCCAAGGCGCAGACGATTGCGCGGAAATCGCCGTACATCAAGCCTTCGTCGTGCAGTTCCTTGCCGCCGATCGATTCGATGGACAGGATGTCGGCGCCCGCCGCGACGCACAATTCAAACGAGCGTCGCAGCCGCTCCCAGGACGGGCCGGTGCGCAGCAACGGGGGCTTGGCCTGCTCGCGGATGTCGGTGGGAGTCACGCGCAGGGCCGAGCGCAAGCCGTGTTTCGCATGCGCTTCCCGCAGACAGGCGTGCAGCAGGGCCGTGATTTCGGCGCCCCACTCGGGCGTTTCGGTCATGGCCGGAAGCAACTCGAATTCGAGCACAATTCCGGGCACCTGGAGCGTCACGGCGCGACGCACTACGCCCGTGGCGATTTCGCGATAGTGCCCCAACACGTCGCTCCAAGTGGAAGCGTTCACCTCAATCGCCGGCAGGGTGAAATTGACTTCCGGGAACACGAGGCCGCCGCCGATGCGCAGCCCGAAGCCGCAATCGAGCGGCTTGGGCGCGGAGCCGAAAACCAGATTCTTTTCATCGGCAATGGCGAGTTCCCGATAACGGAATCCAACCGAAGGTGTTTGTTTCATTGCGCATCCTTCCGCGCCGGACGGCGCGCACTCCTGAGTCCTTTTTCCACCGCCAGCATGGCCAAGCCCACCACTTCTTCCGCGGCGCGGCGCGCGCCCAGAGGGTCGTGCCGTCGCAGCGATTCCAACAATATTTCGTGCGCTTCCAGCCCCAGGCGCACCGACGCCGGAAAGCGCGAAGTCAGGGCCAGCGCCACCCGGAACGGCCCGCGAATGCTGGCCGACAACTGAACCAGCAGCGGATTGTGGGAGGCCTCCACGACGGCCGCCTGGAAGGCCAGATCCAGGTCGATCAGCCGGTCGATGCCCGGCGAACCCACGGCCTCGCGCCGCTCCTCCAGACAGGTCGCGATGCGGCGTAGCTCATGGTCCGCGGCGCGCACCGCCGCGAAACCCGCGGCCGTAGGTTCAATCGCCAGGCGGACTTCACAGAGGTCCTTGAGGAACTGCGCATCGGGCCCAGCGGCCGCCTGCCACGACAGGATATCGGGATCGAGCAGCCGCCACGCAGCGCGCGGCTTCGAGCGCGTGCCGGCGCGCGGCTTCATCTCCACCATGCCCTTGTCCGCGAGCACCTTCATCGACTCGCGCAGGACCGAGCGGCTGACGCCGAGCTGCGCGCACAGGTCGGCCTCTTTGGGGAACGCGACGATGTGGCCCGCGCGGTCCGACTCGACCACCCGCAGCGCCAGGCGTGTGGTGATGCGTGAGTGCAGTCCGCCTTCGGGGATCGATGCAAACGCTGACGTCGCCATGAGCGTTTACATCATATCATATGATTTATTGGCTACGGGCATGGATCAACACTGCGACCTGAAGCTGAAGAAACCGCCCTGTTGTGCAGCACAGCGCGGAGATCGCGGAGCAGCGAATTCGCGGCGCGAGACCGCTTACGGGGCGCTTGCAGTGAGCGGATGGCACGTTCCAATCACCAGCGCAACTCCTGGATGCCGGAGGAGGTCGCGCTCAGATAGCGGCTCAGACGCGGCGGCCGGGCGTCGGGTTCGAGCAGCCAGACCGTTCGGCCGGGGTAGTATTGGCGCAGTTTTTCATCTTCATCCGAACCCAAATCGCGAGCCCAGACGACGCGCGCCGAGTCAATGTCGGCCGCATTGAAGACCCACTCTTTGAATCGATGCTGCGGCCCGTAGCGAACAAAGACCAGATGTGTTCCGGGCGCCTGCGCAAGTTCGTTGGCGATGGCGATGCGCCCATCGGGGTCGCCATAATTGATCGCGTCCCAGGTTTCGAAGCGGATCGCCGACGAGGCGAAATCCTGGGTCCGAACGAGGTGCAGGCCGTACCAGAAAATGAAGTGCGCCAGACAGAGGAAGACCAGCAATCGCGTGGCGTGCAGGCCGGCAGGCGATCCGCGCACGCTGAACCGGCTCAGCCGTTCGAGCGCGGTCACGCCGATCAGGACGAACAGGCAGGTCTCGGCGGCGATGTAATGGGTGAAGAAATAGGGATAGAAATTGGTCCCCAGTGCGAACACGAGGAGCACCAGAAGCACCCAGGCGTAACGGTAATCGCGCGTTCTGAAGAAGTAGAACGGCAGGGCCAGATAGAGCGGCACAAGAAAGAAGAAACGGTAGAAGCGCACGTTTCGGCCGAGGCGCTCGAGGTAGGTGCCGACAGTGTCGGTGCGGTCCCCGTGCAGGTCGGCTTGCACGAGGTAATCGAGCCTGCTGCTGAGGCGTCAGGTCACGGTGTGGGACGGCCTTGGGCTGAAAAGTGAAACTCGTGGGAATACCGTACTCATATCGGCTTAGCGCGTAGGGATGGGTCGTCCAATTCCCGGTGACCTGCTGGTTGTGAAGCAAGCTCAGTCCGATGGCCGGGAGCACGACCAGGACCACGATCGCCGCCGTGCGAATCAGGTTGCGGATTGCGGAACGGTCGCCGAGAACCGGCAAGAAGAACAAGATCACAGCGAGGCACAGAAAGATGCACTCATAAGGCCGCGTGAGCAGATGGACTGCGATCCCCGCGCCCAGCAGAACGGCATCGCGCCGGCGCCAGCGCTCCCTCAGCCGGGGCAACGATCCAAACACGAGACAGCCCGCAGCCGCGCACACCGCGCCGCCCCAGTAGCTGTTCATCCACTGGTTGAGGGGGCCGAACTGGATCACCGCCAACAGCCCGCCGAGCAGCGCCCAGCCGGGCGTGGTCCAGGCCCGCAGCATCCAATAACAAAGGGCGCATAGAGCGGCCACAGAAAGCGCCACGCCGGCCCAGGGATGGCCGAACATGAGCCAGCCCAGCGCCAGCACCAGACCCTGCCCGAGGGCATAGATAGAGCTGTAGGTGGGCTGCTGGAGGACGAAGTAAGTCTCGAAGAACTGCGGCAGCGCGTGCGGAGGATTCGTAAGTCGAAAGTGGCGCAGCGTATCGGCGAGGAGGATGTAGCTGAACTCGTCGGCGACGTACGGCGTCGGAATGGGGTAGTGGACCAGCAGCACGAGTCGCAGAGCGATCAGCAGGAGTCCGAGCAGCAGCATGCACCAGCCGGTCCGGAGAGCCAGTCTTGACGCCATGGGCTCGAGTACGGGACGTGCGATTACGAGCAGCACGAGCAAGGCCGCGAGAGCCAATTCGACAAAGTTGACGGCTCCAAACCCGATCGGGTTTTCGAAAGGATAGAAGGACCGCAACAGGTGGAACGGGAACATGCAGCATCCCTATTGTTGCAAGGATTCAGAGGCGCGAAGAAGGGCGTTGACTCCCCCGATCCTCCACCACCGCGGGCATCAGCAAGACGGAGACCGCTCAGCGGATGTCGATTTTTCTACGGCTCACAGTCGGTTCGTTCCCCTGGTCCGCCATGGCCGCGGCCTTCAGCAGGACGGCGCCCGGCGTGGACGGGGCTTCGAGCGGCACCTGCCAAGTTTGCGCGCCGTAAGCGGGAATCTCGAACGGCACGGCAGTGCCGGAAAGCCGCTGGCCGTCGCGCTCAAACGACAGGCTCAGCGTGCCGCGAAGATCCCGGCCTTCGTCATTCACCATCATCACGGCGTAGGTGCGTTTGGCCGAAGGCGTGAGCGTGGGCTGCCAGAAGTTGATGTAGAGGCCCAGCGGCTTGAAGCTCTCGCGTACCCAATCGGCGAAATTCGGCTCCAATTCGAGTTGCTCGAGATTGCGCCAGTGGTCGCCGGTCTTCACGCCCGGGTAATCGCACGTCAAAAAATTGAAATGCAGAACGCCCGCGAAATTGCGATGCGCGCGCCAGAACTCCGTGAGTCCGGAGAGGTAGTAGGCATAGAGTTCCAACCGCTGCCGCGGTGTGGCATCCTTTCCGAGCTGCTTTTCGTAGACCTTTTCAGTGAGCAGCGTAGGCGTGCCGTCGCGGCGCAGCCACAGCCACCCGTATTCGTTGATGATCGCCGCGTGCGCGGTCGGTTGGGGCGAATTCTCGGATTGCGCTCCAGTCATTTTTTCGAGGCGTTTGATATCGAAGTTCGAATCGCTGAATAGATAGGGATGGTCCTCCACGCCGTCGTTGGCCGCGCCCGGCGTCGCATAACCGTCGTCCCAGGGTCGGTTGGAGAGGTCGAGTTTGCGCACCGCGGGGATGATGGTATCGCGCAGCAACGACCACTCGGTCTCATTGGTCGCGTCCCAGATGGCGACGCTCGGATGGTTCCAGTTGTCCCTCATCCACTCGCTGTACTCCGTGGTCAGCTCCTCGGTGCTGTAGGGGGGAAAGCGGTCCTTTCCGTTCCAGATGAAGTACTCGTTCTGGATCAGCAGCCCCGCTTCGTCGGCGATGTCGAGCCACATGTCGGGAACGGGCCCGATGCAGAAGCGGAAGCTATTCCAGTTCATCCGCTTCGGCCAGGTCTTCAAGAGCTTCGTCACCCACTCGCGGTTCCATGGCAGTCCGCCACTGTTGGGGTCCTCGAAGAAGCGGTGCAGGGTGACGTTCGAGCCGCGCAGGAAGTAGAGTTTGCCATTCAAATAGGCCCGCTTGGTGGGCGTGTCAAAACGGAATTCGCGCATGCCGAAACGGAGGTCGATTGAATCGTCGGCGGTGGCCACGTGCAGCGTGTAGAGAAAAGGATCTTCGGGCGTCCACAGATGCGCGCCCTTCAAGTCCAATGTAAGTTTCAGCTTCGGAACTCCGATTCCGTTGTCGATCGTGGCGCTGCCGCGAACTGGCGATTCCGATCCTTTGGTAACGGCCGCGGTGACGCCTAGCGGACCGCTGGCGCGCCCCGGATTCAATTCCACCTCGACATCCGCGGTCATCGTCGCCAGTCGCGGCGCCACCTGCACGCTCTCGATGCGCGGCCAGTCGCCCTGGGACAACGTCACGCTATCGTAGATGCCCGGCGTCCAGCGATACTTCTCGTAGTCGGAGCCGGTCGGAACCGAGACGGGCAGCACCGCCGGATGAGCGCCCACGCGGATGACGACCACGTTTGCGCCCAGCTTCAGCAACGGGCCGACTTCGAAAACTCCCGCCGTGAAGCAACCCAAGTGCTCGCCCGCTTTCACGCCGTTCACCCACACGGCCGTGCCGAACTGCGCCTTGCCGACCCGCAGCAGCGCCCACGCGCGCAGCTTATCGACCGGAAAGGTTCGCTGGTACCAGAAATAGTTGCGAATCTGGCGCGGAATGCCGGCTGTCACCACGCGCGCCGACTCGGGCAGTTTCTTTTCTCGAATGCTGGCTTCGATGAACTCGCGGCCATCGAAAAGATCGACGTCCTGGAACGCGGGCGTGGCGAGATGCACGAGTCCGGGCACGGGCACGTGCGCGGGAAAAGCCTGTGGCATGGCGGCGGCGTTGATGCTGTCCGCGATTTGCCAATCGCCGTCGAGCCGAATGATCGTCCGGTCCGCGGCGACCAGTGAGCAGGCGCAGGCCAGGAACAAACCGAGTATGCAGTTGAGAAGTCGCATTGCCGAGTGCATCCTAACACCGGTGAAGGGTGACCTGCAGCTTCATCGGCGCTGGATCGAGGCGCGCTTCCACGAGCGTACCAATCCGTGCCCACCTGAGTTGCGAAATCAGGGGGCCGGCGGCGGCGCGGTCAGAACCGGCGGCTGGGACTGAGCCTGCGTGATCCGGTAGGGCTTGGGATCGATCGCACAGTCCGGCAACGGCGCTACGGAGTAGTAGTTCAAGCCGTAGCGCAGGCTGCGATTGAGCGACTCGACGCAGACGTCGCCGCGATGCGGCTCCGCTTCACGCCAGAGGGCGCGCGCGCTGACTTCGCGATCGACCACGGGCAGCGCGACGAGCTTGATCTCGAGCCAACCCGTGGCCGTGAGCAGAGCCACCAGCGCAACCGCGGCGCCAGTTCTGCCATTCTTCGCCAACCACCACGCGCCCATCGCGGCGGCCGCAACCGGGGCCAGATACTCCCACGGGACAACGCCCAGAGTGGTGCGCCGCAAGCCAACCAGAAGAATCTGAGGCAGAGCGGCGGATGCAACCGGCATCAAAAACAACAACACAACGCAAGCCGCCAGCGCGCGCCGTGGACCTTCCGTTTGCAAGACCGCACGCGCCAGCAAGATGCAAGCCGCGGGCAGGATCGGTAACAGGTAGCCGGGCAGCTTGTTGGTCGCAATTGAGAAAAAGACAAATCCGAAAACAGCCACGGCGGCGCAGACCCGTTCGGTATGCTGATTGAAAGTGGAGCGGCGCACCAGGGCGAACAACGGCGTCCACGGGAATACGAGGCCCAACAGCACGGGCACGTAAAACCAGAACGGTTGTACGTGTTGCAAATTCGGCTGGATGAAGCGGCCGAAGTGGTGCTCCAGGAAGAACACGCGGATGAACGCCATCCCGTGTTGGGCGGTGACTGCGACATACCAAGGCAGAGCGACCAGCGCCGCACCTGTGAACAGCAGCATAAGTCCGCGAATGTGGCGTCGCGCGAACCATAGTACGGGGAGAAACAGAACGGCGCCCACCAGGCCCTTTGCCAGCAGCGCCAGACCCAGAAACGCTCCAGCGATGACCGCCCAACGGCGGCGTCCGGTGTCCAGCCATAGCAGCGCGGCCAGCAGGCAGGCGTTGAAACTCGCCGCCAGCGGCATGTCGGTGGCGGCCACGTTGCCGACGGCCATCCAGCCGGCCGTAGCGGCCAGCAGCACAACCGCGACCGAGGCTTCCGAAACCCGTCCCAATCGCCGTAGCGCCCACCAGTAGAAGACCAGAAAGCCCGCCCCGCACAAGGCGCCGGGGAGCCGGGCGGCCAGCTCGTCACGCAGTCCGGCGCGGTGCGCCCATGCGATCAGCCAGTACAGCAGCGGCGGTTTCTCAAACCACGGGGCGCCCCATAAGCGCGGTGTGATCCAGTCGCCCGATAGCGCCATCTCCCGGCCGATGGAGGCATACCGCGGCTCGTCGGGTCCGACCAATCCCGCGGTTCCGAGCGCAGACAGGGAAACGCCGATCAGCGCGACGAGCGCGAGCAAGAGAAGCGCGTGATCAAGCCGCTCGCGTGGCCCCGCGTCAGACACCCATTCAGTATAGAGGGCCGGCGTCAGGCGGGTATAATGGCCTCCATGGCGCAGCGCGGATCCCGCTTGATCGTTTCTGCTTTCACATTATTAACGCTCTGGCTGGCGCTTGCTCCGCCCCGTGCCGCGGCCGACGTCCGCGGCTGCGACTGCAATTTGAACGACCCGGAATCGATGCAGAAGCGCGAGTGCGGTCTGTGCCGCGAGGCGGAACTGCAACCCGCGGGCGTCGAGTTCTTCGTCCTCAGAGACGCGAATCCGCGCAAGCCGAACCGCTGGCTGGTCCTGCCCAAGGCACATTTGGCGGGCTCCCATCCGCTGCACTTGCTGTCAAAGAGCGACCGGACGCGGCTGTGGACATTCGCCATTGCCGAAGCGAAAAAGCGGTTCGGAGCGGAAGAATGGGGCGTGGCCTACAACGGCGATAAGGTCCGGACGCAATGCCACCTGCATGTTCACATCGGTCGATTCATTGAGGCAGCGGAAAATTCGAAGTTCAAACTGGTGCGACGCATCGAGGACTTTCCCGCTCCGGCGGAGGGGGGCGTGCTGGTTCACCCGGTGCGGGGCGGCTATCACGTCCTGACCGGAGAGGACATCATGGAGACGGCGCTGGTACGGTGAAGTGAATCGGAAGCCGCAACCGTCGAGCTACGGATGCATCAGTAGAATCGGTCCCACGCGCGCGCGTGGATGGCCGCAGTGGAGTTCGAGACGCGGCCCGGTCAGGGAGGACGGATGAGTCTGGTCGAGATCACGCCACAGCCGAGCGCGGAGAACGCAGCCATCCGGCTGCACCCGTCCGACACGGTGGCCATCGCGCGGGTAAGGCTTGCGTCCGGCCAAACCATCCGGCCTGGAGGCGTTGCGGTGATCGTGAAGGACGCCGTTCCAGCGGGTCACAAGGTCGCGCTCGAGCACATGTCGCCAGGCCAGGTGGTGCTCCGCTACGGAGAAGCGATCGGACGCGCGAGCCAATCGATCGAACCGGGTGAGCACGTTCATACTCACAACCTCGCGTTTGACGAGAGCGTTTTCGAATACGAGTTCCCCGCCCTCGATCGAGCGCTGCCCGAAACACCTCGCAACGTTCCGGTCTTTCTAGGCTATCCGCGCGCGGACGGGCGCGCCGGTACGCGGAATTACATCGCCGTCGCAGCCGCCTCGAATTGCGCGGCGCACACCGTGCAGGCCATCGCGGACAGCTATGCCGGCGCGACGCTCCCGCCGAATGTGGACGGCGTCGTGGCGTTCCCGCACGGCGAAGGCTGCGCGCATTCCATCGGGCCCGACACGGATCAGTTGCGCCGAACGCTGGCCGGCGTGCTGGCGCATCCCAACGTGAGCGCAGCGGTGATTGTCGGGCTGGGCTGCGAAACCAATCAGATCGCGCACTACCTTGGTTCCAATGCGCCGCTCGGCGCGCGGTTGGAGGGGCTGACGCTACAGCAAAGCGGCGGCACGCGCGGCGCGCTGGAAGCTGCGCGGCGTGAGATTGGCATGATGCTGGAGCGGGCTTCCTCCGAAAAGCGAATCGAAGTGCCGGCGTCCCGGCTCGTGGTAGGACTGAATTGCGGCGGCTCGGATTCATTTTCCGGAATCACCGCCAACCCCGCGCTGGGGCATGCGAGCGACCTGCTGGCGGAGATTGGAGCTACGGCGATTCTCGCCGAGACTCCCGAAATTGTGGGCGCCGAACATCTGTTGGTGCGGCGCGCCCGCTCGCGCGCGGTGGCCGAACGGCTGCTGCAGATGATCGCGAATTACAGGACCTACCTCAGCCGCTTTGGCGGCAGCTTCGACGATAACCCTTCCCCCGGCAACAAGGATGGCGGGCTGACCAATATCATTGAGAAGTCGCTGGGGGCGGTAGCGAAAGGCGGGTCCTCGCCGCTGAACGAAGTCGTGGACTACGCCGAGCGGGCGCATGGACCGGGATTGGTTTTCATGAACACGCCGGGCTACGATCCGGTCTCGCTCGCCGGTCTGGCGGCGGGCGGGGCAAACCTGATCGCGTTTACAACCGGGCGCGGCAGCGCCATCGGCTTTCCCACGGTGCCGGTGCTGAAGATCGCGACCAACTCCAGCATTTATCATCGGATGAGAGATAACATGGATACTAACGCGGGCCGCATTGCCGATGGTGAGGCGACGGTGGAAGGGGTGGGCCGGGAGATTTTCGAGAAACTCCTGCTCATCGCTTCAGGTGAACGGTCCGCTAGCGAGCGGCTGGGCCATCGCGAGTTCGTCCCCTGGCGAATCGGTCCGGTGCTGTAGTTCTGGAAGGCTCATGAGCGAAGCGACACAAAAGCCTGCGAAAATCCTGCTGATCGAAGACGAGAAACGGATTGCCGATTTTCTCCAGCGCGGCCTGGAGAGCAACAACTATGCAGTGGAGCACACTCTGGAAGGCGCAGCCGGCCTGGAGAAACTTCACGAAACCGACTATGATCTCGTCATCCTCGACCTGATGCTGCCGGACATGGACGGTCTCGCCGTCCTCGAGAAGATCCGCAACCGCAAGGTCAGCCCGCCCGTGCTGATCCTCAGCGCGCGCGGCGGCGTGGACGACCGGGTGAAGGGTCTCGAATTGGGCGCCGACGACTACCTCGTGAAACCGTTCGCTTTCGTGGAACTGCTGGCCCGTGTGCGCGCCCTACTTCGGCGCGGCCTGTCCACCCCCGAAAAATTGAGCGTGGGCGACCTGGTCATGGACTGCGCGAGGCGCAAGGCCCAGCGCGCCGGCGAACCCATCGAACTCGCCCCGAAGGAGTATGCGATTCTCGAATACATGCTGCGCAACCGCGGCCGTCCTTTGAGCCGGACGATGATCGTCGAGCACGTTTGGGACATGGAGTACGACGGTCTGACCAACATCGTCGACGTCTACATCCGGCACCTCCGCAGCAAGATCGACGATCGCTTCCCGGTGAAGCTGATTCACACCGTGAGGGGCATCGGTTACATGCTCGATCTCAACGATAAGCTGGGCGAGACCACCGCCAGCTCGAGCCCAGCCAGCGGGCTCGGAACGCGCACTGGCATGACCTCTCATCTCACCAGCCGGTTGAGGGCGCCCGCCTTCTTCCGCAGTCTGCGGATGCGCCTGACCCTCAGCTATGTACTCTTCTTCGCGCTCATCCTCACCGGCGCGGGGATGCTGTTTGAACGCGCCCTCGACTCGATGCTGCAGCGGCAGAGCCAGCTCATGCTGGAGCAGGAGTGGGGCGACGTTCTGGCATACCTCAACCTGAACACCGATCCGCCGACATGGTCGCCGCACGCCGACCTGCCCGGGCAGCGGGAGGTGATCGCGCGCATCCGACAGTACATTCACATTGAGTCCCTCGACGGGCGCGTCTGGGAGCTGTCGCCCGGCTTCCGCCATCTCACCGACTACACGTTCATCGACCACGATGAGGCGCTGGCGGCGCCCCGCCCGCTGCTGAAGAGACTGCACGGGCCCCGCGGCGAATCGTACATGGTCCTGATGGGCCGCGCCCGCCATCAGGACAAAGAGTTCTATCTGGCGGTTGGCGTGCCCGTACGAGGAATGTTCGAAATACTGCAGGGCTTCGTCCGCAATTACTTTCTCGCATTGCTGCCAGTTGTGCTGATCATCGCTTTCCTGGGCTGGCTTCTGGCCCGTCGGGCGCTGACGCCGGTGCAGGAGTTGGCCGCCGCGGCCGGTGCGGTGAGCGGAGGGCACCTCGACCTGCGCCTCGCCGAACACGGCACGGGCGATGAGCTCGACGCGCTGGTCCGCACGTTTAACGGCATGCTGCAACGGCTGGAACGGAATTTCGCGCAGATGAGCCAGTTCTCCGTCAATGCATCGCACGAATTGCGCACGCCACTCACCACCGCGCGCGGGCAACTCGAAGTGGCGCTGCTGTCGGCGCGCACCGTCGAGGAGTATCGCGAGGCCATCGGGGTTGCAGTCCAGGAACTCGAGCGGCTGTCGCAACTGGTCCACTCGCTGCTGCTGTTGGCCCAGGCCGAGTCTGGACAATTGAAACTCCAATTGCGACGCCACAACCTGGCGGCGCTGGTGGAGAACGTGCTGAGCCAGTTTCACGTCGCCGCGGTGGACAAAGGCGTGCGGTTGGAATCGGACATGCCCGCAACCGACTGCTTCGCCCTGGTGGACCGACCGGAATTCGAGCGGATGCTGTCCATACTGGTCTCGAACGCCGTACGCTGCACGCCGCCGGGCGGAGTCGTGCGCCTCGCGCTTTCCTATGGGGCCGGACTTCCCGGCGATATCCGCTTGTCGGTCAGCGATACCGGGCCGGGCATCGCGCCCGAACACCAGGCCCATGTTTTCGACCGGCTCTACAGAGTCCGCGAGGGCCAGCCAGGATCCGACGGCGGTCTCGGTCTCGGTCTGAGCTTCGCCCAGTGGGCGGCCCAGGCGCACGGCGGACAGATGGAATTGAGAAGCTCCGCCGGCCACGGGGCAACCTTAACGATCGTCCTGCCGGCAGCCGCATTGGCCGTGGCGCCGGAGCAGGCTGACCCGCTCGGCGAAGCGCCGGTTCCGGTCAAGGAAGTTCAAAGCTGACGAATCGCAGCCGGCTGTCGCGTTCAATTTGAATCGCCAGCGCATCGCCGGGTTTGAACCGGCGGAGCACTTCGCGCAGCGATTGAACGTCCTTCACCGGCTCCCGGTTCACGGCGTAGATCACATCGCCGCTTTGGAAATTATCTTCGAACACCGGCCCATCCGCTTCCCGCGCGGCCACCAGCACGCCGCCGCTGTCGCGGCGCTCCGGAGCCACTTTCGCACGCAGCCGTGGAGTCAGATCCAAGACGAAGACGCCGAGTTCGGCGATCAGATTCTCTTCGCGGCTCGCCAGGTCGCTGTAGTTTTTCACATCGTCATCTTTTTCGCGGACGCGCACGTTAAAGTGGTGCTTCTGCTCACCGCGCAGAATGTCGAGCCCCACCGTCGCGCCGGCCGCCGGGCGATAAAGTTCCACGTTGAACTGCCGAGCGGTTTCTACACTCCGCCCATTCAGGGCCTCGATGACATCGCCGACCTGCACGCCCGCGCGCGCGGCGGTGCTGTCGGGATCCACATCGCCGATCACCACACCCCAGTCCCGCGGCAAACGCCAGCCTCGCGCCAGGGCCGGCGAGATTGTTTGTGCCACCACGCCAATCTCGCCGCGCACGACCTTTCCGGTTTGCCGGAGCTGATCGACCACATTGGCCACCACGCTGCTCGGCACGGCGAAGCCCAGCCCCTCGTTCCCGCCGGATTGTGTCAGAATCATCGTGCTGATGCCGACCACATTGCCATCGGCGTCCACCAGCGGACCACCGCTGCTGCCTGGATTAATCGAAGCATCGGTCTGCAAATAGATCATCGGATCGTCGGGCCGGAATTGTCGCGCGGTTGAACTGATCACGCCCATGGTGACGGAATTATCGAGGCCCATGGGACTGCCGAAGGCGAATACGATTTGCCCTTCCTCGACGCTGTCCGAATCGGCCAGCCGCAGTGCCGGCAAGCCGCTCGCCTGCACTTTCAGGAGTGCAACGTCGGTCTCCAGGTCGAGTCCCACGATTTCAGCCAGCAAACCTCTGCGGTGGACCGCGCCCCGCCCCTCGCGGCCGGACGCGGCGTTGGGGCGTTCCAGGATCGTCACCTGCGCTTTGTGCGCTCCAATCACGACGTGCGCGTTGGTAACGACATACCCGTTCGGGTCGATGATGACACCCGAGCCCGTGCTATGCTGACGCGCGGCCACACCTGGTTCGTCCGACTCGTCGTCCTCCAGTTGGTGATAGCCAATCGACGTTACCCGCACGACGGCCGGATTCACCTTGCGCGCCAGTTCCCTGAATTCGCGGCTCAGACTCGCCAGACGCGGGACCGCGGCGGCATCGGGGGAAACAACGCCGGGTGGGGACTGCGCATCGCAGGCGACCGCGCAGCAGCCCATCAGGGCCATCAAGAATAGAGCGATCCTCAAGGACAAACCAAACCCTCCGATGCCGTTATTCTAGCGGCTTTCATCATTGTGACTGCCCGGCTGGCCTGGGGTCGGCACTGCCATGCAGACTCGGCGCCGACTCTCCAATCGCCCAGTCCACTCGGGCCCGCGTCAGCGATTCTTGGCCAACGGCGGCAAGAGTTCCAGCGCCGGCCGCGTATTCCACTGGTCGCGGTACGCGCGGTGCACGGCGTCATTGGGATAGTGCTCGTTGGTCGCGTAAGGATAGCCGCTCATTGCATGGAACGGCAGCGGCTCGACGCTCTGCGAGAAGGCCGTATTGGCGTCTCGGTCCTTGGCCCAGCCATCGACGGTGAGCAGGAAATCGCGCCGCCATCCGGGGGCGAGCGGCGGCAAGCCTCGCGCATCGAACAGCAGTCGCGCTTCATCGCCTGAGCCCATGACCACAAAACGATCATCCACATCGCTGAGCAATTCGCGCACTTCGCCGTAGCGCGTGTAGAGCCCGGGCGTCGGGTTCCACATCGACACGGGGCGCGCGCGCTCATAGAAAAATCGCTCAGGCTGCTTGCGCTGCGGGTGAATCACAACCCGCGAGAAGCCGCGGAAATGAAGGTCGGCCGCGCTCAAAGGAACTGGTGTAAGGCGCGCCTGCGCCTGTGCCGGCCCGCTACTCAAGAAGATCTCGTCCCAATAAACGCACAGGTTCGTCGCGATGCGCACCTCGCGCGATTTTGAGAGGAATTTGCCCGTCAGGTTGACGACGATCGTCTTGGGTTTGCCTGACGGCATCCCCATATCTTCGATCACCGTCTGCCACCGCCCCTGCGCGTCCTTCACCTGCAGCGAAGGCGTCACGAGCCCTTCGCGGCTTTCCTGCGCCGCCTGGAGAAACGTGCTGCCATCGGCCCAATCCACCCAGCCGTTCAGCACCAGAATCGCCCGATTGTCCGGCGCCGCGTCGCCAAAGTCCAAATCGAGATACCAGGGCTCCGCCGTGCCGCCGCGCGTCCGGGTGAAGCCATCCGGATAGCGTTCGTCGCGGTGCAGAACCAGGTCCAGCACGTCGCGCCCCTGATTGTCGTGCGCCGTGATCGGCGCAATCCGTTGCGTCACGCCGAAGAGTTTGAACTCGGGGAACGGCGGACCTTTGAACTTCTCGTTGGTGAGGATATCGACGCCCGCGGGATGATCCACCGCCAGCAGGCGGACCTGGTCCAGGTAGCTTACTTCGGCCAATTCCTCGGTAATCCGCAACTCATAGTGTCCGCCCGCGAGCGCCAACGCCCCCGCCGGAATCGATATGGTCTCGCTATGGTCGACCGGGAAGTACTTCCCGTCACCGGCCGCCGCCCCCAGCGGCGCCACGCCGAGCACGTCCGTAATGAACTCGAAGCCCTGCCCGTTCCAGGCCCAGATCATCGGGCACGAACCGGACAATCGCTGCGACTCCTTGAAGACGCTGGTGCGATTCGTGGCCTGCCGCGCCTCGCTCTGTATCAGCCCGTTCGGCCAGGTGATGCGCACCATGTCGACCTCGGGCTTATCTTCCAGATCGAACACCAGGGGCACGCCGGCGTACATCTGCTTCTCGTAAATCAAGCCCGCTTTGACCTCGACCTCGGTGCCCGGCGCCAGCTTAGGATTCTTTACGCCTTCCAGCTGGACGCGCAGGTAGGCCCGCCGCGGCGTTTCGTTCCGTATGAAATAAACACCGCCATCCTTCGCAACAGCGACGGCATCCACCCGCCCGTCGGCGTCGAAGTCGGCTGTGGCGTAGGCCGCCACGGGCAAGCCAAAATTGGGTCTCGCGGGCGTCGGCGGCGTGCCCGCGGTGGCAATGTACTTGCCGCCCAACTGGTCGCGATAGACGACCGTTTTGCCGCCCTCGTATTCGACGCGCAGATCGAGACTCTTCGTATCGGGAACCAGGCGGAAGACTTCGCCGCGCAGCGCACGCCCTGCGACAAACGGGAAATCGGCCGTATGGTCCGCGAAGCCGGCCTTGCCTTCATTTCTGAAAAGCTTGGACGAGCGGCCCAGCAGGAACAGGTCCAAGTCGTATTCGCGGTCGTAGTCCAGCCACACGGCGCCGTCATAGGTTCCCGGAAATGACTTGACCTTCTCGAACTTCCCATCTCGCCCGAGGTTTCTCCATAGCGTGGCCTCGTTCTTCGTGACGACGCACAGATCCGGCAGCCCGTCGTTGTCGAAGTCCCCGGGCGCGACGGCCACCACATCCCTCACGTCTTCCAGGCCCGTGTTCTTCAGCTCCTCCGACCCGTGCGCGAGCAACACGATCCCCTGCGCGGACCAGACCACGGCGTCCGATCCGCCGTTGCCCAGCAGGTCGAGCACGGCCACGCCCGCCGTCGCCGCATCCGCCTTCACGTTCAGACGCCGCGGCGAGTATTTCTGAGGCACGCTCGTCGGCCTGCGAGTGCCTTCCAGCGGATCGTAAATCTCTGCGTAGTCGCACCATTCCGCGTCTTCCTGGCCCAGCGCCCCCTCCTGCGCCTTCTTGGCCGCGAGGAAAAGCTGCAGTTCTTTCTTCGCCTCGTCCTTGCGGTCGGCTTGCCGCAAGAGGTTATAGAGCTGGAAATGCGGTGCGGCGAATCCGGGCTTCAACTGCGTCGCGGCCAGGAACTCGCGCTCCGCCTCCTGCAGGCGCCCGGCCGACTTGTAGGCCACACCCAGGTTATGGTGCGCGACTGGTTCCTGCGGAGCGAGCTTGACGAGCTGCTCGAGCTGCGCGATGGCCTTCTCGCTCTCGCCTTCGCGAATGTACTCGATGCCCAAATTGAACCACGTATGCGGCAAATTGGGCGACGTCTGCTGCACTTTCAGAAGCTCGGCCATCCCCTCGGGAATGTGCCCGGCTTTCATAAGCGTGATGCCGTAGTTCAGCCGGTCGCGATCGGATTTCGGATCGAGTTCCAGCGCCTTCCGAAACTCCTCGGGGGCTTGCGCCACCGAAATCGGATTCTCAAACAGCGCCTTCCCGAGATTTCGATGACGCTGGATTTCCTCCTCCTTCGGAGCGCCGGGCGCCAGCAGCAGCAATGCGGCGAGGCCCGCCAGGGCAGGCGGTATGCAGAGGGTCAGCCTTTGAAACATGAATTGGAAAACCCGCGAGAACGGCAGTGATCTACTGGCAATATAGCACGCGGCTCCCATTGTTCCCGCAGTGCTTTATGCCCGTTACCCGATGATGTTGTCGCCCCGCCGATCGCAGGAAATCACGCCGCCTCGATCTCAGCGTCGCCACGTCACCGGGACGCGCACTCGGCAGCACGTCCTGCCGGCCCTTTGGGAGACACTCCCGCACCGCCGCCACTGGCGTGAGGAAGCGAGCCCATCCGACTCCTCGCGCGGCAGTGATCGGTTATTTCTTCTTGAAAATCGCGATGGCTTCGATCTCCACCAGCAGTTCCGGGCGGCACAATTTGGCCTGAATTCCGGTGGATGCGGGGAGCGGATCGAGTCCCTGTATTTGGAAAAACGCGGTCCGTTCTTCGTTGAAGGCTGCGTAGTCGCGATCGATGTCGCGCAAATAGCAAGTCGTGCGGACGATATCATGCCACGTCGCACCCTCGCTCTCGAGCAGCCCCGTAATGTTGTGATAAGTGCGCTGGCACTGCGCCCGCAGATCACCCACGTGAACCGTCTCGCCCTCTTCGTCGATGCTCGCCGTTCCCGAAATCAGCAGGATCGCGACGTCGCCGATGTCGATCCGCAAGCCGCGCGAAAACGAACTCGGCCGGTCGTAGCAAAAGGCCTCGTTCAGGACGTGCAGGTTGGTCATGGCCCGCTTTTCGATGGCCACATGCGACTGCAGCAATTCGCCGGCGATATCTTCGAGTTTCATCATGGATTAGCTCCTAAATCATTGCGCGATTATTGTGTTCCATTCAAACCGGACGGTTAAAGGCCTCCAACCGGGCATTGCGAATGATCCCGGCCGACACGGGCCGTGAATTGCGGTTCAGAGCGCTCCAGCGGATTTCTCCGGCCGCCCCTTGCCAGGGCGAAAGACGGGCCAGCGCCCTGCAGATCCGGATGCGGTTCAATCCACCCGTGCGGATGGCCGCGGCCGCCAGTCGTACCGCGTCGTAACATGCAAGCGCGGCGTAATCGTGCCCTTCTTCGGACGCAGATGCAGTGGTCATCTGCGGGCAACGGACACCCTCCGACGCCGCGCCTGCCAGCGCGCGAAATGCGGTCCGCGCAGCCGCCGGCCCGGCATAAATCGACGTGGCCTGCGACCGCTTCCGCAACGACTGCACTGCGCGGGCCGTATCTGCGACACCGCCTAGCACCATCACGGCCCTCGAACCGGCTGCCTGTCCAACCACCGTTTCCAGATTCCCGTCGCCGGGCTGAAAATCCAGGACCTTTGAGAAGCCGGGACGGCGCGTCGCGAACCAGTGCTTGAACTCCTCTGCCAGGTGCCGCTCGTCGTGCCCCGTTGAAGTCACGAGCACCGGGCCCTCATCGCCCGCCTCCGCCGCCAGTTGCGGCGCCAGCGCATCCGCAATCAGTGGGTCCCCCGGCAGGCACGAGAACATCCACGGCACCATGGCCGCGTTGACTGTGCGGTCCGTGCTGCCCGGATCGATCAACGGCAGCAGCGCCTTCGTGATCACCTGTTCGGCCACGTGCGTCGCCACGCCGTCGATCGACCCGATGATCGCCCACACCCGGTCGTTGTAAGCCATCTCGACCACCATGCGCCCGCCCGCCGTCCACGGACTATCGCTCCACTTGGGCACAAGCCGGAAGGGCCGGCCATTGTAGCCGCCGTCCTTGTTCACTTCCTCGATCGCCCGCACGGCGCCCAGCCAGAACGATCCGCCCTCCGCATGCGCGGCATCGGATGGTCCGAAGTACCCGATCCGCACTTCGTCCAAACCGTCCGGCTCCGGCTCGTCCCCGCCCGGACCCTCGTACAGCATTTGACGTTTGGTCCGGTCCATGTACGGTACAACCGGACGCTCCTGCGCCGCGGCCGCCAGCGCCGCAAACGGAGACACCAGCAGCGCGCAAGCCGCCCGCCGTCCGATGTTGTGCTCCGTCCGCCGCATCAAACCTTCGCCTGCCTACTGTTTCTGCCCTTCGGCTTCCAACTCCCGCGCCACACGGCTGCGCGGCGGGATGTAGCCTTGCGGAATCTGCCACTCTTCGCGCGAGTGATAACTCCACTGGCCCTGTTCGAACTTCGCCAGGAAAACGTCACCCAGGTCGTCCAGCGTCGAACTCAGCGGGATGTCGCCCGTAACGCCAGGCCACGGCTTCGTCCGGTACGCGATCAGGTCGCGGATCTTCGCGCGATTCAATCCGCCCACCTGGGTCGCCCAGATCAGCATGTTCATCCCGTCGTAGCCGTGCGCGGCGTACGTCTCCGGCTCCTCGCCGAACCGTTTACGGAAACGCGCGCGGAACGCTTCGAGCTTCGGATCCTTGCGCTCCGGGTTCCATGGGAACACGCTGATCACGCCCTCGGCATTCGCGCCGGCCAGCTTAGTGAACTCGTCCGACACCGTGCGGTCATTGGCGAAAAACGGCTGCTTCATGCCCATCGTGCGCATCGTGTTCAGCACGATCGCGCTCTCCCGCGCGTCGCCCCAGTGGACCACGGCATCGGGATTGACTGCCTTCAAACGCTCCACCTGCATGGACAAATCGTCCGTGCCCACCTTATAAGCCATCTCGATCAGTACCGGATGCCCCAGCCTGCGCGCCAGGTCGCGCACCTCGCGGATGCCGAACCGTCCGAAACGATTGCTCGATCGGATCAACGCCACGCGCTTCATGCCCAGCTTGCGGAACAGGTAGTCGGCCATCAGGTAGCCCATTTGCCGGTCGTCGCCGATGCAGCGCGCGGTCCACGGAATGTTCGTCTCCGTGAATGTCGGGTCGGTATCGCCCGAGTTCATAATCAGCGTTTCGGTCTTGAGCGCGACGCGGATGGCGACGTGGCTGTTGGCACCGTCGATGGTGCCGAGAATCGCCCACACCGGATCCTTGTACGCCATGTTGGTGATCTCGTTGCCCGAACTGCCCCACAGTCCGTTGTCGTTGACCACCTTCAACTCGAACGGGATGCCGCGCCGCAGGTAACCGCCGCCCTCGTTCGCTTCATCGAGAGCCATCTGCGCGCCTTTCAGCATCATTTTCCCGAGCGTCGCCTCGTGGCCCATGCCGCCGGTGTTCACCGACGGAAGATTCACAATCGGCCCGATAAAACCGATTTTCACGGTCTTCAATTCCGGACCCGGCTCGGGAATCGCGCGCCCGGGGCCGGTGTATTCCGTCTGCAGCAGGAAGAATTCCTTGTACGGCTTCACGCCTGAGTACGGCTCGGTGTCCGCTGGCGTCTTCGCGAAGTTCTCCTCGCGCTTCAGCTTCAGGTCGGGCACCGTGTACGCGTCCACTGCGTTAATGCGCTTGAGAACTTCGGCCGTATCGGGATCGATCAGCGCCTGCAGTTTCTTCATGCGCTCCGCGGCTTCATCCGCGCACACCAGCAGCGCTGCCATGCCCACCAGACCACCAATCAAGTAGACGATGCGCTTCATGGCTACACCCCCTTCTTCTCTTTGGTCCCGGCCGGCTGGCCCGCCGTAGGCTTGCCGGAGGCGGGCGTCCGTTCGCGCAGACGCGGATAGTAGTCCGCGCCCTGGCCCCACGCTAGTCCCTTGGCCGTCCCGATCCACACGTCGTTGCCGTCCATGTCGGCGGCGATGATGTAGTTGTGCGGAATGCCGGTTTCGCTCTCCACTTCCTCCAGCACGTCGCGGTCTCTGTAGACCGTCGCTTTGCCGTGATGGGTCTTGGGATCCATCTGATACGTCACCCACGTGTTGGATTCGAAATCGGTGATTACGCCCAGCCCCTTGTCCGTGCAGAACCATGCCTCATCGGCGCTGCGAGCCTTCACTGAATTCATGAAATCGCTGGGCACGCCCGAGTCCATGTTGTAGTAGCCGCGCCAGTGCCGGCCGTCGTAACGCGATGCCCCAAAATACGTGGACACGAAAAAACCGTTCTCAAACGGAGCCGCGGCCGTGGTGATCACGTGGACGATCCCGTCGTCGCGGTACAGATCGATTTCCATCTCACCGTCCGGATCAATGTACTCTTTCCAGCTTCCGGTCTTAATGTCGTATTCCAGAACGCCGCTGCCCCACACCGCCAGGTACACCGTGCCGCGCCCGTTGTAACTCGCGTTGTAGTTCCAGATCTCTTCCATCGGCGCGTTCTTCTCCGTGAAAATCGTCCACTCGCCGCTGACTTTGTTGTAGCGGCTCGCGCCCGCCGTGGTCGCCGCCCAGATATTGTCGTTCTCAACAGCCACGCCGTACACGACGTCGTTCACCAGCCCGCTGTTCATCTGCGTGAAATGGTCGAAGCGCCCTCCGCTGAATCGCGCCAGGCCGCCTCCGAACAGCGCCAGCCACACGTCGCCCGTCTTTTTATCGACGTCGATGCCCGTGACAGCGCGCCACGGCAGCCCGTCCTTTTCCGTCCACGACTTCATCTTGCCGGTCTTCTTGTCATACATCGCCAGACCGTCTTCGGTGCCGATCCACACGCGATCGCCATCGGCTTTCACCGAGAAGATGTGATCGTTAGGCAGCCCGTCGGCGACGGTGAAGTCTTTCCACTTCGTGTAAACATAAGGCAGCTTCTTCGTTGCCTGCGCCTGCGCCGCGGTGATCCCAACGAGCGCCAGCCCCAGCACTGGAGCGAGCGCCGCAAACTGTCTCAAGCACTGTGTAATCCGGGTCATAGCGTTTTCAGGTACTCGATCAGGTCGTTTAACTGGTCCTTAGTCAGATCGTTGGTCACCCCGTGCGTATCGTACGGGTTGTACAACGTCCAGATTTCTTCGAGTGACTTCGCGATGCCATCGTGCAGGTACGGCGCGGAATCGTAGATGCTCTTCAGGTGCGGCACGTCGAAACGTCCCTGCCGGTCCGATGGCTGCTGCGTGCCGACGTCGTGCAACTGCCGGTCGGTGTAATACGGCGCGGGGTGACAACTGATGCAGCGCCCGTTCTCCGGAATCTGGTTCCCGCCGTTGGTCGTCGTGCGCTCGAAAATCTCCTTGCCCCTCCGCTGCGCCGGCGTCAGCGGCGCCCACAGCGGCCGGTACCGGTTCGGCGGCCGTTGAATCGTCGTGACGTAACGGTCCAGTGCGCTCAGATCCTCCGGCGTAAACGGCAACAGCCGCGTGAAAAACACCGCCAGGCGCGGCCCGCACTGCCGCGACAGCGTCGGGTTCGTGCCCTCCCATTTGAAAGGCGCCGTATCGAGAATGCCGCGCAGCGTGCGGTTGTCCACCGGGCTGACGCCGATGTCACTCCCTTCGACGTCGTACGTGATTCCGTCGACGTGCCCGTCGGGATGGCACGAATGACACGAGAACTGTTTCCGGAACGAGATGTCCGCGCTGTGGAACGCCCGCTCTCCGCGCCGCGTCACCGTCACTTCCTTCGGACCGCCCAGGTCGATCACGCCCGCTGCGCGCATCGTCGCCACGTCGTACACGCTCAGCGTGTCATCCAGCGAATTCGCCACAAAGGCCCACTTGCCGTCCGCGGAGGCCACCACGCCGCGCGGGCTCGCGCCCGTTTTCAGATACTCACTCACGAACTCCGTCGATACGCCAAGATGATTCGGCAGCGTCTTGGCGCGTTCCTCCGGCGTAGCGCGCTTCAGCACGTCCACCAGTTTGGCCGTATCTACAACCGCTAACCGGTTCGTGCCCGAGCTCGTCACCAGTGCGTGCCGTCCGTCCCTCGTGAACGTCACGTCGGTGGCGTCGGCAAATCCGAGATTCGGCTCGTCCAGCAGAACCTCATCCACGCCCGCATCGCGCCACACGATCGCCAGTCCGTTGGTGATCGTCCAGCCTTGCGTCAACTGCGTCATCGGCACCAGGTTCTTGGTCCGGTTCAACGTCGCCAGCGCATACTCGCCGCTGGGGTGCCACGCGATGCCCATCATCAGATTGGCGCCCGGCGCGATCCTGCGGTCGTTGACCATCGCTCGCGCCGTGTCGATCATCGTCACTTCGGCTACCCGCGGTGTGCGGAAGTCCGTGAACCGCGAGTACGTGTTGCTGACTAGCAGCGACTGCCCGTCCGGCGACAGCGCCATCGACCACGGCCCGCGGCTCGCCGAGAGCACCTTCACCCGCTCCCACGTCTCCGTGCTGTAGACGTACACGTCCCCGCTCATGGTGTTCGTTACGTACAGCAAGCGCCCTTCTTTGTCGGTCAGTAAACCGTGCGGCTCGCCGCCGGTCTTCACCGTGTTGATCACCTTCCGCGCGGCCGCGTTGATCACCGACACCGTGTCATCCTCGCGGTTGGTGACGTACGCGAAACGTCCGTCGGGGCTGAAGGCAATCCCCGTCGGCGCGGTGCCCACGGCAATTTCGGCCACCTTCTTGCGGCTCGCGATGTCCACCACGCCCACCGCGCCCGCCGCCTCGAACGTGACAAATAGCTCGCCCGCGCCTGGCCGCTCCGCCAGCCGCAGCGGGTTCAGATACCGCGGCTGCTGGTACGCCTGCGTGGACTTCGCCGGGTGCGCAATCTTCTCCCAGGCTGTCTTCGCGTCGAACGGCTTGCCGTCCTTGGGATGGTGGCAATGCGCGCAACCAGCCAGCGTCGGCATGCGCAGGCCCGCCGCCATCGCGGCTTTCTTGTCGCGCATAATCGCGTCCGGCGCGTAGTCGCTGCCCGCTCCGTGGCACGCCTCGCAGCCAACGCCCTCATCCACGCTGTACGTCTCCGCGGCCGCCATCTGCGCCCCCGGCGCATGGCACGCCAGGCACTGCGGGCTCTCCGCCGGCTCGCCTTTTATCCCTTGCTGGCGCGCCGCCTCGCGCCCCTTCGCGCTCGACAGATCGGCCCACGCCCGCGCATGCGGGCTCATCCGCCACACCGAATACTGCGCGCCCTTCTCGGCCGGCTCGTGGCACTTGCCGCAAGCCAGCGCGCCGATCAGCCGCGGCCCCTTCTCCGCTGCCACAATCTTCGCCGCCGGCACGCCGCCAGTCTCTGGACCTTCCTTCGATCGCGGATGCGCGATCCGCGCCAGAAACGTCGCGTAGTCGAATTTCTCGGATTTCAGAACCGCCGTGTGCGAGCCCTTGTCGATGTGGCACACCAGGCAGCGCCGCTCGTTCGGCATGCGCAGGCCCGCTTTCATCGCCGCGGCCTTGTCGCGCATCGTCTGCTCATTCGCGTACTCGCTGCCCGGGCCGTGGCAGCCTTCACACTGCATCCCGTCTTCGATATGGAACCCGTCGTCGCGCTCCCACGTCTCGGTATCGGCCGCCACCGCATGGCACCCCAGGCACACCGGCGATTTCTGCGGCGGCTCTCTCAGTCCGCTGATGCGCGAGATCTCGGCCGACTCCGGCCGCGCCAGCGTGGCCCACGCCTTGG
The DNA here is from genome assembly GCA_963838205.1 of Terriglobia bacterium. GTDB lineage: Bacteria > Acidobacteriota > Terriglobia > Bryobacterales > Bryobacteraceae > CAIVVT01. The sequence goes on along the minus strand of CAWIQF010000025.1, from coordinate 6,759 downwards.
CGTGTTTCGTGGTCAGCCACTTCGAGTACTGCCGGCCCATCCCCGCGCTTTCGTGACACTGCGCGCAGGCCCGCGCCCCAATGTAAACCGGCCGGTTCGCCGGCGCTGCCTCTAGCAGCACCACCGCCGCGATCAAACTCATGCCGGCCGCGATCAGACCGCCCTTGCTCGCCATCGGTCTCATTTTTGAACCTTCGCCGCCCCCACTTTGGTCGCCGTTGCCTCATGCGTGTACGTCACAAACTGGTCGGCCTTCACGTTCGTGTGCTGCTCCAACGCTCCGCCGGGCCATCGGATTTCAATCAAATCGGCGTGATCGGCCTTGCCTAAACCGAAGTTCAACCGCGGATCCTGCGCCGACAGGTAGCCGCGCGTTGGAATCATGTCCTCGATCATGGTCAGCCCGTTCGCCTTCACCGTCACCCGCGCCCCGTAGGCGTCGCGCGTGCCCGTGGAAAACTTCAACCGCGGCCGCACCGTGATCCAGTGATTCTTCGTGCGCGTGTCGTTGCGCAGCAGAATCGCGTTGTCGTTGACGTTCACGATCACCAGGTCCATCTTGCCGTCGTTGTTGAAGTCGATCCCCGTGCCGCCGCGCCCCACGTGCTTCTCTTTGAAATGCGGCCCGGCCGTGTCCGAAACGTCCTCAAACGTCCCGTTGCCGCGGTTGCGCACGATCGTGTTCTCCTGTGCGTACTCGTGGTGCGCGTTGCCGTGCACCGTGAAAATGTCGAGCCAGCCATCCAGGTCGTAATCGAACATCATCGCCGCCCAGCCCGCGTACTGGCCCATCGTCACCGCCAGCCCCGCCTTGTTCGTCCTGTACTCGAAGCCCTTGCCGTCCCGCCGCTGCATCAGCAGGCTGCAATAGTTCAGGTCGGGAATGAACACATCCAGAAAACCGTCCCGATCGAGGTCGCCCACCACCGGGCCCATGTGCGCCACGCCCTGCCCGTTCTCGCTGTAGGCGATGTTCATGTCGATCGCCTTTTCCTCGTACACGCCCTTCGAGTTCAGCTCGAAGTAGTAGTTCTCCATCGCGTCGTTGGTCGATAGCAGCTCGAGCTTCCCGTCGTTCTTGAAGTCCGCCGCCGTCACGCTCATCGCGCGTCCGTCCGGCTTCCACAGGCCCATCTCTTTCGTCACGTCCGTGAACGTGCCGTCGCCGTTGTTGCGGTACAGCAGGTTCGGCTGCCCGTTGTAGCTCAGCGGCCCCGGGTAGCCCGCCGCGGGGAAGAAATCGCGGAACTTGCCGTCGTCGTACTTCAGATAATTCGCGATGTAGACGTCCAGGTAGCCGTCGTTGTTGTAGTCGTACCAGACTGCCGACAGGCTGAACCGCGCATCGGTCAGCCCCGCCTTCGCCGCCACGTCCGTGAACGTCCCGTCCCCGTTGTTGTGGAACAGTTCGTTCTGTCCGTAGTTCAGCACCAGCAGATCCACGAACCCGTCGTTGTCGTAATCGGCGGCCGCGCAGCCCAGCGAGTAGTGCGCGCCGCCCAGGCCGGCCTGCACCGTGACATCGGTGAACGTCCCGTCGCCGTTATTGCGGAACAGGTGGTTCGACAGCTTCCCCCGCAGTTCGCGCCCCTCGTTGTCGTTGACCCCCTTGGTCCACTTGCCGTTAGGGAAGTAGATGTCCATCAGCCCGTCGTTGTTGTAGTCGAACACGCACACGCCCGTGCCCGTGCCCTTCACGATGTTGTCCATGTGATGGTCGCCGTAGCTCTGACGGAAATTGAGCCCCGCGGCCTTGGTGACGTCCGTGAAGTAGATCACCCCCTCGGGCGATTGCGGTTGCTCCTGGAAGGCGATCACGCCCACCGCGGAAACCGCGAGAAAAAGCACCACCGCGGTGGCACTCGACACTTTCATTTGTGCGCTCCCGTATCGATCCACTCGACGATCGTTCTCTTCTCTGCGGCGCTCAGCGGCGTCGCGCCCGGCGGCGGCATCGGCTTCCCCGCGGCGCCCGCCTTGTCCCAGGACCGCGTCGTGAGCCGGCTCTGCGTCGCCCATACCAGCGGGCTCAGCCGCGCCGCGGCCGGATTCACCAGCTTTTTCGTGAACAGATTTTCGTACGTCAAGAAGGGGGCCGCCTCATCGTCGTGGCACGCGCTCGTGGCGCATTTCGCCGCCACAATCGGCTGCACGTCGCGCTCGAATCGCACCTCGCGCCGCTGCTCCGGCGCGCTCGTCAGTTGAATACCGCGTTTGCCCACCGCGATGGAGAACACGTTCTCCGGGCTCAGTTCGCCGTCCTCGTGGCAGCCGATGCAGCCGCGCTTGGCTTTGTTCTTCACCCAGATCCACGCACAGCTCCGCAGCGCCATGCCGTCCGCATCCAGCGTCTGGATCTGGATCGGCGTGTTCGCCGGCACTTGGATGTGGAACGAGCCGTCGGCCTCGATGTCGAACTCGCCCAGGAGGCGCTTCTCGAGGTACGGCGATAACTCGCCCGCGGGCGCTTTTTCTCCCGCCTTGCGCGGCACGCCTTCGAGCACGCGCACCCGCTTCACCACCGTGCCGTCGTACACCGCGCCTTTCGGCAGGTCCGTCGTGAACGCGCTCAGGCAGAATAGCTTCCCCGTCGGCTCTTTCTCATCCACCACCGACGAGCGCCCCACCGGCATCGGCCGCGCCACCAGCGCCTGGGCCTCAATCGATTGCCGTTGCGCGTCGCCGTACAATTTCACGCCCCGGTTCGTCTGCAGGTCGAACCGGTAGATGGCGAACGTGCCCGCGCCCTGCGCTGGCCGCATCGAAACCAGAATCTCGTCCTCGCCCAGCACGGTCGGCGTCATGTACAGCCCTGCGCCCGGCTTCGTCAGTTCCTTGTAGGAATGCAGATTGCGCCGCAGATCCACGCTCGCGAGGTTCCCCGCCCCGTCCGGCGTGAGACTGTCCGATTCCACGAACACCACTTGGCGCGACGGCGTCACGCACGGCGTCCGCTTGATCGGCCGCCCCTCGTCACCCGCGAAAATCGCCACGTCGCTGCCATCGAGATTGACGCCGAACAGCGCCGCGCGCCCGGCCGCGCCCCAGGCCAGCGTGTGCCGCTGCCACGAGGAATAGACGATCCGCCCGTCCTCGTTCATCACCGGATCGTTATCGCCCGACGGGTTATACGTGAGCCGCCGCAGCCCGCTGCCGTCCAGCCGCGCCGAATACAGGCTCCACACCACTGCGCTTCCGTCTTCGCTCTGCCAGTTCCCGCCCGTGCCCGTGAAGCTGATCTGCGGCTCCGGCTCCGGGTCGTCCAGGTAGAAAATCTTCGACTGGTAAATCGGCTGCCGGCAATCCCACGGCACGTCAACCATCTGCCGCACGCCGCTTCCGTCGGCGTTCATCTCATAGATCTGCCAGGGATTCGCGGCCGTTTTCCGGCCTGCGAAGAGAATTTTCTTGGCATCCCAGGAAACGCTCGGGTCCGCCGCGCTCTGGAATCCGGCGGTCAGCACTTTCACGGCGCCCGCGGGGCTCAGCAGCGCGATCCGCGCTCCCGTGAAGGCTTCCGACGCCACCGGATTCGCCGCCGCGCCCTGCCACTTCGCGCCTGCCGCCAGTTGTGTAAATACGATCGGCGGACGCGCCGCCGCGGCCGGCACCTTCAACTCGTCCGCCGCGCCCAGCGCCACCACTCCCGCCAGCGCGAGCCATCCCGCGGTGTGAACGACTTTGTTCATCACGTAGCCTCTCGCCGGCCATTCCTGCGCGCCATCGGCGCTGCCTGGTTTGGCTTCCCGGCGTTACAGACCCCTTACTCCAATTCTACCCTGCGATCATTCTATACTATTTCGCAGTCTTAACAACCCCACCCTGTACCCGATTTGCAGCATTCGTCCCTTAGCAACCCGTGGATAAGGTGTTTCGGAGCGCGTTTCGTGGCATGGAACCCCTTTGGTTTGAGTCGGCGGATTGGGCCATTTTGACTTTATCCACGGGCTGTGAACCGCACCTCACGCCGGGCCACTCGCCACCCCCGCCAATCTCTGTTGCATTTTTGAACGCTCATCGTCCTTTTTCAACTCCACCCGCGCGCTCATGACCAGCCGCGTCATCGATTTCGACATGTGTTCCAGAACCTCAACCCATTCCGCCAGGTGCTCATCGCCCCGCGGCGTCAGCGCGTAAACCCTTCTTGCAGGACCGCTGTGCTCGGTATCCCATTCCGATAGGACGCAGCCGTTCTTCTCAAGTTGCCGCAATGTCCGGTACAACGCCGCCGCTTCAATCTCCGCATCCGTCAGGGCCAGTGCCGGCACCTCAGACGCGAGTTCGTAACCATAGGAACGTTCTTTCCTTTTCAATAAGAAAAGCAAGACCGGCTCAACGAACCGGTAGAGGTTGCCCATGCCACAGGAGCATGGATAACCTTTCGGATGGCGTGGACAGACGCGCATCGGTGAATCGGATCTCCTTGTCTTGGGCCAGCATATACGCATTTTGGATATAGATGCAAGTTACATCTAGCGTCCCGAGTCAGAAATTCGTCGTTTCAGAGCCACGACCGTCTGACGGAGCCGCGACTGAAAGGAGCGGTTCTTGCGTCGTTACCGAGCCGTGATCGTTTCTGAGCCACAACCGTCTGACGGAGCCGCGACTGAAAGGAGCGGTTCTTTGTGTTGTGACCGTGCCGCGAGCGTCTGGCGGAGCCGCGACTGAAAGGAGCGGTGCTTCGCGTTGTTACCGAGCCGCGACCGTCTGACGGAGCCGCGACCAAAGGAGCGGCGCTTCGCGTTGTTACCGAGCCGCGACCGTCTGACGGAGCCGCGACCAAAGGAGCGGCGCTTCGCGTTGTTACCGAGCCGCGATCTCAGACCGCGGCGGTTCCCACGCTTACCGATTTAATCGATGGACCTCCAACTCGGGCCAGCCGCCGCGCATCCTCGGCCCGCTCTTTGCCACCTCGTTGCTGCCCGTCCTGCCGCCTTTGCCTTACGTGATCTGTGCCGCCATCCTTCTCGCCACGGCGGTCTTGGTGCTTCAGCGGCTTTGCGGCCAACCCAAGCCTCGGAAGCCTTGATCCAGCGCAAACCGGCTGAATCGGAGTGTTGGCGTGCGGCACCGCTGTGACCCAGCTCTCCAGCACTCCATCTTTGAACCTCGAACTGCCACCTCACCCCAGAAACAACCTCGCCGCCGCATCGGCAAAGCGCAGTCCCTCCGGCGTCAGCTTGAACCCCTCGGCAGTGAGTTGCCCCCAGCCGCACTCCGTCAATTGGCGTATTTCCTCGGCCCAGTCCCGCAAATCGTACCCGGTAATCTGGCGAAACTCCTCGAATCCCCAGCCGGCCACCATTCGCAAACCGAATGCCGCTGTTTCGCCGGCGCGCGCCAAAAGCGGCAGTTCTTCCTGCGACTCAATGGCGCGCTTGCCGCGTTCGAGTTCTTCGCATCACCGTTCGGTGTCGGACCAGTTCTTAGCCCGAACTCCCCGGACATAGCTCGTCGCGCTGGGGCCCAAACCCATAGAAGGAACCCCCGCGCCAGTAGTTGACATTGTGCCGGCAGGCATGAGGGGCGGGGGGGACTTTGCGTGTTGCGTGGGAGGGGGTGGGTGTCGAGTGTCGGGTGTCGAGTGTCGGGTGTCGAGTGTCGGGTGTCGGGTGTCGAGCCCGGGCTCAGCGCCGGCTGTTTCATCCTTCGGATTTCGGCCCTCGGATTTCGGACTTCCTTCGGATTTCGGATTTCCTTGGATTCGATTCCTCGGATTGAATCCTTCGGATTTCGGATTTCCTTCGGATTTCGGATTTCCTTCGGATTTCGGATTTCCTTCGGATTTCGGATTTCCTTCGGATTTCGGATTTCCTTCGGATTGGATTTCCTTGGATTTCGGATTTCGGATTCGGATTTTCCCCCAACCTCTCCGCATGATTCTGTCCCGCCATGATTCTGTCTGCTGTCCCCTGCCCCCATGATTTTGCCCACAGCATCTCGGATTTCGGATTTCACCGCGTTCCTCGCAAAGTTCGCCACCTCATACTGCTCATACCCGGCCCTCGCAGCGCGCTCAATCAACTCCTCGTACATCGCACACGCCAAATCTTCATCCATCGCCAACTTTCCGGCCTGCAGTTGCGCATAGAGCGGCGTGTCTTCCTCGTAAATCACTTCGTAGCTGGACAAATGCTCGCTCTCCATCGCGGTGGCCTCGGTCAAGGTGCTCCGCCAAGCCTCCAGCGTCTGGCCGGGAATGGCGAACATCAGGTCTAGATTAACGTTATCGAAACCCGATCCGCGCAGCAAATCGAACGACTTGAACGCCATTTCGCGAGTGTGGATGCGCCCCAAACGGTCCAGCAAAGCGGCATCCAACGATTGGACGCCCATCGAAATGCGGTTGACGCCATAGTCCCGGAGCAGGCGGGCCTTATCGAGCGAAACGGTTGCCGGGTTGCATTCGACCGTCCACTCGGCGGCTCCGAGGAAGCGCAGCCGATCCATCGCTTCCAGAACCTGTTCCCATTGCCGCAAATTGAGAAGCGACGGCGTGCCGCCGCCAAAGAAAACCGTTCGTGGCCGGAGGTCCGCCGCCACCATCTCAAGCTCGCGGATAAGCGCGGCCACGTAGCGGTCGATTAACTCCCCGCTGGACGGCTCCGAGAAAAACGCGCAATAAGCGCACTTCCGCGCGCAGAACGGAACATGCACGTACAAACCGCCGACCGGGCCGGCGGGCGATTCGATCATGACTGAAACTAGCCGAACCCCTGACCCTTCGCCAACGAATTAAGAGAATCCCCGGCTACAACA
>CAWIQF010000024.1:0-85145 GCA_963838205.1 Terriglobia bacterium | reverse complement strand
TTGTGCCTTTGGTAGGATTACGTGTGTTGCTCCGCCAACGCCGCGCCGGGCTTGCGTTTACCCGCCAGCAGACCCATCAGCGGGTCGTCACGCAGTTGGTCGTGGTCGTTGAGATCTTCGTAACCCAAGGCCAGCGCATAGACGCGCTGCGAGACCATTTCACCCACTTCGTGGGAGATGTAAACCGGATTCCGGAAGTCGCTGAAGCAGCGCGCCAGGCGTGGCAGCAGGCCGATGCGCCGGTCGACCTGCCGCAGCAGTAGCGCCCCGGCGTCGGAAGTGATCGTGCCGCCGTCGAAACCCGCCACCACCCGGCGCGAAAAATGGGCTTCAAATTCGAAGCTGTCCTGGGTACACTGTGTCATAGCAAGAGCCGCCGCTTTCTGTGCAGAAGCACTTCGTGGCTGAAATGTTTATGCCAGAGAAGGCGGCTTTTGTACAGTGAGCCGGTGAAATATTCGGGCTAGTGGCCTGTCGCGGAGACTTGCGTTACGGAGCCGCGACTGCAAGAAGCGGTTGTGCTACTGAACAGAACGAAGAGCACGGCCTTCCCGTTTCGCAAGCTCGCACGCCTTAGATGGAGGCCAAGATGCAAGTGCTGAAGATGCGCTGAAGAGGGCCAGCGTAGCTTCAACCGCGGTGGGCGCGAGCAACACGAGTGTCCGAAGCGGGCATAAAGACGGTCAGAGATGCCTGCCTGGCAGGCAGGCGAGCCGGTGACGGGATACAGCGGCGGACTCAGGCGCTCAGGACGGGGGCGCAGGTGAAGAACTGGTCCTGGAGGAGCCAATAGGGGACGTACTCGTGGTGCGGATCGCCGTCGATAGTGAAGTGCAGCGGCGCGCCGGGCTTGGGCCGCAGGCGTTGGGCGAGATCGGCGGGGCCGGCGGGGACGGTGGCGTTGCCCTTCTCGTCCACCTGGCCGGGCTGGGTGCCGACGAGGGCGAGCAGGATGGGGCCGTACTCGACGGCATACTGCTCCTTGCCGGCGACGCGCTCCTGGCCGGTGTAGTGGGTGAGACGGAAGTTCATGGGCAGGGTGAAGTGGACGCGGTCGCCATTGGTCCAGGTGCGGTCGAGCAGGACGTAGCTGCCGGGTTTGCCGGTGAGAGTGGCGGCGTCGTTGACCTGAAGTTCGACATCCTTCGCCGCCCAGGAGGGAATGCGCACGCGGATCTTGCCGTGGACCGGCGTGGGGGTCGAGATCCGCAGGGCGACGCGGGGATCGAAGGGAAACGCAGTCTCCATGCGCAGGGTGACGGGCTGGCCGGCCTGCTGCCAGGTGATGGAGGAGTTCTCAAATAGATCGACAAACACGCCGTCGGGCGCGAGCGAGTAGATGAACTCGGGCAGTGCGCCGAGGAGGCGGGTGCCCTGCCCCTCGCAGCAGGTATTGATAGCGGTGGGGACGTCCTTCTTGCCGGCGAGGACGGCGTGGTAGCGGATGCCCTGGGAGCCGACCTGGTTGGCCAGGGCGACGTTGTAGATGGACTTCTCGATCTCGGTGACGTACTTCTCTTGGTCGGGATAAAGGAAATGGAAACGCTGGCTGAGGAAGGCCCAGAAAACGCTGCCGCAGAGCTCGCCGGTCTCGGCGTGGAGCAGGTAAGAGCCGGGCGGATAGCTACCGAATTCGCAGATGGCGATGGAGCCACCGACGTGTTCCCAGTGGTCGCGATAGAGATCCCAGCCGCCGGAGACGGCGTCGAGATAACGGCGGTCGCCGGTGGCGGTGTAAATGTCGAGGTAGGCTTCGAGGTCGGTGATCAGGTAGCAGTGGGGGCGGTCGTAGGGGTATTGCCAGATGGCGCGCGGCTCGCGGCGAGCGAGCTGGTCGAGCCAGTAGTCTTCCTGGAAGTAGCGCTGGATGACCTGAATGTCCTCGGGCTTGCCCGTGGGGGTGTGGGCCATGCGAGTGTTGGCGATCATCCCTTGGACGCCTTGGATGGCGCCGCGGAGGAGCTGGGGCAGGTACTCGCAGTGGTCGAACCAGTCGTAGTTGCCGCGCAGGAGCTGGAAGGCGTCGGGGCGACCGCCGTAGCCGGCTTCGATCAGGCCGTGGGTCAGCCAGGCGCGGGTGTAGGCGCCGCGCTCGGAGTAGAAAATGGTGTCCTCGGGATAGGCCATGATATAGCCGTTGCGCTGGCGGCACGCGGCGATGCCGTCAACGACCCGATCGAGGCGCTGGCGCAATTCGGGATGGGTGGTCCAGCGCAGGGAGTTGCCGGCGCCCATCAGGAAGCGGCCGGCGTTGGAACCGGCGAGATCGGTCTGCCAGAACTGGTCGGGCTTGCGCAGGCCGGCGGGGTTGGGCCTGCCGGCGCGGTCGTTAAACTCTTTTGATAGCTCGTCGGCTGTAAAGGATCCGAGCAAATAGCCGATGTTATGGTCAAAGGCGGTTTTGAGCGGGCCGCCTTCGAGAGTGACGCCTTTCAAAGGAGCGTGAATGTTGTAGGGAACTTTCTTCCAACGGCTGGCTGGGATGACGTTGGCGGGATTGTCGGTGACGACGCCTTCGCCCTGCGGACGCGGGGGACGGGTGAGCGTGGTCACACCGAGATCGCCGCTGGTGGAGTCGGAGATGGGCCGGCCCTCGGCGACGTCCTTTCCACCCGAAAGGACGTCGAGCTTGGCCAGGGCGAAATAGTAGGGACCGCGGTGGCGTTTGTTGAGCCGGGTCACGGTGAGGCGGACGTAACGGGCCTTGACGGCGGCCGCGGAGAACACCTGGATGTGATCGACAGGGTCGGGGTAGTCGGCGGCGGTATGGTCGGCGATCAGCGAGGGCGCGGCAAAGCGCGGGTCGTCGGATGCCTCGAGGCGGAAACGGAGGGGGAAGCCCTCGCTGGCGAAATGGTCGCCGGGCATCCCGAATTTCGGATAAAGCTTCACGGCATCGACCGGGTACTTGGAGCCGAGGTCGACCTGGAGCCAATGCGGCTCTTCGGGCAGGGTGGCGTCCTTGGATTCGTAGCCGGCGCCGGGAGGCCAGGCCATTTCGCCGGCATCGTGGGCTGCGACGTTGACCTTCCCTTTGGGGACATCGCGCTCCACGGCAACTGTGCTGAGCAACATGCCGGCCATGAACTCGCGTCGCTTGATAGGCATTCCGCTCGGAGTATAGCGGAGTCGGCAAAGCCCATCAACCGGCGTCTGAGGTCGCGAGTGAAGTCGAGCGGTCGCTTTCAAGTGGAAACCGCCCGGACGCGGCGCAGGGACGGCGGCGGAAACAGACGGGAGGGCAGATCGGGGAGACACGCAGGCATCCGGGTGCCAGCCGATGACATCGGTTGCAGGGCAGGCGCCGGGCGGGCCGGCCGCGAGTTGTGGCGAACGGAGTTCAGAGCCGTGGAATCAGCGCAGTTAAGAGCCGGATGAGGCCCTCGGAGGCAGTACGGCCGATCTCGAGCACTTCCTCGTGGCTCAGTTCGGCCTGCATGCCGGCGGCCATATTGGTAACGGTGGAGATACCGAGCACCTGGATGCCCATGTGTCGCGCGGCGATGGTCTCGGCCACGGTGCTCATGCCGGCCAAGTCGGCGCCGATGGTCCGCAAATAACGAACTTCGGCGGGCGTTTCGAAGTTCGGACCGAGAAGGCCGGCATAGACGCCTTCGCGAATCTCAACGCACAACTCGGCGGCGAGATCTTTCGCCAGCCAGCGCAGTTCGCGCGGATAGGCCTGAGTCATATCCGGGAAGCGCGGCCCGAGATCGTCGAGATTGGGGCCAACGAGGGGGTTGGCTGCCTGCAGGTTGATGTGGTCGTTGATCAGGACGAGCAGACCGGGATGGTAGGCCGGATTGATGGCACCGGCGGCGTTGGTCAGAATGAGGGTTTTCAGGCCCAGCGCGCCGAGCACGCGGACTCCGAAGACGACCTGCTGCGGCGACCAGCCTTCATAGAGGTGGACGCGGCCGGAGAGAACCGTCACCGGGAATCCCGGTTCAAGGCGCTCGGCGTGGCCGCCGATGGTTCCGGCGATCAACTGCCCGGAATGACCTGGCACGGAGGTAACTGGCCAGCCGGGAATCTCCGAATAGGGGATCGTTTCGCTCATCTCGAGCGCGGAGAGAAAAGCGCTCTGGGCGCTGCCGAGGATCACGGCGGTGGAGGGCCAGTCGGACCGGCGCTCGCGCAGAAACTGGGCCGCCTCGTGGACGGCGGGCAAAACAGCATTGGTCATAATAAAACCCCCGCAATGCAGGCAGACATAAAGTTGGCCAGAGTGCCGGCGAGCATGGCCCGGACGCCGAGTCGCGCCAGGTCGGATTTGCGCGATGGAGCGAGTGCGCCGATGCCGCCGATTTGGATGGCGATGGAAGAGAAGTTGGCGAAGCCGCAGAGAGCAAATGTAGCGATGACGAAGCTGCGATGGTCCAACGTGTTCTTCAACTCACCGAGGCGCAGGAACGCGATGAATTCGTTGAGCACCATGCGTGTGCCGAGCATGTCGCCGACGCTCGCGGCATCCTTCCAACTCACGCCGAGCAGCCAGGCCACGGGTGCGAACACGATGCCGAAGATCTGTTGCAACGATGGCGGCACCCAAGCGAGATGCGGCACGCCGTGGACCCAGCCGAGAAAGCCGTTCACCAGAGCGATCAGGGCGATGAAGGCGATCAGCATGGCGGCGATGTTCAGCGCCAGGTGCAGGCCGTCGCCGGCGCCGCGCGCGGCGGCGTCGATGAGATTGACGCCCGGCTTGGGGACCTCAATTCTCAGTGTACCGGCGGTCTCGGGGATTCCGGTCTCGGGGACCAGGATCTTGGCGAGCAGCAACGTCGCGGGGGCGGTCATGATGACTGCGGTCAGGAGGTGTTCAATAGAGACGCCGGCGATTTTCACATAGGCCGCCATAACGGCTCCGGAGACGTGCGCCATGCCGCAGGTCATGACGGTGAAGAGCTCGCTTTCGGTCATATTGGCCAGGAACGGGCGGATGGTCAGCGGAGCTTCGGTCTGGCCCATGAAGATGCTGGCAGCGACGTTGGTCGAACTCGGCCCCACTGGCGCCCATGACGCGAAACATGACCCAGGCCATGGCCCGGATGACGACCTGCATGACACCGAAATAGTAAAGGATCGAAAAGATGCTGGCGATGAAGATGACGATGGGCAGGACCTGAAAGGCGAAGACGACGCCGAACGGGCCGCTCTTCAGGCCCAGCGGCCCGAAGACGAAAGCGGAGCCCTGCTCGGCATAGTCCAGCAGCGCGTTGACCACGGTGCTGGCCAACTGAAAGAGCTTGCCGAAATCGGTTTTCAAGACCAGAAAAGCGAAAGCAAACTGCAGGCCGAGGCCCCACAGAAACAGGCGCGGACGGATGGCCCTGCGATTACGGGAGAAAAGAATGCAGGCAGCGAGGATCGCGCAGAGACCGAGAAGGCCGGTGAAGCGCGCCATGGGGAAGCCTCCTGCAGGCAGGGATCGAAATAGAAAGGCTATCAAATAGAGCGGCGGTCACGCAGCCGAAACATTGCTGATCCCGGGCAGCGGGCGTTGGCGCGCGTCCGAAAGTCTGAAACGACTCGGGCATGGAAACGACGGGCGAGACACGATTTCCGGCGGAGGGACGACAACCCCAGGCGGCGAGAATCGGGCTGGTTGAGGTGCCGGTTTTAGCTGACGACTTCGAGAATCAGCTCGCGGCCTTCGGGCGCGGAAGCGGAGATGCGGAAGGCGTCCTCGACGCGCGCGGCAGCGTCTTCGAGGTTGTCCTCGCGGGTGTAGTAAAGGCGGCAGAGGACGCTGCCTTCCTCCACCTTCTGGCCGACTTTGACTTCGAGGATGACGCCGACCGCGGGGTCGATGACGGACTCCTTGGTGTCGCGGCCAGCGCCGATGACGGTGGAAGCCAGACCGATCTCCTCGGCATCGATGGCGGAGACGTAGCCCGCGCGGGGGGCCGGAATCTCCATCGCGCCGGTGGCGTTGGGCAGCAGTTCGAACTTGTCGAGCACGGCGGGATTGCCGCCTTGAGCGGCGATCAGTTCCTTCAGCTTGCGGTAGCCGGAGCCGTCGAGGAGGTGGCGCTGGGCGGTCTCGCGCGCTTCGTCGAGGGTAGCGGTGAGCTTACCGAGGAAGATCATGCGGGCGGCGAGTTCGAGCGAGATCCGGGTGAGGTCGGCGGGACCGGCGTTCTGCAGGGTCTGCGAGACTTCCATGATCTCGAGCGCGTTGCCGATGGCGTAGCCCAGAGGCTGATTCATGTCAGTCACCAGAGCCTGCGCGCGAAGGTCGGCGCGGCGGGCGATGGTCACCATCATCTGCGCCAGCCGGCGCGCATCTACCTGACGCTTCATGAACGCGCCGGAACCGACCTTGACATCGAGCACCAGGCCGTCGAGGGTCATGGAGAGTTTCTTAGCCATGATCGAGGCGGCGATCAGCGGGATCGATCCGATGGTGGCGGTGGTGTCGCGGAGCGCATAAAACTTGCCGTCGGCGGGCGTGACCGTGGGGCCCTGCCCGATGACGGCGAAGCCGATTTTGGCGAGCTGCTCGCGGAACTCGTCAACGCTCAAATCGGTGCGGAAGCCGGGCACGGATTCGAGCTTGTCCAAAGTGCCGCCGGTGTGACCGAGCGCGCGACCGGAGATCATCGGCACCTTGATGCCGGCAGCAGCGGCCAACGGCGCCGCGATCAGGCTCGTCTTATCGCCGACACCGCCGGTGGAGTGCTTGTCGACCTTGGGGCCGGGGACCGAACTCAGATCGATCTTCTCGCCGGAGGCGATGAAGGACTCGGTCATGACGGTGCATTCCCGGTCGCTCATGCTCTGGAAATACACGGCCATGAGAAATGCCGCCATCTGGTAGTCGGGAATTTCGCCCGCGGCGAAACTTTCTACCAGCCAGGTAATCTCTTCGGGGGCCAGTTCCTCCCCGTTGCGCTTCCTCTGGATGAGGTCTACTGTACGCATTTTCAATCTGTTAGCGTATCACTTCGGCGGAGCGCCCGTAAAGCGGACAGCAGGCTTCGTGATGGCGGGAACACTCCGATATTACAGCAATTTCGAGGAAAAAGGCCTACTCAGGAGGTTGAATCTCGGGCATTGGATAGCGATGGCGGCCCTGAAATATTTCTGCGAACAGGGCGATCAACTCGGCGTGGATCGGTCCGTTGGAGACGGCGATGTGGCGTCCACGCAGGCTGACGGGGGCGCCTTTCATGTCGCTGGTACTGCCGCCCGCTTCGCGAATCAGCAACAGGCCGGCGGCCATGTCCCAGGGGTTCAAACCGAATTCCCAGAATCCGTCCAGCCGCCCGCAGGCAACGTAGGCCAGGTCGATCGCAGCCGAGCCGCCGCGGCGCACTCCGTGGGTGCCCATGGCGATCTGGTAGAAGAAGTGGACGTTGACGCTCTCATGCCGCTTGCGCGAGGGGAAGCCGGTGGAGAGCAGTGCGCGCTCGAGTTGCGCCACGGGGCTGGTGTGGATCCGATGGCCGTTGAGAAAGGCGCCGCCGCCGAGTTCGGCCGAGAACAGCTCCTGCCGCAGCGGATCGAAGATCACGCCGCAGATCGTCTCGCCGGCGCGTTCAAGCGCCAGCGTGACATTGAACATGGGATAGCCGTGAGCGAAGTTGGTGGTGCCGTCGAGCGGGTTGACGTACCACTGATATTCGGAGGAGTGTTGGCGCTGGCCGCCTTCTTCACCAAGAATCGAGTGGGTGGGGAAAAGCGCGCTGAGGCGCTCGACAACGAGCGTTTCGCTGGCGCGATCGGCCTCGGTGACGAGGTCGTACTTATCCTTCAGCTCATACTGAACGCCACGATGGTAGAAGCCGGCCAGAAGGGCGCCGGCTTCGCGGGCGATGTCGCAGGCGGATTCCAGGAATTGGGCCATGAGTTTTAGATGCTCAGAGTTCGGCGATGTAGCGGATGTCGCGCTTGAAGATGAACAGGTTCGGGCCGTCCTTGCGAGTCAGCCGCAGGAAATCGACGTCCCAGTATTCGACAATGCCGGTGAACTCCTCGCCTGAAACGAGCCGCAGGCGCACGTCGGCCGCCTGTTCGACCAGACGAGCCAGATACTTGGGTTCTTCAAAAGTTTGCGCAGGCGCCTTGGACTTGGGCATGACCGTGAATTTCCATCGTAGCGCGGCGGTTGATGCGCGGTGGGGGGCGTAAACTGCCGTGGACAGAATGGAAGGCGAACAAGTTGTTACATATTGTTGACAACTCGTTGACAATTTGACGACAACCGCTTAAAGTTGAGTCGGGTGGCAGTCCTCCTGTCGGGGGATGGGCGCGTTCCGAATCAGGGGACGCGTTGAGTCCTTTCTGAGACTGGGACGTTATCCGCGATCGCACGGAGACGTGGAAAGGAAAAGCGCGATGACCCACAAGATGAGCGCGATTGGCGGCTTCTCCGAGCCGTTCGCGGATAGGGAGAAGTGGTATCTGAAGGTGGCTCACGGAACGCTGCGCGTTTTTCAAGCAGTCGAGCACCTGATGAAGCGGTTTCTGGAAGTGGAACCGATCTATCCCGTGCGGCACTGACCTGAGCAGAATGGCGCGTCGGCAGCGCGTGAAGTGTTGCTGAAAGGGAAAGATGCAGTGGTGACCTAGAGAGCCGGATGCCCGGCTCTTTTTGTTTATTCGTCCTTCCCATAGTTCAATGTCTGGGCAAGTCATGGAGACAGGACGCCGGCAAGTTCCGGTCAATCCCGCGCCAGGAAGCTGCATCATCCGACCTCAGTGCCCCGACCCGCGGCGTCATTGCTAAAACGACAGACCGCCGTGGAAATTGCGAAATGCGAAGAGAAACATGCGGTGGACGGGAAGTGTCCTCTGTGTTCGGCACAGCATCCGGGGCGCGCGCATAGACTACCTGGATTGACTGCGCCCGCAGGACCGGCTCACACTCCCAGAAAATCCTTCCAAGCCCGGACGCCCTCGGAGTTATGGCGCAGCAACGCGCGATATCCGTCGCGGGGCGCGCGAGGATCGAACAACAGATGGCGTCCGACGCGCGCGATTTCAAGCACATCGTTGACCGACGCGCGCCAATAAGCCGGCGCCCAGCCGATGGCATCGGAGACGACCGATGGCACGCCCTCGGCGACGCCATCCGCGGTCACCATGTTGAAACTCTCGGTGTAGCTGCAGTTGATCAGCAGGTTCATTCGCGCCACGGTTTTGCGGTGGTCGTGCCAACTGGACCAGCCCGCTTTCACGATCGTGGCGTGGCGGGTGATGGCGTACAACTCGTCGATGGCGCGCAGAATACAGCCGCCGCCTTCGTCGCGGCCGCTGTTAATCCACAGCTCAAGGTCCACACCGAGCAGTCGTGAAATGGTCAGCGCCGCGCCAGCGGCCGACATCAGATTTTTCAGCGGCCGTGTCGCCCCGAACGCGCCGACCCGGAGCAGATCGCCGTGGAGCGGCGGCCTGAGCCGCTCGGTCTCGCCCTCGAGAAAATACAGGTTCGGCAGGTAGATGAGCGGGAAGCCGAAGGTCTCGCTGGCCCAGTCGACGAACTTGCGGCTGTTGCCGGCGACGAGGAAATTGGCCGTGCCGCGCTGCACCTCCATGGCCGCGCCGACCAGTTTCACGCCGCTGGCGTCGGCCTGCAGAAACCCTACGTTGCTGTGGCAGTTCATGGCGAACTGGACGCGCGGGAACTCCGTGGTCAGCTTCATGAGTTCGACGGCCGGAATCCACGGCGCTGAAATCACGACGTGCGAGACGCCGGCATTAAGCTTCAACTGGCGCTTCAGATCGGCGGCGTCGAGCGTGGGCCAGACGTCGGTCGTGATCCCCTCACGGCTGAGACATTTGCTGTTGTTCAGGGCGGCCACACCCAATCCGATATGGCTGATATTGCGGTTCGCGGCGAAGTTCTTGTAGCAGATCACGGCATGCATCGGGGCACTCTCTCCAGGCGAAGCGGTTGTCGTAATGCGAATTCTGCGGCCCCCAACGCATCCGGTAACGCGACGGGTCCGGCAGGAGCACTCGAATGCTTCTCCTTGGCCGCTGATTTACTCCCGCGTGGAGACGCATCCATGTCGCGCGTTTCTTATATCCCTCAGAACAGGCCGAGAATATTCTCTTTTCGGAGGTGACCGGCCACAAGGGACACGTCGGCCGGCGGCGATCCAGTCCGCGGCCTGAGTTGCAGCGCACAGCCGTTTGCGCGCGGCGGAACGAAGCGCCGGGCGTCGGAGAGCGATAGTATCTCGGTGAAAGGTCGTTCGAGTAAGTCGAGTCCGGGAGAATCCTCATGCGTCGCCTGATTTCAATCGTTGCTCTGTGCCTGCCTTTTGCCACGGCCGTCGCCCAAGTTCGCGAACCGAGCATCGTCACAGCCGGCAGTCTGACCGTCAGCATTCCGCTGCCCGCGTTAGGCAACTACGGCGCGGGCGGCTTGGCCGATTTCAAGACCCCCGGCACGCCGGTCACGGTCGACGTCGAAATACGCAACTCCGGAAGCGCTCGGATCGCGGGCACGGTGCGTCTGAAGCTCACCGACAAGTGGAGCGCGGATCATGCGGGCCCCGTCGCTTTCAGCGTCGCGGCGAAGGGGGAAGCGAGCGTCGCGTTCCGGGTCCAATTCGCGGAGGGGACTTACAACGCGTACTACCCCATCCACGCCTACGTGGAATTCGAAGAGGCGGGCCGCAAGCTGGTGGCTCATCCGATCCTGCTGGTGCTGCCGCGACAGTCCAATCCACCGCGCGCCAACCCGCAAGTCGAGTGGAAGCCGTTTCCTGTGGCGGCCAACGGCGCGCTGGCGCTGTGGCGGCTGCCGCTGCACCGCGAGCATGTGCGGGTCGAACAGAACACGAGTTTCGGCGCGGCCCCGAATCCGGTGTACGAGACGCAGCCGGCCATCGCATTCTCCGGCCAGGCGCGGCGTCCGGCCGCCGGGCGCTCGATGGAATCCATCACCGTCCGCCTCGGGACCAACGCCCCGTCGATGCGCGATCGCATCGGCTGGGCGGCGACAGAGTTCCCGCTGCAATTGCCGGCGTCGAACTCCATCCGGCTCCGCTTTTCGACTGCGAAGTCGGGCTCGCTGCCAGCGCCGCTGGCGCGGGTTCGGCTGCTCCCTTCGGGCGAAGTGTTGTTCGAAGGAAAACCATCATCCGAGACCTGGCAGGATAGCGAGGTCGATCTCCAGCGCTTCGCCGGGCAGGCAATCAGCCTGCAATTCGAAGCCGAGACGCAGGGCTCCGCAGCGCCCGGCCAAGTCAACTTCGGCGAGCCGGTCCTACTGACGGGCGCTGTCCCGCCCGCGTCGGCCTTTCCGCCGGAAGCGAATCAGGCCCCGAAAAAGCTGGGCAGCCTGAATGGGCACGACGTCCTGATCTGGCCCGGCCGACGCGGCATCCTGGACTCGACCATCGCTTTTGCCGCCGGGCGCGGCGGACCGATGTTCCATGGCCTGCAGGCCGAAGTGCTCGACGACGCGTTGGAAGATCCGCGTTCGACCAGCGAACTGATTGCGGTGCGCGACGAGTCAACCGACGGCGCATATCGTCTGCGGCACAGCTTCCGTTCCTGGGCCGGCGATTTCGATTTACTGAGTGAACTCAAAGTGGAATCGAAGGCTCTGCGCTGCCGCGTCTGGCTCGAGCACGCACCCGCCGCGAAGCCCTGGCTCAGCGTCTACCTGCAGAAGGTTTCTCTCGGCGCGTGGAGCGAGAAAGCGCGCCGCGTTTACGGCGGCGTGGGCAATGTGCTCGAAGATCCGCAGCGCTTCAGTATGAGCTACGACGGGCACAACCTGGCATCTTCTTACGTCGGTTTCGAATTCCCTTCCGGCTCCATCGTGGAAGCCGTGGACGCATCGCCCGACCGTTTGCGCGTCGATCCCGCGACCAGCACTTACACGCTCGACGTCGCGCATTCGCAGACGATTACGCTGATCCCCGCGGCCAACGTGTGGGAAGGCGTGAGGACGTGGCGCGACATCGACACGCGCCGCGCCTCGGCGGGCGTGCCGAAACTCGCCGGCCGCTTCGTCTTCGACCTGTGGTCGGGGCGCTACGGCGAAGGCGCGCGCGCGCTGGAGCAAGCGTTCCGCTATGGCCTGACCGACGCCGCGGTCGTCTGGCACAATTGGCAGCGCTGGGGCTACGATTACCGGCTGCCGGACATTTTTCCACCCAGCCCTAAGGAAGGGACCCTGGAGGAGTTCCGCCACCTCGCGGACGTCTGCAAACAGAACGGGGTGCTGTTCGCGCCGCACGACAACTACATCGACTTCTATCCCGACGCCGACGGTTTCAGCTACTCGAATATCGCTTTCACGCGCGAGGGCGAGCCGCATTTGGCCTGGTTCCGCTACGGCCCCAATGTCCAGAGCTACCGCTCGCGGCCCGACCGCTTGCGGCCGTTTGTCGAGCGCAACCTGAAGCTCATCCGCGACGGATTTGCGCCGACGGCTTATTTCATCGACGTCTGGTCGTCCATCAGTCCGTACGATTATTGGACCAGCGACGGGCAATTCATCGACCGCACGGTGACGCGCCGAAGTTGGGGCGAGACCTTCGCCTGGATCCGCGACTATCTGGGCAACAACGCTCCGACGATCTCCGAAGCGGGCCACGATCAGTTGATCGGCTGGCTCGACGGCGCGCAGGCCCAGCACCTGCGCATCGACCCCGACACGTCGCGCGGCTTCACCCTGCACGTCAAGGCGGCCGACGCGGAGCGCATCCCGTGGCTCGACGCGGCCTACCACGACCGCTTCATCCTCCACGGCGCGGGCTATCCCGACCGCTACGCCGGCGAGCCTCGACCCGGCGACGCATGGCATTTACAGCGACGACTACATCGCGACCGAGGTCCTGACGGGCCATCCGGCGATGGTCGCGAACCCGTTCAACCGCAACGTTGTTCGCAAATACTGGCTGCTCCACGAGCTGATGCGGGCGCTCGCGGGCCAGCGCATCGAGTCGGTCGAATTCGTCAACGCCGACATCCATCATCAGCATGTGCGCTGGACGAATGGGGGCGACGTGTGGGTGAATCGCGGCACGGCTGACTGGCACACGGGCGACCGCGTGCTGCCACCGTACGGTTTCTACGCGCACGTCCCCGGCGCGGAAAATGGCATCACGGCGGCCATTGAGCGCAAGGGTGGTGTGGTCGTTGAGTGGTCCGCCGGGCCCGGCGGCGAGTACGTAAACGAGCGCGGCCGCGGCGTCGGGTACCGTTTGACCCGGGATGGCCAAGCCACGGTGCTGATGCCGCTGCCGGAAAGCGAGGCGGGCCTGATCCGGATCCCGAAACGACTCGCGATGCCGGCCGCTGTTGGGCCGGCGCAGGCGCTCGACATCAACGGCCACGTTCTGAAAACCGTCCCCGTCACCATGGAGAGTGGCGAGCCGGCGTTGCATCACGAGCGCGGTGTTTTCGCTTACAGGTTGGAATCGACTCCGGCCAAGTAGAGCCCGGACCGGCGGGCGCGCGGACTATTTGTCGAACACGGAAAGGTCCCACTGGTCGCGCCACTCGAGCGTGAGCGTGGCGTCGTCGTGCACTTGCAAAGGCAGCCAGACGTAGCGCGAGTCCACGAGGTTTTTTTCAAACCAGCGGTCCGCCATGAAGATGAATGCGCCCGGCCTGTTGCCCGGCGCAGGCAGCACGAATGTGCTCTGCGAATGGAACGTCGTCGCGGCGTCCGGGCCCACGCACGGATTGCCCTTCACGATGTACGGACCAAGAATGTTGGCGGCGACGGCATAGGTGGCGGCATTGGGAGCCCAGCCGCTGGTGCCGGACGTGATCAGGTAGTAGCGGTCCTTGTAGCGGAACGGCGCGGGCGCTTCGCGGCTCTGCTTCACCAGAATGCGGGCCCACGTTTTTCCCTCGACCGAGGGCGTTTCCACTCCCGTGAAATCCGCGTTCAGACGGCTGACGTACATCGTCGGGTTTCCTTCAGCGGCGTAAAACACGTAAGCCTGGCCGTCGTCATCGACAAACAGATTCATATCGCGAAACGTGCTGCCGAGCTCTTGCTGGCGCGTGCGGTCGTTGGCCGGGTAGCCGAAATCATAGCGGATGGGGCGCGAATAACCGAAGAATTTGAACGGGCCCTCAGGCTTGTCCGCGGTGGCCACGCCGGCGCTCGCGACGCTGTAATCGGCGCTGTCGAGATGCATCCACATCACGAACTGGCGCGTCTTCGGACAGTAAATCACCTTGGGCCGCTCGCAGATGCCGTGGTCGCGGAACTGCTCGGGCAGGGCCTCCTTCGGCAGGACCACGCCCACGCGCGTCCAGTTGTACAGATCGCGCGAGGAGTACGCGGAGACACCGGTCCGGTTGAAGTTGCCGAGCGTTTTGTCTTCGCCGTACCAGTAGTAAACTCCGTGGTGCAGCAGGATGCCGGCGCTGTGGGCCTGGATCGGGTGGCCCGCCGTGTCCAGCCAGGTTTCTCCAGGCCGGAAAGCGGACGGCTGGGGCGCTTTCGCGGGCTGAGAGTGAGCGGCCAGCGCGAGCGCGAACAGGCAAATAGCAGGAGTTCGAAGGATCATATGCAGTTGAAATCAGCCTATCCCATTCGCGCGGCCCGCCACGCCGCCGCGCATCCGTTGGACAATGGACTTTGCATGGACCCGCTTCTCGCAGCCGCCTTCACCGCCCGCCAGAATGCGCGCGCCCCCTTCTCCGGCTTCCTGGTCGGTGCGGCGATCGAGTGCGACGACGGTCGGATTTTCGGCGGCTGCAATATTGAATCTTCCAGCTATAGCCTGACCATCTGCGCCGAGCGGACATCTGTATTTGCCGCGGTTGCCGGCGGGGCGCGCCGCTTTCGACGCCTGGCCATCGCTACCGCCGCCACACGCCTGACGCCGCCCTGCGGGGCATGCCGCCAGGTGCTCTGGGATCTCTGCGGCGACATTCCGATTGTGCTCGGCAACGCCGCCGGCGACACCCTCACGTTCCAGTTGCGAGACCTTTTCCCGGAGCCGTTCGATGCACAGTCACTGGCCTAAACAAAAGCTTGAAACAATGCTTGAAGCGATGCTCGAAACAATGTTTGAAACAATGCCTGGAACAATCGGGAAGCGCCGCTGCGGCGGACGCTCGCAGCCCGCGCTAACGACCCCTGCGTGCGCGCATTCCTCAGCGGCACGGCGCAATGATCCCGCGCGCCCCGCGGCAAGACCGCCACGCACGGTGGCGCATTGGTCGCGCGCCGCGACCGTCAGTCTCGTGGCGTTGTTCGCGTCGTTGCTTGCGTCGCCTCTGTGGGCCGCCGAACCGGCCGACATTCTGGTC
Organism: Terriglobia bacterium; assembly: GCA_963838205.1. GTDB lineage: Bacteria > Acidobacteriota > Terriglobia > Bryobacterales > Bryobacteraceae > CAIVVT01. Next base: position 69,899 of record CAWIQF010000024.1, on the reverse strand, counting down.
TCCGCCGGCACGGTGGTCACGATGAACGCTCACCGCGATGTGCTCCATGACGCGGCCATCGCCGTGAAGGACGGGCGCATTCTCGCCGTCGGCGCGCGCACGAAACTGGAGTTCCTCTACACCCCTAAGCTGCGCCTGAGTCGGCCCGATGCGATCCTCACGCCCGGCCTGATCAACACCCACGCCCACGCCGCCATGAGCCTGCTGCGTGGCATCGCCGACGACCGCAGCCTGCAGGATTGGCTGGACCACTACATCTTTCCCGCCGAAAAGAAGAATGTCACATTCGAATTCGTTCGTGCCGGCACACGGCTGGGCGTGCTCGAGATGATGCTCGGCGGCATCACGACGTACGCCGACATGTATTACTTCGAGAACGAAGTGGCTCGCATCACGCGCGATGCCGGCATGCGCGGCGTGCTGGGCGAAACCATCGTCGGCTTCCCTGCCCCGGACAACGATACGCCGCAAGCGGCGCTGGCATTCACCGAGCGCTTCATCCGCGAGTACCGGAACGACGCGCTGATCACGCCGGCCGTCGCGCCGCACGCGCTTTACACCAACTCGCCGGAGACGCTGAAGGCCGCGCGCGCACTGGCCGACAAATACTCCGTCCCATTGCTGATTCACGTCTCCGAAACAAAAAAAGAGAATGACGATTCGGTCGCTCAGCACGGCCTCACGCCGGCTCAGTATCTTATTTCCATCGGCGCCGTAGCACGGCGCACGATCTGCGCGCACGGCGTGTGGCTCACGCCAGGCGACCTGGCTGCTCTCGCGCTGCTGCACGTCGGCATCGCGCATTGTCCGTCGAGCAACATGAAGCTCGCCAGCGGCGTCGCGCCCGTGACGGCGATGCTCGCCGCCGGCTTGGCCGTCGGGTTGGGCACCGATGGGCCCGCGGGTTCGAACAACGACATGGACCTGCTGGAGGAACTCGACCTCGCCGCTAAACTGGCGAAGGTCACGCAGGTCAACCCGCGGGCGCTGCCAGCGATCCAGGCCTTCGAAATGGCGACCATTGGCGGCGCGAAGGCGCTGGGCATGGAGGCCGAGATCGGATCACTGGAACCGGGCAAGCGCGCCGATTTCATCACCCTGGATACGACCGCGCCCCACGCCGTTCCGGCCCACGACCCGTACTCGATGCTGGTGTACTCGCTTAGGGCGAGCGACGTGCGCGACGTGGTGATCGAAGGCGGCTTCACGGTGCGCGACCGCATACCGATGACGCTTGACGCCAGCGCCATTCTGGATGACGCCCGCAAGTGGCGCGTGCGCATCGACGATTCGCTGCGGGATCATTAATCGATGGAGCGGTTGGCCGGGTACGCGCAATACGCCCCGTTGCGGACGCGCCACGCGCGTGCGGTGCTGACAGGAGGTCGTGCATGAAAGCGGTCCAAATCCACGCCCACGGGGGTCCCGAGGTTCTCGAATACACCGACATTGCGGAACCCCAACTGCGCGCCGACGAAGTGCTGGTGAGAGTGCGCGCGGCGGCGTTGAATCATCTCGACCTGTTCGTCCGCAGCGGAATTCCGGGCGCGAAGTTCAGCTTCCCGCACATTCTCGGCAGCGACGCGGCGGGAGAAGTCGTGGCAGTCGGCGAACTGTGCCGGCGCGTGCAGCCGGGGCAGCGCGTGCTGCTCGGGCCCGGCCTCAGCTGCCGCCAATGCCTGGCGTGCCTGGAAGGCCGCGATAACGAGTGCCACTCGTACACGCTATTCGGAACCGGCGCGCCGGGCGTCGACCGCGAACTGGTCAACGCGCCTGAGTACGCCGTGATTCCGATCCCCGATTCACTCGACTATCAGCACGCCGCCGCCGCGCCGCTGGTTTTCGTCACGGCCTGGCACATGTTGATGACGCGGGCCAGACTGCAGCCGGGCGAGGATGTGCTGGTGCTCGCCGGTTCGAGCGGCGTCGGCATGGCCGCCATCCAACTGGCGAAATGGCATCACTGCCGCGTCATCGCCACCGCGGGCAGCGAAGAAAAGATGGCGCGCTGCCAGGAACTCGGCGCTGACTTCGTCCTCAACCACTACCGTGATCAGGTCACCACCGAAGTCCGCCGGCTCACCGCCAAGCGCGGCGTGGACGTGGTGTTCGAACACGTCGGATCGGCCACGTGGGACCGCAGCCGGGAATGTCTCGCGCCTTCAGGACGGCTGGTAACGTGCGGCGCGACCACGGGCTACGACGTCGCGCTCGATCTCCGATTTCTATTCAGCAAGCAGCAGACGCTGCTGGGCTCATTCATGGGCACGCTGGGGGAATTGCATCGCGTGTTGCGGCTGGTGTTCGACGGCTCGGTGCACGCGGTCGTCGATTCGGTCTACCCGATGAACGAAATCCGTGCGGCCCACGAACGCCTGGAAGGCAAGCAGCAGTTCGGCAAAGTGGTGATCGAAATCTGACGGCCCTTACTGATCGACGGGCCGGGCCAACCCGATCTCCGACCAAGTTCCCAGAAGGCCCAGCAGGATGAGGACCCACGTGCAGACGTGAATGGCGACAGGCGGATAACCGCTAAGCAACTGCTGAAAGTCGCCCGAGTTGGAGAGTACGCCGCCCATGTAGTTGATCACCAGATCGCACAGCGCGCGCAGGTAGGTGAGCATCAAAACGAGCCCGCCCACCGACGGCGGAAACTTGTGCCGCCAGTGGAACAGCCAGCTTCCCAGCAGCATGAACAGCCCATCCACAAGGGACGGGGCGGCGAGCTGGATCAACCGCTGCCAGTGCGTCCCCGTGACTCCCTGGACCGTGAAGCTCTGCGCGAAGAAGCCCTCCCAGGAGTACGGAACTACTTTCAGCGATGTCGCCGGCGCGCCGGAGGCGATGTATCCGAGCACATGAGAGGCCTCATGAATCGAACTCCGCGAGACATACCACAGGGCCGTGATGGCGAGGCAGGAGAAAACCAAATAGACCGGCCGTTGACGGCGCTTCCACAGATAGGCGACCAGCGGGATCACCAGCAAGAGGAGCACCGCAACCAGTGAGCTGGAGGTCAGCCCGACTTCGACCATGCGATAATCTACCCTCCTGAGGATTCGGGATACCCGAATGGTTCTATCGTATCAGCCTGCGCGCCTGCTCACGGCCATGGCCTGAACGGAGCCGGGCGCCCGATCCGCGCACACCGTGGAACGAACTCACTGCCCACACCGCGCCTGGTTCATCGCACTCCGCGGCTCGTGCATCCCGACCGGACTCCGGCGGGAGTAGAGTATTGGTGATCCATCGCGCTAGGAGATCCTCATGTCATCCGATCAGAATCGCCGCACATTCCTCACCACGGCCGCCACCACCGCCGCCGCTTTTACCATCGTTCCGCGCCATGTTCTGGGAGGAACCAACTTCGTCGCCCCGAGCGACAAACTGACCGTCGCTTACATTGGCGTGGGCACGCAGGGCATCCGCGAGCTGCTGCCGATGCTGAAGAACGACGATATTCAGGTCGTCGCCACGTGCGATCCCAACCGCGGCAGCAACAACTACGTGGACTGGGACAAGTTCGGCCTGCGGAACGACATTCGGGAGTTCCTCGGCAAATCCGACTGGCACGAAGGGATCGACGGGATTCCCGGAGGACGCGAAATCGGCCGCGAAATCGTCGAGACTTACTACGCCGCCAAGCGCGCCTCGGACAATTACAAAGGCTGCGCCACTTACGCCGATTTCCGCGAATTGTTGGAGCAGCAGAAGGACCTGGACGCCGTGAAAATCATGACGCCCGACCACCTGCACGCCACGATTTCAATTGCCGCGATGAAGAAGGGCAAGCATGTGACGATGCACAAGCCCATCGCGAATCGCGTGGACGAAGCGCGCAAGGTGATCGAGACGGCCCGGCAAACCAAGGTCGCGACGCACTTCATTCCCTGGAACTACCACGGTTCGATGGATCAGGTGATGAGCTGGATCAAGGACGGCGCGATCGGCAATTTGCGCGCGGTCCACAACTGGTCCAATCGGCCGGTCTGGCCGCAGTACCTGACTGTGCCGGAGGATCGGCCGCCCGTGCCGGAAGGTCTCGATTGGGACCTGTGGCTCGGACCGACGCTCGACCGCCCCTATAGCCCGCACTACACCAACGCGGTCTTTCGCGGCTGGTACGACTTCGGCGGCGGCTCTATCGCGGACATGGGCCATTACAGCCTGTGGGTGGTCTTCCGGACGCTCAAGCTGGCCGCTCCGGTCAGCGTCGAAGCGACGTACAGCAGCGCCTGCACGCTCGTCGATCAGGTCAGCACAAAAATCAAGAACGATTATTCGTTCCCGCTGGCCTCGACCATCCGCTTCAAATTCGCGGCGCGGGATGAGTTCGGCCCCGTCGATTTGTGGTGGCACGACGGCGGCATGAAGCCGCCCACACCCGAGGAATTGTACGAAGACAATCGGGAGTTGGCCGCCGAGGGGATGATGTTCGTCGGCGACAAGGGCAAGATTCTGGCGGGATTCCTGATTGAGGATCCACAGCTCATCCCGGAAAAGAAGATGCGGGCTTACCAAGGCTCGCAACCCGCGCCGCACCAGCGCCGCGACCGCGACGAACAGCCGCGCGCATTCACGGACTGGATCGCGGCCTGCCGCGGCGGCAAACCCTCGGAGGCCGAGTTCCTGCACGCCGGCCCCATTGCGGAAGCCTTCAACCTCGGCGCGATCGCCTGCCGGGTTGGCAAGCGCATTGAGTGGGACGCTCAAAACATGAAGATCACAAATGTTCCGGAAGCCAACAAGTACCTGTACCGCGAATACAGGAAGGGTTGGGAACTCTAGGCCCCTCTGCGGGCCGCCGGCCTGTGCATTGATCGCCCGCTCTCAACGGAGAACATGCGCTCCCTTCGAGGGGGCGGCGAAATAATCGAAATTGTACATTTGACGTCACGCGTCTATAATGGTGCCGAGACTGGATGATCGCGAGTTACCGCGATAGGAACACGGAACGTCTCGCCGCTGGTGAAAAGGTCCGCCAGTGGGAGCCGTTCAGGCGCCAGGCCGAGAAGCGTTTGCGGATTCTCGACGCCGCTCTCTCGTTGGGTGAGCTTGCCGCGCTCAACTCCAACCATTTGGAAGCCCTGAAGGGAGACCGCAAAGGATGGTATTCCATTCGGATTAACGACCAGTGGCGCATTTGTTTTAAGTGGCCGAAGGATGAGCCCGGCCCATCCAGCGTTGAAATTGTCGACTACCACTAAATCGGAAGAAGAAGACCATGGCACGCACACCCATTCACCCTGGCGAAATCCTCGCCGACGAGTTGCAGGAGATTGGCCTTTCGGCGAAGAGGCTGGCCGACCTGATCGAAGTGCCGCCCAACCGGCTCTATCAGTTGCTGGCCGGGAAGCGGAACATCACGGCGGACACCGCCCTGCGTCTCGGCCGCTATTTCGGCACGTCGCCCGATTTCTGGATGAACCTTCAGAGCGCCTATGTGCTGGATCTGGCCCGCCAGCAGAGCGGCAAAGCGATACTGCGAATTCCGAGGCGCAGCGCTGTGCCGGCCGAGCCGCAGCCCGCGGCGTGAAGTTCCCCATATCGCGCATGGTCGCGGGCTGCCGCACAACCAGCCTCTGAGCGAAGGCCGTGGAACACATTCGGAGAACCTGCAAGAACTTGGTTCAAGCTGCGACTTGGGCCCAGCGTTTTTGACACTATTAGGAACAGCTTCGAAAGGAAATCACATGTCCCCCGCTACTCGACGCAACTTCCTGCGTGGATCGCTGACCGCCGCACGGGCGGCACGGGCGTGGATTCCAATCACGAAGAGCGGAGCTGATCAGCCGCCCGCGTAAGCTGCCGCCGAGCCTCCACGCTCGTGGTACCCCGACTGATGCTTGTACTCCTCCAGCGCGTTGTAGAGGATCGGGCAGACCGCCGCGTGCCGGCACGCCGACTCGATGCGCGCGCCCAACGAATGCTCTCCGGGGTGCGCGTGCGGGAAGTGGCGGCACGCCGCCGGCCGTGCTTCGTAGATCAGGCACAGCTTGCCGTCGAGGAACGTGCAGGCATCGCGCGCGTTGCGTAAAACACGCTGGCGCGAATCGTCCGGGTCGGCGCTGGTGTGTTTCAGCCGCATGTCCTCGACGCTCAGGTTGAGGTGGGCCGCGATGGCCTCGAGATCGGCCTGATTCACTTCGACGATCATCTCGCGGCAACAGTTGGCGCACGCGGTGCAATCGATCTGCGCTTCGATCTTGCTGGCAATGATTTGGAACGGCTCAACCCGGTCGTGGTGGCGTGCATGCAGGTAGCGCCGGAAGCGCACGTTCTCCGCTTCCTTCCATTCGGTCAGGCGGCGCACTTCGGCCGGATCTGTAACCAAACTTTTACACTACACCTATGACGTGGCCCCGGCCCCCCGAATCTTCCTACAGGCATCAGCGGCTTAAGCAGGCTTCGATTCTTGGCCTTCCGATAAGATCCCGAACATCTGCCGGCGATAGGCGTCCAGCGCTACCTCGCCACTCGGCGTGAGCGCGCAGACTGTGAGCGGCGTCTTGCCCTTGAACATCTTCCGGATTTGGACGTAACCCGCATCTTCCAGCCTGGAGAGATGACCCGAGAGATTTCCCTGCGTGAATCCTCCCTCACGCTGCAGGTAGAGAAAGTCCGCCTCTCCCACCTCCTCCAGAAACATCAGGATCTGGAGCCGGGCAGGCTCGTGGACCAGCCGGTCGAGCTGCGAGAGCTCGCGAATGCGCTCATTCACGGCCGTACGCTCTCCAGCGGTGCGTGCCGCGAATACCGGCGCACATAGCCGATCAGCCTCCAGGCGCCCTGCAAAGCAAGCCAGGCGCCTCCGATCAGAGTCGCGGCCCAAGGATAGTCGTCCGCTCCCATTGGCAGCCGCATCGCGGCAATTCCGGCGAGAGGGAGCAAGAGAACCGCTGCCCAATGGTACGGTCGCTCACTGTGGCGGCGCAGCACGTACAGCAGGATTGCCGCTGACGACATCGCAATTGCCAACCCGATGGGCCTTGCGATCACTCCGGCGAGTACTTGCGCCAGGACCACCGCAGCGAAAATCGACGAGGTGAAACGTGTGACATTTTGGTTTGGCGGGCGGCTTTCGCTCGTCAACCCGAGGCTCACGACGGTCTCCTGATCTGGGTCCTCTCGCCAGTCGCACGGAGGCCGCACATAGCCGGTCCTCGGAAAAGTGATCCGGGACTTCAGGAACAGATCCATCGATCGGCCGAATACCAGGATGACCACGACCAACGCCACGTCGATGGCCACCATCGTCGCGCGGACCCACCTCGGGTGAAGATGGGCGTCGTTGAGATAGAGATGGCCACACCCCATCGCGATAAAGATCAGGCTGACGACAATTTCCGGCAACCCGTCGATGAACCAATACGCGGCAGCTTTGCGGCCGGGCGAATCGCACGAGGTTTGGTCCGCCATGTATTGTAGTTTATGACATAAACCAGTCTCCGTCAAGGATAAATCACGTGCTTCGCAGCCCCCCCTGACAACGGACCTACACTCAATTGGGCGGTCCACTTCTCTCGGCGCGGCGCTCGCGGTTTCAGACCCTCTGCCTGTGGTCAAGAAATGGCCGAAAGATAAGCCTTAAGCCATTGATAATAATCAAACAACATACAACTTGGTTTTGTTCCGCATTTTTCGTTCTTGAGTATCCGCGCGCCATGGGCGCGTCTCCCCCAGGGAGGGTCACACGACTTGCTGGAGCGAGCCGCTGCGCACCCCCTGCGAGCTACTCTACCCCCACCACGTCTCGCCCTCGGCCATGTATTTCTTCAGGAAATCCACGTTCAGATCCAGACCCAGCCCCGCGCCCTTGGGCAGCGGCAGCAGGCTGTTGCGGACCTGCGGCGGGTTCGACGCCGCCATCTGCTCCACGTAATGCGCCGGGTGCCCGAGCGCGCTTTCACTGCGATAGAAATTCTGGATTGACGCGGCGAAGTGCGCCGACGCGTGCGTCAGCACCAGCGTCCCCACATTGTGCAGCGCCACCGGCGTCCGCGTCAGCGCGGCGTAGTCGGCGATCTTGCGCGTGCCGGTGAGTCCGCCCGCGAACGCCAGGTCCGGATGCACGAAGTCCACCGCCTGCGTGTCGAGGAACGGCTTGAAGCCGCGCACCAACTCCAGCTTTTCGCCCGTCAGCAGCGGAATGCGCGTCGAGCGCCTCAACGCCATCCAACCCTCCGAGAAGGGCGGGTTCAGCGCGTCTTCGATGAACAGCGGGTCCATCGGCTCGACGGCCTTGGCCACGGCGATCGCGCTGGGCGTATCGAATTCGTTGTGGCAGTGCACCGCGATGTCGATCTCGTCGCCCACGGCCTCGCGGCAATTGGTGTAGGCCGTACGAATCTTCTTCAGATCGTCGTGCGTGAGGGTGTTGGCGTAGCGCGCCGCCGGCACGCCGAGCACCGTGTTGATGCTGTTCTTGTAGGCTTTGAAACCCTCCGGCCGCGACTTCACCATCGCCGCCCAGGCGCGGCACGCGCCCATGTCCAGCATGTCGAAGCCGTCGCCGTGCGAGTACATCATCACGGCCTCGCGAAACGGCCCGCCCAACAGCTCGTACACCGGCCGGTCGAGGACCTTGCCGGCCAGGTCCCATAGCGCCATGTCGATCCCGCTGATGGTCGGGATGTGCGCGATGTAGGTGTGCATCAACGACGTCATCTCGAAGAAATGTTTTTCGATGCTCAGCGGATCTTTGCCGATCAGGAGCCGCTCCATGGTCTGAATACGCGCCCGCGCCATCGGCCCCGTGCTGCCCGCCTCGCCGATACCGTACAGGCCGCCGTCCGTCTCCACGCGGATCAGGCAGTTGCCCGCGGCCGTCGCGGGCTGCATCCCCAGCGCCTTGATCGCGCTGATTTTCAACTTGCCCGCGCTGGGCGCGGCCAGCGCGCCGAAGGCGGGAAACAGCGGCGCGGCGGGCGCGGCCGCGAGAATCTTGAGCAGTGTGCGGCGGGTCATGGCGGTCTTCTCCAGGCTCCGGATTCCGGATAGACCAATCTACTCCAAAGCGCACTCGCCAGGCAGCCCGCAGGCAACGCTAGCATCATGTCCCGCAGAGCCTCCGACGATCACCGGCTATTCACCGTGGCGCAGGCACTCATGCCTGCCGCGTTAACACTCGTGTTGACGCTCGGTCGGCATTGTCAGACGCTCGGTCGGCATTGTCAGCTCTTGCCTGAGACACTCCACTGGGACAAAACGGAACCGCTCCGCGCGTGTCCGTTTCTAATCCGGCAGCGGCAGCAGATTGCCCCGTCCCAGCAGCCACTGCGGATCGAAATGCCGCTTCACGTCGCACATCGCCTGGATCTCGGCCGGTGTGAATTCGAGCTCCAGGAAGTGCGCCTTCTTTTTCCCCAGCCCGTGCTCCGCGCTGACAGTGCCACCCAGCGCCACCGCCTGCCGCGCCGATTCATATTGGAAAGCGCGCCCGCGCCGCGCGTCGTCCTCCGTCTCCGGCATCACGTTCACATGCATGTGCGAGTCGCCGATGTGCCCGTACATCACGGCCTTGTCCGGGAATTGTTCATCCAACACCTGACGGTACCAGCGCATCATTTCACGGTTCTTCTCGAGCGGCACCGCGGCATCGGTGCCCATCTTCTGAAAGCCGTTGCGCTTGATCCGCTCGTTCACCACCTCCGGCAGCTTGTGCCGGAATACCCGGAACCGTTCGCGCTCCCCGTCGGTGGTGCCGAACCACGAATCGTCCAGCGCCCCGAAGCGCTCCATCCGTTCCAGCCACGCTTCCTCGGCGTCTTCCTCCAGCCCATCGGCAATCTGCTCCACCAGCAACGCCGCGCGCGCCGCCGCAGGAATCTCCGGGTACGGGCCGCGCAGCAGGTCGAGCGATGGAGGGTCGAAAAACTCCAGCATGCGCAACTGCGGTATCTCGCGCCATGCATCCACCGCATCCAGCGCCGCCTCCTCCGACCGGAAGAACACCACCCCGCTCAGCAGGCTCTTCGGCTGCGGCAGCAGTTGCACTTCCGCCTCCAGGACCACCGCCAGCGTGCCTTCGGAACCGCAAATGAGCTCGAGGTACCCGCTGTTCTGCCGCAGAAAATAACCAGCCGTGTGCTTCCGGCAGCGCGGCGCCGCCAGCGGCGTGTACGCGAAATCGAGCCTTTCGTCGCGCCCGTATGTCCGCACCGTGCCGTCCATCAGCGCCACCGTCACGCTCAGCAGGTGCCGGCGCGTCGATCCATACAGAAAACTGCGCGATCCGCTGGCATTGGTGGCGATGGTCCCGCCGATCGAGGCGCCCCATTCGGTTGGATCCGGAGCATAGAATTGACCTGAGGTTTTTGCTGCAAGTTGCAGATCGTGAAGAAGAACACCAGCTCCGACAACCGCTATCCCGGAGCCGATTTCCAACCTCCGGAAGCGCTCCGTCGAGAGCACCCACCCGCCCTCGGCTACTCGTCCGCCGACGACGCCGGTGCCCGCGCCCGACACCGTGACCGGCGTTCGAGTGCGCGCCGCCTCGGCCAGCACCTCCGCCGCCTGCTGCGCTGTGGCGGGGCGGAACAGGCCCTCTCCGTGGCCCGTAAATCCCGATTCGTCTTCCAGATACGCCGCTGGAATCGGCTCGGGTGTCGAGCTAGAATCCATATCGCCTCAGCCGGAAAGTGACGGAGCCGCGACCATCGTTTCTGGGCCGCGCCCGTGTGACGGAGCCGCGCCCGTGTGACGGAGCCGCGCCCGTGTGACGGAGCCGCGACTGAAAGGAGCGGTTGTGTTTCTGAGCCGCGACCGTGTGTTTCTGAGCCGCGCCCGTGTGTTTCTGAGCCGCGACCGTCAGGGAGCGGATGTTCGGCCTTGCGCAACGACCCGCTAAGCCTCCAGAATCACCGGCATGATCAGCGGCCGCCGCGAGGTCTCTTTGTGCAGGAAACGCTTCAGGTCCGTGCGGATCTTTTCCTGCATCACGCCCCAGTCGGTGCGCTCCTCGCGCGATGAATTCTCGATCGTCCGCGCCACCACCTGCCGCGCCGTCGCCAGCAGATCCGAGCCCTCATCCAGCGACACAAAGCCGCGGGTCACGATCTCCGGCAATCCGTCCGCGCGCCCCGTGTTCTTGTCCATGGAGACGATCGGGATCACGAAACCGTCCTCGGAGAGATGCCGCCGATCGCGGATCACCATGTCCTCGACCACCTCGTCGATCGAGCCCGAGTCGATGCACACGCGCCCCACTGTCACCTTGCCGGCTTTGCGGGCGCCGTGATGGTCGATCTCCAGCACCTGCCCGCTCTCGAGCAGGAAGGTCTCCTCTAAACCTAATGTTTTCAAATGACTGGCCAGCTTGGCGTGCTTCGACATCTGCCAGTATTCGCCGTGGATCGGGACGAAGTAGCGCGGCCGGATCAGGTTCAGCATCAGCTTCAGCTCTTCGCTCGAGCCGTGCCCGGAAACGTGCACCGGCGGATTCATCGAACCCGCCACCACCTCGCACCCGCGCCGCGCCACGTGGTTCAGCATGCGCCCGATCCCCTTCTCGTTTCCAGGAATCATGCGCGCGCTCAGTACCACGATGTCGCCGCTGTCCAACGACAGGTTCTTGTGGCTGTCTACCGCGATTCGCGACATCGCCGACATCGGTTCGCCCTGCGTGCCGGAGACCACGACCACCACGCGGTTGCGCGGCATCGACATGATGTCCTGCGGGCGGATGAGCGTGTTGTCGGGAATGTGCAGCAGGCCCAGGCTGTGCGCAATCTCCGTCGTCGTCAACATGCTGCGGCCCAGAAATGCGACCTTCCGGCCCATTTCGGCCGAGATGTCCAGAATCTGTTGCAGACGGTGGATCGAGCTCGAAAAACAGGAGACGATGATGCGGTGTTCGGCGCGATTGAAGATCTCCTCGAAGCGCGGCATCACCGCCCGTTCGCTGGGCGTGTAGCCCGGCCGGTTGACATTGGTCGAATCGGACAGCAGCAGCAGCACGCCCCGCTTCCCATAGCTCGCCAGCGTGTGCAAGTCGAAAAGAATGTTGTCGGTAGGGGTAGGATCTACTTTGAAATCTCCGGTGTGAATCACCACCCCCAGCGGCGTTGTGATAGCCAGCGCCACCGCGCTCACAATGGAATGCGTGACGTGGATGAACTCAACCTGGAAGGGCCCGATCTCGACCACCTGCCCGGGCTTGATCCGGTGCAGTTTGACCTGGTCGAGCATCTCGTGCTCTTCCAAGCGCCGCTCCACCAGCGCCAGCGTGAACGCCGTGCCGTAGACCGGAATGTCGATCTCCGTCAGCAGAAACGGCAGCGCGCCAATGTGGTCCTCATGCCCGTGCGTCAGCAGCAGCGCACGAACAAACTTTTTGTTTTCTTCTAGATAGGTGAAATCGGGAGTGACGATGTCCACACCCATCAGCTCCGCGTCGGGGAACATCATCCCCGCATCGATCACGATGATGTCATCCTCGTAGCGCAGCGCCAGGCAGTTCATCCCGAACTCGCCCAGCCCGCCCAGCGGGATCACCTGCAACCTCTTATCTGACATGAATATACGGCTTTCTAATGTGCGCTCCGGGAACCTTAAGGCTAACACACCGCCTGATCCCCCGCCCGCGCCTGGCACCGCTCAGGAGTGCGCAACCGCGTCACCAGTCAAAACGAAAGCCCGCCAACAGGCGGGCTTTCGTGAACCCCGGCAAACCGGGCTGATGTTCAGTGGGAGAAACAGATCGAATGGTCTCACGACCACAAAACCTGTGTGTGCTTTGAGCGTAGACTCCCTCGGATGCGAAGTCAAGAAGAAAAACCAGGCTCCGAAAATTCCTTATAAACCACTGATTTCAATAATGTTTTTCCTCTTGACAGGGAAACTGTCTTTTGTTCCAAGAGAGTCATAGAAAGGCGCGAGGCTATATTACTTTCGCTTAATTTTCACAGGCGTTGGAGTCCTGCACACTGCCAACGGATAGTGTTCCCAGTTCGCCGTCAGCCCTCCCGCCAGCGCGCACCAGACGTCAAACGGAAGCAGGGACAATCATTTACAGACGCCCGCCCAAGCCTGCGGCGACACGCCCGAAGCCCGCTCTGCGCCGCCGCGAGCTACGCCGGCCGCCAGAACGGTTCGCCGGTCGGAATCCATTCAATCGGCACTTCCGGGATGAACGTCTTCAGCCACTGGGCGCACAGATTCATGCCCGGATCCTCGGTCACGACGTGCCCCGCCAGGATCATCCCCTTCTTCTGGCCGGCCGCGATCGTGTCCCGCGCATACTCGATGCCCTCCCACTCCGTCGCCTCGCCGCAAACGTACACGTCGGCCTGCGGCAGAGTCCGCACCGCCGCCATTAGACCCGCCGCCCCGGGGCTCAGCGAGATCCGGCGCACCGGGATCCCCGGATCGCCGATCGCCCGCAGCGTGCGCACCTTCAGCCGGTCCTGCATCGTGCGCGCCAGTGCGCCCAGCGTCGTCTCCGGCAGCGTGTAGAAGCGCTGATCGCCACCCATCTGATACTTGTCCCAGCCCAGGAGTTGCACCAGCCCGGTCATGACGGCGTCCGGTTGCCGCGCGTGCCAGTGGTCGTGGAAACGCCACACCACCAGCTTGTGCTGCGCGATGAACGCCTGTTTGAATTTGTAGATCGGATCGTTGACCAGTTCCTTGGTCTCGTCCTGGTGACTCCAGAACGTCGGCTCGTGCGTCACGATCAGGTTCTTGCCCGCGGCGGCAGCGCGCTGCAGCACGTCCAGCGTGGCCATGAAGCTCGTGGCGATGCCGGCTACGGGCGTATCCGGATCGCCGGCCTTGAACGTGTCCACCGTCTGCTTACTCCACGGCACGCCGACGTTTTTCTGGATGCGCTCGATGGCCTGGCGGGCCGTCAGCGCGCCACTTTGCGCCTGTGCCGCCGCCCCGCCCGCCAGCGCCACGCCGGCCAGCGCGGCCAGCTCTCTTCTCGTGATTGTGTTGGGATGCATAGAGGACCTCCGCCCGTCCTCCAGCATACTGGAACGATCCCGGCAACAATTGGAAAACAGCCTGGATGTTTTGCCGCGATCGCGGCACTTGCGCCGGCCTACCCGTTCAGCCGCAGTACCGTCAGGCCGGGCTCTTCGCCGTCCTTCAGGCCCCGGCGCCGGAGCCACACGCCGATCACCGCAAAAAAGATGCCGCCGAAAAGCACCGCGGCGAGCACCGCGCCGGTCAGTTCGATCGCCCCCAGCAGCATCGCCGCCACGTTCACCGGCACATGCCGTCTGGCGCTCTCGTACCAGGTGAATTCGAGATTCCATTCGATCGGATCGAGCAGCGCTTTGACCGCCGCGGCGTCCACCGCCTGCCCGGCCTCGGCCGGCACCACCGCCACCAGCGGCCCGGTGCGCTTCACCTGCCATCCCGCGAGTTTCCCGAACTCGGCCTCGTGCTGGCGCGCCAGCCTGCGGCGTCGGATATTCGAAAATCACCACCGGCATCTCGCCGACGGGCGTTTGATAACGCGCCGCCTGCGCCTCGGCTCCATCCTCGAAACCGGCCATCGCGCCCGGCACCGCCGGCGCGAACAGCTCCAGCGAGTGCAGCCCCATGATGTAGCGTTCCGAGTTCCGCCGCCGGTCCTTCTCGGGCAGATAACCAGCCAGCTTGGGCAATCCCCCGCCCGCGTGCATCCGCGGCAGCAGCTTGTACAGCGCCGCCATCTCCGCCTCCAGCGGGCGCCAGCCTTCGAACTGAAGCACGTAATTCTGATGCGCCGCGTACTCGGCTCCCGGCGTCGTCGATAGGCTCAACGCGCCGCGCGCCGGCACGGCATTTTCCGGCCGCAGATACTCGTACCAGGCCATCGCCGAAGTGGCGTCCTTCAGCCGATAGGCGGTCGCGCTGAAGCGTCCCACCGGACTCTCGTAGATCGCCTTTTCCGCGGCTTCCCCGCCGAATTCGGCCCATAGCCGCGCCTCCGGCGGCGTCACTGGCGACACCTTCCCGCGCTGGTGCTCGCGCCATTGCTCGGGCCAGATCGATTGGGCCGGCGCGGCCGCTGCACCCAGGAGCGCCGCCACCGCTGCCAGAAATCCCCAGCGGCGGACGGCGATTGCTATTTCCCTATGCCGTGGCATTTCTTGTACTTCTTCCCGCTGCCGCACGGGCAGGGGTCGTTGCGCCCGACCTTGTCCCCGCGGATCACCGGTCCCTCGCCGGTCTTGGTCCCGGCGCTGGCATTGCCCGCCAGCAGCGTCTGCATTTCCCTGTCTTTTTGACGCTGAATATTGCGGGTCAGGTCAATAAAAGTGGCCTGCGCGGCTTTTTTGTCTTCCACCGGAGGCGTCGCCCCCTGTCCGGTAGCGTGCCCGTTCGGTCCGGCGGCGCGCGGTTCCCTGGCCCCGGAGCCGTCGCCTTCCGCACTGTCTTCGTCCGGCCAATCGTCCTCGGGCATCGGCACATCGGGCATCTCGCCGCGCACCGGCTGCAGGAAGAACAGGAACCGCGCCGTCTCGTCCTCGATGCGGTTCATCATGTCCTGGAACAGAATGAAGGCTTCCTTCTTGAACTCGACCAGCGGGTCCTTCTGCCCGTAGGCCCGCATGCCGATCCCTTCCTTCATGTGGTCCATCGACAGCAGGTTGTCCTTCCACTGCTGGTCGATCCGGCTGAGCATGATCATGCGCTCGGTGTAGCGCATGATCTCGGCTCCCACCACGGCCTCTTTTTCCTCGTAGCGTCGGCGCAGAATATCGAGAATCTGCTGCTCGATCTCCATGCGATCTTTCCCGAATAGTTCCTTGGCCGGAACGCGCGCGCCGAACTGCGAGTTGATGTCGGTTTCCAGACCAACCAGGTCCCAATGGTGCGGCCGCATGTGCTCCGGGCAGCGGATGTCGATGGCCGCCGCCACAATGCCGTCCGCCATGTCGAAGATGCGCTCTTTGATGTCCGCGCCTTCGAGCAACTGACGCCGCAGGCCGTACACCGCCTGGCGCTGCTTGTTCATCACGTCGTCGTACTCCAGCACGTGTTTGCGCATGCTGAAGTTCTGCGCCTCGACCGCCTGTTGCGCGCCCTGGATGCGCTTGCTGATCATGCGGCTCTCGATCGGCACGTCCTCTTCCATGCCCAGCCGCAGCATCAGCCCCTGGATGCGCTCGCCGCCGAACAGCCGCAGCAGGTCGTCCTGCAGCGATAGAAAGAAGCGCGAACTGCCCGGGTCGCCCTGGCGTCCGGCGCGGCCGCGCAACTGGTTGTCCACGCGCCGCGACTCGTGCCGCTCGGTGCCGCAGATGTGCAGCCCGCCGACCTGCACCACTTCCTCGTGCTCCACCTCGCAAACGGCCTTGCAGCGGGCGTAGACCTCGTCCCAGACCGGCTTCGCCACGCGGTACTTGGTCCGCTCGCCGCGCGAGAAGTAGTAGAAATGCTCGTCCGCGGTGACCGTTTCGGTGCCCGGCGGCGGCGTTTCCACCAGCTTCTTTTTCAGGCACTCTTCCTGCGCCTGGTTCTCCGGATTGCCGCCCAGCAGAATGTCGGTGCCGCGGCCGGCCATGTTGGTAGAAACCGTCACCTGGCTCTTGCGGCCGGCTTGCGCCACGATGTACGCTTCGCGCTCGTGATTCTTGGCGTTCAGCACTTCATGCCGCACGCCCATGCGCTTCAGAATCCCTGACAGCTTCTCCGACTTCTCCACCGAAACGGTGCCCACCAGCACCGGCTGGCCCTTCTTGTGCCGCTCTTCGATCTCCTTGGCGGCGTTGCGCCACTTCTCTTCTTCAGTGCGATAGACGATGTCGTTCAGATCCTTGCGAATCATCGCCTGGTTGGTCGGGATGACCACCACGTCGAGCTTGTAGATCTTGCCGAACTCGGCCGCTTCCGTATCGGCCGTGCCGGTCATGCCGGCCAGCTTCTTATACATGCGGAAGTAGTTCTGGAAGGTGATCGTGGCTAGCGTCTGGTTCTCGCGCTCGATCTTAACGCCTTCCTTGGATTCGATGGCCTGATGCAACCCGTCGGACCAGCGCCGGCCGGGCATCAGGCGGCCGGTGAACTCGTCGACGATCACCACCTCGTCCTTGCCCTCTTCCTCGTTCCATTTGACGAGGTAGTCGCGGTCGCGCTTGTACAGCACGTGCGCGCGCAGAGCCTGCTCGATGTGGTGCTTCCACTCCTGCGTCTCCATCGACCAGATGTCGGGCAGGCCGAGCAGTTTGGCGACCTTGTCGAAGCCCTCCTCGGTCAGCGCCACCACGCGGTGCTTTTCGTCCACCGTGTAGTCGCCGGTGTAATACTTTTCGCCGGGCTCCTTGCCTTCGATCACCTCGCCGCGGATCAGGCGCGGGATGATCGTGTTGGCCTTGTAATA
This sequence comes from Terriglobia bacterium, assembly GCA_963838205.1. GTDB lineage: Bacteria > Acidobacteriota > Terriglobia > Bryobacterales > Bryobacteraceae > CAIVVT01. The sequence continues at coordinate 52,582 of CAWIQF010000024.1, read as the reverse complement.
CTTGTCGGTCGATTCCTCGCTGGGACCGCTGATGATCAGCGGCGTGCGGGCCTCGTCGATCAGGATCGAATCGACCTCGTCGACGATGGCGTAGTTGTGGCCGCGCTGGGTGCAATCGTCCAGGCGGAATTTCATGTTGTCGCGCAGGTAGTCGAAGCCGAACTCGTTGTTGGTGCCGTAGGTGATGTCGCAGGCGTAGGAGGCTTTGCGCTCCTCGTCGTCCAGGCCGTGGACTACCAGGCCGACCGTCAGGCCCATGAACTTGTAGAGCCGGCCCATCCATTCCGAGTCGCGGCGCGCCAGGTAGTCGTTGACCGTCACGACGTGCACGCCGGCGCCCGAGAGGCCGTTCAAATACACCGGCAGGGTGGCCGCGAGGGTCTTGCCTTCGCCGGTCTTCATTTCAGAGATCTTGCCGCGATGGAGTACGATGCCGCCAATCAACTGCACGTCGAAATGGCGCATTTTCAGAACGCGCCGGCTGGCTTCGCGCACCGCCGCGAAGGCTTCGACGAGCAGGTCGTCGAGCGTCGCTCCATTGGCCAGCTTTTCGCGGAATTCCTGGGTCTTGGCAGTGAGTTCCGCGTCGCTCAACGCGCTCATTTGGGGCTCGAGATCGTTGATCAGCGCCACCAGCGGCTTGATGCGCTTGATCTCGCGCTCGTGCTTAGTACCGAAAATTTTCGCCAGTACGACATCGACAATCATAAGGGGGGAGTCGACTTCAGGAGGGACTCACTTCTATTCTAGCCTGCTTGGTTCGCGTCGCCCGTAAAGACGCATGCCGATATAGAGCGGGCCGCCAGCGCGCCGTGCCCGGAACCGGCCATCGAAGTATCCCGCTGCAGGCATCACAAACAGTTGGCGCGAGTGCGTCCGCGGAATGCTCGCGCGGCGGGTCTATAATGCGGGTGGGAATAGGCCAGGCCGCTATTAGTAGCGGCCTGCACTTTTCTAACATATTGATAAACAGCCACTTAGGCAGATCAGGCCGCTACGCTGTAGCGGCCTACCTGCTTTGGGGAGGGTGCGGGTTACGCTGAGGGCAGCTAAAATAGGTGCGAGAGTTGGAGCTATACATGAAAAAGCCCGTCCCGCTGGAATCTGCCTCTGCATTCATCGACGAGAAGATCAAGGAACTTGGGGACTGGCGCGGGAAGACGCTCGCGAAAGTGCGCGCAATCATACACGAGGCAGACCCTGAGATCGTCGAAGAGTGGAAGTGGATGGGGACTCCCGTCTGGTCCCACGGCGGCATCGTCTGCACGGGAGAGACGTACAAGAACGTCGTCAAGATGACATTTGCCAAGGGAGCTGCGTTGAAGGACCCTTCAGGTCTGTTCAACTCCAGCCTCGACGGGAATGTCAGGCGCGCCATCGACATCCACGAAGGCGACAAGGTCGATGAGGCGGCCTTGAAGGATCTCATCCGCGCGGCAGTGGCGCTCAATCTCAAGGACAAGAGCAAGCCGAAGCCCCGGCGAGCGAGCAGCAAGCGGGCCGACTAGCTGCATCGCAGGTCCCGGCCATATCTATTCCCATTGGCATTGGGTCGGCTTGCGGCAGCGCCGTTGGGAAAGGGGACGTCCTGGAAACGTGGAAAGGGGATGTCCCTTTTTCTGGCTCTCTACTCCGAACCACGCCCGAGTAACGGCGCCAGACGCCAGCGAGCGTATGCGATCCACAGCACCAGCAGCCCGACCAGCAGCGGGAAAATAGCCGAGACGAAACCCTTGGACTGGACCGTAGTCACCGTGGCCCCGATCATGATGGGCACCAAACAGGCCGCGGCCAGCGGCGTGAGGCCGACCCAAATGCGCAGCAATCCCGGCAATACCAGGCCCAACCCTCCCAGCACCTCAGCCACGCCGATGAAGCGCATAAGCCCCACCGGTAAACTGGTCTGCGCTTGTAGCGCGGCCACCGGCATCATCAGCTTCGCGCTCCCTGCGAACAGATAGAGCAGTGCCAGCAGCACCTGGACGACCCACAAAGCGATGTTGAGTCCGGAGCGGTTTGAGGGCATGGCTGATTTTATCAGGGTTTCTATTTTGACTCCCTGTTTCCATTGACGCGTCGGTTGGAGCGGTTCGGAACCCCGCTCTCAGTTAGAAGCGCGGGCCAGGTAGAAGCGCACGCTTTCCACAAGTTCCGGAGCGTTGACGGGCTTTCCGAGAATCGCATCCATGCCGTTGCGGCGGCAACTCTCGCGCAGTTCTTCGGTCACGCCGGCGGTGATGCCGAGAATTGGGATTCTAGCGCACGCGGGCAGCGCGCGAATCCGCGCGGTAGCCGCGCCGCCATCCAGGCCGGGCATCAGGATGTCCATCAGGACCAGATCGAAGCACCGGGCGACGAGCGCCTCGATGGCCGCCGCGCCGCTATCGACCGCCACGACCTCGAAGCCGGCGCGGCTCAGGACGGCGCTCAGCACGCGCAGATTGATGCGGTTGTCGTCGGCGATCAGGATGGCCGGCCGGGCGTCCTCGACCAGAGCCAATTCCTCGCGCAGGTTCATTTCGTGCAACCCGATCGGCAGAATGACCCGCAGGTCAATCGAACCGTGCGCTTCCACGGACACTTTCAGGCTGCCTCGCAAGAGCCCGACCAGGCGCTGCAACAGGGCCATTTCCAGAGTTTCGATGCGGAAGGTTTCCACCAGCAACCCTTCCGGCTCCTGGTAACTGCGCGGCAGAGCCGCCCCGCCCGCGGCGTTGGCGACGGCCTCCCGGCGAACCTCGAGCGAGAGTTCGCCCAGACGCGGACTCCAGATCGAGAGCTGGGCCTGGAACCGTACCCGCCCGCTAGTCGCCGAGTGGATCGAAGCGCGGTTCATCAGCGAAACGACGTCGCGCAAGCGCAACGCGTCAGCGCAGACGATCCGATCCAATTCCGGCGCCAGCTCCGAGTCGAGTACGGTTCCGGTCTCCAGCGCGCGCTCGCGCGCCTCCCGTAGGCCCGCTTCGATTGCGGTGAGCAGTGGGAAGTCCTGCTCTTCGAGGCGGATCCCGCCGGAGGCGAGCGAGGCGTAGTCGAGGGTTGAGGCCAACAAGTCGTTCAGCGCCGAGGCACACGAGCGGATGGACACGATGTACTCGCGATGTTCGGGATCGAGAGCGCTCTCGAGCAACAGCTCCGACAAGCCCAGGATGCCGCTCATGGGCGTGCGAATGGCGTGGTTCAGGCTGGTGAGGAACTCCACGCCGAAACGCTTGGGCAGGAACTGGGCGAAGGCGTTGGAAGCGGCAGCCAATTCGTTGGGCGATGGTGTGGCTGAAGAGGTCATCTCAATGCGGGCTTTGGCCGTCTACTTCATCAATCGGACGCAATGCACAACTCTTTAGCCAAAGAGTGCGGATTGGACGGAATCTCAGCGATGGCGCGGGCGCCGGGCGGGGAGAAAGCGGCGTGGTGGCGGGAGAAACACCGTGCCGGCACCGCGAAAACACCGTGCGGCGACGGTAAGAACGCGGTGTTTGCCCGCTGCGGCGCGGTGGCGGATCGCGGTCAGATGGTTTAATCGTCGCTCGAGAAGAGGCCGTTAAAGGTGTCGAAACCCTGGCGGTCGCGGGCGCGGCCGCGGAACAGGCGCGGAGCGAGCTCGCGGCGCAGCTTGGACAGGGTCAGGCTTTGGACAACGACCTTGCCGGGACCGGTGAGGGTGGCCAGGAACAAGCCCTCGCCGCCGAACATGGCGGTTTGGATGCCGCCGACGAACTGAATGTCGTACCCCACGCTTTCCTCGAAGGCGACGATATGGCCGGACTCGACCTGCAGGGTCTCGGCAGGCGCGAGGTTGAATTCGATGAAATCGCCGCCGGCGTGGACGAAGACGACGCCCGGGCCGGTGAGTTTTTCGAGGATGAAACCCTCGCCGCCGAAGAAGCCGGCGCCCAGTTTCCGGACGAAGGCGATGTCGAGGCGGACCGGCGACTGGGCGAACAGGAAGCCGTCGCGCTGGACCAGGAGGGTCTGGCCGGCCACGAGGGGGAAGGCCTGGATTTTGCCGGGATAGTTGCCGGCGAAGCCGACTTCCCCGCCCGCGCCGGTCGTTCTGAAGTAGGTGAGGAACAGCGAGGCGCCCATCAGTTTGCGCTTGAGCGCGCCCAGGATCCGGTCGCCGATCGAGTGGCCGCTCATGCGGGTTTCCCAGAAGACGCTGGGGGTTTTGTAGATCATTTTGCCGGCTTCGGCATAGATCTCTTGGCCGGGCTTGAGCTGGATGCGGGCGACCTGCAGGTTGTCGCCCTGGATGGTGTAATCCAGCGGCTCGGGAGCCTGGGCAAACGAGGCTGAATCCGGAGCCGGGGCGGCGCCGGCGGCGAGAGGTGTGCCGCAGCGCGGGCAGAAACGGGCGGTTGCGGCCAGATCGTTTCCGCAGCCTGAGCAAAAGGGCATGGGTTCTCCTGAGCTGAATCTCAGTATGCAACAAAGGCTCGCACGGCTGAAGCGGGAAGAGCGGACGTGGCGAGACCGGTTCCGGCTGTGGCGCGTCGCAAAAACGGCGCCCGCCGCGATGCGGACTCGTATTATCCTGCAACGAGAGGTAACGAATGAGCCAGCAAGGATCGATCGACTCGGTGCTGCACGAAGATCGCGTTTTTCCGCCGCCGCCGGAGTTCAGCGCGGCCGCGCATGTCGGCAGCATGGAGGCGTACGAGGCCCTGTGCCGCGAGGCGGAGAGCGATCCGGAGGGATTCTGGGGCCGGATTGCGGCGGAACTGCACTGGTTCAAGCGTTGGGACAAGGTGCTGGAGTGGGATCCGCCGTTCGCCAAGTGGTTTTCCGGCGGGGAGATGAACCTGAGCTACAACTGTCTGGACCGGCACCTGGCGGGGCCGCGGCGGAACAAGGCCGCGCTGATCTGGGAGTCCGAGCCGGGCGAGGTGCGGACGCTGACGTATCAGCAACTGCACGACGAGGTGTGCCGGTTCGCCAACGTGCTGAAGTCGATCGGCGTGAGCACCGGTGAGCGGGTGGCGATTTACATGGGGATGTGCCCGGCACTGCCGATCGCCATGCTGGCCTGCGCGCGAATCGGCGCGCCCCACACGGTGGTCTTCGGCGGCTTCTCGGCGACGGCGCTGGCGGACCGGATCAACGACTGCCAGGCGGCGTGCGTGATCACGCAGGACGGGGCGCTGCGGCGCGGGCAGGAGCTGAAATTGAAGCCGGTGGTGGACGAGGCGCTGAAGGCGTGCCCGACGGTACGCAAGGTGGTGGTGTACCAGCGCACCGGTAGCCCGCAGACGATGGTGCCGGGGCGCGACCTGTGGTGGCACGAGCTGATGGAGACGGCCTCGGACGAGTGTCCGGCGATTCCGCTCGACGCCGAGCATCCGTTGTACCTGCTGTACACGTCGGGCACGACGGGCAAGCCGAAGGGCATCCTGCACACGACGGGCGGCTACGCGGTGGGCACGTACAAGAGCGCGCAGTGGGTCTTCGACCTGAAGGACGAGGACGTTTTCTGGTGCACGGCGGACATCGGCTGGGTGACCGGGCACAGCTACATCGTCTACGGGCCGCTGCAGAACGGGGCGACGGTGCTGATGTACGAGGGCGCGCCGTTCCATCCCGGACCGGACCGGTTCTGGCGGATCGTCGAAAAACATAAAGTGAACATTTTGTACACTGCGCCGACCGCGCTACGGGCGTGCATGCGGCTGGGCGAGGAGCATCCGCGGCGCTACGCGATGAAGTCGCTGCGGCTGCTGGGCACGGTGGGCGAGCCGATCAATCCCGAGGCCTGGATGTGGTATCGCGACGTGATCGGGCGCAACCGCTGCCCGATCGTGGACACGTGGTGGCAGACTGAGACCGGGGCGATCATGGTATCGCCGCTGCCGGGCGCCACGCCAACCAAACCGGGCTCGGCGACGAGGCCGCTGCCGGGCATCGCGGCGGAGGTGGTGGACAAGGACGGCAACCCGGTGCCGCCGGGCTCGGGCGGTTTCCTGGTGGTGCGGCGGCCGTGGCCGTCGATGCTGCGAACGATCTACGGCGATCCGGCGCGCTACCAGTCGGCGTATTTTTCGCAGATCGCGGGCGTGTACTTCACGGGAGACGGCGCGCGCAAGGACGCCGACGGATACCTGTGGATCATGGGCCGCATCGACGACGTGCTGAACGTCTCGGGCCACCGGCTGAGCACGATGGAGGTCGAGAGCGCGCTGGTGGCGCATCCCAAAGTCGCCGAAGCCGCGGTGGTAGGGCGTCCCGACGAGATCAAGGGGCAGGCGATCGCGGCCTTCGTCACGCTGCAGGAAGGCTACGCGGCGACGAACGAACTCAAAGAGGAGCTGCGGCAGTGGGTGGGCAAGGAGATCGGCTCGCTGGCCAAGCCCGACGACATCCGTTTCAGCGAGGCGCTGCCGAAGACGCGCAGTGGCAAGATCATGCGGCGGCTGCTGCGCGAAGTGGCGCTCGGCGGCGAGGTGCACGGCGACACGACGACGCTGGAAGACCTCAGCGTGATCACGCGGCTGCGCCAGCCGGACGACGATTAGACCAGACGAAGCGCGGAGCCCGCGCCGGCGAGCCGTATCCTGATCTGCGCGGCGCGGTCGAAGATGTCTTCGCGGCCCACGCCGGCCGCGGCGTACATGGCGAAGATATTGTCGTCAGGAGTTTCGGGCGGAATCGTGTGCGAGGCGGCGAGGATGTAGCCACCGCCGTCGGAGGTCATGCCGGAGAGCAGACGGACCGTGGCGCGGCGGACTTCGGCGGCCGAACCGTTCGGCAATAGGTCCTGCGTATCGACGCCGCCCATGAAAGTGAGCGCGGAACCGAATTCGCGCTTGAGCTCCAGCGCGTCCATGCCGGGGCAATTGGCCTGAACCGGGTTCAACACGTTCAAGCCCATCTCAATCAGGTCGGGAATGATCGGCCGCAGCGCACCGCAGCAGTGATAGGCGACCGGGAGATGGTGCGCTCTGCCGGCCTTGAAAACGCGCTTGAGCGGAGGCTTGACGAGCTTGCGCCACAAGGACGGGGACATCATCATCGACGTCTGGCCAGCGACGTCGTCCCCGGTCCAGAACCAATCGAGCGGGAATCGATCGCAAGCTTTCTCACCGACCTGGATGGCGAAATCGGCGCAGCGCGAGAGCATCTCCGTAGCGAGTTCCGGATCGGATGCCATGTCCAGCAGAGAGTTCTCCATGCCGCGCAGGCGCCAGTACATTTCAAAGACGCAGGGGGAGACATCGCAACCGACGAAGAAATCACTGCGGTCGCTGAGGACGGGGTGCATGAGGCCCAGCAGGAACTCGATGTGCTCCTCCGGGAAGCGGTATGCGAGCACCTGCTCGCGGGTGGCCGAGGCCAGCGGGAAGGCTTCGATCTGGTTAAACGAGTGGCGCTTGACCCACTTCACGCCCCAGAAGTCGAGGTGCGAGTCGCCGTCGCGGCGGTGCACGATGCCTTCCATGGCGTAGTTGTTGTTGACCCAGGTCTGGCGGATGTCGTTGCCCATGGCCTCGGGCACGTGCGCGGCCGGAATCTCCAGCAGAGAGGCGAGATGGCGGGCCGTGTCGGGATGAAACCACATGAAGATCGGGACCCGATCGGCGGGCTCGCGACGGAGAGCGGCGTAGACGCGCTGGCGTGAGGTCATGGGTTCCGGCTGCGGCCTTACGGTCTTCCATCATATGCGTTCCACGACCCCGGAAGCAGCGGCGGTCGCAAATCATGATGGACGCGCGGTTGAAGCTCACTCCGCGGGCATGGTCAACAATCGGACCAGCCAAACTGCTCTGAGATGGATTGCCGGCAGAATGGGAAGAGGCCGGGACTTGCGCCCCGGCCTCTTCGTCGAACACGTTGGTTGAGCGCGCTATTCGGCTTCGCCGATGGTTTCGTCGATCGACAGGTCGAGGGCATCGGTGCCGCTGATATAGCCGCCGCGAGTCTCCTCGTCGTAGACCTGGAAGCTGTCGCCGACAATGGCCTCGGGCTCCTGAGCCGGCTCCTCGATGACATCCTCGCCGGCAATCTTGGCGCGGCGATAGTAGCTCATGCCGGTGCCGGCCGGGATGAGGCGGCCCATGATCACGTTCTCCTTGAGGCCGCGCAGGTAATCGACACGGCCGTTGATGGCGGCTTCGGTGAGCACACGCGTGGTCTCCTGGAATGACGCGGCCGAGATGAAGCTGTCGGTGGACAGCGAGGCCTTGGTGATGCCGAGCAGGACGGGCTCGCCCTTGGCCGGCCGGTTGCCGGTTTCCGACACGCGGTCGTTCTCGTCGCGGAACTTGAAGCGGTCGACGACCTCCTCGGGGAGGAACTCGGTGTCGCCGATGTCGGTGATGCGCACCCAGCGCATCATCTGGCGGCAGATGACTTCGAGGTGCTTGTCGTTGATGTTGACGCCCTGCAGGCGGTAGACCTCCTGCACCTCATTGACCAGGTATTTCTGGAGTTCTTTTTCGCCCAGGACCTTGAGTATGTCGTGGGGGTTGCGGGGACCGTCCATGAGCGGATCGCCGGCGTGGACGCGCTCGCCCTCCTGGACGTTGATGTGGACGCCGCGCGGGACGGAGTATTCGCGCTCGTTGCCATCGTCGCCCATGACTTTGACCTTGCGCACGCCCTTGACGACGTCGCCGATTTTGACGGTGCCGTTGATCTCGCTCATGACCGCGGTTTCGCGCGGCTTGCGCGCTTCGAAGAGTTCAACGACGCGCGGCAGACCGCCGGTGATGTCCTTGGTCTTCGTGGTGGCGCGCGGGATTTTGGCGAGCACGCTGCCGGCGTGCACGCGTTCCCCTTCGCGCACGCTCAGGTGAGCGTGGGTCGGCATGAGGTAACGCTTCTCGTCGTGCTTGCCGCCGCCGTCGGGCCGAACGATGATCATCGGCAGCTTTTTCTCGTCCGGCGAGTCGATGACGACCCACTGCGAGAGGCCGGTGACCTCGTCGACCTGTTCGTGATAAGTGGCGCCTTCAATGACATCCCGGAGGTGCACGAGGCCACTGATTTCGGTAAGGATCGAGAAGGTGTAGGGATCCCACTCGACCAGTTTCTGATTGGCCTTAACCGGCGCGCCCTCTTCGACCAGGATCTTGGCGCCATAAACCACCTGATAGCGCTCGCGTTCGCGGCCCTTTTCGTCGAGCACGGCGATGCGGCCCGTGCGGTTCATGGCGATGATCTCGTTCTGTTCGTTGCGGACGGTGCGGATCTCCAGGTACTTGGCGTAGCCGTCGTACTTGGCGTCCTGCTTGTTCTGCTCGGCGCCCGCGGTGGCCGCGCCGCCGATGTGGAACGTGCGCATGGTGAGCTGCGTGCCGGGCTCGCCAATGGATTGCGCGGAGATGATGCCGACGGCCTCCCCTTGTTCCACCAGGCGGCCGGTGGCGAGGTTGCGTCCGTAGCACAACTGGCAAACGCCGCGCTTGGACTCGCAGGTCAGCACGGAGCGGATCTTGACGCGGTCGATGCCGGCGTCCTGAATGGCCGAGGCCAGCTCTTCGGTGATCTCCTGATTCGCGGCCACCAGCAGGTTGCCCTCGTGGTCGTGAATATCTTCGAGCGCGACGCGGCCGATGATGCGATCGCGCAGCGGCTCGATGGTCTCGCCCGATTCCACGATCGGCTCGACGAAGATGCCGTCGGCGGTGCCGCAATCGGGCTCGGTCACGATGACGTCCTGCGCCACATCGCAAAGTCGCCGCGTGAGATAGCCGGAGTCGGCCGTCTTCAACGCCGTGTCGGCCAGGCCCTTGCGCGCGCCGTGCGTCGAGATGAAGTATTGCAGCACGTTGAGGCCCTCACGGAAGTTGGCCGTGATGGGCGTTTCGATGATCTCGCCGGAAGGCTTGGCCATCAGGCCGCGCATGCCGGAGAGCTGGCGGATCTGCTGTTTCGATCCGCGGGCGCCGGAGTCGGCCATGATGTAAATCGGGTTCAGCAGGCCGGCCTCATCGTCGTGCTCCATCTTTTTAAACATTTCCTGGGAGACGCGTTCGGTGACCTTGTTCCAGATTTCGATGATCTTGTTGTAGCGCTCGCCCTGGGTGATGGCGCCTTCCTGATACTGGCTCTGCACCTCGATGACGGCCTTTTCGGCATCGCGCACGAGTTGGGCCTTCGAGGCCGGCACGACCATGTCGTCGATGCCGATGGAAATACCCGCGCGGGTGGCGTAGGAGAAACCCAGATCCTTGATGTTGTCGAGCATCTCGACCGTGGTCTTCAGGCCGTGCTTCAGGTAGCAGTAATAAACGAGCTGGCCGAGGCCCTTTTTCTTCAACAGGCCGTTGACGAAAGGCATTTCATCGGGCAGAACGTCGTTGAGGATCACGCGGCCGACCGACGTGTTCATATCGCCCTTGCGGTAATCGACGGGTTCGGTGTGCGTGATGTCCTGGCTGTCATAGGCGGTGGCCAGATCGATCACCCGGCCGGTGAAGCGCAGCGTGATCGGCGTCTGCGTCTCGACCTCGCCCATCTCGAGCGCGATGAGAACGTCGGCGACCGAGGCGAATTTCTTGCCCTCGCCGCGGGTGCCGCGGCGCTGCTTGGTCAGGTAATACATGCCTAGCACCATGTCCTGCGTCGGCACCGCGATGGGCGAGCCGTGCGCGGGCGACAGGATGTTGTTGGCGGCGAGCATCAGCGTGGAGGCCTCGATCTGCGCCTCCGGCGAGAGCGGAATGTGAACGGCCATCTGGTCGCCGTCGAAGTCCGCGTTGAACGCAGTGCAAACCAGCGGATGGATGCGCAATGCCTTGCCATCCACGAGCACCGGCTCGAAGGCCTGAATGCCGAGGCGGTGGAGCGTCGGAGCGCGGTTTAGCAGAATCGGGTGGTCCTTGATGACCTCTTCGAGAATGTCCCACACGACCGGATCCTGCTGCTCGACCAATTCCTTGGCCTGCTTGATCGTCGTGCAGTGGCCACGCAGTTCCAGACGATGGTAGATGAACGGCTTGAACAGCTCGAGGGCCATCTTCTTCGGCAGGCCGGCCTGGTGCAGCTTCAACTCGGGGCCGACCACGATGACCGAACGGCCGGAGTAGTCGACGCGCTTGCCAAGCAGGTTCTGGCGGAAGCGGCCCTGCTTGCCTTTGAGTGCGTCGGAGAGCGACTTGAGCGGGCGATTGTTGGCGCCGCGCAGAACTCGTCCGCGGCGGCCGTTATCGAACAACGCGTCGACGGCCTCCTGCAGCATGCGCTTCTCATTGCGCACGATTACATCGGGCGCGTGCAGTTCCATCAGCTTCTTCAGGCGGTTGTTGCGGTTGATGACGCGGCGGTACAGGTCGTTCAGATCCGACGTCGCGAAACGGCCGCCATCGAGCGGAACCAGCGGCCGCAACTCGGGCGGGATCACCGGGAGAACGTCCAGGATCATCCACTCCGGCTTGTTGCCGGACTTGCGGAAACTCTCGACGACCCGCAGGCGCTTGGCGTACTTGAGCTTTTTCTGCTGCGACAGCTCGGTCTTCATCTTCTCGCGGATGTCGACGGAGAGGAATTCGACGTCCACCTTCTTGAGCAATTCCTTGATACCCTCGGCGCCCATCATGGCGACGAACTTGCCGGGGAACTCGGCATCGAGCTGCCGTTTCCGTTCGTCGGTGATGACTTCGGCCTTGTTCAAGCCGGTGCCCTCGCCGGGATCCACGACGACAAACGCCTCGAAGTACAGCACGCGCTCGAGGTCGCGCAGGGTAATGTCGAGCAGGTAGCCGATGCGGCTCGGCAGACCTTTGAAGAACCAGACGTGCGAGCACGGGCTGGCCAGTTCAATGTGGCCCAGCCGCTCGCGGCGGACGCGCGACAGCGTGACTTCGACGCCGCACTTGTCGCAGATGACGCCACGGTGCTTCATGCGTTTGTACTTGCCGCATAAGCACTCCCAGTCGGCCGTCGGTCCAAAAATGCGCGCGCAAAACAGGCCGTCGCGCTCGGGCTTGAAGGTTCGGTAGTTGATCGTCTCCGGCTTGGTGACTTCGCCGTGAGACCAGCTCCGGATCTTCTCAGGAGAAGCCAGGCTGATGCGGATGGAATCGAAATCCGCGCTCAGGGTTCCACGATCGTACGGGTTGGGTCTGTACACGTTTGCCTCCTGTTCGTTCCGGATCCTTAGTCGGCCGCGTGTGCCAGGTCGGGCACATCCTTCGGCTTCTTCATCAGCTCAACGTCGAGGCACAGCGACTGCAGCTCGCGGATGAGCACGTTAAACGATTCGGGCACGCCGGGCTCCGCCGCGGCCTCGCCCTTGACGATCGCTTCGTAAATCTTGGCGCGTCCGAATACGTCGTCCGACTTGGCGGTGAGCAGTTCCTGCAGCACGTACGCCGCGCCGTAGGCCTCAAGCGCCCAGACTTCCATTTCGCCGAAACGCTGGCCGCCGAACTGCGCCTTGCCGCCCAGGGGCTGCTGCGTGATCAGCGAATACGGCCCGATCGAGCGCGCGTGGATCTTGTCGTCCACCAGGTGCGACAGCTTGAGCATGTAGATGTACCCCACCGTCACAGGCTGTTCGAAAGCCTGGCCGGTGAGGCCGTCGAAGAGCGTGACCTTGCCCGAGCCGGGCAGTTCGGCCTTGGCCAGTTCGCCCTTGATGTCGGCTTCCGTGGCGCCGTCGAAAACCGGCGTCGCGTACTTCTTGCCGAGCTTCATGCCGGCCCAGCCGAGGTGCGTCTCGAGAATCTGTCCGACGTTCATGCGCGAGGGCACGCCCAGCGGATTCAGCACGATCTCGACCGGAGTGCCATCGTCCAGATAAGGCATGTCCTCATCCGGGACGATTCGCGAGATGACGCCCTTGTTGCCGTGCCGGCCAGCCATCTTGTCGCCGACCGAAAGCTTGCGGCGCATGGCGATGTAAATCTTCACCAGCTTGATCACGCCCGGAGGCAGTTCGTCGCCCTTTTTCAGCTTGGCGATTTTCTCCTCGGTGATCTTCTCGAGAACCTGAATCTGGCGCGAGGTCAGCTCTTCGACTTCGTCGATGGCTTCGTTCAGGCGAACGTCGCGGCTGGAGAGCTTCATGCGCTTCAGGTCGCGCGCCTTCATTTTTTCGAAGATTTCGCGCGTGAGCGGCGTGCCCTTGGCCAGCAGTTTCTTGTTGGTCTTTTCGTCGTGCAGGTCGGCCAGCAGCTCCTTGCCCTCGAGCAGAGCCGCGAGACGCTTGGCGCGCTCGTCCTGCAGAATTCGCTTTTCGTCGTCCAGGTTGCGGTGCAACTTCTCGATCTGTGTTTCGAGGATCGCCCGCGACCGCGTGTCGAGGTCGGCGCCCTTGCGGGAGAAAACCTTGGCGTCCACCACCACGCCTTCAATACCCGGCGGGCAGTACAGCGAGGCGTCTTTCACATCGCCGGCTTTTTCGCCGAAAATCGCGCGCAGCAGCTTCTCTTCCGGCGTGAGCTGCGTTTCGCCCTTCGGCGTTACTTTGCCCACGAGAATATCGCCGGGCTTCACTTTCGCGCCGATGCGGATGATGCCGCTCTCGTCGAGATTGCGCAGAAAAGTCTCGCTGATGTTCGGAATGTCGCGCGTGATTTCTTCCGGACCGAGCTTGGTGTCGCGCGCCTCGATCTCGAATTCTTCGATGTGAATCGAGGTGTAGTAATCTTCTTTGATCAGCTTTTCGCTGACCACGATGGCGTCTTCAAAGTTGTAGCCGCGCCAGGGCATGAAGGCCACGAGCACGTTGCGCCCCAGCGCCAGCTCGCCCATGTCCGTGCAGGGCCCGTCGGCCAGCACGTCGCCCTTCTTCACCCGCTGTCCCATGTCCACGATGGGCTTCTGATTGATGCAGGTGTTCTGATTGGACCGCTTGAACTTGGTCAGCGGATAGATGTCCGCGCCGACTTCGCGCGACATCTGGCCTTCGTGGATATTGCCTTCCACGCGCACGATGATGCGTTCGGAGTCGACCGAATCGACCACGCCGGAGCGCTTGCAGATGATGGTGGCGCCGGAGTCGCGAGCGGTCACTTTCTCCATGCCGGTGCCCACGATGGGCGAATTGGCGCGCAGCAGCGGGACCGCCTGGCGCTGCATGTTGGAGCCCATCAGGGCGCGGTTGGCGTCGTCGTTTTCGAGGAACGGAATCAGACTCGCGGCCACCGAGACGAGCTGCTTCGGGCTGACGTCCATGTACTGGACCTCGTCCCGATGCACCAATGTGTAGTTGCCGGATTTGCGGGCGTTGACCAGATCGTCGACGATGCGCCCGTCGGCATCCAGCTTGACGTTGGCCTGCGCCACCAGGTACTTGTCCTCGTCCCAAGCCGAGAGGTAGTCGCTGTGCGCCTCATACTCGGGCGGCGCGGCATCCCGCGCCAGGGACTTGAGCAGCTTGTCCATGTCCTTGCGCGTCAGCACCTGCGAGACCTTCAGACTCGTCGAGCCCGGGTTCAGCAGACGCACGTCATCCTGCACCACGCCATTGACCACGCGGCGGTAGGGGCTCTCGATAAAGCCGTATTCGTTGATCCGTGCAAAGCACGACAGCGACGAGATCAGTCCGATGTTCGGACCTTCCGGCGTCTCGATCGGGCAGATGCGGCCGTAGTGCGTCGAGTGCACGTCGCGCACTTCGAAGCCCGCGCGTTCGCGGCTCAGACCGCCTGGGCCGAGGGCCGACAAACGCCGCTTATGCGTAATCTCCGACAGCGGGTTGGTCTGGTCCATGAATTGCGATAGCTGGCTCGAGCCGAAGAATTCGCGGATCGCCGCCATCACCGGCTTCGCGTTCACGAGGTCGTGCGGCATGGCCGTCGACATTTCCTGGTAGACCGCCATCTTCTCTTTAATGGCGCGCTCCATGCGGACCAAGCCAATGCGGAACTGGTTCTCCAGCAACTCGCCCACCGCGCGCACGCGGCGGTTGCCCAAGTGGTCGATATCGTCCACGGAGCCGAAGCCGCGGCGCAGCTTCAGCAGGTAGCGGATGGTATCGATGAAATCTTTCTGGTCCAGCGTGCGCCGGTCCAGCGGGTTGCGGCTCTTGGCCTCCGCGTTATTCAACCATTCCTCGGGCGCGTAGTCGGCGCGGTCATACAGCTTGATGTTGAACTTCATCCGGCCCACGCGCGAAAGGTCGTACTTGCGCGGGTCGAAGAACATGCCCTGGAACAGTTGCGTGGCCGTGTCGAGCGTCGGCGGGTCGCCCGGACGAAGCTTGCGGTAGATGTCGATCAGCGCTTCCTTCTGCACCTTGATCGGATCCTTCTTCAACGTCATAGAAACGACGTTGCCGACCTCGTCGCGATCCGGGAAGAACACGTGGATCAAATGAATGCCGGCCTCCATGATCTTGGCGAGCATGGCGGTGGTGAGTTCCTGATTGGCCTCGGCCAGAACTTCGCCCGTCTCGGTGTCGATCACGTCCTGCGCCACCCACGCGCCTTCGATCTCGGCGGTGCTGACCGGAATCTCGTTCTTGCCGGCCTTCAGCAGTTCCTTGACCGTCGCTTCGCGGATCTTGCCTTTGCCGGAGTAAATCACCTCGCCCTTGTGGCTGATGGCGCCGGACAGTTTCAGGCCGATCAGATTCTCGTCGGTCTTCCAGAGAATCTCCTTGTCCTTCAGGCGCAGCTCGGTGATGCGGTAGAAGGCGCGCAGGATGTCGGCGTCCGTCTGCAGGCCCAGCGCGCGCAGGAAAACCGAACCCAGGAACTTGCGCTTACGGTCGATGCGCACGTGCAGCAGATTCTTGGAATCGTATTCGAACTCCACCCAACTGCCGCGGTAGGGAATGATCTTGCCGAGATAGTAGCTTTGGGCCGAAATCCGCTCGAAGAACACGCCCGGCGAACGGTGCAACTGGCTGACGATGACGCGCTCGGTGCCGTTGATGATAAACGTCCCATTGGCCGACATCAGCGGGATTTCGCCGTAAAAGACCTCTTGCTCCTTGAACTCGCGTACGGTGCGGTTGCCGGCCTCGTCCTTGTCGAACATCTTCAGCCGGATAGTGACCTTGAGCGGCGCCGCATAGGTCATACCGCGCTCTTCGCACTCCGCCTGGTCGTACTTCAACTGCAGGCCGACGGGGTCGCCGCAGCGGTTGCAGAAAGTGACGACGTTCTTGTTGAACGTGCCGCACTTGTCGCACAGCACATCGCCCGGCTGGAACGGGTCGGTCTTGATCGTGGCGCCGCAAAGAGGATTGCGGCACACCGTGCGCAGGTGGTTCAGGCCCTTCAGGGCGCCGCACTTGCACTCCCAGTTGCCGATCGAGTAATCGACGAACTCCAGCTCGCTCAGGCCCCGAAAATCGCTGATCGGGAAGACGCTGCGGAATACGCTCTGCAGCCCGATGTCGTCGCGCTCATCCGGCAGCAGGTCCATCTGCAGGAAGCGCTCGTAGCTGCTCTTCTGCAGTTCGATCAGGTTAGGGATCGGAACCGAAGTTCTGATGCGGGAAAAATCAACGCGCTCGATGTGCGTGAAGCTCGACCCAGTGGCCATTGTGCGCTCCTTGGAAGGCGGGCCCGCGCGGCCAGAACGCGCAGGTGGGAAACCCTCCGATCTCCCTGGTCCAAACTGCCAGGCAGCCTAGGCTAGCCCGGCGGAACCGTTACCGTATCTAGTTGTCTTGGAGATGCCCGGTGCAGGAACGTCTGTCACCAAGGGCGCAATCAAGCCATCCGCTGTGAGCGAAAATGTCGAGGAATAAGGCGCGAACGCAGGCGCAGGCACACCCACGGCACAGCGCGTACTGAAGGTGGTCTCCGGCAATGTCTTCAGTCGCACAGAGGCTATAATCCCCAGCTCAGCTTCCGGCTCGATTAATTTGAGTTTAACAAAAAGGAAACAGCTACGTCAAAGCCCAGCTCGCCGAGCCTGGACCACTGGGCAATTCCCGACGGCGCGGTACACACCGCTCCCCGCTACCCACCCGGTCCCGGCCTGTCGCGTCTGCGCCCTGCCCGTAGACTGTCCCTTCCAGCGCGAGCCCAGCCGGCCCGCGCTCATCCCGATTACGCCGCGCCCGCGGAGTAAACTGGCGCTACTTGATCTCGACAGTCGCGCCGGCGTCGACGAACTTCTTCTTGATCGTCTCCGCCTCGCCCTTGTTGACGCCTTCCTTGATCGGCTTCGGAGCGGCCTCGACCAGATCCTTGGCTTCTTTCAGTCCCAGGCTGGTGACTTCGCGCACTGCCTTGATGACGTTGATTTTATTGGCGCCGACTGCGGTCAGAACCACGGTGAACTCGGTCTTCTCCTCAACCACGGCGGCGGCTGCCGCCGCACCCGCGGCCGGAGCGGCCACTGCCACCGCCGCTGCCGCGGCGCTTACACCCAACTTCTCCTCCAGCAGCTTCACCAGCTGGGAGGCCTCCAGAAGCGTCAGGCCCTGGATTTGCTCAGCAATCGAGTTGATGTCAGCCATCTTTGTCCGTACTCCCTATCCGAAAAATCGTCCCACAACGCTCCCGTTCGAGGCCCCGCCCCGGCTAGGAGGAGAATTTGTTTTCCTGCACGCCCTGGTCGAGCACCACGGCCAGATTCCGGCCCACCCCGCCAATCGCCGTCACCAGGCGCTGCGCCGGTGCGTTGATCACGTACAGCAGTTGGGCGTAGATCGCTTCCTTGGACGGCATGTTCGCCAGATCCTTGATGTCGGCCAGGTTGATCACCCGGCCCTCCACCACGCCCGCCTTGAACGCGAACGTTGGATTGGCCTTGCCGTACGCCGTCAGCACTTTGCACAGCGTGACCGGATCGCCCTTGGTATAAGCGACCGCCGACATGCCCTTCAGATCCTTCAACGCTTCCTCGGCCGGCGTTCCCGCCGATGCCTTCCCGGCCAGCGTGTTTTTCACGACTTCATACAAGCCGCCCACCTGGCGCACCGCTTTGCGCAACTCGTAGTCCTGCGCCACTGTGAGCTTGTTGAAGCCGGTCACGAAGACGTTGGCCGATTCCGCCAGCGCCTTGTGCAGCGCGTCCAGATCCTCTTGCTTCCGCTTTCTGTCTTTCATCTTTTATATTCCTGACTGCGCGCCGCTAGACCACCCGGAGGTTGAACGGGGTCACGTCCAGATGGACGCCCGGCCCCATCGTCGAGCAGATCGTGACGCTTCGCACGTACTTGCCCTTGGCCGCGGCCGGCTTGGCCTTGACCACCGCCTGGATCAGCGTGTTGGCGTTCTCGAACAGCTTCTGCGTCTGAAAACCCACCTTGCCGACGGGCGCGTGAATGACTCCGGTCTTGTCCACGCGGAACTCCACTTTGCCGGCCTTCACTTCGGTCACCGCTTTGGCCACGTCGGTCGTCACCGTCCCCGTTTTCGGGTTCGGCATCAGGCCTCGCGGGCCCAAAATTTTGCCCAGTTTGGCCAGCGAGCGCATCATGTCTGGCGTCGCCACCACGGCTTCGTAATCCAGCCAGTTTTCCTGCTGGATCTTGGCCACCATTTCTTCTCCGCCGACAAAGTCGGCGCCGGCTTCCGTGGCTTCGCGCTGCTTGTCGCCCGAGGCGATCACCAGTACCCGCTTGCTCTTGCCCAGACCGTTCGGCAGAACCACCGTGCCACGCACCATCTGGTCGGCATGCTTCGGGTCGACGCCCAGGCGCATGTGCACCTCGACCGTCTCGTCGAACTTTGTGAACTTGATCTTCTGGATCAGCGGAACCGCTTCCTCCAGCGTGTACGGCTTGGCCTCGACTTGCGCCGCGGCGGCTGTATATTTCTTGCCTGCTTTATTTGACATATCGAATGGTCCTAACGGCCCCGGCCCATCCCCGGTCGCCCGGCGAGCCCGGCAGCCTCCCAATGCGAGGTTATGGAAGACCTGAATTTTTAGATTAGCATTTCCAAAGGGCGGGAGCAAAATCCAACCCTTCGGCTGTGCCGCCGGAGTCGCCTCCAGCCGCCACCATCGCACCAAAAACTACTGCACCACCTCGACGCCCATGCTCCGGCATGCGCCCTTGACCTGCGCCATCGCCGATTCGAGACTGAACGAATTCAGGTCCGGCAGCTTGATCTTGGCGATCTCCTCCACCTGCTGCATGGTGATCTTGCCGACCTTGTTCTTGTTGGGCTCGGCGCTGCCTTTGGCCAGACTCAGAGCCTTCTTCACCAGAATCGCGACGGGCGGCGTCTTTGTAATGAACGTGAAGCTCCGATCGCTGTAAATGGTGATCACCACCGGGATGATCAGCCCTTCCTGTTCCTTGGCCGATGTCTTGGCGTTATACGCCTTGCAGAACTCCATGATGTTGACGCCCTGGGGACCCAGGGCGGTACCCACGGGCGGCGCCGGCGTCGCCTTACCCGCTGGAATTTGCAGCTTCACCACTGCGTTGATCTTCTTTGCCATGCTCTCTAACCTTCTACTTTCAAAAACTCTCTCGTGCGCGCGCTGCTAGGCGATCTTTTCAACCTGCAGAAAATCCAGTTCCACAGGCGTCGAGCGCCCGAAAATCGTCACCATCACCCGCAGCGTATTGCGCTCCGAGTTGATGTCTTCCACCTTGCCCGAGAAGTTCGTGAACGGACCATCCACGATGCGCACCGTCTCATTCTTCTCGAACGTCAGCTTCGGCCGCGGCCGCTCCGCCGAGCTCGCCTGGCGGTACAGAATCGAATTCACCTCGTCCGCGCTTAGCGGCACCGGCGTATTGCCTCCGCCCACGAAACCCGTCACCCGCGGCGTGTTCTTCACCTGGTGCCATAGCTCGTCGTCCATGGCAATCTGCACCAGCACATAGCCCGGATACAGCAGCCGCTTGCTGGTCACCTTCTTGCCGTTGCGCAACTCCACGACCTCTTCGGTCGGGATCAGCACCTGGCCGACTTTCTCCATGAAACCGTAGGCTGATGCGCGCGCCTTCAACGACTCCGCCACCTTGTTCTCGAAGCCCGAATAGGTGTGAATGATGTACCAGTTCATACCCGCCGTGGGATCCACCGCGGGTGCTTCCAGAACTTCTTCCACGAGCGCCGCCGGCAATTCCACGGCTACGCCGCTCGCGGCCGCGGTCTCGGCCTCCGGACTCGCTTCCGGCGCCGCGCTGCTCACGGGCGCGCTCTCCGGCGCCGCCTCGGGCGCACTCCCGGCTGCCAGGTCCGTTACCGCCTGCTCTTCGTTGTTCAATTCATTCTCGGACATCATCGATTCGTGTCCCCATGACAGTCCCCTGCGGGGGCTCGTCTGAATGGCCCCTATCGGGTGGCCAATGCGTGGAATATCTTGTTAATCGTGCTGCCCAGAAGGGCATCGACCAGGGCAAAATACGCGGCGAACAAAAACACACTGATAATCACCACGGCTGTGGTCGCCTGCACCTGCACGCGGCTCGGCCAGGTCACGCGCCGCATCTCGGCTCTCAGCTCGCCGATATAGTCCTTGACCGACTTGAACCAGTTCACGATCTGGCCGCCGGGCGCCGCTGCTGTTGTGCTCTGTGACCCCATCTGATACTCCTGAAATCTGCTGGCAGGGGGTGAGGGATTCGAACCCCCACTAGCGGTTTTGGAGACCGCGGGTCTACCCTTAACCTAACCCCCTGTGGTCAGACTCTATTTCTTATCGTAACCCGCGTGAGCCCCCGGCTGTGCGCTTTCCGCCCCGGAAGCCCTTCCCAACGCTGTTCCCAGTCCAACCCAGGCGCGCCCGCGCGCCCCGCCGCAGTCCCCTGGTTACTGCAGAATCTCCGTCACCGTCCCGGCGCCCACCGTCCGGCCGCCCTCGCGGATCGCGAATCGCAGACCCTTGTCCATGGCCACCGGCGTGATCAGTTCCACCCCGATCGTCACGTTGTCGCCCGGCATCACCATCTCCACGCCTTCGGGCAGTTCCATTACGCCTGTCACGTCCGTCGTCCGGAAGTAGAACTGCGGCCGGTAGCCCTTGAAAAACGGCGTGTGCCGCCCGCCCTCTTCCTTCGACAACACGTACACCGAACCCTTGAACTTCGTGTGCGGCGTGATCGAGCCCGGCTTCGCCAGCACCTGCCCGCGCTCCACGTCGTCCTTGTCGATCCCGCGCAGCAGCAGCCCGACGTTGTCGCCCGCCTGCCCCTGGTCCAGTAGCTTGCGGAACATTTCCACGCCCGTCACCACCGTCTTGCGCGTGTCCCGGAAGCCCACAATCTCGACTTCCTCGCCGACCTTGACGATGCCCTTCTCAATGCGCCCCGTCACCACCGTCCCGCGCCCCTGGATCGAGAAAATGTCTTCGATCGGCATCAGAAACGGCTTGTCCAGGGCCCGCTCCGGCATCGGCACGTAGCTGTCCACGGCCTCCATCAGCGCCTCAATCCCCTTCTCCGCCTCCGCGTCGCCGTTCAGCGCGTCCAGCGCGCTGATCCGCACGATCGGCAGATCGTCGCCCGGGAATCCGTAGCTCGTCAGCAGCTCGCGCAGCTCCAGCTCCACCAGCTCCAGCAGCTCCGGGTCGTCCATCATGTCGACCTTATTCAGCGCCACCACCACGCACGGAACGCCCACCTGCCGCGCCAGCAGCACGTGCTCCCGCGTCTGCGGCATCGGCCCGTCCGGCGCCGCCACCACCAGAATCGCGCCGTCCATCTGCGCCGCGCCCGTGATCATGTTCTTGATGTAGTCGGCGTGCCCCGGGCAATCCACGTGGGCGTAGTGCCGCTTCGAGGTCTCGTACTCCACGTGCGCCACCGCAATCGTGATCCCGCGCGCCTTCTCTTCCGGCGCGTTGTCGATCGAGTCGAAACTCCGGAACGCCACCTTCGGGTTGTGCTTGCCCAGAACCTTCGTGATCGCCGCCGTCAGCGTCGTCTTGCCGTGGTCAATGTGACCGATCGTCCCGATGTTGACATGCGGCTTGCTGCGATCAAATTTCTCTTTCGCCATCGAAAAGCTCCTGACTTCCGCTCCGGCCCGGAAAGACTTCTGTCCACTCTCGCCCTGGACTCGCACGGCCAGCCGTGCGCTCCGGCGCGCTGGGGGCAGGTTACAGCGGTTGGAATCTCTGGAGCCGATGATCAGGATTGAACTGATGACCTCGTCCTTACCAAGGACGCGCTCTACCAACTGAGCTACATCGGCTTTCGTTACTACTTTAGCGCAAGTCGGGAATCGGACGAAAACCTCCATCCCCACCTGCGGAATAAAAACGGGAATGATGGTGGACAGGTAAGGATTCGAACCTTAGTAGCCCGCAAGGGGCGACGGGTTTACAGCCCGTTGCTTTTGACCGCTCAGCCACCTGTCCACACGCGAGTATGGCGCCCGTCGCAAACTTTTTAAGTATAACTCAGCCGGCAAAAAGACGCATCAAACAGAAGTGATAGAATTTGTTCCGGCCAAGACTTCCACCGTCCCGCCGCGCCGCACTTGTCACGCGCCCCGCCGCGTGGTATGCCTCTAAGTTCACTTCCCATATGCACACCGTATTTCAGACCTCCATCCCCGACCTCCCGCTCGTCGCCCGCGGTAAGGTTCGCGACGTTTACGCCGTCGGCGACGACCAGATCCTGCTCATCGCCACCGACCGCATCTCCGCCTTCGACTGCATCCTCGGCTCGCCGATCCCCGGCAAAGGCGTCGTCCTCACGCAGGTTTCGCTGTTCTGGTTCGACCTCCTGCGCGACCTCACGCCCAACCACCTGCTCTCGGCCGACGTCGCCGACTACCCGGTGGAGCTGCATAAGTACCGCGACCAGCTCGAAGGCCGTTCCATGCTCGTCAAGCGCGCGCGCATGGTCGAAATCGAGTGCGTGGCCCGCGGCTATCTGGCCGGCTCCGGGTGGAAGGAGTACAAGCAATCCCAGTCGGTTTGCGGCATCCCGCTGCCCGCCGGGATTCTGGAAAGCGGACGCCTGCCCGAACCATTGTTTACCCCATCCACCAAAGCCCAGACCGGCCACGACGAGAACATCGGCTTTGAGCGCACCTGCGAGCTTGTCGGCGCGGATCTCGCCGGCCGGCTCCGCGACACCACGCTGGCCGTCTATTCCACCGCCTCGGCCTATGCCCTGACCCGCGGCATTCTCCTCGCGGACACAAAATTTGAATTTGGCTTCCTCGGCGACGACTTGATTCTCGCCGACGAAGTGCTGACCCCAGATTCGTCCCGCTTCTGGCCCGCCGACCTCTACCACCCCGGCGGCCCGCAGCCCTCCTTCGACAAGCAATTCGTGCGCGACTATCTCGAAACCCTCGACTGGGACAAGCGCCCGCCCGCGCCGGAACTTCCGCCCGAGATTGTGCGTAAGACCCAGGAGAAGTACCTGGAGGCCTATTCGCGCCTCACCGGCAGGAGTCTCACCTTGTGAACTGGCTCGACTATCTGTTTCTCTTTTTCGTCGTGATCTTCTCGATCGAAGGCCTGCGCGAGGGCTTCTCGCGCCTGATCGTCGGACTGATCGCGACCATCGCCGGCCTGTTCGTCGCCGCCTGGACCTACGGGGTCGCGGCCTCCTATCTGCTGCCCTACGTCAGCTCCCGCTCGGTGGCCAACGTGCTGGGCTTCGTGTTCGTCTTCGTCGTCATCCAGGTCCTCGGCGCGGTGATCGGGAAACTGCTGCAGAAGCTCTTCAAATGGACCGGCCTGGGCTGGCTCGACCGTTTCCTGGGCTTCGCTTTCGGCTCCTTGAAAGCCCTCGTCGTCGGCATCATCCTGGTCCTGATTTTGATGGCTTTTCCAATGAAGCCCATACCGGATGCCATCGCCCGCTCGCGCATCGCGCCCTACCTCATCGGCGCCGCGCAGGCCATCAGTTACATCGCTCCGCGCGAGTTGCGCGACGGCTTTGCCGAAACCTACGACCGCCTTCGCAATCTCTGGAAAAAGGGGATCCGCGAACTCCCCAAAGAGCATCTTGAAACGGATCGTTCCTGAGATCGTAATTACCCGCGAGTTCTTTCCGAATCATTCGGAAATTCCTGCCGCATTACGCCGGAATTCATTCGCATTACTCGCGAATTAAATCCAAAATCCTTCCACCGACCACCCCTGGACTCGATCCCACGCGAATAAAAGGCTTGACTGTCTCAAACTACACGCCGAATCCTTAAATGTCTAACAATTAGTTGACGTGTAATCTAAAACATCGTAAACTGTAACCGTGAGCAGAAGTGAAAGTCGTCTGCAAGCCGAACTGAAACAGTCCCGGCCATTCGCCTCCCCTGTGGAAGAGGCCTTCATTTCCGTCTTGAAGACGGCCGATCTGTTAACCCGGGTGCTCGACCGGCACATGGCTGGCCACGACCTCAGCCACCAGCAGTACAACGTCCTGCGGATTCTGCGCGGCGCCGGCCCGGATGGAATTCCGACCCTGGCCATCGCCGGCCGTCTGATCGAGTGCACTCCGGGAATGACCCGGCTCCTCGACCGCATGGAACTCAAAGGCCTGGTCCTGCGCCGGCGCTGCCCCGAAGATCGGCGGCAGGTCCTGTGCTACGCCACGCCCAAAGGCAACGGCCTGGTGGAACTGCTAGAGCCCATCGTGTCGAGCCTCAGCGATCGTTGTTTTGAACAGATTCAGCCCGCGGAAGTGCAGGCTTTTATCGAAGTCCTGGAACGGATCCGCGAGCGGGCCGCGCGCATTGAAGCGTCCGGCCAGGCCTGATAACCATCTCAGTTTGAAAGGATCCAACAAGCATGATTCGCACATACGCGCTGCTCTTGTCCGCGCTGGCATTGCCGGCGTTGGCGGCTGATTACGACATCGATTCCGCGCATTCGGCGGCCCAGTTCTCCGTCCGCCACCTGATGGTCAGCAACGTCCGAGGCAGCTTTAAGAAGGTGACCGGCAAGGTGGTATTCGACGAAGCCAACCCGTCCGCCACCGTGGTCCAGGCCAGCATCGACGTCTCCACCGTCGACACCGGTGAGCCCGGCCGCGATACCCACCTCAAGAGCCCGGACTTCTTCGACCTCGCGAAGTTCCCCACCATGACCTTCGTCAGCAAGAGCGCCAGCAAGACCAGCCAGGGCATCGACTTGAGCGGCGACCTGACGCTGCACGGCGTCACCAAATCGGTGGTCCTGCACGTCTCCGACATCACTAAGGAAATCAAAGACCCCCGCGGCATGCTGCGCATCGGCGCCACCGCTACGACGGTCATCAATCGCCAGGATTTCGGCATGGTTTGGAACCACAACCTGGACGGCGGCGGCGTGGTCGTCGGCAATGACGTCACCATCACTATCGACATCGAAGTCGCTCGCAAGGCCGCCTGACGCCGATTCGGAGGGTGCTCCCGCACTTCGCGCCGCACCCTCTTCTCCCCTTTTTCAACTCGCGCCTGCTGCCTCGACCTCGATATGGACAGCCCCCGAGCTTCCCTGCTGTGAGAGCCGCGAGCCGCTTACGGTACTTTGATAGAGAGCCTCCCCGCGCTGCGGCCTCCCGCTTGAGCGCGTGGCTGGTTCACGAGTCGGAATCTCCACAATGTTGGTTTATACCCGCCACAGACAGTGCTGGCGCATGCGAATGACGCAGCTCGCGTCCACACTAGCGCTCTGCCTCTGCGTCCTTTTTTTCCTCCTTGCTGCAGCCTGCGGCTCGCGCACCGAGCCAACCGCGCCCGCACCCCCGCCGCTCACCTTCGAACAGCGGACCTTTGAAAAATCGGAGCCCGGCTGCGGAGACCACGGCCACCGCGACGAGGCCTGCGTCAGCTTCCGAGCCAATTGGCCGGAACTGCACGGCGGTGGCGGCGATGCCGCCTCGAAGTTCAATTCCGCCCTGCTGACCGCGCTCGGCTTTCCCGGTGGCGCCGCGGAGCTGGAGCCCTACGCCGCCGGCTTGATCGAACGCTGGCGCGTGGAGCACAAGGGAGTCATTTACGCCGACTCGACCTGGTTCGAGCGCCGCTCGATTCAACTCCTGGCGCGCCGCCCGGAGGTCTGGAGTTTCCGCGTCGACCGCCTCGGACAGACCGGCAAAGAACTGCCCTTCGACCAGCGCGCCTACCTCAACCTCGATCCCCGCACCGGCTCTGCCGTGACCCTCGATTCGCTGCTTGAGAAGGATGCCGCGCCACGCCTATCCTCTCTCGCCGAACGCCGTCTGCGCGAGACGCTGAGCCTCTCGGAATCGTCTCCCCTGCCTCTCAAGGACGGCAGCTTCGCCATGCCTCAGCAATTCGCTCTGACCCAATCCGGTCTCGTGCTGCTTTGGAGTGGCGACGCGCTAGCCGATCCCGGCTCCCCGCGCCTCGAGATGACTGTACCGTGGAGCCTGGTCCGCGACCTCGTCCGAAAGTCCGCGGTCAATCCACCCGGTCCCGCAACCGAAACCGGTTTCTAACCTCGCCGCCCGGAAAATGCAACAACTGCTGCAGCCGGCGTATTTCTCAGCGCGCCGGGCCGAATCCCGTCAGCGCCGCTCGCCGCTGCCCCTTGAACACCGCCGGGGCCAGCAAGTCCTCCGCCGAATACGCCGCCTTGAACAGCCCGTCGCGGTCATGGGCCGCCCGTTCCGTCAGCACGTGGTACATCTCGTGCAGCGCCACGTGGCTCAGCGCCCGCGCCAGCACTCCTGGCGGGATCAACGCCTGCGGCCACGGCCCGCTGCCCGCCAGCGTCGCCTTGACCCGCCCGCAGTCAATGTCGATGAACGGCAGAATCCGCCCATCGCTCACCCACGTCGCGCCCAGTGGGCCGCGCCGCGGCATCGCCTTGGTCATCGAAAGCGAGCAATCGCCTCGAAATCGCACCACGATCAGGCGCGCCCAGGATTCGCCGCGCGCCGTTTCGCCCTCCGCCCGCCATGTCACTTCCAGGCCGGGCTCGCTCACAATCTGCCGCAGTCCACGCTCCGTTTGCTGTTCAAAGGACGTGCGAACAGCGGCCGGAACCGGCGATCCCTGGCGGAATACCAGACCGATCGTGGCCGAATCCGCGGCTGAGACGGCGCTCCACGTCAGAGTAATCAGCGCCATCGATTGGATCAGCATGGCCGGCCTCCGTGCCGCTCAAGTGCTTCAAACCGGCTGCATCCACAGCACTTCGCTCACCACAGATCCGGGGATTGTGTGGCCTTTTCGCTAACCCCCCTTGCGAGTTTTCGGCTGCTGCGCCGAGGGCTTCATACCCGTTCCGCTGTCACCACCGTTCCCCGTTGTGACCTAGTGTTGCAAACGCGCTACTTTCTAATTGCATTTTCGTGACGACAAAATCAAGGGTTTTTGTCGCCTTTTTCGCTAACGTCCTTTCATGACATTCGGCCATTGCGCCGGAATCTCTATACCGCTCGCATCCCCTATCCGCGTTCAGCGCCGATCCTTCCCACGCACCTCCCGTCTGTGTCTCGATCGACTCACACGCTACAATCGGCGGGCGCGCCGAAAACTTTATACCCCTCGCGCACCTGTCCCCGTCCATCGCCGATTCTTCTCACGCGCCTGCCATCTCCGCGGCGAACGCCTCGCGCACTATGGGGTAATATGGGATGAAGTTACCGCCACATGAAGGCTCTGTTGGAGATCCTGGAGCCCGGCACCCGGGAGTGGGAACTCGCCAGCACGCTCGTCCCCGAGCGTCTGCCCGAGCACGTCGCCGTCATTATGGATGGCAACGGCCGCTGGGCCAGCCGCCGCAGCCTGCCGCGCGTCGCCGGGCACAAAGCCGGCGTCGAACCCGTTCGCGTGACCGTGGAAACCTGTGCTCGCCTGGGCGTTCGCTGCCTCACCCTATACGCTTTTTCCAAAGAGAACTGGAAACGCCCCCGCGCCGAAGTCGAAACCCTGTGGCGTCTGCTCCACTATTACCTCGGCCGCGAAGTGCCTCGGCTGATGGCCAACAATATCCAGATGCGCGCCATCGGCCGCACTCAAGCCTTGCCGGAAAAAGTCCGCCGCGAACTGGCCGAAGCCATCCACCTCACCAGCGAGAACACCGGCATGATCCTCAATCTCGCGATCAATTACGGCGGACGATCCGAAATCGTGGATGCCGTCAACCGCCTCATCCGTGAAGCCCGCGACAACGGCACGCTGGACCGCCTCGAGGTCAATGAGAAAGCCATCGAGCTCAAGCTCGACACCGCCGGCCAGCCCGAGCCCGACCTGCTCATCCGCACCTCCGGCGAGATGCGTATCAGCAACTTCCTGCTTTGGCAAATCGCCTATTCCGAGCTCTACGTCACTGACATCTGCTGGCCCGATTTCGACCGCTCGTGCCTGCTGGAAGCCATCGTGGCTTACCAGAAGCGCGACCGCCGCTTCGGCGGCCTCCGTCCCGCCCTCGCGGTGACCGAGAGCGATGTCGAAAGCGTCCCCGTCCCCACCCGATGAAGCGCCTCGTCACCGGCCTGATCCTCGGCGTCTTTTTTTTCTGGCTTGTCTGTTTCGCTCCCCAACAAGTCTTCCTGATAGTCCTCATCGGCGTGGCGCTGCTGTGCTACTACGAGTTCCTGGGCATCGTCGCGGCCACCTTCCCGCAGCATGACAATCTCGCCAAGACCTTCACCGGCTATGTCGCGGGCGTGGTCCTGCTGCTCTTGCCGCTGCCGCAAATCGGCGTCTTCGTGGTGCTTTTTGCGCTGCTCGCATTCGCTCTGTCGCTGCGCCACGAACGGCTCGACGCAGTGCTGCCCCTGAGCGCCTGCTCCGTCTTCGGCTTGCTCTACGTCTTCGGCAGTTGGCGCTGCGCGCTCGAACTGCGCGCCATCAGCCCGTGGTGGCTGCTGTTTGCCGCGGGCGTCAATTGGATCGGCGATTCGGTGGCCTACTACGTCGGCAGCAACTTCGGCCGTCACAAACTCTCGCCCCACATCAGCCCCGGCAAAACCTGGGAAGGAACCGCCGGCTCGCTCGGCGCCTCGTGCGTCGCCGGCGTCGCCTATCTGCACTTCCTGTTCCCACAGATCCCCGCCTGGCAGGCCGTGCTTCTGTGCGCCGCCGCCAACGCCGCCGGCCAGATCGGCGATCTTTGCGAATCGGCTATCAAACGCGGCGCGGGCGTCAAAGACTCTTCCAACCTTCTGCCCGGCCATGGCGGCTGGCTGGACCGCGTCGACTCCTCGCTCTTCTCCATCCCCGTCGTCTATGGGTTGCTGCAACTGGTCTGGTTCCTGAAGTAGCGCCCGCCTCTAGCTTCTGAATCTTCTCCGCCGGCCCTTCCGGTCGTATACTGGTTCCTCCAGGGATCTCTTCTTCGGACCATGAATAGCGACGGCAAAGCGGCCATTTCCGCCGCCCTGCGCTTCGCCGCCGAGGCGCACGACGGGCAGTTCCGCAAAGGCACGCGCATTCCCTACCTGATCCACCCGCTGCGCGTCGCCAAGATCCTCATTGACTACGATTGCGCCAACGAACTAGCCATCGCCGGCCTGCTGCACGACACCGTCGAAGACACCGACGCCACCATCGACGAGATCCGCACTATCTTCGGCGACAACGTCGCCCGGCTGGTCGAGTTCGCCACCGAACCCGCCAAACTCTGGCCCTGGGAAAAGCGCAAACAGCACACCCTGCACCTGCTCGAAGCCGGCGACCCCGACGCGCTGTGCCTCAGCATCGCCGACAAGCTCGATAATATCCGCTCCCTGCGCCACGATCTCGCGCGCATCGGCGATAAGGCCTGGCAGAGGTTCAAGCGGCCCCGCGAAAAACAGATGTGGTACTACCAGTCGCTCCAGCGCATCTTCGACGCCCGCCTCACCCAGCCGCCCGGCTCCACCCTGGCCGCGCAATTCCGCGCCGAAGTCGCGGCCGTCTTCGGCGCCGCCTGACGCGTCCGCCCACCCGCATTTGCTAAGATCGGCACACTGGAGAGTCCATGCGTACCATCATTTTTCTCTTGCTCGCATTGTGCGCCGCCTTCGCCGCGCTCGCCGCCGACGACGCGTGGAAGAAGCTGGGCGATTTGAGAACCGGTACGGAGCTCAAGATCTACGAGCGCGGCTCCTCCCACCCGCGCCAGGCCCGGTTCAACGATACGACCGCTGACAGCCTGCTCGTCATCGTGAAGAACGAGCAGGTCGCGATTCCCCGCGACCGCATCGATCGCATCGACTACCGCCCGCTTAAGAAAGGTGGCCCGAAGACGAACACGCAGACCAAAGTGGACGATGCCGCCGCGCCGTCCTCAAGCGGTCCGCAAGGGCCGTCGGTGCCCATCCACACCGGATCCGGCCTGCCTGGCTCTTCTTCCACGACCACCATCTCCACCGACAGCGGCGAGTTCCAGACCATCTACCGCCGTCCCCCGACACCGCTCAAATAGCGACCATCCGCTCCTACGGCTACTGGCAAAGCACCGCCCGAGAAAACGGGGCTTCCTGCACAATTAGCACCTGTACGGCCGAGCGTTGCTCAACTCAATTGCCACTGGGACATGTCAGGACGTCCCGTTTTCCGTTTTCTGGTTCTTGGTTCAAAAGCGGCTCTGCTTGAGCCATCTGGGATTCGCACAATGCCATGGGTCTGCGGCGAGGCAGCGTGGCCCGTCTCACGCACAGCGCCCGTCCGCCAACCTGCTTATAGCGGGTCCCATTTCAGAGCAGCGGGCGGATGTTCAGGCGGCTTCGGCCGTTGCGGCATCCCGGGCGAACGGCGCGGCGGGTGGATGGCGAGCGCCGCTCCCGGCGAGACGCCTTGCGACGTCGTCACAGTCACAATCGCCGTACCATCCGTTGTGATCAGCCTCGCCGGAACGATGGCGGTCAACTGTGTCGCGCTGACATAGGTTGTCGCCAGCGCCATGCTGAAAAATTCGAGGTTCCAATTCACCGTCGCCCCCGGAATGAAGCTCGTGCCGGTGAGCGTCAGCGTGAAAGGAGCCCCGCCCGGCGCCACCGAGCTTGGGCGCAGGCCAGTCAGGTTCGGTGTCAGCGTGAGCAGGAACCCATGCATCGCGCCGCTGACGTACGCGCACCCGGCGATCTCGCCGTTGTCGTTGATGGCATTCGCCTGCTCCAGCCCCGCCTGACCGAAAGGCGGGGCCATATATCCCCACTCCGAGCCGGGAGGCAGCAGCGAATTCAGCGCCGTCATGACGCCGTTCGAGTAAATGAAAGCGCTATTGGCGCCACCGGCCAGTAGCGAGTACCCGACCACCTGCCCGCTCGTGTTGATCCCCGAGGCCTCGCTATGCGGTCCGCCAAGGGTTCCCAGGTCGAGCATGAAGCCGCCGGAGTACAGAAAGGCATGCCAGGAGCCGTCCGCCGTGTCCGCGAAGCCGACGATCTCTCCGCCGGCGTTGATGGCGTTGGCGTGGCTGATGGCGCCGCCGAGCGTCCCCAGGTCCCTCATGACGCCGTTGGAATACAGAAAGGCATGCTCCGTGCCGTCCGCTCGCATCGAATACCCGGCGACCTGGCCGCTGGCGTTGATTGCAGTGGCAACGCTGAGGCTGCCGCCGAGCGTACCCAGGTCGGTCAAGACGCCGCCGGAATAAACAACGGCATGCTGCACGCTGCCCGGCGACGCGTCGAGGATCGGCCCGTTTGTGGACGACGCGCCAACGATCTGCCCGCTGTTGTTGATGGCCACGGCCAGTCCGACGCCGGCCGGGCGCAGGTCGTTCATGACGCCGCCCGAATACAGGAAGGGTGCGATAAACGTCTGGCCCACGATCTGTCCGCTATCGTTGATTGCGGTGGCCGTACCGACGCTGAGCGTGCTCAATTCGGTCACAACGCCGCCGGAGTAGAGAAAGGGATACCCGAGGCCGCTGCAACCCTGCATCGCTCCCGTCACGCCGACGGCCTCTCCGCTGGCATTGATCGCGAAGGGGACGTCGCTGCCGAGGTCGGCGATCTGCTGCGCCCAGACTGGCTGAGCCCAGAGCGCGGCGGCGAGACAGGCGATGATCGCCAGCGCCCCCGGGCCGGGCGCAATGATCCTGCGGGCGCAACCGGCTGTTGGCGGAAAGGGCGCTGGACGGGGTTCCACGGCTGGGGAAGACTGAGCGGCCGCCGGCGGCGAGCCGCGTCGCTGTGAACCGGCTACGAACGTTCGCACGGTTCCCTCCTGTGATGATCAGACCACGCCGCCAATCCCATTCGGCGCTCTGATCTCATCCCGATTGTAAGCTCTTGAGAGGAAATCGCCAACCCGCCGCAGGGCGCGACTGCAGTCGTCTTAGATCCCCGGATCGAGCGCGCGCATCGAACTGGAAGCGATTCGGTTTTCCGGTTTCTTGTCCGCAAGTCATTGATGATTGGTGAAAAAACGGATACACCTATCCGTTTTGCCGGCCCGGAGCCGGCACCGCCCGGTCGCGGGCGCCAGGCCCGGAAACCGCTCCCGATCATCGGCCACTGAAGAATTCCCCGACCGGTCAAAAGCCGCGGGAACAGGCGGTTCGTCGCGCCTGGATCGACCTACAGCACGCTGCCACTCACTGGGGGTGGCACGGCGAAGCGCGGGATGGGAGCGGTCTGCACCGTGGGAGCGGGAGTCCACGGAGCGAAGCCCGCCATGACAATCGTGACCTGGGCCTTCGGATCGTCCGGTGGAGGATAAATCGTCGGAGTGGAAACAATCTCGGCCTCGACCGGCACTTCGAGAGTAGTTGTGACGGCCTGCAAAGCGGGGGGCACCGCCGCGATCTCATAAACCACCAGCGTGGTTCCGGTGATATTCACCCATTGCGAGGAGGAATAAGCGCCGGCGGCCGCATTGACGCCGAGGTAGGTGGAGTTCGAAGCGAAAGTGCCCGTCTGGGTGGGCATGACTTTGCCGCCGGAGCCATCGGCGTTGGGAGATTGGACATAATTCGCCACAACGACGACGGTGGCGCCCTCGCGCACCTCGATCGTGGCCGGGACGAAGAGGTCGATGAAGCTCGGCCAACCGTTATCGCCGCCACTGGAAAAGACGAAAGCGAGACGCGTGCCACCGTCTTTGGATGGAGATTCCCAACCATCCACGGGCGGCGCAAAGGCGTAGCTGTAGAGCTCGGCGAAGTCGACGCCGAAGTACTCCACATTATTGCTTGAGCCAGTATTGCTTGAGCCAGTGCCTTGCTTACCGTGATAGCCATGCACGTGCGGCGGCGGGGGCGGCGGCGGCGGGATGTAGGCGCTCACTTCCGACACCAGCAGACTGGGTGCGGCATAGCCCAACTGGATCGCGATGGTCGGTTGCTCATTCGTCAGAGTGCCGTTGATCCCCGCGAAAACATTGCCCGGGTTGGTCTGATTCGCCGAATTCTTCGTCTGGCTGGGCTTGGCCCAAATCGTGAGAACCAGCGGACCGCCGTAGTTGGGCGGGTTGCTGGCCAGGCCGAGAGCGCTGGCACGCAGGTTGACGATGCTGATAAAGACAGTGTCGGGAGCAGCCGCGGTGCTGTGGTCGCCATCCGGATTCATATTGACCTGAGGGAAAATCACGGCGCCGCCGGAGCTGGCAGTGCCGGGGTAAATCCCGCCGGGAGACGGAAGTTTGGTGGCGTAGAAGGTGGCGGTCCCTTCGCCGGTGGTGCTGCCATGGCGGACCACTTCAACCGTCAGTTGCGGTTCGGTCGCGCCGCCCAGGATCGCCGGGGAATTGGTGATCGGCGCATTCAGCGGGAACAAGACTTCCCAGTCGTAGAGGGTACCCGCCTGAATGGGCGAGCTGGAGTTGGCCAACTGGTTGTAAACCATGCACGAAAAAGTGAGGGCCGGCAACAGCTCGGTCTGGCTTTCCTGACGAAGCCGGGCGGTCTGTTGGTTGTACTGACTGCACGAGACAACCGGCCCGCTAACCGTCGAAGCGGCTACCGCGATGCCGGCCGCGATCGCCAGCACTGCCATCACCCGGACTGACCTGCGAAAACTAGCCATTTCTTTCTCCCCCTTTTTCCTTCTCCACGCGAAATCAGACTGGGACTTGAATCGACAAAACTGCTCCGGCCGGAGTCTGCAAACGAAGCGGGAGAGCACCGGCACTCCGGCGCCACGCGGCCGCTAGTTGCGGAGGGCCGCTTTGGCCGTGTGCCGGGATTGGGGCGGCCGGAGATCCAAGTACTGCCTTCTCCCTCACGACTGTACCAGAAATTCCACTTACCACCATCGGCAGGATTGATTGTACATCCAGCCGCCTCCGTTGCAGCCGTTTTCTCATCCCGAGCGGTGCCGCCGGCCTGCCGCGAAGGCTCGACCGCGCGCGTCTGGCAGGTGCAGTTGGGGTGGGATCGCAAGGGCAAAGCAGGGAGGGCTTACATGCCTGTCCGGTTGAGGCTCGGACGCGCTGGTCGGCATGGGCAATTCCGGGTCCGGCCGCGGACAAGCCGCTACGGTGTAGCGGGGGTGCTCTAATTGGCTGTTTATAATCAATAACTTGCAGACGAGGGCCGCTACTAGTAGCGGGTTTGTCAATTTCCAGCCGCCGTCGCCGGGCCGTTGGAGGGTCCGCAATCGCGCCGCCGGGATTGAAATCGATAAGGGTCGGAACGACTGTGACTGATTGATTAATAAGTGCTTGCGTCGATTAGAAAGGTGCTCGACCGGACACGCATGAAGGGCTTACTGAAACATGTCCGCAATCTACTTATTCTAAAGGACCGCCGCGGTAAGCCCTTACCGTTTTTTCGATTTGGAAGAGCCCCGCCCGGGCGCGGATTACAATTGGTTGAGCAGCGCCTGCAGGGATTCACGGCCGGCGCTTTGCGGAGCGGAGACGCCGGGATTCATGCGCTTTCTCATCCTGCACTATCACATCTTCAAGAACGCCGGCACCACGGTCGAGAACCTGCTGCAGAAGAGTTTCCCGCTCAGCTTTGCGCGCTTCGAAGGCGATGGCCGGGACGCCCAGTTGTCGGCTGCGGAGCTGCTCGAGTTCGTCCGCGAACACCCCGAGCTGCAGGCCATTTCGAGTCACCATCTGCGCTACCCGCGGCCCTCTGCGCCGGGGTTCGTTTTCTTCGACCTGCTGTTCCTGCGCGACCCGATCGACCGCCTCGGTTCGATCTACACTTTCTTCCAGCAGGGCGCTCTCTCCGACGACCCGTTGAACCGGCTGGCGCACGAGTCGGACCTGCGCGGCTTCTTCAGTGAACTGCTCGACAAACATCCACACATCGCCAACAATCCACAGGTCAACATGCTGGCCGGAGACGGCGCCTACACGCGCCCGCCTGGCCCCGCCGATCTCGCCCGCGCGACCGAGACGATGCTCGATGCGGCCTGGCTGGGCGTCGTCGATTGCTTTCACGAGAGCCTGGTCGCCGGCCAGTACTTCTGGCATCCGGCGTTTCCGAACCTGGAGATCGCCACCGCTCCGGCCAACGTCACTTCCCCACCCGGCAGCACGCTCGCCGGGCGTCGCGCCGAAATCGAGGAGGCCTGCGGGCCACAGACTGTACCGCGATCTGGCGGGCCTGAACGAGTTCGACCTGGAACTGGTTCAGCGGGCGCGCGCCGAAGTGGCGCGCCGCTTCCATCTGGTTCCGCGGCATGACGAACGGCTGCAGGCGCTGATTGACGAAGTGCGGAGGCTCGGCGGCGGCGAGATCTCCGGGTAATCCGGCCTGCCCCGCGGCAAACGCATGGCGGCCTTCCGGCGCGGATTGATGCAGGCCTCGTCCCACGGTCAGCGCCAGCGCTCCGAACCGAACCGCTTGTTTTCAGAGCCGCGATCGTGAGCGGTCTTCTCGTTATTCAGCGCCGCGTGCCGTGATAGAAGAATTCGCCCAGGCCGATCGTAAAAATAAAATTGCCGTACAGCGCGTGCTCGATGCAAACCAGCGCCAGCGAGCCGGAGTGGAAATAAGTGCGCGCGAAGAGCATGCCGCCGACGCTGCTCAGCAGGATCGAAATCCAGTTGCCGAAGACGATGTGGACGAAGCCGAACAGCAGCGCCGAGGCGACGACGGTCGCCGCGCCCTGGCCGAACAGCCGGCGGTAGCGATGGAAAAAGAAAGCGCGGAAGAACAGCTCCTGCGGATACACCGAGAGCAGCGGATAGAGCACCATGACGGAGGCCCAGAGCAGCGGCGCGCGGCGCACCAAGCTGAACAGCCGCTCGGGCATGAACAGCCACACCCCGACGCCGATGACGGTGCACAGCACCGCCGCGCGGATCAGCACGAGCTTCAGTCCCGTCCGCACGCCGGCCAGTTTCCACAGGTGGCGCCGGTCGAACGACGCGTCCCGGCGCAGGAACAAGTAGATGACCGTTACACACAGCACCAGGAACGGGAGCGGATAGTTGGGCAGAACGCGGTAGTAAAACAGCAGCGGAATGACGACGAACATCGTCGCCACCTCCGCCGCCAGAAGCGACGCCCTAAGCATGGACTGCGGTCAGCCCGCGAGCTCTTTGGCCTTGGCGATGACCTTTTCGTAGTCGGGATGTTCGGCCACCTCGGGCACGTATTGCACGTAGCGGATGACGTCGTCCTTGTCGACCACGAAGATGGCGCGCGATTCGATGCGCCAGTCCTTGATCAGCGTGCCGTAGTGCTCGCCGAAGCTGGCGTGCTTATGGTCGCTGAGCATCTTCACATGGTCCACGCCGAAGCTCGAACACCAGCGGTTCTGGGCGAACGGCAGGTCCATGGAAATGGAGTAGAAGCTGACGCCCGGCAGCTTCGCCGCCGCGTCGTTGAAGCGCTTGGTTTGCATGTCACAGACCGGCGTGTCGAGCGAAGGAACGACGCTGAACACGCGCACGCCGTGGCCGGTGCCGTCCAGAGTCACGTCCGTTAGAGTCTTATCTACAACACTGAAATCCGGGGCCTTGTCACCGACTTTCAATTCCGGCCCGGTCAGTTCCAGCGGGCCGCCTTTAAAGGTTGTTTGTCGCGCCATGAGGCCAGTTTAGCGGAAACGGAGGACTAGCGGCCCGCGAGCAGCGGCGTAAACTCTTCGACCGTCGTCACCGGCAATTGGCAGGCGTAGTTTTCGCAAACGTAGGCGGCGGTGCGGCCGGCGATGGGACGCATAGCGCTCAACGGCCCGTCGGACGGGTTGACGAAGACCAGGGTCGCCGGCAGGAAGCGGCTGCGGAGGGCGGCGAGGAATGGCGCGGTCGCGGGGCCGGCGAGCACCACCTGGCGCGGGGCCGAAAGCTCGAACATCCAGGCGCAGAGCATCTGAGGCAGCGTCAACGGCTGCTGGTTGAGGCGCGCAGCGAAGACGTCGAAGATGCGCAGCGCGGCGGCGCGATACGGCTCGTGGCGCGTGTAGGCGCCGAGGCGCAGCAGCGCGCCAGCGGCGACCGAGTTGCCGGCCGGCTCAGCGCCGTCGTAGTCCTCCTTGAGACGCAGCACGAGGTCGGCCGATGCAGCCGCCGAATACAAGCCGCCGGCGGGGTCTTCAAAGCGCTCCAGCATGGCGTCGGCGAGCGCGCGGGCGAGGTCGAGATAGCTCGCGTCGAAGGACATTTCGTAGAGGTCGAGCGCGGCCTGAACGAGAGCGGCGTAGTCGTCGAGGAAGGCATCAATCGCGCGCTCGCCATCGCGCCAGCGCCGGTAGAGCTTGCGGTCAACGGCGTCGTAGAGGTTCTCGATGAGGAAGCGCCAGGCAGCGGTGGCGGCATCGCGGTAGCGCGCCGCGGCCGCAGGATCGAACGCCGCGAAGACCTGCGCGCCGCGGGCGAAGGCGGAGATCATGAGCGCGTTCCAGGAGGTCAGCACTTTGTCGTCGAGGTGCGGACGCGGGCGCTGCGCGCGGGCATCGAGAAGGATCCGCTTGCATTCGTTTAGGTCGGCGTCGGCGAAGCTGGGCTCGGCCTGATAGAGAATGTTGCGGCCGGTAAACTCGGCGTGCGGGTCACTCTCGACGTTGCCGCTATCGCGGCAGCCGAAGTGGCGCGCAAACGCGGCCGCGCGCGCCGTGCCGAGCAGCGTATCGAGCTCGCCGCGAGTCCAGATATAGAATGCGCCCTCGCCCTTGTCGTGCGGGTTTAAGGGATCGATGACGGAGTCGGCGTCCTCGGCGGAGTAGAAGCCGCCGCCGGGATGGCGCAGGTCGCCGAGAACGTATTCGAAGATGTCGCGGGCGACCGCGGCATAGAGCGATTCGCCGCTGATCTGGAAGGCTTCCAGGTAGGAGACGGCGAGCTGCGCCTGGTCGTAGAGCATCTTCTCAAAGTGCGGGACGAACCAGGATTCATCGACGGAGTAGCGGTGAAAGCCGCCGCCGAGCTGGTCGTGCATGCCGCCCTTGGCCATCTCGCGCAGCGTGAGCAGGGCCATGTCGCGGGCGTCCGCATCGCCCGTGCGATGGTAGTGGCGGAAGAGGAAGTTCAACACCACGGGCCGTGGAAACTTGGGCGCGCCGCCGAAGCCCCCATGAGTCGAATCGAAGCTATTACGCAAGGCGGAATAGCAGGCGGCGAGCGCGTCTGGATTGAGCGCGGAGGCCGAGCCGCCGACGGAGGCGTAGTGATTCAGCTCGTCGAGAATATGGCCGGCGGAGGCGACCAGCGTGTCGCGCTGCGAGTTCCAGCGGGCGGCGATCTGCTCGAGTAGCTGCAAAAAACCGGGACGGCCGTAGCGCGCATCGGGCGGGAAATAGGTCCCGCCGTAAAAGGGTTTCAAGTCGGGCGTGAGCCAGACCGACATCGGCCAACCGCCGCTGCCGGTGGTGGCCTGGACGAAGAGCATGTAGACGCGATCGACGTCGGGGCGCTCTTCGCGATCCACCTTGATCGGTACGAAGAAGCGGTTCAGCAGATCGGCGACGGCCGGGCTTTCGAAGCTCTCGCGCTCCATGACGTGGCACCAGTGGCAAGTGGAGTAGCCGACCGAAAGGAAGATGGGCACGTCGCGCTCGCGGGCGGCGCGAAAGGCCTCCTCGCCCCAGGGCCGCCAATCGACGGGATTGTGGGCGTGCTGGAGCAGGTAGGGGCTCTTTTCGTGGATCAGCCGGTTGACTGGCATGCGATTCCGGGAGCCGTTGAAAACGGCTATGCTGGCTCAGGAGTAGTGATTCATGAGCCTAGAAGAGCGATTCCGAAATGAAGCGTTGGAGCAGTTGAAAGAGCTGTTGCGCATACCGAGCATCAGTGCGCTGCCCGAGCACAAGGACGACATTCAGAAGGCGGCGGACTTCGTCGAAGCCGCGCTGAAGCGCGCCGGCATGAGCACGACGACGCAGGTGCGGCGAGGCGATGGGAACCCGCTGGTGTACGGCGCGTGGACCGGCGCGCCGGGCAAGCCGACGGTGCTGCTGTACGGCCACTACGACGTGCAGCCGCCGGACCCGCTGGAGGAATGGACGTCCCCACCGTTCGAGCCGACGCTGCGCGGCGACGATCTTTTCGGTCGCGGCACGAGCGACGACAAAGGCCAGACGTGGATCCTGATCAAGGCCGTCGAGCGGCTGATGCACCTGGACGGGACACTGCCGGTGAACGTGAAGTTCCTGATCGAAGGGGAAGAGGAATCGGGCGGCGAGAGCATTGAGACCTACGTTGCGGAGAAGCCGGCCGAGCTGGCCTGCGACGCGGTGGTGATCTGCGACACGGAGATGTTCGCAGCGGGGCTGCCGACGCTGACCACGGGATTGCGCGGGCTGGTGTACGGCGAGATCGCGGTGGAAGGCGCGCGCCAGGATCTGCACTCGGGCTCCTACGGCGGCGCGGCGCCGAACGTGCTGATGGCGATTGCCGAGATTCTTACGGCGCTGAAGCATCGCGACGGGCGGGTGCTGATCCCGCGCTTCTACGAGCGCGTGAAAGCGCCGGCGGAGGCGGAACTGGCGGCGTGGCGCTCGCTGCCGTTCAACGAAGTGGAGTATCGCGAGAAGGAAGTCGGCTCGGTGGCGCTGACCGGAGAGCCGGGCTACTCGGTGCTCGAGCGGGTATGGGCGCGGCCGACGTTCGAGGTGCACGGCATCCGCGGCGGTTTCGTCGGCGAAGGCGCGAAGACCGTGATTCCGGCGCGCGCGACCGTGAAAATCAGCACGCGGCTGGTGCCCGACCAGCAGCCGGACGAGATTGTGGCGCTGCTCAAAGAGGCCATCGCGGCGGCGTGCCCGCGCGGCGTCAAAGCAGAGTTCAAACTGCTGAGCGCGGCGCCGGCGTCGGTGGTGGACGTTGCGAGCCCGTTCATCAGCAAGGCCTGCGAGGCGCTGGACGCAGTGTTCGGACGCAAGACCGTATTCATGCGCTGCGGCGGTTCGATTCCGATTGCCGGCTCGTTCCGCGAGCACCTGGGCGTGCCGAGTGTGCTGATGGGCTTCGGCCTGCCCGACGACAACCTGCATTCGCCCAACGAAAAGTTCCACCTGCCGAACCTGTATCGCGGCATCGAGGCCGTGATGAAGTACCTGGAGCTGCTGGGGCAGTAAAACACGCCCACAGAGGAGTGTTTGAGCGCACGCCGAAGGTGCGCACGCGTTAAGAAGTAAGTCTTCGTGCTTTTTGCATCAAACAAAACGCGATTTCAACGTTTGTAGCCGAATTGGCGCAGCAGGTTGTGGCGGGACTCGATCTCGTCGGGCCCTTCGACGCCCTTGGGCGCAGCGCCGTCGATGACACCGAGCACTCCGCGGCCCTGCGCGGTCTCGGCGAGGATCACTTCCACCGGATTCGACGTGGCGCAGAAAATGCCGACCACTTCCGGCACGTCCTTGATGCGCGTGAGCAGGTTGATAGGGAAGGCTTCGCGCAGGCAGATGACGAACGTGTGGCCGGCGGCGACGGCCTGGGCATTGCGGATGGCGGCGCGCTTGAGCGCCTCGTCGTTGCCTTCGACGCGGATCAGGCAGGCGCCGGACGCTTCGCAAAAAGCAATGCCGAAACGGGCCTGCGGCACAGTGTTGACGATGGCCTCATAAAGATCTTCGACGGTCTTGATGAAGTGGCTCTGGCCGAGGATGACGTTGGCGTTTTCGGGAATCTCGAGGAAGACGGATTTCGAGCTCCATGCCGACATTTATCCTACGCCCTATACTACCTGTGTGGCGCGAACGATTCCGCAAAACGAGCCTTCCCTGGAGAATCAGATTCTGGCGCGGCTGGCGGTGCTGCCGCACGGGCGGGCCACGGCCAAGACGCTGTCGCGCGAGCTGGGCACGCGCGGCGAGGCGCGGCAGCATCTGGAAGAGACGCTGGAGGAGCTGGCGCGGCGCGGCGCGCTGATCGAAATCCGCGGCCAATACGCGCTGCCCGAACGGCAGCAGGAATACGCCATCGGGCGCCTGAATCTGCATCGCGACGGCTACGGGTTTCTGACATCGGAGACGCCGCTGGGCGCGGTGAAGGGCGACGTATTCCTGCCGCCGCGCGCGGAAGGGCGCGGGATGCACGGCGACCGCGTGCTGGTGCGCATCGGCCGCATCGGGCGCGAAGGACGGGCCGAGGGCGAGGTAGTCAAGGTCCTCGAAAGGGCCCATCCCACGGTGGTCGGCGAGTTTCGCGTGGGGCGGCGCGAGAACTACGTGGTGCCGCACGAGTCGCGCATCCGGCAGTCGATTCTGATTCCCGATGGCATGGAACTGCCCGGGGCCGGGGCGACGCCCGACCGCATCGGCGCGGCCGCGCCGGCGATTCGCAGCGCCGAAGATCTGAACGGCATGATCGTCAACGTCGAGATCGTCGAGTATCCGGAGGACGAGAACGACGACGCGGTGGGTCGCGTGGTGGAGATCCTGGGCCATCCGGACGATTTCGGCGTGGACGTCGAAGTCACGATCCGCAAGCACCATCTGCCGCACCGTTTTCCGGCGGAGGTGCTGGAGCAGGCGGAGGCGTGTCCGGCGACGATCACGGCCGAGGAACTGAGGGGGCGGCGCGATTTCCGCAACCTGGACTGCGTCACGATCGACGGCGAGACGGCGCGCGACTTCGACGATGCGGTGTGGGTGGAACGGCTGCCGAACGACCGCTATCTGCTGCACGTCCACATCGCCGACGTGAGCCACTACGTGCGACCGGGGACGCCGATCGACCGCGAGGCGCTCAAGCGCGGGACCAGCGTCTACTTCCCGGACCGGGCCGTGCCGATGCTGCCGCTGGAGCTG
The DNA here is from genome assembly GCA_963838205.1 of Terriglobia bacterium. Taxonomy (GTDB): domain Bacteria; phylum Acidobacteriota; class Terriglobia; order Bryobacterales; family Bryobacteraceae; genus CAIVVT01. Next base: position 10,776 of record CAWIQF010000024.1, on the reverse strand, counting down.
AGCACGGAGATCTGTTCGCTCAAGCCGGGCGTGGACCGGCTGGTGATTTCGGCGCTCGTTGAAATCGACCGCGCGGGCGAAACGGTGGCGCAGGAGTTCTGCCGCGGCGTGATCCGCAGCGCCGAGCGGATGACGTACACCAACCTGCAACTGGTGCTGGATGGCGATGCGACGCAACGCGAGCGGTATGCGGCGCTGGTGGGGCGATTCGAGCTGATGAAGGAGCTGGCGGAGATTCTCAACCGGCGGCGCTATAAACGCGGCGCGATCGACTTCGACCTGCCGGAGCCGCTGATCCTATTTGACGAGCAAGGCGCGATGACGGGCATCCGGCGCAGCGAGCGATTGTTCGCGCACCGCATCATCGAAGAGTTCATGCTGGCGGCGAATGAGGCGGTGGCGGGGCACCTGGAAGCGCACCTGGAGGAGTCGATTTACCGCGTGCACGAGCCGCCCGACCCGGCGCGCGTGGCGGATTTCGAGGAGCTGGCGCTGCGGTTTGGACACACGCTGGGGATCGGCGCGATTCCGGTGAAACGCTACGGCGTGGTGGATCGGAAGAGCGACGGGCGCAAGATCCGCAAGGACATCGTGCGCCCCGACGAGCGGCTGAAGGTGACGTCGCGGATGTACCAGAAGCTGGTCGAAAAGCTGGAGGGACGGCCCGAAGAGCGCATCCTCAACTACCTGATGCTGCGCTCGCTGAAGCAGGCGCGCTACAGCGCCGTGAACTCGGGCCACTTCGCGCTGGCGGCGAAGAGCTACACGCATTTCACGTCGCCCATCCGGCGCTACCCGGACCTGATCGTGCACCGATTGCTGGGCGGATTGCTGGACGGGCGTCCGTACGAGGAAGGCGCGTTGGAGCAGGTGGCACAGATCTGCTCGGACACGGAGCGTCGCGCGGCCGAGGCCGAACGCGATCTGGTGGAGTGGAAAAAGATCCGCTTCATGACGGAGCGCGTGGGCGACGACTTCCCCGCCCTGGTGATCAGCACGACCAAGTTCGGCTTTTTCGTCGAGCTCGACGATTTGTTCGTCGAGGGGCTGGTGTTGCTCGAGACCCTGCCCGGCGGACGCTGGAACTGGCAGGAGAACACGCGCAAGATTGTCGCCGAACGCAGCAAGGCCGAGATCCGCATCGGCGACCGCGTACAGGTGCGGCTGTACCGCGTGGACGGTGTCGAGAAGAAGCTGCTGTTCGCGCTGATCTTACCGGAGCAACCGGAGCGGGCGCGGCGCAAGCGCTGAGTCAGCGGCCGAGGCGCTGCGCGCATTGGCGGCAATACTGCGCTTCTTTGAGATCCAGGCGCTCGACGGCGTGAGACGAGGCCATGACGCAGCGCCAGTCGTCGCAGTGGCGCAGCCCGAGCGTGTGGCCGAGCTCGTGGAGCGCCTCCTTGGCCAATCGCGCGTCCAACTTTTTCTCGTCCCGCGGCAGACCATAGAATTCTTCGCGCAGCCGATGCAACGACACAATGGCGCGCGGGCCGCCGAGTTGCGCCTCGCCGAAAACGAAGGTCAGCACGGGCACATAGAGATCGGCCTCGGTGACGGCGAGCGCGGCGTGGCCCGCGGCGGGCGGCGTTAGCGCGGCCAGGACGGAGGAGGAGTAGTATTGCCCGCGGACCAGATCCTCGGCGAAGGCGATGTCGAAGACGGGCGCTTGCACGTGACACGAGACGCCGAGGCGGCGGGCGAGCACGCCGGCCAGGCGATCGAGCAGTTCGAGAGCCGGGGCCATCCGGCCGTCGGCGCCTGCGCGAATCAGATCGACGCCTTGCATCACGCTCGGCGGCGCTCCTCTATTCCGCCGTCACGGCGTTCGAATCGGGTTCTTTCAAACCGTAGCGGCGAATCTTGTTGTAGAGCGTGGTGCGGTCGATGTCGAGCAGCCGCGCGGAGCGCGAAAGGTTCCAGTTCGTCTCGGCCAGAATCTTCTCGATGTGGACGCGCTCGATGTCCTCGAGGCGCTGCCCGTAAACGGGACGCGCGGGGTTCACCTGGAAGGGGAAAGCCTCCGGCGGAAGGTCGTCTTCGCGGCTGATGAGGAGCGCGCGCTCGATGGCGTTTTCGAGTTCCCGCACGTTGCCCGGCCAATGATAGCCGAGCAGCAATTCGAGGGTGCGGGGAGCCAGCCGCGGCGCGGTGCGGTTCATCGACGACGCGAATTTCTCTATGAAATGTTTGGCCAGGAGCGGGATGTCCTCGCGGCGCTCGCGCAGCGGCGGGATGTCGATATTGAAGACGTTGAGGCGGTAATAGAGGTCGGGCCGGAAGGTGCCCTGCTCTACGAGCCGCTCGAGGCGCTTGTTGGTGGCCGCAATCACGCGGAAGTTGACCTTCACTGTCACCGTGTCGCCGACGCGGACGATCTCTTTCTCCTGCAGCACGCGCAGCAGGTCGGTCTGCGTGCGCAGCGAAATGTCGCTGATCTCGTCGAGGAACACCGTGCCGCCGTCGGCTACTTCGAACTTGCCCTTCTTGCGAGCCTGCGCGCCCGTGAATGCGCCTTTCTCGTAGCCGAACAGCTCGCTTTCGAGCAACGATTCGGTCAGCGCGCCGCAGTGAATGACGACCATCGGGTTGAAGCGGCGCGGGCTGGCGGCATGGATCGCGCGGGCCACGACCTCCTTGCCGGTGCCGCTTTCGCCAGTAATCATCACCGTAGCGTCGCTCGCGGCGACCGTCTCCACCATCTCGACGACGCGCCGCATCGCCGCGCTCTGGCCGATGAGTTGCGTGTCGGGGAAAACGCGGGTCAGATTCTCCTTAAGCTTGGCCACTTCCTTTTTGGCGGCGCGGTGCGAGACGGCGTTCTTGACCAGGTGCACAAGGTCGTCGGGGTCAAACGGTTTGGTGATGTAGTCGTAAGCGCCGGCCTTGAGGGCCTTGACCGCCGTCTCGACAGAAGCGTAGCCGGTCATGATGATTACCGGCAAATCGGGGTCGGCCTGGAGCAGCCGCTGCTGCAGTTCGATGCCGTTGACGCCGGGCATTTTGATGTCGACCAGGGCCAGATCGAAACGGCTGCGGGCCAATTGCTCCAGCGCCTCGGGGGCCGAGGCAGCGGTCATGACTTCGAAGTCTTCGCTCTCGAACCAGCGCGCGAGCGAATCGCGCACCACCAACTCGTCGTCCACAATCAGAATGCGGGTCATACTCATGTAGTCTCACTCGCCGCGGCCGGGCGTTCCGGGGCCGCCGACAGTGGCAGATGCACCAGGAACTCCGCCCCCTTGCCAGGCTGGGACTCCACAGTGATCGTACCTCCGTGGCGTTCCACAATGCCGCGGGCGACGGCCAGCCCGAGGCCGGTGCGGTGCTGGTCGTCCTTGGTGCTGAAGAACGGTTCAAAAATCTGGGCTTGCATGTCTTCGGGGATGCCCGGCCCGGTGTCGCGGACGCTGACGGCGACGCCAGCGCCGCCGGGCAGGGCGCGGGTGGTGACGGTGACCGCGCCGCCGCGACCCAGCGCGTCGCAGGCGTTGGCCAGCAGGATGATCAGCACCTGCTGCACCTGATCGGGGTCGCAGGAGATCTCCGGCAGGGCCGGGTCGGGCGCGATGCGCAACTCGATTTGCGCCAGCTCGTATTGGTGCATCACCAGCGCGCGGGCGCGTTCGACGATGGTGTTCAACTGGGTCATGGCGTGCTGCGGCGGAGCTTGCCGGGCGAAGGCCAGGAGGCCTTTCATGAGCTCACCGCAACGCTTGCTTTCGCGTTCGATGATGGCCTGATAATTCTGGATGCGATCGAGCTTTTCGGCCGGAAGATCGAGCTTGCCCAGCTCCTTCATCGTCAGCCGGGCGTAGGTGAGCATGCCGAACAGCGGGTTATTCACCTCGTGCGCGACCGTGGCCGCGAGCTTGCCGAGCGAGACCATCTTCTCGCTCTGGATCATCCCCTTGTGCGCTTTTTCGAGCTCGGCGGTCTTGTCGTGCACGCGCTCCTCGAGGCGGCGGCCCCACTCCTGCAACTGAGAGTAGGCCAGGCCCAGCTCTTCGGCCATCCGGTTGAACGAAGCGGCCAGCAGGCCCAGCTCATCGCGGGCCTCGACGTGGATGCGGTGGCTGAGGTCGCCGCGGCCGATGCGCAGCGTTCCGTAGATCAGCTCACGCACCGGGCGATGGACGAACAGGAAGATAAAGCCGCCGCCCGAGAGGCTGACGATGAGCGCGGCGACGATGGTGAAACCCAGCATCTGCGCCCGCTGTTCGGCCAGTTGCGCGTCGACGGCGTCGAGCGCGAGATGGGCATCGATCACGCCCAGGATCTGCCGATCGGCGGGGTGAGCGTGGCACGCGGCGCTGCTGCAATCCGGAGCGTTCTCGACGGGCTGAATGATCGCGAGAGTCCGCCGGCCGTCCGGTTCCAGGTACACGCGCGTCCGGTCTTTGCGATTCAGGCGCGATAGCGGTTGCGACTGGGCGTGGCAGCCATAACACGCCTCGGCCGACTTATCGACCATCGTGCCAACCTCGCGCGCATTCGTGGAATGCCGTACCAGGCCCTCTTCACTAATGATGCGCAGCAGGCGGATGCCGGGCTCGCGGCCGATGTCGCGGATCACGGCGTAGAGCTGCTCGCGATCGTTCTGCATCATGGCATGCCGCGCGCTGTTTTGAATGATATCGGCGACACGCAAGGCGCTCAGGTTGACCAGCGCCTCGAGATGGCGCTGTTCGAGCCTCCGTTGGAAGAACGAGAAGCAGGCGGAATAGATCAGCGCGCCGCCGATGAGACACCCCGCCAGCTTGGCCGCAAGGCCAAGGCGAGGCAGGCGAATGGCAGAGCGCTCGGGCATGGATCAGTCGCGCTGCGAAGCCGCATAGGCGGGGCCGCGCATTTCCTCTTCCCAGGGCGCCGGCGGCACGGATTCCACGGCGTCCTCGAAGACCGGCAGATGCTGGGCCGCGAAGCGGAAGATGGCGAAGCCGGCCACGACGATACCCAGAGTCACCGCGATTTCACTCCACTTCGGAGTGTAGTGGACGCCGGAGGCGCGCTCGAGCGAGGTGATGCCGACGTTGAGCCGGTTGGTGACGAAGCCGAGCAGGTACATCACCGCCGCAAGGTAAATCGCCTGCGGACTGCGCCGGGTTCGCTCGCGCAACAGCAGCAGCATTGGCACCGCCATCAGCACGATCTCCAGCGCGAACAGCCAGCGCTCGGCGCCGGGCTGGTCCAGCCTGCCCCAGGCGTGCCGCCCGGAAAGGTCCATGAAGCGCATGGCCAGATAGAGGGCGATCATCACCGCCAGCACGCGCGAGAGTTTCTGGATCAGCGGGAATTCGAGTTGCCGGGCGAAGGCCCGGGCACTGTGCCAGGACTCGAAAATCGTCATGGCCAAACCGGTCGCAATGGCCGAGACGAAGAATAGGATCGGCAGCAGTGGCGTATACCAGAGCGCATTCATCTTCTCGGGCATAATCAGGAACAGCGTGCCCAGCGAGCTTTGATGCAACGTGGAGAGAATCACGCCCAGGATGACGAGCGGAATCATGATGCGGCGCAGCATCTGCCGCGCGCGCTCGAGCCGGAACCGTTCCAACACCAGGGGCAGGAATTCGAGGAACAGGACCGTCGTGTAAAGCGTCACGCACCAGCCGACCTCGAACATCACCGAGTGCGGGTTCCACATGATCAGCGGGTGCCAGATGTTCCACGGCCGGCCGAGGTCGAACATCAGCGCCGCGCAAACCAGCACGTATCCCAGGAATGCGGTCAGGATGGCTGGCCGCACGATGGGCTCGAAGCGTTTGAGATGGAAAATGTGAACCGTCGCCGCGAGCGTGAATCCGCCGGCCGCGAGGCCCACGCCGCATAGCACGTCGAAGCCGATCCAGATGCCCCACGGGAATCGGTCGCTGAGGTTGGTGGAAGCGCCGAGACTGCCGGCGAAGCGCAGCACCGTGGCGGCCAGCGCGGCCAGCATGATCACCGCGCCGACGATCCGCCAGAACGTGAAACGGGAATGGGTCCGCATCAGCGTCCCTCCTCGCGCGCCACATCCTCGCGGCGACTGGTGATCCAGTAGATCCCTCCGAGCAGTACCGTGCCCACGGCGACCACTTGCGGAATGTGCTGCAACACGGCCCAGGTGAAAGCGGGCATTGGCGATTTCGGAATCCCGGTGTCGTAGCCGATCTGGCCGAAGGGGACGGCCGCGATCACCAGCACCGACGTGCCGCCGGCCTCGGCCACGCCGTAAACCTCCGGATAATACTGCGTGGGGTTGTCGGCGATCCGCTTGCGCGCCTCGGCCAGCAGTGCGTTGCGCTCGCCGGTGATGGTGGCGTTCATCGGACACACTGTGCTGCAGCGCGTCGCCTGATCCTTCACCAGCAGGTCGGCGCACATATCGCACTTGCGCATCCGCGGAAGTCGCGAGTGCCACTCGTAGACCGGCACCTGGAAGGGGCAGGCCACCATGCAATAGCGGCACCCCATGCACCGATCTTCGTGATAAACGACAGGACCCAGCCCGGTCTTCTCGAGTGCCGCCACCGGGCACACCGAAACGCAGGTCGGGTCCAGGCAATGCATGCACAGCTTGCGGGAAAAACGCTCCCCGTGCGTGCGGATTGTCGTCAACTTCCGATCCGACAGATACTCTTCCGCCGCGATCTTGTCGTTGTAGGCCAGATTCTTGCCCGCAGCGCAGGCCTGCTCACACTGGCGGCAACCGATACATAGGGTGCTGTCGTAGAGAACAGCTTTTACCATCTCAAACTCCTCAACTTCCGGTCCTACCCTAAGGTATATCAGACAAACTTGTCTGATGGTAGAATTTTTCTACATCCGGAAGTGAGTTGGAGTTAACTCAGGAAGAACTCCTTCGCTGATTTTTTCCACACTTCATTAGAGAGAGACGCAGTGGCGAGTTCGGAAGGACGACCTCCGTCGGCGGCAGTGACACCGGCCGGCATGGGCTGCAGGAGGTAAAATCTCTCGGCGGCTTCGCGCATCCAAGTGGCGATCAGGGACACCGGCAGGAGGTTGCGGGTGGGCCCTTCCTCGTCCGGAGCGAAGACCGACATCAGCCAGCCATTGCCATAGGGGTCGCTGCGCAATAACGCCGGATCAGTCAGCAGATCCTGGTTCACTTCCACGATTTCACCTTCTACCGGAGACACCATTTCGATCTTTTCCCCATTGCGGAACAATGAGATAGCCTTCTGGCCCTGGCGCACCCAGGTGCCCGGCTTTGGCAATTCAATGCGCTCCACGGGACCGGCAAAGATGGCGGCAAATTCGTCTGCGCCGACGCGGTTCAGGTTCTTCCTTTCGCGCTGCACCCAGGTGTGGCCGGCGTGATAGCGCAACCGCTTAGGCAGATGGAAACCAGCGACGATTTCGTCGTTGGGCGCTGCACCGGCCTGCGATTCGGCCAGGCTCAAGGCCGGTGCCTTCCCGTGATTCATGACCCAGTCGATGGTGATGAAAACCGCGAACGTGATGATGAGTAATAGAACTGCCATTGTCTTGATCTCCTTCTCGCCGCTTCTTGCGGGTGCCCTTTACAATGCACGCGGGACTCCAATCTACCGCCGATTGTAAGCAATTGATTTAAAAGAAAATTCTATTTTTAATCCGCCAAAACTCCGTAGAGAATCACAACACCCGTGTTGTGGAGTTCTACGATTGGGCGGGACTGAGATCATTTAAGGAGCCAGGATTGAGCGCCTTGCGCGGCACTCCGCCGTGCGGCCTTCCAGCTCCTCAACAATGCCAGTAATTCACGCAAGCCAATGATTTTAAGAAGAATTTGTGAATGATTTACTCGCGCCCCAGGACGAAATCGACCTCGAACATCTGGTAGGCCGTCCGTTGCAAGCCCAGACGTTGATAGATCTCCTGGGCTTGGCTGTTGCTATTCTCTACATACAACCGCAACCCGCAGATTCCGGGCTTTGTTCTGGCTAGATGTTCGACGTGCCGATAGATTGCTTTGAAGACGCCTTGCGACCGGAATCTGGGCTCGACATAGACGCTCTGGATCCACCAGAAGAGGCCGTTGCGCCAGTCGGACCACTCATACGTGATCATCATTTGCCCGGCGCGTTGCCCGTCAATTTCGGCGACGTAGTAGACGCCGCGGCCGGGTTGCTCGAAAAGGGCGTGGACTCCATCACGCAAGCGGTCCAGGTCGAGCGACAAGTGCTCGGTTTCCAGTGCCATGGCAGCGTTGCCACGAACCAAAAACTCGGCGTCGGCGGGCGTCGCCACCCGCACTGCGATCTCGCTCATATCTCGCCGCCGTTCCTCAGGGCGTTTCCGTTCGGGAGGGCGGCTCCTGGACTTCCCCGATGACTTCATCGTGCCGGCCCGAGCTCCAGTCGCGATCGAGCCGCCGCAGCGCCACTCGCAACACGTCGCGATGGTGCAGGATGTGGCCGGGCTCCTGTTCGCTGATCTCCAACCACAGGCGATGGAGCAGTTCCTCGTCTTCCGGCCACAGCCGCGGCGGATGCGGCCCCAGGTTGATGAAATTGCGCTCGTCCTCGTTAGGCTGGACGATCTCCAGCGAGAGCTTGGGCCGGGGTGCGGGCAGGTGCTCCCAGGAGTCGCCGAATCCTTTTGCCAAGGCATCGAGGGGCATCTTGCCCGACACGCCGATCATGATCAACGACGACTTCAGTCTGACGGCCGTCTCCAGGATGACGTCGTTGACTTCCGTTCCGGGCACCACCAGCAGTTCGACGTGTTTGCCGGACTTTTCCGCGAGCGTGACTACTTTGCTGAAAAGGAGCTGGATGTCGGTGGAGAAGACCTGCCCCGCGGCCAGGTCATGCTCACCCGAGCCGGCGCTGTTCACGCGCTTGACGGTCATGACGACGATGTCCATTTCGCGCGTGTTGGTTTTCTCGAGCGCCCGCTGTACCACGTCGAGCCGGTTCGGGTTGCCCACGGCCACCAGCACGCCGCCCGGCCTGGCCTGCGGCAGCGACGTCTCGAACTCCGGCGTCTCCTCGAGGTTGAACTTTTCCAACTCGGCCGCCTGCGCCGCCGTTTTGTGTCGCTTGTGAATCTTCTCGCTGATCTCGAAGAGCGTGAACAAGGCCAAAGTAAACCCGATGCCGGCGATCGTCGCCGTCTTCTTGGTCATCAGATTCGTGACCGCCAGAGCGAATAGAACCAGGGTGATGAGAAACAGCCCGACCGGCAGCTCGACGCCGCCGATTCTGAAGTTCAGCGGCACGCGCCATTCCCGCGCCTGCGGCTGCTTGTAGCGCAGCACGAGCACGGACAGCGACTTCATGGCAAAGCTCCAAATCACTCCGAAGGCGTATGCTTCGCCCAGCATATAGAGGTCGCCGCGGCTGATCAGGATGGTCAGTACTTGCAGCCCCGCGATAATGTTGATGAGCCGCGACGTGGTGCCGAATTTCCGGTGCGGCTTGCGCAGCGCGTCCGGCAGCACGCCGTCTTCGGCGACCCGGTTCAGCACGCCGTTGGAGCCCATGATGGCCGTATTGACGGCACCCGAAAGAATCACCGCGCCGACCACGACCACGAATGCGTGAAAGCTCAGCCGCGCCCACAGCGGGCCGATGAGGTACATCGCCAACCCGCCGATCAGGTTGTCGATATACAGCTTCGTGCGCACCCCGTCCGGGATCAGCATCACGGCCAGGAACGACACCATCGAGGTGAACAGCATGCTGTAAAGGAAGATCACGAGACCGGTCTTCTCGAGATTCTTCAGCTTGGGATGCGCGATCTCGCGGTTCACCTGCGCCAGGGTTTCCTCGCCGCTCATAGCCAGCAGCGAGTGCCCCAGCCCGACCAGCACGACGACCCAGACCAGTTGTTCCACACCGGTCCCGTTCAGCCAGCCGAGGCTTTCGCTGGAGACGTGGAAGTTGGAGGGCGAGGGCAGCGGGACCGGCTGGTAGCCGCGCGTGAAAATCGTGGTCAGCGCCCAGACGATCAATATCACGATCATCACTGTGGTGACCTGCATGATGCGTAGCGCCTTCTGGCTCGACTCATGCACGCCGATAATGTTCTTACGCCAGAAATAGATCGTCACCACGATCGCGATGCCCGCGGCAAAGATCTTCGGATCGATCATCCAGGCCTTGTGGCCCGCCGCCTCCAACGATTCGTTTAACAGCCCGGCGATGTAGAGGCCGGCGCTGACCCCGCTGATCGGGCCGGTCAGCACGTAGTCGAACAACAGCGCCGACACCGAGAATTTCGCCAGTGTCCCGCCCAGGGCCTCGTGAACGACCTTGTAGACGCCGCCGCGGACGAACATCGAACAGCTCTCGATGTACACCGCCCGCACGGCGTAACTGAACAGCATGATCGAAAGGATGAACCACGGCGCCGACTTGCCAACCGCCGTCTCGGCGATGCCGCCGGCATAAAATGCCGAGCTGCCCAGGTCGCACAGTACAATCGCCGCCGCGCGCCAGAACGAGATGAAGGACAGCATCACGGTCGATGCCACCACCACTCGCGTGGCCATCCGGCGGTTCGTTTCCCCATTCAGCATCGATTCAATCTCCCGTACTGCATTTAACCTTCAATGCTCCCCGCAAACATCCGGCGCGGGCTATCCGCGGAGAACGACCTGGGCGAAGGGAATCAGGCTGCGTGGGCTGAGCAGTACCTCGCGACGGTTTGATCCAAACGACCCGCTCCATTCCCGGAGCTGACCCCGAGGGGCGGATCCGACAACTATCCAATCTATCAGGAGTGACTCCATGCTTCGCATGCCGTCGCGCACTGTTAGCGGCGCGAACGTGAAAACCGCCGCACGCT
>CAWIQF010000023.1:0-26416 GCA_963838205.1 Terriglobia bacterium | reverse complement strand
TCGATTATAACCCGTCGGCGTGGCCGCGCGGCTGCGCGCGGGCTTTCGAGCGAGTTGGTTCTATCGGGAATCCACGCCCCGCGCCGCGTGTGTCGCGGGCGTAGAATCTGGGCATGAATCCGTTGTCGTGGATCCTCCCCTTCCGCGCGCCGCTCGAGATCATCGCCGCATTGGCCGCAGTCCTACCGCTGCTGATCATCCTGCGCGCCTGGGACACGCTGCCCGAAGAGATCCCGGTGCACTTCGGCATCACCGGCCGGCCGGACCGCTGGGGCGGGCGGTGGCAGGCCTGGATTCTGCCATTCATGGCGCTCGGCATGTATGCAGTGTTCAGCTTCATCACCGGGACCTGGGACTGGATTCTGGGCAGGCAGCCTGCACTCCCGCGCGGCATGGAGACTGCTGCTTTTCATGAAGCCGATGATGGGCCTGATGCTCGGCTACGTCACGCTGGGCATGGTGCGCGTGGCGCGCAAGGAAGCCGAGAGGCTGAACCCGTGGATCACGTACGGTCTGGTGGCGATCACGATCGCCCTGGCCGTCGTGGCGGCCCCGACCATGAAAAGATAGGCCGCCCGGCGGGCGCCGTTACGCCAGCAACTTTTCGAGCTTCGAGCCCGGCCGCGGGATCGTCTCCATGCGCTCCGGCCCGGTCGAGATACAGCCGATTTCGACGCCGGTCCGCTGCTCGAGGAAGGCCAGGTAATCTTTGGCGTTCTGCGGCAGTTCCTCAAAACTCGTCACGCCGCAGGTCGGCTCCGGCCAACCCGGCAGCGTCTCGTAGACCGGCTCGATCTGGTCCAGCAGCAGGCTCTCGGCGGGCATCGTGTCGATCACCTGGCCGCCGGACTTGTACGCTGTGCAGACCTTGATTTCATCGAAGCCGTCGAGCACGTCGAGCTTGGTGACGATGAGGGAATCGAAGCCGTTCACCATCGCCGTGTAGCGCAGCAGCGGCACGTCGAACCAGCCGCAGCGCCGCGGGCGTCCGGTCACCGAGCCGTACTCCAGCCCCGCTTCGCGGATGCGCGCGCCGCCTTCGCCCCGGTCCTCCGAGGGAAACGGTCCGCTCCCGACGCGCGTGACGTAGGCCTTCGACACGCCGACAATTCCGTCGATGGACGTGGGCGGAACGCCGGTGCCCGTGCACGCACCTCCAGCGGCCGCGCTGGAACTGGTGACGAAGGGATAAGTGCCGTGGTCGATGTCGAGCATCGTGCCCTGCGCGCCTTCAAATAGAATCCGCTTGCCGGCGGCGATCGCGTCATTCAGCAGGCGCGCCGTATCGCACACCATGGGGCGGATCTTCTCCGCCATGCGCCGGTACTCGGCCTCGATCTCTTCGAAATTGATGTCGCCCGCGATATCGAACGCCTCCGCCAGAATCTGTTTGTCCTCGGCCAGAAGTTCGTACAGCGTCTCGAAGATCTCGGTGTTCATCAGGTCGGCGACGCGGATGCCGCGCCGGGCAATCTTGTCCTCGTAACACGGGCCGATGCCGCGCGAAGTCGTGCCGATGGGGACGCGGTTGGCGCGCGCCTCGCTCACCTTTTCCACCAGCCGGTGGAACGGGAAAATCACGTGCGCCCGGTTGCTGATGGAAACGCGGCTGCGCGGGTTGGCGCCGGCCTTCTCGAGCATTTCAATCTCATCCAGCAGCGCGCGCGGATCGAGTACCACACCGTTGCCGATGACCACGCGCACGTTGGGATGCAGCACGCCGCTGGGGATCAGCTTCAAGACGAACTTCTGGCCGCCCACCTGGACCGTGTGGCCGGCGTTGTGTCCGCCCTGGTAGCGGGCCACGAAATCGAATTTCTCCGAAAACAGATCGACGATTTTGCCCTTGCCTTCGTCGCCCCATTGCGCCCCGAGAACGATGAGATTGCTCATTGAGTCAGACCAAACTTCATATTGTACCGCCCGACTGCACGCCGTGGAGCACCTTCGCGCGCTCATGCTAGGCTCGTGAGTGATGAACATCAGTGACGTGTTCCTCGCGCTGGGCGAGGACCGCTTCGGCGAACTGCTGCGCCACGTTTCGATGGGCCGCCTGCGCACCTATCAACTCTTCGACCAGATCAAGGCCCGCACGCGCCTGGTGAAGCTCAACGGCGAACACCTGCGCAAGGCCGCCCCCAGACTCTGGGCGCGCCTCCAGGAGCACGATGAAGATCTCGCCACCGACCTCTCGCAGGCGGTCCTGGTGTCGTCTCTCGACATGATCATCGAGGCCCTGAACCTGCTCGGCGTTCCGCACCAGGACGGGTTCTTCGCCAAGGACGCCGACATCAAAGGCTATTTCAAAGCGGGCTGGCAGGAGCAGGTCTTCGATGCCTTGAAAGGCAAATACCCGCCCGCCGTGCTGATCTTCTACATCAATCACCTCGGGGTCGAGACTGGCGTCGCGCAGGAAGCCTTCGTCCCGGCCGCGGCCTGACGCGCGGCGTTGAAAGGGCTGGACTGCGGCCGCGTTCGGCGCTACACTGACCCGCAATGAACCACTGGGAAGCCGCCATCGCCGGCGACGCCGCCGCGCTCGGAGCGTCGCTCGAAGCCGATTCATCATCCGTCAACTCGCCCGGTCCGGGAGGCTGGCCGGCGCTGCACCTGGCCGCGCACTACGGCCACTTGGAATGCGTCGAATTGCTGTTGGCGCGGGGCGCTGACGTGCAGGTCCGCTCCGTAAACGACATGCGAAACCTGGCCCTGCATGCCGCCGCCGCCGGCCGCGTTCCCGAACGCCGCGCCGCTATTGTCGAACGTCTGCTCGACGCCGGCACGCCGGTCGACGCCCCGCAGGCCGGCGGATTCACGGCCTTGCATGCGGCCGTCCAGAACAGGGATCAGCCCTCCATCGACGTCCTGGTCGCGCGCGGCGCCGACATGCATCACGCCGCCGACGACGGCCGCACTCCGTTCTCGATGCTGGCCGCCTGAGCCCGTCTCCGCCGCCGTAAGAACGCTCCTCGAAATGCAGCCGAGCGGCAGCCACGAGCGCGCCCGCGACGCAAACCGGCGGTCCTCGGCCGCTCGCGTCCGGGTCTTCACCTCAGCCCATGCCAGCACGCGCGGGTGCTCTCAAGGCATCCTGGAATTGGGCGCTTGTTCGCCCGCGCCCGAACGGTCCATAGCGTGCACTCTGACAATATCGTCCAAACCATCGCCGAAGAGATCGCCAACAGCATCACCCACGGCATCGGCGCCGCGCTCAGCGTGGCGGGCCTCGTCATTCTGGTTGTGACGGCGGCGCTGCACGGCACGGTCTGGCACATCGTCTCCTGCACCGTGTTCGGCGTCAGCCTGGTTCTGCTGTACCTTTCCTCGACGCTGTATCATGCGCTGACCGCGCGCCGCGCCAAGCGCGTCTTCCGGATCCTCGATCACGCCTCGATCTACCTGCTGATCGCCGGCTCCTACACGCCGTTCGAGCTGGTGACCCTGCGCGGCGCATGGGGCTGGAGCCTGTTCGGCGTCGTGTGGGGCCTGGCCGTGGCGGGCATTATCTTTCAAAGCGTCGCCCTCGGCCGCTGGCCGGGGTTCTCGACCGGCGTATACATCCTGATGGGTTGGGTCGCGGTCATCGCCTTCCGGCCGCTGCTTCACGCCCTGCCCTGGCCCGGCTTCCTGTGGCTGCTGGCCGGCGGCGTCGCCTACACGGCCGGCGTAATTTTCTTCGCCGCCAGTTCAAAATTTGCTCACACGGTGTGGCACTTTTTCGTTCTCGCCGGCAGCGTCTGCCACTTTTGCGCCGTTTATTTCTACGTCCTCCCGCGGCGTTGATGGCGCCGCGATGCCCGTCCCGAATGCGCGCGGCGGAAAGGCCGCCGGCGAGTGCGCGCTAAACTGAAAGTTTCATCCCCATGCTGGAATCCAAGCTATCCGAGCTTCAGTCGCGCGCCGCGGCCGCGCTGGAAGCCGCCGCCGACGCCGACGGCCTGGAATCGGCTCGCGTCGAATACCTGGGCCGCAAAGGCATGCTCGCCTCCGCCGCGGCCGCGGTCGGCAAGCAGATGGGCCAGCTCGCGCCCGACCAGCGCGTACTCATCGGCCGCTTGCTCAACTCGGTCAAGCAGGATCTAGAGTCGCGCTATGAGACCCGCAAGGCCGGATTCGAGCGCGCCGCCCTCGACTCCCGATTGAGCTCCGAGTGGATCGACCTCACGCTGCCCGCGCCCGGCACGCGCCCCGGCTCGCTGCACCCCGTGACGCAGATCCAGCGCGAGTTGGAAGAGTACTTCACTTCGCTTGGATTCGCGGTCATGGACGGCCCCGAGGTCGAGACCGAGTGGTACAACTTCGATGCGCTGAACATCCCCGCCACGCACCCCGCGCGCGACGCGCAAGATACCTTCTTCGTCGAGGGCGGCCTGCTGCTGCGCACGCACACTTCGCCCGTCCAGGTGCGCGCCATGGAGCAGTTCGGCGCGCCGCTGCGCATCATCGCCCCCGGCCGCGTCTTCCGCAATGAGGAGGTGGACGCCAGCCACGAGCACACCTTCTACCAGATCGAAGGCATGATGGTCGATCGCGACGTCTCCGTCGGCCACATGCTGTATTTCATGCAGCAGATGCTCACCGCGATCTTCCATCGCGACGTGAAGGTCCGTCTGCGCCCGGGCTTTTTCCCCTTCGTCGAACCAGGCTTCGAGCTCGACATCGGCTGCCTCATCTGCGGCGGGCCGGGCTGCCCCGTGTGCAAGCAGAGCGGCTGGGTGGAGCTGGTCGGCTGCGGCCTGGTGCACCCCAACGTTCTGCGCTCGGGCGGCATCGACCCCGACGAGTGGAACGGCTTCGCCTTCGGACTCGGGCTCACGCGCCTGGTGATGATGCGTTACGGCATCGACGACATCCGTCACCTCGCTGCCGGCGACCTGCGCTTCTTGCGCCAGTTCTGAAAGGCCCCGCTCGTGCACCCTTTTTCCCGATGCCAAGGAATCGATTGACGTGAAATTCTCATTCAACTGGATTCGCGAATTCGTCCCCGGGCTCGACCTGAGCCCGTCCGAGCTGACGCGCCTGATCACGATGAAGACCGCCGAGTGCGAGAGCTGCGAGGAGTTCGCTCCGCACCTGGCGCGCGTGGTCGCCGCGCGCATTCTGTCGGTCGCGCCCGTCGCCGGCGGCCACAACGTGGTGGCGCTGGTCGACGCCGGTCCGATTTACGGCCGCAAACAAGTAGTCTGCGGCGCGCCCAATTGCCGGCCCGGCATCGTCACGGCCTACGTGCCCGCGGGCGTGCGGCTCGGATCGCGAGAGATTCGCAAAGCCACCATCGCGGGCGTGGAAAGCGACGGCATGCTGGCCTCCGGCGTGGAGCTGGAAATCAACCGCGACCACGAAGGCATTATCGAATTCGATGGCGCGCCCGGAGAGCCGCTGCCCCGCTGCGCACCCGATTATGTCATTGAAGTCGACAACAAAAGCCTGACCCATCGCCCCGACCTGTGGGGCCATCACGGCCTGGCGCGCGAGGTCGCCGCCATCACCGGAGAGCGGCTCTTCGAACCCGTCGATCTCGCGCTCCTGCCCGCGCCGGGCAACGAATGGAATGTCGAGATCCGCGACTACGACCTCTGCCCGCGCTACTCGGCGCTGGTCTTCGACAACGTGCGCGTCGGCCCATCGCCCTTGTGGCTGCAGGCCCGGCTCGAAGCCATCGGTTTGAATCCGATCTCGAACGTCGTCGACGTGACCAACTTCCTGCTGGCCGGGCTCTCCCAGCCGATGCACGCCTTCGACGCCGACAAGCTGCACGGCCGGACCATCTTCGTCCGCCGCGCCGCCGAGGGCGAAGTGCTCGCCGCGCTCAACGGTGAAACCTACACCCTCAACCCGTCGAATCTGGTGATAGCCGACGCCGCCGGCGCGGTGGCGCTGGCCGGCGTCATCGGCGGCGCGGATTCCGCCATCGGCCCCGCGACCACGCGCATCGTGCTCGAAAGCGCCAACTTCGAAGCCGCCTGCATCCGCCGCACCTCCTCCGCCCTCAAGCTGCGCACCGACGCTTCGATGCGCTTCGAGAAGGCGCAGGACCCCGTCAACACGCTGCGCGCGCTCTCTCGCGCCATCGTGCTGCTCAAGGAAGCGTGCCCCGGCATCCGCCTCGTGGGCGGCCTGATCGACAACTGGCGCGGCCCCGCGCCCACGCGCGTCATCGATCTGCCTTTGGAATGGGTGATCCGCAAACTGGGCCGTCCGGTCGACGCGGGTTTCGTCCGGCAGATTCTCGAGTCGCTCGAATTCGGCGTCGCCGACGCCGCCCCCGACGTCTTCGCGGTTACAGTGCCCACCTGGCGCGCCACCAAAGACGTCACCATCAAGGACGACCTGCTCGAGGAGATCGGGCGCATGGTCGGCTACGACACCGTCCCCGCCGTCGCCCCGCTGCAACCGGCCACGCGTCCGTGGATCAATCGCCCGCGCTTGTTCCAGCACGAGGTCCGCGAACTCTGCGCCGCGCAGGGCTTCACCGAGGTGCAGAACTACTCTTTCATCAGCGAAGAGATGGCCCGGCGCTTCGGCTTCGACCCCGCCGCGCACCTGCGCGTCACGAATCCCATCAGCAGCGAGCAGTCGCTGTTGCGCATCAGCCTGCTGCCCGGCCTGCATCGCAATTTGCTCGAAAACGCCAAGCGCTTCGACGAATTCCGGCTCTTCGAAATCGGCTACGAGATCCACAAACAAGCCGCGGACCATGCGCTTCCGGACGGCGCTCCGGGCCCCGGCCTGCTGCCCGCAGAGATCCCGCACCTGATGGCCGCCATCTACAGCCAGGGCGACGGCGCCGCGGCGATGTTTGATCTCAAGCGGCTCGCCGAGTGCCTCATGCCGGGCTGCGAGGCTTTGCCCGCCGCCGCGCGTCCCTATGAACATCCCGCTCGCTCGGCGACCATCACATGGCGCGGCGTCGAGCTCGGCCGCTTGTTTGAATTGCATCCGACGTTGATGGAAGCGGGTCGCGGCGCGGCGCTTGACGTCGATCTCGCCCGCCTCTTCGGTCTGGGCGTGGAAACCAAGCGCTACTCCGCGCTGCAGCGCTTCCCCTCCAGCGCCTTCGACCTTTCCGTGATTACGGGCCTGCGCGAGCTCGCCGGCCTTCTGCGCCAGCGCATCCAGGCCTCTGCCGGCCCCTGCTGCGAGCGCGTCGAATACCTCTACGCCTACCGCGGCAAGCCGTTCGCGGACGACCGCCAAAGCCTGACCTACCGCGTCACGCTCGCCGCGCCCGACCGCACTCTTTCGAGCGAAGAAGCCGCGGCCGTTCGCAATTCCATCATCGACGCGCTGCGCGCCGCGGGCTACGAATTGCGCCTCTGACAAGCCCCGCACTCCGCGCGCGCGCCTCTATCGGACGCGAAGATCCGATAGTATGTTCGGCAGGAGTGCTCCATGCAACGACGCGATTTTTTGAAGTCCGCGGCTACCTCCGCGGCCGGATTGACGATTCTGAGAAGCGGCACACTGAGCGGCCGCAACGCCCCTTCTAATAAGCTGAACATCGCCCTCATCGGTGTGTGGGGCCGCGGCACCGCCCACTACAATACTCTGCTCCAGGAGAATGTCGTGGCCCTGTGCGACGTCAACGATGACCGCACCAAGCAGGCCCTGCGCATCTTCCCCAATGCCAAGACATATTACGACTGGCGCCGCCTGCTCGATCAGAAAGACGTCGAGGCCGTGGTTATCTGTACTGCCGATCATCACCACGCCTTCATCGCCAATTGGGCTTTGAATCGCGGCAAGCACGTGTATTGCGAAAAGCCGCTGGGCATCAGCGTCGAAGAGGTCCGCACGGTCCGCGCCAAGTACCTGAAGAACAAGGTGAAGCTCGCCACGCAGCACGGCACCCAGCGCCACGCATATCCCAATTTCGAACGCCTGCGCGAGCTGATTCTCGACGGCGCCATCGGCGAGATCAAGACCGTCCATAGCTGGGACAGCCGCCAACTGCCCCGCCCCGGTTATCCCGACGTCCAGGGCATGCCGCCCAACATCCTGCACTACGAGCAGTGGATCGGCCCGTCGCCCTACCATCCCTACAGCCCCCAATATTTCGGCGGTTCCAACGGCTTAAACTGCCTCTTCTGGAATATGTATCGCGACTTCGGCGTCGGCCAGATGGGCGACATGGGCGCGCATACCATGGACCTGGTCTGGAACTCCATCGACGCCGGCGCGCCGGTCGCCATCGAGGTCGACCAGGAGGTCAGTGACAAATTCAACGCCGACATCACGCCCGTCAAACTCAAGGTGAGTTTCTTCCTGCCCGCCAACTCCTGGCGCGGGCCGATCGAGAACATCTGGTATCAGGGCGGACTGAAGCCCAAGGCGCCCAAGGGCTTCATCGACATCAATAAAATCGGCAATGGAGCGATCTTTGAAGGCACCAAAGGCAGCATCCTGGCCGATTTCGAGTCCCGCCTGATCATCCCCAACAACGACGACGGCGACCTGACTTATTACAAGCGCCGCTCGAAGGAAGACTTGCTGCCGCTGATCCAGGGCACCGGCTACGCCGCGCAGGCCGCGCGCCGCCGCACCGGCCCGCCGACCCCGCGTCCCAAGCCCGTTCTGCCGCCCGGTTTCACGGCGGAACCCGACGCCACGCCGCAGCCCGGCGGTTTCCCCGTCGTCCAGCTCAGCCCCGACGGCGTGCCCGCCGCCCTGTCTCTGCCCAACCCCGAGATCGAGCCGATTCTCGAAGCCGAAAAGAACGGCACGCTGGCCGAGCAGCGCCGTCCCGACGTCTTCCAATTGGATTGGATCGACGCCTGCAAGGGCCTAGCAACAACGTCACGCACGGCACCAGCAGCAAGACCCACTGCGACTTCGACTACTCCGGATCGATGATGGAACAGATGCTGCTGGGCCTGGTGGCCCACCACGCCGGCAAGCGCCTGGAGTACGACCCCGCCACCGGCCGCGTCACCAACGACGCCGAAGCCAACAGCTACCTCAAGCGCACCTACCGCTCCGGCTGGTCGCTCAACGGCTAGTCACGTCTATCTCTGACGCTCATCCAATCGGGCGGCCCGCCATAGGGCCGCTCAAATGAATGCTGGTACAATTGAGGCGGTATTGAACCATGACCGATCGCATCGAGATCAATGCAGGCGTCATGCAGGGCAAGCCCGTAGTTCGCGGAACACGGATCCCTGTGGAGCTTCTGCTGCGCAAGCTCGCCGAGGGCGCAACTCTCGAGGATCTCCTCGCCGCATATCCTCGGTTAGCCGCGAAAGACATTCGGGCGGCACTGGCCTACGCGGCCGACACGATCGCGCACGAATCCGTCCTGGCTCTTGGTTCTCAATAGATCCATTCCATGCGCTTCCTCGCGGATGAATGCTGCGATTTCGCGGTGGTTTGTGCTCTCCGGGAACACGGCCATGATGTGCTCGCGGTGAGTGAGTTTCAACAACGCTCCGTGGACCAAGAGGTGCTGGGCCTTGCGCTGGTCGAGAACCGCGTACTTCTGACAGAGGACAAGGATTTCGGATGGCTCGTCTTCGCCGGCCGCGTGGATTCGCCGGGCGTGATCCTGATCCGATTCCCGGCCTTCGCGCGGAGTCTGCTCGCAGAGTCTGTTTTGAAGCTGGTGAACGAACATGCTTCGCAACTGGTGGGGGCTTTCGTAGTCCTTGAGCCTGGGGCGGCCAGAGTCAGTTTTCGACCGCGCCATCAGCAATGAAGTCCGTCGCACCCTCGTAGCCGGACTGGTCTGTTCGCCGTACTATGCTTCGGATCGATGCCTTACGAGGCCCCTCCCGCCTCACAGCGCATCCAGCACCGTCGCCACGGCGTGCACGGTCGCCGCAATCCACACCGCTGCCGCCCAGCGCATCGAGATCGGGTTCCGAACCGGCGTCTCGCGGCGGTAAGATACTAGGAAGGAAGCCCGTTGTGAACATCGCCATCGAGATTCCCGACGATATCGGCCGCGTGCTCGCCGCTCAGGCGGGCGGTATCTCT
This sequence comes from Terriglobia bacterium, assembly GCA_963838205.1. Classification (GTDB taxonomy): domain Bacteria; phylum Acidobacteriota; class Terriglobia; order Bryobacterales; family Bryobacteraceae; genus CAIVVT01. The sequence continues at coordinate 16,444 of CAWIQF010000023.1, read as the reverse complement.
CGCGCGGTGCTGGAAGCGGTCGCCGTCGAAGCGTATCGCTCTGGCGCGATCACGCCTGTACAGGTGCAGCAGATGCTCGGCCTGCGCTCGCGGTGGGAGACGGAGTCCTTCCTCCGGCGTGCCGAGGCCTGCCACGACTACACGATGGAGGACCTCGAACGGGATCTTTCGGCCATTCGTGACGCCTCGCGGCAATGATCGCCGTAGCGGATACGTCACCGATCTGCTATCCCATTCTGATCGGTGAGATCGACCTTCTGCCCAGGCTTTTCAATCAAGTTCTCATGCCGCGGGCAGTGCTCGCCGAGTTGCTTCACGAAGACGCTCCCGTTGCGGTTCGAAGCTGGGCGTCCAACCCGCCAGCCTGGATCTGCGCCAAAGAGTCTCCCGATACGCCAACCTCGGGCCTGGAGAAACTGCAGGCTGGCGAGCAGGCGGCGATCCTTTTGGCCGAGGCCAGCCAGGCTGACATCATCCTGCTCGACGAAAAGGCAGCGCGACGCCTTGCCGCCGATCGCGGCCTGCGGGTGACTGGGATTCTGGGTATTCTGGGCGAGGCCGCGACTCGGAGACTGGTTGAACTGGCGCCGGCAATCGACCGCCTCCGGATGACCAGCTTCAGAGCCTCCCCCGCGCTGCTGAAAGCAATTCTCGACCGCTTCGGATCTCGATAGTCGTCGTGGGTTGATAACCCCTATATCAAAGCCCCTTCGGCCCCTCCCGCCTCACAGCGCATCCAGCACCGTCGCCACGGCGTGCACGGTCGCCGCAATTCGCACCGCCGCCGTCACCTGGTTCTCGTTGAGACCCTTCTCCCGCACCACCTGCTCGTGTGACAGCACGCACGCCTCGCAACCCTTAATCGTGGAAGCGGCCAGGCACGCCAGTTCGAAATCCACCGGATCGCCCCCGTGCGAACGGATCGCCTGCATCCGCAGCCGCGCCGGCACCTGGGCGTATTCCGGCTTTGACTGGATGAAGTGCCGGAACCGGTAAAACACGTTATTCATCCCCATCAGCGCGCCCGCCGTGCGCCCGGCCTGAACCGCCTCCGGCGCGACCTTTGCCGCCGCTTCCTCCGCGATCGCATGCGTCAGTTCGGTCTGCCGGCTGGCAATCGCGCAGGCCACGGCGCACATCCACGTCTGCTGCGGCGTCAGTTCCTGCTGCTGCAGCACGTTCTGCAGGTTCACCTTCAAGTCCCGCGCGTAATCGGGAAGCTGATCGAGAATACTTTGAATAGGCATACTAAGTAGGATTCTACGCCGCGGCTCCAGGATGTCGGAAATTCGCCTCTCGCTCTCGTCCACGCTCGCGCCTAGATGATGGATTGCAGCGCCGATCCGCTCACCGGCGCCCTGCGCCTCGGCGCTTCCTGGCCTGTGTCGTCGCCGGCGTCGGACACCGCGCCTCATTTGGTGACAGAATCAACCGCTAGGACGTCCCACGCGTCCGCCTCGAGGAGTCAAAACCATGACGTTTTCATCTGCCACCACCCGCCGCCACTTCCTGGCCGGCGCCGGCGCGCTCGCCGCTGCGCCGCTGCTGACCGCCAAACCGGCCCCCAAATCGCATCTCAAAATCGGCGTCACCGACTGGAACCTGCACCTCTCCGGCAAGCTCGAAGCGGTCGCATTCGCCGCTTCGCTGGGCTTCGAGGGCGTTCAGATCAGCCTCGGCAACAAGCCCGTGGACGGCAAACTGCCCCTGGCCGCCGCCGACCTGCAGCAGCACTATCTCGACGAGTTGAAGAAACACTCCATCGCCGCCGCCGGCACCTGCCTCGACATCCTCCACGTCAATTATCTGAAGAACGACAAGCTGGGCCAGAAATGGGTCGCCGATTCCATTCCCATCACCCGCAAGCTGGACGCCAAGGTCGTCCTGCTGCCGTTCTTCGGCAAAGGCGGCCTGACCACCCATGAGGAGATGGACTACGTCGGCGATTTCCTGCGCGAGATAGCCCCCGAGGCCCACAAAAACGGCGTCCTGCTGGGGCTCGAAAACATGATCTCGGCCGAGGATAACGTGCGCATCCTGGACCGCGCCCGCAACCCGGCCGTGAAAGTCTACTACGATGTCGGCAATTCGACCAACGCCGGCTTCGACATCCTCAAGGAAATCCCCTGGCTCGGCGCAGCCCGCATCTGCCAGTTCCACCTCAAGGACAATCCGCATTACCTCGGCGAAGGCAAGATCCCGTTCCCCGAAGTGATGCGCCTGATCGGCTCTCTAGGCTTCTCCGGTTTCGCCAATTTAGAGACCGATTCACCTTCCAAATCGGTCGAAGCCGACATGCGCCGCAACCTGGGCTACATCCGCGGCCTCATGAAAACCGCTTGAGCCCGCCCGGCGCACCCCGCGGCACAGGGGCCGTGGCGTTGCCAGTACTAGCACCTAAGCCGCGTGTTATCTTACATCTCAGCGGATTCGCAGGTCTTAAATTTGACCTGGGCATTAGCCTTCGTTAACATCAGATTAAGTCTTTATAATACTGAAAAGAAACACCTTGACGGTTTGGTCAGAACAAATCACAATGAACTAAGTCTCGGTTACGTTTGAAAAATGACGAACGTGACATACAACTGCTGAAAGGTGTTACGAGGTCCCTGCATGACCTTTCAAGTCGGTGAAAAAGTGGTTTACCCCAACCATGGGGTAGGTACGATAGAGAACATCAGTTCACGCGCCTTCGGCGTCCAGTCGGAGCATTTTTACCTCCTGCGGCTCTTTTACAATAGCCTGACCGTCATGGTTCCCTTCTCCCATGTTTCGGAGGTGGGCCTGCGCAAGGTGACGCGCAATGGCGAGATGGCCAAGATGCTCAATTTCCTCTCCTGCGGCGATTGCAAGTCCAGTTCCGACTGGAAGGACCGCTTCAAGGAGAACTCCGCCAAAATGCAAAGCGGCAGTCTTCTGGAAGTGGCCGAGGTGCTGAAGGCCCTGGTCGCCATTCAGTCCCATAAGTCATTGTCGTTCCGGGAGAAGAAAATGCTCGACCGCGCACGCAACATGCTCGTCGCGGAATTGGCCACCTCGCGCGGCGTCAACGAGCCGGAGGCCGCCATAATTCTCGGTAAGGCCTTGGGGAAGTCCAACTTGCGATTCCCCGAACCGTTGTAAGCGCGGCTCGGCCCCTCGTCCCTCCTCGGCCTGGGGCACGGGAGTACTTTGCCCGCGTCTTTGCTACCCTGACCCTCGTGAACCTGCTCTATCTCATCCGCCACGGCCAGGCCGGCCCACGCGACCGCTACGACTGCCTTTCCGATCTGGGCCGCCGTCAGGCGCGTCTCCTGGGCGCCTGGCTGGCCCGCGAAGGCGTCCATTTCGACTCCGTTTGGACCGGCGCCCTGGCGCGCCAGACTGAGACCGCGGAGACTCGTTCTCGGCGCCCTCGCCGAGGCCGGTTCTCCGCAGCCCGAACCCCTGCTAGATACCCGTTGGAATGAGTTCGACCTCGACGCCGTTTACGCCGCCATCGCCCCCCAGATGGCCGCCGCCGACCCGGCCTTCCGCCGGCACTATGAATCGCTCCTGACCGCCCTCTCCTCTGGCCAGGGCGAGATCCACCGCCACTGGACCCCCGCCGACACCTCCGTCGTGCGCGCCTGGATCCATGAACAATACCGGTTCACGGGCGAATCCTGGGCCGCATTCGGAGAGCGCGTTCGCTTGGCCGGCGAGGCCCCGCTCGCCGCGGCCGCCGCGGGCGGGCGCGTGGCAGTATTCACTTCGGCCACGCCCGTCGGCCTCACGCTGGGCCGCATTTTCCCCCTCGAACCCCGCCATATCATGCAGTTAGCCGGGGCGGCCCTGAACACGAACATGACCATCCTGGACGTCGCTGACAGCCGGCCGTCGCTGTTCACCTTCAACTCGACGCCGCATCTCGACCGCGCGGAGTGGCGGAGTTTCCGCTAGTCCGCGCCGCCGGCGGCCCCACGGCGGCTGTTCAGCCTCGATAGAATGTGTCGGAGTATTCCCATCCGTGGACCATCAAGGAGAAACCAAATGGATCGCCGCGATTTTCTGAAGAGCGCCGCCGCCGTGGCCGCCGCGCCCGCCGTGCTCGCGCGCACGAAGCCCAACGACACCATCGGCCTGGCCGTGATCGGCGTCGGCACGCGCGGCTTCTACCTGTTCAACGAATTTCAGAAGATCCAGGGCGTCGAGATCCGCTCCATCTGCGACCTCTACGACGGCAACCTGAAGCGCGCCCGCGCCGCCTCGACCAACGACCGCGTGAAGACCGGCAAAGAGTGGGAAAAGGTGATGGCCGACCCCGACATCGACGCCGTCGTCATCGCCACGCCCGACTTCTGGCACGCGCCCATGACCATCCGCGCCGCCGAAGCGAAGAAGGACGTCTACGTCGAAAAAGGCTGGTGCCTCAACCTCGACCAGGCCAAGCGCATGCGCAAGGCGATCAAGGACAATCGCATCGTCATGCAGCTCGGGCACAACTACAACAGCATGGGCTGGTTTCACAAGGCGCGCGAGATTTACCGATCGGGCGAATTGGGCAAAGTCGCCGCCATCCGTCTGTACATCGACCGCACGGGCCAGTATCCCGAGTGGCAGTTCTTTCAGACCTACGAGAACCCGGTGATGCCCGCGGACGCCAGCCCCGCAACCATCGACTGGGAGCGCTTCACGGCCAACACGACGCAGCGGCCCTTCAACGCCGAGCGCTTTTTCCTGTGGCGCAAATGGTTCGAATACGGCAACGGCATCGCCGGCGACCTGCTCAGCCACCTGTGGGATTCGGCCAACATGGTCGCCGGCCTGGGCATTCCGGAGACCACCGTCACCCAGGGCGGCAACTATTTCTGGAAGGACGGCCGCGACGTCCCCGACCAGTGGAACGTGCTGATGGACTACCCCACTAAGGAGCTTTCAGTCAGCTTCATGTGCACCTTCCACAACCGCCATTACGGCGAGGTGGAGCAATACCTCGGACGCGACAAAACGCTGGAGGTTTCGCCGCGCTTCTGCCGCACCTTCCCCGCCGAATGGAAGCCCGGTTATAAGGAGTACGTCGCCAAGAACGCCGCCGCGCTGGAGGCAATGGGCTACGCGCCGGGCGACGCGCCGCCGATCCCCGATTACTCCATGAAACGCGACGAGCTGCAGGTCTCCTCGCACTGGCAGGACTTCATCGACTGCGTCCGCAGCCGCGCCATGCCGCGCTGCGGCGTGGATCGCGCCTTCGAGGAAGCGGCCACCATCTTCCTCTCCGTCGAAGCCTATAAACGCAACGCCAAGGTGCGCTGGGACGCGGCGAGCGAGACCATCATCAACGCCTGAATCCAGACAATCGGTGGGTTTGAAGAGTCCAATCCATTTCCGAGTTGTATCGTTCTGACGGGTGTTGCTTGGTGGCGTGGGCTCCTTTAGTCCGAGTAATTTGAAGACTGCTCAGTGCACGTTGACGGTCGGATGGCGATTGGCAACAAATGCCGAATCCCGGTCGGGGATTTTCCCTAATCTCACCAATCGAGAGGCGATCGATCCTTGCGTCCGCTCAAAGGTCCTCGCGATTTCCACCACCGGCCGTCCAGAATCGAACAGACCGCCCAGCGCCTGGTCGTCTTCGGCGTTCCATGGCTTGCCGGCATTGGTCGGCAGTGAGGCATCACGCTCCTGCCTCCGCGCCCTCCGATCAATTGCAGCCAAGGCAACATGGAGCGCGCGAATGACATCCGCAGATTCTATCGGTGAGCCAGGGTCGAGCACTTCGCCGGTCCGGGGATCGACTCCAGCCGCCAGAGTTTCAATGATTCGCTTTGCGGCAACAAGATCCACTCGTTAGGACCCTCCCGAGAATCAGTTAGCCGCCAAAGGGAAATTCTCTCACCAAAATCGGGTGCCAAACCGGTGCTGACCCCGAAGGCCCCTCACCGCCGCCCTGCCGCGCGATGCGTAAACACCGGCTCCGCCACCGTGAAACACCGTAAGAACACGGTGAAGCCATGGTGCGCGCATGGTGCGCGCATGGTGAAACCACGGTGTGCGCATGGTGAAACCACGGTGCGCGCATGGTGAAACCACGGTGCGCGCATGGTGAGATACCGCGCACGGCAACGATTGGTCACGCTCAGCCTGATGTCGCCCGACGCGACCAGGCATGGTCTCCGGCTTTATGGGATTCTATGGATACCGCTCCGGGGCTAACGTGCCTATTGCTGTTCTCTTGGGGCGGCTTGCCGCGGCCGTTCCGGTTCCCTGGAAATGGTGGAAATGGTGGAAATGGGAAATGGGAAATGGGACAGCCTGGAAATGTGGAAATGGGACAGCCTGAAATGTGAAATGGGACAGCCTGACCCGTCCCAGTGAGGTTTTGCTGAGAAAACTACGGTTGCGCGGGCTTTGCATCGGCGAAATGACGGGATTCGCTCGACGAGGGGAGGGCAAGCGGAAGACTCGAAAGGGCCGCCCCCTTCTCGTTTTCTCGTCAATACAACCAAATTAGCTATGGGACGGGTCAGGCTGTCCCATTTCGGGATTCGCTCGACGAGGGGAGGGCAAGCGGAAGACTCGAAAGGGCCGCCCCCTTCTCGTTTTCTCGTCAATACAACCAAATTAGCTATGGGACGGGTCAGGCTGTCCCATTTCCCATTTCCACAAATTAGCTATGGGACGGGTCAGGCTGTCCCATTTCCAATTAGCTATGGGACGGGTCAGGCTGTCCCATTTCCCATTTCCCAGGCTGTCCCATTTCCCATTTCCCCGGCCAGCCGAAAGGGGTCAGGCCGCTACTAATAGCGGCCTGGACTTTTCTAACTTACTGATAAATAATCACTTAGACCGACTTGGCCGCTACGCTGTAGCGGCCGGCCACTTGCTTGGCTCAAACCGGGAATCAGGAACCAGGGACGAACCGGCCTCGCGGAGCCTGGTCCGGGCACATCAGTAATCAACGACCAATGGCCTGAGGCGGAGCCGGCATTAGAGCCGGAAACGGGGCCTGGTCGGACGCATCAATGTTCAACGATCAATGGCCCGCGCTGGCAGTTGCGACGCATCGATGTTCAACGATCAATGGCCCGCGCTGGCGGTTCCGGCGCATCAATGTTCAACGATCAATGGCCCGCACTGGCAGTTGCGGGCGCTCGGTTGGGGCCCCAGAAGACGGTGCAAGTCTCGATCGTGGCCTTGTGAGCGTAGAGGTGATCGAGGTCCAGCGACGGGAAGTCCGATTCGTCGTCACAGGTCTGGAAGGTGTCGAAATCGCCGGCCTTGGTGCGGCGCTCGATCTCGCTGCCGGGCATCAGGTGCAGTTGGGCGTTGAGCGCGGGCGGGAACTCGAGCTTGTGCGAATCGTGCAGTTCCAGACCGGAGGGCGGCCGGTGTTGAGACATGAAGAAGACGTGCTCGTCGGCCCGTAGGAGCGCTTGCGGCGGCGTCACTTCGACGACTTTGCGGGCGACCGCGTCGAAAGTCCGCCAGGCGAAATCGTCGCGGCTGTCGTACAGCGATTTACCTTGCATGAGCACTAACAGGAGCACCAGAGCCAGCGCCGGCCAGAGCGGCCGGTCGGGATGGAACAGGCGAATCGCAACCGAGTAGAATCCGGCCGCGGCCAGAACGGCCAGGAACGGCACGGCGAGCAGGTAATAGCGCGGGAAGGTCGGACGCGCGGTGGAGATATGCGCGCACAGCGCCAGGGCCAGCCAGCCGCACAGATAGAGTTCCGAGCGCAAGCGCCGCTCCCAATCGCTGCGTAAGACGAACAGCAGGCCGGCCACTGCCAGCACAATCAGCAGCAACGCATAGGTGGAGTCGATCCAGGAGACGTAGACCTCGAAGTTCTGCCGCCAGGAGCCTTCCCACTGCACGTCCCGGAAGAGCAGGTTGTATTGCAGAATGCCGAACACCACATTGCGCGGAGACTGCACATACAAGGCCAGCACCGGCAGGAAGGAAACCGCGACTCCGACGATGAACGCCGCGACTTTGACCAGCCTCCGGCCGGCGCGATTCGCGACCAGCATCCACAAGAGCAACACCGGCGCCACCGGAGCCGTGAGCAGCGACGCGCACGCCGCCGCGCCGCTGGCGAGACCCGCCGCCGCGGCCAGAGCGGGGCTGGAGCGGTCAACGCCCGCGACCGCGAATCGAAACGCGGCCGCGATCAGCAGCAGGCACAGCCCGTAGGCCTGGCCCAGCGTGCCGAAATCGAGGACGGCGATATTCAATCCGAATAGCACCGCGGCCACCAGCGCGACGGCCAGGCGCCAGCGCGGAACGGGCAGGCGTTCAAACACATAATCGGCCATCAGCAGCACCGCGCCGCCCGTGCAGAGGGCGGCGGCGGCATGCGGCACGCGCCAGGTCTGGCCGAAGATCGTCAGCCACAGGGCGTTCCAGTAGGCGTTCAAGGGCGTCTGGCAGAACGCGAAATCGACATACGGGCGCCGGCCGAAGGAGATCAATTGCGCGCACAGCAGATGAAAACCTTCATCCCAGGCGAAGGACAGCGTCTGGGAATACCACACCAAACCGGCGCCGATAAGGGTCACGGCGGAGCAAAGCAAGAGATAGGCGCGGCTGCGCCGGGAGGGCGCGGGAGCGGATTCAGGAGTCATGGGTCTGCATCTATTCTAAACAACGAAGACCGCGCGGATTGTTTCCAGCGAATGCGGCGGTACTCAGACGGAGCAGCGGGATTGACGTTAGACTAATTCGGAAGACGGCAGGGAGCGATTACGGCACTGAAGAAACGCTGGAGAACGGAGCGTAAGACGGCGGCGCAGGGTACCACGGGGCCCCAACCGGAGCGCCGGCTGAAAACGCTGGATCGCGTGCTGTCGAAGCTCGGCGTATGCTCGCGCACGGAGTCGCGCGAATGGATCGTGCGCGGGCGATTGAAGGTGAACGGCGCCACGGTGCGCGATCCCGAGCGCTGGGTCGATCTGGACCGCGACCGGATCGTGCTGGACGGCAAGCCGGTGCAGGCCGAACAGAAGACATACCTGCTGCTGTACAAACCCAAGGGCTACCTGACCACACACACCGACCCCGACGGCCGGCCGACGGTCTACGACCTCCTCGGCAGCACCGAACAGTGGGTATTCCCGGTGGGGCGGCTGGACCTGGACACGTCGGGATTGCTGCTGCTGACCAACGATAGCGAGTTCGCCGAGCACGTCACGAATCCCGAGTGCCACGTCGCCAAAACGTACCTGGTGAAGGCTTCGACGCGGCTCGACGACGAGCAGCTCGAACGGCTGCGAACAGGCGTCGAATTGAAAGACGGCGTGACTCGGCCGGCGCGCGTGCGGCGCATCCGCGACTCCGAGAAGTACACGTTTATCGAGATCACGATCAGCGAAGGGCGCAACCGTCAGGTGCGGCGGATGGTGGAGGCGCTGGGGGCGCAGGCGCTGAAACTGGTGCGTACGGCGATCGGGCCGCTGCGGCTGGGCGCGCTGCCGATCGGCCACTGGCGCGCGTTGACCGCGGACGAAGTGCGTATGCTGAAGCGCGCCGGAGGGCCGGCGCGGGCCAAGCCGCCGGGCGACGATAAAGTACCGCGGGCTAAAGCGTCAGGCCGCCGTCCACGGTGAGCACCTGGCCGGTGATGTAGTTGTCGGGTTCGAGCAGGAAACGCACGGCGCGAGCGACGTCGAGAGCGCGGCCATAGCGCGCGATGGAACCGTCTTTAAGATATGGCGCGTACTTTCCTCGGGCGATGCTGGCGCGCGCCATGCCGGCGTCGTTGACCCCGGGCGAGATGACGTTGACGCGGATATCGGCGGGGCCGCGGCACTCTTTGGCGAGGATGCGCGCGGCGTGCACAAGCGCCGCTTTGGGCGCGGCGTAGGGCGTCGAATTCGGGAAAACGGCCGAGGTCTGCATGGTCGAAAGCAGCACGATGGCGCCGTGCGTGGCGGCGGCATGCATGCGCGCGGCGGCCTCGCGCGCCAGCCGGATCGGCGCCACGAGATTCACCTCCAGCGACTCTTCCAACTCGTCGTCACTGCGCGCGGGCTGCCCCGAGAAAACCACGAGGCCGTAGAGCGCGGGCGCGGCCGCGAGCAGCCGGGCGCGGTCCTCGGCAACGGTCAGATCGGCCTGCACCAGCGTGGCGATACCGGCCAGCGCGGCGGCGCGGGCGCTGTCACTTTTGTAACCCACGATCAGGCGCGCGCCCTCCGCGGCCAGTAAATGCGCGGTCTCCGAGCCGAGCCCGCCGGTGCCGCCGGCGAGGACGATCTCGATGCCACGCAGGGTTTCAGACATGGACGACCTCCCGGCAGGCGCTGTCGACGCAGGCGACGGTGGACAGGGTCAGGGCCAGAACTACGCTGCTGCCGAGGCAGTGCTCGAACAGCCCGATCACCAACACGCCGATCAGCATGGCCACGCCCGCCCGGAGCAGCCAGGCGCTGGCGGCGGTGGCTTCCGCGCTCGCGGCCTGCTGCGCGAGCCGGCGCAGCCACAGCCACAGGTTCCACACGAGGAAGCCGATCATGGCCAACATGGCCGGGATGCCGCGCTCGGCGGAGAACTGCACGTAGACGTTGTGCAGATGTCCATAGAAGCCCGCGGGCAGGGGCCGCGGGATGTCGGCGGGGACATATTGCTGGAAGTCGGGACCGATCATGTCGGGGCCGAGACCGAGCAGGGGGTGGGCCTTGATCATCTCCACGCCCGTGCGGAAGGTGACGTAGCGGTGCATGTTGGAGTCGGCGTCGCCGTGCGGATGGACGATCGAAATCATGCGCTCGCGCAGCCCCGGCGGCCCGATGGCGAAGGCCAGCACGGCCACCACCGGCAGGGCGAGGACGGTCCAGCGGCGCCAGGCCCAGAGCAGGTAGAGCAGTCCCGCGGCGGCGGCGATCCAGACGCCGCGGGTCATCGCCAGAACGATCGCCAGGCCGCACAACAGGACCGCGACGCCGGCTGCCCAGCGCCACTTGGCGGGCGTGGCGCGGTCCCACAGGATGATGGCCAGGCCCGCGAGCAGAGCGAACATCAGAATCTCGCTGAAGGTCATCCAATGGCTGTTGAAACCGGTGATGCGCGCGGAGACGTATGAGAGATAAAAATTGGAGCCGGCGCGGCGGGCGAGATCCCATTTGCGCCAGAACTGGCCGAGGCCCCAGAGGGCCGAGAGCGCACCTAATCCGAGCCATATCGAGACCACCCAGCGGGCGTCGCGCAGGCCGCGAAAAGTGGTGGCGATGACGACCACGATCAGCAGAACGTAAAACTTCCGGATCTGAAAGCGGCCTTCGAAAAGATGGCCGTTCACGAGCCAGGAGAGCGTTGTCCAAACCGCGAAGAAGGCCAGAAACTGCCAGCCCGAGGGCAGACGCAGCGGGGTCTGGCGCGTGGCGACGAGGAGGATGACCAGGGCCAGCGAGGCGCCGAGCAGGATTTGTGAAATAGCGATGGAGGCGGCGATGGAGCCGGCGGAGCCGATGGCGCAGCAGAGCGCGGCGCGCTGAAGGGGGGTGTCCGAAGCCTGCATGTCGAGAGCGCGCGGCCGCAAAGGCGGGGCGAGACTTCACTATGCCACAATGGACAGGGACTGGCGTTCGATGCTGCTTTATCTGCTACGTCACGGAGCCGCGGAAGCGGCGGCAAAATCGGGCCGCGATGCGGATCGCGCGCTGACCGACGAGGGCCGGGAGAAAGTGCGGCGCGTGATCCGGCGAGCGCGGGAGGGTGGCCTGTGGCCGGCGTTGATCCTGTCGAGTCCGTTCACGCGCGCGCTGGAGACGGCGCAGGTGGCCGCCAAGGTGCTGGGTTACGAAGACCAGATCGTCACCTCGAACGCACTGATTCCGGAGGCCACGCCGGAGGAGGCGTGGGGCGAAATCCGCGCCCATAGGGACCAGTCGGAAGTACTGGTGGCGTCGCACCAGCCGCTGTGCGGCGCACTGACCGCGTTCCTGTTGAACGCGCCGACGCTGGAGATCGATTTCCGTAAGTCGGCGCTGGTGTGCATCGATGTGGACGGCGGGAGCGGGCGACCGAAGGGCACGCTGCGGTGGATGTTGACCGCCAAACTGGCGTGAGCGCCGGAGAGGCGCGCTGACGCGCGGCGCGGGGCACAAGCGCGGATTCCAGAACTAGCGACGAGGTCCAGATCGACACGGACGATCCGGCGCGCCGGCGCCGCGCAGAGACGATGGGTCGAGCGCAGCCAGCGGGGCGGGATACAGCGCGGGCACGCAGCAGCCGATCGCGGACGCCGAGGCGCTGGTGCGCTATGAACAGACCTGAAAATACCGCAGCACCTTCACACAACGACGACAGCTCGCATTGCGCAGGCCAAGGCCGATTCGCTATAGTCGGAGTGCGGGGTGGAGCAGCCTGGTAGCTCGTTGGGCTCATAACCCAAAGGTCGTAGGTTCAAATCCTACCCCCGCAACCAATCCCCTCAACAACTTACGAAACGGGCCGCTCAGTTGATTGCGGCTACCTTAGCGGATTCCTTAGCAGCCCCACTTGAGATTTGCCCCGAATTGGCATCTTGGGGCTTCGGCTTCCTCGCCACCAGCGCATCAACAGCCCGCCGCTTCGCTTCCATGCGGATGTGAGAGTAGTGCTTCAACATCTGCTTGGACACGTGGCCCGCCATGTCGCGGATGGTTTCGTCGCCCGCTTCGCCGCTTTCCGCCAGGTCGGTGATGAACGTGTGCCGGTTGTCATGCCAACGGCCCGCCACTGCCGCTGTCGTCTTCACCTTGGCCCATGATGTTTTCAACGTCACCATAGGCCGCGTCGGGTCGGTCGGTTGCGGCGCGCCAAATGGGAACACGTACCAGTTCGGCTCGGTCGCCTTGAACTTCCGCAGATACCACTTGGAGTGTTCCACCAGTGCGGCCAACACGTCACCATTCAGCGGAATGGTCCGCCCCTGCCCCGCTTCCGACTTGCTATCCCCTACGGTCGCCAGCGCCTTGTGCAAGTCCAGCCGATCCCACTGAAGCCCGCGGATCTCAGCGTCTCGCAGGCCACAATGCAACGCCAACATCAGCGCCGGATAGATTGCCGGTGAACGCATGCTCTTCGCCGCCGCCAGTAGCGCGACCTTCTCTTCGAGCGTGAACGCGCGGGAGACTTGCCCTCGCACTGTCAGTTTGAGTGCATGTTGTCGTCGGAGCTTCGCGCGAAGGTAATCGCCTTGCTCACCCAACATCCGCATGAGCAGCCCGGTTTCCTCATTGACGCTCTTTGGCGAAGCCTGTTCTTTCAGACGCGCGGTCTGGTAGCCCGTAACCGTCGCATCGCTGATGCTCACCGTCATGGTCTTCCCCAGATGCCTGACAACGTGGCCGACGTGGTTCTTTGCGAAAGCCGCGCTGCGCGGATTCCGCAGAACGTAATCCTTCAAGAAATCGGCGGACACTTCGGCAATAGTTCGGATGCGCGCTTTCCGGTTGTCTTCGATCCCGTTGAAGCTCCGCTCTAGTTCAAGCCTGCGTTTCTTTTCCGCCTCCGTCGCCACCGTCTTCCGCGCCGATTTGCTCGATTCCTGAATGTGACGGCCCGCGAATGTGAAGTGATACCACCAGACGCGCTGCATCTTCGTCTCGCCGGTTGTCGGATCTTTGTACTTCGGTCGATAAACGCTCACGCTGCCCTCTCTCCGGGTGCGGTCTGCTACCCCTTGCGCGTCAGAATCCCGTTGACTGTGAAACCGTGCCAGGGCTTGCCGGTGCGCGTGGGCACGCCCTCAGTGTTGAGCGCCGCCGCGATGCGATCAAACCCGAGCCCTTCGGCTCGAAGTGCCTTCATGCGGGCCAGGGCCGCATCTTCGCCCTCGAAGTAGCCGAAGGGCTTCCTTCCCTCGCATCGGCCCGTCTGTGCCCGCTTTCGCATCCGCGCGCCCGCCAGCTTCAGGACGATCATGTTTTTGTCGTACTGTGCGAAGACTCCCATCATCTGCCGAAAGGCCGTGCGGCTCGGGTCGCTGGCCATCAGGTCAGGCTCGGCTACGCTCACCAGCGTAAAGCCGTTCTGTTGGAAGTAGGAGAGCGCCGCCTCTTGCACCATCAGGTCACGCGCGAGCCGATCCAGCTTTTCGACGATCACCGTGCGGACTCCGTTTGAGTGCAGGGTTGCGACCATCTCGGCGAACGCGGGCCGGTCGGTGGTTTCGATGGCCCCGCTCACGCCTTCATCGGCAAACTCGCGCACGATGGCAAAGCCGTTCGCCTTGGAATACGCCTTGATTGCGGCCCGCTGGCGGGGGAATCCGTCGCCGGAAACCTGACCCTTGCCGCTCACTCTCAGGTAGCTGAATGCCTTCGTCATGCTTCGATCATGAGGCATTTCCGGTCTCTTGTCAACAGTAATTCTGTAGAAATTCTGTGTAGTATGTGTTTCTAATCACTTGCGGCCATCCCGCGTTCGTTCGGTGGGGAGACTGTCTTTGAATCGCCGCTGGGCTCGGGTCTTCCCTCAATTCTGGCCAGATCGTATTCGTTCCACTTGCGAGCCTTGATCTTCTCGATGATCCTGTCAGCATCGGTCCGCATTCCTATCGACGGTTGGGAAATCTCCTCAAGTAGCGTCGGCCCGCCGTACGGTCGTCTAGCGGGGTCGGGGAACTCATCGCATAGCTGGTTGAGGGCCTCCACGCACGTCGTAACTCTCCGTGCATACTTTGAGCGTTTCGCCGCCGCTTCCAGCTCGTTCTTCCCACCGTATTTCAAAAGGCACCGAAGACAACAGCGGACCGTGCTTCCGTTTGAGTCTACGGCCTCAGAAAGCACAGATTGAAACTCCGCTAGGCAGACCGGACAGGTTGAATGGTAACGTAAGCCATAGTAGCCCTTGATCTTTGCGGTCATGTAGATACGCTTGTGCTTTAGTTGTCCCATCACGACCAGAGGCCCCTTAAGTGGCGACGGCGGAAGTGGCACATCGCTGGGCGCCATGCTTCGTCTTGGGCGCCCCTTGGCCGATTGCAGCGTCTTCGTTGCCGGAGCGTTCCGCAACGCAAAAACGAAGATGACGAGAACAATCCCGAGCAGAACTAGGACTGTTTCCACGGTCTGACTCCATTCAGGGTTCAGTTCCAACGCATGCAGGCGCTCATCACGTAGTCAGCGCAGCCCAGGGCCGTGCGGTGTCGTCGCGTATGAGAACACTATCAGGAGCCCGAAGCCGATAATGACTACCATTGCGATGGCGATTCCAATACGCTCACCCATGCTGTAGGTGTGATCCTTCGGCGGCGCTTCCTGCACCACCGCGCCCTCCTGGGCTGCTTGAGAGATGACCTCCTGACGCTTCGCGGCAATCTGGAAGTCGCGCAGTTGCTCCAGCGCAATCCGCGCCCGCCTGACGTTGCCATAGAGTCCCAGGCAGTAGATCAGGCATAGCACGCAAATGACGAACACAATCAGTTCATACGCCACTCCCATTTCAGACCTCCGTGTCGGTTTCCAACAGCATTGATCTTACGCCTCCGCAGGGGGTTTCGCTGCTATGCTTTCATTCGTCGGGAAGACTCTCCAGAAGTTCCTTCAGGGTATTCTCGGCGTAGTCGCCGAGTTCGGCCAGGAACTGTTCCAGGTCAGTATCATCTGGAATCGCAGCCTCCGGCATGGGCGTGCGTTGCCGCCGTCCATCCTGCACCGTCGAGTATCCCCAGCCGCCACGCCACGAGCTGTTGTTTTCTTGCACCCAGGCCAGTGCCTCGGCGCGGTTCAGTTTGCCGTCGGGCCTCACAGGGAGACCCTTCTGACAGAGTTGAGAGATGCGCGCGCGTGAGAAGCCTAGCTCCCGCGCGAGTTCCGCCTTCATGATGACCTGGCTCGCCATGTCTGTTTGCCTCGGGAAGTCGCTTGTTAAGACGATTGAAGTGGTTGTGCAGTGGATCCCTTGTTTTCATTGGGGTTCGTGCGAGTTCTGACAAGCGTTAAGTGGTTTTCTGACGCTGAGACTGGCGTGATTGGGGAACCGTTCCACCCGCCGCCAAGGCTTTACCAGAGAGGACCCGGAGCCGTGTGGCCGGAAATACGACCGTCTAGAGTCCGCTTGAAATGCAGCACCTCCGCCGCCGCTTCCGGGTCGCTGATCCTGACCACCAGCCGCAATTCCGCCGCGGTCAGCACCTCGCCGCGCCGTTCGCCCAGCCGCGCCGCGTCTGCCTCATCGAGGAAATGGGACAGCCTGACCCGCCCCCACGGCGTTTTGCCTTCGCTGAAACCGGATTCCGTCGATTGGATTCCAGGCGCGCCTCCCGGCAAGTCCCTGACGGGCATGCAGTTCCAGTATGAGGCACCCATGAGACATCGTCCAGAGGCGTTCGCAGCGGACAGTGCGATTCGTGGCATTCCGTCGCCGCGCCGCCGGCCAGTAAACCTGTAACTCGTTCAGATTGAGAGCATCTGGAGGAATCCGACGCTTTCGGCTCGGCATAGATCTTATGAAAACCCCATGGGGACGGGTCAGGCTGTCCCGTTTTGTTTTAATA
>CAWIQF010000022.1:0-25610 GCA_963838205.1 Terriglobia bacterium | reverse complement strand
CTTGATCGAGTGTGGACTTGGTGCCGGCGATTGGAGGTGACATGTCCGCTGTCGCAGATAAAGTGAAGCAGATCATCGTCGAGCAGCTCGGCGTGGATGAGGCGCAGGTCGATTCGACCGCGTCGTTCGTGGACGACCTGGGCGCCGACTCGCTCGACATTGTCGAGCTCGTCATGAAGTTCGAAGAGGACTTCGAGTTGGACATTCCGGACGAGGACGCCGAGAACATCAAGACGGTGAAGGACGCCGTCGAGTATATCGAGAAGAAAAAGGGCAAAGACTAATTCAGCCCGGCCGGCCCGCCGCGTGCCCGCATTTCGGAAACACTTTCATTGCAGGAGCATCCCTTGCCACGACGAGTGGTTGTAACGGGCGTCGGACTCATCACGGCGCTCGGACTGAACACCGAAGAGACCTGGAAAGGCGTCCTCGCCGGGCGCTCGGGCATGGGTCCGATCACTCATTTCGACGCCACCCGGTTTTCCTGCCGCATCGCCGCCGAGGTGCAGGGCTTCGATCCGCTGCGCTTCATCGAGCGCAAGGAGATCAAGAAGGTCGGCCAATTCATTCAGTTCGCGATTGCGGCCTCGGAGGAAGCGCTGCGGCTCTCCGGGCTGAAGATCACGCCGGAGAACGCGGAAGACGTCGGCGTTTACATTGGCAGCGGCATCGGCGCGTTCGAGGTCATTGAACGCGAGCACCGCGTGCTGCTCGAAAAGGGCCCCGATCGCATGTCGCCGTTTTTCATTCCGGCGACGATTATCAACCTGGCCTCGGGCAATGTCTCGATCCGCACCGGCGCCAAGGGGCCGAACTCGGCCACGGCGACGGCGTGCACCACCAGCGCCCACTGCATCGGCGACTCGTTCCGGCTGATCCAGCACGGCTACGCCGAGGCCATGATTTGCGGCGGCGCCGAGGCCTGCATCACGGCCTTGAGCGTCGGCGGATTCGCCGCCATGCGCGCTCTGTCGACGCGCAACGACGATCCGCAGCACGCCTGCCGTCCCTGGGACCGCGACCGCGACGGGTTCGTTATCGGCGAAGGTTCGGGCATTCTCATTCTCGAAGAACTGGAAGGCGCCAAACGCCGCGGCGCGACGATTCTGGCCGAAATCGTGGGCTACGGCATGGGCGGCGACGCTTACCACATCAGCGCCCCATCGCCCGATGGCGAGGGCGCCTACCGCGTGATGAGCAAAGCGGTCCGCGACGCCGGCCTGCAGCCTTCCGACATCGATTACATCAACGCACACGGTACTTCGACGCCGGTCGGCGACCAGATTGAAACCGCGGCCGTGAAACGGGCTTTCGGAGAACACGCCTACAAACTGTGCGTCAGTTCGACCAAGTCGATGACCGGCCACCTGCTCGGCGGCGCCGGCGGATTGGAAGCGGGCCTGACGGTGCTCGCCCTGCGCGACCAGATCGCTCCGCCGACCATCAACCTCGACCACCCCAGCGAGGATTGCGATCTCGATTACGTGCCGCATACGGCGCGGCCGATGAAGATCGAATACGCGCTGTCGAACTCATTCGGCTTCGGCGGCACCAACGGCAGCCTGGTCTTCAAGCGTTACAGCGAATAGCCCGCCGGGGCGACGCGCACCGCGCTCCGGTGTAGGCTGTTTGCTGGAACAGGCGCCCGCTGTCCCATCCGGTTGAGGCCATCGATGCAGATTCTCGTCGCTATTAAGCAGGTCCCCGCGCGCGATTCGCAACTGACGATCGCGCCTTCGGGTGAGTGGATCGAAGAAGACGATCTCGCCTATGAGATCAACGAGCCCGACGCCTACGCGCTCGAAGCCGCCCTGCAGTTGAAGGCACAGCACGGCGGCGAAGTGATCGCGCTGTGCGCCGGCCCGGAACGCGTTTTGCCGGTGATCCGCGAGGCTCTGGCCAAGGGTGCGGACCGCGCCATCCACGTCGTCGAGGACCATCCCGAGGCCTGGGACACGCTCGCCTGGGCGCGGCTGCTCGCCGCAGCCGCCGAAACGGAAAATCCCGATCTTGTTTTAACGGGTCTGCAGTCCGATGACCTCGGCTGGGCTCAGACCGGCGTCGTCATGGCCGAACTGCTGCGCCTGCCGCACGCCACTCTGGTCATCGAGGCCGCGGTCGAAGACGGGCGCGTGTGCGTGAAGCGCGAACTCGAGGGCGGCTGGTTCCAGCACGTCTCCATGCCGCTGCCCGCGCTCGTGACCATCCAGAGCGGCAGCATCCGGCTGCGTTACGCCACGCTGATGGGCATCAAAAAAGCCCGGACCAAGCCGGTGCGCCGGCTCACGGCAGCCGAGTTGGGCGTCGCGCCGGCGCGCCAGCTCCGGTTACGGCGCCTGCATCCGCCGCGGCACGACAAGCAGACCACGATGCTGACGGGATCGGCGCGGGAGCAGGCCGAGCAACTGGTGGAAATACTGCGGCACGAGGTGCGGGTGCTATGAGCGGCGTTCTGGCGATTTGCGAACACAGCGCGGGCGTGTGGAACCGGATGTCGTTTGAGACGCTGGCCGCGGCGCAGCAACTGGGGCGCGCGCAGGGCTGGCCCGTGTCCGCGGTGGTCCTGGGGCAGGGCACCGCGGCGCTTGCGGCGGAGCTGGCCGCGTGCGCGCTGGACCGGGTCTACTCCGTCGAGCACAAACGCCTGGCGAGCTACACCGCCGACGGCTTCACCAGTGCGCTGGACTGGCTCATCGCCCGCGTGCGCCCGGACGTCGTGCTGTTGCCGCACACCTATTGCGTACGCGACTTCGCGCCGTGCCTGGCCGCGCGCGCCGGACGGCCGCTTCTCAGCGACGTCACGGGCATCCGCGTCGAGCAGGGCGAGTTGATTTTCGAACACCAGCTCTTTCAGGGCCGGCTGAACGCCGATTATTCGGTGGACGGCGCGGGGCGGGTGGTCGCCTCGCTGCAGGCCGGCGCCTTCCGTGCCGACGCCGTGGAGCCGGGCTCGGCGCCGATTGAAACTCTCACGCCGCCGCTCGACGACACGACCATCCGCCAGCGCCCCGAGGAGCCGTTTCGCGAGTCCGCGGGCGATCTCGATCTCGGCGCCGCCGAGCTGATCGTGGCCGTCGGCCGTGGCATTCGCGAAGCGGGCAACCTCGAACTCGTGCGCGAGCTCGCCGCCGCGCTGGGCGCGGAACTCGCCGCCTCGCGGCCCGTCTGCGACAACGGCTGGCTGCCCATCGAGCGCCAGGTCGGCAGCTCGGGCCAGACCGTCGCGCCCAAGCTCTACATCGCCGTCGGCATCTCCGGCGCGATCCAGCATCTGGTCGGCATGAAGGGCGCGCGGACCATCGTCGCCATCAACAGGGACGCCGGCGCGCCGATCTTCGAAGTCGCCGACTATGGCATCGTGGGCGACCTGTTCGAGGTCCTGCCGGCGCTGACCGAATTGCTCCGCCAGGCGCAGGCCTAGCACTCTGTTACGACAGCCGGCGGACTCGCGCTCCCGGCGCCGCTCCGCCGCGCCGGAGTACAATGCGAGCACGCCATGCCTCGCATCGTTTCCCGGCTCCTGTCCCTCCTGATGCCCCGCATCTTCTTCGCGCTCTCGTTCATCCTGATGGGCATGTCCGCCCGTGCCCAGACCCACTCCGACGCCCTGGCGCCCGAGGGCGTCGAATATCCGCCGCTCGCTCATAGCGATGCCGAGAAGCGCATTCTCGCGACCATCAGCGAGGTGGTCCAGAGGGGCGAGTTGTACGCCAACGTGCCGGCCGTCGACGGCCGCATGCTGCGAGTCCTCGCGGAAACGACCGGTGCCAAACAGGTGCTTGAAATCGGCACCTCGACGGGCCTCTCGGGCCTGTGGTTTCTGATGGCCCTGCGCACCACCGGCGGCCGGCTCACCACGCTGGAGCTCGATCCACACCGCGCCGCGCTGGCCCGCGCTCATTTCAAGAAGGCGGGCGTGGACTCGCTGGTCACGCTCATCGAAGGCGACGCGCATCGGAACATCGCGCAGGTGAAGGGGCCGCTCGACATCGTATTCATCGACGCCGAGAAACCGGGCTACGTGGACTATCTGAATAAGACGCTGCCGCTGGTGCGGCCGGGCGGCCTGATTCTCGCGCACAACGTGGATATGGTTCCCGAATACGTGAAAGTGGTGACCGCCAATCCGGCTCTCGAAACCGTCTTCTACCTGCAGGGCAACCAGCTCGCGGTCACGTTGAAGAAACGCTGACCGGCGCGGCCCGCGCGCAATGTTTTGACCAAACCGCGCGCGTTTCGCGATACTGGATCGATGCCCGAAGGCGCACCGTGGGCGGCGCTGCATATCCGCCATCTCCGCAAGACCTACAAGGACGTTGTCGCCGTCGACGGCCTGGATCTCGACGTGCCGGCCGGAGAATGTTTCGGCCTGCTCGGCCCCAACGGCGCCGGCAAAACCACGACCATTGAGATCTGCGAGGGCCTCACCGCGGCCGATTCGGGCCTGGTCGAAGTGCTCGGCCTGCAGTGGGACCAGCACGCCCAGGATCTGCGCCAGCGCCTCGGCATTCAACTTCAGGAGACCCAGCTTTCCGAAAAGCTGACCGTGCTCGAGACGCTACGCCTGTTCCGCAGCTTCTACCGCCAGGGGCCGGAGCCGGCGGAAGTGATCGCCCTCGTGCAACTCGACGAAAAGCGCAACGCGCGCGTGGCCGGCCTTTCGGGCGGGCAGAAGCAGCGCCTGGCGCTGGCTTGCGCGCTGGTGGGCGATCCCGATTTCCTGTTCCTCGACGAGCCCACCACGGGGCTCGATCCGCAGGCCCGGCGCCAGTTGTGGGAACTGATCGAACGGTTCAAGCTGGCCGGCCGCACGATCCTGCTGACCACGCATTACATGGATGAAGCCGAGCGATTATGCGACCGCGTGGGCATCATGGACCACGGCAAAGTGATCGCGCTGGGCACGCCGCGCGAGCTGGTGGCCTCGCTGGGCGCGGAGCACGTGGTCGAGTTCTCGGCCGGCGATGCCGCTGGCGCGCTAGATCTCGCGGCGCTGAGCCGGCTGGAGGGCGTGCGCGGCGTGAGCCCTGAAAACGGCACTGTGCTGCTGCGCGTTGGAGAACTGCACCAGGCCGTGCCGGCACTGCTCGATGAGCTCACGCGGCAGGGCGTGGCGCTGACCGAACTGCGGACCCATTCGGCCACGCTCGAGGACGTCTTCGTGGGGTTGACCGGGAGGCACTTGCGCGATGAGTGAAGTCGTGCCAACTCCAACCGCGCCGGTCCGCACGCCGCCCCCGCGCGGCTCCGCGCTGGCGCGCCATCCGCTGGCGCAACTGACGCTGGTGCGCTTCCTCGAATTCCTGCGCGAGCCCGAGGCGCTATTCTGGGTCTTCATCTTCCCGGTGCTGCTGGCCGCGGGCCTGGGGCTGGCCTTCCGCAACCGCCCGCCCGACGTGCTCAAGATCGCCGCCGTGACGCCGCACCTCGCCGCCGCGCTGAAGCAGGAGAAGCTGCTGGACGTGCAGTGGCTCTCCGTCGCGGCCGCCGAACGCGCGCTGCGCGAGGGCAAAGTCGCGCTGGTGGCGACGCCGGACCCGCGCATCCTTCGCGGCGATGCCTCCGGCTTGTCCGGAGAGACGCCAGGCGCGGTCCACGAGCTAGAGGGCGTGGTCTACGAGTACGACGACACCAATCCCGAGGGACGCACGGCGCGCATGCTGGCCGACCGCGCCATCCAGCGCGCCGCGGGCCGCCTTGACGTCGTCGTCGCGAACGACCGCATGCTGCGCGAGCCCGGCTCGCGCTATATCGACTTCCTGATCCCCGGCCTGCTGGGCATGAACCTGATGGGCAGCGCCATCTGGGGGATGGGCTTCACGATCGTCGATTCGCGCCGCAAGAAGCTGATCAAGCGCCTGGTCGCCACGCCCATGCCGCGCCATTACTACCTGCTCTCGTTCGCGCTTTCGCGGCTGCTGCTGCTGGTGCTGGAAGTCGGCGTGCTCGTCGGCTTCGGCGCGCTGGTGTTCCATGTGCCGCTGCGCGGTTCGCTGGTCGATTTGGGGGCGCTGTGCGTCCTGGGCTCGATGTCGTTCGGCGCCATCGGATTATTGATCGCCTCGCGCGTCCAGACCATCGAGGCCGCCAACGGCCTCATGAACCTGGTTATGCTGCCGATGTGGATCGTCTCCGGGGTCTTCTTCTCGGCGCAGCGTTTCCCCGACCTGCTGCAGCCGGTGATCAAGGTGCTGCCGCTGACGGCCCTCATCGACGCCCTGCGGGCCAACATGCTGCAAGGCGCGGGCTTTGCCCAACTCGCGCCGCAGATGGCCATTCTCGGCGTATGGATGGTGGTCTGCTTCACCGTGGCGCTGCGCATTTTCCGCTGGAGATAGTGAAGTCGTTCCATCTCCCGGCCGGGTGCGCTGTTTCGAGGCAAGGAATAGGCAATCAATCGGAAGGATCGGGGTATCGCTTTCCGTGCGCTCAGTTCTATCCTGGAGATGAGAAAAACGGTTCCGAAGGAGATACAATGCGGAAGCGCAGACTTGGAAAGAGCGGCCTGGAAGTATCGGCCCTCGGGCTCGGCTGTATGGGAATGAGCTTTTCTTACGGCCCGCCCAAAGACAGACAGGAGATGACCACTCTTCTACGTGCAGCCGTAGAACGGGGCATCGCGTTCTTTGACACCGCCGAGGTCTATGGCCCGTTCACGAACGAAGAGCTTGTGGGCGAAGCCCTCGCTCCCTTCCGCAAGCAGGTTGTCATCGCCACCAAATTCGGATTCGATCTGAGTGGCAGCGATAATCGACCGGGAGCGGCAGGTCTGAACAGCCGGCCCGAACACATCAAGCAAGCCGTCGAAGGCTCCCTTAAGCGACTAAAGATCGATATCATCGACTTGCTCTATCAGCATCGGGTTGACCCGAACGTGCCAATAGAAGACGTAGCGGGCGCGGTGAAGGAGCTGATTCAGGCTGGCAAGGTGAAGCACTTCGGCCTTTCCGAAGCTGGCGTGCAAACGATCCGCCGCGCGCATGCCGTCCAGCCGCTCACTGCGCTCCAGAGCGAATACTCGCTGTGGACGAGGACTCCGGAGAAGGAAGTGCTACCGACCCTTGAGGAGCTCGGAATCGGATTCGTTCCCTACAGCCCGCTGGGTAAGGGCTTCCTCACCGGAAAGATGGACGAGAACACCAAGTTCGACAGCTCCGACTTCCGCAGTACCCTGCCGCGCTTCACGCCGGAGGCTCTCAAGGCGAATCAGGCCCTGATTGATCTGCTCACCAGCATCGGGGAACGGAAGCAGGCGACACCGGCTCAGATCGCACTCGCCTGGCTGCTGGCTCAGAAGCCGTGGATCGTACCGATCCCAGGCACCACAAAGCTGCATCGCCTGGAGGAGAACATCAGGGCAGTATCAGTCGAACTCACGCCCGACGATCTCCGTGACATCGAGGACGCCGCCTCGAAGATCACGGTGCAAGGCGCCCGGTACCCCGAAAAGCTGGAGCAGATGACCGGCCGCTGACGGCCCTCATCGACGCCTTGCGGGCTGACAAGTTGCAAAAGGCGGGCTTCGCCCAACTCGCGCCGCAGATGGCCATTCTTGGCGTGTGGATGGTAGTCTGCTTCACCGTGGCGTCGCGCAATTTCCGGTGGAGATAGAGATCCCTGCTGACTACTGAGTAGTCACTCGATCATTTATCTTAAATTAAATCAATAGGTTAGAAAACAGGGATGACTATTCGTAGTCATTCGGGCCGAGCCGCGGCCGGGTGAGTCTGGGCGGTGAGGCGCGGCCACAGGGTATCCGGATGCGGGTCGAAGACGATGCTCTCGGTCGCCGTCGCGATGGTCCAATAGCCGAACTTCAGTTCGGCGCGCAACTGTTCGGCCGTCCAGCCCGTGTAGCCCGCGTAGACGCGGAACACGTCGGGCCGCGCCCCGCTGAGCGCCATTTTTTCCAGCGCCGTCGCATCGGAGATCACGGAAACACGGCCGAAAACGGGCACCGCGTCTTTTGTTTTACCCGGTGTCTTATCCGGCGCTTTCTCGGGATTGGTCTTGGGCGGATTCTTCGCTGCCGAAAGCACCAGGCCGCGCGCGCCCTGCGCCACCAGCCCGCCCAGATACACCGGCGCACGGCCCGCCGGCGTGTCCTTGAGGTTTGGGAACAGGTGCGCCAGCGGGACCTCGGTCGGACGGTTCACAATCAGCCCGATCACGCCCTGCGCGTCGCTGTGCACCAGCAGAATCACGGCTTGGGCGAAGTCCGCATCGCGCATTTTGCGCGTGGCCACCAACAGCTTGCCGGCGGCGGGCAGTGCCGGCGCATCGGCGGCCCCAAGCGGCAGCGCGAGCGCCAGGCAAGCCGCTGCCAGGAGGCGCATGCCCGAGGCGTGAAACGGCATCAGCAACCATTGTCACTCCGCCCATCTCGCGGCGCGGGCATTATCTCAACTGGCCGCCAAATGGGGCCGCAAACCGCTCCTTGCAGTCGCGGCGCCGTCACAACGCAAACCGCTCCTTGCAGTCGCGGCGCCGTCACAACGCAACCGCTCCTTGCAGTCGCGGCGCCGTCACAACGCAACCGCTCCTTGTAGTCGCGGCTCAGTCACAACACAACCGCTCCTTGCAGTCGCGGCTCCGTAACGCGGTCGCGGCGCGGCCTCAGCGCGGGGAGTCTTTCGCGGAGTGCAGCACGCCAGGGACCCTGGGGCCGGGCGGCGCGACCACCGCCTGCGCGTGCATCGCCGCCCACACCAGCAGGCACGCCGCAGCCATGAAAGTCGCCAGGAACAGCACCACGATTCGCCGGCCGGTGCGGTCGCGCCAGGCTTCGATGGAGTCGATTTCCTGGATCAGTCGCCCGATCGCGCGCGTCTCCTGGTCGGCCGGCATCCGAGTCCCGCAGCCCCTTTCGCAGCCGAAGTTCTTGCCTGAAAGGATGCTCCGACCGGGCCGGCGGATGCGCGCTGGCGGTAAGGTGTGCGGCGCCTGCGCCACGCTCGCCGCTCAGACCAGCTTCACCTCGTGCATGCACATCCCGTAGCGGCTGCCGGGCGGGTTGGACTTGTAGTCGCTCCCTTTAGGCCCGTTGGTGAAATTGGCGGCGTACAGCAGCCACGCCGTGCGCCCGTCCGGGCTGATGAATTTGCTGGGGAAATTGACGAAATAGCCCTGCTCGCCGAAGTGCCGCATGAACGTCACCAGGCGCCATGGGCCGGTGATCGCGTCCGATTCCAGAATGTAAGTGTTGAAGCGGCTGATGGTGGTCCCGCCGTCGGTCACGCACATCAAGTACTTCTTGAGGGGCGCGTTGTAAGTGATTGTCACGCAACCGGTTCGATTGTTCCATTCGAACAGCGGCCGGATCTTGGCGAAGTCCCGCGTCCACACCGCCTGACCGGATTGCGAGTGCCCGCCGAAGTACGCCCAACTGGCCCGGTCGTTCATCGTCTTGAGCGACGGCCGGACCCGCGCCAGGTAAATCTGGTCGCCGGTGATCCAGCTCAGATTGGCGGGGCGCGGCTTGGGGTCGCTGGCCACCGCGCCGTGGCCCACCAGGTAGGCGTAGGCGTCGGGCGAATGCTCCATGTTGCGGCCGAAATCGGCGAAATGCGGCGCGCCGAGCTTCACTGGTCCACCCACGTGCTCCGGCTCGGGGAACAGCGGATCGACCGGCGTGTGCGGCGTTTCGGTCCAGGTCTTGCCGAAATCGGTGGAGGTCCGGAAGCCCACCAGAGGCCCCAGCACGTCCCAGTTCAGGCCCAGCTTGGGCGTCTCGAGCAGGCAGTAGGTGCCGTAGTACCACACGCCGTTGTAGATCAGGCTGCCGCAGGGATAGCGGCCGCCGTAGGGTTCGGGCGAGCTGGCGAACGTGCTGACGTCGGTGACCTTGAGCGCCAGCGGCGAGTCGCCGACGATTTTGGCTTGGCCGGTGGTGGCCTTCGCTCCGCCGGAGCTCGAGTTCACGCCTTCGACGTTGCCGTCGGTCCAGGGCGAATACAGGTTGCCGTCGGCGGCCCAGCTAGGGTACCAGGTGTCGGCGTTTTCGTAGGAGATCTGGCGGCCGGTGAAGGTGATGCCGCGCAGTGATTTGGAGGGCGGAAAAGGGCAATCGGCGGGCGGCTGGGAGGGCCACACGCCATCGGGTCCGAGAACCACTGGCGCGTCGTCGTCCTTCGGGGCGTTCTTCGTAGCCGCGGTCTGGCCGAGCAGCGGGGCGCACACTCCAGAAGCGGCGCAAAACATCCATTCTCTGCGATTTAGCAAGGTATTCCTCCAGCAATGGTTCAATCGCCAGAGATCATATCGCAGGGCGGAGGCGGTGTCGAGTTGCGGCGGCGCATTGGAGCGGCTTGCCGGGGCCGGGAAGCCGCTCCTTGGCGCCGAGGGTGAAGTCTAGCAGCAGTTGTGGAGCAGCAGGACAACCGCTCCTTTACAGTCGCGGCTCAGTCACAGCGGCGGCGAAGCAACCGCTCCTTTACAGTCGCGGCTCCGTCACACGATCGCGGCTCAGTCACAGCGGTCGCGGCTCCGTCACAGCGTTTCCGCGACGGGCGGATTGGCTAAGCCCACTGCTTGCCCAACGCCTCCAGATTCGCATGCGCGAGATCCGCGGGCGTCATGGCTATCCGAAACTCGACCTCGGCATTGAATGTGAGGAACCACGGCTCGGCCAGCCGCGGGATATCGGAGGGATCGTTGAGGTTTACGACCAGCGTGCCGCCCCGCCGGCCGTTCTGCTCGGTGAAATAGGCAGCCTCGGGCTTGGCGGCCTCGAGAATTCGCTGCATTTTCTGACCTATGGATCCATCTCGAACGGCGCTGTTGAACGGTTCGAATGGAAAACTAACGTGCATCAGCATGCGCATAAAGAACCTCCCAGTGGCCAGCCTCGCTTCCCAGTTGCGAGCGGCACATGGCCGTTGAGGATAGCACACGCCTGAGTGCGCACGCTTCGAATCACGGCTGACGCGAGAGCACAGGACGGCGCCAGCCGGTGCGAGCGTTCACAGAGGTCGATAAGGTTCAGACGCCCGTGACGACAAGGTTCGACCCTCATGACCACAAGGTTCAGACGCTCATGGCGACGGGCTTCAGACGCCAAGTCGACAAGCTTCGACGCCCAAGGCGACAAGCTGCAGACGGTCATGACGACAAGCTTGAAAAGCCAACCTGGCCGGCTGGGCTGTTCAAACCAGCGCGCTATTCAGGGCACAGCAAGGTGATGCGCAGGAGCCCCGCGTCCGGGGGCACGTCGATGGGGCGGGCGGCGAGGCCGTAGCGGGCTTCAAAGGCGGCGCTGCCGGGCCGCTCCAACGGCCGTTTGGGGAAGGCCCAGACGCGCCAGGCGCCGGGGCTGAGCCAGCGCGAGCGGAACTGGCCGGCTTCGTCGGCGTGCACGCAGAACGCGCCGCCGGGCTGGCGCAGCCGCCAGGGCTTTCCTGAGACCATACACACGGCGGCATTCCCGATCGGCTCGGCCTCTTTATTGGCGACCAGGCCCTGGAGCGCCGCGCCGCCGCGCTGCAGGTTGATCTCAAGGCCCGCCATCTCCGGCGTCACCACGACGCCTTCCGGCTTCAGCAGATCAGTGTTGGAGCTGGTAATCGAATCGAGAAACCAGCCCTCGGGGAGGACGACCTGGACCTCGTAGGATCCTGGCGGCAGGGGCGTTGTTTGCAGGTCGAAGCCACGGCGCAGACCCTCTGTGTCAACCTTCGGCAAACGTGGATCGAGACTGGCAACGACGGGCGCGAACTCCGGCAGATCGAGCGGGAGCAGCCGCACTTCGGTGAGCGCCTGGCTGGACGAGTCCAGGGCGCCGCCCTGGTCCGGCTTGACGGAATCGTGGAACCACAGCCGGCCCGACCAGGCTGTCCAATTCGGGACCAGGACGCCGACGCCATCCTCCTGCGTGTGTCCGAGGCGCATCCATGAGGCCTCCACGGGATCCGGGCCGGGCACGAAGATGCGCTCATTCCGCTCCGGCGTACCGCCCAGGCTGATGCGCACCGGCCAGGGCATGGTCAGGCCCGGGCCGTCGCGATAGACCAGCAGGTCGTAGTCCTCTTCGGGCAGCGGCGGAAACTCGAACGCGCCCGTTTCCTCATTCACCGCCCGCGGCGCCAGCACTTCGACCGGCGCCGCGCCGGCGACGCGCAATCCGACCATGGCGTGGGTCAGCGGCTCGTGGGTGAGTTGGTCGTAGAGCACGCCCTTGAGGGGATGGACCTTCACTGGGCGCAGGACGGGGTCGATGCCACGCAGGTCGGAGCCTGGGTCCACGGTGACGGGCACAATGTTCTGAACCTCGGTGACGCTGGGGTGCCAGAGCGTGCCGGCGTAGCCCGTCCACTCGCCGTTGACGCCCTGTTTCAACGACGCCATGACCAGCGCCTCGGGCGGCGAGATCCACATGCCGTAGTCGCCGGGCGGCACCACCGGGAAACGGTAGTGACCATCCTTGTCGGTGCGTTGCACGAGCCACGCCGGACCCCAGCGGCGCTCCGGGCCGGCGGCGATTACGGCTGGCTGGAGTTGCACGCGAGCCTGGCTGACGCGGCGGCCGTCGTCGAGATAGACGGTGCCTTCGAGCGCGGACGCCTTCAGCAGTCCGACGGTGAGCCGGACGGCCTTATTGAATTCCACGCGCACCGTCTCGACGTGTTCCACGCGACTCGGATCTTCGGCGTCCAAATAGCCGTCGCGCTGCACGCCCACGCGCCAGAAAGCCGCCGTGGGGATCGGCACGGTGCATTTCCCATCCAGGCCGGTAGAGAACTTGGACTGCGTGTCGTTGGTGCGCCGGCGACTTCCCGCCAGCGGCCCCGCGATGGTCACATTCACCTCGGCCTCGGCTATCGGCGCATTGTTCGTGTCGGTGACCACGACCTCGATTTGCGTGCGGGGCGGCGGCGGGCCGCCGATCTGGGCCGGGGCGAGCGCCGGAATCAGCGCGAGCGAGGCGATCCAAATCGGCCGGCATGAACTTGCCATGACTTTAGTGACGGGCCGCGCGATACAATCGTGGAGGTTTCTCCCTTATTCTCTACTATGTCCGACCTGAAATTGTTGATCCGCGAAGTGCCCGATTTTCCCAAGCCGGGCATCAATTTTTACGACATCACGACGCTGTTGAAGGATGCCGCCGGGTGGCGCGAGGTGATCGACGCGCTGCAGGCGCATTATGCGGGCACTCAGATTGACGTCGTCGTGGGCATCGAGGCGCGCGGGTTCATCTTTGCGCCGGCCATCGCCTACGCGCTGGGCGCGGGCTTCGTGCCGGTGCGCAAGCCGGGCAAGCTGCCGGCCGCGACCGAGAGCGTGGAGTACGCGCTGGAGTACGGCACGGACCGGCTGGAAATGCATAAAGACGCCATCGCGCCCGGCGCCAGGGTGTTGATATTGGACGACGTGCTGGCCACGGGCGGCACGGCCGCGGCGGTGGCGTCGCTGGTGGAGCGGCTGGGCGGGCGCTTGGTGGGCCTGGGCTTCGTCATCGAGCTGGATTTCCTGCACGGGCGCGACAAGCTGGCCGGGCGCGAGGTGTTTTCGCTGCTGCATTATTAGTGCTCTGACAGTGTGATATTGTGCTTCCGCGGGAAATCGCTCCCTGTGGTCGCGGCTCAGTTCAGAGTGGCGCGCGTTGGCGAGCGGCGCCCGGTAGCACTGGAGTTTAGTGACGGGGCACTAGCCGGTCGCCGCATGGTGTTTCGAGGGTGAATTATGGATTCGCGCACGGCCACACTTCCGGCGTTTGCCAAGATCAACCTGAGCCTGAAGGTGCTGGGGCGGCGCGCGGACGGCTACCACGAACTGCGCACCGTTTTTCAGAGCATCGGATTGCACGACACGCTGGAGTTCGAGTTCACGCCGGGCGGCCGGACGTTGATCGAACTGGAAGATGCGCTGGCAATCGACGACAACCTGGTGCTGCGGGCGGCGCGGTTGTTTTTCGAGTCAAAAAAAGTTCGGGGCCGGTTGAAGATGCGGCTCGTGAAGCGCATCCCGATGGGTGGCGGGCTGGGCGGCGGATCGTCGGACGCGGCGTCGGTGCTGCTGGCGCTCACGGCGCTGACGGGGCGCGAGCCGACGCTGGCGGAACTGAGCGCAATGGCGGCGCGGCTGGGCTCGGACGTGCCGTTCTTCCTGATGGGCGGCGCCGCGCTGGGCTTGGGGCGCGGCGAGGAGCTGTACCCGCTGCCGGAGCCCAAACCATTGCCGGTGTTGGTGCTGGCGCCGCGAATCCACGTTTCCACGGCCGAAGCCTACCGGGCGCTGGGCCGGCCCGCGTTGACTGACGTTGACGTACCTGCTAAATTGAATTGTTTCCAGTCGTTTGTGTGGCAGGCGTATGAAGCGCAGGCCGCGCAGAACGACTTCGAGGATGCTGTCTTCCAGCTTCACCCGGAGTTGGCCAGATGGCGGAGAAAACTCGAGCGGCACGGGGCCCAAACTGCCCGGCTCTCCGGCAGTGGGGCAACACTCTTCGGGGTGTTTCCGGACCGGGCCAATCTGCAGGGAGCCCTTCCGCGTTTTCGAACGGAACCTCTCCAGGTTTTCTCGACCACAATGGTCACGCGCGCGCGCTATCAAGCGGCGTATCGGCGTGGCTTGCGGGGGCACGTCAGGCCCGGAACCTGGCCGCCCCGGAGTGTGTACGCGCGAGGCGATTAAGACGCCTCGGCACGAGGTACTGAAGCTGGTGGTTCGAACTGCGGCTAGAACGGATCGACTGAAAATCCTGTCGGGCAACGCCAATTTGCCCCTGGCTCAATCCATTTGCAAGGAACTGGGCGTCCCGCTGGCCGGGGCGACGGTCAAGAGCTTCTCCGACGGCGAAATCTGGGTGCAGATCGAAGAAAACGTCCGCGGCAGCGACGTGTTTTTAATTCAGCCGACGTGCACGCCGGTGGAGCGCAATCTGATGGAGCTGATCCTGATGATCGACGCGCTCAAGCGCGCCTCGGCCGACCGCATCACGGCCGTCGTGCCGTACTACGGCTACGCGCGGCAGGATCGCAAGGATCGCTCGCGGGTGCCGATTTCGGCCAAGGTGGTGGCCTCGATGCTGGAGACCGCGGGCGCCGACCGGCTGCTGGCGCTGGACCTGCACGCGGCCCAGATTCAGGGTTTTTTCGATGTCCCGGTGGACCACCTGTTTTCCTCGCCGGTGATGATCGAATACTTCCGTTCCATCGACCAGGGCAAGACGATCGTGGTATCGCCCGACGCCGGCGGCGTGGAGCGCGCGCGCGCCTTCGCCAAGCGCCTGGAAGTCCCGCTGGCGATTATCGACAAGCGGCGCGACGCGCCTAACGTGGCCGCGATTATGCACATCATCGGCGAAGTCGAGGGCGGCGATTGCCTGATCGTGGACGATCTGATCGACACCGCGGGCACGCTGGTGAAAGGCTGCGAAGCTTTGATCGAGGCGGGGGCGCGTTCGGTGACCGCCTGTGCCACGCACGCTGTATTATCGGGCCCGGCGGTGGAGCGGATCGCCGCGTCGAGCCTCAAGGAAGTGGTTTTTTCGGACTCCATCCCGTTGCGCGCCGAGGCGCAAGCCTGCGGCAAAATCCGCGTCCTCTCGGTGGCCCGCCTGCTGGCGCGCGCCATCCAGAGCATCCACGAGGAGACGTCCGTCAGCACATTGTTCGTTTGATCGACAGGAGCAAGTTATGCGTAAGGAACTCACCATCGCCGCCGAGCCCCGTTCGAGCCGAGGCAAGAACGAAGCCCGGCGGCTGCGGGTTGCCAAGCTGATTCCCGCCGTGGTTTACGGCGCCGGCAAGGCCCCGGTGCCGGTCAGCGTCAGCCCCAAGGACATCGTCAAGATCCTCAACTCGGGCGCGGGCGGCAACACCATTTTCGATCTGGACATCGCCGGGCAGGAGAACACGCCGGTGATGCTCAAGGACTGGCAGAACCATCCGCTCAAGGAGAACCTGCTGCACGTGGACTTCATCCGCATCGACCTCAGCCAGCGGCTGCGGTTGCGCGTGCGGGTGCTGACCATCGGCGATCCGCGCGGCGTGAAGGAACAGGGCGGCGTGTACGAGACGATCACCCGCGACATCGAAATCGAGTGTCTGCCGGATGAGATTCCGGAGAACTTCAAGATCGACGTGACCGAATTCCTTCTGGGCAGCAGCCTGCGCGCGGGCGACGTGAAGCTGAGCGGGTCGATGAAGCTGCTGAGTTCGCCCGACCAGGTGATCTCGCACGTGATTGCGCCGGCCAAGGTGGTGGAGGAAGAAGCGGCCGTGGTCGAAGGCGCCGCCGCCGCTACTCCGGGTGCCGCCGAGCCCGAAGTGATCAAGAAGGGCAAGAAGGAAGAAGAAGGCAAGGAAGCCGAGAAGGGCGCGAAGGGCGAGAAGGCCGAGAAGCCCGAGAGAGGCGAAAAGAAGAAGTAGTCTTCTTCGCAAACGGCCATGCCGGAACCCGGGTTTCTGGTGGTGGGCCTCGGCAACCCCGGGCCCGAATATGAGCACACGTATCACAACCTCGGGTTCCTGGCGCTGGACCGCCTGGCGGCGCGGAACAACATCCGCATCTCGCGCTTCGAGTGCCAGGCCAAAGTGGGCCAGGGCTTGATCGGGTCCGAAGCGGTTTTGCTGGCCCAGCCGCAGACGTTCATGAATCTGAGCGGTCAGGCGGTGAAGGGGCTGGCGGAGAAGTATCAGGTGGACGCGGCGCGGATCGTGATCGTGCATGACGAACTCGACCTGCCGTGGGCCAGTCTGCGCATCCGGCCGAAAGGCTCCGCCGCCGGGCACAACGGGATGAAGGACATCCTGCGCTGCCTGGGGACGGAGGAGATCGCGCGGGTGAGAATGGGCATTCATCCCGGCCATCCGGTCGGGGATGCCGCGAAGTTCGTGCTCGCTCCGATGAAGGGCGAGCAAAGGAAGCAACTGGACGAGCTGCTGGACCAAGCCAGTCAGGCAGTCGAGTCCATTATCGCCTGGGGCGTCGAAAAGGCCATGGCGGAACACAACCGTCGCGCCCCGGGTCCGAATCGAGAGGAAGAATGAGAATTTACGAAGAGCTGTTCATCCTTCGTCCGGATGCTCCGGAAGAGGAAGTAGACGCCTATATTGAGCAACTCAAGGCGCTGATCACATCCTCCAAGGGCAACGTGGACAAGGTCGAGAAGATGGGCGTGCGCAAGCTGGCCTACCGGGTCGAGAAGCGCAACGAAGGCTTCTATATCCTGATCCAGTTCTCGACCGACACCACAACGTTGGTGAAGGAAATCGAGCGCCGCATGCGCGTCACCGACTCGGTTATGAAGTGGATCACCGTGCGCATCGACGAGAATTTGAAGAAACTCGAGAAGCGGAAACTGCAGCGCGAGAAGCGCGCCAAGCGCCGGCCGCAGCCGCAGGCGTCGCCCGCGCCTCCGGCGGTGCCGCTCGCGCCGGCCATGCCGGGCGAGGCTCCGGCCGCGGGACCGGGCCATCCGCCGGCCCACGCTCCGGCACGTCCCGCGCCCGCGCCGCCCGTCGCGCCGGCGCCCGAACCTGCCGCTGCCGAGCCCGCGCATGAGCCCACTGCCGAGCCCGCTCCGGAACCCCAGGCTGCCGAAGTGACCGCAAAGGAGACCCAGCATGGCTGAGCAACAAAGAGGCGGACGCCCCATCGCCGCGAGCCAGCGGCCCACCGGCGGCGACAAGACCATCGCCACCGGCAAGCGCCAGTATTTCCGCCGCAAAAAGGTCGATCGCATCTGTCTCGAAAAGATCGATTACATCGATTACAAGGACGTCCGGCTGCTCTCGCAGTTCATCACCGAGCGCGGCAAAATCATCCCGCGCCGCATCTCCGGTCTGAACGCGCAGAATCAGCGGCGCATCACCGAGGCCATCAAGCTGGCCCGCAACATCGCGCTGCTGCCCTTCGCGGGCAAGTAGCGGCGAGCGCACTCTGGAGGCCCCATTATGGACGTTATTCTGCGTGAAGATATCGAAACACTCGGCCGCCGCGGGCAAGTGGTAAAGGTCGCCGCCGGCTACGCCCGCAACTTCCTGCTGCCCAAACGGCTGGCCGTCGCGGCCACCGGCGCCAACAAGAAGATTGTGGAGCAGGAACGGCAGGCGGCGCTGCGCCGCGAGGCCAAAGAGCAGGGCGCGGCCGAAGAGCTGGCCAAGCTGCTTTCCACGGTCACGCTCACCACGGTTCAGAAGGCCGGCGAGCAGGATACGCTGTTCGGCAGCGTCACCGCCAAGGACATCGGCGAACTGCTCGAAAAGGCCGGCTACACCATCGACCGCCGCAAGATTGCGCTCGATGCGCCGATCAAAACGCTGGGCGAGCACAAGGTCGCCATCCGCCTGTTCAGGGACGTCACCGCGCAAGTCACCGTGCAGGTCAATAAAGAAGAAGAGCCGGCCTAGACGGCCGCGGTTTTCCACTCATTCGCTCTCCGAGACCCGCCGCCACGCCGCGGCGGGTCTCGGTGCGTCGGACCGCGCAGACCGGGCGTGCCGCCGCATTCTGCAGATGGCGGAAGTCGTCCTCCGATGAAGCGGCGGCGGTGGGTATGAAAGACTGAAAAGGTGCCCATTCTTCCTCCGCAATTCGACACCTGTTCCGCGTTTGAACTGCTCGTGGAGGCCGAGGCCGGCCGCATCGGTTTCGACCACCGGTTGCTCAATTCGCTGCTCGCGCGTCCCGCCGAGACGCTGCCGGCGCTGGTCCGCTTTTCATCCGAAATCCGCCCCGACGCACTGCTCGATCTCGAGGAACAGGCGTTCGACCTGTTCCGCCAGTTCAACACGCCGCAGGCGATCCCGTTCTATCTGCGCAAGGCGCAGCGCGCCGAGGACGGCATTCCCGACGAGCTCGTCGAGGCCTTCGCCGCACTCGGCGCGCCGGCCGTGGATCCGCTGCTGGACGCCATCGCCAGCGCGGATGAGGACGACCGCGGCGATCTCTTGTTCCTGCTGGCCGCGCTCGGCATCCGCGACGCGCGCATTCCGGCACTGCTCGCAGGCGTGCTCGACGCCGATCCTTACGAAGGCGCGCTATGCGTCGGCCTGTATGGCGACCCGGCGCTGATACCCCTGGTCGAGCGTGCGCTGGCCGCGCTTCCCGCGGGCGAGGCGTTGCAGCAGGAGCGCAAGGCGCTCGAGGACTGCCGCGCGCAACTCCAGGCCGGCGAGACCGTGCGCGACGTGCCGGCCTTCGATATCTTCCCGCTGTACCGCGAGACCGCGCCGCCGCACTTCGAGGCTCTGCCCGAGGATCAGGTGGAAGAATATCTGACCTGCGATCTTCCCGAGTATCGCGCGGACGCCGCGCTGAGCCTGTGCGACGAAGAGTACAACGAGGACACGCGCGACGCGCTGCTCAAGCAGGCGCGCGCGGATTCCGACCCGCTGGTGCGCGCGGCCTGCCTGCGTGCCCTCGGCAGCGTTTGCGACGCCGAGGCGGCGGTGCGCGATTTCCTTTTCGAGACGCTGGACCGCGCCGATCTCATGCCGGCCGAGCGCGCCTCAACCGTCGTCGCGCTGTCCAATGGGCCGGGCACCGGCGTGCTGCACGACGCCATTCACGCGCTGTACGAAATCCCCGAGTCGCGCACCGCCGCGCTGGAAGCCATGTGGCGCAGCCACGATCCGCGCTACCGCCGCTACATCGGCGAGAACCTGAGTCACGCCGATCCGGAGGTTCGCGCCAGCGCCGCCACCGCGGTCGGCGCGTTCCCGATCCCCGAACTGGCAGTCGAACTGATGCCGCTGTTCGACGACGCCGACGCGCGTGAACACGCGCTGTTTTCCTACGCCCTCGCCGTCCCCGGCAAGACCTCGGCCAAGAGCGTCGAGAAGCTCTTTGAGAAGATCGACGAGCTGGCCGGCGGCCTGTCCCGCCAGGAGGCCGAAGCCGTCGCCTCGGCTCTGGACACGCGCCTCGAACGCGCCGGCCTGCCGCCGCTGTTCTCCGCCGAAGAGGCGGCGGAGATGGACGAGCACGGCGCGGATCACGTGCACGGTCCCGATTGCGACCACGATCATGCCAGCCAGCCCGCGCCCGCCGCGAGCTTACAAGCCGGCCGCAACGAACCCTGCCCCTGCGGCAGCGGAAAGAAATTCAAGAAGTGCCACGGCGCGCCGAACTGAGGCGCGCCACTCCATTGCGGCAACCCCTCGCGCCGGCGCACCCGCATTCCGTCACGCTTCTGTTATAAACAATTCCTTAACGTCCTGTTTTACGCAATATTGACACTGCTTCCATCGGACTCTAACGCGCGTCGTTCAGGCTGGGGTCGATGGAAACCACCGTCTCAATCCATTTCGCCTGGCACGGCGCTCCGTGGCGACGCGCCCGGGCCGGCGTTTCCCTCCACAGCCACACGTCGCATTCGCAGGAAACCCTCGATTTCATCCCGCGTTTCGCGGCGCACGTGCCGGTGGTGCGGGAACTGGTGCGCGCGCAGGAAGCGAAATATCGCGGTCTGCATGCGCAGGATCTGAACTATTTCAACGCGTGGTGGACTCCGCCGTTGGGTCCGCGCGAGGCTCTGGCCGTGGAGCGCAAGCAGATAGAAGATCTCGGTCTGCGGCCGCTAGTATCGATCACGGATCACGACAACGTCGAGGCGCCGCTGCTGCTGCGCGTCCTGCCGGAAGGCCGCAACACGCCGGTTTCCGTCGAATGGACGGTGCCCTAGCAATACGTTTCTTCGCGCGCCTTTTCCAGTTTCAGTTGGTGTTTTGCTAGCGCCACGGGGCAGGCGTAACCCCAAAATAAAGATATAATTTGCCGTGATAGTAACTCACATCGTTCAGCGGATGCCCGTCGGCATCCAGGTCCACGCCGTGGCTAAGCGGATCGTAGGGATCGGCCGCCTTGGCCAATGCCGGTGGCGCCTCCGTTTTCAGATTGAGCTGGCCAGCGCGAAATCCCCGCACCAGGAGATTGTAGTAGGAGTCCGCGGCGCCCGAGATGCGCAGTTCATACACCCCCAGTCCGGCGCTCGCCGCGTAAAAGCCGATGACCAGCGCGCAAACGGTGCCCAGGACCACCCAAGCCGTGCCTCGGCCGGCTGCTCTCACTCCATTTTCACTGTTGGGCACGTCACTGCTCATGCCGTCTCTAGTCCGCAATCTGATGTAACCATGTAACTCAGGTAACTCATTTAACTGGTAGCGTACTGTTGGTCGCGCCGCCGCTTGGCTGCGAAGCATGCGCCTTGGCAGCCAGCGCGCCGTCCAGGTTCCGCCGGGCGTCGGCATTGTCCGGCTGGAGTCTCAGGGCTTCCCGGAACTGCTCGATCGCCTCGTCGGCGCGGCCTTTCCTCCTGAGCATGTCGCCGAGGTGGTTGTGGGCGTCCACGTCATCCGGTTTCAGACGCAGGGCTTCCTGGAATTCGCGGATGGCCTCGTCCAGTTGGCCTTTCTGGCCCAGGACGACGCCGCGGAACAAGTGGGCCTCGGTGTGATCCGGTTCCAGGCGGAGGCCTTCCTCGAATTGACGGATGGCCTCGCCGACTTGGCCTTTCTGGCCCAGGAGCACGCCGAGGTGGAAGTGGCCCTCGGCGTTATCCGGTTTCAGGCGGAGGCCTTCCTGGAATTGGCGGATGGCCTCCTCGAGTTGGCCTTTCTGGCCCAGGAGCACGCCGAGGTCGAAGTGGCCCTCGGCGCAATCCGGTTTCAGGCGGAGGCCTTCCTGGAATTGGCGGATGGCCTCGTCGAGTTGGCCTTTCTGCTCGAGGACGCCGCCGAGGTTGAAGTGGGCATCAGCATTGTCAGGTTGGAGCGCCGAGGCCTTTTGGGCATGTGCCAGGGCCTCGTTGACCTGCCCGCGCTCGAGCAGCAACGTGCCGAGCTCCCAGTGATATTCCGCATGATAAATAGCGCTGGCCAAAAGGCTGAAGGCCAGCGAGAAAGCCAGCAGCAGGCCCCAAGCCCACCGGGCCGCCCGTCGCCAACCCGGCCGGCCAGCCAGCGCGCGCTCCAGGCCGAGGATGCCCACGACGGCCAGCAGAACCAACGCGGGGCAGAACTCCATTTCATAGCGCGCGCAGGCGCCGCAGTAGAAGCCAAGAGTCAAGGCGCGAGTCGCGAAGAGCAAGGCGACCGCCGCCACGAACCCGCGCAGCAGGCAGCGCGCGTCCGCCGAGCGGCCACGCCAGGCCAGCGGCGCGGCCACCGTCAGCCAAACCACAGGAATGTTGGCCAGGACGCCAAAGGGATGCTCCGTAGCCACGTAGCCTGCCGGCCAGGGTGGCTACTTGATGTCGTGGACGAAAGGAAAGCGAGCGCCCCAGCGCGCCGGCGCCAGGAAGTAAACCCAAGAGTTGAATCCAAGGTAATGCGGACTCCACTGACGAATGCGTCGAGCCAGATCGGACGTCCGGTCAACTGGTAATGCAGCCCGAATTCAAACGGATTGTCAAATCGCAGGGTGTTGTAGAGCATGAGTCCCAGCCCGATGCACGTGATCGGACCGGTCGCCGCCAGCAAGGGAGCCCAAATCCGCCGGCCCTCACGCCAGGCCTGAGCCACCGGCACCAACAGGATCACCGCCCCAAACAGCAGGTTCGGCCGCGCCCCGACGGCCAAGCCGTAAGCCAGACTGGCCGCCGCCAACCATCGCCCCCGCCGCTCCGGCCGACTGGCACGCCTCCCACAGCGCCAGCCAACGCCAGCATCGTCAGCGCATAGCCGCAACTGATCGCCACCTCGAAAACCTCTGCCTGTGCCAGAATCATGGGCGTAAACCCCGCCAGACCCAGCGCCAGCGCCCCCGCCGCCACCACCCCAACCCCGATCCCCGGAAACCAGCGCCGCCACACCGCACACAGCAAGCCGACGCTGGCCAGAAAACCCGTCGCGCAAAACACCACCACCGCGTCTTTGTGCCACAGGTAATGCCCCGTCAGGGCCGCATACGGCCAAAACAGCACCAGGGCGGGGGTAACCCCAAAATACAGATATAATTTGCCGTGATAGTAACTCAGATCCTTCAGCGGATGCCCGTCGGCCTCCAGGTCCACGCCGTGGCTAAGCGGATCGTAGGGATCGGCCAGCTTGGCCAACGCGGGTGGCACCTCCGTTTTCAGATTGAGCTGGCCAGCGCGAAATCCCCGCACCAATAGATTGTAGTAGGAGTCCGCGGCGCCCGAGATGCGCAGTTCATACTGCCCCAGTCCGGCGCTCGCGGCGTAAAAGCCGATGACCAGCGCGCAAACGGTGCCCAGGACCACCCAAGCCGCTGCCTCGGCCGGCTGCTCTCACTCCATTTTCGACTGTTGGGCACGTCACTGCTCATGCCGTCTCTAGTCCGCAACCTGATGTAACCATGTAACTCAGGTAACTCATTTAACTGGTAGCGTACTGTTGGTCGCGCCGCCGCTTGCCTGCGAAGCATGCGCCTTGGCAGCCAGCGCGCCGTCCAGGTTCCGCCGGGCGTCGGCATTGTCCGGCTGGAGTCTCAGGGCTTCCCGGAACTGCTCGATCGCCTCGTCGGCGCGGCCTTTCCTGCTGAGCGTGTTGCCGAGGTGGTTGTGGGCGTCCACGTCATCCGGTTTCAGACGCAGGGCTTCCTGGAATTCGCGGATGGCCTCGTCCAGTTGGCCTTTCTGGCCCAGGACGACGCCGCGGAACAAGTGGGCCTCGGTGTGATCCGGTTCCAGGCGGAGGCCTTCCTCGAATTGACGGATGGCCTCGCCGAGTTGGCCTTTCTGGCCCAGGAGCACGCCGAGGTGGAAGTGGCCCTCGGCGTAATCCGGTTTCAGGCGGAGGCCTTCCTGGAATTGGCGGATGGCCTCCTCGAGTTGGCCTTTCCTGGCCCAGGACGATCGCCGAGGCCCATGTGGCCCTCGGCGTAATCCGGTTTCAGGCGGAGGGCTTCCTGGAATTGGCGGATGGCCTCGTCGAGTTGGCCTTTCCTGCCGAGGACGTTGCCGAGGCCGAAGTGGGCCTCGGCGTCATCCGGTTTCAGGCGGAGGGCTTCCTGGAATTGGCGGATGGCCTCGTCGAGTTTGGCCTTTCTGGGCGAGGACGCAGCCGAGGTTGAAGTGGGCATCAGCATTGTCAGGTTGGAGCGCCGAGGCCTTTTGGGCATGTGCCAGGGCCTCGTTGACCTGCCCGCGCTCGAGCAGCAACGTGCCGAGCTTCCAGTGATATTCCGCATGATAAATAGCGCTGGCCAACAGGTTGAAGGCCAGCGAGAAAGCCAGCAGCAGGCCCCAAGCCCAGCGGGCCGCCCGTCGCCAACCCGGCCGGCCGGCCAGCGCGCGCTCCAGGCCGAGGATGCCCACGACGGCCAGCAGAACCAACGCCGGGCAGAAATCCATTTCATAGCGCGCGCAGGCGCCGGAGAAGAAGCCAAGAGTCAAGGCGCGAGTCGCGAAGAGCAAGGCGACCGCCGCCACGAACCCGCGCAGAAGCCAGCGCCCGTCCGCCGAGCGGCCACGCCAGGCCAGCGGCGCGGCCACCGCCAGCCAAACCACAGGAATGTTGGTCAGGACGCCAAAGGGATGCTCCGCATCCCAGTAGCCTGCCGGCAAGGGTGGCAACTTGATGTCGTGGACGAAAGGAAAGCGAGCGCCCCAGCGCGCCGGCCCCAGGAAGTAAACCCAAGAGTTGAATCCGAGGTAATGCGGACTCCATAATGTACCGTCGGCCAGTCGCGCCGGGTCAACTGGTAATGCATTCCGAATTCAAACGGATTGTCGAAGCGCAGCGTGTTGTAGAGCATCAGTCCCAGCCCGATGCACGTGATCGGACCGGTCGCCGCCAGCAACGGAGCCCAAATCCGCCGGCCCTCACGCCAGGCCTGCGCCACCGGCACCAACAGGATCACCGCCCCAAACAGCAGGTTCGGTCGCGCCCCGACCGCCAATCCGTAAGCCAGACTGGCCGCCGCCAGCCATCGCCCCCGCCGCTCCGGCCGGTGGCACGCCCCCCACAGCGCCGCCAACGCCAGCATCGTCAGCGCATAGCCGCAACTGATCGCCACCTCGTAAACTCGCCCGCGGCAGAATCATCGGCGTGAACCCCGCCAGACCCAGCGCCAGCGCCCCCGCCGCCACCACCCCAACCCCGATCCCCGGAAACTAGCGCCGCCACACCGCACACAGCAAGCCGACGCTGGCCAGAAAACCCGTCGCGCAAAACACCACCACCGCCTCTTTGTGCCACAGGTAATGGCCCGTCAGGGCCGCATAGGGCCAGAACAGCACCAGGGCGGGCGTAACCCCAAAATAGAGATATAATTTGCCGTGATAGTAACTCAGATCCATCAGCGGATGCCCGTCGGCCTCCAGGTACTCGCCGTTGGCCATCGGATCGTAGGGGATCGGCGAGCTTGGCTAACCCGGGTGGCACCTCCGTTTTCAGATTGAGCTGGCCGGCGCGAAATCCCCGCACCAATAGATTGTAGTAGGAGTCCGCGGCGCGCGAGATGCGCATTTCATACTGCCCCACTCTGGCGCTCGCTGCGTAAAAGCCGATGACCAGCGCGCACACGGCGCCCAGGACCACCCAGGCCGCGCCTGCCTCGGCCGGCTGCTCTCACTCCATTTTCACTGTTGGGCACGTCACTGCTCATGCCGTCTAAAGCCCCCAAACCCTCTTGTAACCATGTAACTCAGGCAACTCATTTAACTAGTGTATTAGAAGTGGCGCCGCCGCTTGCCTGCGAAG
>CAWIQF010000021.1:0-138582 GCA_963838205.1 Terriglobia bacterium | reverse complement strand
ATATGACGCTGTTCGGCACCCTGGCGGCAACGGGGATGCGTGTTTCGGAAACTCTCCACTTGCAGCAAGCCGATCTGGACTTCAAGCACTCCACACTGACGGTGCGCGAGACCAAGTTCAAGAAGTCTCAGCTGGTGCCGATTCATGCCAGCACGGTCGAAGCACTGGCGCGGTACGCCAAGGCGACCGCGGGCGCCCCGCGCCAACCAGGAGTTACAGCGTTCTTCCTCACTGCGGCTGGCCGACCTCTTCCCGAGAGAACGGTTCACCACACGTTCGATGTTCTGCGCCGACGCATGGGTTGGCGAGCGCGCGGCGGACATCCGC
Organism: Terriglobia bacterium; assembly: GCA_963838205.1. GTDB lineage: Bacteria > Acidobacteriota > Terriglobia > Bryobacterales > Bryobacteraceae > CAIVVT01. The sequence continues at coordinate 138,255 of CAWIQF010000021.1, read as the reverse complement.
GACCCCGAATCCACGATCTGCGCCATACCTTCATCTGTCGGGCGTTGCTGCGCGGCCAGCAAGACAACCGGATCGATCATGTGGCCGATGCCATCGCCACCTACGTCGGGCACGCGAAAGTTTCCGACACCTACTGGTATCTCTCCGCCACCCCAGAGCTGATGGGCATCGCCTCGGAGCGCTTCTCCCGTTTTTCATCGGGAGACCATCGATGAAGAGCTCACCGCAAAGCCGCTTTGCCAATCTGGTCGAGGAGTTCTTTCTCGATCGTCTGATCCGCCAGCGGAACTCCAGTCCACAAACCGTGGCGGCCTATCGCGATTGCTTCCGGTTGCTGTTCGAGTTCGCCCGGGAGCACCGGAACAAACCGGCGGACCGCATCGCCCTCACCGATCTGGATGCTCCCTTCGTGCTGGCGTTCTTGGATCATCTGGAAAAGGTTCGCAAGAACTCGATTCGCAGTCGGAACGCCCGGTTGGCCGCGATCCGCTCCTTCCTGCGCTTTGCCGCTCTTAAGGACCCGCCATCGATCGCTACCATCCAGCGCACGCTCGCCATCCCGATGAAGCGTCATAGCAAGCCCCTGGTTGGATTCCTGTTGCGCGAAGAAGTACAAGCGATAATCAGCGCTCCAGATCCGTCCACGTGGGTCGGACAACGAGACCAGGCTCTCCTGGCGACGCTCTACAACACGGGAGCCCGCGTCTCTGAAGCCATCAACATCACCGTCGCCGATCTTGCGCTCGATGGCAGCCCGAGCATTCGGCTCCGCGGGAAAGGCCGCAAGGATCGCGTCGTACCGATCTGGCCTGCCACGTCGCTTCAACTCCGCCGCTGGCTCAAACGGATTGATCGCGCGCCGGACAATCCGCTGTTTCCGGCTTCTTCTGGTGGCCTGCTCACGCGGTCGGCATTCACTGACCGTTTGCGGCGGGCCGTGCAAGCCGCAATGGGCAAATGCGCGAGCCTCGGCCGCCAGAGAATCTCGCCGCACACGTTCCGGCACACTACCGCCATGCACCTGCTGCAATCTGGCGTGGACATCACGGTTGTTGCTCTCTGGCTCGGCCACGAGAGTCCCGCTACGACCCACCTCTACATCGAAGCGGACCTCAAGATGAAGGAAGTTGCTCTCAAGGCGCTCCAGCCGCCGACCACGACGCCGATCCGGTACAGGCCACCTGATCGGCTGCTCCGCTTCCTTAAAGAGCTGTGAAATTATGCGCAGTCCGAGAGTGCCAGGAAGCCGCGGGGCCGCGTCACGACCTACGAACTGTACATAATCCGCGACTGCGCATAATTGCGGTTATGTACACGTGCACATAATCGCAAGAACTACCTGTTTTGTGGCTCCGATTCCGGCGGCGAGCGCGCCGCCGCTATCTATAGCTTGATCGGATCGGCCAAACTCAACGGCCTTGATCCCGAAGCCTACCTGCGCGATGTGCTCACGCGCATCGCCGACCACCCCGTCAACCGCATCGCCGAACTGCTGCCCTGGAACACGGCGCCCCACTCATCCACCCCTTCGTAAGTGTCCACTTAACCGCCAAGTGGACACTTGCCGGATCCGCATCAGGCTCCCTTGACGGCCAAGTCGCCTAATCGACAACTCACGCTCATCCCCGACCAGATGTCAAAACGGCCATACTCGGACGCTTACGCTGTCGAATCAGGAAGCCTGCTATCAATCTGCGCAGCGTGGCGATGGAGCGCGGATCATGCCGTCCGCACGAGGGTGGGGCGACCGCGCGGGCGGAAGCTATCCGGGAGTGGGGGCGCGGGTAGTTCCAGTTGGCCGGCGCGGACTGAGGGGGGAAAACGGTTCCGCTCACTGATCAGGAACCCATAGGCGGCGATGCACAGCGTGGCGTGATGATGAAATCCGCGCCAATTCCGTCCTTCATAATGGCCCAGGCCAAGCTCCTGCTTGAGTTCCTCATAGTCGCGTTCAATAATCCAGCGGTGTTTGGCAATCTTGACCAGGGACTTCAGCGAGCTCCGGATCGGCAAAGTGGACACCCAGTATTTCGTGGGTTCCGATTCTTCTTTGGGCCATTCGATCAGCAGCAATTGTTCCGCGTGCGGCACCGTCCGCTTTTCGTCGCGGTGGGCCGGGCGTACCCGGACAGCGGCGAAACGAGAACGCAAAGTCGCTTGACTGCCTGGGCGCCAGGCGATGTCGTTCCAAACCGAGGACGGTAAACCGAGGGCCACCTGCTTCACCGCCGCAGGCCGATGATCGACGCTGCGCTACAGGCGCTTGGGTGTTGCTCCCCGGCCGGGCTGGCGCGGCGGGGCCGGCAAGGGTTGTTGTCCAGGCTCCCAGGCGGTTGTCGAAGACTCGATGCCTACCATATAGGACAGTCCGAGCTGTGTGACAGCGGCGCGAAAGGGCGTGCCGTTTCCATAGCCGGCGTCTGCCAGTACCACTCCTGCGGCAACCTGCTGCTCCAGCGCCCTCCGGATCTGTTGTACAGCAATCTCCGGCTTGGTTTGAAACTCAATCCCTTCCGGGACCCCGGCCCGCTGGCGGCGCGCGGAATCCTGGCACCATAGCTCCGGCAGATACAACCGCCAAGCGATCCGCAAACTCGCACCCCAGGTACTCACCGACAGACTCACGGCCGCCTGACAGTTATCGTGCTTGCCGATTTGACCGCAGTACTGCCGAGCGACTCCTACAGAGTGCTTTCCCTGCTTGGGAAAACCCGTATCATCCACGACCCACGCCACCACCGGACCGTGTTTCTGCATGGCCGGCAATACCTCCCGCCGCACCTCGGCCAGCATTTGTTCGTCGTTCCATGGCGCGTCCGCCACCAAGTGGTGCAGCGACTGGTGCATGCGACGAACATTGTCTGGGGCCAGGCGCGCGGCCATCGGCTCGACACTCTTGCGCTCTCCCGGCAACAACAATCCCGTGCGGTAGTTCTTCAACGGTGTGCGCCGGTCGGCGTGCCCCGCGGCGTTGGCCAGGCCCTTAATATATGCTGCGAAGCGCCTCTGTCGTGGGCCTGGCGAAGAGAGGCGTGATCCCACGAGAACAACTCTACATTCAATGGTGTCTTGACCACAGTAATACTAGTTACGCTACCGGATCGAGCCACTGCCCTTGATCTGCACCGGCCCGCTAATCGTAGTTACCGTGGCCCCTACTCCGTTCTGCGTGGCGAAGCTAAGCACGCCGTTAACGCTGGCAACAGTAGCGCCGGCGCTGCCCGTAATGGAGATAGTCACGCTACCAGGTGTACTCGCATTCACATAGTAAGTGGCGCCCGGCGTTACTCCGGCGAGATAGTGATTAACTGCACCCGTACCCTGCGTGAAGCTATAGCTCATCGGTAGAACTGGCGCCGGCGCAGTACATGTGCTATTGGCACAGTTTCCCGCTCCTACCCGAGCGTTCTGGAATCCTGCCACCGTACCGGTTCCCACCTGCACCATGTCCGCGTTCGTAGACGTCAGTAGCGTCAGTGTGGCCGTGTCTGTTGCCGATACCGACGCGTCCAGGGCCGTCAGCCAGTTCTGCGAGTCGGCCGTATCCGCGCCCGACTCCAGACACCAGGAGCTATTCGAGGTACAGCTGCGAGGATCGTGAATCTCAAGACGATAGATCATACCCGATCCGCTGGTCGCTCCTATCGTCAGCAATGGATCTTGAAGTACCGCCGGTGGAGTCTTGGGCAGAATCGTAGTGATTGCTCCGTTGAATTTTTGACTGGTTCCGACCGCCCCTACCGCCCCACACGCCGTGGAACCGTTAAGAGTGAACGTGTACAGATCTACGACGGTAATCCACCAAGCACCATTTAGGCTAGAGCAGCCACCATTCTGACCAGCAATCACCGTGCTCATGCCAGTATTGAGCAAGTGCGGAGTAGCGGTCACCACTCTTACCGGGGTCGTGTTGCCAATGTTGGAGATACTCACGGCACGAGCCTTGACATGCCACTGTCTCATTCCCGCCGTGATCTGCCCCGCAGTAGTGACTTCTGTCGGAACTGCTCCTGTGGTCCAGGAGATAAGCTGCTGGCCCCACTTGTTACCTGTCGCCGTACCCGTGCAAGCTGTAGCTCCAATTGCTGTCGTCTGACCATTCAGACTGAAGTGCGTCCCATCCAGGGCCGTGATAGTATAGGTCTGATTGTTCAGGCTGCTGCATCCGGTCCCTGAGACGCTGGTGAGCTTAACCTGCATCCCACTGTGGAATGTGTGCCCCCCCGTTACAAGCGTGACTGGATTGGTGCCGTCTGAGTCAATAAGGCTGGTGAAACTAACTTGTTGCTGATTCTGATGAGTCTGTTGTGTGCGGTCGTAGACCAGAAACAACTTGGGCAGCAGATACAGCACTTCACGTTGGTTGGTCAGAACCCTGCTGCCTGTCGTAGTATTCGGCACCCCCATGTAATCGGCCTCTAGCCCGACGCCACGGGCATAGGCGTAATTGGTGGTGGACTCAAGTAAGTCGATTCGCGCCGGATGACCTTTAGGGATCAGCACACCCGGTTTTCCCTGAACATACTGTGTGCCTGTCCCGCTTGTAGCAAATACCAATGCGGTGCCGGTCGTAGGATAAGACGACCCTGCTCCGATGTAGGTGGGGGCCTTGACAACCCCGAAGATGCCGCTGGCGTTCCAGTTCACAATCACATAGGGATCGCCACGAACTACGCTTTCAGTAGCGCCAGAGCTTCCACTGAGGTAGTACGTCGGAGGCGCACCACCTGTTGTCCAAGTGAAAACAACCGTGCTTCCGTTGCCCCACGAAAAGGATGTCGGGATCGTTGGGTCTACCGTGATAGTAGAACGTGAAACCGTATAAGACGGACTATTCGTCCAAGTCGTCCCGACAGAAGTCGAAACCGGAGCATCGTCAGCCTGCCCCGGCTGAGCGTATGTGCCATTTGAGAAGAGCATAATTCCAGGCACATCGCCATCCTGTGACCCGGAATAGTTCATCGGATAAGAGCCAAACGTCGCAAAGGTCACCGTGGTCGAACTAGCAACTCCCGAACCAGTCACGTTCTGATTGATCGTGACGGCTGTAGACGTGACCGCAAGCACAAAGGCATTCGTCGGAATGTTTGTCCCAACGGCAATCATGCCAGTCGTCACGCCGGTCGTGCTGGCAAAGTTGAGAACTGCACTCCCGGCCGATGTCACCCCATTTGTGGTAAGCGTTACTGAGCCAACGGTGGTCGTTGTGCTCGGGTTGCCTGCCGTGCTCTTGATCTTGTAAAATCCAGCACTCCAGTTCCCATAGCCGTGGATTCCCTTGTTACTGTCTGAGGCGTCCATGCAGGCCCCTGCATTGGCGGCGATTGTGGCTCCTGCCCCCGCTTGCGTGACTGGGAAATTCCTGGCACATTCTCCCGACGCTTCCACCGAGAGACCGTTTTCCCCACGTTGCACAATCAACGATCCGGCAAAATCAGTGGAATCTTTCCCATTGCTGTAATCGAAAACGGCTGGCCGGGCGTAAAAAGATGCGTACGCGGCGGTATTAGTCCAGTCGCTGCGCATGTAGGCGTGACCATAGCCGCCCGCCGGATTCGCCAAGTTGCCGAGCACGGTCGATTCATTGGTCCAGGGAGCCTGAGTAGCATTCGGATCCCACAGCAGGAAAGGAAGCCAGTCCCCGCCCTCACCGTAGAGGTTGATCTGATTCTGCACAAACGACCGAAATTGGTTCTTCAGCGGATGGTTACCCAAATCGGCGGCTGCTTGAACAGCGATCAGTTCAGGTGTTTGAGCGCAGTTAACACACGGAGGACTTCCTGCCGGATGGTAAATGTAACCGCGCGTAAGCATCGACAGTCCGCCGGGATCGAGATTGTGTTTGTAGTACTCCACGCCCTCTATCCAGGTGAACGGCTGCGAAGAATTTGTTATCAGGTTATCACCAAATGCGGTCCAATTCGCCAGTAAGGTCAGGGCAATGTTTTCAACGGCAGTCGGGGCATAGTTGTAGCTGTCCATCGGTGCGCCATTCGGTCCCATCCACCGAGAACTATATGGCTGATCCACCAGTAAGTGCATGTGGTTCCGCCAATAGTCGTACCAGGCCTGCCCTCGCGCATCGTCATTGTAGGCCGCGATGCCCGCCAGCCCGAGGGCCACATAGACGCCCTGGTGGTAGTTGTTCATCGTGGTTGTGAACGCGCCCACGTCGTTCCCGGAGTAGTAACCCCAAAGCAGGTCACGGGTCCAGCAATCCATCGAATCAAGAACCTGAGCTTTGAGGGTCGAGAAGGCTGTTGGAATCGCTTGCGGATAGTTCCCCGGAGCAGTGGTACTGCCATCCGTCCAGGGGTTTGTGGAAGCGTTCCAGGCCGTTCCGCCTGCCGTGAATGTGTTTTTCACGGCCGCTGGCTCCGAAGCGGCGAGGGCATTCAGCGCGGTAGCAACAGACTGATTCAGCAACGGATGCAGCCAATCATAGAGCACCGCCATCCCGGTCACAAAGAAGCGGGGGGAAAACTCGTTATCTTCCTGTGGCTGGTGATTGTAGTTCTCGCCGCTGCCTATCGCATTTCCCCGGTAGTCAACGCCCTGTGTCGGAGTAGCACAGAGAGGTGTTGTCCCTCCAGCATCGACGTCTAAATAAAACCCATAGGCGGCGCTCGGCCATCCGCCGTCTGAGGTCGTGGTTGCGGAGACGTAGTACGTGTTCCCGTTGATCAGGGTTCCCATCGGGCCGAGAACATTGCTGAAGGTGACAGCGCTATGGACCGGGGTTTCCGCCGGACCGCTGGTTCCCCCAAGCGATCCTACGTATATCTGCCCCTGCCCGGCACTGCACGCACCCTGATAATAGGCATCTACAGAACCCTTGATCGTGGAATTGGGCGTGTAGTTGTTTCGACCCATTCGGGCGCGGAAAGGGCCATCGACCTGTCTCCAGGTCATTCCATGCCACGCCGCGGGCGGCGTCGCTGGAGTCATGTGCACCATCGTCGGCGTCGTCTTGTTCAGAATTTTGACGGCCTGCATCCCGGCGAGGATGCCATATTGCTGCGGAGTGAGTGAGATTCCATTCCATTTATAGCTCCACCCATAGGGCGTCACGTCTCCGTCCTTTAGGGTCAAGTAGCACAGCGATGCAGAGAACCCCCACGAGGCGATCCCTGTTCCTTCGTAGTAGTTGCCATCTGTCCCAAGGAGCATGTAATTGTCGCCATTCGGGTCAGACTGATCCTCCATGCTGGCGTAGACCGGCGGAAGGTGATCGGGTGTATTGGCGATATACTGCACCACCCAATCACAAGTTGAACGCAGGTTCGTCCACTCCACTGGCACAGGTTTGACGTTGTTCACCCGCGCCTTCAGCGTGGAGATATAGCTCGGAGTGAGCACCATCGTCTGGGCTAGCAACCCGGACGCAGAGAGAATGAGGAGGGTGAGAAGTTTTCGCATGGCTTTACATAATGATCGGAGTCAGGGTTAGGGTCGCCGCGCCACCGCTGATTGGCCCAACGCCGCTGACAGCGGCAAAAGTGTTGTTCTGCGACATGCTATTGGACCACGTTGCGATCCACCCGGCAGATTTGACAGAGCCGTAGATCAGGTTATCGCTAGACTGCGTTGCGTATCTTGCATTTTGTTGTGCATCTATCCCGACGTTCAAACCCCCATTGACTACGTTCAATGCACTAATCGTCTGGGGGTTCCCAGAGTCTGGTGCTCCGTTGATATAAAAGTTGACCGTTGTGCCCGAAGCAATCGTCACACAGACCGGAACCCAAGCATTAGACGGGACTGAACCATTTGCAGAAATCCCGAAATCGCTGACGTAGGAAACAAGCCAATTTAGAGTAAGAAGATTAGCGCTTTGGTACGTTCCAAAGTTGATTCCTTCACCCATTGCATAGACTCCCCACGACAGAATCGCGGAGTTATACGCCACCATGCAAGCCGTCGCGTTGACAGCGCCTGTAGGAAGGCCAGTCGGAGAATTAGTATCTCTAAGGTCTTGGCTGAGGCTCGTTTGGACGGCACCATCAAAGCTACCAGTTGTGGCAGTAGCGCCCCAGATTGCAACGAGATTGTTTGCGGTAGCCGAGAAGTCGCTGGTGTTCAGGGTGGTCCCATTGCCAAAGGGAAAGTATGACGCCGCCGAATTGAACGCCGCTCCTTGTGTCCCCCCGTGCCAGGTATTGTCAGAACTCTGCCCGTAACAGTAGTAAAAAACATTGGCAGACAAATACTGCAGGAGCGTGGCGTTGACATAGGCATTAAACGTACCTCCTGTCTCCGAATAGGACTTGAACGCCCACCCGTTTACGCCGTTGATCGAGCTGCAGGTTGCATCGGTTGTAAAGATCCCATCGACAGGCACCGTTTCCCCGAGCAGCGTCGTGGTGTTGTAGATCTGCCCGCCATTGCCGTGAGTCTTTAGACTGGTATCCGAGGCATAGACTGGAACGACGAAGTTGCTTTCGTTTTCCGTTCCGGTTGTCGATGTGCAGTTGCCGCCCCCGACGCATTTCGCCGGAACGGTGATGATCGCGCGATAGGCATACCCGCCCCATGCCGGAGCGGAGAGGGCTAGGAGGAGAAGAGGGAGGAGTTCGCGACGCATTATTGGTCACACTCCAGCGTCAGGTTGACTACCGTTGCACTCGCTGTGACTTTCAGATTGATACCTACGATGTCATTTGCCGCTACCGCAGTTGTCCAGCCAGTCAGAGTACTCGAATGCAGTGAGTTGTTCGACGCGATGGCCGGGGTGGCCGAGGCGGTGATCGTATTTGAGACGGTCGGAAGCCCGGTCCCGCTGGCGATCTTCCAGACATCCACCGTCGCCGTGCCCGTGTCCACGCTCATGTTCCACGCGCTGATCGTGCAGGCGAATGGGACCGTGAGATAGCCCGTCGCGCCGGCGCTCAAAGCCGATCCGTTGCCATTGAAACTATAACCGATGGCTCGAGCCGTTGAGACCGAGGAGACCGCCGCCACATTCCCGCTGACCGATGCTTTCAGCAGACCCGATGGCAGCGCGCCAAGGTTCACGGCGTTTGTCGGCGCGTTGGTGCTTTGACTCACGAAGTAATACCCATTTGCGTTCGCACCGCTGCCCCCAACACCCGATCCCAGACTGACGGTGGCGCCGTTGATCTGCGCATTCAGCGTATTCGACGCCGAGCTGTACCACAGGTCTCCATTGGCGGGTGCGTTGGGATTGCCGGCCATGGATCCCACATTCAGCCCCGCCCCACCTACGCTCGGCACAAACGCCTGTTTCGCGGTCCACGTGTTTGCGTTCGCGAGTGCCGGCGGCGCATAGCCCAAGTCGCCCAACGATCCATCCCCGTTCCACATAACGCCGTTGCCGGAACTGCCGAGAGCGGTCGCGCGCATCAGCATCCAATTGACCCCATTGTAGTCGGTCGTCCGCACCCAGTGCAGCGCGCTGTCCGCCCACAGCACACGCTGGTTCGTGGCTGGCGTCGCCGGCGCATTGCCCTCGCTGATCGTGATTTGCGTGCCCCCTGTGCCCGTACTCTGGAACCCGGCCGCCGTCACCACGCCGCCGCTTACCGCAACGCCGGAGTCCGCCGCCGCCGAGCCATTGTAACTCAGCAAGTCATTGGTTGCAGGCGTCCCCGATAAAGCCAGACCGCCGCTGCCGCTGCCGCCGCCGGTTGCCGCAATGGTCAACGTGTTCCCCGTTGGCGTAAGCGTCACATTCGAACCTGCTGCCAACGTCCCCAAGCTTCCGTCGCCGCGCACATACTGCCCCGCGGTGCCGATGGTCATCAGCGGCTGCTTGGCCTGGAGCGCGTTCCAGAGGTCCGTCTGGTTCGAAACGCTCCCGCCGATGGTGCCCCACGTGCCGCCATTGCCGGTCGCTGCAAAGGTCCCATTGACACACTGGTAAACGCCCGCATTCAAAAGGAACAACAGCTCCCCGGCGGCGCACGAAGTCGGAAGCGTCGTGGCTATGCGCAATGGCTTCGTGGTCGCCGCCCCCGTGAAATCGATCGCCCCGGTAGGCGATGCGTCCTGCCGGACGACTGGGTTTTGCGCAGCCAGCGGCAGCGCCAGAAATAATAGAGTGGAACACCGTCTCAAAAGGTGCACAGTTTAGACCTCCAGGGGAATGCAACGGCGGCCATGAGACCAAAGGCCGTTCTGCACGAACCTTACCACCCGAAGTCAATTCAGATAGTGACAAATCCTTTGTTTTCAATCAGAAAATCCTGTGACCACACTGAGCCAGCGGGGTTCCCGGGCAGTGCGGGCGCCGATGTGAGCGACTTAGCGGTACCGTCCCGCGTTTCTAAAGAGCGTTCTCGTCGACTACGGTCACCAGCGAATAGCCGTCCGCTAACACCCCATCGTTCACAAGCAGATTTCCGGGCGTATAGGTGAGGGCGTACTGCACTCTTACGGCGACGCTGTTCGAGACCTCGGCGTTCGGATCAATCGGGCGTAAATGTTGCGGCCCATCCTGCGCACTCCATGTCTCCCGAATCGCATCGAGAGCGAACTTCGCCGGCAAAGTCCCAAACTGCGCTGCGGCTGTGGGCTCCATCGTCAGCCCGAGAGCCTGCGCTTTAGCGGCCATCCATCCCAGCGTAATGTCGCACAGCCGGGTGCCTGCATCCACACCTCCGGCCAGCGCAGTTCCACCGCCCACGTCGCCGTGGCATCCGGAGAACCACACCTGTTCGATGACTTGCCCAGCCGCCGGCGCCGAGGTCCAAAGCGTCGCCGGAAACTGTGCCCGCTTCTCGTCCACTGCCAGGCACTGGTAGGCGTTTTTCACATCCGGATGCAGGCCCGTATCGAGAAAGCGATACGCTTTATCGTCCACACCGCCGAAGATCGCCGGGATGCCCAGCGAGCCCACCGTGTCCCACACACCTACCATGCGGATGGTAGCGTCGCCCAAGCCGCACGCTCCCAGTCCAGCCAGGATGGAAGCCCGGTTCACTGGGTCGCGGTACGCCGCGAAGGCCTGCGCAACGCAGGCGTCGCTGAACGCGCCTGTCGGCAGGCCGCAGTTGGCGATCATCCCCGCAAGGCTCCGCACGGTGTACGCTCCGCGGCTGAATCCAAACAGGAATAGCTCGTCGCCCGCCTCATATACGTGGGCGATTTTCGTGTAACCGTCCTGTATCTTCTGCAGCAGCCCCTGCCCGAAGGCCCCGTCGAGCACCCGGTCGAGCCCAGAGGCATCGGCGCCTACTCCATCGTCGTAATACGTTACCTGGTCCGACGTGACTGTCAACGCCTTATAGAGCCGGTACACGTTGGTGTTGTTAACCGGAGCCTGCCAGGTTCCATCCGCGCAAAACACGATTCGCTTTGACATTGAAACCCTCCGCTGAATAACATCCCTTGTACCACGCTCCAGACAAAGGGAGTAAGAGAATTCTCAAAATGATGACGTTTTTCTCTGGCAAAATTTTGTTCCCGGTTTATACTGTCGGAATGCAAGGCAAGCTGGGCCACTGGGGCGCGAGGCTTTCAGGACATCCTGCGCAGCTCGGCGCAATAGCGCTGTTGTTGTTGCTGAGCCTTACTTCGACCGGCTGCATTTCATCCCTGGGCAAACACGGCGCCGCACTCGAAGCCGCGACGGCGCCTGTCGTTGACCAGGCGGCGGCCGCCTATCATGCCGCCATAACACTTCACGACCGGCAGGTGGATTACGAGGCTGCCGCTAAGTTTGACGGCAAGCAATCGGTTTATAATCCACGCAATATCCAGGCCTTAATATCCGATAAGGATCTGAATGTCCGGCTGATGGTTCTGACGGCGTTTCAGTGCTATACCAAAACCATCGTCGAGATCACGAAGGGTACTGACTCGCCCGCCCTGGATGCGGCCTCGAAGTCGGTTGGCGGCGCCCTGAGTTCTGTCGGAAACGCTCTGGCGCCCTCCATTGACAGCGCCCTCGGAGTTGCCGCCGCTGCCGCCATTACTACCCAGACGACCGTCACCACGACCGCGGGCACATCCGTTACGGCGACTGCGTCCACCGCGGCTCCGGCCATCACGCCGGGAATCCAGAATGGCATCAGCACGGCGGTCAATGCACTGGGACAGTTTCTGATCAGCAGGAAGATTAAGAAAGAGTTGCCGCAGAAAATCAAGGACATGGATCCTCATCTACAGGCGTTATGCGAACTGCTTGAAAAAGAGCTCGACCTGCTACAGGATCAGGAGCGCCGCGATTATGACTACATCATCAACAGGCAGACGCTCTTCATCCGCGAATCCTCGAACCTCAATCCCGAGCAGCGGCGCGAAGAGATTATGAAATTGCCTGAGATTGTCCGGCAACAGCGGGCTGCCGACCAGCAACTCGCCCGGCTGCGGGCCTCCATCGTCCGCCTGGCACTTACGCATCATGCATTGGCCGCCGATGCGCAGGGTAACAACCCAGAGTCCCTGAAGAGCAAGTTAGGGGATCTTGAAGCCGCGGGCAGCGAACTCGGAAGATTCTACTCGTCTTTGTCCGCAAAAGACGACCAATAGGAGGAAATCCTTGGCTACACCCTCACCAGCTATTCCCCCTGCCGCACCAACCATCCCGCTTACCGACGAAACAAGAGCGGCCTACGAGGATCTTAATACAAAGATTGAAACCGCAATCGAGGCTACCGCAGATGCTGCAATCCTGGCGGCATTAAATGCCTCGCAACAGGATGTCGATGACATTCTGACGAAAGACACACAGTACCGGTTGCACGCCAATACGGCGCTGTTCGCGGCGCTGGTGAAGCAGATTAACCAGACAAACGAGAATCTGAAGACGCTACAGGACCAAATCGCGGCCATTGCGTCTCACGTCGCGGCGGCGGGCGCAGTGATTGGAGCCATCGGTAAGCTTCTTACCCTCGTACCGGGGATATGACGCGTTCTGTTTGCGGCAAATAGGAGCGACTTGAGCAAAGTGAACAAACTGGCAAACCGCCGGCCCGTGGCGTCCCCGCTGCGGAACGTTGCCTAACCAAGTTCCTATTCCCTAGTCCAGACGCTGCTGAACAGGACTGCGGCCGCGGCACACAGCACCGCGGCCCTCGGGAATCGACATCCTGGGGCTTTCAATGAATGCCTCCTGGCAGGATCAGAGTTGGAGGCGCGCCATGACGACGGTGTCGCCCAGTTCGCGCTGCATCTTGAATCCCAGCTTCTCCGCAATCTTCTGCATCACGGTATTCTCGGCCAGGATGTCGGCCACGATCGCCTTCACGCCCTCGCGTTTGCCGATGTCGATCAGGCGCCGCAACAACTCGGTGCCGAGCCCCTGCTTCTGCTCCTCGTCGCTGATCACGATGGCGAATTCAGCCTCATCGCCGCCGATGCCCTGGAGACGTCCGACGCCAATGATTTCGGGCTCTCCGGTCTTCGGGTCGGCGCGCTGGGCGACGAGAGCGATCTGCCGGGAATAATCGATGAAGCAGATTCGCGTGAGCCGCTCGTGCGCCGTGCGCTGGCTCAAATTCAACATCTGCAGGTAGCGCTGATACACCGTGCGCTCCGACAGCGTCTCATGGAACTTCACCATCATTGGTTCGTCCTCGGGACGAATCGGCCGGATGTCGATCTGCTCGCCGCCGCGCAGACTCCACGGCAACTCGTACTCGGAAGGATAGGGCCGGATGACCGGTTTGGAGAGGTTCTTGTCCTCGGTCGAAGCGGCATGCAGCACGACGCGCGCGTCGAGCGCCAACAGGCGCTCGGGCGAGGCCAGCAGCGGGTTGATGTCGATCTCCTTGATCCACGGCTGCTCGACCACGAGTTGGCTGAAGCGCACGAGCAACTGTTCCAGGCCCGCGAGGTCCACCGGCGGGCGGCCACGCACGCCCTTGAGCGCCTTGTATATTAGCGTCTGTTCCATCATGCGGCGCGCGAGCGTCGTGGTCAGAGGCGGTAGCGCCAGGGCGCGATCTTTGAACACTTCTACCAACTGTCCGCCCATGCCGAACAGCAGCACGGGGCCGAACTGCGGGTCGATGGACGATCCGAGGATCACCTCATAGCCTTCCAGTTTGGCGAACGGCTGGACGTTGGCGCCGCCGAAATGTTCAGCGCCGACCTTGGCCGTCACCGAGTCGCGAATCAGGCGGAAGGCGTTGCGCACGGCATCGGCGTTCTTCAGATTGAGCTGCACGCCGCCGACGTCGGTTTTGTGCGAGATGGTCTCCGAATGCAGTTTCAGAACGACCGGATAGCCCATCGATTCCGCGGCCGCGACGGCCTCATCTTCAGAGGCGGCAATCACCGAGGGCAGCGTCGGGATGCCGTACGCGGCCAGTACGTGTTTTGACTCGAACTCGGTCAGAATCGTGCGCCCGCCGGCCTTGACTTTCGCGATGATCGCGGCCACCGTGGCGTGGTCCACGCCCTCGCTGCCGGCGGCGTAACGCGGCGTTTCATACAGGCCCCGCAGGTTCTGCGCGTAGCGCCACATGTAATTGAACATGCGCGCGGCGGTGTCGGGATAGGGGTAGGTGGGGATACCGGCGGCGTTGAGAATCTGTTCTCCGGCGGCGACGTCGGTGCCGCCCATCCAGCTCGCGAGGACCGGCTTGTCGCCGAGCTTGGCGTAGGGCTTCAGCAGCTCCGCGGTGCGCGTGGCGTCGGTCATCGCCTGGGGCGTGAGGATCACCAGCATGCCGTCGCTGTTGGGATCCTTGGCCACGGTTTCGAGCGCTTTGGCGTAACGCGCGGGCTCGGCGTCGCCCAGAATATCGAGCGGGTTGCCGTGGCTCCACGCCGACGGCAGAAACGCGTTCAGCTCGGCGATGGTTTCCTGGGCGATCTCGGCCAGTTCGCCGCCGCCGAGCAGCAGCGAATCGGCCGCCAGCACGCCGGGACCGCCGGCGTTGGTGAGAATGGCCAGGCGCCGGCCCTTGGCGCGCGGCTGTTTGGCCAGCACTTCGGCCATGTAAAACAGGTCCGAAATGTTGTTAACGCGCAATACGCCGCAGCGCTCAAAGGCCGCATCGAGCACATCGTCGGAGCCCGTCATGGAGCCGGTGTGCGATGCCGCCGCTTTGCTGCCGGCGGCCGTGCGGCCGGCTTTGATGACGATGATCGGCTTTGTGAGAGCCACTTCGCGCGCGGCCGAGAGGAACGCGTGCGCGTCGCCCACACTCTCCATGTAGATCAGAATGCTGCGTGTTTTCGGATCGCTGCCGAGGTAGTAAATCAGGTCGCCCCAGCCGATGTCGGCCATCGAACCGATGGAGATGAACGCGCTGAAGCCCACCATTTCGCGCAAGCTCCAGTCCAGAACGGCAGTGCACAGGGCGCCGCTCTGGCTCAAGAACCCGACGCTGCCGGTGCGCGCCATGCCCGAGGCGAACGTGGCGTTCACGCCCGTCGGCGGAACCATCACGCCCAGACAGTTCGGGCCGATAATGCGGATGCCCGCCTTTTTCGCTTCGGCCAGCAGATCGCGCTCGAGTTGTTTGCCGCCCTCGCCGGCTTCCTTGAAACCCGCCGAAATGACGACCGCCGCTTTCACACCGACCTCGCCGCACTCGCGGATGATGCCGGGGATCGACTTCGCGGGCGTCACGATCACGGCCAGATCGACCTCCGCGGGAATGTCCTTCATCGACGGATAGGCCTTGATGCCGAGCACGCTGGGGCGCTTCGGATTCACCGGAAAGACCGTCCCGCCGAACGGCGAGCTGATCAGATTCCAGAGCGTGGTGCGGCCTACGCTGCCGACATTCTCCGTCGCGCCGATGACGGCTACGTTGCGCGGAGTGAAGAAGTGTTCGAGAGGATTAGAGCCGTGTTTCAGGATGTCGTGCGCCGACTCGAGTTTCGCGGCCGTGAGCGGTTTCATGGATCGGGTTACCTCGCGGGGTCATTCTATATCAGGATCTGAATACAGCCATTATCCCGCCATATGAGGCCAGCCGGTGGCGACGATCCGGTTTTCATCCGTTGGGCGCGATGAATCTCTTGTTACGAGGACAATCGACGTGCGCGTGCCGGCCTCAGTAGCCCATGATCTGGTAGCCGGCATCCACGTACAGGACGTTGCCGGTGACGCCGCGGCCCAGCGGACTGGCCAGGAAGACGGCGGCGTCGGCGACTTCCGCGGGATCCGTGTTGCGTCGCAGCGGCGCCTTGGCGGCGACGTGTTCCAGGATGATGGAGAGACCTGGGATGCCGCGCGCGGACGCGGTTTTGATGGGCCCGGCGGAGATCGCATTCACGCGGATATTGCGCGGCCCCAGATCGGCGGCCAGGTAGCGCACGCTGGCCTCCAGCGCGGCCTTGGCCACGCCCATCACGTTGTAATTCGTGATCACGCGCTGCGACCCGAGGTAGGACAGCGTCATGATCGTTCCGCCGTCGTTCATCACCGGCGCCACCGCGCGCGTGACGGCGATCAGCGAATAGCAACTGACCTCATGCGCCAGCAGAAAGCCCTCGCGCGAGGTCTCGCTGAACGGCCGCGCCAGATCCTCGCGATTGGCGAAGGCGATGGAATGCACCACCGTGTCCAGCTTCTCGCCTTCGGCCAGCAGGATCTCCGAAAGATGGCGGATGTCGGCCTCCTGGGTGACGTCGCACGGCAGCACGCGTGAGGCGCCGAGTTCTTCCGCCAGTTCTTCGACGGCGTCCTTTTGCCGGTCGCCCTGATAGGTGAGTATCAGGTTGGCGCCCTCGCGCCGGAACGCCTTGGCGATGGCGTAGGCGATGCTCCAGCGATTCGCAAGTCCGAGGACGAGCGTGGTCTGGTCCTTGAGAAGCTGAGACATGAACTCCCTATTGTACCGCACGGCTTGCGCAAAACCCCGTAAACACTAGGGTTCAACGCGTGTCGCGGATGGCTCTCAACGTATCGGCACGGGCGCGCCACCGGCGGCTGCGCTGCGCTGCGCGGCGTCCATGAATTCAAACATTTCCATGGTTTCGCGTTCATCGACGGGCGGCTTGCCGGTCTCGAAGAATTTGATGATCTCGGCCACCAGCGCGCGATAACCGGTGTACAGATCCTTGTCGCTGGTGCGAATTACCTTCGCTGAAAACGCCGTGGCGCCGTAGCCGGAATACGGTCGCATCAACCGCAGCACGCCCAGTCTGCCACCCTTCCAGCGGCCCGTAATCACGTCGGCATCGGGCGTCGAGATGCGCGACACCTGTTCGCAACCCGTGCCCATCAGCGTGTACATCATCTCGACGCCGTGGATGCCATACCAGCTCAGGTCCAGTTGGTGGTGCGGCTCCTGCGGACCCGGCGCCCACACGAAAACTCCGTTCAGCCCTTCCAGTTTGAGCGCCGCCATTCCGTCGCTGAAGCGCAGCGAGGAGGACGTGAACCAGCGCACGCCGGCCTCTCGCGCCACCCGAGCAATCTCGCGCGCGTCGCTCAGCGTGGACGCCAGCGGCTTGTCGATGAATACCGGTTTGTGACCCTTTACGATCTCCCGGAACTGCGCCAGGTGCGGACGCCCGTCCACGCTTTCGAGCAGCACCGCGTCCACTTTGCCGAGCAATGTCGCGATGTCCGGAACGATCTCGACGCCGTACTTCGACTTCATCTCCTCGGCGTATTTGTCTACGCGGTTGGCGCTATCCGGCAGGTCGGGGCTGCCGCCTTTGTAGGCCGCGACGACGCGCGCACCGGTCAGGTGGTCCGGCACGGACGCGTCGTTCAGAATGGCCGTGAAGGCGACGGCGTGAGACGTGTCCGTGCCCACGATTCCTAGGCGCAATTCAGCGCCGTTCAGCGACGCGACGGCGGCCAGCAGGATGGCGGCGGCCAATATGTTCAGGCGCAACATGGCGAGAGAACCTCCAGGACGCATTGTACACTAGGGGTTTCCCGTGGACCTCGCAACTCCGGTTACCTACGTCAAAGGCGTCGGTCCACAGCGCGCCGAAGCGCTGGCAGCCAAGGGCATCGCCACC
Organism: Terriglobia bacterium; assembly: GCA_963838205.1. Lineage (GTDB taxonomy): Bacteria > Acidobacteriota > Terriglobia > Bryobacterales > Bryobacteraceae > CAIVVT01. The sequence goes on along the minus strand of CAWIQF010000021.1, from coordinate 120,357 downwards.
GCTGGCGATCTGCTTTTCTACGCCCCGTTCCGCTACGAGGACCGCACCAACGTCAAGCCCCTGGCGCGGCTCGCGCCGGGCGAGATGGCGTCGGTAATCGCGGTCGTCGAATCCATTCGCACGCCGCGCTTCCGGCGCGGCAACCTCGGCATGGTCGAGGTCGTGTTCCAGGACGGCGCCGGCGGCCGGCTGCTCGCGAAGTGGTTCCACGCCGCATCTTATCTCGCCAAAATTCTCGAGCCCGGCGCCAGGGTTGCGCTCTACGGCAAGGTCGATTTCGATACTTACTCGCGCGAGCTCTCGATGATGCATCCGGAGTACGAGCTGCTGCGCGGCGACGACGACGAAGGCGACGAATCGCTGCACACGGGCCGCATCGTGCCGGTGTACGAGGCCGCGGGCAAGGTGAGCACGCGCGTCCTGCGCTCGGTGCTGAAGCGGCTGACTGACGCGCTGCCTCATATTCCCGACCCGCTGCCGGATGACATTCGTCGGCGGCTGCGGCTGCCAGCGCTCGAATCCGCGATCCGCGAGGTGCACTTCCCAACCCCCGAGACGGACCTGCGGCTGCTCAACAGCTTTCGCTCGCCGGCGCAGTACCGCCTGATCTTCGAAGAGTTTTTCTGGCTTGAAACGGGCATGGCGCTGAAGCACTCGCAGGCGCGCACCGAGCACGGCATCGCCTTCGCGCTCACGCCGCGCGTGCGCGACCAGGTGAAGAAGATGCTGCCCTTCAAGCCTACGCCCGCGCAGAAGAAGGTGCTGTCCGAAATCGCGCACGACATGGCCGCGCCCGTGCCCATGAACCGGCTGCTGCAAGGCGACGTCGGCAGCGGCAAAACCATCGTCGCCGCGCAGGCGGCGGTGATCGCAGTCGAGAACGGTTATCAGGCCGTGCTGCTCGCGCCCACCGAGATTCTCGCCGCACAGCATTACCTCAACCTGCAACGCATTTTCAAACCGCTGGACTACCGCGTGATGCCGCTCACGGGCTCGATGAGCAAGAAAGAAAAAGAGACGATCAAGCGCTCCCTCTCGACCGGCTTTGCGCAGATCGCGGTCGGCACGCACGCGCTGCTCGAGCAGGACGTGGAGTTTCACAAACTCGGCCTGGCGATCATCGACGAGCAGCATCGCTTCGGCGTCCTGCAGCGCAAGGCGCTGCAGCAAAAAGGCTTCTCACCCGACGTTCTGGTGATGACCGCGACGCCGATTCCACGCACGCTCGCGCTCACCATCTACGGCGATCTCGATGTGTCGGTGATCGACGCGCTGCCGCCCGGGCGCAAGCCCATCCAGACCATCCACAAGACCCGCGTGGAGCTCGAGCAGGTCTACAGTTTCGTACTCGGCGAGGTGCGCAAAGGACGCCAGGCGTACATCGTCTACCCGGCCATTGAAGAGTCGGAGACCGTGGCCATGAAAGCCGCGCAGGAGGCCTACGAGGAGCTTTCCAGGCGCGTTTTCCCGCAACTCAAGGTCGGCTTGCTGCACGGCAAGCTGCCCGCCAAAGAGAAGGAAGCCGTGATGGCCGCGTTCCAGCGGGGCGTGGTGCAGGTGCTGGTCACGACGACCGTGATCGAGGTCGGCGTGGACGTGCCCAACGCCAGCGTGATGGTGATTGAGGACGCCGAACGCTTCGGCCTGGCGCAGATCCACCAACTGCGGGGGCGCGTCGGGCGCGGCTCGGAACAGAGCTACTGCGTCCTGGTTACCAGCAAACTCGGAGACGTGGGTTACGCGCGCATCCGCACGCTGCTCGATTCCTCCGACGGCTTCTACATCGCCGAGATGGACCTGCGCCTGCGCGGCCCCGGAGAATTCCTGGGAACGAAACAATCGGGCCTGCCGGTGTTCCGCATCGGCAACCTGATCCGCGATTCGGAGATTCTCGAACTGGCCCGCGGCGAAGCGCAGAGCCTGGTGCTCCATCCTCCGTCACCGGAGATCCTGGAACACGCGGTGAATTACGTCCGGCAGCAATGGCAGCGGCGCTACGGGTTGGCACTGGTGGGCTAGTTTCCTGGGATGGAAGTCGATTGAGTCATTCGAGTAGGGAGACCGGTCCCTGTGGCCGCGGCTCGGAGTTGGGTGCGTAGCAGAGTGAGGACCGCTCCTGATCGCCGCGGCTCGCTAACGAGCGCGGCGCGGCATCGAATGTGGGCTGACGGATTCGACAGACTTCTGGCTCGGGACACACGTCCCCTATTGCGTCACGGCGCCGCGCACTTTGGGGCAACCCCGCGCTCGCGCGCCCGCCGATTAAACCCAGTCGCTCTCGCGCCACGTCCCGCAGGCCGCGCTTCGGCGCAGCCGTTCCGCTCCACCCTCCGACCCACTTTCCCGGTCCGGCATGCGGCGGCCGGCGTTTCAGCCGCTTCCGAACCGCTTCAGCAGCGGCTCGAAGGGCCTTTGGCCCGCCCCACTTGCGATGCCCGGACCGTCAGGGCGACGGCAGAGCCAGGGGCACGCTAGGCCGCCAGCGAATTGTATGAATACTGAGCGTTCGCCACGGTCGGGCTTAGCTCGTCCAGTGTCTCAAGCGTCATCCGCAATTCCTGATAGACACGCTTCAGCGCAGGGTTGCTCGCGTTGGCCTTGACGTCCGGCGAGCTGCATTTCGGTGCGTTTCTGCGCACCCGGCCCAGCAGGGTGATCACTCCCCTGATGTCCACGTCTTGTCCGGCCTGGATCCGCTCCAGCGTGCTGATGGCGAAGCCCAGGGCGCCCGATGCTGCGTCTAATTCGGCGAGAATTCTGTGTTGTTGCATCATGATGTCATCTCCTAAATCACTCTTCTGGCAAGACCGGCTGTTAGCACACCAGCGAATTGAACGCATGTTGAGCGACCGCCCCGGTTGGGCTCAGATCGTCGAGTGTCTCGAGTGTCATGCGCAATTCGTGATAGACGCGCTTGAGGGCGGGATTGCTCGCGTCGGCCTTGATGTCCGGCGAGCTGCACTTGGGTGCGTTGCGGCGCACCCGCCCCAGCAGGGTGATGACTCCCCTGATATCCACGTCTTGTCCGGCCTGGATCCGCTCCAGCGTGCTGATAGCGAATCCCAGAGCTCCCGATGCCGCATCCAGTTCGGCGAGGATTCTGTGCTGTTGCATCATAAGGTCACCTCCAGAGTCGATCTTCCGGTTAGGTTCGACCTGCCCTCGCGGAACTGCAGATTCTCATTCAAATTGATTAGGTTGTGGTTGACGGTTGGCGAAGTTTTGCGGACGGCGGTAGAGGCCGCGGTCCGGCGGCTCGGGTGAGCCGCTCGCGTGACGCTGCTCAAATCCAGCAGCGAAATTCCAATCCTTGAACTCCTCAACATTGCCTTGTACTCCTGAGTGCTATATTCCGCCGCACTGTAGAAGTAACTTCGTTGTGAGAGTAGGCTCCTGTCAGATACGTTGCGGTGCCTATCTCTCGATGCCTCGGGATACGTCCGATGAGAGGATTATATGCCAAGAAATCGTCAAACGTACTAGGGGTTATGAAACCGATGGGCTAGAAATGGATGAAACTGATGGGCTAGAGTTGAACTGGATCCAACGGTCCAGAATATGTTGGACATGACTTTCCAGAATAGAATGCCAAAATCGGCCGGTTGGGGCCGCTGAATCAGCCTGAGTGTTAATGGAAATTCACGGCAGCCGCGATGCAAAGACGGCAGTTCAAAGGCGTAATCCGCGCACTGACAATCCTCGGGAATCCACCTTGAAGACACCTCCAGAACGCCTTCAAAGGACGAGCTGAGGGCGAGGCGCGATGGCGCTGCTTATTTGCTCGGAGAAACCTGACCGCCGCTCGTGGCCAGGATGACGCCCGCGGTGACGCCGGCGATTCCTCCCGCCACGGCCACGACAATGAGGGTGGTCGTCAACGCCGAGGTGCCCGCGATGGTCGCGGCCAGCACGTTGGCCATGGGAATCGTGCCCGTGGTTGTCGATCCTTGGGACGACACTACGACATTGATTTTAAAGGATCCGGGGATATTATTCGCCTGCAACCCGGGAGCGCTCGCCTGTCCGTCCGCGCCGGTAGTCGTGGTGAAGCTGGACTGGCCGCCGGGGAAGCTCGCGCCCGGCCCGCTCTTGGGCAGAAGGAAGGTCACCGTGGCGCCGTTGACCGGGTTGTGGTTCTCGTCGTAGACCACGACCTGGGGCTCGCGCGCCACCCGCTGCTTGACATTGTTGACCACGTCCTGGCCTTGCACAATGTCGATGAACAGCTTTGGACGGCTCTTCTTTTCCTCAGCTTGCTGTTCCTGTGCGCCCACAGCCAACCGCTGCATCCCGGCCACCGCGGCCAACGCCACGATGCCGATGCGCAAATATCTCATCACTCGAATTGGCTTGCTCATCCCCCCGGCGTCCCATCCTCCACCGCTGATGATCGAATTATTATAGCTGTCTTCCCAGCGACGTTACAAATATTTAATACCTTAGCACTACTGTCGCCTGATCGCCGACTTGGCGCTGCGCCTGCGCCTGGCCCCGCTCCATGCCCAAACCGTGCTGCGCACGCGGCGCCAGCCGCGGAGCATTCCTTCCTTCCGCCCGCCTTCCGCCGGGCGCGCTTTCACGTCGCGCTTCGCCCCGCCGCCACCGGCGTAGTCCGGCTTGAAATCTTCTGGGCAACGCCGCCACTGCCGGCTCAGCCTGGCCCAGCGGTTATGCTGGAGGAATAGGTCTCGAAATCATGCGTGTCATCGGCGGAGAATTTCGCAGCCGCAAATTAAAGACGCCCCTGGGCGACTCCATTCGCCCGACGCCCGACCGGCTGCGCGAGGCGCTCTTCAACATCCTGGCGCCGCGCATCGAGGGGCTGGTGTTCCTCGATGCTTACGCCGGCAGCGGTTCGGTCGGCATCGAAGCGCTCAGCCGCGGCGCGCGGCGCGTCATCTTCATTGAGAAAAGCCGCGCGGCCCTGCGCGCCCTCCAGGACAATATCACCACGCTGGGCATCCGCGAGCGCTGCGACCTCCACCCCGACAGCGCGGCCACCATCATCACCCGCTTTGACGCCGACATCGTGTTTCTCGATCCGCCTTACCCGCGCGAGACGGAGTACGTCCGCTGCCTGGAGGCGCTGGGCGCGCAGCCCAAGCCGCTGGTCATCGTCCAGCACGCCTCGAAATTCACCACCCACCTGCTGGAGCGCTACGGCACCCTGCAGCGCGTCCGCCTGGTGAGCCAGGGCGACAACTCGCTCAGTTTCTACGAGCCCAGAGACTAGCCACCACCTGCGGCGCCACCCTTTCTCCGCTGCGCGAATTGCGCTACTATGGGTTCCCATCTGGATGCGAGAAGTCGATCCTCGTTTCCCGGAAACGCCTACTTCCCGAAAGCGCTAAAAACGGCCATTGGCATGCTCTTTCACAGCCGAAGCGAGTATCAAATCATGCAAACCGTTGCAATGCCTGGGCCGGCACAAGGCCCGGGGCGGCGATCCCGCCCATCTTCTGGACACGTCTGTCTATTTCGTAGACACATGCGCTCGCTGCTGACGCTCGGCACCCTGTTGGCGGCCACGCTCCTGCCCCTGGCCGCTCAACCCGCCAAGGACGACGCCAAGAGCGCCGACACGGCGCAGCAGATCCTGATCACCGTCGAGCGCGAGACCCCCCAGGGCTGGCAGGTCATCGATCCGGCCCAGGTTCTGGACTCCGGCACGCGGCTGCGCTTCCGCTTCAAGTCGAGTTTCCCGGGTTACCTGTATGTGATGAACCAGGGCACTTCGGGCGCCTATCTGACCATCTTTCCAGGGCCGGATTCGGGCGTCGACAATCGCGTTGACCCTGGCCAGGAGATGGTCGTTCCGCAGACCGAAGGCGTCTTCCGCCTTTCCGGGCCCAGCGGCTACGATGTGCTGTATTGGGTCGTGGCCCCGGCCCGCTGGCCCGCCGGAGCCAACTCCAACTACCGCCCGCTGGGCGCTCCGCCCAAGCCGGGCACCAAGCTCAGCTCGCTCACGCCGCGCTGCGACGACTCCATTTTCCGAGCCCGCGGCGATTGCATCGACCTCGACGCCGGTGTTCAGAAAGTGGAGAAGCCGGAGCAACTGCCAGCCAACGTCAGCCAGGCGCCGGGCTTGCAGTCGCGCGACCTGATCTTCGATAAAGGCAAGCAGGTGAGCGTGGTCACGGTTCCGGCCAAGCTCACCGGCCCGGTGGTTTACGAAATGCGGATTGCCCATAAGTGAACGCCATGCGAAAACTGACATTACTCCTCGTCGCGGGCCTCGCCGCCATGGCGCAAACGGCGCCCGCTCCGCCCGCCAAACAAGAACGCGATCTGCAATTTGAAGCCGCCAAGAAAGCGCCGGGCAAGGCCACCGTCGCGCCGGTCATCCCGCGCAGCTACGCCCTGGTCGTGGGCATCGCCCAATACCAGAACCTGCCCGCCGCGGCCCAGCTCAAATTCCCCGAGCGCGACGCCGAGGCGATCTATTCGATTCTGATCAGTCCCGAGGGCGGCAATTTCAAGGCCGAGAACGTCCACATGCTCTCCGGCCCCAAGGCCACCCTGGCCAACCTGCGTCACGAACTGGAAGAGTGGCTCCCCACGGTCACCAAGGACGACGACCGCGTGCTGATCTACTTCGCCGGCCACGGCTTCGTCAAAGGCGGCCGCGCGTATCTGGCGCCCTACGACATTCGCGCCGACGACATTCCCTCCACCGGCTATCCGATGGACCAGCTCGGCCAGGTCTTCGGCACGCAGATCAAGGGCAAGTGGAAGGTCCTGCTGACCGACTCCTGCCACTCCGGCGCGATTACGCCCGTCAACGACAACGCCGTGCTCAGCCGCCACCTGCTGGACCTGAACAAGAGCGTCTTTTCGCTGACCGCCAGCCGCGACCGCGAGCGCAGCTACGAGAGCGACCAATGGGGCGGCGGCCACGGCATTTTCACGTACTACGTGGTGCGCGGGCTGGAGGGCTACGCCGACGAATCGGGCGACGGCATCGTCACGGCCGACGAGCTCGCCGAATACGTCCGCCGCAACGTCCGCGAAGCCACCAGCGGTGGCCAGAACCCGACCTCCGACCGCGGCAGTTTCGACAGCGACATGCTGCTGGCCTACCTGCCCTCCGGCGTCAGCCCCGGCGCTCCGCCGCCGGCCAAGTTCGGCACCCTGGTGATCGAGTCCAACATGGACGGCGTCGAAGTTTTCGTCAACGGCAAATCGGTCGGCGTCGTCGATAAGAGCAAACCGCTCAGCCTGCCTGGCCTCACCCCCGGCGCCATCACGATCAAGGCCGTGAAGATGGGCTACGAGCCCGACGGCCCGCGCGAAGAGATGGTCTACCCCGGCCAGGAGACCACGGTCAGCGTCAAGATCATCATCCCGCGGCGTCGTCAGAAGGCCGCCGTCGACAAGTTCGACCGCGGCATGGAGTTTTACAACAAGGGCACGCCCGACGCCTATAAGAAGGCTATCGAAGAATTCCAGGCCGCCTTCCAGGCCGATCCCGCTTACTCGCAGGCAGCGCTCTACATGGCGCGCGTCTACCAGGCCCTGTTCGACCTGGACAACGCGCGCCTGTGGGCCAAGAAAGCCATCGAGATCGACCCCGACTATATGGACGCGCGCGCCGCCTACGGCGGTATTCTGCTCGACGTCGGCGACTTCGACGAGGCCATCCGCCAGCTCAACCTCGTCACGCATCGCGACCGCTCGAACCAGATCGCGCTGTACCTTCAGGCGCGCACTTATTTTATGAAGGAGATGTTCGAGCAGTCGGTGGATTCGGCCCGCGCCGCGATCGTCCTCGCTCCCAACAATGGCGAGGCGCATCTCTGGCTGGCCGAGAGCCTGCGCCATCTCAAGCGCTACGACGACTCCTCGCGCGAGTACAAAAAGTATCTCGAGTTCAGCAATTTCGACCCCAGCGCCGCCGGCAAAGCGGGCTACTACTTCACCCTCGTCGCCTTCGGCGTCGGCGCCAAAAAGCGCGCCGCACAGCGCGACATCTGGAAGGAACAGCGCTACATCGCCAACTTCGGCCTGTGCGAAAACGCCAAGAACCAGGGCCGCTACGACGAAGCCATCGGCTACTGCCGCGAAGCCCTGCGCTACGATCCCGAGGACGCTTTCACGTTCTATGAACTCGGGCTGGCGTATGAGTTCCAGGCCCGCGAAACCGGCACCATCGAGCTGCTTGCCGCCGCCCGCACCAGCTTCAGCAAAATGCTCAACCTCAACTCCGACCTCGCCGAATCCGAAATCGCGCGCAAGAATATCGCCACCATCGACGCCTACCTGCGCGACAACCGCTAGCTCCGCCTCTCGCCGCCGCTCCCCATTCCCGCTTCACGTTGAGTGCTCGTTCACTTGCCGGCGCTTCGGCAAACACACGCCGGCCTTTCTGTTCTGAGCGGGAACCGCACTCGATGCACGCTCACACGAGGGCATCCGGCCGCGGTTGAAGCTTCTCAACGGTCTTGGAACTCCCGGCCGCGACCTCAATATCCTATGCGCCCAGGACCGCGTTTTTCCGGGCTGAGTACCTCGCGCGATTGATCGCATACCGTACCAGTAGCACACCTTCGTTCTCGAAATCGCATTCGAATGCCAGGCCGAGTTTTTCCATAATCCGCGTCGACGCTCTGTTTTCCGGCATGGCGACCGAAATGATTCGATCCAATGGCACGCGCTCGAAGGCGTCGCGCAACGCCATCCTGGCGGCTTCGGTTGCCAGCCCGCGCCCCCAATACTGGCGCGCCAGCCACCACCCGATCTCCGGGTCCAGTCCGTCGCGCCAGAACCCCACTCCACAAAACCCGATCAGCTCCTTAGCCGGTTTCAACATCAATTTCCACCGGCAAAATCCTCTAGTTCGATACAGCTCCACCTGGCGGTTAACGAACGTCCGGATCCGTTCATCGCTCCACGCCACACCGCCTGTGATGTAGCGCATTACTTCGACATCCGTCGCGATCGGGCGGAACGCGGCCCAGTCGGTGTCCTCCCACGGGGCCAGGATCAACCGTTCCGTTTCCAGACGCATATCGATCATTATGCTTTACGTCTCCAACCGATACCGTCGAGATGCGTAATCGACTTGCGCGCAGCAACTGCTGCCGCACCGCGACCGCCGGCCGCGTTCGCCCGCCCCACGTGGCACACTGGCGTTAAGGAATTATGTCGATCTTCATCGTTCGACTCGGCACGCCGCGCCAGCCCGGCGAAGGTCTGCGACTGGGCACGGTGCGGCGGCCTCCGCGCGGCGTTCCGAAGGACGACTTCGCCCGGTTGGACTACTATGACGTCTGGTTCCCGAACCTCTCGCCCAGCGCCGAACTAGTGCAGGAAGCGCTGCAAGCCGCGGACGAACGGGCCTGGACTGCATTCGCGAGGAAGTTCCGGCGTGAGATGAGCGCGCCCGACCGCAGCCGCGAACTGGCCCTGCTGGCGGCGCTGTCGCATCAGACCAATCTGTCGCTGGGCTGCTACTGCGAAGACGAGCGCCGCTGCCACCGGTCGGTGTTGCGGGAACTGCTGGTTGAGCGCGGCGCGGCGGTGGTCTGAGGGCGGGCCCGGCGCCACCAGGACTCCACCCGCCTGTCCCCGCGCCCCCCGACTATGCTAGCTTTTTATCAGAAATGCGACCTTCTGCTGTGTTGAGGATTGGTGTGCTGAGCGCCGCCGTCTGCCTGTGCCTGCCCGCGCAAACCGCGCCCGCCAAGGAGCCGCAACCCGAATTCAAAGGCCTGCTCCCGCGCGCCACCGCGGCCGATTATCAGGCCCAGGCGCAGGCCGGCACGGTGACCATCGGGGCCGAGTTCAAAGGTCACTCCGTCCCCACGCTGGAACGGGCCTTTTCCACTGAAGATTATGTGGTGATCGAAGTCGGGTTGTTCGGCGCGCCCGGTGCGCGGACTAAGATATCCTCCGACGACTTTTCCCTGCGCATTAATGGCAAGAAGACGCCTCTGCCCAGCCGGCAGTACTTGTTGATCTTTAATTCCCTCAAGGACCCCGAATGGGTGCCGCCGGAGCAACCCGAGTCGAAGTCCAAAGGCGGCATCAGCACCGGCGGCCAGGGTGGCCAGGGTGAACCGCCGCCTACGCCGCCCAAAATGCCATTCGAGTTAGTACGACCGATGCAACAGCGGGTGCAAAAGGCCGCGCTGCCCGAGGGCGATCGCCCCTTGCCCCAGGCCGGACTGCTGTTCTTCGAACACCGCGGCGAGACCAAGAAGATCAAATCGCTCGATCTGATTTACTCCGGCCCCGCCGGAAAAACCACCCTCTCGCTCCAGCCTTAGCGCCAACGGGCACACCGCCCGCGTCGAGGTAACCCAACTTCCGGCCGCCCATCCGTCCGCTCGCTTCGTCGTCCCCAGAGTAGCTTCGGTCGGGATTCGCATCCCGGAGAGACAAAGTTGTTGACACCGGATGCGAGCGCCATTTACACTGAGTCTCTCTCGAATGACGATAACGAAAACCGATTACGATACCCGCTTCGAGTACCATGACTTGTACTCCGGCCTGATCCGTCTTCACATTCTTTATCACGCCGTCGAAGGACCGATTTTTGGACTCGAAATGGCCGAGGAGCTGGCGCGGCACGGTTATCGGATCAGCCTCGGAACCCTCTATCCGCTGCTGCACGGACTGGAAAAGAAGGGCTACGTGCGCTCGGTCGAGAAGCGCAATGGGCAATCGATTCGCAAGGTCTATCGGGCCACGCCCCTCGGAAGAAAGGCTCTCAAAGCCATGAAAGTGAAAGTCAGTGAGTTGTTTGGAGAGCTGACTGAGACGAGGTAGCCAGATGCGAGAGCTGACCGCCGTAAGAACACTGGGGGCGCTAATGGTGCTGGCTTCCGCAGCGACGACTGCACTGGCTGGTCCTCCATTTCAGACCGACGATCCGGAACCAATTGACTACAGAAATTACGAGTTTTATACGTTCGCGGCATCGGACGGCACTCCGGTGGAAACCGACACGGTTGGGCCTGCGGCCGAATTCAATTGGGGCGCTCTGCCCAACGTCCACCTGCATATCATCATTCCCGCCACGGCGATCCTGCCTGCCAACAATTCTAACTTCGCCCCGGCCGGCGTGGGTCCGCGCGCGTTCGGTTTAGGGGACATCGAGCTGGGGATCAAATTCAGGTTTGTGCAGGAGACGAAGCATCGTCCTATGATCGGCACATTTACGATGTTTGAGATTCCGACCGGCAACGCCGCGCGCGGACTGGGCGTGGGTAAGACATGGTACAAGCTGCCACTGTGGGTGCAGAAGAGCTTTGGCCCTTGGACTACTTACGGCGGCGGCGGGGTAACTCTGGTGAACGCGCCCGGCTATCGTAACTTCCCCTATGCGGGCTGGCTGGTGCAGCGGGATCTGGGTAAGAAGGTGACCTTGGGAACCGAGATCTTCTATCACGGACCGGAAGGAGTGGCGACACCGCAGACCAGACCGGCGACGCTCGTCAACATAGGTGGTTACTACAAGTTTCGCGACCCCGGTTTTCAGTTACTCTTCTGCTACGGTCATACCGCCATCGGGCAAACGGAGAACTACGCCTACCTAGGACTTTATTGGACCTGGGGCAAGAAAGAAGCCGACAAGCCCGGCGCTCCCACGGGCGCAGCGTTTAGCTCGATGACTCGTCCCGGGCTGATCGGACCTACATAAGCGTCGGAGGGCCTCTCGAAAGGAAATGCATTGAATATCTCAAGTAGCGACGTCATACTACTGAGCCATGCTGGCTTCGGTGTTACAGGTTGTATGGCGGCCCTCTGGGTCTTCGTGGAAGCGCTCAATGCGCGGCCCGAGAACGCCTCACGCATACGAGCTGCCGCTCTCGTGGCGACGGTTTGTATAGCTGCCGCATGGATCTGCGGCGGATACTGGTACGTCCACTTCTATCCCCCGGAGAAGGCCTTGATTCTCAAGGGACCATGGCCGTTTGCGCACAATCTCTTTATGGAGACGAAAGAACACCTGTTCTTCGTCACGGCCATACTGGCATTGCTTCTTCCGATCGCTACTCGCGAAAACCTGTATTCAAATGCCACCGCCCGCAAACTCGTGCTGTCGATCGCGGTACTGATCGCGATGACGGGTTTGGCGGTGGAAGGCGCCGGCGCAATCATCGATCACGGTGTGAAAGTCGCTCTGCTCGATAGCGAATCGAAAGGAGCCCGATAATGGCCTCCGTGAGTGACTCACAACCTCTGAGACTTTCCCCCGCCACAGCGGGCTTCGTTCTTGCTGCCGCGATCACCGTGTTATTCAATACCGCGCTGGCTTGGGCGAAGGACGCATACGTCCCGCTAAAGGTCTTTATGAAGTCGCTTAGCGGTCATGATTGGACAACTCACGGGTTTGTCGACCTGCTTCTCTTTGTTGGTTTGGGATTCATCTTCATGCAGATAAGAGTGGCGGAAAAGATAGATCCGAACCGCTTGATTGGAGTCCTCATTGGAGCAGTAGGGATCGCGGCGCTCGGCCTTGCGCTTTGGTATGCGTTCTTTTAGCGCCTAACTGGAATCTCGCTACGCGCTGTCCTCGAAACCCAGGTACTGCACCTCTTCCTCGAGTTGCAGTCCGAACCGCGCCTCGACGCGCCGCTTCAGCTCGCCGATCAGCCCGTGCAGCTCCCGCGCAGTGCCTGTTCCGTCGTTGTAGATCAGGTTGGCGTGGTACTCGGCCACCCGGATACCGCCGCTCTGCTGCCCGCGCCCGCCGGCTTGATCGAGGAACCAGGCGGCCGGCACTTTCCCTTTTTTTACCACGTTCTCCGGAACCTGCGCCCGCACCGGCTCCGGCAATTCAGAGAGAATCAGATTCTTAAAAATGCTGCCCGCGCAGCGCATTTCGGGCGGATATTTGCGATTGCGGGTAGCCAGGATTTCGTCCGCGGAGGCCCGCAAAGCGGCTGCATCCCCGCCGCGCAAGTCGAAAATCGCCGCCAGAATCAACCACTCCTTTTTGCGCTTGAAGATGCTGTCGCGGTAGCGGAACTCGCACTCCGCGCTATCCAGCCGCCGCACGCGTTCGCCGTCGAAGACCCGCACGCTTTTGAGCGTGTCCGAGATCGACTGGCCGTAGGCCCCGGCGTTGCCGTAAATGGCGCCGCCGGTGAAGCCCGGAATGCCGGTCATGCGGTCGAGTCCTTCCAGGCCGTGGCCGACGGCGAAATCGACCACGCTCTGCAGCGGCGCGCCCGCTTGCGCCTCCAGCTCGTCGCCATCGCAGCTCAGCGCCGCGCCGCGGAAGCGCAACACCACGCCGGCATAGCCGCCGTCACTCACAATCAGGTTCGTGCCACCGCCGACCACCGTCCAGCGGATTGCGCTCGCGCCGAGCACCTGCAGCGCTTCGACGAACGCCGGCTCGCTCTCGGTATCGGCCAGAATCGCGGCCGGGCCGCCCACTGCGAACCGGGTATGTCCGGCGAGCGGCTCGTTCGCCAGCAGGGCCAGGCTCTCGATGCGCGCCAGCCGCGCGGGCACGTCGTTCATTGCCACAACGCGCGAAGCCGCGTCGCGGGAGAGGTCATTCATTCTACTCTGAGTCTAGGCGGTGAACGGAAATGAAGTCCACGTTCGGCGGGTTCCCCAAGCAGATGCCAGCGTTCTTTCGCGGCCTGCGCAAGCACAACGACCGCGACTGGTTCGAAGCGCATCGCGAGACCTACGAGCAGTGCGTCAAGGCGCCGATGGAGGAGCTGACGGTGCAGGTGATGGCCGCGGTGACGCGCTTCGCGCCCGAGTACGCCGGACAGCCGCGGAAGGCGATCTACCGGATTCACCGCGATACGCGCTTCAGCAACGACAAGACGCCTTACAAGACTCACACCGGGGCGCTGCTGCGCCGCGCGGATCTGGCCAAGAACGAAAGTTCGAGCTTCTATTTCGCCGTCTCCGACCGCTGCCTCGAGATCGCCGGCGGTTGCTACATGCCCGGCCCGGACCAGTTGCGCATGATACGCGCGCACATCGTGGAAAGCGGGCCGCGGTTCCTGAAACTGATCCACAATCGCGCATTGCGCTCGGCGCTGGGCGAACTGCAGGGCGAGCGGCTGAGCCGGCCGCCCAAGGGCTACTGCGCCGAGATGCCCGGAATCGAGCCGGTGCTGGATTACATCAAGGCCAAGCAGTGGTATCACTACGTCGAACTGGACGCCGCCATTGCCCTGGGTCCGGACGTCGTCGAGGCCATCGTTTCGCGCTTCCGGAAGGTGCTGCCGGTGGTGGAATTCCTGAACGAGCCGCTGCTCGCGAGCGCCCGGAAAAACGCTCCTCTGACGACCGGCTGGTTCTGAGGCCGGCAACCCCAGGCCGCTACAGCGTAGCGGAGTGAATGAAATAAACCATTCACAATCAATAACATGCGAAAGTCAGACCGCTACTAATAGCGGTTTGGGCCGATTTGGCGGCGGGCTAGGGATGCACGAAATCGCGCGCGCGGGGGATCAGTTCGCAGGCGATCCCAGAGAAACGGGAGACCGGCGCGAAGCGCTAGTTCTCGCGCGCCGGAGATCAATTCGCGGCACACCCGATACGGGACCGGGGAGTCCTGCGGAGCGGTGGTTCTTGCCAGGAAAACGACGCCGGCAACAACCCCACGGCGCCGACGCAGATCACCCTCCCTGGAACCGCGCGCCGCGCCGGCACAAAGGTCATTTCCGGCATCCCTTTGGGCCGCCACCCGAGCGCCGGTAATGAGCGACAATAGCAGGCATGACTCCCGCAGAACGGCAGATCGCGATTGAGAAAATCGAGGCGCTCCCGGCGCAACTGGAACAACTGATTGCCGGGGTTTCCGACGCTAAACTCAACAAGACATACGGTGCCGGCAAGTGGACGGCGCGGCAGGTGATCCATCACCTGGCCGACTCGCACATGCACGCATTCATCCGGACGCGGTTCATCGCCACGCTGGACCATCCGACCATCCAGCCCTACGACCAGGAAGCGTGGGCCGAACTGCCCGACGCGAAGACCGGGCCGGTTGAGCCTTCAGTGCAGATTCTAAAGGGGCTGCATGCCCGGTGGGGGGCTTTCTTGCGGGCCCTGCCGGAGGCGGCGTTCGCCCGCACGGCGTTCCACCCGGAGCGCGGCGAGATCTCACTGGACGACATTGTGGGGATGTACGGGGGCCACGGCGCAAAGCACCTGGAGCACATCCGGACGGCGATCGAATCGTAGCCGGAATCGTGGCCGGAATTGGCCACCGCGCCGGCTCGCGGTGCATGATTGCACCGTGCAAACACCATGCGCGGACCATGATTTCACCATGCAGACACCATGCGCGGACCATGATTCGACCATGCAAACACCGTGGCAGACCGCAAAAGCACCGTTTTTTGCGGGCACGGTGCTTCACCGTGTATCTATTTTGATCTAAAGACCTTATCGATGATTCACCGGGTTTCGACCGGGACGGTGAAAGGATGGTGTTTTTGGCGCGGTTTTGCAGGCTGAAACGCGGTTGAGTTCCCGGGATGGCGGCCGCAGCAGAAGTGGCGATGTGCCGCTCGCGGCGAGATGATCGCGCAGCGGGAGCAGTTCCGAATCCGCCGCCGCATTGGCGGACAGATGCAGGGCCTGTTACGCAAAGTGCACATATAGCTTGCGGCGTCCCGCGATACGGCCCGATGGCGCGGCCGAAGCCGGCAAACCGGCCTGCCGCGTCGCCCTAGGGCAGCCTCTCCAATACCGCTAAGATACTCCTGGCGTATGAGTTACATAGGCCGCACGCAAGCTGCTGAGCGGCCACGTGTCCGCCCGAGCCTTTCGGTGCTCGCCGTGCATCAGTGGGAGTGAAGGATCCGAGGAAACGACAAGAACATGACAGCTACGAAAACTGCACCAGCGACGTTTCCGACTCACATTGACCTGCCGGAACATGCTCGTCAGCGGCTGATTGAATTGATCAATGAACGGCTGGCCGACGCCGCGGACCTTTATTCGCAAGCGAAACAGGCACGCTGGAACGTGAAAGGTCCGAACTTCTACGAGCTCCATTTATTGTTTGACAAACTAGCGGGAAAGGTGTTCCCGTATATCGATCTGCCGGCTGAGGGAGTGGCCGCATTGGGCGGGGTGGTGCTGGGAACCGTCCGCATGGCGGGGGCCGGATCGAGCCTGCCGAAGTATCCCGTGGACGCTACGGAGGGGCAAGAACACCTGAAGGCGTTGATCGACCACTATGCGTTATACCTGGCCAACATCCGGAAGGCGATAGACGTCGCGGGAAAGCACCACGACCTATCCACGGCGGATGTGTTCACCGAGATATCGCGAACCGCGGATAAACAATTGTGGTCCTGGAAGCGCACGTTCAGCACTGATGCCATGAGTTGGAAGTCGATTGAATCATTCGATCACCGTGGGGACCTGTGCTTGACAGTCGCGGCCCAGGATCGGCTGCGGCACAGAATCCAATGTAGTGACCGCTCCTTCCGATCGCGACTCAGAATCGTCTGTGATGAGCGCTCCTTTCTGTCGCAGCTCGGTATCGACTGCAGTGACCGTTCCTTGACAGTTACGGCCCGGCTTCGAATGTAAGAACCGCTTCTTTTAGTCGCGGCTCGGCAACTGGGCGGCACAGAACCGACCATGCGCCCAGAGGTAGTCATAGGTCAACAGAGCGAACGCGCGAACCAATACACATAGGAGATTCTCATTGCCATACGTAGTTGTCGGGAAGGAAAACTCGAGTAATATCGAGCTTTATTATGAAGACCACGGCGCGGGTAAGCCGGTTGTGCTGATCCACGGATACCCGCTGAGCGGAGCTTCCTGGGAGAAGCAGGCGGCGGCGCTCCTGGCCGCGGGCCACCGGGTCATCACCTACGATCGCAGAGGATTCGGCAAGTCCAGCCAGCCGGCAACCGGCTATAACTACGACACTTTCGCGGAGGACCTGCACAAGCTTGTCGCGCAGCTAGAGTTACACGATTTTGCACTGGCAGGATTCTCCATGGGAGGCGGCGAAGTGGCACGCTACCTGGGGAGATATGGATCGAAGGGCGTGAGTAAGGTGGTATTCATCTCGGGAGTACCGCCCTATCTACGGAAGGCGCCGGACAACCCGGAGGGCGTGGACGGCAGTGTCTTCGAGGAAATCCAGAAAGCCGTCGCCGCGGATCGCTACGCGTTCTTCACCGAGTTTTTCAAGAACTTCTATAACACGGATCTGCTGCTGGGAAAGCTTGTCAGCGAACAGGCCGTGCAGGCAAGCTGGAACATTGCAGCGGGCGCCTCGGCGACGGCCTGTCTGGCTAGCGTGGCGACATGGTATGAGGACTTCCGCCAGGACCTGCACCGCGTTGACGTGCCGGCGTTGGTTATTCAAGGGGACGCGGACCGGATTGTACCAATCGCTGCGTCGGGACTTCGGACCGCCAAACTAATCCCGGGCGCACGCCTGTTGACAGTGAAAGACGGGCCGCACTGCATCACCTGGACCCATGCGGACGAAGTGAATCGCGAGCTGGTGAACTTCCTCAGGTAAGGGATCGGGCAGAGCGCGGGTTCAGAGTCGCCGCATCCTCTGGGGTCAGGGCGCATCAGTTCGGATGCGCAACGCTTGTCACAATTTCGTACGTTTCGCAGAGGATCAGGATTCTGTGAACGCCGGGTGCGGGCCCGGGTCAGCGGCGGATTGCAGCGCGGGATGATAAGTGTTAAGCTACAGGCTACAGATCTCCCGGTGAACATACGCAGTTTCGCCCATAAGGGCCTCAAGAGGCTCTACGAAGAAGACAGCGCCAAGGGCGTTCCACCGGACACGGTGGACAAGTTGCGCAAGATGTTCGCTTTCCTCGACGGCATGGATGATCCGGAGGAGCTGCGTTCGCTACCAGCCTGGAAGGCGCACATATTGGCCGGCGATCGGCGGGGCATGTGGAGCCTGAGCGTCACCCGGAACCGGCGATTGACGTTCCGCATCGACCGGGCGGAGCGCGAAATCTTCGAACTGAATTTGGAAGATTACTACTAGTGGAAAAGGGAGCAACCGCAATGCCCATGAAGAACCCGCCGCACCCCGGAGATTTCATCCGCACGGAGATCATCGAGCCCGCGGGGCTGTCCGTGACGGCGGCGGCGGCGGCGCTGAAAGTTTCCCGCCCGGCGCTGTCCAGCCTGCTGAACGGCAAGGCCGGCCTTTCGGGCGAAATGGCCCTGAGAGTCGAAAAGGCCTTCGGCGTGAAGATGGACACGCTCATGCGGATGCAGGTTTCCTACGACATCGCCCGGACACGCAAGCGCGAGAAGGAGATCCGGGTGCAACGGATTTCCGCCGACGCTCACCCATGAGTTGAATGAATCAGAGAGAGTAAGTTTCGGGACGGCGCGTGGGGGTGGCCGGCTATGGCGGGGAGGGAGGGCCTAGTCAGTGGATTCGAACAAGGATCTAGGCAATTCCGATTGCCGGACGATACTTGAGAGCGTCCCACGGCGAATCGTGTCGTGAAGCGGAACGGGAACGGTGATGGTAGTGCCATCGAACCGCTTCTGCATGATGCGATGGCTGCCGCGCTGGCGGACGGCGACGAATCCATTGGCCTCGAGGATCCGGCAAACATCCGATCCAGATAGAGCCCGCAGCTTACCCAACCGGGACCTCGACGTGCGTCACAAAGACCTCGGGGTGGAAGCGCCGGCTGACTTCCGAGGGATCCGCTGTCTCGAAGAAAAGAGTCAGCGCCTCGACCAGATTGGCGCGGGCCTCCTCGATGGAGGAGCCCTGGCTGGCAATGTCGAGATCCGGGCAGAGCGAGACGAAGCCGTCGTCTTCCCGTTCGATGATTGCGGTCAGGCGCAGAGGCGTGTTCACGATTCGAGTTTACAATAGTTGACCTAGCCGAATCACGGACGGGGCGATCATGAGCAGACCGCTCCTTGACAGTCGCGGCTCAGTAACGAGCGCGGCTCAGTAACGGGGGGCGGACCTTCAGCCGCGCAGGATGCCGACCAGCGCGTTGACGAAGAGTGCGCCGAGGGCGGTAGGGATCATCACTTTCCAGCCGATATTCATGAGCTGATCGTAGCGGTAGCGCGGGAAAGTGCCGCGCAGCCAGATCATCACATACAGGACCAGGAACAGTTTGAGCAGGAACCAGAAGACGGGCGCGGAGGGCGCGTTCACGGCCGGGATCAGGAATAGCGCGGCGAGGGCGAAGAAGGCCACCGCCAGGCACACCATGGCGATGGTGTAGCCGCGGATAGGCTGCCTCTTTACAAGGTAGAGACAGAGCGCGCCGACCAGGCCGAAGACCACCAGCGGGCCGCCGTAATTGAGCGGCGCGGCGAGCCAGGCGACGCCCGGGAAGGGGCGCAGCCAGCCGCCCCAGAAGACGGTGACGGCGACGCTGCCGACGACAAACATGGCGGTGTATTCGGAGAGAAAGTAGATCGACCAGCGGAATCCGCTGTACTCGGTGGAGTAGCCGGAGACGAGCTCGCTATCGGCCTCGGGCAGATCGAAGGGGGCGCGGTTGGTCTCGGCGATGGAGCTGATGAAGTAGACCATGAAGGGCACGATCATCAGGCCGAAGTTATCGAAGACGAACCAGACGTGGCGGTGGAGCTGGGCGTTGACGATGCCGGGCAGGGAGAGCGTGCCCGCGGCCATGACGCCGGAGACGAGCGCCAACGAGAGAGCCACTTCATAGCTGACCAGTTGCGCTGCGCCGCGCAGCCCGCCGAGCAGGGAGTAGTGGCTGTTGGAAGACCAGCCACCGAGAATAATGCCGAGGATGCCGATGCTCGAGAGAGCCGTGATTACAAGCAGGCCGACATTGACGTTGACGACATGCAGCGTGTTGCTGAATGGGATGACGGCGAGGCAGGTGGCGGCGGTGAAGAAGGAGATCACGGGCGCGCAGCGGAACAGAAAGCCGTTGGCCTCGCCGGGAATGAGGTCTTCTTTGAGCAGCAGCTTGACGGCGTCGGCGAGGGTCTGCAGCACGCCGTGCGGGCCGACGCGCATGGGGCCGAGACGGACCTGCATATCGGCCAGAACCTTGCGTTCGAGCAGCACGGTGTAGGCGACGGCGAGGGGGACGACGGCGATGATGACCAGGGTCAGGGCCAGGGGCAGGAACCAGGGGTTGGAAAGAATGGCTTGCATGAGTTGGCCTCTCAGCGAGTGATGCTCCACTGGGCGAAGCGCACCCACGGTTCGGGATACACGCCGATGACGAGCGTGAGCACTCCGGTGACGCCAAGCGCCACTTTCAGGCCGAGGCTGGAGGAGACCGGCTCCGCGTTCTCCTGAGGCGCGGTGAACATGGCGCGCACGAGGCGGAAGTAATAATAGATGGCGACGGCGACGTAGAGCGCGGCGATGACGGCCAGCACGGTGTGGCCGGTTTCGAGCAGCGACAGGAAGATCAGGTACTTGCCGAGGAAGCCGGCGGTGGGCGGAATGCCGGCCAGCGAGAGCAGGAAGATCAGCATCCACAAAGCGTGGGCGGGGCTTTTCTGCATCAGGCCCTTGAGGTCGTTGATATCGTCGCCGGCGATGCCGCGACTGGCCAGCGAGGTCAGCACGAGGAACGCGCCGAGGTTCATGAAGGCGTAGACCAGAATGTAAATCAGCACGCCCTGGATGCCCATGGCATTGCCGGCGATGATGCCGAGCAGGATGTAGCCGGCGTGGTTGATGGAGCTGTAGGCCAGCAGGCGCTTGGTATTGGTCTGCGTGAGCGCGGCGAGATTGCCGATGGTCATGGAGAGCACCGCGGCGCCGATGAGCAGCGGCTCCCAGGCCGCGCGGGCCGTGGCCAGGGGGCCGAGCAGCAGGCGCAGAATCAAGGCGAACGAGGCGGCCTTCGAGCCGACGGCGAGATAGGCGGCGACGGTGGTGGGCGCGCCTTCATAGGCGTCGGGAGCCCACATATGGAAGGGCGCGGCGGAGATTTTGAAGAAAAGGCCGACGAGGATCGTGGCGACGGCGAGGAACACCAGCGGGTCAAAGGGATCGCGCGCGGCGACGGCGTTGCCGATGTCGCTCAGCCGCGTGGAGCCGGAGAGTCCGTAGAGAATCGAGAATCCATAGACCAGGAAGCCGCTCGAGAAGCCGCCGAGCAGGAGGTACTTCAAGGCGGCCTCGTTGGAACGCTGGTCGCGGCGCATGAAGCCGACCAGGATGTAGAACGAGACGGCCATGGTTTCGAGGCCGATGAACAGCGTGACCAACTCGGTGCCGCTGGCCAGAAAGAACATGCCGACCTGGGCCAGCATGAGCAGGCCGTAATACTCGCCGTGGTGCTCGTCGCGGACTTCGAAGTAGCGGTAGGAGAAGAGCGCGACCAGGACCGTGGTGGCGAGGAAGATCCAATGGAAGTACAGCGAGAAGCCGTCGATGACGAGGGCGCCGTGGAAGGCCGAAATCTCACTGGCCGGCTGCGCGGCAAGGCTCCCCTGCAATAGGCCGAGCAGCGCCTTGAACGGGCTCAACTGAGGAGCCACGAGCTCGAGGTTCTGGCGCGCCAGCGCCACGCCGGCGAAGGCTTCGCCGGCGAGCAGGAACCAGACCAGATACCGGCGCTGCTTCGGTTCCGGGAAGATCCAGAAATCGAAGAGCAGAGTGGCGCAGCCGAAAAGCGCGAGCAGGATGGCGGGCAGAAGGACGAAGTGATCGGTGGAGCTGTAATAGATGCTCATCGGATGCGAGCCTCCGCGGCGGCCGAGTCCAAGGAAGCGGGTTGAGGGGGAGTGTCAGTGCCTTTCGGATGAGGGGGACAGTCCGCTCTGTCCACAAGGGACAGAGGTGACTGTCCCCTATGTAGCGAGACCAGCGGCGTGTTGGCCGACTGGTGGACGCGGTGAACGATCTGCGCGACGGGCTTATCGAGAAGATCGAAGTAGGGCTTGGGATAGATGCCGATGCTCACGGCCCACAGGATCAGCGGCACGAAGACGGCCCATTCGCGCCAGGTGAGATCGGGCAGGCCGCGGTTCTTTTCGTTGGTGATCTCGCCGAGCATGGTGCGCTGGTAGAGCCACAGCAGGTAGGCCGCGCCGAAGATGATGCCGAGCACGGCGAAGGCGGCCCAGATTTTATTGGCCTCGAATGCGCCCTGAAGGATGGTGAATTCTCCGATGAAGCCATTGAGCAAAGGCAGGCCGGCGCTGGAAAGCATGGCGATGGCGAAGACAATGGCGTAGTTGGGCATGACATGGGCGAGGCCGCCGAATTGCTTGATTTCACGGGTGTGGCGGCGTTCGTAGATGACGCCCACGACAAGGAACAGCATGCCGGTGGAGATGCCGTGGTTGAGCTGCTGGATGATCGACCCGCTGAGGCCGCTCTGGTTGAGCGCGAAGATGCCGAGCGTACAGAAGCCAAGGTGGCTGACGGATGAATAGGCGACGAGTTTCTTCCAATCCTGCTGCACCAGGCTGACCAGCGCGCCGTAGAGGATGCCGATCAGCGAGAGGACGGCGAGAACCGTGACAATCGTTTTGTCCGCGGAGGCATTAGGCAACAACGGCAGCGAGAAGCGGATGAAACCGTAAGTGCCCATCTTCAGCAGGACCGCGGCGAGGATGACCGAGCCGGCCGTGGGCGCCTCGGTATGCGCGTCGGGCAGCCAGGTGTGGAATGGGAACATCGGCACCTTGATGGCGAAGCCGATGAAGAAGGCCCAGAAGACCCATTGCTGCAGGCCCAGGGGCAGCGAGAGCTTCATCAGTTCCGAGATTTCGAAGGTGTAGCGGCCGAACTGCTGGGCGTATTGGAAGTAGAGCGTCAGGATGCCGAGCAGCATGAGCACGCCGCCGGCAAGGGTATAGAGGAAGAATTTGATGGCCGCATAGAGCTTACGCGGGCCGCCCCAGATGCCGATGATAAAGTACATCGGCACCAGCACCAGTTCCCAGAAAACATAGAACAGCAGGAAGTCGAGCGAGATGAAGACGCCGATCATGCCGACCTGCTGCAGCAGGAACATGGCGTAGTATTCCTTGACGCGGTCGTTGATCGAAACCCAGGAGCTGAAGATGGCAACGAAGCCCATGACGGTGGTGAGCATGACCATCAGCAGCGAGATGCCGTCGATGCCGACCAGGTACTGCACGCCGAGCGAGGGGATCCAGTCGGCGCGCTCGAGGAACTGGTAGCCGTCCTTCGCACGATCGAAGCCCAGGACCAGCGGCAACGAAACGAGGAAGCCCGCGGCGGCGGCGATGTTGGCCCACAGCCGGATGAGGAACTTATTCTCGCCGGGGATCAGCAGCAGCACCAGCAGCCCGACCAGCGGGGTGAAGAGGACGATCGAGAGTATGTGCGACGGCATGGTTTAACGCACCCAGTAGTAGCCGAAAATCAGGATCAGGCCGAGCACGAAGACCAGCGCGTAGCTTTGCAGAAAGCCGGTCTGCAAAAAGCGTACGGGGAACGAGAGAGCGCGCACGGTGAAGGCGCCCAGGTTCACCAGTCCGTCGACAATCCAGGTGTCCCACCACATCGAGACGGTCGAGACGAAGCGCGTGGCCCAGGCCGTGCCGTTCACGCCGCCGTCGACGACGCCCGAGTCGAAGCGCGCGCACGCCGCGCCGCCGCCGAGCGAGAGGCCGCGCACGAAAACCAGGTCGTAAATCTCGTCAACGTACCACTTGTTGTAGAGCACGGGATAGAGGAGGCCGCCCGTGGGGCGTTGATCGGCGCGCAGCTTGAGATAAACGTAGCGGGCGACGTAGATGCCGCCGAGCGCGAGCACGATGGAGACGCCCATCAGGAACATTTCAGCGGCGTGGCCGGCGTGTTCTGCGCCATCGCGCGCGATGGTGTTCACGGGTTCGAAGACGGGCTCGAGCCAGTGTTCAAAGCTTTGGAAGAAGGCGGGCAGACCGAACAGCTTGGGCACGCCGAGCCAGCCGGCGAACGCGCTGCCGGCGGCGAGCACCATCAGCGGAACGGTCATGGTGCGCGGCGATTCGTGGACGTGCTGGCGCGTGCGCTCGTCCATGCGCCCCTGGCCGTAGAAGGTCAGGAACATCAGCCGCCACATGTAAAACGCCGTCATGGCGGCGGTGATCAGGCCGACCACGGTGAGGAAGCGCGAGCCGAGCGGCGAGCTGTAGGTCTGCCAGATGATTTCGTCTTTAGAGAAGAACCCGGCGAAGCCGGGGATGCCGGCGATGGCCAGCGAAGCGATGAACATGGTCGTGAAGGTGACCGGGATTTTACCCTTCAGCCCGCCCATGCGCCGCATGTCCTGCTCGCCGCTCATGGCGTGGATCACGCTGCCGGCGCCGAGGAACAGCAGGGCCTTGAAGAAGGCGTGCGTATAGAGATGGAAGATGGCCACCCAGTATGCGCCCACGCCCGCGGCGACAAACATGTAGCCGAGTTGGCTGACGGTGGAGTAGGCCAGCACGCGCTTGATGTCGTTCTGCACCAGACCGATCGAGGCCGCGAAGATGGCCGTCGCCGCGCCGACGCCGGCGATGAGAAACGAAGTCTCGGGTGTCAACTGGTACAGCACGTTCGAGCGCGCCACCATGTAGACGCCCGCGGTGACCATGGTCGCGGCGTGGATCAAAGCGGAGACGGGCGTCGGACCCTCCATCGCGTCGGGCAGCCAGATGTACAACGGAATCTGCGCCGATTTGCCGGTTGCGCCGATGAACAGCAGCAGCGCCGTCAGGCTTAGCAGACCGAAGTGCTGCTCCACGCCGAAGCGCGCCGACCGCAGCGCTTCATTGACGTCGGTGAATTTGAGCGAATCGGTGATCTGGTAGAGGAAGAACATCCCCAGGATGAAGCCCGCGTCGCCGATGCGGTTAACGATGAAAGCTTTCTTGCCGGCGTCGCCGGCCGATTTCTTATTGAAGTAAAAACCGATCAGCAGGTAGCTGCACAGGCCGACACCTTCCCAGCCGACGAACAACAACGCGTAGTTGTTGGCCAGCACCAGGGTCAGCATGAAAAAGATAAACAGGTTGAGGTACCCGAAGAAGCGGTAGTATCCGCCCTCGTGGCCCATGTAGCCGATGGAATAGACGTGGATCAGAAAGCCGACGCCGGTGACGACGAGGATCATCACCGCGCTGAGCGGATCGAGCAGGTAGGCGAAATCCACTTTCAACAAAGGCAGCCATTGGAATAGCGTGACCTGGTGCAGCCGGTGGGGCAGGCCGGCGAGTTGGATGACGGCGCCGAGCGACAGCAAAAACGAAACGCCGACCGCGCCGGGCGAGATGATACTGATGGCCGCTTTGGGCAGGCGACGCCCGAAAAAGAGCATCACCGCCGCGCCCAAGAGGGGCACCAGCGGGATCAGCCAGATGAGGTCGAGAAAGTTCATCGTCACTTCTTCTTCCTGGAGCGGCTTACCATTTCAGGAGATCGATCTCGTCGACCAGCACCGTCTCCTTATTGCGGAACAGCGCGATGAGAATGCCCAGACCCACGGCGGCCTCGGCCACGGCCACGGTGATCACAAAGATCGCGAAAATCTGCCCGTTGAGCGTCTTCAGGTGGCCGCTGAAGGCAACCAGGTTCACGTTGACCGCGTTGAGAATCAGCTCGATCGACATCATGATGACGACGACGTTGCGGCGCAGCAGAATGCCGAGAGTGCCGATGAGCAGCAGAGCGGCGCTGAGCACGAGGTAATGGGCGGTTGTGACGGGGTGAAACATTTTCGTCTTTTCCGGTTTGGCGTCAAACCTTCTTCCGGGCCATCATGACGCTGCCCACAATGGCCACCAGGAGCAACAGCGAAGCCACTTCAAACGGCACCAGGTAGTCGCGGAACAGCATGTCGGCCAGTTGCTCGACGTTGCCGCCCGCTTCGGCTTGGCGCGGCGCGGGCAGCGCCAGCAGGTCGCGGCCGCGCGTCAGGAAAGCGACGAACAGCGTGCCAACGCCGGCGGTGGCGGCGAGCGGAACGAGCCAGTGCCGGTGGTAGCGCGGCTGATGCGCGGTCTGGTCGAGGTTCACGAGCATGATGACGAACAGGAACAGCACCGTGATGCCGCCGATGTAGAGCACGATCTGCACGGCGAACAGGAACTCGGCCTTCTGCAGCAGGAACAGGCCGGCCACTCCGGCCAGCGATGTGACGAGCGCGATAGCGCAGTACACCGCATTGCGCAGCGACACGGTCAGGATGGCGCCGACGAGCGTGAGCAGCGCGAAGCTATAAAAAAGAATCGTATCCAGCATGGGCGACCTGTCCACCAACCGGAGCCGGAGGTTCAACCCGGCCTGTATCTCAAATGCGAACTGCGCGCGAGCGCTCCTAGTACTTGTACTTGGCCGGCTTCGGACCTTCCTCCAGCATCTGCCGGTCCCAGATGGCGCCTTCCCGCGAATAATTCGCCAATTCGAAATCCTGCGTCAACTCCAGACAATCCACCGGGCAGGCGTCCTCGCACAAGCCGCAGAACATGCAGCGCGAAATATCGTATGTGAATGTCACCAGGTCCTTGCGCTTGGTTTCCGGGTTGCGTTCCCAGCCCACGACGATCAGGTTCTCGGGGCACGCCAGAGCGCACAGGTCGCAGGAAATGCAGAGGGTCGCGCCGTTTTCGGGATTGATGTTGAGCCGCGGCGCGCCGCGATAGCGTTCGGCCACTTTGGGCCGCGCCGACGGATACTGCTCGGTCACGATCTGCTTCGGGTGCTGGTTGCGAAAGGTCACCCACAGACCTTCGAGCAGGTCCGCGAGGAAGATCGATCTGAGCAACTTCTTCATCGGAGCGCTTCCGCCGCGAGCCCGGGGCACTAGCGGTCAACCTCCCCCAGGACAATATCAATGGTACCGATGATCGCCACCAGATCTGCAACCAGAGCGCCCTTCGACATTCGGTCCAGCGCCTGGAGATTGACAAACGACGGCGGCCGCACGCGCAGGCGATAGGGCAGCGTCGTGCCATCGCTCACGATGTAGTAACCGAGTTCGCCTTTGGGCGCCTCGATGGAAACGTAAACTTCGCCCACAGGCGGCTTGATGACCTTCGGCACCTTGGCCATGATCGGTCCGGCCGGGATCGAGGCTACTGCCTGGCGCATGATCCGCACCGACTGCCGCATCTCCTCCATGCGCACGATGTACCGGTCGAAGTTGTCGCCGCGGTCGCCCGTCGGGATTTCAAAATCGTACTTTTCGTAGCCGCTGTAAGGCTGCGCTTTGCGCAGGTCCCACTTCTCGCCGGCGGCGCGCAGCAGCGGGCCAGTCACGCCGAAAGCCTTGCAATCGGCGGCGTTCAGCAACCCCACGTTGCGCATGCGGTCCACCCAGATGCGATTGCCCGTCAGCAGTTCCTCATACTCGTCGGCCTTGGGCAGGAAGACGTCGCAGAAGTCGAGGACCTCTTTTTCGAAGCCGTCGTAAGTTTCGTACTGCAATCCGCCGATGCGGAAAGCGTGCGTGGTGAGTCGCGCGCCACAATATTTTTCGAAAATGTTCAGCGCCAGTTCGCGTTCCCGCATGCAGTAAAACAAGGGCGTGATCGCGCCGATGTCGAGCGCGTGCGTGCCCAGCCAGATGAGGTGACTGGCGATGCGGTTGAGCTCGGTGAGGATCACGCGCACCACCTGCGCGCGCGGCGGCGCCTCGACGCCGAGAAGTTTCTCGACTGCCAGGCAGTAGCCCAGCCCGTTGGAGACCGAGGCGACGTAGTCCATGCGGTCGACGTAGGGCGCGAACTGCTGATAGGTCCGGTTCTCGCCCAGCTTTTCCACGCCGCGGTGCAGATACCCGATCACGCAGTCGGTGCCCAGCACCTTCTCGCCATCGAGCTTGACGATCACCCGCAGCACGCCGTGCGTCGACGGATGCTGGGGCCCCATGTTGAGGACGAGTTCGGTGGAATCGAGGAACGTCTCGGCCATGTCCTATTGTCCGCTCTCGATCCCCAGGTTCTCCTGAACCCAGCGATTGTCCATGTCGAGGATGGTGCGATCCTTGCGCAGCGGGAAGCCCGTCCACTCGTCCGGCATCAGGATGCGGCGCAAATCGGGGTGGCCGTCGAATTCCACTCCAAACATATCGAAGACTTCGCGTTCCAGCCAGTTTGCCGTCGGATACAGGTCCACGCTGCTGCGCGGGCGCCCGCCCTCCTTCACCCGGACCTTCATTCGGATGCGCTGATTGCGGGAAAAGCTGTAGAGCACGTAAATAATGTCGAAGGCCGCTTCGCGCTTCGGCCAGTGCACGGCCGTGATATCCACGAGGTAGTCGAATTCGTGAATCTCGCGCAGCGATTCGATCACTTCATGCGCGGCGTCCGTCTGCGCGGCAAACGAAGGCTGGCCCTGATAGGCGATGAACTCCGCAACCCGCTCGCCGAATTCGTCCTGCAAGGCACTCGGCAGCTCGCCTTCCCACACCGGAGGCGGTGGCGGAGGCGCCGGCGCGGCGGGTTTCACGGCGGGCTTGGCGGGCGCCGCGGTCGGCGTTGCCGCTGCGGCCGGTGGAGTTGCCGGCGCGGCCGGTGGCGTTGCCGCTGCAGCCGATGGAGTCGCCGACGCCGCGGGTGTGGTTTCCGCTGCGGTCGGCGCTGACGGCGGCTGGGGTTGAACCGGCGCGGGGCCGGGGCTCTGCGCCTCTTCGGGCTTCTGTTCCTCAGGCATCGCGGAATCCAGACTGAAGCTCCAGGGTTATCATAGCCGTCGAATCCGCGTCAATGCTGCTTGGGGTAAACCAGACACTGAAGTCTTATATTATCAATGCGTTCCTGAATCCGGCAAGTGAAGCTCGCGTAATAACTTAGTCGTCGCCCCCGCGGACTCGAGCGATGAACTCGCCGCCAATCTCACAAGATCGGCCGGCTCATCCACATCGGCCCACCATTGCGCCAGCGCGACGCTCAGTCCGCTGGCCCGGCAGGCTTGTATGGTCGTGGCCATTGTGTGCGGCGACGACCACGGGACTCCCTCGAACATGCCCGCCGCGACCCGGCGGCAGGCGATGCCCCAGAAGCCGCCGTCTTCGGCCGGGCCGAGACACACGTCCGCGTCGGCGTCGAACAATCGCGCGATGTGCGCGGCCGGCAGATCGGGCGCATCCGTCCCCAATATGGCAACCCGTTCCCAACCCCGGGCCAGCGCCTCTTCCAGCGCCGCATGGAGCCGTGCGCCTAGATCGCCTGGGCACTGCAATCGGCGCGGGCAGGTGAGCGTGGGCCAGGCATCGGTATCGACGTCGGTGTACAATTCGATGGGCCAGCCGGACGACGCGCGGGCCGCGGCATCGAGCACGAACGCCCGGTGCAGGCGGAGCGCGACGGCGTCGCCATACTCTTTGGCCAGCCGTGTCTTGACCCGGCCGGAGATCGGCGCTTTGGCGAAAAGAACGACCAGGTGACGCAATCCGAGATTGTAGAATGAAATGAGCTCAGCGAGTTGGCAGGAAGGATTGAGGAGATGAAAAAGTGTTGCGCAATGGCCCTTTCGGCCGCTTTTCTAATCACCGGTTCGGCCATGGCCGCGGACAAGAAGGGCGACGCGGCGAAAGGCAAGGAGGTGTTCGAGCAGTGCAGCGTTTGCCACTATGCGACCACCGATCAGAAGAAAATGGGGCCCAGCCTGAAGGGGCTGTTCAAGCGGCCCAAATTAGGCAACGGCCTGAAACCGACCGACGCCACCGTCCTGGACTTCGTCAACAAAGGCAAAGGCTCCATGCCGGCCTTCGCCAGCGTGTTGAGCGACGACGAGAAGCAGGATCTGCTGGCATACCTGAAGACGCTTTAGCGCGTTGGATTGACCGCCGCGGCTGCCTGCCGCTACTCTAAAAAGAGGTGGCGGTTCCTCACCGTCGCAAGGTCCCTATCGTCTAGCCCGGCCTAGGACACCGCCCTTTCACGGCGATAACGCGGGTTCGAATCCCGCTGGGGACGCCAACCTCCCATTCGATAACCACTCAGGCCCGAATCCGTTGACGCCATCGGTGTCTGCTGACGGCGTCCGTAGGCCCAACATTCCGCAGTAGTTGGCCTTCGACGCACTTCTCCCACCTGAAACCCGACCAGCCCCCAAGCGCCCGAAACCATGGCAGTTGAGGACGTTGACCATTTCCCGCGCCACGAACTCTCCATTTTCTCCTTTGACGCCTCGGCGGAAGTTGACGGCTCGATTGATCATGGTCGCCGCCCGCGATTGGACACTTTCGAACTCCCGTGAGTATCTATTGATTGAGGTCGCCACAGGCGATCACAAACCACCAGACAGCGGACAGGCCGCCAAGCGGAAACCGTTGTGGGTGTCGGACCAACCGGGCCGGCAAACGCAACGCCGCACCTGTCTCCCGCCCTCCGACACCCACAACGCCGTTCGCGGTCTCCCGCACGGGGAGCAGCCAGATGGAGTGTCGAGACCGTCAGACCAGCGACGCGGTCGCCGAGATCGTCAGCATCCTCGCCGCCGCGTACGAACGCAGCCGCCAGGCACGCGAGATCGAGGGCGGCGCGGCGACCGACAGCGTCAATGGAGAACTTGCTAACCCGCGCGTGGAGAGCCTTCCTGTACATGAGGTTGACGCGTGAAGAAACCCATTCAAGCAAGGATCGACGAGCTCGCCGCGATGAACGTGCGGGCGCTGCAGGAAGAGTACCGGAAGGTGTTTGGGGCCGAACCCGAGAGCGCCCATCGGCAATTCCTGTTCCGCAAGATCGCCTGGCAGCTTCAGGCAAAGGAGGAGGGCGGCCTGCCGGAGCCGGTCCGCGAGCTGGCCCGCGAGATCGCGCGCAATGTCGCGCTGCGCAATCGCGTGATCACGAACGTCGATTAAGCAGCGCGCCGGCCTGCCCGTCGAGCGTTCCGCCACGACGGTGATCGGGCCGGGTCACGATTCCCGGCTGCCGATGCCCGGCGGCGTCATCGTGAAGGAGTATCGTGGCGAGACGCTCGTCGTTAAAGTGACCGACACCGGATTCGAGTTCCGAGATCGTCGCTACACGTCGCTGAGCGCCATCGCGAAAGAAATCACCGGCACCAAGTGGAACGGCTACGCCTTCTTTCAGATGACCAAGGAGGCGCCCAATGGCCGCGACTGAGTTGGCCGCCCCCGCGGCGACGCGGCGTAAGACGATGCGCTGCGCGATCTACACGCGCAAGTCTACCGAAGAGGGACTGGAGCAGACCTTCAACACGCTCGACGCCCAGCGCGATGCGGCCGAAGCCTACATCCGTAGCCAGCGCGAAGAGGGCTGGACCGCGCTGGCGGACAAGTACGACGACGGCGGCTACACCGGCGCCAACATGGATCGGCCGGCGCTGAAGAAGATGCTCCAGGACGTGCGCGACGGCTTGGTGGACTGCGTGCTGGTCTACAAGGTGGACCGGCTGACCAGGTCGCTGCTCGACTTCTCACGGATCATAGAGGTGCTCGACCAGCACGGCGTGAGCTTCGTCTCCGTCACCCAGCAGTTCAACACGACCAGTTCCCTCGGCCGCCTTACGCTGAACATCCTGCTCTCGTTCGCGCAGTTCGAACGCGAGATGATCGCCGAGCGCACGAAGGACAAGATGTCGGCTGCGCGCCGCAAAGGCCGGTGGGTCGGCGGCAATCCAGTGCTCGGCTACGACCTGAGCGACAAAGGTGCGGCTCTCCTGGTGAACGAAAAAGAGGCCGCGCGAGTCCGGGCGATCTTCGACCTCTACCTCGAGCACGAGGCGATGATGCCGGTCGTGCAGGAACTCAACCGTCGCGACTGGCGGATGAAGCAATGGACGACCCGCAAGGGCACGCCGGCGGGCGGGAGTCCTTTTGGGAAGAACCGCCTCTACAATCTGCTCACCAACATGGTCTACATCGGCAAGCTCCGATACGAGGGCAAGGTCTACGACGGCGAGCACAAGGCCATCGTCGACCCGAAGGTCTGGCAGGCCGTGCAGGATCGGCTGCGGCAGAACTCGCGGAGCGGAGGCCGGGAGATCCGCAACAAATACGGAGCGGTGCTTAAGGGGTTGATCCGCTGCGCCACGTGCAACGTCGGCATGATTCACTCCTACACGCAGAAGGAGCACAACAAGCTGTACCGCTACTACGTCTGCGTGAACGCCCACCAGCGCGGCTACAACCAATGCCAGACGCGGTCGGTCTCGGCGCCGGTGATCGAGCAGGCCGTGATCGACCAGATCCGCGGGATCGCGTCGAACCCGGAAGTGATCGCCGAGGTGGTGCAACAGCTGGATGAGCGTCGTCTGGCCGCTATCGAGGCGCTGGAGCACGAGAAGCGGCTCGTCGAGAAGGACCTGCAGCGTCTGGCCGAAGAGACCACCCGCGCGCTCCGGGCATCGGGCAAGCAGGCCACAGACCGATTGGCTGAACTGCAGGAGCGCGCGGCCGTGGTCGAAGGCCAGCTTCGTACCGTGAGCGGCCAACTCGCCGCCGCCGTCGCACAGACGGTCGACGCAGCAGGCGTGTGCAAGAACCTGCGCGAGTTCGATGGCCTCTGGGCGGAGATGAGCCCGCGCCAACAGGTGAAGTTCGTAAAGACGCTCGTTGAACGCGTGACCTACGACGGCACCACTTGTACGGTGACCGTGGGCTTCCGTACGGAGGGCATCCGGCGGTTGTGCGCCGGGGGAGAGAGGGCATGACAATTCAAAACGGTCGGTTTGAGGTGACGGTGCAACTGCGCCCGTCGGTGCGCGACGTGTATCGGACTGCCCCGAGTGCCGCGCCTCCCATGGCGTATGCGCCCAGGCACGGGCAGTTGCCGCGCATTACCCAGGTCCTTGCGCTGGCAATCCAGTTCCAGGAAATGCTCGACCGCGGGGAGGCGCGCAACTACGCCGACCTCGCCCGGCTCGGTTGCGTCTGCCGGGAGCGCATCAGCCAGGTGATGGCGCTGACTTGGCTGGCACCGGACATCCAGGAAGCCGTCCTGCGGCTGACCGAGGTGCCGGGCGGACGGTACCCAATCAGCGAGGGAACGTTGCGAAAGATCGCCCAACTGCCTTGGTGGGAGAGCCAGCGGCACCAGTGGCAACGACAGAAGATCGAGGACGCAGCGGGATGCTCCTCGTGAGGTTGGCACATTGATTTTGGCCTGAAATCAAGACGTTACAAAACCAGTTGCTTTCGCTGTTTATTCTGGTGCTATCCTGATGGCTTCCGCCACTCAAACTGATGGCGAGATTCAGGAGTTACGGGCTCTGAAATCCTGGTCAAACGTGCCGACGCGACCAGATTGAGCAGTGCCGCCGAAGCGCTGCCAAGCCTGGAGCCCGCGCCGATTATCGGAGGGCCAGTATGCCTACAGTCTTCAGCCTGCCGTCCTTTCTCCGGCGGGCGCCAAACGCTTTGCTCAAGACCTTCTTCGCCTCCTACCCGGGGTTCATCGACTTCGATTGGGCGACGGTCAGTGAGCGGCGGGTCGATCCCCTACTGGAACGCTGCATGGAGATGCCGGCCGCGGACCGCGAACGCGTGCTGCGGATCTTCCGGCGCGTCGAGATGCTGGCCAATTCGGAAGGCAGCCAGGTGCTGATCGAGGCGGCGCGCGATGCCAACGAAGAGATCGCACGGCAACTCGGCTCGATGGGAAGCTCGCGGGAGCGCGCCCTGTGGACCTGCATGAATC
The DNA here is from genome assembly GCA_963838205.1 of Terriglobia bacterium. Lineage (GTDB taxonomy): Bacteria > Acidobacteriota > Terriglobia > Bryobacterales > Bryobacteraceae > CAIVVT01. Next base: position 86,841 of record CAWIQF010000021.1, on the reverse strand, counting down.
ATCCGAAGGTGTTCGAGAGTGCTCGAACGCTATCGCACATCGACAGGCTGCCCAAACGGTCCTGGGAGATCCGGAAGGTACCGGCGGTTCCCGAGTTTCAAGCAACGGACGACATGAAAGTGGAACTGGGACTGCGCATTGCCGCGTTCTTCCAGGCTATTCAGGGGCGCGGGGAACAATGCAAGGTGGACCATGGCGCGCGTGACGGCGAGGTGGAGTACTTCTTCGCATATCCGGCCGACTACGCCGACGAACTCATCGGGTACGACGACGATGGGCAGTTCGAACGGAAGAACTACCACCCGGCCTTCGAGATCGTGTTCGGCTATCATCCGGCCGACGGAACTCTCGACATTTACGCGCAAGGTGGTTGTGCGATCCGAGACCATCTGGCGCGTGCGTTCTCCAGCGCAGTCTTGGGCATTGAACAGGATCCTGAGCCCTGGCCGATTCCATGCTTTGATCTGGAATTGTTCAAGAACAGGAATCTCACCTTTCCCACCAAGCCCGCTGATGGGATTCCGCTGGTCCGCCTGAAGGCAATGCGATTGCAGTACCACACCGGCCACGGCGGAAAGATCACGGCGGAAATCGACGGTCGGCGGAGGGAAGGATCCGTGCACGATGTCATCACCGAAACGTTCAACGAGAAGCACGCGCGGCTCTCTGATGCGACGGTTCTGAGCGTAGTGATGCAGGCATTTATCCGGACTCCTGCAGGCAAGGAGCGCAGCCTGTTGTTCCGCCTTACCGCGCCGTCCTTCTGCGACTTGGAAGACAGCCCAGAAGAACTGATACTGCGCCGATATCTCCGCGAATGGAAGGTAGAGAAGGATGCGGTCAGCATGGAACACGCTGCTGTCGCGACTAACGTCGGCTGACGCTGTAGTCGGAGATCAGGAAGCACGCCAGTGGGGCCGCGAGCCGTGGCGCGAGGTGATGAAGCTGGGGCTGTTGCGCGAGACAACTGCCGCAACAGTCCTACTTTGCCAGCAATGCGAAGAGCAGTGTTCTGTCGACGTAGGGTGGTCCGCCGATGGCCACCGTGCCTTTCTCCCCTGCGAGCGTGGGTACACCATCAATCTGGACCCGGATCGGCTTCGGCAGTGGTTGGTGGACCCCGAAGCGCTGGCGCGACTGCTTGCGGCGGCACTCGAACTGACCGGCCCGAATGAACAGCGCCGCCCGCAGGTCTGGTCGCTCGGCCGACGCGTTATGGCGGGGCGGTTCCGCGATTTTCTTCTGCTGCTCGATGACGGCGGGGAGGGAATACTCCAACTCGCGACGGGATACGGAGCGCCAGTCGTGCTCGTGGCGGACCGCCCCGCGCCCACAAGCTTGAACGGGCTGCCGGTGTTTTCGTTGCAGGACGTCTCGTCGCTGGACGCCGGCGAGCTCGTCCTCGACCTCGACTACATCGAGGATGCGTTACCCAGGAATGCCGCCGCCGACAAGGTTAAGGCGGTCCGGAGCATTCCGGTGCCGGAGAATGTTGACTGGGCGGCGGTCAGAATCGAGGTTGGAGAGTTACTGCTTCGCGTTTCCGTCCGCGGCGTCTGGCACGAACGCAGCCTCGATGAGTGCGGCTTGGCGGATGGGCGCAAAGAGGATGCTACCGGAGACCGGGGGCTGCAGCTGTTGTGGCTGCTCGCAAAACATCGTGGGCGCTTCAATCCACGTGACATCGCCAAAGCGGTTGAAGAGAAGACGCCGTTCAAGAAGCAGGTGAGCCAGCTCCGCGGGCGTTTGCGCAAGCTGCTGGCGATTACTGGTGATCCGATCCTCTTTGAAAAGGCATCGGGCGACTACCGGTGTGTCTTCGACGTCGCGCTCGAAGCGGACGGCGGTTTCCCCACGCCGACCGGTGTCACCTGGGACGATTTCCACTTCCAGGAACTTCCTGGTACCCGCGTGCTCGTTGGAGTTCGGGCGAAGGAGACTTTCCAGGCGCGAGTCCGCGAGGGTGGTGCCGATAAGACGTCTGCCGTGGTTGCCGAACGCGAAGGAACTCTTCAACGGGAGTACGCGCTGGAGCAGCTCGGCCTTACCAACCGTGAGGGCCTTCCCTCGGCAGAGGGACAGGCCCTTCTCGACCTACTTCGGGGCGGAGGCAAGTTGCGCCGCCCGGCGAACGATTTCGCTGTGATGCGGCTCGGTGCCTGGCTGAAGGCGTGGATCGGCCTGACTGAAGAGCCGCTGCAGTTCAGCGAAGGCAGCCGCGCATGGGTCACCTATTTCCAGTGCGGGAGCAGCGTGCGTTGAGACCCGCTCAGGCTGATTTCGCTTGAACATCTGCGATGGCCTGCGCGATGAGTCGCTCGTTGACACCATGCCGGCGTAGACTCTCCGCAAGGACCTGAACCTTGTCGTTATCCAATCGAGCGAGGTCCCGGCGCAGACCTTGGCCGATGTAGGCGCGGATGAGTGGCTGGTAGCCGGAAAAGCCAAGCGTCGGAGCGACCTGTTTCAGGTCGTCGATCACATCCTCTGGCATCCGGATGCTGATGGTAGTCATTGGGCGGTCCGGTCGGAGCCGCTTGTGAATTCGCTCAGTCATGTTCATAGTGCCTCCGCTCCTCTGGCGTGGCGGGCCGTGCGGAAATGATTCGAATTGCGTCTTCCTTGCGCTCGACATGGACAACGAAGAGCAGACTCCACTCTTCGGTCAGGCCGATGGCTGCCTCTCGCATTTCCCCCAGATCGGTGGCATCCACCAGGCGGACAAACGGATCGAAGAAGACCTCGCTGGCCTTCTCGAAGGAGATTCGGTGCTTCCGAAGGTTGGCGGCCGCCTTCTCCGCGTCCCACTCAAAGAGCTGGCCTTGGATCTGGAAGATAACGTCCATCGTCTTCAGCGTATATACGAAGTAAATACGTGTCAAGCCAGAGGGCGTCCGCGCACCGGACACGATGGTGCCGCCCGAGTGGTTCGGATTGGGTAACAAATCGGTCCAGGGTGAATTTTCACCGTGCGGTTCCTGGCCTGCCGAAAAAACATGAAAATTAAATTCAGCTTGTTTTCAACGACTTAATCCGAGGGAGCTGTCCGAAAAGCCGCTCAGGGTGAATTTTCACCCTATCGAGGCCGGAGGACAACATGACTTCGGCATCACTTGAAAAACAAGCCGATCGCCCCCGCCCGCTGTTGCCGGATCGACCGGCGCCGGTCGCGGACGTTCTCGTCCGGGATGCTTTTGACGACATTGCACTCGTCGTCGGCGGCGTGGCCGTACTGCACCAATTAGATGACGACCTCACCTGGACCCTTTTGAAGCGGCTGGACCGAATCAGAATCCGGCTGCTACGGGACCTCAAAGGTCAGAACCGGCGCGAGGAGTTTGAGCCCGCGCTCACAAAGCCACCGCGCGTTCATCCTGCGGTGGATGAGTTTCTCGCGCGAAACCGCGCCGGGATGGGGGAGTGAGCCATGCAAATGGAAGATCTCTCTCCCGCCAGGCAGCGGCTGTTGCGCCTGCTCCAGTCGATCAACTTCGGGCGCGTGGAAGAACTGGAGATCCGGAACGGCGAACCGGTGTTCAGCCCGGCGCCGCGAGTCTTCGTCGAGTTGAAGCTGGACGTCAACGACGGTCCGCGCCCGGAATCGCGGCTGGAGCGGTTCGCGCTGCGCGAGCCTGCAGCACGCTTCTTCGCCCAGATCGCGCGGCTCAACGAAGGCACCGTCGAAGTAATTGAGGTGCGGCACGGCTTGCCGTTCCGCATGGTGATCGAGGCAATTCCTGCGGAGGTGGAGCCGTGACCGCCGTCGATCCGTTCGTGATCCAGCAGGCGGAGATCGGCGCCAGCCGCCTGGTCCGCCGTACCGGGTTCACGCGCCAGGACTGGGACGACCTGCGCCAGGATTTGATTCTCGACTACCTCGAGCGGCTCCCACGGTTTGACCGGACGCGCGGCGACCTGCGCGGGTTCGTGTTCGGCGTGGTGCGGCACCGCGCAGCCCAAATTGCAGCCCAGGAACGCCGGCGCGCGCGACGCGATTCGAGTTTTGGCGCCGGGAACGGCGCGCTGCCGTGTCGCGGCGAAGCGCTGAATTATGACCTTCGGCTCGACGTTGTGGCCGCCATATCTCGGCTACCGGAGCGACTGCGGACAGTCGCCCAACTGCTCATGGAGCGGACGCCCGGCGAGGTCGCGCTCATTACCGGCAAGTCACGCTCGCGGATCTATCAACTGATCAAAGAGATTCGCCAGTCCTTTCTTGACTCGGGAGTGACGCCAGGGATGCTCCGGGAACGGGAGGGCGTGCAGTGAAACACGGCGAACCCGTACCCATAGGCAGCATCCGCATGGATGGCGGAACCCAGCCTCGAGCTGCACTCGATTTCGGGGCCATTGAGGATTATTCCGAGGCGATGGGGGCCGGGGTGAAGTTCCCAGCGGTGACCGTCTTTTACGACGGTACGGACTACTGGCTGGCCGACGGTTTCCACCGTGTAAAGGCCGCGTTTGCAGCCGGATTCGACGCGATCGAGTGTGACCTCCGCCAGGGCACGCTAGAGGACGCGCAGTGGTATAGCTTCAGCGCCAACAAGTCCAATGGGCTGCGCCGCACGAACGAGGACAAGCAGAGAGCCGTGAAGGCGGCGCTTGTGCACCAGCAATCGTGCAAGCTGAGCGATCACCAAGTCGCCAGGCATGTAGGCGTCGACGTGAAGACGGTTGGGAATTGGCGTGGGAAGTTGACTATGGAAATTCCACAGTCGACTGAGCGCACCGGGCTCGACGGTCGCACCACCAATATCAGCAGAATCGGCAGGACCTCGCGGGCGATTAAATCCACTCCGCCATCGCCGGGATTCGAACGCGGTTCAGAAACGCGGCAAGTCGGCCAAACCGCCTCGCATCGACCAGCGGCGGCAGGTGATGCTTCACAGCTGCCCGATCAGGCTCTACTAGTGTCCGGCCGGGCAACCCGGTCGCAACGGATCGACCGGCTAGCCCGATCGACTCTCACCTTCATCGAAGCCACGAAACACTTCGCCCATCTGGTCGGCTGGCTGGGCGAAACCGCCGGCGAATTCGACGAGGCGGAACTGCTGCTGTCGAAGGCCAACAACGCCATCGCCGCAGCGAGTTCGGAAATCGAGCGGAAGGCACTTGCTGCCGATCCGCTAAACGCATCCAGGTTGGAAATCCAGGAGGAATCAAAGTGACGCAACTAAGAGTGCTGTCCGGTGCGCTGGACGAATTGACGGACGGCCAGATTGTATTGCGCGGGGTGATCGACCCCGTTTCGCTGGGCGGTTTGCTCAAACCGGCATACCAGCGCGAGACGCTACGGAAAGCCAAGATCCAGGAGTTGATGGAGGCGTTCGGCGGCAGTTCGGGCCGCGTGCCCGACGTGGAGCTTGCGGTCCGCGGCGAGCGCTACGGATGCACCGATGCCGACGGAACGTACACGATCAGTGGCGACGTGTACATCATCGACGGCCTCCAGCGCATCAGCGCCGCAAAACAGTTCATGTATGACGGCGGCAAGCCGCTGGTCGGTGCGATGATCCACTTCGCGACGAGCGAGGAGTGGGAACGAGAGCGCTTTGACATCCTGAACATGCGCAGAACGCGGCTCTCCCCGAATGTCCTGATTCGCAATCGCGCCGCGCAGTGTCCGTCGCTCGGCCGCCTGCGTGATCTCTGCTTCGACGAATCGTTCGTGCTTTATCAGCGTGTCTCCTGGTCGCAGTACATGCGGCGCGAGGAATTGCTGACGGCGCTGTCCTTCCTCAAGACAGTGATGCGGCTCCATTCCAAGTTTGGAGCCGGCCGGTACGTCACGCTGTCCGCGATCTGGCAGGCGCTGCCGCCCATGATGGCCAACGTGGGCTACGCCACGATGATCGACAACATCAAGACCTTCTTCGAGTTGCTGGACAACAACTGGGGTGTGCGCGGGATTCTCTACAAGGACCGCGCCACGCACCTGAAGACGGGCTTCCTGTCCGCGCTCGCTGATGTGATCTCCGAGTACCCAACGTTCTGGTCAGGGAAGAGCCTCCGCATCGACCGCGACATGCAAAAGAAGATCGGCCAGTTCGCACTGAGCGACCCGAACGTCAGAGCGATCGCGTGCAGCGGGGCGAGCATCGGGCTTCTCACCCGTCTCATCGTGGATCACATCAATTCGGGCAAGCGGACGCGGCGGCTGGCGACGCCCGATCCCTACCAGGGGGGCACTCGCTGCGAAGTGTCGTAGCGCGCGTCCAGGAGCAAACTACCATGACCCACGAATGTGGACAGCAACCTGTCCGGACCGCGTTGATGGTCTCCACCTATTCGATGTGGGCGCTGTTCCGGAGCTGCCGCAAGGCGGTGGACTGGCGCTACATCGAACAGCTTGTGCCGTTGCTGCGGGACCACAACCTGCACTTCGGCTCGCTCATCCACGACTGCCTCGAGTTGTGGCACGGCGAACGGGATCTTGCCAAGGTGCTCGACCGGATCGACCGGCTTTGCCCCAACCGGGCGCAGGACGAAGACCAGAAGCGCGACTGGTTTAACGCCACGGCGATGATGCGCGGGTACGCGGCCAGATACCCGAGCGAGGAGTTCGAAATCGTCGCGCTGGAGAAGACGTTCGAGGGCCCGATCGTCAATCCGGCGACTGGCGCGGCGTCGCGCAGCTTCGTGCTGGCGGGCAAGATCGACGGCATCGTGCGCATCGGCGGCGAGTACTTCGTGCTGGAACACAAGACGGCGTCGCAGCTCGATGCCGACTATCTGGAAAAGCTCTGGACCGATTTCCAGATCACGCTGTACGCCCACTACATCGAGCAGACGCTGGGCATTCCGATCACCGGCATCCTCTACAACGTGCTCGTCAAAGCCCGACTGCAGCAGAGCAAGGGCGAGACCGTCGAGGAGTTCGAGGCGCGGCGCGCGGAGCTGCTCGCGAAGTCCAAGACCGGCAAGACGACGGCGAAGCGCAAACTACCTGAGACCGACGAGGAGTTTGCCGCCCGGCTCGCGGAGAAGTACGCCGACCCGCAAATGTTCCACCGGGAGATGCTGTATCTCTCGCGTGACCGGTTCGATATTCTGCGCAGCGAACTGTGGGAGCTGACGCAGGCCTTTCTCGACGCGCGCCGGCGCGGCGTCTTCTACCAGAACACGGCGTTCTGCTTCAACTACCAGCGGCCTTGCGCCTACTTTGCGCTGTGCCGCTCCAACGGCAATTCAAACGTCATTGACAACTTCTATCAGCGCGTGGCGCCCAACGAGGAGCTGCGCGTGTTGCCCCCAACAACGACCGAACCGGCCTTCTAAAGGAGATCCATCAAAATGGCATTACTACCCAGCACCAAGACTGCACCAAAGCCGAACCTGGCTGACCTTACGGTGCTCGCCTACGGGCAGACGAAGATCGGGAAGTCGACCTTCTGCTCGAATTCGGAGAGCGCAGTGTTCCTGGCCACCGAGCCCGGGCTTAACGCGCTCGACGTCTTTCAGGTGCCGATCCAGTCGTGGGACGATCTGCTGACGGCCTGCGCGGAAATCACCGAAGGCAAGCACCCCTTCAAGACGGTCATCATCGACACGGTCGACAACGCCTACAAGTTCTGCGCCGACTACATCCTCAAAAAGTTCAAGATCGAGCACGAGTCGGACCTCGGCTACGGCAAGGGCTACGCGCTGATCAACAACGAGTTCCAGCGCGTGCTCACCAAGCTGGCGTTCCTGCCCTGTGGGCTATTTCTGGTCTCGCACGCCAAGGAGATCGAGGTTGAAACGCGCACCGGCAAGTACACCCGGATCGTGCCGACGCTGCCCGACAAGGCCCGCAAGATCGTGCTCGGCATGGTCGACATGGTCCTGTACTGCGATTTGGAGGTCACGGTCGGTGAGAGCGGCGAACAGAGGATGCGGCGGGTGATTCGCACCAAGCCGAGCCTTTACTACGAGGCCGGCGACCGCACCGGACGGCTGCCGGAGACGCTCGACCTCGACTTCTCGAAGTTCTTCGAAGCCTTCCACACGGCGGTCGCGCCGTTGAAGCCGCAAGCCGCAAACGCATCTGCAACGAAGTGAATTCTCAACAGGAGCAAACACGATGAGCAACAAATTGATCGATCTGTCTCAATTCGACGCGGGCTTCCGTTCAGAGGAGGCCGCCGAGCGCAGTGACTACGACAGCGTGCCCGACGGCAAGTACCAGGTGAACGTCGAAAAGGCCGAACTGACCGAAGCGCACACCTCGGGCAACCCGATGCTGAAGTGGACGCTGCGCGTCATCGCGCCACAGTGCGTGAACCGGCTGATGTGGCGCAACAGCGTCATCACGCAGAAGACGCTCAAGTACCTGAAAGCCGACCTGCACCTGTGCGGGCTCGATCTGGAGCGGCTGTCGGACCTGCCGAGTCATCTCCGGCGCCTACTGGACGTGAAGCTCGAGGTCACGAAGAAGACGAAGGGCGACAACGAGAACATCTTCTTCAATCGCCGCATCGACAACGACCGCGCACCCGGCAGCTTCCGGCAGGAGGCAGGCGACGCACTTGTCCCGTTCTAACCAGGGACTGCCCACGATCCTCACCGACACGCGCGAGCAGGAGCCCTACTCCTTCGATCCCCAGGTGGCCGGCAGCCAACGCATTGCGCTGCCGGCCGGGGATTACTCGGTCGCTGGTCTCGAGGGCGTGGCGGCGGTGGAGCGGAAGAGCCTCGACGATTTCGTCTCCACCGTCATTCATTCCCGCGAGCGCTTTCACCGGGAGCTGCGGAAGCTGGCCGAATACCGGGCGGCGTGCGTGGTGGTAGAGGCGGGCGTCATCGATGTCCTGCAGCGGCGCTATCGCGGCGAGGCGCACCCGAGTGCCGTGCTCGGCAGTGCGCTGTCCATCATCCTCGACTTCCGGATCCCGGTGTTCTTCTGTTCAAGCCGCCAGGCAGCCTGCCATTTCGTGCAGGCGTATTTGCTCGGCGCACACAAGAGGTGGAGCGTATGAAGAATGCTGCGGTTGCGGAGGTTCAGACGAGCCTCCGCGGCGTCGTGGAGATTGTGTTCTATTCCGGCGCGACGTTCAGCGCCGGACGCCTGCGTACCGCCGACGGCGACCTTGCCACATTCGCGGGCAAGATCTTCGTCCGCGAGGGCGAATCCGTCGTGCTGGAAGGACACTGGGCAGAGCATCCGAAGTACGGCTTGCAGTTTGTGGCAGAGAGTCTCGGCTACGACCTGGAGATGGACGCCGATGGCCTGGCCAACTTCCTGGCAAACCATCCCGACGTGAAAGGCATCGGCCCAGCCAAGGCGCGCGCGATTGCCGATGTGTTTGGGCGCGGCTTCGACACTGCCATTCGAGTCTCACCGGAGCGCGTAGCTGCCATCGCCAGGATTCCCGTCGAGGGCGCGATTGAACTCCAAAGGGTCTGGATCGCAAACGCCGATTTCAACGCCGCGATGACGTACCTGTCGCGGTTCGGGCTGACTCATCACCAGGTGACAACTCTGGTGGAGCGCTTTGGCAGCCAGGCCGTGCCCATGCTGCAGCGCGACCCCTATGTGCTCGTGCGCGAGATCCGCGGCTTCGGCTTCAAGAAGGTCGACAAGATCGCGCGCAAGATGGGCACGCCGAAGGACTTGCCGTCGCGCATTCGCGCCGGCCTGGCGAATTGCGTCGCCGAGGCACTGGACGACGGCCATTGTTGGGTGGAGTATGAGGATCTCCTCGATCGGGCCAACACACTGTTGGTGATGGATAACCTCGATAGCCGCGAGGTGATTGAAAGCCATCTCGAAGCGCTGGTCGCCGAGGCGGAGCTGGTCAGCCTGCCCTTCGCGCAACTTGTCGTCGCAGATCCGGAAATCCATCGGATGGAGACGGAACTGGCCGACATCTCGCGTGAGGCCGGCCGCGCCAACCCGCACGCCGTCTCCAATGTCGAGGCGCTGCTCGATGCCGAGGCCAGCGAACTGAATCCCGAGCAGCGGGCAGCCGTGCGCAACGCCTTCTGCTACTCCATCTCGCTCACGGCCGGCGGCGCCGGTAGCGGCAAGACCTACGCCGTCTCGTCGATCACCAGCATCGCGGAGCGCCTGGAGTTGGATGTGGTGCTCGCCGCACCAACGGGCAAGGCTGCGAAGCGGCTGGAAGAAGTGGTCGGCCACGAGGCCAGCACGATCCACCGCCTGCTTGGCTACAACGGCCGCACTTACTCGCGCGACGCGCTCAATCCAATTGAGGCGGACATCCTTGTCGTCGACGAAGTTTCGATGGTGGATGTCCCGCTCGCCTGGCAGCTCTTCCAAGCGATCGACCGCAGCCGCACTGCGGTGATACTAGTTGGCGATCACAACCAGTTGCCGCCGGTGGGCCCAGGCAACCTACTGCGCGATCTGGTGCAGTCCCGCGCGATTCCGACTACCGTGCTGACTGCGATCATCCGCCAGGCAGGCGTCCTGAAGGAAAACTCCACCGCCATCCTTGATGGTGAGGTGCGCCCGACTGCGGAGGTGCGTCTCGGCGCGCGCCGCCCCTGGTATGTCATCGACAAGTTCACAGACTGCCTCGATGTTCGCCGCATGCTGCTGCTCCTATTTGACGAAGTCCTGCAAGAGCGCCTTGGCTACGATCTACTGCGGGATGTTCAGGTTTTGACGCCCATCCACAAGGGCCCGCTCGGCACGGTCGAGCTGAACATCGAGTTGCAGCGACTGCTCCAGCGAAAGATCAACCGGGTGACCGTGGCCGAGGTCGAGCCCGGACGGCGGCCGCGCCTCTACGCCGGCGACAAGGTAATTCAGACGAAGAACGACTACGAGCTGGACGTGATGAACGGAGCCATGGGCGTTGTGCGCATGGTGGGCAGCGACGGAAGCTTGGTCGTCGACTTCGATGGGCGTGCAGTGGAGCTTGCCGCCGATGCGGATGCCGTAAGCAACGTTCAGTTGGCCTACGCCACATCGATCCACAAGGTGCAGGGCTCGGAGTTTCCGTGCGCCATTGTCGTCGCTCATAAGTCGCACTCCTTCATGCATCACCGCAACCTGCTCTACACGGCGGTGACGCGCGCCAAGGACTCGGCGATCATCCTGGGCGACCGTTGGGGCATCGCGAACTGCGCGACAAAGCGCCAAGTGGATCGCCGCAACACCTTTCTCTCTTTCCTGCTTCCGGAGGCCCACGCTTGAGCACGTCACTGGACGTTCGAAACTACTACCGGCAGATCACCGACATGGACATCGGTGGCCTGGCTCGCGAGATGTTCGGTGGGCGCGTCACACAGGAGTCGGGCGCCACGCTGTTCTGCGACTGTCCTAACCACCGCAGCCAGTCGCACCGGTCGTTGCACATCATGCTCGACAAACAGGGCTGGTACTGCTTCGGGTGCGGAGTCGGCGGCGACATTCTGCAGCTGGTTGAGTTCATGCAGGCCGGCGTTGTGACACGCGGCCAGTCAGGCGTGATGCCGGAATCGCACCGCCGGGCACGGGACTTCCTCGCCGCCCGGACTGGCTTGCCGCCGCTGTCGCAGCTCGGCCGGTCCCCGGAGGAGATCGCCGCAGCAGAAGAAGAGCATCGGCTCACCTGGCGCGTGCGGGAAGCACTCGCGGCGCTGGCGGAGATCTACCACCAGCGACTGGTCGCCAACGTCGAAGTGCTCGCCTGGTTCAAGTCGAAATACGGCATCGGCGACGAGACCATCGCGCGCCTGAAGATCGGGTTTGCGGAGAACGAGCCCGGCCTGGTGCACACGCTGACGGGCGGCCCCGGCGCATTCACATTGCGCGAACTCGCCGGCACGTCGGCATTCCGGCCGACGGCGCAGGACGGGCTCTTCCCTTTCTTCGATGGCCGGATTGTCTTCCCCTACTGGAGCCGCGGCAACGTCGTCTTTATGATCGGGCGCCGCACGCCGTGGACGCCGGACCACGAATGGGAGAAGTCGAAGTACAAGAAGCTAGCCATCCGAAACGACCGCAACAACGAGCATGTTGCGGAGTGCGTGAAGAACGACGTCCTGTACAACGAAGACGTGCTGCTGGCGCGGCCGGAGCGAGTGATCATCACCGAGGGGGTCACCGACTGCATTTCGCTCATGGAGCATGGTTTCTCGGCAGTCTCGCCGGTCACGATCCAGATTCGCGACGCCGATTGGGAGCGATTGCTTCCGCGTCTCGCTGGAGTCAAGACAGTCTTCATCTGCCAGGACAACGAAGTCTCCGAGGCCGGCATACGCGGCGCACTGCGCACGGCGGGCGTCTTGTCTGCGCACGGGATCACCACGCGTGTCGCCATATTGCCGCTTGGGGAAAAACAGCGTGCCGCACGCGAAGGCCTCGCCGCTACACCGGCAGGAACGCCCGAGGCGGGCGCGCTCCTTGCCGACGCCAAGATCGACGTCAACGAATATTTCTCATCCGGTAAAACATCGGCGGACTTCGAAGCTCTCCTCGGCGCAGCCCGGACGCCCATCGAGATGGCCATCGACTCGCTTTCCCCGGACACGCCGGACCAGGATCTCTTGCGAGTCCTCGGACCGCTCCTGGCCGAGGTTGGGCAGCTCGATCCCATCGCGCAGCCGCGGCTTCTGAAGCAAATCCAGGAGAAGTGCGGCAAAGAGCGTCTGCCCATCGCGGCGCTCCGTAAGCAAATGAAGGTCGTTCGGATCGACAGCAAGGCGAAAGCGAGCGGGAAACCACCTGGCACGTCACGCTCATCCGGACCTCAACTGGCTGTCGCGCCGCAACTGTCGGGGAACTGGCGCGAAGGGCTGTTGCTCAATCTGAACTGCACGGTGAAGCCCGTACTGGCGAATGCCATCACGGCTTTTCGCAACGCTCCGGAATGGAGCGGCGTGCTGGCTCGCGACGAATTCGCTCACGTCACTGTACTTCAGCGACCCGCGCCATGGATGAAGCCGGACACGGCGATCCCGAGAGAGTGGTCGCCCAACGATGACGTCCTTGCCACCGACTGGCTGCATCACCAGGGCATTTGCGTGGCCTCCGATGTAACCGGCCAAGCGGTCGAAGCCGTTGGACGCGAGATGCCGTTCCATCCAGTCCGTGCCTACCTGAAGGATCTCGTGTGGGATGGTACCCACCGGCTCGAATCGTGGCTGGCTGACTACTTGGGTGCCGATCCATCACCCTACGCCGCAGCCGTTGGCTCGCGCTGGATGATATCCGCGGTGGCGCGCGTGTTCGCACCGGGGTGCAAGGCGGATTGCTGCCTGATCTTGGAGGGCGAGCAGGGCATCAAGAAATCGACGGCACTGCGGGCCCTGGCGCAACCGTGGTTTACCGACGAGATCGCCGACCTCGGATCGAAGGATGCGGCGCTGCAAACACGTGGCGTCTGGGTCATTGAGATTGCGGAGCTCGAATCACTGTCGCGTTCCGATGTCGGGAAGATCAAGGCGTTCATGAGCCGGGCGACGGACCGCTTCCGGCCGCCGTATGGGAAACGGCCGATCGACTCCCCACGGCAATGCGTCTTTGCCGGCAGCGTCAACCACGGCACGTACCTTCGGGACGAGACAGGCGGACGCCGCTTCTGGCCGGTCGCATGCAAGGCGGCGGTGATCGACGTCGACGGATTGGCAGCGTGCCGGGACCAGCTTTGGGCCGAAGCCACGGCTCTCTACTTCGACGGCAGACCCTGGTGGCTGGATTCGGTCGCGCTCAACCGCGAGGCGGCGGAAGAACAGGCAGACCGATACGAGGGTGACCCGTGGGACGAGCTGATTCTCGCTTGGGCACAAGACCGGGAATCCGTCGCCATCGCGGACGTGCTGAGCATGTGCCTGGAAAAGAAGAAGGACCTGTGGACACAAATGGACAAAATCCGCATCGCGCGGTCTCTTCGCGCACATGGGTGGCAGCGGTTCAACGCCGGGCCGCGCGGCGCACGGGAGTGGCGATACCGGCACCCAGAGTGATTCGGTGTTCCAGTCTCGCCGTGTTCCAGTCCGTGTTCCAGTCTCGTGTTCCAGTCTAAATCGTTGATATTACAGGCGTGTTCCAGGTGTTCCAGTCTTTTTCCTCACGCACGTATAGAGAGAAGAGAAGAGTGCATGACAAGCACACATACACACTCACCTAATTCTTATAGAAAGTTTGCCGAAACCACTGGAACACCTGGAACACTGGAACACGGGCCAGTAAGCCAAACAGGCTCAGGCGCTTGCGGTGTTCCAGCCTCCACCTCGCCCGTCCGCTCGACTGGAACACCACTGGAACACGCGCAGCCGCCACAGCCCAATCCGGCCGCGTTGTTCGTCTCGACGACGTTGAACAGCTGGCAGACGGAGCGACCTGATGCTTTCCATCGCGACGTCCAGCTCAACGACACGGCGTATCGGCGGCTCGATCCCGAGTACTACGCCTGGCTGCGCAGCAAGATGAACATGGCAAAGCTCGCCGCCATTGCCGGGCGACTCGCCCAGGACGAATTCGATTGTCTGCGCGAGCGCTTCAACCGGATCCACGAGTGGGCCATAAGTCGTTTCGGCGAAGTCGCGCTCGGAGACGCCGTCCGAACACTCGACGCCAGGGCCTACCAGCCGCCCGTGACCGAACAGTGGGACCGCCGTCCAGCCTCACCGGAAACGAGCAAATCCTCCGCCCACGCTTCGGCCGTCGCGGTTGTGGACGCCATAGGGGATCTGGCGATAAGCCTCGGTTGGAAACACGAGCGCCTGTACGCCGCAGGCAAAGCGCCGAGCCCAAATCGCGGCCTGGCATCGTACATGAGCCCGGGCGACCGCATTGGCGAGGTCACCCGCGAAGCCATTGAGATCATCCTGCCGAACGGAGTCCGCCAGCACTTCTACAATCCGGATGTCGAGCAGCCCTGGGTCACGCGCACCGCGAAAGGGCCGTGTTGATCTCCGGACTTTGATTGCACACTTTCGGGGTCCGCTGAGTATCTATTCATTGAGCGAGCAAATCAGCGCCCGCTCTGGCAGCGCAAGCAGGACTCCTCCCAAGCGCTGCGGTCCACAACGAGAGACGGGACTCTCATAAAACTCCCTCCCTTCGCTTCCATACCCGAAGTGTGCCCGATGAAAGCCGAACGCCAGATACCGTACTACGCACCCGATGGTGCATCGCTGGGTTCCCGTACTCCAGAAGCCGCCAAGCGCCTGATCGCAGGCGGGTACGTGAAGCCGTCCTACGGCCGTAAGGGCCATCTTCGAGCCATCTGGCTGCAGAGCCCGGATGGGAGCAACCCCATCCCGACACGGGCGCCGCAGAGCAACAAGTACAGCGTCATCCAGAAGCTGGAGCACGGGCGCTGTTGGAAGCTGCGCAAGTTGGATCGCCGCGACGAGGAGGGAGTGCCGTTCTCCACTCGCAACGTGTTTCTGCAGGTGGTGGCGGATTGTCTCGTCGGTTGAGCGGCAAGGCCCAAGTCGGGGCCAGGCACATCGCCCGGGTGCGCGGCGCGTTCAGTTGGGCGCATCTGGCGGCGTCCAGCGGAGGCAAGCCACTCGCCAAGGCGGTCGACGACGACGCGACACGGGCCAACGTGGGCGCAAGGGCGGCCAACCGTCCCACGAATCCCAGGGACCTGAAACCGCCTGGGCGGCGGCGGGTAAACCGATTGCAGATTGACGCTAGTTTGAGGGTGACGACCGGGTCGTCACTCGCCTAAACCATTGGAACCAATCAACCTGCCAACCGCGATCGAGCTGCGGTCGCTCGGGGAATTGCTGCCGTTTGGACGCAACTCCCGCACGCATTCCGAGGAGCAAATCGCCCAGGTGGCCGCCTCGATCATGGAGTTCGGCTGGACCAATCCGGTTCTCGTGGGTTCAGACGGCGTGATCATTGCTGGCCACGCCCGCGTGCTGGCGGCGCGCAAGTTGGAAATGACCGAGGTGCCGGTCATCGTGCTCGGCCATCTGTCGGAGACGCAGCGCCGGGCGCTGGTGATCGCCGACAACAAGCTGGCGCTCAACGCGGGGTGGGACGAAGAAGTCCTCCGCGCGGAAATGCAGGCGATTGAGGCGGCTGGCTTCGAACTCGAAGTGGTCGGCTTCAGCGACGAAGAGATTCGGGCGCTGCTGGCCGACGAGGCCGGTCAGGACGATGCGGTTACGACTGCTGGCGCCGACGAGATCGCCGAGCCGCCGGTCGAACCGGTCACCCGCGCCGGCGATATTTGGGCCATTGGCCGGCACCGGCTGATTTGCGGCGACTGCCGTGATCTGGCCGTGGTGAAGAGGGTGCTCGACGGCGCGGCGGTCAACGTGGCGATCACGTCGCCGCCGTACGCCACGCAGCGCGAGTACGATCCCTCGAGCGGCTTCAAGCCGGTGCCGCCCGACGAGTATGTGGACTGGTTCCGGGTGGTGGCAGGCAACGTCCAAGCGGTGCTTGCCGCCGACGGTTCGTGGTTCGTCAACATCAAAGCCCACGCGGAGAATGGCGAACGCCACCTCTACACGCTGGACCTGGTCATCGCGCACAAGCGGGAGTGGGGCTGGCGCTTCGTCGACGACCTGCTCTGGCGGAAGACCGACAACGGCGTGCCCGGCGGTTGGCCCAATCGCTTCAAGAACGCCCACGAGCCGGTGTATCACTTATGCCGCCAGGCCGAAATCAAATTCAACGCGCTGGCTTGCGGCACCGAGTCGGACTACTGCTTCGACTACTCGCCGGACAATCCGAAATCGGCCTCGGGGAGCGGTCTGCTAGGGACCGGCCCGCGCGGGGCATTCGCCACACAAGGGGGCGCTTCGCAACCGCCGAAAGGCGGGCAGGCGTGGGGGCACATGCGCAAGAAGATGATGGACGGCAAGCACGAAGGCATCGCGCGCCCATCGAACGTCATCGAGTGTACAACCGAAAGCGGCCAGGGTTCGCACAGCGCACCCTTCCCCCGGCCGCTGGTTGAGTTCTTCGTCAAGTCCTTCTCCGACGCCGGCGACGTGGTATTCGATCCGTTCATGGGCAGCGGCACCACGATGGCCGCGGCCCACGTGCTCGACCGCGCGGGCTACGGCTGTGAAATCTCGCCGGCGTACTGCGATGTCATTCTTCGCCGCGTTGCGGAGCTCGCCGGCGTCGAGCCGGTCCTTTTGGCAACAGGCCAGAGCATCTCCGAAGTTGCCGCCGAGCGCGGCGTTCCGAATTTGTCCGTAGTTTAATCCCCAAGGAGCAATCACCAATGAAAGCACTCAGCATCGTGCTGACTCTGTTTCCGGTCATCCTCAACGCGGTCACAACCGTGGAGAATGCCATCCCGCTGCCAGGCGCAGGCAAACAGAAACTGGATCTCGTCCTGAACGTCGTCAAGCAGGCCTACGACGCCTCGGCGGATCTCTCCCACGCCTTCAGCTGGGACAAGCTGATCGCGCTGGTGGTCCCGATGATTGCCAACATCGTCAGCCTGCACAACCAACTCGGTCTGTTCAACACGTCGGCTCCCGCAAAAGCCTGATGCAGATCCAAGTCGAGCAGTGGCCGGTCGACCGGCTGATCCCCTATGCCCGCAACGCGCGCACGCACTCTGATTCGCAGGTGGCGCAGGTTGCGGGCTCCATCGCCGAGTTCGGGTTCGTGAACCCAATCCTCGTCGGACCGGACGGGGTCATTGTCGCCGGCCACGCTCGCTTGGCTGCCTCGCGCCTCTTGAAGCTGACAGAAGTGCCGGTCATTGTTCTGGCGCACCTGACCGAGACGCAGCGGCGCGCCTTGGTTCTCGCCGACAACAAGCTGGCGGAGAACGCCGGATGGGATGAAGAGATGCTGCGCGTCGAGTTGGAGACGCTCCAGGAGGATGGGTTCAACCTCGACCTGGTCGGCTTCTCCGACGAAGAGATTGAAGCGCTGCTGAGCGATCCCGAGCAGGTCACCGAAGGCAAGACCGACGAAGACGCAGCGCCGGAAGCACCGGAGACGCCTGTCACTGTACCCGGCGATGTGTGGCTGCTGGGCCCACACCGGCTGCTGTGCGGCGACTCGACGCGGCTCGAGGCGGTGGAGAAGGTACTCGCCGGCGGACTCGCCGACATGGTCTTTACCGATCCGCCGTACAACGTGAATTACGGCGCGACGATGAAGGACAAGCTCCGCGGCAAAAAGCGCAAGATCGCCAACGACAACCTTGGCGAGGCCTTCGAGAAGTTTCTGTACGACGCCTGCGTGAACATGCTGAGCGTCGCCAAAGGCGCGGTCTACATCTGCATGTCCTCGTCGGAGCTGCACACGCTGCAGAAGGCATTTCGCGAGGCGGGCGGCCACTGGTCGACCTTCGTGATCTGGGCCAAGAACACGTTCACGATGGGCCGGTCGGATTATCAGCGGCAGTACGAGCCGATCCTCTACGGATGGAAAGAGGGCACGGACCACTTCTGGTGTGGCGCGCGGGACCAAGGCGACGTGTGGTTCATCAAGAAGCCGGTCTCGAACGATCTGCATCCGACGATGAAGCCGGTTGAGTTGGTCGAGCGCGCACTGCGCAACTCCAGCAAGACGCGCGACACCGTGCTCGATCCCTTCGGCGGCTCTGGCACGACTTTGATTGCCTGCGAGCGCACCGGGCGCCAGGCGCGGCTGATCGAAATGGAACCGGCCTACTGCGATGTGATCATCCGGCGTTGGCAGGAGCATACTGGCCAACTGGCTACGCTCGAAGCCGACGGACGGCTGTTCAAAGAGTTGGCCGCTGAGCGGCTGGGCCTCGCCGCTTGAATCGATCGTTGCCACCGTGAGTTGGCGCACGTCGAAGCTGAGTTGCGAGCGGGGAACCCCGAAGTACAGGGCCTGTGCCTCGCACTGTCCGATTGGTCCGCTGAACTGAAGATCCTCGAGGCATTGCCATGGAAGATACCCTTGTCCGACTTCTTGTCCCCGCCATCGGGCTCATCTCGGGGCTGATCGGCACGTATGTGGGGCTGCAGAATCGCGCGCTGCTGGCGGAGGTGCGCAAGGAATTGGCGGAGTTGGAGAACCGGATCATCACGCGGATCAATGGGACCTACGTCCGTTCATCCGAGTGCAAACTGCGCGACGACAACATGCACGAGAGGTTCGAATCGCTCGCCCAGTTGGTCCGCAACAAGGAAGCCGCCAGCTGATGACAGGGACGAGGCGAGCAATTGGGCGCTGGTGTAGTGACTAGAGAACCACCTCGATGCCCTTGGCACGAATCACATTGAGCAAGGCGAGAGCCGGACCTGTGGGCCGCTTGGCGCCGCGCTCCAACTGTGACACATAGCCCGAGGTGAGATTGAGATACCGGGCGAAGGCGGCTTGGCTCAAGTTCGCTCGCTCACGCAGCGCTCGAATCTCCTCCGGTGTGATTGGACTCGCGGTCCGAAGGGGAGCCTCTCCGAGATGACGAACGGTGATCTTGTGGAAGGCATCGTCGTCCAGAACTCCAACGCGGTGCATGCCCTCGGCGGTTTCGAGTAGTGCCTGCGCAAGCCGGCTAGTCTTCTTCGTCATTGGGAACCTCCTGCAATTCGTCCTCCGCAAGTGCGCGCGCGATTCGCTTCGCATCGGCCGCAAGCCAACTTGAAGCGATCTCACGAGCCGTCAGCAGTTCATCGGCGCCGATGTTGTCCCGCTCGTTCTTGGCAAAGCCATATAGGAACACCGCTCGATTCATCAGCCGGTGGGCGATCAGCATGCGATAGCCGCCCGAGCGTCCCTTGCCGCGCCGAGCGACACGCTGTTTGATCAACCCGCCACCCAAATCGGCATCGATCAAGCCGCGCTCAGCCCGCGCGACGGCCTCGCGCAGACTGGAGTCGGCGATGCCTTCGTGTTTGGCGAACCGGGCGAGCCATTTGGTTTTGAAGATCCGCATTCCTCGCTCTAATACTATGAACTATAGCACAGTGGCACACAGAGCTTGCGGGGATGTGGAACAGAGAAGCCGCCAGCTGATGCTGGCGGCGGTGAGCGGGGCGGGCGCGCGGCTTAGGCCACGTGGTAGCAGCGTTCGCCGTCCTCACGCTTGGTGCTCTCGACGGTGAGGCCCATCTTCTTGCCGAGGCTGCCGGAGATGAACCCGCGCACGCTGTGCGCCTGCCAGTCCGTTGCGGCCATGATCTCCTTCAGCGTGGCTCCTTCAGCGCGCTTGAGCAGGTCGAGCACGATGGCCTTCTTGCTAAACTCGCGCGGCGGGCGCGCGCCGTCGGCGGCCTTGACCTCTTTGGTTGCCTTGGCTTTCTTCGGCGCGGCAGTGGCCGCGTGTTGCGCGGGGGTAGGCGTCAGTGCCTGGATGGCCTTCCAGATGCGCGCGATGGCCGTCTTGCGGTCGGTGAACTTCTTGATCGGCTTCAGGTCGCCAAAGGGAACCACTCCGGCGAAGCCGTTCCAGACTTCGGCGAAGCGCGCGATTGGCCAGGCGGCCGAGAGTTTCGTGAGTTCCTTCTCCGACGAGAAGGCTCCTTCGGTGGATCCAATGCTGTGGTTAAGAGCATCTTCGAGGGCGGCAAAAGCCGTGATGTTGTTGTCGATGTCGATCGTAAAGGTGGTCATGTTGAGTCTCCTGATTCAGTCAATGGCGCGTTAGCAATCCAGTCCTTTGGCATCCACCGCGCTTCGGTCGCCGAGGCTGGCGAGCACGTAGGCGAGTTCCTCGTTGATGTGGCCGAGATCGCCAGGGAAGCCCCAGTCAGCAGGCTCGGCGGCCTGCTCCTTCTGGTGCTGGGCCAGTTGCTGCGCGATGCGCTTCAGCAGGCCCTGGCATTCGTTCAAACGCTCCGCGTAGCAGGCGGCGGCGGTTTGCTTGGTGGTCTGTTTGGTGCGTGCCATCGAACACATGAATCACTTCACTTCCGGCGCATAGCAAGGCGATTCAACTCGAATCCAGAAGAAAAATGGGTATCTCACTCCGGGCTTACGCCAAGCATCGCGGGGTCACGCTGAAGGCCGTCCAGAAGGCCATTGCGCGCAAGCGCATCAAGCTGGAAACGGATGGCAGCGTCGACGCGGCGCGGGCGGATCGCGACTGGGCGGCGAACAGTGATGTGGCCGCCGTGCTGCCCAATATCATCGGCGGCCAAAAGCCGGCATACCGGACAGCCAAGGTCATGGCAGGAGACCCGGATGTCCCGCCCGCCGCCGCCACGATTGCCGGCGATCCGCTGCACGCCTATCTGAAGGCGCGCGCGGTGAAAGAGACGTTCCTCGCCAAACGCGCCCAGGCCGAGTACGAACTGCTGATGGGCAAGCTGGTCGAGAAGGCGAAGTCGCATGAGTACGCGGCGACCTTCTCTCAGATGGTGAAAGAAGCGGCGCTGGCGCTGCCCGACCGGCTGGCGCCGATCCTCGCAGCACTCGATGACGTGCCTTCGATCCACAAAGTCCTCACGACCGAAATGAAGGCCATGCTGCAGAAGCTCAGCAAAGCCATCGCCAACAGCGGATTCTGATGCAACCGTTTTCCATCGGCGAAGTTGGCGCGGCGCTGCTCCTCCCGCCGCGCGACCTGACGGTCTCCCAGTGGGCAGACGAGAATCGTGTGCTCACTGGGGCGGCTTCAGCCGAGCGCGGCCAGTGGCGCACTCGTCCCTTCCAACGCGAGCCGATGGATGTGCTGAGTCCGAGCCATCCCAGCAAGATGGTCATCCTGCTCTCGGCGGCGCAGATGTTGAAGTGCCTCGCCGTCTACACCCCGCTACCGACTCCAGACGGTTGGAAACGCATCGGCGAGGTCGTTGCAGGCGACACCGTCTTTGATGACCAGGGGAAGCCGTGTTCAGTTGTCGCGGTCAGCGACATCTTCTCCGGCCGCAAGTGCTACCGAATCACCTTCGACGATGGCTCGTCGATTGATTCTGACGGTGGCCATCGCTGGGTCGTGTTTGATCGTCTCAACCGAGACGTGTTTGTGACGACTGAGCAAATGGCATCCAGCTACCAGGCACGCCGCTCAGGTTCTAGCGCATTCCGGTATCGAATTCCATGTACGCGGCCTCTCGATACTTCGCCCATCGACCTGCCGATAGAACCCTATCTATTGGGGGCGTGGCTCGGCGACGGCAACACGATGTCCGCGCAAATCACGTCTGACGTGCGTGATGGTGTCTTCGCGGAGTTGCAGGCAGCCGGCGCGCAGCCCATCGTCAGAAGCTTGGACAGGCGGCGCGAACATGTCGCCACGATTGCGTTCGAGCCGCGCGAAGGCCACACGCTTCACGCGCACTTCCGGGAAGCCGGACTGATCGGCGACAAGCACATCCCAGCAATCTACTTGCGCGCCTCCGAAGAGCAAAGGAGATCTTTGCTGCAAGGCATCCTCGACACCGATGGGACGGCTGGCGACTCGATTGTCTTGGGCCTTACCTGCGGAAGTCTGGCTGTTGGGTTTGTC
Organism: Terriglobia bacterium; assembly: GCA_963838205.1. Lineage (GTDB taxonomy): Bacteria > Acidobacteriota > Terriglobia > Bryobacterales > Bryobacteraceae > CAIVVT01. Next base: position 64,546 of record CAWIQF010000021.1, on the reverse strand, counting down.
GAACTCGCCCGCTCGCTTGGATTCAAGCCAACCATCCGCACACGCCCAAACTACCTACAGGGCAAAAGATGCCGCGATGTCCATGTGATCACCTTCAAGGCGTATCGCGAGGACGAACCGTTCCGCCTGAAACGCAAGCTGGATGGGCTTCGCAGCGAGAACGACCGCCACTCCCGACCCACGGAGGCGCGGAGGCGCAGCGTCACGCGGGTCGAAGAGATCGAAAGCGTTCCTGTGCGCTGCATCGCGGTCGACTCGCCGACGCATCTGTACCTGGCCGGATCGTCGATGGTTCCGACGCACAACACCGAGTGCCTGCTCAACTTCCTCGGCTTCATCGCCGATGTGGATCCGGGGCCGGCACTCGTGGTTGAGCCGCGCATCGAAGATGCCAAAGCGCTCTCGAAGGACCGCGTGGCGCCCATGTTCCGTTCGACACCGGTGCTGCGCGGCAAACTCGCGACGGTCAAGAGCCGCGACTCCGACAACACGGTCCTGCACAAAGCCTTCACCAACGGCTCGGGCCACGTGACTTTCACGGGTGCGATCAGCCCGAGCGGCCTAGCCATGCGGCCGATCCGCTACGTGCTGCTCGACGAGGTGGATCGCTATCCGCAATCGGCCGGCACAGAGGGCGATCCGGTCTCGCTCGCGATCCAGCGCACGGCGGAGTTCGAGCACAACAAGAAGGTCCTGCTGTGCTCGACTCCCACTATAAAAGGATGCAGCCGGATCGAGCTCGCCTGGCTGCAGAGCGACCAGCGCGAGTACTTCGTGCCGTGCCCGCACTGCGGCGAGTTCCAAGTGCTGGAGCTGGGCGACGGCGCCACGAGTGGATTGTGCTGGCCGGAAAGTCATCCCGAAGAGGCGCGCTACCGTTGCGCGCACTGCACGGAGCTGATCCCGGAACATCTCAAGGCCGCGATGGTCGAACGCGGCGAATACCGGGCACAGAATCCCGGCTCGCCGGTGCCGGGTTTCCGTGTCAACCAGCTCATTTCGCCGAAGCGGAGCTGGGGCACCATCGCCACCGAGTTCCTGGCGGCAAAGCAATCGCCCGAGACGCTCAAGGCGTTCATGAACACGGTCCTCGCCACGCTGTGGGAGGAGAAGCACGAAGTCGCCATCGACTCCCACGCATTGTGGAATCGTTGCGAGCCGTTCGCCGCGGAGGCGCCGGACGGCGTCTGCTTGCTGACCGCCGGCGTGGACGTTCAGGCCGACCGCCTGGAGATGGAGGTTGTCGGGTGGGGCCGCGACGAGGAGTCGTGGTCGATCGGCTATCACGTTATCCCTGGCGACATCCTGCGCAGCGAAGTGTGGGGCGCGCTCGACGAGATCCTGCTGTCGCAGTACGCGCACGAGAACGGCCAGACGCTGCGGATCGTGGCGGCGTGCGTCGATTCGGGCTACAAGGACGCCACGGTGCTGCGGTTCACCAGGGACCGATACAACCGGCGCGTTTTCGCGACCAAGGGCCGGTCGGGCGAAGGCACGATCTGGCCGCACAAGCCGAGCCGGAAGAACCAGACGCCGTTCTTCATGATCGGCGTCAACGCCGCGAAGGATGCGGTCTACGACCGCGTGAAGGTGAAGGAGCCGGGGCCAGGATACTGCCACTTCCCGCTCGGCCGCGACCTCGAGTATTTCGATGCAGCTGACTGCCGAAAAGAAGTACGTCAGGTACCATCTCGGCTTTCCGAAGTACGAGTGGCGCAAGAAGGATGGCGCACGCAACGAGGCGCTCGACTGCCGCGTGTATGCCTACGCCGCGCTCAAGTCGCTGGGGCTCTCGGGCGCGCAGTTGAATCAGTTCTGCGAGCGCTTTGGGAAACATACGCGGCGACAGCCAGCGCCTCCAGCGACCGCGAAAGCAGCCGAAGAGCCGGACGTCCGCCCGGCCAGCGCGCCGGCGGCACAGCGCTCTGACGCGAATCCGTTCCTGCGCGGCGGCGAGGGCTTCCTGCAGAAGCGCAATTGGTTCGGACGGTAAGCATGGCCAAGACAGCAGCCGACTATCAGGTGCTCATCGACCTGCTGGACGATGCCATCGGGCGCGGCGTCAAGAGCGTGACCATCGACGGGATGCGCACCGACTACGCCAGCACCGACGACATGATCAAGGCCCAGTCGTGGATGCGCGCCCGGCAAGCCGCGCTCAATCCGGCGGCACCCAAGAGCTACTCCTACGCGCAGGTTTCGAAAGACGGTCGAGGCAACAATCCGAATGGCTAACGCAGCTACGAACTGGCTCGACCGGGCCATCGGGTTCTTCTCGCCGCGCGAGGCACTGCGGCGCGTGCAGTACCGCCGTGCGCTCGGTCTGGTCGAGCGCTTCAACTATGAGGGCGGGATGATGGGCCGCCGCACGGGCGGCTGGGTCACCTCCAACTCCGACGCAAACCGCGAGACGCAGGGCTCGATGGTGTGGCTGCGCAACCGCGCGCGCGATCTGGTGCGCAACAATCCCTTTGCGGCGAAGGCGCTGAGCGAACTGATCGGGAATCAGGTCGGCACGGGCATCCTTCCGCGAGCAGACACCGGCAACGACAAGCTCAACGCGCTGATCGACGAGAAGTTCAAGGCATGGGCCGACCAGGCGGACGCCGATGGCCAGTTCGACCTGTACGGTTTGCAGTGGCAGATCGCGCGCGCAGTGGCCGAGAGCGGCGAGTGTCTGGTACGCTTCCGGCCGCGCCGGCCGAGCGACGGGTTGGACGTTCCGTTCCAACTGCAGGTGCTCGAGGCGGACTATCTCGATCACGCAAAGACGATGTCCATCGAGTCCGGCGGCACGATCATCCAAGGCGTGCAGTTCGACGGGATTGGCAAGCGGGTCGCGTATTGGATGTTCGGGAACCACCCGGGCGCGCTGACGCTGACCAACTGGCAGGCCGGCTTCATCTCGAAGCCCATCCCGGCCGACAGCGTGCTGCATGTCTACAAGAAGGACCGCCCCGGACAGGTGCGTGGGGTGACGTGGTTTGCGCCGGTGATGCTCAAGATGCGCGACCTCGACGAGTACGAAGACGCCGAGTTGGTCCGCAAAAAGATCGAGGCCTGCTTCGCGGCCTTCGTGGTCTCGCCGGATGGCTCCTTTGCTAACCTGACGGAGACAACGACCGACCCGGTCACCAGCGAGCCAACCGAGTTTCTGGAGCCCGGCATCATCAAGCGGCTGAAGCCGGGGGAGGATGTCCGCTTCGGCGCGCCGGCGCACAGCTCCGGCTACCGCGACTATCGCTCCACTCAGCTGGGGTCGATTGCGGCCGGCCTCTGCATCCCCTACGAGCTGCTCACCGGCGACATGAGCGCGGTGAACTACAGCTCGTTCCGTGGCGGCATGCTGGGCTTCCGCAACACGGTCGAAGCCTACCGCTGGTTGTGCCTGATCCCGCAGCTCCTCATTCCCATTTGGAAGCGGTTCATCAATGTGGCTTTTGTCGCTGGCGAGATTCCTGAGCTCAATTACGGCGTTCGCTTCACCGCTCCCAAGTTCGAGTCGGTCGATCCACTCAAAGAGGCGATGGCGGAGCGCGTCTCGCTGCGCATCGGTGCGTCCACATGGCCGGAGGTGGTGGCGAGTCATGGCCAGGATCCCGACGCGCAATTGAAAGAGATCGTGGCCTGGAACAAGAAGTTCGACGACGCCGGGCTGATCCTCGATGGCGACCCGCGCAAGACCACGGACAAGGGTCAGGTGCAGGGACCGCAGCAGCCGCAGGACGGCAGCGACAACACCAACAACGACTCGAACAGCGAAGCCAAGAGCAACTCATAGCGCGGAGGATTCATGGAAGGAATCGAAACGACGACGACGGCAGTTGCACAGCCGCCCGTTGAGAGGGAGATCTACGCCGAACGCTTTGCCGCCACCTTCGAGCCGGACTCGTGGGACGAAGGCGGCGGCATGGTCACGTGCTGCTTCTATGACGGCAGCTCGGTTCCGCGCTGCGACTACCGAACCGGCGAGCAGTACGACTTGACGCTCAGTCTCGACCCGGGCGCGGTGCGACTGGACCGCCTCAACAATGGCGCGCCGGTCTGCGACAACCACGATACTTACGGCTCGATCACGAGCCAACTCGGCGTGGTGCGCAAGGCGTGGATTCAGAACGGCAAGGCCTACGCGCAGTTGCAGATCAGTCCACGGACCGACCTCGCCGGGCTGCGCGCCGACATCAAGGCGGGAATCATCCGCAACGTCTCGATGGGCGCCTCGATCTACGCGCGCAACGAGACCACGCCCACGGGCATGAGTCGCCGGCAGATGACAGCCGTCGACTGGGAGCCCTTCGAAATCAGTTTCACGATGGTGCCGGCCGTGGCCGGCGCCGTGACGATGAGCGCGGAGATTCCACCCGCTCAAGACGAGCTTGCCGGCGCGGCAGCGAACGCCGTTCCGGCACGGGCAACTCGCCCCAAGGAGAGCCAGACCATGGCACATCAGGCCGAGACGGGCAATGAGGCCCGTACCGAACAGAACGCCGCGCCTGCGGCGGTGGTGGAGCTGAACGCCAGCGCCGCTGCCGCTCCGGTCGTGGACATTGAAGCCGCCCGCCAGCAGGGCATCAACCAGGAGCGCATGCGTGTGGCCGAAGTGACGGCGGCACTCGCTCCCTTCCGCGCGAAGCTCGGCGAGAGCTGGTCGCAGGCACTGATCGCGACCGGTGTGAATCGGGCCCAAGCCGGAGCGGCGATCCTGGAGCGGCTCACCGTGTTGGAGGGACGATTGCCGCCTACCAATGGGCAGAACCCGCAGCCTACTCGGCCGCAGGAAATCGGGTTTGGCCTCGATGAAGGTGACACGATCCGCGAGAACATGGCGGCCTACCTCATGTTCCGCGAGAATCCCGGGCTCAACCCGATCGTGAACGACCGCGGGCGCGAGTACGTCGGCCTCCGGCTTCTGGACCTCGCCCGCTTCTGCATCGAGCGGACCGGCAAGTCCACGCGCGGCATGAACGTGAACGACATTGCGTTCAACGCCCTCACCACCACCGACCTGCCGAACATCCTCGCCAACGTCGCCAACAAGACGCTGCGCCAAGGCTATCAGGCCGTCTCGCGCACCTTCACTGCGTTCAGTCGCCAGGTCACCGCGTCCGACTTCAAGCCGGTGAACCGTGTTCAGTTGAGCGATCTCGCCGCGTTGCAGCCGCTGAACGAAAAGGGCGAGTTCCATCGCACGCCGATCACCGACTCGAACCAGAGCTACCAGCTCGCGACGTTCGGTGAAGTGGTGGCGGTCACCCGCAAGGTGATCATCAATGACGACTTGCAGGCCATCACGCGCATCCCGTTCCAGCTCGGCGTCGCGGCGGCGCGCCTGGAGTCCGACACCGTGTGGGCCGTCTTCCTCTCGAACCAGGTGATGGGCGAGGACAACAAGACCCTGTTCCACGCCGCGCACAACAACCTGCTGACCGGCGCAGGCTCGGCCTTGGGTCTGATCGCACTCGCCACTTCGCGCTCCAAGTTCCGCCTGCAGACCGGTCCGAAGGGCACCATCCTGAACCTTGAGCCGAACACGCTGATCGTGCCGACCTCGCTCGAAACCGCCGCGCTGCAGCTGATCGCGCCGATCAACCTGGTTGCGACGACTACGCCGGCGGCCGTCATCCCCGAGTGGGTCCGCACGCTGACCCCGGTGGTCGAGCCGCGTCTCGATGCCAACTCCACCACGGCGTGGTACCTCGCGACCACTCCGACGCTGATCGACACCGTCGAGTACTGCTATCTCGAAGGCCAGGACGGAGTCTACATCGAGACCCGCCAGGGCTTCGACGTGGACGGCTTCGAGGTCAAGGCGCGCCTCGACTTCGCCGCTGCGGCCATTGATTTCCGCGGCCTGCAGAAGAACGCCGGCGCGTAGGAAGTGAGCGACGACAACCGGGCTGGCTCACGGGCCAGCCCACTCGTAAATCCTCATTGGAGGTCAGACCTTGAATAACTTCATCCATCCTGGAAAGACGCTCACGATTCCATCGGCGCCGCGCACCGGCAACGGCGGGACGGGCGTTCAAATCGGAAACATCTTCGGCGTGGCCGCCTGGAACTACACTGCCGGCAGCCCCGTTGAAATCGACGTCGACGGCGTGTTCGCGCTGGCCAAAGACGCCAGCGTGTTCAACGTCGGCGACCGCGTGTACTGGGACAACGTCAACTTCGTGGCCACTTCGAACAACGCTCAAACCAACGGCACGCCGAACATGAGCATCGGCCTCGCCGAGCTGCCGCAAGTGACCGGCGACGCGACCGTGCAGCTCCGGCTCGACTACGCGGTACCTCAGGTGACATCTGCCATGATCGACCCTCAGGTCCAGCAGCTGGCCATCGTCCCGCTGACCGCCGCGCAGGTCCTGGCCATGTACGCCACGCCGCAAGCGTTGATTGCGGCTCCTGGCGCCGGCAAGGCCATCGTGGTCGATGCCATCGCGGTGGAGTTTGTGCCGGGTTCGATTGCGTTTCTCGCCGGAGGTGCGGTGTCGATCAATTACACCGCCGGCGCGGCTGTTCACTCCGGCACGCTTCCCGCTGCGACCATCAACGCCGCCGCGCTCGGTCCGAAGACTCTCACTCAGCTCGGCATGCAGACGGGCGCCAGCGGCCTGGCTGCTCCGCTCAACACCGGTCTCACCATCGGCAACGCTACCGCTGCCTTCACGACTGGCAATGGCCTGGTGTACGTCTACATCTGGTACTCGATCGTCAGCTTGCAGTAAGACGCATGCAAGGCGGCGTCTTAGGGCGCCGCCAAGTTTTTCGAGGTACGCACATGGCCGGATACAAATACCCCGATCTCGTCCCCGACATGGAACTCGCGGCGGTCTGCGACGCGGCGCCCGTGGTTCCCAATGACGCAGCCGATCTTCCATACGCCACGCGCTCCCTCTGGATCGGTGTCGCTGGCAACGTGACTGTCATGTTGGCGAAGGGTTCGGCGTCTGTCACCTGTAACAATGTTGCGGCGGGGCGCCTGGGCATCAGCGCGAGCCGCGTCTACGCCACTGGCACCACCGCCACCAACATCCTGGCCGAGTACTAACGCATGAGCACCTTTCCAATCCCAGCGGATGCGATGGGGATCACCTTCCTGAAAGGCATCCGCGATTGCATCGCAGTGATGGGCGAGGCGCTGTTGTATCAAGCCGGCGGCACGGCGGGTACACCGGTTGCTCTCACTGGCGTCTGGACCGAAGACACTGGCGTTCAAGCCTCGCGCCCCGGAGCGCAGGCGTCCGTCTACCTTTGCCTGCCGGACATGCCCGCCGATCCGGCCAAGGGTGATGTGGTTGTGCACAACGGCATCACGTACTTCGTGATGGAAGCTACATTCGACGGGCACGGCAGCGCACGACTGTTTCTGAGGAAGCCGTGATCAAAACCACCTTCAAATTCCACGGCTCGAAGATCACGCTGGCGGGCTATGGCTTCCGCAAGTACCAGATGGTGCAACTCGGCCAGGTCGCGGTTGGCGCGGTGAAGGCGCGCGTCGCAATGGGCGTCGGCTCGGACGACGCTGCGATGAAGCCGCTCGCCGACCGGTACAAGACCTGGAAGGCGGCCAAGGGGATGAACACCATCCGCGACCTCACGGGGCCGGGGAGTCGCACCTACAAGGACACGTCGAAGAAGCACAAAGGCGCGATCCGTACGATTCGAGCGGAAAGCGCGCACATGCTCGATAACTTCACAGTGCGCTACGCCGACGAGCTGACGGTGCGCATGGATATCAGCGCCCAGTGGGCGCGCATTCGTGCCCGTGCGAACGAGCGGCGCGCGCCTTGGTTTGGCTTTTCGCCGAATGACATCCGCATAATCATGAACTCGGCGCGCGTCATGTTCGGCGTCAACATCACCGACCTGGCTGTAAAGCTGCGCGCCCAGCGTGGCAGTGCCGTTTGGATGAACCCCAACGGTATCGCCGGCGAGATGCTCCAGGGCGACCTGTTGAGGAAGGTGGCCTGATGCCTTCCACTCGTCTCCTCGTGCGGCAGACGGCGCTGCGGATTCTCGCGGACGCCGGCGTCGGCTTCAATGCCCACCTTTCGGCAATCGCCGCAGGCTACGGCATCCCGCAGCCCTTTGCGATCAACTGGACTCCTGGCTCGCAAAACTTCTTTCAAGGCTACGTGGCTCCGGACCACATCGAGCAGACCGACCTGCTGCCTGCCGGCGACGGCGTCTGCGTCGCGATGTACACCAGCCAGTCGCAGACCAACTCCGGCGATGAGCGCCAGAAGCCGTCGCTGTTCTCGGGCAAGATCCTGCTGCACGTCGATTTCTACTTCCGGCGCAGCACGCTGAATCTGCTGCGCCAGGGCGCGAAGTTGCCGGGTGACGATAGCGGCGATCTCGATTCGCTTCCGGACGCGGTCGAGGACGCCTTCCTGCAGACCGTGATGGCGCCGCACGCGGGCTGGGCCCCGGTGAGTTTCAACGGCGACTTCTCGTGCGCGCGGGAGCCCTTTGCTTTTCTGGGCGACGGTTGGCAGCAGCGGTTGCCCTTCATTTTGCTCACAGAGGTACATCTATGACCTATCGGTTCGTCGGATCCAATTCCGATATCGGCGACTCGATTCGCCTCATCCGCTTCGGCCAGTCCGTTGAACTATCCGACGAGCAGGCGTGCAACGCCGTGCTCGGCGGCTGCGCACTAGTGCCGGATGAGGCGTTCACGGAGATCGGCTTCACGAACGCGGAGCTGACTAGCTTTGCATCAGTCGGCTCTCATGAACGCGCGCCGGCCGAGTTTCTCGACCGGAAGAAACGCGCGCTGATGGCCGCGCATGAGCTGCGCGCGCGTCTTGAGGGAGGTGATGAGTAATGGCGAACTCTTCAAATACTCGAATCCAGCGACTCTACGCGCAGAACGAGACGACCTGGGGCACGATCCCGAACACCACCGGCGTCGCGACGCTCGCTGGCTCCAACTGCTGCCGCATGTCGGCGCTGGATATCCAGTTGGCCCAGCAGGAGATCGTGCGCTCCGACAAGACCGGGTCGCTCGGTATCACGATGGGCATCCTGGGGCGGCGGCAGGTGACGTTCACCACGAAGATGAGTCTGGCGCCGAACGGCGCGGCGGGCACGAAGCCCGACATGGACCCGCTGCTCACCGCGCTCATGGGCAAGGCGCCCACCATCGTCGCTAGCACGTCGGTGACGTATGGCCTGGACGACCAGAGCCCGTCGGTCACGCTCTGGGACTTCAACACGCCCGGCACGATGACCCAGCGCTGCACGATGGGCGCGATCGTCAAGACCGGCAAGTTCGACATCGGCGTCGACGAGCCCACGGTTGAGTTTACCGGCCAGGGACTGGCCGTCCTCGACACGGACATCTTCGCGACCGCGGACACGATCAGTAAGGGCGGCTTGACGGCGTTTCCGACTGAACCGGCTTCGCCCGTCACCAACGGCACGCCGCCGCCCGGCTTCACCGGCACGATCACGCTCGACGGCAACACGTACACGACCTATCGAACCGGCACGATCACCGTCGACGTGGACCGCGAGCTGCCGATGGATGGCTTCAACTCCTTCTATGGCATCGCGCCGGCGGCGGGTCTGCGCAACGTCACGACCGACTGGTCGATGTACGACGACGATTCCGCCACGCTACAGAGCCTGAAGCAGAAGGCTTACGCCGGCACGCCCGTGACGCTGGCCTTCCAGATCGGAACGGTGGCCGGGTCCACCTGGCTGTTCACGCTCAAGAACGTGCTGCTCGCCAAAGCCGAAGTTCGACTACAGCGGCAAGCGGCGCGTGGTCGCCTTCTCAGCCTGCCGCGCGCACGACACGACCATCGGCGCGAAGGATGCCATCACCATCGCGGTGCAATAGAGATTTCGTCCACGTTCAGGTGCAGCCTGACCGAGCAATGGGAGAGTGGACACCACGCGTCTTCTCAGGCTTTAGGCAAGCCCGCGCTTCGGTCATGTCGATTGTGTCCGAGTGTCCGACAATCCGCCCGGAGCAGCCTTTGGAGGATGCGTTTGGCCGGCGTTGCCTACTCGATGCGGCACGCGCCGGTAAGGAGACTTTCTCCTACGGTGTCCGGGATGATGGTCTGGAAGACGCGGTTCCCATCAGAGGACTGTACGACCTTGCCGTCGTCATCGTACGTCACGACGGCGAGCGTGCGCAGCTTCCGGTTCGTGCAATCGAAGTCCAGTGATTCAAGCTCGTACCCTTTGGGCTTTGTCGTCTTGATCCAGAGTGAGGGGTTCGTGCCGAACGTCACGCTTTGCATGTCTAGGAACTGTTCTTGCTTCCCGACCCTGCCGAGGGACCGCCATCGTTCGATGAACTTCCCATCGTTGTCCGTGGCAGCCACGGCGCGCTGATAGTCCGCTACTGCCTTGCGGAATCGGTAGTCCTTCAGGTAAGCGTCGGTGCGTCGCTCGTAGCCTTCCGTGAGGAGGAATTCCGAGAAGGGGCCGTTCTCGGTGATGTGCTTTGCGAAGTCCTTCTCGTCATATTTGGGGAAGAACAGATCACGGAACCGTTTGAGAAAGACATCATCCGTGACCTTGGCGTACTCCGGATAGAGGGCGCGCAACCGGCTCAGGGGCATCAAGAATACTTCCGCGTCCAGGCGTAGCTTGATAAGTTGGGTGAAATCCGCTGCGGCTTCTTTGTACTGCCCTGCCTTCATGTGTGCGTCCCCACGGTTCTCATACGCGTTGAGTAAGCCGAGGTCGCTAAGCGTGTCCCGACGGAACGCTTCGTCAAAATCGTAGATCGCCGCCAAGGGATTGCCCATGTCTCCTTTGGCGAGCGCGCGGTCGTGATACAGGCCCGCATCGTTCGGGTCGAGTTCGATGGCGCGGTCGAAGTCCCGGATGGCCAAGACGGATTGCTTGAGTTCGAGGTAGTGTCCTGCGCGGTTGGCGTAGGCGTCTTTGAGTTTCGGGTCGAGGTTGATGGCGAGCGTGTACTCTGCGTTCGCCCGACGGAGGCCTGCTGCTTTCACGTCCTCGCTGGTGATAGCTTTCGGGTTCCAGAACGTCGAGCTGGAGTAGAGTCGTCCGATGAAGTAGTGGGCGAGCGCCGATCGCGGGTTGAGGGAGAGGGCTTTCTGGTATTCCGCGATCGCCTTGGGGACGAGGGCGGCTCCGCCTTGTGTCGTGTAAAACGATAATTTGCTCAGGTACAATCCGCGGTAGAGCGTGATGCGGTAGTCGTTCGGGAATCGTTTCGAGAGATTGTCGAGCTCTGTTTGTGTCCAGGCGCACAGGTTGTTTTCCTCTGCTCGGGTGCCGGGTTTTACCGCTCCAACCTTCAGCACGTCGTCGGCATCGGACGGTGACAACCGGATGCCTTTCTCGATGTCGTCCACGGCTGCCTGGAAGCGCCCGAGATCGTACTCCAGCCGCGCCCGCATCCCGTACAGCTCAGTTTGCTTCCCGATGAACCCGTCGGGCGTGAAGTACTGGAGTGCCTTGTTCACGTCATCAAGAAGTGCCTCGGACGCCGGTTGGTGCAGGCTCGCAATATTGCCCCAAGACACGAAAACCATACGCGTCTCCAAAGGTCGGGTGGGCCTGGATGAACTCGGAAACCGTCTGCATCGATTCAGTAGGCTTTTTTCCGCCCTTGCTGATTGCGGTTACGAACGCCATCATCACCTCGCCCGGCTCTTTGCGAGGCTTCGTGGGCTTCCCCGTCAGCTCCGGAGGGTCAACAATACCCTGGGCCCAAACGGACAGCACGGCCAAACAAAAGATGAAAACCCGTAACAAGCGTCTAGAGTATAAAGGATCGACCGTTAACCGCACCCTCCCAAAATAACCAAACCCGAGCCGCTTTGGGCGGTTGAAGCGCCACTCGGAAGTTGGTCAGGAACCGGCAGTCGGCAGACCTGCCTACCGGAAACGCACTTGGTGAAGCCCCACCAGGCGTCAAACCTCGCCCGCTTGGTCACCAATCCAGAAGTCTGCTCCCTGTCGCCCGATCCAATTGCCTTCGAAATTTCAACGAGAATCCCATGAACATCGAATCCACTTTCACCCAAGATTCCCAGGCGCGCCCTGGCGTGCGTTTCACCATGCGTGTGCTGAACCAATACCAGCGCGCGTTGCGCGACTCCAAGATCATCGACGCCCGCGTTCAGGTGAGCGAGCTCAACCGCCAACTCCACGCGATCCCCGATCCGGACGCCGAGATCGACGAGATCCGCGGGCGCGCGAAGAAGGAGGAGCGCGAGGTCTCTGTCGACGAGCAAGCGCGCATCGACGCGATCACCGCCGACGTCGAGCGGTTCAAGACTCGCATCGAACGCGCCACGCTCGATCACCGGATCGGGCTGATCATCAACACGGAGTTGAAGCCAGCCTACATCCGCGCGAGCCTGCAGTCGGTCGAAGGGCTGGAGATCGACGGCCAGGCACCGAAGGAGCCGTGGGACGCGCTCATCCAGAAGGCTCCGGACGAGCTGCTGGATGAACTCTACGTGGCGGCGCAGCTCAACTCCGGCCTGACGCAGGCCCAGGAAAAAAACTGACAGTCGCTCTCGCCTTCACCCGGTCCGGCGGCTGGGGGCGGGAGCAGAATCAGTGCGACCACTGCCGGGCGCAGGGGTTGCACTTCCAGAAGAACTGCCGCCGCTACGACCCGCAGGGCTTCCAGCCCGACAAGCCGGACTGGTGGGTGCCGCAGTACGAGAGCGGCGGCCTGCGCTTCCGCGTCGAAGACATCACCGCCAACGAGTGTCCGGTCTCGTTGATCACGCCGGAGACGATGTGGCTGGTGCAACTGCTCAGCAAGCAGATGCGGGTGCAGCGCGCTGCCAGCGCTCCGCTCTTCGGTCCGGACGCGAGTGCATGGCCGGCGTGGTGGTACGACGCGGTGGAGACGGGGCAACACGTTCTCGACCTTGAAGAGAGCGCGGCCGCGGAAGAACGCCGCCGCAGACAGCAATTGGGTGTTTGAGAAACTATGGGCGCCGCCGAATCCCTGAGCCTCGCAATCACGACGCAAACGACCGGCACGGCCGAGGTCGAGAAGCTTGTCTCCGCGCTCAACAAGTACGTCGACAAGGTCCAGGAGGCGAAGGACAAGTCGGAGAAGGGTCCGAACCCGGCATCGTGGGAGGCGTTCGCCGGTCACATCAAGGACGCGATCCAGAATCCTCTCCAGACCGCGGGCAACGCGGCCGAGGGAATGCTCAAGACCCTGGGCCCGCTTGGCTCGGGGCTGGTTGCAACCGCTGGCGGCTCGCCGGCCGCGGCGCGGCCCGGCGGCGTGTGGAGCAGGACTCCGCACAGGGCCGCGCAACCGATGGTCAGCCCCACCGACCGGCCCATCATTGCAGGACCTGCCAGCCCGCGCCGAGCGTCGAGAGCGCCTTGCGCGACAGCTCCGCGTCGTCTTCGCTCTTGCCGCCGCTGAACGCTGCGATCCAGTAGCCGGACTCGCCCCGCGCCACCATGCCGCCCTGCCAGCCCACCTCGCCGAGCATGGTCGGCCGCGCGTGACTGCCGCTGGGGCGATGTGTTTCGGCCATTTCGGTGGCCTTGGCGTAGGCGATGGCCAGCAGGTTGGCGCCGGGTGCGTTCACCTTGGCCGGGTCGGTGAGCCGGTTGACCACGAGGGCGCGCGAACGCAGGCTCGCGATCCGGTCGCCTTCGAAGTAGCCGACCACGGCGACGCCGGTGATGTTGTGCTCCGTGGCGTGTTGCCGCATCAGCTCCAGCATCTTCGCCGCCTGCTCGTCGAAGCCGAGGGGGACAGAGACGGCGCGGATGTCGTCGAAGTAGTAAGCGCCTTCGCCATAGTAGTGGTGCGCGCCGGCGCCGACATACAAAGCGAGTTCGATCACTGCCTGCGGCAGGAAGACGGCACTGCGGCCCTTGAGATCCAGCCAGCCGGGATGGCGCAGTTCAGAGAACGGGATCGTGACCAGGCGCGGGCTGGCATCGCCGGGGTCCGGACGGTAGGTGGTCTGCCAGAGGTCGTGGATGTTGTTGCCCTTGGCGTCGGCGATGTTGAACTGAATGGTGACCTCGCGGCCGCTGCCGTCGGGCTTCAGCCAGAAACGCACGGCATTGTAAGGCGACAGGTCCCACTTCTTGAGGATGCAGATGGCGGCGTAGTCCTTCCCGCTTTCGCCAGACAGGCGGTGCTCGAACTTCAGGCTGTATCGGCCGCCTGCCTTGATGGCGGGCTCGAGCGATTGCTTCATCCAGGCGCCGTGCGGAGGCTGATACCAGGCCTTGGCCAGGACATCGCTGGAAGCGTAGGACTCGAAGTCTTCGAGCACGAGCGACGCTGGCGTCGCGGGCGCAGCTCCGCCCGCCGCGCTGTCGCCCTGGTCGCCGATCCGCCCCACGGGCTGCGTGGCGTCCGCGGGGACGATGCGCAGGGCGACTCCGCCGCCGCGGCGCACGCCGTGCAGCGTCGAGATCCAGGTCGTCTGCGTGAAGCACTCCGTCGTCACCGCGCCCGTCAGGATGTCGACCCACTCGGCGCGCCACTGCCCTTTGGGCACGGCAACCACCGGCGCGACGGGTCCGTCGCCGGGCAGCCACGCGGCATAGGCCTTGCCGGGCGCGGCGAGCGCGCGCCAGCCGTCGGCGCCGCCGACGATCACATCGTTCTGCGGGTGCATCGCTTCGAGCGGCAGCGATTGCATGAAGCGCAGCAGGATGGCGAGTTGTGCGCGGATCGCCGCGCTGCCCCCGGCATTGTAGTTGCCGGTGAAACGCGGCGTGTCCGTCCCATCCTCATGACCTGCGGTGAAGCTGAAGTCGAGGTTGCCGTAGAGGCCTCCGCCGGAGAGGAGGAAGTTCCAGCCCTGGGTGCGATAGGCGTCGTCGGCGGTGCCGTTGAAGCCCGTCTCATTGAAGGCCAGCACCCGCGGCAGCTCGGGATTCGCGCGCAGGATCTCGGCGTTCGAGTCGTAGTGAACATTGAAGATCGAGAGCTTCTCGAAGTAGCCCTTCAACTCGCTCGCCGGAATCGCCGAGCCCTGATTGGTCAGGTCCACGCTCATCACGTGCTTCTTCGGCAGCCGCGACTCTTCGCTGGCCACCCACTCCGAGACGCGCCGGATCCACGCCTTCACCGCGGCCGGAGGCTGCGAGGCGAAGCCCGGATGCTCCTGGTTGTAGAACCACGGCTCGTTGCACAGATTGAAGATCACGTTGTCGTAGCCGTTCAGCTCGTGCACCAGCTTGCGCGCGTAGGCCTCCTGCCGGGCCAGCACGTTGCCGTTGTTAAGGCTGAGATAGCGCACGCCGTCGATGAGCGTCGTCGCGTTCACATTGTTCTTCGGATTGAGCGGCGAGAAGTCGTAGCCGGGCCCGACGAAGAAGAGCACCGCCTCGACGACGATCCCGCGACGGCTCGCCTCGTCGAAGAACTCGTGCAGCCGCTGGAAGTAGGCCGGATCCCAATGATCGAGGTCGAACTTGTTGCCGCCGCGCGCAAAGCCCGGCGTCGCGCTCCGCGCCCAGGGCGCGAGGAGCCGCCCCTCGCGCGGCGCGAGCGGATTGGTGACGATGCCGAAAGAGTCCGGCCCCTCGACGTAGTCGCCGAGGAAGAGCCGAGTGTGATTCAGGCCGGCCGACTGGATTGTCGCCAGGTACTTGCGAAAATCGAAGTCCGGGTTGATCACCGAGCCGTAGTGCTCGCCGCTCGCCACCAGCACCGTCGCGCGGCCCTGCCACTCGAAGTAATGCGGATTGGCTGGGTGCAGCCGGATCGGTGTTTCGGCGCTGACGAACTGCGCTGATGCAAGCAGCAGGCACAAGCTCGCGAACATTGCAGGCAAGCGATGAAGTGACATCTCTGACAGCTCCTCTTGTCTAAACTCCGGTGTCTCCGGCGCGGCCTTCCGCTCCGGAGCTTGGATCGTGAATCGTCCGATTGGCGACGAGCGGCCGCGCCCAGATGCCGACCCCAAGAACCCAGCCGAAGGTGACGTACAACACCAGCATTCCGGCGCGCAGCCCGAAGTGGTCGCCGAGCTGACCGATCCACAGCGGCACAATGGCGCCGCCGACGATGGCCGTGCAGAGGATGCCGGCGAAAGCGCCGTGCGAGTGCGCGAGCGAGTTGAGCGCGAGGGACATCGTAACGGGCCACATCACCGAGGCGAAGAAGCCGATGGCGGGGAAGGCGAGCAGGGCCACGGCCGTGCTGCCGAACAGCGCCGCGGTCAGTGCCAGCATCGCGCCGACGGAAGCGCCGATGAGCACCTTGCGGCTGTCGACGAGCTTCAGCAGCGCAAGGCCCAAGGCGCAGCCGACGGTCAGCAGTCCCCAGAACCAGGCCACCTCCATCGCGCCGCGCGTGTGCGGGTCCACCCGGTGGTACGTGGCGAGGAATTGCGACATCCAGTTGGCCGTGCCCTGCTCGCTGCCGACGTAAGCGAAGACGCTGACGAAGTACAGCAGCACGATGCGGTTGGCGAAGAGCCGCCGGTGCAACTGCCACGAGCCGGCCGACTCTTCCTCGGTGCGCTGGACCGCGGGGAAACGGAAGAGCGCGACGAGCACAAGCATCGTCAGCGAGACCACGGCGAAGAGCCAGTACAACGAGATCCACGGCCAGCGCACCGGCGTGACGGAGGCCAGCAGCGCGATGGCGCCCGTCTTGGGTGCATGCGCATCGAGCGCGGTCACGAGGTAGGAGTAGACCTGCGGACTGACGAAGGAGGCCCCGCCAAACAGCAACTGGGCCAGAGCGCAGTTGAACGCAAAATGCTCTTCGCCACCGGCCACCCGCAGCAGCGGATTGATCGCGACTTGCAGCACGGCCATCGCCACGCCGATGAGAAAGACGGAGACCAGCGCCGTGAAGTAGCCGGGCACGCAGGCAACCAGCAGCGAGCCGACGAGGCTGAGCGCGAATGCCCCCAGCATCACCCGTTTCTCGCCGTAGCATTCAACCAGCAGCCCCGCCGGGATCGACATCACGCCGTAGGCGATAAAGAACGAGAAGGGTAGCAGGGCCGCGGCCGAGAGGCTGAGCGAGAAGCCTTGAATGACATCCGGGATGATCGGCCCGAGGATGTTCGTCAGCAGCGAGATCGCGATGAAGATCGCGAAGACGAGCAGGGCGACGCGCCGCGAGCGGCCATGGAGCGGCCTGGTCACTCGACGACCGTCACTTTCGTGGCGCGCTCAAAGCGGCCAGGCTCGCGGCCCTTTATGGCAGCCAGCGCCAGCGTCAGCATCTCGACGGGCAGAATCTCCATCAGCGGCCGCAGCCGCTCGGAGCACTCCGGAGTGCGCAGGATGCCCGAGGAGCGAGGGGAGACCAGCGCGGAGCGGCCGCCGGCCTCGCGGATGTCGGCCGCAAGCTTGCGGCTGAAGGGCGCGGCCCGCTCGTCGCCCTCGAAGACGAGGACGAAGACCGCGTCGCTCAACAACTCGAAGGGCCCATGGCGGAAGGCGGCGGCGCTAAGTCCTTCGGCGTGGGTGTGGGTCGACTCCTTCAGAATCAGACCGCCGGTTTCGGCGGCCGCCACCGAGCTTCCGCGCCCGACGAGGAAGAGACTCTGGACTCCGTCGAGCAGCGGCAAACACTGGGCGACGTGCTCGGGCCAGGGTTGGAGATACCGCTCCAGCGGCTCCAGCGCGTCTCGCGCCTCCGCCAGCACGATCGCCCGATCCGTGCCGCAAAGCACATCGCCGAGCCAGTCGAGCGCCAGCAAGGTCGCGAGATACGTCTTGCAGGAGACGGTGAACTCGGCGCCGGCGTTCATCAGCAGCGCGGCCGAGCTCTGCGTGGCGAGCGGCGAATCCGGCGTGTTGGTCACGCCGATGAGGTCGCACGCGCCGTGGGCGATCTCCAGCAGGCGCACCGTCTCCGCGCTGCGCCCCGACTGAGAGACGGCGATCACCAGAGTGTCGGAGGTGAGCCACTCGCGCTCGTAGTGGATCAGCTCGCTCGTCTCCACCATCACAGGCGTCAGCCCCTCCCTCAGGAGGCGCAGGTACAGCGGACGGCAGGCCCAGTAGGACGAGCCCATGCCGGTCAGCAGAACGCGGCGCCAGCGCGCGTCGCGCAATGCGCCGGCGAAGGCGTCAAGACCGGATGCGTCTTCAAGGCCGCGGATGGTCTGCGCCAGCGCGCGCGGCTGTTCCAGCAGGTCAAGCAGATAGGGGCAGTCGCGCCACGTTGCTTCGAGGTTCAAGTCGGACTCTCCTTCGTTTCTCTCAGCTCAGACCCGCGCGGCAGAACCAGACGCTGGCCGCGCCGAGCAGACCGGTCCCGCGGCCGAGGCCGGCGAGCACGATCGATGTGTTCTCGACCGGTACCTGCGTACAGGTCCGCTTTACGACTTCCAACGCGGGGGGCAGTAGCAGATCGGCGCTCTGCATCATGCCGCCGCCAAGCACGATGGTCTGTGGGCAGAAGATCGTCACCAGGTTGGCGAGGCCGAGCCCGAGGTAGCGCGCCGCGCGCTGGACGGCCGCGCCCGCCAGCGCGTCACCGTGGCGCGCCAGCTCGCAGATGGCGCGCGCACCCAACGCGTCGCCGCCGCGGCAGTGAAACCGCGCCTCGAGCGCCGGTCCGCTGGCCAGCGACTCCCAACAGCCGTTCGAACCGCAGTAGCAGGCCGGGCCGCTCGCGTCGAGCACGTGATGGCCGATCTCCGGATGCGCGCCGCAGGCGCCACGATAGAGCTTGCCGTCGAGGATGATCCCGGCGCCGATGCCGGTACTGATGGTCACGTAGAGCAGGTTGCGGCTGCCGCGGCCTGCACCCCACGCGGCTTCGGCGAGCGCGGCCGCGTCGGCGTCGTTCTCAACACGCACCCTCAGCGCGAACTCGCGCGCCAGGTCCGCTCCGAGCGGCGATCCCTGCCATCCGGGCAACGTGCCGACATCGCCGTAGACTCCGGTCTCGGAGTCGATGGGTCCGGTACTGCCGACGCCGATGCCGCCGATGGCGCGACCGGATTGCGCCATCAGCGAACGCAGCAGGGCTACGATGCGCCCGAGTGCGGCGGCGTAGCCCAATGCCGGCGCGGCGGGCGTCTCGCCCTGCGCCAGGATGGTGCCCTGGGCGTCCACCACGCCGATGGCAATCTTGGTGCCGCCGACGTCGATGGCGCCCACACACTCGGCGCTCATCGCGGCGACTCCCGGTACTCGATGACCTCTCCGCCGAAGGGCGCAAGTTGCAGCGTGAAGCGATTGCCTTGCACCTCGAGCGGTACGACGCCGCCGGCGGTGACTCGCTGGGCTTTGCCGAGCGACTGGCGCGATGTTACGGTCACGTTGCGCGCGGCGTCGCTGTGGTTGGTGACGACGACGTAGCCGCGGCCTGTGCCGGCGAGCGCGGCGGCTTCGACGTCGGCGCGGTCGGTGCGGAAGAGCGGCACCACGCCGGCCCAGGCGGCGAGCGCCCGGTAGATGCGCTGTGTGGGCTCGCCCGTTTCGTAGGCCGCGGGGACGCGCGCGAGGTAGCGTTCGATGGGCCAGGCGCAGGTCAGCACCTTGCCCTGGCCGACGGTGTGCGCGACGAGCGCGGGACGGCCTTCCTGATCGGTGGCGATCACCTGGCCGCCGTGCACTTCGAGCAGCACGCCCCAGTCGGAGGCTCCGCCGCCGCCGTCGTAGGAGAACTCGTCGCCGGGCTTCAACTCGCCGAAGGGGGCGATCACCTTGATGCGCAACGCGCCTGCCGGCAGGCGGTCGGCCGGACGCGCGCCGCACAACTCCTCCATGCCGGGGATCGCACTCTCGCCGTTGAGCGAGAGGTAGAGCGCGCCGCCATGGCGGACGTAGTCGAGCGCGTGCTGCCAGAAGACGGTGTGGACGTGCAGCAGATTCGGCTTCGATGCGGTCAGCGGCGCTGGCAGCAGTACCATCGGCAGCCGGCTCCATTCGCCGTACTCGCGCGGAAAACTGGCGTTCAGCCCGGCGCGGCGCGCCAGCACGTAACTGTTCAGCCAACTGGCGGCCAGTTCGGCGCTGAGCGCGCCATAGTCGGCGCCCTCCTGGCCCGCGATCGAGCCTGGCTCCTGATTCGAGACGTACGGCACGCCGCCGTACTGGGGCAGGCCGAGGCCGCGCAGTTCGCCGTAGGGCTTCGACCATTCGAATGGCACGACGATACCGGCGTCGGCCGGAGCGGGCGCGATGCCGCTGAGATCGAGACGCTCGATCAACTGGCTGAAGCGGCGGAACTCAACGCCGGCGGGGCGCTCGTGGCCGTCCCAGGTGGTCAGGCCGAACTGCGTCTCGTGCGGCGCGCGACGGTAGGGGATGCGCGCGTAGGTCTCTGGAGCGGCGTCGGTGAAGCACCATAGCAGGAAGCCGTTGGCGCCCGCGCCGAGCGATGAGAAAAGGTTGGCGCGCAGGAAACGCGCGATGCGCTCGGGCGTCTGCTGGGCAGAAGAGGCGCCCATCTCCTGCACCATGACCGGCTTGCCCGCGCCGCCCGAAAGCGCGACCTGAAAGGCCGCGGCATAAGTTGTCCGCTCGGCCAACAGCGGGTCGGGGAAGAGTGCCGGATTGTAGACCGGGTAGGGGTGCACGGCGAGGAAGCTCACCTCGTTGACGATGTTATCGGGGCGGAACGGGCCATGGGTGATGTCCTGCGCATCGGTGCCGACGACGATCGGGTGCATCGTGTCGCCGCGGCGGATTGCGCCCGCGATCAGGCGCGTCCAGTTGATCGCCATCGCGTCGGTCGTCCTCGGCGCGTTCCAGAAGGGCGGCTCGTCGGTGAGATCCCAACTCTGGATCGCCGTTTCGTGGGCGTAGCGGCGGCCGAACTCCGCGGCCAGGTTGGTCTCCAGACGCAGCATCTCCGGATCGGCGTGCGGATGGCGGCCGTTGCGCCACGGCACATCCCAGATCGCCTCGCCGACTTCGTTGCCGATGAACAGGCTCGGCTGCAGGTAGATCTGGTAGCGGTGTGCGAGCTCGATCAGCGTATCGAGTTGGGCGAAGGCGGCGGGGTTGTAGTCGCCGGGGCGTGGCTCGAACCAGGGCCACAGCAGATCGAGCCGGACGGTGTTGACGCCCAGCGCGCGCATCGCGCGGAAGTCAGCTTCGATGCTCACCGGGTCCCACTCAAGCGGCCACTGCATGGCGGCCTTCGCCGGGACCCAGTGCACGCCCGCGGGAAGGAACGGTCGGCCGTTACGTTCGAAGTAGTGACCGCTTAAGCGCACCTGCGGCAGGGCGTCTTCCGCCAGCGCCGGGGCGGACAGGAGGGCCGCCAGGGCACAGGCGGCAATGGTGAACAGCGAGAAATTGCGCATCATCCTTACCTCAGCGCCTCGGTCATCCGCCGGCGCGCCTCGCCGAGGGAGTCGCGCCGCGCGATCAGCAGGAGCAGCTTCGTTTGGACCGAATCGACGTGGAAGCGCAGCATCGCAGCTTCGACCTTCGCTTGCACTTCGGCGACGCGCACGAACGCGCCAGAGCGGAACTCACCGGCTTCCACCACATAATCTCCCGGCGCGGCGCGCAGTGCGACCGACCCTGCGCCGAGAGTGAACAGGGCCAGCATCGAGGAGTGGTCGAGCGGCGTGTTGTCCAGGCTCATCAGCATGGCGTGGGGCTCGGATTCGAACAGCAACGAGCCCGACGTCTCGAAGCGGCCCTGGCCTTCGAGTGCGTTCAACCTGATGGTCTCCACGGAGAGCGACCAGCGAAACGCCGTAGCTGCCCAGCGGAATGCGCAGGCTCCCCGCGCCGGTGTCCAGCGTGTAGGACTCCGGAGCTTCGATCCACGGCCCGTTCCAGCGCGTCTTCCAGTCGCCTTCGGGGCGGGTCGCGAACAGCGAGTAGATCTTGCCGCCGCCGGCGCGGTCCAGTTCGAACACTGGCCTGTGCGCCACGCGCGGTTGGAGCGGGACGCTGGCAACGGCGTTGCGGCGAAGGAATGCACCGAGCGCACGCCGCGCGCCGGCGGCAGTCGGATCGGCCGTGTAGAAGACGGAGCCGGCGCCAAGCCGGCGCTCGGCGACTACGGCGTGCCCGTCTGGGTCGGTCGCGAGCACGGTGGCGCCTGACGTGTTGAGCAGGTTGCCGACGGTTCCGATGTACGGTGTCAGCTCCGCGACGGAGGGCGTTACGACGACGGCGTCGGCGGTGGCTGCGCCAGCCCAGGTCAGGCCGGCGATCTCGCCGAAAAGCGATCTATCGTTCGCGCCATCCGCCGCGGGCGAACGCGCGAATTCCCCGGCTAGGAAGAGCCGGTCGCCGGCGCGCACGCGCTCCAGCAGCGCCTTCAGGATGGGCCGGTCGGCGTAGCGCGGATCGGCGTAGATCAGCGTCCGCGGCCCCGGCGGCAGCTTACTCAACTCCGCGTCGTCCAGCAGCGCGAACTGCACGTTTTGCTCGATCAATAGGTCGATGACGGCACGCAGGTACGGCTCGTAAACTCGCTCGTCACGCAGCAGGCGTTCCCGCGGGCAGACGAGAATCACCTCGGGCGCGTGGAAGATCGGCTGGAAATGGCGCAGGAAGAAACCCTCGTTGCGATAGGCAAAGAGCGGTTCCTTCGGCGTGAAGTCGTTGGGATGAGTCACGCCCCAGGGGAACAGCAACTGCGCCGGGTCCTTCCACACCCAGTTCAGGACGTAGGAGCCGCCGGCGCCGAACAGCATGTGCGGCTCCAGCAGGTACGTGCTGTAGTCGCCCGCGACCGAGCCCGAAGCGTTGACCGACGGATAGGGACCGTCGGGGTCGTAGTCGCCCGGCTTGGAGCCCGGCGCATTCACTCCGAACTCCGAAAGGTGAAAGGACCGGCCCGCAAGGCGGCGGTCCATCAGCTTGTAGAACGACGGGATGCCGGGCACGTAGTTGCCGTTGGCGGGCATGGTGAGCGAATCGGAGCCGTAGCGCTGCAGGCCGATGCCGCCGCTTTCGGCCAGCACATAGAAACTCCGGCTGGCTGAGTTGAGGGCTTTGGTGCAGACCTCGGCGAAGCGCCGGAACTCATCGACGGGCACATCCGCCGTGCCGTCGTCGAAGACGTAGAACATCATGCCCGGCACGGCGGCATAGCGCCGCGCGAGGAACTCGCAGATGCGGCGGGTCAGCTCATGGTTCTCCATCGCCATGAACTTGCCCTCGAAGAACAGGCACGGCGCGTAGACCAGGTGGTGCTTCTGCGCCAGTTGCACCTGCGCGTCCATGGCGCGGAGAAGTTGGAGCGGGATCAGCTCCTCCTCGTTCACGCGGCCCCAGGTGAGCCCCGGAATGTAGCCGCTGAAGTAGACCGACGAGACAACCTGCATGCCGTAGTCGCGCATCATCGCGAACTGCCGGTCCACGCCTGGGACGTCCTCGTCCACTTCGCCGTGCGGATAAATGCCGTCGGTGCGCGCCCCGATCAGCAGCGCGCGCCGGCCGTCCAGGGCAAAGTAGTTGTCGCGGAACTCGAGCCGCGGACCCGTCGCGAGCAACTCCGGCTGCCACACGGTGAAGCCGGTCTCCGTGGTGTCGATCGCCCGGTCGCCGCGCAGCAGCGTGACGTGGACGCGATAGAGGTCGGAGGCGAAACGCGCCGGCTTCCATGGCAGGACGACCCGCCGGTGCGCCTCCGTGAACTTGTCCACAGTGACGCTCTGTTCGAAGACCGGCGCCGGAGTACCCTCGGCATAGATCGCAAAGCGGACGCTCAGCGGGCCCGGCTCCTTGCCGAAGCGCTCCACGGTGACCCCCACCTCGGCGCTCTCCCCCTGGCGGTAACAGGCCAGCGCCGACTGCGCGTCCCGCAGCATCGCCGGTTCGCGCAGCGACTCCAGCGCCTCCAGCAGCGCGGCGGTGAACTCCGGATGCTCGCGCGTAAAGAGGTCACGGTTGGCAACGCCGCAGAAGATCCAGCCCGAGCCGCGGTAAGGCGCGTGGTAATTGCGCAGCATGCTGACGAGCGCGCCGCGCAGCCGGCCGTGGCGGTCGTAGCCGTTGACCAGCGGAGTCCAGCGCGAGCGCGGCCAGTTGAACATGTAGCCGTTCTTCGAGTCGAAGCTGGAATCGCTGGCGATCATGTTGGCGTAGGCGGTCACAGTGGCGATGCCCTCGCGCGCGGCTTGCGCATAGCGCGGGAACGATCCCTCCTCGGCCATCGCACGCGTCTCTTCAATCGACCAGCGCTCTCCGACCAGCGCCGCGGCCGCCTCGCCCTCGTAGCTCCCTGGGACTTCGAGTTTCGATCGCACGGCGATCTGGTCGGGCGCGGTCCTCGCCACGGCGACATCGGCCAACTTCTCGTAGCCGTTGTAGAACATGCCGAGCTGTTCGCGGTAGGAGAGGCCATAGTCGCCGACGCGGCTGGCCGCAGTGGTCAGCCCCAATTCGCAGCCGCCGTCGATGAGGCGCCCCTCCGGCGAGAACCAGAGCGCACGGCGAAACGGATGGCCGCCCAGCGTGATGAGATGGCCGCCCTGCTCCAGGAAGCGGCCCAACTGTGTGCCGGCCGGGAACGGCGCGCCGTAGGGGTGCACGAACACGTCGAAGTTCTTCCGGTTGAGGATGCCGGCAGCGTAGAGCTGCTTTGAATCCAGGTACGTGACTCCGTAGCCGACCTTGCGGAAGACCGAGGCGAGGTACTCCGGCGAAGAGGCATTGGGCGTGGGCACCGGCAGCTGATCGCGGTAGATGGCGACGCTCCCCTTCGGCCCGCGCTCGATCGTGGCGCGCAGTTCCTCGCCCCGCGCCGGGGTCGGGATCCCCAGGCGATAGATGCCGACCTGAAGGACGCGGGCGAAGTCTTCGTCGTCGTTCTTGTTGTCCTCTTGCGCCGCGCTGTTCGCGCGCAGGATGACGAAGCGCACCGCCGAGGCGGGCGTGGCCGGCAACCGGACGGTGACCAGGCCTTCGGTGTTCGCCCGCACCGTCAGCACGCGAACCCACGCGCCCCGGTATTCCACTTCGATATCAAAGTTGCGGACGCCCATCCAGTTCACGCCGTGGATCACGGCGGGCCAGGTGGCGAGGATCAGCGTGTCGATCGTCTCCACCTGCGGCAGCCGCACCTCCAGCGACACTGGAAATGCGTGGCGCTTGGCGCTCTGCCAGCCGTGGCCCTTGCCCCAGCTGCCGGCGGACCAGTCCCCGTCCAGGACGCCGCCTGGGCTGAAGCCAGCGCCGGTGCTCGTCGCGCTGGCCGTTGCGCCCGCGCTGCGCAACGCGAGGTTCCGCGCGCCGGCCGGCAGACTGCGGGCCATGCCATGTGTCGCGCACGGTCTCCTGGCCCGGCTGGGCGTGCAGCGAAAGGAGGCCCAGCAGCAGGGCGGTGGCGAGGAGTGTCGGGTTCTGGAGTCGCATGGGTATTCGGCCAAGCGCTTGCGCAAGCGCTTGGCCGACAATATCACGACCCACTCCCTCCGTCAATCCGCCTCTGTATTGTGCGTCTCCGCCGGGCGTGCGCCCGCAATCCCTACTCCGCCGCGCCGGTCGATTGACGGATCACCAGCGCCGTCTCGACACGGTACTCGGTTCCGGCGCGCTGCTTGGAGCGCAACATCTTCGCCAACGCCGCAAAGGCCTGCGCTCCAATCTCGTCGCGCGGGATGCGGATCGTAGTGAGCGGCGGACTGGCCAACTGGGCAAAAGGGATGTCGTCCGCGCCGACAACCGAGACTCGGCCGGGAACCTCGACGCCGGCGTCCTTCAACGCCGCCATCGCCCCCAATGCGCACAGGTCGTTGTCGCACAGCAGCGCCGTCGGCAGTCGGCCGCCGTCGAGCAGTTCGCGGACCGCGGAGGCGCCACTCTGGAGAGTGTTCTCGCCGGCCAGGAGATCGCACTTCAGGCCGAACTCCGCCAGCGCGTTCGTCAGCGCTTCGCGCGCGATCCGCGCGGAGGGCCGATTGCCCGGCCCTTGCACGAAAGCAAACCGCCGGTGTCCTAGCCCGTGCAGATACCGGACCGCTGCTTGAGCGCCCATGGCATGATCGATGGCGATATTGCTCCGGTACGGCTCGACCGAAGCGGAGTTCAAAAAGACCGTCGGAATATGGTTGGTGGCGAGATCCGACGCCTCCCCCGGATCCACCTGCGAGGTCAGGATCGCCACCCCGGCGACCTTGTTCTCAATCAGCTTCCGCATCGCGGCCCGCGTGCGCTCCGCCCGGTAGTTGGTCGTGCACAGCAGCACCTCAAATCCGCGCTTCAGTGCCGCATTTTCGAAGCTCTTGATCACCTCTGGAAAGAACGGATTCTCAATGTCGGAGATCACCAGACCGAGGAAGTCGCTGCTTCCGCGCGCCAGCCGACGGGCATGTGCGTTGGTGTAAAAGCCCAGCTCGCGAACGGCCTCCAGCACCTTGCGCCGCGTCTCGGGAGACACGAAGCGGGTGCGATTCAACACGTGCGAGACCGTCGTCTCCGAGACGCCGCAGCGCTCGGCCACATCCTTCATTCGAATCATGAAAAGCCTGAGGCCCGGCGCGGACAACCCGGGCAATCAGAATATAGCACGCAACTCCTTTGTGACTGGATCGACGGCCAGGCTGCGCCCGACCGGCGCCGGGCGACCAAGGGATCGGTGGGTGGAGCATTGACATCGGTTTTGACGAAGGCATAGAATTCTTCTTCACCCCGCCGGACCGGTCGAGCGTGCTCTTTGCCGGTCAGGCCAATCGCTTGCGCAAGCGCTTGGCAGGAGACCTGAGCGCAGGCTGCCGGAGCGATCTGGGGCCATTTGAAAAGCCCCCTGCGGTCGTTTCGCTTCGCCGATGGGGAATCCCGATCTTGAAGCGCGCGGCGCACTACCCGGCGCCCACGAAGACGAAGGACTGAAGGAGCAGAGAGTGAATCGGCGCACATTTGTTCGGACATCGTTAGCGGCGAGCGGGATCGGCATGGCAGCCCTGCCGGAAGCCCTGCACGCGCGCTCCGGAGCCACGGGTAAACGGGAAGTTCTTCAGGCCAAGGGGCTCGACATCGTCGAGTCCGGCCGGCCCGTACGCCTGCGCGGCGTGAACCTCGGCGGCTGGATGCTGATCGAGGACTACATGATCGGTCTCCCGTGGACAGAGTGGAAGATCCGCGAACAGTTCCTCAAGATACTCGGCGCCGAATCCTATGCGGCCTTCTTCGATGCCTACGACCAGGCTTGCATCGCCGAGGCAGACATCGCGTTCCTCGCACAGCAGGGCTTCAATTACGTCCGTCTGCCCTTCAACTACCGCTGCTTTGAGAGCGACTTGGCGCCGGGCCAGTGGATCGAACGCGGGTTCCGCCAACTGGATCGCGTCGTCGCACTTTGCCGGAAGTACAACATCTGGGTGCTCCTCGACCTGCACGCTGCGCCGGGCGCACAGGCCCGCGATCAGAACGCCGGCAGTGCCTACGGTGAAACCTATCTCTGGGAGCATCGGGAGTTCCTGGATCGCACCGTCGCGCTCTGGGGCGAGATCGCCCGGCGCTATAGCGGCGACGCGACTATCGCCGGCTACAACGTTCTCTGCGAGCCGGTCACGACGAATGTCCCCCTGCTCAACCAGTTCTACCTGAGCATCATCAGCGCGATTCGCAGGGTTGATCCCGAGCACCTCATCGTGCTCGACGGCAACCTCTGGGCCAAGGACATCGCCAGCCTGCATGACGAGTTGTTCGTCGATCCGCAGGTCATCCCTGCGCTGCACCACTACTACTCCGAGCGCTTTCCGGCCCTGGCCAACCTCACCAGTTACCCGGCGACGGTCGACGGCCAGCGCCTAGACCGCGAGACGGTCAGGCAGACCCTCGCCGGCAAGTACGATCAGCGGCGCATCGCCCGGCCCGTGCTGGTGGCGGAGTTCGGCGTGTCGCGCAGCCATCGCCAGCCCTTTGAAGTGCAACTCGCCATCACGCGCGACTTGGTGTCGATCTTCGAGGAGCACGGCTGGGGCTGGTCCATGTGGTGCTACAAGGACCTCCACAACATGGGGATCGTGACGGTTCGGCCCGACTCGTCGTGGCGCCGCTTCCTCGACTCGCCGCGGATTACCGGCTTCATGCGCCGCTACAAGGAGCTCGAAGCGCCGTTCACCCGGAGCGTCAGCAAGCTGTTGGCGGAAACCGACATTCTCCCCGACACCCGCGAACAATGGGCCGGAGAGGTCGCACGCGATTTCGACGCGCCGGCGCTTGATTTTGTGCTGCGCCGCCTCGCCGAGCACAGGCCCTCGGAACTCGCCGAGATGGCGCGCTCTTTCGCCTTCGCGTCGTGCGAGATCCATCGGGATCAGCTCGGCATGCTGACGCCGTTCCTGGCCCGCAAATAGACCCGCCAATTGGACAGTGCGCCGAGGCCCCGCGGACAATCTGCGCGTAGGATGCAAGGGAGCCTTCTCAGTCCTGCGCGCCGCCACAAGCGCTGAAGACGTACGCCATTCAGGGTGCGTCTTCAGCGGAGCAATTTCCCTCCATCTCCAAGTCGAATTCTGTTCAGGGCGGCTTCGCTTTCCCTCGACCGCAGCTAACGGCTCCGCCGCGACCTGGCGCTGCCGCCTCTTCCAGGTGAACAACTGCGACTCGGTCAACCTACGCTGACGGTAGAACGCCGCCACGCTCAGCCCGCTGCCCGTCTGCTCCGTCGGCCAACTCATCCCACTTCGCCCACGCCTCACACCTGCGCCCTTACATACCGCCACGGTGCGCCACCGCGCTCGCGATCTCAATATGGGGTTCGTTTAGCGCTCACGCCATTCGAGCGATAGCCTCGAGGTTCGTCTGAGTATCAGTCACGGCGGGGATGGCAGGCACTCGACGCACGAACGGCACGCCTACTCGACCGGCGGATCTGGAACCGGAATCACCGCGGCAGTTGTCCACTCCTTTCCGAGTTCCAACTTGAGCACCGTATCGATGGAGTCAGTACTCTCTGCGGGGATGTCGATCGTGATCTGCTGGTCAGTCTGGCGGAAGGCAACCTCAGGCCCATTGAGCAGCGAGGCGCGCACGAGCCGCTCGGGCAGGGCAGGCAACGAGAGTCCGGTCCTGTTGGGCGGACGCAAGAGATGAAGATAGATGATGTTGCCGCGATGGGTGGAGACTCCATAGGACCCGGGCAGCCAAGGTCCGCCGCGAGTGCCGTAGATGCTCTCACCGTTGGCTTTCAGCCACTGCCCGATTTCGCGGAGCCGTTGAGCCTGGTCCGGGTCGATCTGCCCGTCGGGACGAGGTCCGACATTGAACAGGAAATTCCCGTCGCGTCCGACCGCGCCGACCAGCAACCGGATGAGGTAGCCGAGCGACTTCACTTTGGCGCCGGCCTGATATCCAAAAGCCCCTTCAACGATCGTGACGTTCAGTTCCCAAGGATACCGATTCTCAAATCCACCTAAGGAACTGTCGCTTTCCCGAACTCGAAGGTCCGCGGGAGCGTCCACGCGGTCGTTGGTAATAAGGTCGGGCTGTCTTTCGCGGAGATGCCTGACGGCCTGCTCATCCTGCCAATCGAAGGGCCCCTTGTAGGATTCATTATCCGGGCGCGACTTCCAGCCTCCGCTGTAGCGAATCCCTCCAAATCCGAGCCAGTCGTTTCCGCCGCCGTCGAACCAGAGAATGTCAAGCTTTCCGTAATTCTCCGCCAATTCCGCCAGCTGGCGATGGTACTGCTGCCGCAACTGCTTCGCATCGTCGCCGTAGATGCTCGGGAAGAAGAACCCCGGATACCGCCAATCGAGCGGAGAGTAGTAGAGTCCAACCCGCAAGCCCGCTTGTCTCACCGCCTTAACGTACTCGGCTACCAGATCGCGGCGCGCGGCGGTCTTGACCGAAGTGAAGTCGCTCCCGGGATCGTCGAATAGCGCGAAGCCGTCGTGGTGGCGGGCCGTCAGCACCATGTACTTCATGCCGCTTTCTTTGGCCAGCTCCGCCCAAGCCTTTGGATCGTATTGCTTGGGATTGAATTGATTGGCCAGTTGCGCGTATTCTTTTACCGGGATCTGCTCATCCCACTGGACCCACTCTCCCCGGCCCGGTATCGAATAAAGCCCCCAGTGGATAAACATGCCAAACCGCGCCTCACGCCAGCACTGGACCTTGGTCTCCGCCGTTGGCTCAAGCGTCTTGGATGCGTATTGGAATTGCCCGAATGCCCAGGGGCAGCCAATCAAACAACACACTACCGATAGAAGCAAGCCGCGCTGAAGGTTACTCATTATCCATCCTCTTTCCGAGTCGTCGATCTCTTGCTTACATCACTTCGCGCCGAGTCCAGCATGGGCGAACTGAAGTCGCCGCCACGCGGATGCCTGACTAGCCGAGTGTGCTAGATATGATCTTTAGCCCGATGGCGTGATTGCAGGGCCCGACTGCGGGCATCACCACGGTGAGGCCCTGCTCGTCCTGGGCCCATCTCAACTTGCCGCCGTATCCCAGCAGTTCGACGTGCTGGATCTTGGGCGGCGCCAATGCGCTTGTGGTCGCAAGAGGTTTGATCAGCGCGGCCTTCTCCGGCCAGCCCATGATGAAGGCGTAGAGCACATTGCCCTTCGTCGTAAAGCGCACGTCTTCCGCGCTGAGCTCCGTGCGCCCCGCTTCGTTGAAACGAGTGCCTCCGCTGGCTGGCTTGGAGGCGACGGGCCCGTCGCCGAAGATCTTCCAGGGTCGCGTTCCGTAGATACCTTCGCTGTTAATGCTCATCCATTTCGTAATCTCATCCAGGATGACCAACTCCTCGTAGTCGAGTTGCCCACTATTCGGCAGGGGGAAGTTCAGCATCAGGTTCCCGTTTCGGCTGACGATGTCGACCAGGAGATCGATGACGTATTTGGGTGACTTGTAGGTCGCCTCGCGATTGTAGTGCCATTCGCCGATGCAGCTATCTGTTTGCCACGGATTCTTCGAAATACCAGAGGCCACCCCGCGTTCCCAATCCAGAACACAAGTGCCGACCTCACAATCGCTCGGCAGTTTGCTGGTGAAGATGGCCTCGCATCGCCCGCCGTGGCGCGCGGCATCGACGTTATAAAGATTTGCGACAAGCGCCAGGCCATGCTCGTCGAACGAGATGTCGCCATCGGTGTATAGGAGATCCGGCTGGTACTTGTCAACGAGGTCCTTGATTCGGTTGAAATAGTGCAGCTTCCAGGCTGTCGGAGCCTTAGTGTCATCGAGAAGTTGACCGCTGTAGTAATACAGCTCCGGCAGATCGTGATACAGGTCGGCGTAGGCGGGGTTCGCCCCGTCGTAGGGCACGCCGGCCAACGGACCGGTCTTGTCGCTCATATGCGAGGTGGCAAGCCAATGGTAACTCGGCGCAAGGTGCTCACTGACAGCAAAGCGGAGACCGTGTCTCCCCGCGGCTCGCTTGAACTCGCCCACGATGTCCCGCTTCGGGCCCATTGCGACGGAATTCCAACGGGGCTGGTACTTGGAATCCCATAAGTCGAAGCCGTCGTGATGCACGGCCATACTGCAAAAATACCTGGCGCCGGCCTTCTTGTAGAGTCCGAGCAAGTGATCCGCGTCAAAATGGTCCGCCTTCCACGTGGGAATGACGTCTTTAAATCCAACCTTGGTGGGATGGCCATAAGTCTTGACATGGTACTCATACTGCTTATGGCCCTGGATATACATGTGGCGCGCGTACCAGTCCCCGTACTCCACCGCGGACTGCGGACCCCAGTGGGCCCAAATGCCGAACTTGGCGTCACGATACCATTCCGGAATCTGCCACTCGCGGAGCGACGAGCGCGTGGCTTTGAATGGTCCTGGAGCGATCTCGAGAGCTGGCCCGGCAGATGACAATGGGGCGAGGTTGTCTCCTGCGTCTGCTAGGGGGAATGGAGTCCGCGCCGAGGCCGCACGACAGGGAAGCAAGGCAGACACGCCGGCCATTGCGGAAAGAGCCCGGCGTCTGCTTATCTTTGCAGTTCTCATAGTTATCCTAATTCCCTTTCCGTGGAATGGCCGTCAATGCGAACGGTCATTATCT
Organism: Terriglobia bacterium; assembly: GCA_963838205.1. GTDB lineage: Bacteria > Acidobacteriota > Terriglobia > Bryobacterales > Bryobacteraceae > CAIVVT01. The sequence goes on along the minus strand of CAWIQF010000021.1, from coordinate 32,688 downwards.
ATGCCTCACACCATTTGCCGCGCTCACTGCGCCCACTCGGCCGAGCCCCACACCGGCGCGGGACTGACGGGCGGAGGGGGGGAAGTGCCGGGCCAAGAGCGCCGCTTCCGCCGACTGTGCACGATGGAGATTGCTGGCCATTATATTCGGACTGCTTTCCGGCCTGAAGAGAACGAGCATGGCGCTACGGGATCACTCTCGACGGTCTGGGAACAGTCGGTGGACGCGGAACTATTGGCCGGCGAATCCGAGGCGGGCTGCTGGAGCCGTAGGAGTGTTCGAGGAGGGCGGCGGTGAACAGGAGCTGCGCTGTGGCGCTGACGTCGTGCTCGCTCACCTGCCAATCGGTATCGGTGTCGGCATAGCAGCGCGCGGGGAATTTGGAATACCACGGGTTATCGTCGATGTCGGGCCCTCCGGGCATGTAGCCGGGAGGGGTTGTGTAGAGCCCATAGGCGGGGTAGATCGACGAGAAGATGGTTACGGCGGAATCGGCGCCCATGCCGGTGACGTAGCTGTGGCGCAGCGGATTGACGCCCAGGATATAGTCGATCTGTGCCTGCGCCGCGTCGACGATCTCGCCAAGGGCCGGTGCGGTGGTGCTCATTTCGGCCAGCGCCAGGATCGTAATCGTCTGCAGGGTCTCGGTGTTGCTGCCCCAGTAGTAGCCCCACAAGGGCATGAAGTTGCGCCAGGCGCTCTGCGTGCGGGCGAGTTGCGTGGCACGCCACGCCGCGAACTGCGCGCTGAACCAGGCGCGCTCCTGAGCATCGGATGCGGCCGATGCGTTGTAGGCATAGAAGGCGCGCATGACGATGTCCGAGGCGGCGCCGTTGGTATTGGTCCAGGTCGACGAGCAGTTTTGATAGCGCGCCAGGAAGTAGGCGTTGTAGTCGGCCTCGCCGGTGGCCCGGAAGAGTTCGGCCGCGGCCCACATGCGGTCCTGGTCGTCGGTGGTCTGGTTGCCCTCGATGCCGGGGGCGTTGGCCTGGATGTTCCGCGGATGGGCTTGCAGGTAGGCCCAGCCGGCCTCGGCGGCGGCGAGGTAAGCGGCCGCCAGCGTCGTGTCATATCCCTGGTAAATGGTGCTCGCGCGCGCCAGCACCGCCACCGCGTCGGCGGTGGGCGCGGTGGGCTTCACGTTGCCCACGCCGTCGAACAGATCTTCGACGTAGCGGTGCGCGAGGATCTCCTCCGGGCGGCACGATCCCGACGGTGCGCAATCGCCCACCGAGAGCTGGACATAGAAGCCGCCGGAACTAAGGTCCTGCATCTTCATGATCCAATCCAGCTCCCACTTCACCTCGTCCAGCAGGTCGGGCTTGCCGTTCCCGCTTTCGGGGATGTTGGTCTGTCCGTCGTAGAACAACTCCGGAGCGAGGGCGTAGGCTTCGAGCAGCGTGGCGACCGCCGGCGCGCCGTCGGCGACGTATTTGCCATCGTCGCCGGCGGCGTACCAGCCGTGCGAGGCGTCGCGAGTCACGCCGTTCGAACGCAGTTGCGCCGAGACGTCGTTCGGATGACCGAGGCCGCGCGAAAAGCCTTCCGCGTAAGGCTCGGCGATCTCGATGCCCTGCCGCTGGTAGTAGTAGTAACGCTGGGTGGCGCGCAGCAGCGGATGGAGCACACCAGCGCCGATGGGGAACGGAAGGGAATCGGCGACGCCGTCGGCCTGCACGCGTAGGAAGAACACTCCTGGTGTTGTCAACGCGCTGAAGTCCGCTGACAGCACCTTCTCGCCGGACACGCCCTCGTCGTAGTCTGTGACCAGCGCGAGTTGTCCGGCATACACTTGTGGCCCGTCGGGCGCGCGCAGTACCTGGAACGGTGTTCCGGCCCTTGCCGTCAGCAGTTCGCCGAAACCGCTCACTCGTGCGATCTTCTGCGCTGCCGGCGCGTAGCCGAGCTGATTCACTTTAATCGCCGGGTAGACGGGCTCGGTATCGGGCGAGGTGAAGCGAATCTGATTCAGCCAGAACTTCCCGACGTAGGCACCGCCCGAGGCGTTGCCAAGCTGGAGGGAGCCCATCTGGCGCCAGTTGAAACCATCGGGCGCCGCAAAGGCAGAGAGGGGAATGCGCACGTGCTGCCAGGAGGTAGTGGCGGTCACGTAGCTTGCGCTGTCGAATGGCGTGGTCTTCAGACTCTTGTTGGCGAGCCGGCTGGGCAGATCGTCGGTGAGCGCCAGATTGAAGTGTTCTCCGCCCGCCGCACCCTTGATGTTGAATTCCAGAGCGCCGTTGGCACGGTAGAACTCGAGCGAATAGGGCTCCCAGCCCGTTCCGGGCAGAATCACGGTCCAAGAGCCCTGGCCCGGCGCCTGAACGGTGAACAAGAGCGACGGAAGGCCGCCATAGCTCTGGGTCGTGTCGATCGGAATGTTGTTGCTCGGCGCGACCACGTCGCCGCCCGACCAGTTCGCGGACAGCGTCGATTGAAAGACCCAGAGGTCCTGGAGCGTGTCGTACCCCGCCGGCGGAGCCGTCGCGGCCAGGCAAAGTGGGGCCAGCGCGACGGAGAGCAAGGACCAACAGCGCTGACCCATGAAGCAGCCTGTCATCTGCGATTCCTTTTCGGAGCTTCCGAAAACGCTCGGCCAGCGCTCGCGGCTTTCAGCTCTCCAATCCCCGATTGCCTTCCGCAAGCAATGGGGCTTCAACGGGCACGGAGGCCGATCAGCGTGAAGACGGCCTCGCCTGCCAGCTCCACCTCCGCCTCGCCGCCCGGGCCGGCGGCCACCTCCGCCGTGGGCGCGCAATCCAGCGTGCGCGTTGTCTGCAGCACTTGCCATCGCTTGACCCCGGGGGCAGCGACGATGACGCGGTTTGCGCCGCCGCGCTTCAACCCGACAACGATCACTTGACCGCTCGATGGATCGTCGAAGGCGCTGACCAGGACATTGGCGCCTGTCAACGTCGCTTCCACGCGCCGTGAACCGGGCCGCACGTAGCGATAGAGCTGTTTGGCCGCGTAGTAGCGCTTCTTCGGCGTGTAGACGTGATCGGCATTCTTCACGAGACCGTAGTAAGTCATGCGCTGGTCGTGTTCGTGGAAGTTGTCAAACGCGTCCCACCACACGGCCGCCGACATGCCGATGTTCAAGTTGCGCAGTACTCGCTCGGTTCCGAGCAGCACGAAGCGGTTCCATTCGTTTTCCTCGGAGCGGTCCTCATCCTTCAGGTCGCCGTACTCCGACAGCCAGAACCTGGCCTGGGGATAGGAACTGGCGCGAACCCGCGCCACGTGCGGCCGAAAGTCCTCGCCGCCATAGGTGTGCGCCGTGAAGACGCCGACGCTTTTCATCAGCTCGGTGTTGCCCAGGATCGGGCCGAAGTAGTCGTCCTTGACATCGCACTGCTCGGCCACCACCAGCGTCAGGTCGCCCATCCCTTCGGCGCGCAGACGGTCCTGGATCGCGCGCAGGAGCTTCGGCATCTCCAGAGGCGATACGCCCGGCCCCTCGATCGGCGAACAATCGGTTTCGTTCACCGGGCTGAAGAGGTGGTAACGGATGTGCGCCCGGTTGCGCGCATAGACGGCCAGCGTCGCTACCGTTTCGGCGAACTCCCCATACATCTCCGGGCGCAGATGGTCGAACCTCTTGCCGGGCTTTGTTCCGGTCGTCTCCAGCATCCACTCTGGCGCCGTGCCGCTGAGCGTCAGGTAGGGCTCGATGGCGCGAGCGTTCAGGTATCGCGCCGCCGCCCACGAGGCCTCGAAGGTCGGCGTGGAGTAGCGGTCGTTGAAGTAGTCCCAATCGGCTTTGCTCGCGTCGGCGTTGTCGTCGCGCGTCTCCCAATTGGTCTGTCCATAGGGGTCGAGCCGGAACAGCGTCGCTCCCAGGTCGTCGATCAACACATCGATCAGCTTCTTCTGCGATTCGCGGAAGTAGGTCCCGTTGAAGTTGACGCCAAAGCCGTCGATGGTCTGATACTGCCGCGATGGGTCCACGTCGATGCGCGATGGTTGCGCGGCCGCCGTAAACGAGATTGCTATGGCCGTGAAGCAAAGGGCGCATGTCGTGAGCTGCATTTGTCAAACTTTAACGATTACTGTAAAGAAACGCAACAACCACCCGTCGCGCAGGACCAGACAATTCCGTGCCGGCGTTCGGGCGGCGGCGCGGACCTTTCCCGGTTGGCTGGCGCGACGTGGAACGCGCTTGGGCATCGCCAAATCGGCCCGGCCTGTCCCCCAGCCATCATGCCCTGACCGAAGTTCCCGCACTCACCCCGCTACCGCCTTCCAGCACGCCAGAACCAGGATCGCGAGATGCCCCCGGAGCCGGTGTAGCGATCTCGTCTAGCCAATCGCCTGATCAGGGCACCTTCAACTGCCTCTCCCTGGACGGCCCTTGCAGGCGGATGGAGAGCCATGAGCTACGGTTGAGCAAGGGACGCCATTTAAATTACTAGTGGCCTGTCGCAGAGTAACCATTACTAGCGAGCGTGCGTCAATACAATTGTGGCGACCCGCACCGCTCTGCTCCTCACCGCTGAACAGTCGGCCGAACTGACCGCGATCGCCCAATCCCGGTCCCTGCCCGCCGGCTACGTCTTCCGCGCCAAGTTGATCCTGCTGCTGGCCGAGGGCGCCTCCTTCAGCACGATCAAGCAACGACTCGATACCACTGCACCGACCATCAGCCGCTGGAAAGAGCGCTTCCTGGCGGATGGCGTTGACGGCCTGGACACCTATCATCCGGGCCAGAAGCCGACCGTCCTGACGCCCGCCCTACGCGCGAAGATCCTCGCTGCCACCCGCAAGAGGCCCGCCGATCACTCGACGCACTGGAGCTGCCGCAAACTGGCGGCCGTTCTCGGCGTCAGCAAGGATGCGGTGCACCGTGTGTGGAAGGAAGCCGGATTGAAGCCGCATCGTCTGGAACGCTATATGGCCTCCAACGATCCCAACTTCGAAGCCAAGGCGGCCGACATCATCGGACTCTACCTGAACCCGCCGCAGCACGCAGCCGTGTTCTGTGTCGATGAGAAGACCGCGATTCAGGCCCTGGACCGGCTTGACCCGGTGCTGCCGCTATCGCCCGGCCGCGCCGAGCGCCATGGTTTTGAGTACTACCGCCACGGCACGCTGTCGCTGTATGCGGCGCTGGACACCAAGACCGGCAAAGTCATGGGGAAGACCGCCGCGCGCCACACCAGCCAAGAGTTCGTCGCCTTCCTGGGGCAGGTCGTGGCGGAGTGCCGGCCGCAGCAGGAGATCCACATTATTCTCGACAACCTCTCGGCCCACAAGACTCAGGCCGTCCGGGAATTCCTGGCCGCACATCCCCGCGTCCAACTCCACTTCACGCCGACCTATTCTTCGTGGCTGAATCAGGTCGAACTCTGGTTCGGCAAGATCGAGCGGGAAGTCATCGCCCGCGGCATCTTCACTTCGGTCCCCGATCTGGCTCGCAAACTGCGCCGCTACATCAACGCCTACTCCGCTCACGCGCGGCCCATCCAGTGGAAGTACTCAGACCCCTCCCGCCGCATGCGTACTAACGATCTCTCTGCGACAGGCCACTAGCTGCCCGGTTTGAGTCTTTGCGTTGCGGACAACGCTGCCCTCTCCGAGGCTATAATGCATGCTCATGGCTGCGTCCACAGCTTCTCGTCCGGGCGCCAATCGCGGCGCTTGCGCAGGGGTGGCGCTTCTGTCGGCGCTCGTGGTTTTTGCCTGGACCGCCGCTCGAATCCACTACGCGTGCGACGGCAACTGGACAGCGCTATTCTGCACCGGCACAGCGCTTCGAGTGCCGCCCGATCTGGATGCGGGAACGTATCGTTTTGAAGGCCACGGCTACGATGGCCAATTCTACAGATTCCTGGCACACGATCCGTCGCTCCAAAAGGGCTACTACCGCTATATGGTGGACGTGCCGCAACGCTGGTGCCGCCGGCTTCTGGTTCCGCTGGCGGCCTGGTCATTCGGCTTTGGGCAGCGCGATTGGATAGACGGTGCATATATCGCTTTGGAGTTGCTCTTCCTGGGGCTGGGCACGTTCTGGTGCGCACGGTTGCTGGCGCGCCGTGGCCGTTCTCCGCTGTGGGGATTGCTGTTTGTGATTCTCCCCGCTACGTTAGCTTCCTTCGACCGCATGCTGACGGACGGGCCGCTCACGGCTTTGTTTGCCGGATTCCTGTTGTACTGCGAAGAGCAGCGCTGGACCCGTGTCTGGGTGCTGGCGCTGCTGGCTGCCCTCACACGCGAAACAGGCCTGCTGCTCGTCGCCGCATTGGTGGCGGATCGATTGTTGCGCCGCGACTGGCGCCAGGCCGCCTGGTTTGCTTCGAGCGGCATCCCGGCAATCGCCTGGTATGGGTACCTGGCCGCGCGGCTGCCGCCTGATGGCCCGGCATTGATGTTCGGATTTCCGGTCTGGGGCATCTTGCGGCGCCTGTTTTGGTTCCGGCCGTTCCCCGATCCGCTCGTGCAGTTGTTGATGCGAGTCACCGACTTTCTCGCCGTGCTGGGTCTGGCTATCAGCATGATCCTGGCTGTGCGCTGGCTCCTCGAGCGCCGCCTGGGGCCCGCGACTCTATGCGTCGGTTTCTTCGCCGCCCTGGCAGTTGTGCTCTGCTCGCCGAGTCACATGATCGAGGCATTTGGTTTCGGGCGTCCTGTTTCGCCGCTGCTGTTGTGGGTCATGATCGAGGCCGTCTCTCGCAAAAAGTGGATCGCCCTGGCGCCACCGCTTTTTGTGAGCCTAAGTGTCAGCGTGGCGTTTGCCAGACCGTTCCTCACGGTCATGCAGAGCCTCCTGGGACGTTAACCTGCATGTCTCACAGTCGTAGCTTTCCGCCCGGCGGTCCTCCGCTAAAGCCGCCCGCGAATATCGGGGACTGACATCTCTCTCCTGGCCGCGCACTCCCCTCGCTATCCAAGCACTGCATCTACTGCATCGTGTGGACTTCAGCCGTCTCTCATCCGAGTTTTCCGAGCGCGAGCGAGAGGCGATGCGTGGACCGCGCAGCCGGCGTCGCGACTGGGACTATCATGAGGCTAGCTGCTTATGAAGAAGATAACCTGCCTGGTGCTGATCGCGCTGGCGGCATCGGCCGCCTACGCCCAGAATGAGAAACTGTTGTTGCGCGAGGGTTGGTCGATCCAACCGTCGTCGGCGGTTCGAGACACGGCCGCAAACGTGTCGACACCGGGCTTTCCGGCCCGCGACTGGTACAAGGCGACGATGCCCTCCACGGTCGTCAGCGCGCTGGTGCGCAACCAGGTTTACGCCGACCCTTACACCGGCATGAACCTGCGCGCCATCCCGGGCACGACTTATCCCATTGCCGCCAACTTCTCGAACTTGCCCATGCCGCCGGAGAGCCCGTTCCGCCAGTCGTGGTGGTTCCGTACGGAATTCACGGCACCGGATACTTATCGCGACAAGACGCTGTGGCTGCGCTTCGACGGCATCAACTACCGGGCCAATGTCTGGCTGAACGGGCATCAGATCGCCCAGTCGGACAAGATGGCGGGCGCGTGGCGGCTCTTCGAATTCAATGTCACCGGAGTGGTGCAGGCCGGCGTGAAGAACTGTCTGGCGGTAGAGATTTTCCCGCCAGAAGCGGATGACCTCGGTATCACGTTCGTCGATTGGAATCCGGCCGCTCCCGACAAAGGCATGGGGCTGTGGCGCGACGTGCACGTGGACGCCACGGGCCCGGTGGCGATCCGATTCCCGCAGGTGATCACGCGGCTGAATCTGCCCGCCACCGATAAGGCCGAGCTCACGGTCACGGCCGAACTGCGCAACGGCACCCAGCGCGCGGTGAGCGGAACGTTGCAGGGAACCATCGAGGCGCTAAGTTTCTCGCAGTCAGTGGAACTGGCGCCGGGCGAAACGCGCGTCGTCACCTTCGCACCCGCCGGCTTCGCGCAATTGAAGATCGACCATCCGCGGCTGTGGTGGCCGGTGCAGGTCGGGCCGCAGAACCTATACCCATTGCAGCTCCAGTTCGAAACGGGCGGGGCCATATCGGATCGGTACGCGATGAAATTCGGTATCCGCGAGGTGACCTCGAAGCTCGATGCGCAGAACCACCGCGTCTTTCAGATCAATGGAAAGAACATCCTCATCCGAGGAGCAGGTTATACCTTCGACATGCTGTTACGGTCGTCGCCCGAGCGCCAGGCCGAGGAGTTGAACTATGTCCGCGACATGAACCTGAACGCGGTGCGCATGGAAGGCAAACTGGAGAACGACCATTTCTTCGAGCTGACCGACGAGATGGGCATCCTGGTACTGACCGGCTGGTGTTGCTGCGATCACTGGGAGAAATGGGCCAACTGGAAGGATGTGGACCATTCGATCGCTGCTGAGTCGCTGCGCGATCAGATCCGGCGTTTGCGCAGCCACCCGTCGGTCTTCGACTGGCTCAACGGCAGCGATAATCCTCCGGTAGCGCAGGTGGAGCAGCGTTATATCGAGATTCTCAAGGAGCTCAACTGGCCGAATCCCTATCAATCGTCGGCCACGCAGAAGCCCACCGAGGTCAGCGGTGAGACCGGGCTCAAGATGACCGGTCCCTACGAATATGTCGCGCCCAGCTACTGGCTGCTGGACACAAAGAACGGCGGCGCATTCGGCTTCATTACTGAAACAGGCCCGGGGCCGTCCGTACCTCCTATCGAAAGTATCCGCGCGATGCTTCCGGAGGACAAATTGTGGCCCATCAACTCCGCCTGGGACTATCACGCCGGGGGCGGCCCGTTCCGCGACCTGCACGTCTTCACCGAGGCGCTGAACGCGCGCTACGGAAAGCCGGACAACCTGGAGGAATACGCCCGCAAAGCGCAGGTGCTGGCCTATGAGAGCCAACGTGCAATGTTCGAGGCTTTCGGGCGCAACAAGTATATCTCGACGGGCGTGATCCAGTGGATGGCCAATAACGCCTGGCCGTCGATGATCTGGCACTTGTACGACTGGTATCTGCGGCCGGGCGGCAGTTACTTCGGCGCGAAGAAAGCGAATGAACCGCTGCACATTCAATACAGCTACGACGACCGCTCGATCGTAGTGGTCAATTCCTTCTATCAGGCGTTCCCGGGAATGACGGCGAAAGCCTGGGTTTACAACCTCGACATGAGCGAGAAGTGGCACCAGGAGGCGCGCGTCGACGTGACTCAGGATACCTCCACGCGCGTCCTGAGCGTACCGGCGCTCGCGAGTTTGTCGAGCACCTACTTTGTAAGACTGGCGCTGGCCGATTCCGCGGGGAAGACCGTCAGTACTAACTTCTACTGGCTGTCGACCAAGCCCGAGGAACTGGATTGGGACAAAACGACATGGTGGGTGACGCCGACTAAAAGCTACGCCGACATGACGGCCTTGAATACCCTGCCCCACGTGCCGGTAAACTACCATGTGCAATCGGAAGTGCAAGGAGCGCAGGGCATCACGCGCGTGACTGTAGAGAATCCGTCAAAGAGTTTGGCCTTCTCCGTACACCTGAAAGTAAGCCGGGGCGAAGAAGGCGACGTGGATCCCGACGCACCGCCGCGGGCTGCCGAGATTCTGCCGGTGCTGTGGGAGGACAACTACTTCGCGCTGCTACCGGGCGAGAAGCGTACCGTGACGGCTACCTACCACGCCGCGGATCTGGGTAAAGGCAAGCCCGTCGTGCAGGTGGACGGCTGGAACGTTTCCGGCGTCCGGCACTGAGGGCTTACTCGGTGTCCGAAGGACGTTGCGCGCGGTTGTCCTCCTTGCGAGGATCTGTTTACTCAAGTAGGCTGGACTCACCAATTCCATGACGGACCAAACACCACGGCGGGATCTCCGCGTAGGCCTCTTCAGCATCGGCACGGACGCGTACTGGCCTCAATTCGGCGGCCTTAAAGACAAGTTAGGGGGCTATAACAAACAGGTCGCCGCGCAACTAGCGCGCGCCGATGTGACGGTCGTCAATCTGGGTCTCATCGACACGCCGGAGAAGGCTCTGGCGGCGGGGCACCGCTTTCGCGAAGCGGACGTCGATCTGATTTTTCTGCATGTCTCGACCTACGCTTTGTCCTCCACGGTGTTGCCGGTGGTGCGCCGCGCCAAGGTCCCGGTGATCATCCTGAATCTCTCGCCAGGTGAAGCGATCGACTACGCGACTTTCAATGCGTCGCGCGACCGCGGGGCGATGACGGGCGAGTGGCTCAGTTGGTGCCAGGCCTGCTCCGTGCCCGAAATCGCGAACCTCTTCCGCCGCTGCCGCATTCCGTTCTTTCAGGTGACCGGCATGCTCGAGAACGACCCCGCGTCGTCAGGCGAAATCTCCGCATGGCTCGCGGCGGCACGCGTGGCGTTCATCATGGAGCATAACCGGCTGGGGGTGATGGGCCACTATTACGGCGGCATGCTCGACATTTACTCGGACCTGACGCGGCAGTGCGCGGGTTTCGGCGGGCACATCGAATTCGTTGAGGTGGATGAGCTGGCGGCGTTGCGGCGCGCCGTTTCCGAAGGCGAAATCGAAGCCCGGGTCGCAGCATTCCGCGAAGCATTCGAGGTGCAGCCGGATTGCCCGGCCGCCGAGCTGCGGCGGGCCGCGAGCACTTCGGTAGCGCTCGACCGCATGGTCGAGAACCACGCGCTCGGCTCGCTGGCCTACTTCTACAACGGTGTCGGCATTCCGGAAAACGAGGACGCTGTCAGCTCCATTATTCTGGGCGCGAGCCTGCTGACGGCGCGCGGCATTCCCGTCGCCGGCGAATACGAAGTCAAGAACGCTCAGGCCATGAAGATCATGGAGTCGTTCGGGGCCGGCGGGTCGTTCACCGAATTCTACGCCACCGATTTCCGCGACGATGTCGTGATTATGGGACACGACGGTCCGGGCCATATTGCCATCGCCGAGGGCAAGACGAAAGTACGGAGCCTGGGTGTTTATCACGGCAAAGTCGGTACCGGTTTGTCGGTCGAGATGTCGGTTAAGAACGGACCCGTGACCTTGCTGTCCGTAGTGGAATGCGTTGGCGGCACGATCAAGCTGCTGGTCGCCGAAGGCGAATCGGTGGCCGGACCGATCCTCGAAATTGGAAACACCAACAGCCGCTACCGGTTTCCTATTGGCACACGCCGGTTCATCGAGAACTGGAGCGCGGAAGGGCCGGCCCACCATTGCGCGGTCGGCGCGGGACACATCGCCGCCAAGATATCCAAGCTCGGCCGGTTGCTGGACATGGATGTTACTCAGGTGTGCTGAAACGCGGAGGTTAGACAAGTGTGCTGAGACCTGCGCGGAAGCTCGAAACCTGACGCCAATCCGAAAGGCCAAACCGGTTGAAAGACGGCACGGGGCCGGCAGTCATTCTTGCGGGCGCAGATGAGCAGGTTCGGTACTCACACCAATGCGGGTGGAGCAAGGGCGAGTAGCTCTTAGGCTCATCGCTCGGCAGGCTCCTTCTCAAGGTCGCCACCGGCGAGTTTGGCGACGCTTGGATGGGTCTGAAGGTTCGTGTGATTCGTGGTGTGACCTGGCGGAGTACTCTCGGGGCTCTTGGCGTTTTGGATTTTCTGTGTTATGTATAACTTACTTGTTTTCGGTGTGCTAGGAAGGAACAAGGCCCCCCGCACCAGGTCTATGGCTTCCCCATCGTAGAGATGCGGAAGCTATTTTCATTTGCGTCCCCCGCGGTTCGAGCCCGCGCCAGAGATCGCAGCAGTGCCCGCGATGCCGTCCGCCGGCAAGCCGGCTCATCCCATTCGCACTTCAATCTCGTTGACTGAGCCGGGCGGCTGCGGTGGGATCGGCGCATCGACCGGTTGGCCATTCAGCGTCACCGTCCGGACGCCGTGTTGCACCCCGTTGGGGTTGGTCACGGTGATGTGGAAGATGGCGTTGCGCCATTGTCGCGTCACCTCGAACTGCTTCCAGTCGCCGGGAATGCAGGGGTTGACGATCAGAGCGTCAAAACTCAGCCGGATGCCCAGGATCCAGCGCGTCACGGCGGTATAGTTCCAACCGCCGCTGCCGGTGAGCCAGGGATGACGGGCGCGCCCGAAGGCGGTGTGATCCCGGCCCATCACGAACTGGCAATAGGAATACGGCTCGGCCTCGCGGATTTCAATCATGTCGTTCTGGTTGCAAGGCAACAAGGAGTCGTAGAACTTCATGGCCCGATTGCCGCGGCCCAGTTTGCACTCGGCGATGACCGCCCAGGGATTGGGGTGGCTGAAGATGGCGGCATTCTCCTTGATGCCCGGGTAGACGCGGCCCACGAAGCCGATGTCGTCGTCCGGCCTGGTGAACGCGGGCCACAGCAGGTGGATGCCGAAAGGCGAGTACAGATGAGCGTCGACCGAGTCCATGCAAAGCTCGGCGCGCTCGCGCCGCGCCGCGTCGGAAACCACCGCCCAGGTGTTGCTCTCCAGGAATACCTGGCCCTCGGCGTTCTCCTTCGATCCGATCTTGCGCCCCTTGGCGGTGATGCCGCGCAGGTACCACTCGCCGTCCCAGAGTTCCTGCTCGCAGGCCGCGCGGACCTTGTCGGCTAGCGCCGTGTAGTGCGCCACGTCTGCGTCGCGGCCCAAGTACCGGGCCGCCTCCACAAAGGCGCGCAAGGCCCAATGATGCAGGAACGACACCATGGCGCTTTCGCCGCCGCCCAGGTTCAGGCAGTCGTTCCAGTCCGCCCGGAGGCCCTTACAGATGCCGGTCGGTCCGACCTCGGCGGCAGAAAAATCGAGCGTGCGCTTGAGGTGCTCGTAGACCGTCGCCACGCCTTCGTCGGCGAACGGGATCAGCTCGTCGAATAGCGCGACGTCGCCCGTCTCCTTGACATATTCGCAGACCGAAACGACAAGCCACAGCACGTCGTCGGAACACGTGTCCGCCAGGCCGTGAATCATGCTCTTGCGATCGGGCGCGGGCGTGATGGTCGGCGATTTGAACTTAGGCGCATTCTGCTTCGCCGGGTCGAACCAGTCGGGGTCGAACAGGTGCAGCCCGTACCCCATGCTCACCTGGGCTTGCAGCAATTCGACAATGCGCTGCCGGCACTTATCGGGATTGGTGTGCACGACGCTCATCACGTCCTGCGACGTGTCGCGATAACCCAACCCGACGCGCCCGCCGACTTCGATAAACGAGGCAAAGCGTGACCAGACGACGCAAGTCTCGGCCTGGTATAGCGTCCAGATGTTGACCATCGTGTTCAGCCCCTCGTGGGGAGTCTTACACTGGAACACGGCCAGCTTGCGGTCCCAATACGCCTTCAGATCGGCGAAGGCCTGGTCCACTTTGGATAGATTCGAGTATTTCGCCCTGATCTCCTGGCCCTTAGCGCGCGCGCCGACTCCCAGCATGAACACCAGGCGGACCTCCTGCCCGGGGTCGAGAATCAGCTGCTTGTGCAAAGCGCCGCAGTGGTTGCCGCCCAGTTCCACACTGCCGTGGCAGCGGCCCTGTTCGACCGCGATCGGGTTCGTCTCCGTGCGATAGCTGCCGAGGAAACTGTCGCGCATACTGTCGAAGCTGTCGGGATCGAAGCTGGCCGTGAAGTAGTGGAAGGTCGAAGGTTCGTAGTAAAAGTCGTACTCGATGACCCCGTCTTGGTAGCTGGAGCCGCTGGCGTAGAGGCTCATCTGGAGGTTCTGGTTGTCGATCTCGATGTGGTGGAAGGAGAATTCGACGTACCCGAAGACACTGAGAGTGCGCCTCGTGGAGCCGCTGTTCCTGATCCGGACGTCCCACAGCTCGACGTCATCGTCGGGCGGAATGAACACCAGTTGCTCGGCCTCGAGACCCTGATAGTCGCAGCGGAACCGGGAGTAGGACAAACCGTGGCGGCATTCATAGCGGGCCGCGGCGAGATCCTTGCCAACAGGCTGCCAGGAGACCGACCAATACTCGCCGCTCTCGTCATCCCGCAGATAGACGTAGTGTCCGGGCCGGTCCAGCGGAACGCCGTTGGCGCGGAAACGCGTGATCCGCTTGTGCTCGGCATTCTCGTAGAACGAGTAGCCTCCGGCGTTGTGCGAGATCACAGTGCACAGATTCCTGATGCCCAGATAGTTGGTCCAGGAGACCGGCACGTCGGGCCGCTCGATGACGTATTCCCGCCGATCGTTGTCGAAGTAACCGTAACGCATGACTTGCTCCGTAATGCTGGATCGCCAGTGCTCTCAAGGGCCGCTGGTCAGGCCGGCCATCCCCGGTGCTGCCGCTACGGGACCGTGACCGGTTCCGCCACCGGTGGCGCGGCTCCGGAGTGAATCGGAATCATCCGCGCCAGGATCAGGGCCGGGATGGACGCGACCAGAACCCAGATGAAGAAGTTGCGGTACCCCAGCGCCATCTGGATCTTCCCGCTCACCGTGCCCGGGATCATCAAGCCCAGATTCATCAGCGAGTTGGCGAACGCATAATGCGCCGTCTGGTATTTGCCGGGGGCTATCTCCTGCATCATCAAAAGGATCACGCCGACAAATCCGAACCCGTAGCCGAACATCTCGGCACTTAGCGCGGTCGCGACCAGAGCGGCATTCGTGGGCAGGGCGGTGCTCAGGTACACGTACGCCAAGTTGGGCAGATTCATCACCACAATCAGCGGCAACAGCGCCCGGCGCAGGCCCAACCAGGACGTGAAATAGCCTCCCGCCACACTGCCCGCGATGAATGCAACGGTGCCAAAAGTGCCGTAGATCGTCCCGAACTGCTCGGTCGTCAGCCCCAGTCCGCCCAAGGCGCGCTTGTCGACCAGGAACAGCGGCCCGATTCGCACCACCTGCCCCTCTCCAGCGCGGTAAAGAAGGATGAAGACCAGCAGCCACCAGATGTTGGGCTTCTTGAAGAAGCTGACGATCACATCGCCAAACGTGGCGGCCATCTGATGCCAGGACTCCGAGCGCCGTCCGGCCGCGCCCGCCGGCAGCATGCGGGCGTGATACAAACTCACCCCCACCAGGATCAATCCCATGGCGCCGAAGATCGCCATCCAGGCATGGCGCACATCCGTTTTCGTCTCCAGGTATCCGGCCAGGATCACCAGGGCGCCTTGCGAGAAGAAGCGCGCCACATTGAAGAAGCCGCCCTGCCAGCCGGCATAGGCCGCCTGTTGCTTGTCCGAGAGGCTCGAAATGTAGAGGCCGTCGGCTGCAATGTCGTGCGTCGATGCGCAGAAAGCCACGAGGACGAACAACGCCAGAGTGTATCGAAAGTAGTTGGCCAGGGGCAGGCACAGGGCGATCAGAGCGAGACTCACGCCGACGATGAACTCGAAGGAGACGACGAAGAACTTCTTGGTCTTGAACATCTCCAGCAGCGGGCTCCAGAAGGGTTTCAAAGACCAGGGGAGCAGCAGCCAACTGGTGTAGAGCGCGATGACGTCGTTCGGCATCCCCAGTCGTTTGTATAGGATCCCGGCGATCAACGATATGGCGAAGAATGGGATGCCCTCGGCGAAGTACAGGGTCGGCACCCACGTGGCGGGGTGAGCCTGCTCGGGCCGATGGTCAGTATTCATCACGCTCATGTCCCAGGCCGAGGCGGCCATTGCATTGGGGGAGCGGCCAGCGCCCGCATCCGTCCCATTCAGAGAGCCGATCACAAAGCGGGGCTACGACTTCTCGTTGTTGCTCAACCCCGCGGTTGCCAGGGGCGCGATCGACGCGTCGCCGCCAGCACGACTTCGTCACGCGGAATCATCCCTCGCGCGCTGCACCCGCGCTTTGATATGGTGTGGCGGCCAGAGGCTCCGCGTCCAGTGCGCAACAGTTGCGAAGCCGTTGCAGACTGGGCTATTACGGCGCAGAACATCATTTATTTTGAATCATTTACCTGTTGTTTCAGCGGCCTGCACAACCGTCCCTGGGCCCGACACCGAACGCGCTGAAAATGCAGATTGCTAATAGTTGCCGAACCTTATCAGCGAGATCGCGCAGGGCCCGCGGCGCACGACCGCCTTCCGGCGGAACCGGATTCTCTGCTGCCAGCGGCGCATCGCGCTTTTCCGCGGGCGGACCATTAACCGCGTGTCAGAACGGAATATTGTCTGGCGCCGGCTTCTCGACCTTGACGAAGTAGATGTCGGTCCACTGACCTTTGGTCTTTTTCATGACGTTGATCTTGAGGCCAAACATCTCATCGAGATGCAGCGACAGGTCGGAAAGCCGCTCGAGGTGCACACCGCAACACTCGAGGTCTTCCTTCAGAAACTGAAGAGACTTCTCCGTAATGACCCGCATCTTGTTCAAGGTCCGCCCGTGAAACTCCTCGCCCATGATGGACAGCTTCCAGATCAGCATCGGGTTCCCGGTCCGCTGGGTCTTGGTCAGCCGGACTTCTTCCACGAGAGTGTCGTAATAGCCGTCCGGAACGGCCTCCTGGCCGTCTTCGCCGTCTGTTGACCGGGCGCGCTGAAACGCCTGGTCAAACCGCGCCAAGTCAATCGGCGCGTCCTCAGTGGAGCGGTCCGCCGTCCGCTCCACTTCATTGCCGGTGTTGAAGATCAGGCCCACGCGATAGGTGCTCCTGCTGTTCATAGTTTTCACCTCTTGTGGAAATTCTCAAAGCCAGCGCCCGATTCTGACCTTTTCCGCAGTAGTTTCTGACGCCGCGTTGCACTTCAAACAAAGGATCGGCCGTCCGGGACCGACACTTTATAGCCCAACGAGAATTTCCATTAGACGGCGGCTCTCTTGCCTCATCCGCGCTGCCCGACTTGCTGGTTGCGCGAGGCCTACGGCGAGGGTCGGACGGGCGCGCCAGGAGCTTAATACACAAAAAATGAGGAACAAAGCCAATTGTCGACTTTGCTTTTTATAATGATTGGTTTATCCTGTGAAAATTCGTCACATATTTGCAATTGTCAAAGAACGGGGCCGATGCGACGGATAGAGCGTCGGCTACCTTGAGCATAGGCCCACGTGTCAAACAGATTTGGGGCGAGGAGACGGCGAACGCTGGAGCCTCCGGGGCGCATGGAGGCCCCGACGGAGGCGCCGGAGCAAGTCCGCGCCTAGGCCGCTCGGGACAGAAATGGCAGCGCCACGACCGCCCCAGGCCGCCGGAAGCGGCGCCAGAAGACCTCGGCCAGGTTGAACAGCAGCGCGCAGCCCAGCAGGGCCGGCCAGAGCGTGAGCCAGGCGGGCAGAGCGCGCGCCGGCGGCCGGAAGATCTGCGCGGGAGTGGGGTTGAACAGCCCGCCGGTCCAGGCCGCGAGGTCGCGTAAGAGTTTTTCGTTCTGCCCGCTGGAGGTGAGTTCCGGCTCGGGCAGGTACAACCCGGTTTCCGGGAACAGCCGCGACTCCTCGAGCGGACGTACGCGAAACAGGCCACGCCGCGCGCCGATGGGGAACGCCGCCTGGTACTGGCCCGGGCCGACTTTCTGAAGGGTCAGCGCGGACCCGAAACCGTCCGGCCCCAGCGCGAACAGGCGCGGCGGCACGTCCGGCGCCTGCGCGGGATCTGCCAGTTGGTACTCCACGATCAGGCGCGAGGCCGCCGGATCCCATTCGAGCCGCGATTCGCCCGCCAGCGCGTGCGGCAGCAGGTCCCGCGCCACGTTTTCCCAGAAGCGGTCGTAACCCTTCCACGCGACCCACGCTTCGGCCCAGCGCGACTTGGCGTCCGAGGTGAACACCGCCGCCCGGCCCAACCCGTACTGCCAGCGCACGTAGAGCGGATCCTTTTCGGCATCGTCCACCGCCAGGATCAGGTCCGCGGCGCGCTTGGCCTGGAAGCGGACGTAGCCCTTCAGCGCCGGCGCGCTCTCCAGGTCGAGCCCGGCGAGGGTTTCCACCGGCCGCAGGATGCGCGCGCGAACCGGTTTCTCAACCGTGGTGGAACCGGTGTGCTCCATGACGTCTTTGACCAGGAGTTGCTCCAAGCCAGCCGGCTCGGTCAGGAAGTAGGAGCGTCCGCCGGCCGTTTGCGCGATCTTCTCAAGGTAGGCCCGGTTCACGTCCTGGCCCAGGCCGACCGTCGAAATTGTGACATGCTTCTGCTGCGCATCCCGCGCCAGCCCCATCGAGTCGCCCTCCTCGGAGATGCCGTCGGTCAGCAAAACGATGTGTTTGTAGGCCCCTGACGCGGCCTGAATGCGGCGGTAGGCCTCGGCCAGGGCAGGCGCGATCTGCGTGCCGCCGTCGGCGACGATGCCCGCGATCAGGCGCTTGATCAGCGTGCGGTCCTCGGCGCGGCGCACGGGCACGGCCCACTGGTGGGAGTTATCGAAGATCAGCACGCCCACCTGGTCGATGGGACGCAGGTTCTCGATCACGCCGGTGGCGGCGAGCCGGGCCAGTTCGATTTTGCGGCCTTCCATAGAGGACGACTTGTCGAGGACCAGGACCACGACCGCGCCTTCGGGCGTGCGCGGGGGCGCCACGGTTGCGGGCAGGGTGCGGTCGAGCGGGTCGGTTTGCGGATTCTTCCGCTCCACCCAGATGTTTTTCTCGCCGCCGATGACCAACAGCCCGCCGCCGCGTTGGACGAACTGTTCGAGATCCCGCTTGCGCGACTCGGGCAGAGCGGCGAGGTCCCAGTTGTTGAAGACGACCAGTTGGTAGTCCTCCAGACGCGCGGCCTGCCAACTGGTGCGCGTGTCGAGGTCGAAATGCGCGGCGGTCAGGGTCGCCGCGAGGTGCGTCTCCATGCCGGGCGGGTCCTGCGACAGGAACAGCAGGCGCGGAGAGCGCAGGGAGATCGACTGGGCAAAGCGCGCTTCGCCCAGCGCGCCCGCGCAGAGGGTGCCCGCGAGCTCAAACGCGCCCGGCATGGAGAGTGAGGCGTAGGCGCGCACATGGTTCTCGCCGGCCTGCAGGCTGACCGGGCTGGAGCCGATGGCGCGTCCGTCGGCGGTGAGATCAAGCCGCGCCTGCGCCGGCTCGGGCGTGCTCACCTGGAGGTCGATGGGGAAGCGCTCGCCGGTGAAGGCCGCGGCTGGAAAGCCGGCCGAGTCGATGCGGAAGCGCGGGGCGGCGCGGCCGTCGAGCGCGACCGTGTCCACCGGAATCCCGAGCGAGGCCGCCAGTTGCGCACCGCGAGCGGCCGAACCATCGGTCTCCACGCCGTCGGAAAGCAGCACCAGGCGGGGCACGCGGTCCGCGGGAAGCGCGCCGGCGGCCTCGCGGATGGCGGCCTCGATGCCAGTGGCGCGCCCCTCTGCCCCGGCCGTCAGGTGGAACCGACCAGTGGCGCGCTCGGCGGCATCCAGCGGGCGCAGGGCGCGGGCGAAGGGCAGATCGCGCACGTCGTTGCGGCCGCTTTTGGCGCGGGCGGCGGCGGCGAATTGGCTGGCGTGGAGGAGCGAAGTTTCGGGGATGCTCTGCGACGTGTCGATCAGTAGACCCACGGCCTGGCGGGTCTCGCTGACCGGCAAACGCGGCTCGAGGAAGGCCAGCACGCAGGCGGCAATGGCGGCGCTTTTGAGGGCCAGCGACGGGATCTGACGCCGGCCGAACCAGGCGCGGGAGCGGCCGAAGAGCCACCACTCGAGAACGATCAGCACCAGGCCGGCCAGGGCAAACCACTTCCACAACTCACGCGGAAGCGCCTGTGGCAGGGTGGTTCGAGGCAATCCGCGCCGGACGCCGGCCGGGACATCCCAGCGATAGGCGCCGTAACCGGGCAGGACCAGCGAGTAGGAGCGTTCATAGGCGCCGGCGCGCACGCGGACCGCGCCGCTGCGCGGCGTGTACAGGCGCAACGTGCGGCCGTCGAGCGTGTAAGGAACCGGGCGGGCGTTCTCGTCGACCACCTGCAGCCGCGCCAGGTCGACGCCCGCAGGCAACTCCATCTGCAGCGCGCCGGGCGCAGCCGCGAGCGTGCCGCGTTCGACCAGCGCCGCGGGCGCGAGTGCCTCGAGCAGGTTGGCAAACAGCAATGGGGCCGCGACCTCGGAGCGCAGCGCGGTGCGCAGAGGATGGAAGCCCAGCACTACCAGGGGTGGCAGCGGGCCGCGTTCGAGCAGAGCCGCGGCCACGGATCCTTCCGGCGTATCGGCCAGCGGCGTCGCGCCCGCGGGCAGATCGAACACGAGCGAGCCCGCGAGCTTCAGGTCGCGCGACCGCAACCCGGCGCCGAGCGGAGTCTCGTTGTGCCAGTGGGTCAGGACCATTTCGCGGCTGACCAAGCGCGCCGGAATGGGCGAGGCGGAGGCGGGCGGCGCGATCCACAGGCTGGGACGTTGGGGCGGCTGCGGGGGTGCGAATCCGTCGATGACGATGACGCCGGCATCCGCGTCGGGCCGGTACGCCGCCGGCGCCAGATACTGCGGATCGAGACGCGGATCGGAGGAGAAGATGGCACGCAGCAGGCCGGGCGAGGCGGAGTAGACGGCGATGCGCAGACTCTGCGCGGAGGGCACCTCGAGCGTGACGCTGTCGTCGGCGGGCAGGGCATCGGAAGGGCTCATGCGGGCCTCGATCCAGCCTGCCGCGGCCGTGTGGAAGTCGAAAGTGACGGAGGATTCGGCGAGCGGCGCCAGCACGATGCGCCGCGCGCCGGCGGGCGAACCGCCGAGCGCGATGGCGACGTGCACGGCCCGGGGCAGCGCTGCGTAGTTGCGCAGAGCGAAGGTGGCCTGCCAATGCGAGGCTTCACCGGACACGCGTTGCAACGAGGCAGAAACGAAGCCAGCATTCGGCGGCGGCGCGGAAACCGGCAGATAGCGGAAGTTGGGCGGAAGCTGGAGCGAAGACGGGTCGGAGGCGAGCCGCGCCGCGCCGGCGTAGGCAATCTCGCCGGGCTCGCGGCCTTCGAGACGCTGAGATTGGCGGGCCAGGGACAAAGCCTGTTCGAGGTCCAGCGGCCCGGCTGCGGGCAGCGAAGCGCGAATGGCGGCTTCCAATTCGGTCCGGCTGGAGAGGAAGCGCGTGGCTGGCACGGCTTGCGAGCCGGCGCGGATCAGCATCACGCGGTCCTCGGAGGGCAGCGTGCGGAGCCAGGCCAGCGCCACGCGGCGGGCCTCGATCGAGAGATCGCCGGCGCGGGAGGGCGCCGCCATCCAGGCCGACGTGTCGAGCAGCAGCACGTGGTCGCGTCCGCCGAACAGGCGCGGGCCCCAGCGCGGCTGCGCGATGGCCAGCAGCAGGCACAGAATGGCGAGCAACTGCAGCAGCAGCGACCAGGGTTGATCGACGCGACGGCGGCGCTTCTGCTGCACGGCCTGCAGCGCGTTCTGCCAGAAGCGGAGCGTCGCCACTCTCAGCCGCCGGCGCGACCGGCTAAGCAAATACAGCGCTACGGCGGCGGCCCACGCGGCGGTGAGCAGCGAGAAGAACTCAACCAGCGAGAGGTTGGCGAAGAACAAGACTCAGCGCCTCCCCGTGGGCGTCAGGCCGCGCAATGTGTCGCCGCCTTCGAATGCCAGCGCGCGGCCCACCGCGTCGTCGAGCGACAGCGCCGTCGAGAAGCCGAAGTAGCGCCCGCCATTGCGCAGCGCCAGGCGCTCGAGCGCGGAGGCGTAGCGGTCGAAGGCTTCGGTGCAGGCGCGGCGCGCCGCCGCGTCGAGCGAAAGTTCGAGCAACGCGCCCGTCTCGGCATCCTCCAAGTGCACGTCGCCCTCGGCCGCCGGCTCGCGCTCGGAGGGCGACCAGAGTTGAATCAACATCAGCTCATGGCCGAAGTCGGACAGGTACTGGAGCGGGCGCAGCACGTCGGCGTCGTCGAAGAAATCGGAGATCACGATGGCCAGACCCGCGCCGGTGTAGCGGGCCAGAAACTGGCGCGCAGTCTGCATGAACGCCGACCGGCCACGCGGCTCCAGTGCCATCAGAAAGTCGGTGATGGGGCCAAAGCGGTGGCGGCCGCCAGAGGCGAGGCAGGACTCATCGAGCGCCTCGTGGAAGGGCTGGATGAGTATCGCGTCGTGCCGCACCAGACCGACGTAAGTGATAGCCGCCGCCAGACGGCGTGCGAAGTCGAACTTGGAAACCTCCCCATCGACGGCTCCGGCGGCCATCGACGCCGAAGCGTCCACCAGCAGGCGGATCGGCGTGCGCGGCTCGGTCTGGAACATCTTGAGGAAGAGCTTCTCCAGACGCAGGTAGGCGCGCCAGTTCACCGCGCGCAGGTCGTCGCCCTGGTGGAATCGGCGGTGGTCGAGGAACTCGATGCCGGGGCCGGAAAAGCGCGATTCGTTGTGGCCGCCCACCAGGCCGCGGAACGACTTCTGCCAGTGGATGGTCAGGCGCTCGAGGCGTTCGAGAAGCTGGCGGTCGATTAAGGGCGCGGGCATCGGCTCCGGTATCCTCTTATTGTGACAGGGCGGGGGCAGGCGGCAGGCGGGACAACCCGATTGTCGGTTTATCGCAAGATTTGGGGCTTGTCCAGGCGAGGAATCGGATTATGATTGAGAGTCGGATATTGAGAGTCGAAAATGATTATTTGGGATCGCATCTGGATCGCAATTGTCGGCTTGGCTTTCATAGGCCTCGGGCTGGCGGTGAATGACTTCCGCTGGGGTTTGCGCCCGACCGGCCCACCTGTCCCCACCTGGATCGGCCGGCTGTGGTGCATCGGGATTGGGCTGGTGCTGATCGCGGCCGCCGTTTTCCTTCACTCAAACTGAGGGATCGAATTACGGCTTCGGCTGGCGCGCGGAGACGGCGGAGATCAGCTCGCGCAGCAGTGTCTCGGGGGTCTGGCCGTCGGCGTGGGCGTCGAAGTTCAGGATAATGCGGTGGCGCAAGACCGCGGGCGCGACCTTGCGGATGTCGTCGCCGGCGAGATGATAGCGGCCATTCATTAGCGCGTAGACGCGGCCGCATTCGACTAGCGCCTGGGCTCCGCGAGGCGATGAACCATAGCGGATGTACTTATCGGCCAGCGGATGGGCGCCGTCGGCGCCGGGCTGCGTGGCCATCACCAGGCTGACCGCGAAATCCAGCATATGCGGCGCGACGATCACCTCGCGACAGGTGTTGCGCAACTCGAGGATCTCGCTGCGCGTGATGACCTGACTGAGCTCGGGCTCGTCGCGCTGGATGGTGCGCTCGACGATTCGGTTGAGCTCTTCACGCGACGGGAACTCGACGACGATCTTCATCAGAAAGCGATCGAGTTGGGCCTCGGGCAGCGGGTAGGTGCCCTCCATCTCGATCGGATTCTGCGTCGCCATGACCAGGAACGGGCGGTCCAGTTCGTGCGTCGTCGTGCCCGAGGTGACCGTCCGCTCCTGCATCGCTTCGAGCAGCGCCGACTGGGTTTTGGGGGTGGCGCGGTTGATTTCGTCGGCCAGCACGAGGTTGGCGAAGATCGGACCGGGCTGGAAGCGCAGGCTCTTGGCGCCGCTCGAGTCCGTCTCCATCACCATCGAACCAACGATATCGGCCGGCATCAGGTCGGGGGTGAATTGAATGCGCGAATACTTCAGATGCAGCACGCGCGACAGCGTCCGCAGAAGCGTGGTCTTACCGAGGCCGGGCACGCCCTCGAGCAGCACATGGCCCCCTGCTAGCAGGCAAATGAGCACGCCGTCGACGACGTCCTGCTGGCCGACAATCACTTTGCCGATTTCCCGGCGGACGATATCCAGGCGGGCTACGGCTTGCGAGACCTCGGCGGCCCCATTGGCGGACTCGAGCATGCCTTCATTGTAGGCGTCGCGGTGCGATGCCGTGGCGCCGGATCGCGCTCACGCGGGATCGCCGCCGAGAGAGTCGCTGAAAACCATGTTGGGACGATCAATGGCCTGTTCCTGGCAGTACTTCAGCCACAGGCCGCCGTAACTCTCGGTGACATATTGCTGCAGTGTGAAGCCGAGTTGCGCGGCCGTGCGATCGATCCACTCGGGCGCGCCTTCGAGTTCCAACCATAGGCCGATCGGCGTTTCATCGAGGACGACCAAACCGGCCGTGTCGCCCGGACGCTGGTAAATGGTCCGGTACTTCTCATAACGAAAGAAGAGGCGCAGGCCGAGCCGGTCCAGGATCTGCCGCAGCGCGCCGGCGTCGGATACTACGGTCTCCAGCTCCTCGCGCGATTTGTAGCGCCCGGTCTCGGGAGTGCCCTTATAGGTGAGGGTGGCCGCGCCGGCGAATTCGCGCAGGCGCAACAGGCGCCGCTCGGCGCGCAGAGCCCGCTCCGGCGTGTCGAAAACCTCGTTGGCTTCAAACGCCCGCGGATGGACGACGACGAAATCGTTTGCAAGCAGGACGGCGGCCATCTGCGCGGCGTCCTGGACGCGCAACTTCACTTCGATCTCGCGCGTGGGGTCGGCCTTGCCATGGAAATGCGCAGACTGCATTTCACCGCAAGGTAACACGAGACGGCCCGCGGCAGGGCAACGCTTTCTTTGACCGGCCTTCGGGCGCGGGCATAGGATAAGTGTGTATCGATTCACAATACGCCAAGGAAGACTGCATCATGCTCGAAAGCAATCGAAGGGAATTCTTCAAGGCCGCCGCCGTCACGGGCGCGGCTCTGGCCGCCGGCGGGCGCGTCCTGGCCGCCGATAAGCCGGCTCGCACGGGACGAGTGATCGGCGCGAACGATCGTATCAACGTCGCTTTCATTGGAGTGGGCGGCCGCGGCTATTACGTCGCCGAGCGGTTCCGCCGCTATGGTGAGAAGCACGAGAACTCCTGCCAGTTGGTCGCCGTTTGCGACGTGTACCAGAAGCGCGTCACGGCCGCCAAGGAGAACTTCAAGGTGGACGGCACGCTGGACTACCGCGAGATCCTGGCGCGCAAGGACGTGGACGCCGTGGTCGTCGCCACGCCCGACCATTGGCACGCGCGCGTTGCGCTGGCGGCGATGGAGCAGGGCAAGGACGTGTACCTCGAAAAGCCGATGTGCCACACCATCGAGGAAGTGAAGCAGCTCCGCGAGGCCGTGAAGTCGAAGCAGCGCGTCATGCAGGTGGGCTCGCAGACGACCTCCGGCGACCAGTGGTGGAAGGCGCGCAAGGCGCTCGCGGACGGCATGATCGGCCAGATGATCATGAGCCAGGGCAGCTACCACCGCAATTCCGTGGAAGGCGAGTGGAACTGGAAGATCGACAAGGAAGCCGGCCCGGACGGGAAGGGCGACAATTACATCGACTGGAAGACTTGGCTGGGCCCGGCGCCCAAGCGCGCCTACGACGCCGACCGCTTTTTCCGCTTCCGCAAGTACTGGGATTACTCGGGCGGCATCGCCACCGACCTGTTTTTCCACGTGATGGCGCCGATGAACATCTGCTGGCCCCAGCCGGAGTTTCCGCGCCGGGTGGTCGGCAGCGGCGGGATTTACGAGTTCAAGGACGAGCGCGAGGTGCCGGACACGTTCCATCTTGTCGCGGAGTACAAGCAGGGCTTCTCGGTCGTGCTATCGAGCTCCATGGCGAACTCGCACCACATCCCGGGCCTGATCCGCGGCCACCAGGGCACGCTTATTATGGTGGACCACGGGATGTTCGAGGCTCCCACGGATCACATCACGGTGCTGCCGGAGAAGGAAGTGATGACGCCTGAGTACAAGGCCAAGTTCGGCGAGGAGCCGATCGTCATCAAGGTCGACGAGAACGACATGATGATGGACCACATCGGCAACTTCCTGGATTCGATTCGCAGCCGGCAGCAGCCGCGGCTGAACGTCGAAGTTGCGGCGCACGCCCAGGTGGCTATCAGCATGGCCGTCTCGAGCTACCAGCAGGGGAAAGTGCTGTATTTCGACGAGCAGAACTTCAAGGTGACCGACAAGGCCCCCAAGGGCTGACCGGCGCGCGCCTGCTAACGACCATTGGCAGAAGTGCCGCGGGCCGCCGAGCCCGCGGGCGCGTCCGTGGCCTGCGGGCCGTATCCTTGCCGCTCCGGAACCGAGTTGTTATAGTGGAAATTGATCCAGGCGTGCGCCCGTAGCTCAGCTGGATAGAGCAACTGGCTACGAACCAGTAGGTCGGCAGTTCGAATCTGTCCGGGCGCACCATCGTTTTTCCCGTCACATATGGCGTCCGGCTGGTTTTGGCTGATTCGGAGACCAGTGGACCATCCCTCCCACGGCAACTTCTGACAACTTTCCGGCTGACCATTCCTAATCTGGGCGGCATTACGGAGTTCATGAAGGTCGCCGCGCTGCGCGAGACGCACACCGCCGGATTGATTCCTAATTTCACGGGGCCGGTGGCCGTGGCGGCCTATCAACGCGCCGTGGAACCCGGTCCCGGCGACGCGGTGGTCCAAATCCACCTGCAACATTTTACGTCTGCCGCGTTTTCTTACTTCGGCTCAGTGCGGCAGGCCGGGCCGGGTCCTCGCGACTCCTTGATCCCGCCTGTCGCGTGCTACCCTGATGGTGCCATGCCGGCCGAAGAGAAAAATCCGGCCGCCGCTGAAAGCGCACGCGCCTGGAGCCCGTCCTCCTGGAAGAACTATCCAGCCCTCCAGCAGCCGCAGTACCCGGACTGCGAGGCGCTGGAACAGGCGCTGGCGGAGCTGGCGGAACTGGCTCCGCTGGTGACCAGTTGGGAGATTATCGCTTTGCGCGAACAGCTCGCCGAAGCGGCCCTGGGACGGCGGTTCGTGCTGCAGGGAGGCGACTGCGCCGAGCGCATCACGGAGTGCTCTTCCCAGCGCATCACCAACCGGCTCAAAATCATCCTCCAAATGAGCCTGGCCCTGGTGCAGGGCGCGCAGTGCCCCGTCATTCGCATCGGACGCTTCGCCGGGCAGTATGCCAAACCGCGCTCGTCGGAATATGAAGAACGCGACGGCGTGCGGCTGCCGAGCTACCGCGGCGACCTGATCAACCATCCCGAGTTCACTCCGCAAGCGCGGACCGCCGATCCGCAGTTGCTCATCGCCGGTTACGAGCGCGCGGCCATCACGCTCAACTACATTCGCGCTCTGATCAAAGGCGGCTTCGCCGACCTGCACCACCCCGAATACTGGGACCTCGACTGGGCCCATCTCTCGCCCATGGCCGAGGAGTATCACCGCCGCGTCGGCAGCATCAAGGACTCGCTCCGATTCATGGAGCACATCCTCGGCATCCGCGCCGGCGAGACCGATCGCATCGATTTCTACACCAGCCATGAAGCGCTGCACCTGGGTTACGAGCAGGCGCAAACGCGCCGCGTCCCGCGCCGCACCGGCTGGTTCAACCTGTCGACGCATTTCCCCTGGATCGGCATTCGAACTTCCTCGCCCGGCGGCGCCCACGTCGAATACATGCGCGGCATCGAGAACCCGATCGGCGTCAAGGTCGGCATGGCGACGAAGCTCGACGACCTGCTGCGCCTCTGCGACCTCCTGAATCCGAGCAACCAGCCCGGCCGGCTGACGCTGATTCATCGTTACGGAGTGGAGACCGTCTCCGACGGCCTGCCGAAGATGCTGGAGACGATCCGGCGCGAAGGCAAAATCGTGTTGTGGGTCTGCGATCCCATGCACGGCAACACGCGCACCACTTCCACGGGATTGAAGACGCGCTCGTTCGACGATATCGAATCGGAGCTAAGCCAGGCCTTCGATATCCATCGGGCCTGCGGCAGCCGGCTGGGTGGCGTGCACATTGAACTGACCGGCGAAAACGTTACGGAGTGCACCGGCGGCGCGCGTGGATTGAGCGAGGCGGATTTGAGCCAGGCCTACGAGACTGAGCTCGATCCGCGGCTGAACTACGAGCAGTCGCTCGAGATCGCAATGATGGTGGCCGCCAAGCTGGCCTCGATTCGCGAGGAAAGCTGAGCAGGACGGCCCAGGCGCGGCCGGACTTTTCCCGGCGCCTCCACCGTGATGCTGCTCCCGATTGCATTCTGCTGCGTCGCTGTGTCACGCCCGCCCGGTGCTCTGCATCCTGGAAAGTGACAGACTGAATCTATGGAATGGATTGCGCCCATCCTCGTCGTGGCCGCCTACCTCGCACTCATGAAGTGGGTGTTGCCGCGCTTCGGCGTGTCCACTTGAATGTCCAACTCCTGCGACGCCGGGTCCCGGCGTTCTCCAGAGCCAGCCTCCCCGGCCCGGTTGCCTGTTGACGCGACCACTGACGGCGGCAACCCAGCGGGACCTGCAAGCAAGCCGCTCTGACGCGCACTTGGGCTGCAGTGTAGGGCCGCGCCCGATCCGGTCTCCACGCGCCGGATGTTAAAATCACAGTTGAAACCTGGGGTCCCATTCTTGTACAAGCCCAAAGTCTGCGCGGTCAGCTTCTTGAACACGGCGCCCCTGGTCTATGGAATGACACACGGACCGCAGCACGACGCCGTTGACCTGCAGTTCGCCGTGCCCAGCGAGTGTGCCCGGCGCGTCTCCTCGGGCGCGGCCGACGTTGGCCTGGTGCCGGTCATCGAGATGGACCGCCAGGCGCTCACCGCCGTGCCCGCCGTCGGCATTGCCTGCCACGGCCCAGTGCGCAGCATCCTGCTCGTGTCCAAAACGCCTTTCGGCCAGATTCGCACGCTGGCCGCCGATTCGAATTCCCGCGCTTCCGTTGAACTCGCGCGGATCGTCCTGGCCCGCCGCTACGGGTCGGAGCCCGTGGTCGCGCCCATGGCTCCAGACCTCGACTCGATGCTCGCCCGGTCCGACGCGGCCCTGCTCATCGGCGATTCCGCACTGGCCGTCGATCCTGCCGCGCTGGACTTGGCCACTCTCGATCTCGGCGCCGAGTGGTGTGAGATGACCGACCTGCCCTTCGTCTTCGCCATGTGGGCCGGCCCCTCGAACAAGGTCACTCCGGAGCTCGCCGCGGTGCTCGAATCTTCGTGTTCCTACGGCTTGAGCCGATTGGACCGCATCATCGAGGAGGAGTCCTCGCGGCGTCCCCTGCCACGCTCGCTGATTGAGCGCTATCTGACCGGCAATATCGTTTACCGCCTGGGCGAGCCGGAACATGAGGGGTTGGAATTGTTTTTGCATTACGCGCGCCGGTTGGACGATATTGTTCTGATCGAGGAGCGCTTGCACGGAGAGGCCAAACTATGATGACGCCAGCCGAAGCCGTCAACCTGTTTCACTCGGACGACCTCATCGGAATCGGCATGGCCGCGGATGCCCTGCGCCGCAAGCTCCATCCCGAAGGCGTCGTCACCTACATCATCGACCGCAATATCAACTACACCAACTTCTGCACGGAGTACTGCAGCTTCTGCGCCTTCTACCGTCCTATGGGCCATGCGGAAGGCTACGTCCACGGCATCGACGTCATCCTCGAGAAGATTCAGGAGACCCTCGATCTCGGCGGCACAGGCGTGCTGATGCAGGGCGGCCTGCACCCCGATCTGAAGATCGAGTGGTACGAGGAGATGCTCGGCGCCATCAAGCGCCGTTTCCCTCAGATCTGGCTGCATTGCTTCTCTTCGCCCGAGATCCAGAACATTGCCGAGGTCAGCGGACTGGACCTCGAGACGACCATCGCCCGCTTGCGCGACGCCGGTCTCGACTCGATCCCCGGCGGCGGCGCCGAGATCCTCCACGACGACGTGCGCCGCCGCATCAGCCGCCTGAAGTGCACGACTCAGGAGTGGATCGACGTGCACCTCGCGGCGCACAAGCTCGGTATGCGCACTACTGCTACGATGATGTTCGGCTGCGGCGAAACGATCGAGCAGCGCGTCGAACATCTGGAAGTTGTGCGCCGCATTCAGGCCGAAACAGGCGGTTTCACGGCCTTCATCCCGTGGTCGTTCCAGCGTGAAAACACCTCACTCGGCCGCGTGGTCAAGGAAGAAGCGACTGGCGTCGAATACCTGAAAACATTGGCGATTTCGCGGCTCTACCTCGACGACGTACTCAACGTCCAATCGTCCTGGGTGACGCAGGGCCTGAAGACCTGCCAGGTCGGTCTGCGCTTCGGCGGCAACGACGTCGGCAGCATCATGATCGAGGAGAATGTGGTCTCCGCGGCCGGCGCGCGCCACCATGCCAGCGAAGAGGAGCTGCGCCGCATCATCCGCGACGCGGGCTTCATCCCGAAGCAGCGTGACACGCTGTATCGCACGTACTTCCTTAATTAGCTTTGGCCGGATACGCGATTTCGAGCCCGCCGATCACCGTGCGTCCCGGCATCGCCACGTTGTTGATCTCCTCGTAGTGCGTGTTCGTGAGATTGGTGAGTTGGAAGAACGGCCGCAGATATCCCTTGGACCGCGCGGCGTAAACATCCCACACCGCGTAAGCGTTCTTCCCGACGCGTTGCAATGCGCCGATGCGCGTGCGCGCCGTGATGCCGCCGGGCAGCGTGCCGCTCCAACCCGCCGTGGCGCTGTGCACGGGATAGTTGAAAGCGTATTCCGACTGCAGGCCGGGCGTCGGGTCGCCGGAGCCGTGCAGGACGGTGTATTTGAGATCAACGATCGAGCTGCGCAGGCGATAGGCTGCCGACGCCTCCAGCCCCACGAAGTTCAGCCGGTCGAACATTCAGCGCTTGCCACGGATCCGCCGCTGAGGGGCGCGCATAGTCGATCACGTCGCGGTCGCGGCGCTCGAACAGCGTGGCCTGCAGGCGCAGGCGGCCCGTCGCCTGGTAGTCGGCGCCGCCTTCATAGCTCCACGCGCGCTCCGGCTTCAGGTTCGGATTCCCGAGGCTGGTGGGGTCGTGGTAATACAGGTCCGTGTAGTCGGGCAGCCGGAATGCGCGGCTCACGCCGGCGCGCAGTTTCAGCCTGGAAGTGGCCCAATAACCCGCCGCTACCGACGGCGAGATCTCGCCCGGCATACCGTGATAAAACTCATCGCGCAGGCCCGCCGAAAACGAAAAACGTTTCAGAACGCGCACGTCCAGCGCGGCGTAGACTGCTGCGCGCATGCGGCTGTGCAGACCGAGATTCGAGGAGTCGATCGAGTCGCCGAAGCCCTCCGCGCCGTAGAACAAAGTCGCCGACCCGCGCAGCCGCTTGTGCCGCCGCAGCGCCGCCTGCCAGCTTTCCGAGACGTGGTCGTTCTGGTAGATCTGCGGATCGTCGCGGTAGAGCACGAACAAATCGCTGTTGCGCCGGTAGGCGAAGTCGGCCTCCGTGCTCTCGCCCAGGTTCTGGCGGATGTCGGCGAACCAAGTCTTGGTCCGTTCCCACGACGGATAGTCGCCATAGAACTGGTCGGCCCCGAAGGCGCGGTCCGCGAAACCCAGGTCGATGCCGGCCGTCCCCGGGCTCCAGTGATATAGCGTGCTCGAGCCCAGCGCGAAATCGCGGTAATCGCGGTCGAACCGAAAGCCCGACGAGAAGTCGCGGGAGAACGTGAGTTGTTCGCTCAGGTCTCTGAACACGCCGGCCAGCGACCCGCTTTCCTCGTTGATGCCGGCGCTGCCAAGCGCCGAGCGGAAACGAAACTCGTCCTGGTCCGGAGGAGCGGTCACGATGTTCACCACGCCGCCCAGCGCGTCCGAGCCGTACAGCGACGAGCCCGCGCCGCGCAGAATTTCCACCGATTGCACTTCGTCCAGCGGCGTCGTGAGGTTCAGGTCGTGGTGCGCCGTCTGCGCGTCGTTCACCCGCATGCCGTTCACCAGGATCAGCGTCTGTCCAAACGTGGAGCCGCGGATCGACAGGTCCGCTTGCGTGCCGCCCGGCGCACGCTGCTGCAGGTCCAGCGACGGATCGAGTCTCAGCGCATCGACGACGTTCTGGAACAGCAGCGTTTGCCCGCGCACCGGCGTCTGGCTGACCGCACGGTCGGCCTCCTCCAGCGGGATCGCCTCATAGCTGCCCGTGACGACGATCGTCTCCTTCCGCGCCGGCTCGGCCGCGCCCCCGGCGGGCTCTGCGGA
Source organism: Terriglobia bacterium (assembly GCA_963838205.1). Taxonomy (GTDB): domain Bacteria; phylum Acidobacteriota; class Terriglobia; order Bryobacterales; family Bryobacteraceae; genus CAIVVT01. The sequence goes on along the minus strand of CAWIQF010000021.1, from coordinate 1,054 downwards.
GACCGGCGGAGACGCCGGTGGCGTTTGGGCGCACAGCGCGCTCGCGATCAGAACCAGCGAGAGGAGCTTCATTCAACGGGCAGGGCCGAAAGGAAGGTTTTTCCGGGTCTTCGAGCCTGAATTTTGATTCTCTCAGATAACTCTGCCGTGCCGCGAAGCGTAACCATGTATGGGTTCCGCACGACGTCGAAAATGCGTGCGGTGGGCTGCCCGGTGGCATCGCGCGCCATTGCTTTCAGGTCGAAAGTCGCCCCGCCAGTCTGCCGCGCCAGCTCCTCGAATAGTCCGCGCTTCACACCCATGACGTAGATCGGGAAAATGGAGACGCCGCCATTCCGCGCGAGTTTTACCACGGCGCGCTCCTCGGTGCCGCTGCGGCCTTCGTAGCCTGCGGTGAGCAGCAGAATCACGCGGCGATACGTGGCGTGCTCGAAGCCGTCGCCGATCGCCGCGGCCAGCGCGTCCAGCACCTGCGGCTGGTTGCCGAAGCGCACCTTCGCGACAGCCTGCTTCAGACGATCCTTCGCGGCTGTGAAGTCCTCAATCAGTTGCGCCGAATCCGCGTATCCCACCAGCGCCATCTGCTCGGGATCGTTGAGCTGATCGATCAGATCGTAGGCCAGCGGCTGCACCATCGGGCCCGCCCGCCCCGTGTCGAGCAGCAGCATCACGTCCGCGGGGCCGCTCGCGGGTTTCAACTCGACCACCGGCAGATTGGTTTTGTCGTCGGTCACGATCACTTCCGACGCCTGCAGGTTTTTGATCGGCCGGCTCGTCCTCACGTCCACCGCGCTCACCAGCAGGCGCGTTTGCGCCACCGCGGGCACGAGCGCGCACAACAAAACCAATAGCCGGAACATCGCCCCGACCTCCACTCTCGCCGCCGCCCGGCGATCGCTTGCCGCGGCGCGCCGCGTGCCGCCGCTCGATCGCCATTGTACCTGTCGCGCCTGCGCGCCGCCCTCCCGCATGTACGCTGAGAGAAGGCAGACGAGAATCCATTGGGCGCTTTCTGGCAACTTCTACGCCGTAACCGCAACTACCGGGCTTCTTG
>CAWIQF010000020.1:0-269002 GCA_963838205.1 Terriglobia bacterium | reverse complement strand
CGCCGAAGGGTTGGCCCAGCGCATCATGCGCGGCGATGTGCCGGAGTCACTGAACGATCGCCGCCTGGTGACTCTCGATATGGGGGCGCTGATCGCGGGCGCCAAGTACCGCGGCGAGTTCGAGGAGCGGCTCAAGGCCGTGCTGCAGGAAGTGCAAAAAGCCGCGGGCGGATCATGCTGTTTATCGACGAGATCCACACCGTCGTCGGCGCGGGCAAGGCCGAAGGCTCGATGGATGCCGGCAACCTGCTCAAGCCGATGCTGGCACGCGGGGAGCTGCACTGTATCGGCGCCACCACGCTTGACGAATATCACAAGCACATCGAGAAGGATGCAGCCCTCGAACGCCGTTTCCAGCAGGTACTGGTGATCGAGCCGTCGGTGGAGGATACCATCTCCATCCTGCGCGGCCTGCGCGAGCGCTACGAGGTGCATCACGGCGTGCGCATCAAGGACGCGGCGCTGGTGGCTGCGGCCGTGCTCTCGAACCGCTACATCGCGGACCGATTCCTGCCGGACAAGGCGATCGACCTGATCGACGAAGCCGCCGCGAGCTTGCGCATGGAAATCGACTCCATGCCGGCCGAGCTGGACGAGATCGAACGCGGCGCATTGCAACTGGAAATCGAGCGCCAGGCGCTGCAGAAGGAAACCGACGCCGGTTCGCGCGAGCGCCTGAACGCATCGAGAACGAGATCGCCGCGCTCGCGAAGGAACGCGACGCGCTGAACGCTATGGCAGCGCGAGAAGGACAGCGGCGCAGAAGGCGGGCAGCTGCGCGAGCGGATCGAGCAGACGAAGCTGCAGATCGAACAGGCCGAACGGGCCTACGATCTCAACAGGGCCGCCGAATTGCGCTACGGCACGCTGCTCGCGCTCGAAAAGCAATTGCAGGAGGAAGAGGCGCGGCGGCGTCGGAGAACAGACAGAGCCGCCTGCTTAAGGAAGAAGTGGACGAGGACGACATCGCCGCAGTCGTCAGCCGCTGGACCGGCATGCCGGTGTCGCCTGATGGAAGGCGAAGTGCAGAAACTGTTGCATCTGGAAGAGCATCTGCACCTGCGCGTGGTCGGCCAGGACGAGGCTATCAGCGGTGTCGGAACGCCATGCGGCGTGCCCGCGCCGGCCTGAAGATCCCAACCGGCCGCTCGGCTGGTTCATCTTCCTGGGGCCGACCGGCGTCGGCAAGACAGAGCTGGCACGGGCGTTGGCGGAGTTCCTCTTCGACGATGAGCGCGCGATGATGCGCATCGACATGAGCGAGTATATGGAGAAGCATGCCGTGTCGCGCTGGTCGGCGCTCCTCCCGGCTACGTCGGCTTACGACGAAGGCGGCCAGCTGACCGAAGCGGTGCGCCGCCGGCCGTATTGCGTGCTGCTGCTCGACGAGATCGAGAAGGCGCATCCCGATGTCTTCAATATCCTGCTGCAAGTGCTCGACGATGGCCGGTTGACCGACGGCCAGGGGCGCACGGTGGACTTCCGGAACACGCTGCTGATCATGACGTCGAATCTCGGCAGCGAGCGGATTCGCACTTTCACCGACGTTACCTCGGGCGCGCAGTACGAACTGATGAAGCGGGCGGTGCTCGAAGAGGTGCGCAAGGCGTTTCGGCCCGAGTTCCTCAACCGCGTGGACGAGATCGTCGTGTTCCACCTGTTGAAGAGCGAACAACTGCGACGAATTGTCGAGATCCAGCTGGAGCACTTGCGCAGCCGTCTGGAGGCGCGCCATATCACGCTGGACCTGACGCCGGCGCTGGTCGAACACCTGCACAGTTCGGGTACGAACCCGACTACGGCGCGCGCCCGTTGAAGCGCGCGATCCAGAAGGAGCTCGAGACGCCGCTGGCTAGAGCGCTGCTGGAAGGACGGTGCGCGACGGGCAAAATGTGATTGCCGATGCTGGCGGACGGCACGCGTTCGCTCCGGCGCGGCTGGCCAGCCCGGTCGGTGCGGCCTGACACCTTTAGACAGGCGCCGCCGCCATAGTTTCAGGGCGCTGCCCTGAGACGGGAACCCCGCCGGGCCCTCATATTCTGCGAATCGCGGAAATTCGAAGAAGTCAAAGGAGACTCGATGCCAGATCAGACTCAATCACTGTCCGCGCTGCCTGTGCTGCCGTTGAAGAATGTGGTGCTGTTCCCGAAGCTGGTCCTGCCGCTCTCGGTCGGACGCGAGGGCTCGCGCGCCGCGGTCGACGCCGCCATCAAGGACCACGAAGGCGAGCTGGTGCTGGTAGCGCAGCGCGACGCCGGCAACGAGAGTCCGGAGCCGGACGATCTCCACGCCGTCGGCACCCGCGCCGGATCCGCAAGGTGCTGCGCACCGCGCCCAACGCGCTGGAAATCATCGTCAGGGGCCTGGAGCGCGTCGTCGTCGACGCTGCCAGCAGGGCGTTTTCATGTCCGCCCAGTGCTCGCCGCGCGACATCGTGCCGGAAAACACCGACGACGAGCGGGCACTCAAGACCGCGCTCTTCGAGCTCGCCGCCACGGCGATGGAGAAGATCAATCCGCAGGCCGCCGAGCAGGTCTGCGATCTGCTGGCCAGCGCCGACGACCCAGAGCAGATCATGTACCTGCTCGCCACGGCCTTCAATCTCGACGTCCAGAAACTCCAGAGCCTGCTCGAGGCGCCGACACTGCACGAAGCGCTTGCAGCGGGCCGTCAAGCACATCTCGCACGAGATCCAGATCCTCGAGATGCGCCACAAGATCGTGCGCGAGGCCCAGGAGGAGATCAGCAAGGAACAGCGCGACTACGTTCTGCGCCGGCAGATGAAGGCGATCCAGCAGGAGCTCGGCGAGGACGATCCCGAGAAGGCCGAGGCGATCGAACTGCGTGAGCGCTTCGATAAAGCCGACCTGCCCGACGAGGTCCGCAAGGAAGCCGAGCGCGAGCTGGACCGCTTCGAGCGCATGCCCGGCCAATCGCCCGAGCGGCACATTCTCCGCACGTGGCTGGAGTTGGTGATCGAATTGCCGTGGCGCGTTCAGACCGAGGACAACCTCGACATCGCCCGCGCGCGCCAGATCCTGGACGACGACCACTACGGCCTGGACGACGTGAAGGAGCGCATCCTGGAGCACCTCGGCGTGCTGAAGCTCAACCCCAGCGCCAAGGCGCCGATCCTGTGCTTCGTCGGGCCGCCGGGCGTGGGCAAGACCTCGCTGGGCCAGTCGATCGCGCGCGCGCTGGGCCGCAAGTTCGAGCGCCTGAGCCTGGGCGGCCTGCACGACGAAGCGGAACTGCGCGGCCATCGCCGCACCTACATCGGCGCCATGCCCGGCCGCCTGATCCAGGCCATGCGGCGGGCGGGGGCGAACAATCCGGTGCTGATGCTCGACGAGGTCGACAAGCTCGGCCGCGATTTCCGCGGCGATCCGGCCGCGGCGCTGCTCGAAATGCTCGATCCCGAGCAGAACAACACGTTCCGCGACAACTATCTCGACCTGCCCTTCGATCTGTCGAAGGTGCTCTTCATCACCACCGCCAACACGCTCGACACGCTGCCGCAGCCGCTGCTCGACCGCATGGAAGTGATCCGCCTGGCCGGCTACAGCGAGGAGGAGAAGGTCGTCATCGCCAGCCGCTACCTGATCCCGCGCCAATTGAAGGAGACCGGGCTGACGGCCGATCTGGTGAGCTTCCCCGATGACGGCTTGCAGAAGATCATCTCCAGCTACACGCGCGAGGCGGGCCTGCGCAATCTGGAACGGACGATCGGACGCCTGCTGCGCAAGGCCGCGCTGCGATTCGCCGAGGGCCGCACAGAGCCGATCGCCATGACGCCGGACTACATCGTCGATCTGCTCGGGCCGGAGTATTTCCTGCCCGAATCGGCGCGCAAGAATCTGCCCGCCGGCGTGGCCACCGGCCTGGCCTGGACGCCGACCGGCGGCGACGTCCTCTACATCGAAGCCACGCTCCTGCCGAAAGGCAAGGGGCTGATGCTCACCGGCCAGTTAGGCGAGGTGATGCAGGAGTCGGCCAAAGCGGCGCAGAGCTACCTCTGGGCGCACGCCGAGCAGTACGGCATCGACCCGCAGGTGTTCCACGAATGTGGCGTGCACATCCACGTCCCGGCCGGCGGAATCCCCAAGGACGGGCCCTCGGCCGGCATTACCGCCGCCGTCGCGCTGGCTTCGCTATACCTCAAACAACCCGTGCGCAGCGACACTGCCATGACCGGCGAGATCACGCTGACCGGCCGCGTGCTGCCCATCGGCGGAGTCAAGGAAAAGGTGCTGGCCGCGCGGCGTGCCGGCATCAATCGAATCGTGCTGCCGAAGGCCAACGCCAAAGACCTGCGCGACTTGCCCGAGCAAGTGCGCAAGGAGATGGAGTTCATTTTCGCCGAGCGCATCGACGAGATCTTCCGCGAGACCATTCCGTCGATTCTCGACCGCCTTGCCCCTTCCGAGAAAGAAGTCCAGCCGGTGGGCTGAGCAAGTTGAACCTGAATTCCGAAGCTGACAGCAAATCGTTCCGATAGCACCTCCTGGGTGTGTCGTTTTGGCGCCGGGCTTGGGATCAGGTTCGCAGGGCCTGATCCAACTTCGGCGAAGTTGGGATTTGCAAATTCAAGACGCCGTTGAGCAAGGGTATGCGGGTTTCGAGGCCGCGCCAACTTCGGGCCATGTGGAGGACCAGGCGGCGGCCGGCGCGGCCGAGGATGGCGCCGCAGCTGACGAACACCGCGAAGCCACCGAACGGCGTCACCGCGCGCTTGGTTTCTCTGAGCACCACCCGCTGGCCACCCAGCAAAGTGGCTATTTCCGGAGGAACGGATCTGTCCCGAACAGTATCATCCCTCCCCCCGTTTTCTCAAATGTTTGGCGCCATCAGGGCCGCGAGCTTCGGAATTCAGGTTGAACCTGCGCCAGGCATCTGAAGCCGTAACAATTCGCCAGCGCGGACAGGGCCGCGTGATTCCGCGTTGTTCAAGGCCGGCTGCGGGCGTTCACCAGGGACATCTCGAGGGACATGAGCATCTCGCTTTTCCCGGCTTGATCCGTGAAGCCGGTGAGGTTGATTGTCTCTCCCGATCGAAGCTGCAATCCGACCCCTGTGGTTCTGCGCGCCCGCAGTTCCACGACCCCGACGACATCGTCCAGGCGGATCGTACGCACCGTGGATCCGAACATTCCAGCGCGGCGAATGGAGAGCGTGCGGTCTGGCAGCGACACTTGGACGAACATCTGCGAGAGCGCCGCTTTCACCCCAAAAAACAGGAACGGGAGCGCCAGAACGAATCCGGCGAAACGGAGCGGGGGCCGCACCGACACCATCCCCAGAAAGAAGAAGAAGAAGACGGCGATGACGGCCGCCGCAATGAGGAAGCCGATAGCGAAGGGCCAGTACGGCGGTTGGTAGATCAGAATCCCGTCGTGGGTCTGCTCTATGACGCGAATTGTGGAAGCCTGTGCCATCTCACTTAACCGGAATGACCAATCCGCCGGGAGTGTCTGTATCCGGGATTGCGCCAATTTGATCGAGAACCGGACGGATGCTTTCGAGCGACAGGGCGAGTACTCCGCAGTCCTCGATGCTCTCTCCAATGTAGACTCCCCCGCCGCACAACCAGCCCTGCAGTTGCGCGTAAGAGGCGGCCGCTATCGCCGCTCCATCGAGCAACGGGAAGTAGAACGGGTAGGACTTGAACGCGTCGTCCTGGATGGTGGGAAGCAGTAGCTGGGTGCCGCGCCGTGCAAGAGTCGCGCCATCATCCCGGGATTGCACCTCGATCACCGCGCCGGTCCCGAACATGATCGAGCGGGCATGATCCTTGGCGGCATCGTCGGTCGTAATCCGGAAGACAAGTTCAGCCATCGGGCGCAGTTGTCCTCCCGGCTCCAGATTCTCGAATTCCTCGCGTGTCCACAGCGAAGGCGGATTGCGCGCCAGCCACACGCCGAATCCGAGTTCCGGCATCCATTTCCTGGCATGCGGAGAGAGCATTGGCGCAGCCGCGGGATTCTGGCTGGAGGAGATGTGCAGAAAGACGTGCGACAGAGCCTTCGATCGCAGGATCAACGTTCGGGAAAGGAGCGAAACGCAGCTCAGCAAATCGGCGCGCTCCACTTCGGGAATTGGAAACCCCGAACAAGCGAGCAGAACCGCTTCTGCCGGAGCCGGGCACGGCAACATACGCAGGCTGACCCGATGAGGATTTTTGCTGACCGGCATATGGGCTCCTATTACACCTTCGTTCCCGGCTCGGGATCCGATTCCCGCATTTCCTCAAGCACTGCAACCAGCGTTTCCTCAAGGTCGTGCTTCGACGCCAGCAGCATTCCTGCATCGGAAGGGCTCTCGCGCAGATACACGTCGAACAGTTCGAAGTAGGCTTTCAACTCCTGCTCCGGCAAGCCGAAGACTTCGGATGCGGTCAACAAAGGCAGCATGAATGCGATGGACTCCGACTGCACCGAACTCTTCAGCCCCGCGCCGACAATCTGCTTGCTCTTGGCCAGAAACCCGTCTCGCATGGCGCACCCTCCCGCGGCCATGCCCTTTACATCGAACTCTTGAAACAGCTCGTGATTCTGATGCTGTGCCGGGATCCTGAAATCGGGCGGCTTGGTCTTTGGATCGGGCTTCCAGTAGGCAATCGACATGCCCCCCAAACCCTGGAACAATTTGCACTGGCGCTCGGTGGCCTGAACCAGAAACCAGTAACAATAATCGGCGATGTAGTCCTCAACGTGGAACTCGCCCTTCCCCTCCATGAGTTCCTTGTATTTCTGATCGGAAGGCATGGCCGGCATGGCTGCTCCGGGATGACGTCCCAAACCAGCCAGAGGCATGAATTTCCGGGAGTTTCGCAGGAATTCGTCATTCACCGCAGTTGCCGTCTTGAATTCCAGGAAAACGTGCGGTTCCACCTCGTAGGCCTTCTTGAGATGGTGCCCCAAGATAGTCGTGAAACGAAGCAGCCACTGCCGCTCGCTTTCCCGCGCGGGAAACGCCGAGATCGGCATCCAGGCAAGGAAGCAGCGGGTCATCCCTTCCGCGCGGCGCCACGGCAGAATCTCCTTACTCCGATCGATCGGCGTCAGCCGCTCGCCGCGCCTGGCGAAAGAGCTTGCAGTATCTTCGTCCGGCATAGGATCCTCAAACCTCCCGTTCTAGGCAGGCGTGCAGGCGCAGACGTGGGGCAACGCATTCACCGTGGCGTTTGCCTCGGCCGTGCCACCTTCAGCGCCGACTTCTCCCCCGACCAGCTTGGTCAGCGCTCCTTGCATCCGCGCACTCAGTGCTTCGCTTTTTGCCTTCGCCAGATTTGCCGTGACATTCAGGGTATTTACTCCCAGGTTCAACGAGAGTACGAACTGGGCGAGAAAACCGATGAACTGAATCTGGGCTCCAATGTTAGAATTCGTGGCGCCGATATTCTGCTGCTGCAGAGCGATGTTTTCTCCGTCGAAAACTTTGTTCTGGTAATCCCAAGTTGCATCAGTACTGGTCCGTCCGGCCAGCATGGTTTCCGTGTTTGTCAACATATAGAGCGCGGTCACAGCCCCCATGTAAAGGTATGTAGTGGAACTGAAGACGTTGAGCATAAGCGTACCCATAATTATGTCAGTTCGATCTCCTGTGACCATGTAGGTCTCGTTTCCCGAAACTGTGTGTGTCTCGCTACCCGTGATGGTGGTCTTCTCATCCATGCCGATGCTCTCCGTCATGTTTGCGTCGATGACTTGAAACCGATCCCCGTGGACGAGCTTGCAGTCGATTCCGATAGCTCCTGCCAGTCCACTGGTACTGGTCATTGCGCCATAAGAAAGTGACTTCCCATTGGGCAGACTCTTGTCGCTGCCCGGATCCTTGACCTTGCGGCCGACCTTGGTGCTCTGGTCAAACACTGGCATATTTCCTCCTTTAACCAACCTCGCGTGAGTAGAAAGCGCTCTGCAAGTGAATCCGTCCGCCCGCGGTGATTACGATATCCCCATCGGAGTGGAGACTTAGGGTGGGCCCGCCCGTCTCGTTGCTCGACTCCGTCAACATCACTTTGACGTGCTTCGGCGTGGCCAGCGAGATGGTTTCCTTCCCATCCTTGTCGACAATGGCGATCCTATGCCCGCTCTTGGTCACGATGCGCTTGACGTCGTTGGGCGACACGTCACCGCCCCAGAAATCTTCCGTCGGAGCCTTGTCATGGCCATTCCACGCGCACCCGAGGATGCGGGGGCGCTCCGGGTCGCCGTCTTCAAAGGTGACCCAGACTTCATCGCCGATCTCAGGCACGAAGTAGAATCCCCGGTCCGCGCCAGCGTGGGGCGTCATCATGCGGACGTGGGCCGTGTGGTTGTCCTCCTGCCAGAAAAACTGGATGACGACCGCGGCCTGCCCGAATTCATCCTTGCTGTCAACCACTCGCGCCGGCACCACGTTAAACCACGGTTTCACTTGCGGCGCCTTGGGATTAGTGTACTTCTTCCACGGCGTACACCAGAATTTGTTTGAATAGCCGTCCGGATTCCAGGTGTGAATCACCTTGATAACTCCGTACGTCCCATTGGCATCAAGGACGCCCTGGATCTCTACTTCGTTTCCTGGCAGCAATTCCAGATTCCGGCTGACTCCGCTGCAGGTGACGGCACTTCCGATGGATCGCCGGCTCTCCTTCTTGAGCAGGTCTTCGTATTGGTCGAGCGTTCCTTTCCGTGATCGCTGGATGATGTAGCCAGGCGGCAAATCGGCAGACTCCGATTTCACCGCCTCTGTCAGCTTGCCGATCGACCCATAAAACGTTGCATCGTCCTTAACTTCGCTATAAACCCTACTCTCCATCGCGTTGCTGTCGTAATGCGCGCCATTCATCGAAGGCTGGCTGAGCCGGCCCCGCGCCCGGAAGCTGACCAGCCCGTCATCCTCGCCCCGCCACTGAAGCTCTGCGCCGGGCTGAAACTCATTCTCCACCTCGATGCCGTTTTCGGTGGGCCGCATCCAGCTCTCCGCGTCATCCACCATGCGCTTGATGAAGTCGAAGTCCGTCTCCCCGTGCTGAACGTAATTGAAGGGAACCGGCTTCGAATCCAGCGCGCCATCAACCGAAAGCCCAGCATCGCTCACCAGTTTCTGGGTCACGTCCGCCATCGACATCTCGTAGTAGAGGCCCTGGCGGGGGGTCAGATCGAGCTTGTAGCTTTTCGTCACGCCCACGAGGTGGATCGTGTAGCTCCCATATACTTCATAGTCGAGCTGGCTTTCCAGCACGAACCCCGTGAAGGCGACGTTCTCAACGCCCGAGGCGTCGAATGTCGAAGCCTTCAGCGGTTTCCCCAGCGCATCTTCGAAGGGAAAGCGTTGATCCTCCGTCTGACGGCAGACTACTTCGCACCACCAGTGGTCGTTCAGTTCCTGCCGCACGACAACTTTTTCGAGGATTGCGCCCTCGCTGAAATCGTCGAGCTCCTGTCCGTCAATGAATATCGTGACGTGGCTCGGATTCGTGGCTTGGCTCGGACCCATAGGTTCTACTCACTTTCCGGTCGGGAACGGGGACTCGCGAGCGGCGCCAGTCGCCTTGGAACAAGACGCATGGCCTGCTTGAAGACGACAGCCCTGCGACCATAGGCAAATTGACACGCAAAAACTTCGGGGAGATGGTACCACGCCATTGGGATGCCCGGCAAGCCACAATCTGCGCCAGGAGACGCCGTGAACTCCGCGGCTCCCCGCGGCTCAGCCATACGGGAGTGCCCGGCAATCGATTGAGGAGCCCCGATGCGCCAGACAGGGGGCGCCCAAGTCGGACGTTTCACCTGGGACTCCCCAGCCGCGCGCCCCATAAGCGCGTAGTTCGACGCGCCCGCCATTGAGTTGCCAACCCGCGCTGAACACTCCTCTGCCAGGAAGCAATATTAACGGGACCCGAGCAGCAATTCATGAAGCCTTTCCCGGGCTCTGTCGCTAGTGCGACGGTTCGAAGCGGAAGTTGTTGTATAGAAGCAACGGCTTGTTCGGGTTGACTATGAACCCGAACGCGCCCATGCCGCTGTCCGGCCGATCCCATTTGTCAATCGTCTGCCCGTTGATGCTGTGCTCGATACCCGCTGGCGTCACAACGATCTTTATAACCGGGCTGTTGTCCTTGCTTACGTGGACGCTTTTGCTCTTGGCGTGGACCGATCTCTTCCCTTCCACGACTTCAGAACTCTCAAATGATCCGTCCTTGAAGACAAAGGAAAGGTAGTTCTTCTCGTTCATATAATTCAGGCGCCACTCCAGTTTCTCTTTGCCGAGGCCAAACATCTTGCCGAGCTTGCCGCCGGAAGACATCGCCGGCGTGAAGGAGATGACACCGTAAACCGGCGTTCGCGGAAAGGCCACCCACCCTGGACTCTTCCGCACGTACCATCCCGAATCGCTATCCAGTTGCCATACTCCTTTACCCCACGCCGCGTCCATCGGATCCTTTGACCCCTGGTTGACCTTCTTGACCGGGTTCTGCAGGTCGAGCGTCATTGTCTCGCCGGCGGCGAGGGTCACGTCCTTGATCACCTCCTCGTGGTTCTCCAGACGTGCGATGAACGTGTAGCCGCCCTCCGGCAGCGACAGGTTCATCCGGCTCTCTTTCTCCGCAACGGGAATCTCTCCAACGGCGCCCTGCTGGCGGTAGCTGAGCCTGCTTCCCGGGCTTCGGATGATCGCGGCGGTCGCCCGGACCCGGTCCGTCAATCGGAGCAGGATTTCGGGGTTGCCGCTGCCTTCCTTCAAAGTGACGGAGATCGACTTCGGAGAAAATTGCCGCGATTGCGCCTCGAATTTGTGTTCGCCGAGCGCCAGATTGGAGATCGGCAGCAGGCCATTGTCCGGTACCGTGCCCGACTCTTTCCCATCTACAAACACGCGGGCGCCGGGGTTCGTCCGGATCACGACCGAGGCAAACAATGCCAGCTTATGTAATTGGAAAGAGATCGTCTGGTCCTGACCCTTGAGGACCTTCACGGATTTACTGGGAGCATCCGCTTCGAACCCAGTCTTGGATACCTGCACATCGTAGGTGAAGGCCGGCAGCCCCTGAACCCTCCACTTGCCGTCGGCCGCCGTCGTGACCTTCAGCACGACTTTGCCGGATCGCAGGAACTCAACCTGCGTATCGCCCAGGCCCGTGTCCACAAGCACGTTGCCGGTATTGGGATCGGATTCGATGAGCACGGACACTGTCCGTTCCGCGCCGGTGTCAATCGATTTCTTACGCAGGTCGTTGCCCTCACCGAGCTCAAGCCGCTGCGTGCCCGCGGCCAGCCCAGGCAAGTCGAGTCCGTCTTTGCCCAGAACTCCCGCCGGTTGCCCGTTGACCTTGACGCGCAGCGGCGGTCCACCCGAGAGAATGCGCGCCTGCTGGCCAAAGTTGCTGACCAGAAGCGCGTTGAAGTTCCGGATCTGGGGAGGCGCCGGGAAGATGGGCAAACCGGCAGGCCCGACGTCGAAACTGAACTGCAGCTCGGCGCCTTTCCCGTTCGAGATTCTGACTGAGTGCTTTTCGGCCGTAAGCTCTCGGAGAAGTCGTCCCTCGGGCACGTCCACTGCAGCGCCGCCATCGATCGACGCCTTCAACCCAAGCGGACCGAAGAGCCGCAAGATCACATTCGGGTTCAACACCAGGTTCACCGCCGCCCGTTCGCCGGCCTTGACTTCCACACGCTGACTCGCCGCACTGTATCCCGGCATGCGCGCTTCCAACTCATGCGCCCCGGCCGCCAGCTTCAATTCGAGGTTCGGGCCGGCCACGCCCTGGTCCTGGCCGTCCACGAAAACCTCGGCTCCGGAAGGAGTCGCGCCAACCTTGAGCGAGCTCACTGCGAAAATGGGGAGCGACTTCTGCCTGTGAATCAGCCACGCGATAGGGCCCAAGACCGCAAGCAAGCCGACGAGCGCTCCAATTGCGATCCACATCCGTTTTCGCTTCGCGCCGGGGCCGCCGGGGCCGGCCTGCACCGCGCCGGGGCTGGCCTTCGCAGGAGGCGCCGGAGGCCCCAGTCCCTCGGCTACCGTTTCGGCGATAGGGTCCGGCCGTAGCTCCGGTCCGGGCGTCGGCGGAACCGCTGGAACCGGTACCGGAGCCGGCGCTGTCCCGGCAGGCGGCGGCATCATCACGGTCTCGAGGCGCCTTCGCAGTGCGTGCGCTGACGTTTGAAACTCCGCTTCACCCTCGTAGCGCTTGGCGATGCCGTCGAGGCGCAGTGAGTAATCTGCCAGGGCCTGTGCGTCGGCCGCGCCGTGCGACTCCTGCTCGATTCTGCGGAACTCATCGAGGTCCTTCCGGCGAATCTCCTGAAACCTGCGGCCCAGCGATTGCTGCAACTGGGAGATGCGCGGGTCGTTAGGATACTTCGTCAACCCACCGCGGATCACATCCATGGCACCGTGAATATCGCCATCCGCCTGCAACTGCCGGGCCTGAGCAACGAGGTGTTCGATCTCTTCCTGGCGCCGGCGGTCCTGGAACATGTTCGCTAAGCCTTTGACCAGCGCATGTTCCGGCTCGAGTTCCAGCGCTTGTTTGAGATAGGTCTCCGCGCTCGTCGGATTCTCATCCATCAAGCGGCGCGCCTGCTCTACCAGGTTCTCCAGCAGAGCATCGCGGACCGTTCCGTTCCGTTCATCCAGTGCGTAGGCCTGCCGCAGGGCCGTCAGTCCCGCCTCGTGGTTGCCGGCGGCACACTCCCGCTGGCCCTGCTCGGACAAACGCCGCGCTTCGGTCTCCCGCTCGTGCCCTTGCCTGGCCAGCCTCTCCAGTTCCACCATTTCGGCATCCCCGGGGTATTCCTGCAGCGCTTGCTTCACGGTTCCCTGCGCGCGGGAATAGTCGCCGTTCTCCAGGTAGTGGTCGATCTGCTCCACCCAGCGCGCTTTTTCTTCCAGTTTCGAATGCTGGTCGCGCCGTTTCCTCAATCGATCGATCTCCAGATTCAGGCCGGGATAGCGGCTGTAGATCGTCTGCAGCGTCTCCCACTGCGCGATGGCCTCGCTGAATTGGGTTTGCTCTTCGGCTGAACGCGCCCGCGCGACGATACTGTCGACGAGGTTGCTCTTCTCGCGCGCCCGTCTCAAAGCCTGCTCGAAGTGAGCCTCATCCGGATTGGCGCGAACGGCTTCTTCCAGAATGCTGACTCTTCTCCGAAGATCCGCCTCCGCCTCCACCTGGCGGTCGGTCTCCGCAACGCGCTCGGAGATGGTCTGCCGCTGTTGCTCTTCGATATCGAATTTCAGCGCCTGGAAGAGCGCATTGCCGGGGTACTTCTCGATTTGTGCAACGCAGATCGAAAGCGCCGCCTGAAAGTTGTGCCCCTCCAGATGCTGCTGCGCCTCGGCGTACGCATCCTTTATGGCCTCGCTCTCCGACCGAACCTTGTTATACAAGGTCTGGTAATTCGTGGTCTGGCCCGGCGATGTGGTCTCCGGCGCCAGCCGGTCCAGTTCCAGCACGCGCTCCAACTTGCTGAGCGCGGAGCTCGATTTCGCCCCGTCCCTCGGCCTCCAATGCGGCGCGATAATTCTGATCCTTTTCCTGCTTCAGCCGGATGTAGTCGCGCTCCAGCCGATCCACCTCCGACAGCAATTGCGTGGCCCGCACTTCCTTCGGCCGGAGTTGCAGCACGCGCTGCAACGCACCGCGTGCATGCGAGTATTGCTTGGCCTCGATGTGCTGTTGCGCAAGCCGGAACCAATCGTTCAGATCGCGCTCGACGCGCCGGTTTTCGATAGTGCTCTTGAGGCTCAATGCCTCCGGATTCTGCGCGTCGAGTTGCAATACCTCTTCGATCTTCGATAGCGCCAGAGGGTACTCGTCCTCATCCATGCGCGATCTGGAGCTTTCGAGCAACTGTCGAATTTTCCGCTCGCGCATTTTGGCTTCGATTTGCCGCCGCAAGTCGGCGATCGCAGGATCCAGATGGCCTTCCGCTTCCAATTCGCCCAGAATCTCGGAGGCAAATTGCAGGTCGCCCATCTCGTAATACTCCGTCGCCCGCTGAACTCGAGGACGGATCCGCGAAGGATTGAAGATCTCGATCGGTTCGTTCCGAACCGCCTTTTGCAGCGTTTCGCCGAACTCCCGCGCGCTGGAATAGCGGTGCCACGGCTGCTTCGCCATTGCTTTGTGGATTGCCTGGCTCAGGGCGGCGTTCACAGTCGGGTTCAGTTCGGAGGCCGGCGGTGGAGCGAAATTCAGGATCGCGTTTACCACCGACTCCTCTGTGGGCCGCTCGAAAGGCCGGCGTCCCGTCAGCATCTCGTAACACACCACGCCCAGAGAAAAAACGTCCGACAGCGCCGAGACCGGCTTCATCTCGACCTGCTCCGGCGCCATGTAGAGCAGCGTCCCTTTCAGGCTGTGCGTGCGCGTCGCGGCATCCATCCTGTGCGCTATGCCGAAGTCGATGATCTTCGTCGAATCGTCTTCCAGCACGAAGATGTTGCTCGGCTTGATGTCCCTGTGAACCAGGCCGCGCTCGTGCGCCGCCTGCAGGCCCCGGCAAACCTGGCAAATCATGTTGACCGACCGCTCGACCGTCAGTCGCTGACTCGACGCGCTGATCAGCCGGTCCAGAGTAACGCCCGGCAGCAGCGGCATCACCAGGTAGGGTTTGACGCCGTCGCTATCCTCGAGTTGCCCGATGTCATAAATCTCTACGATATTCGGGTGAATCAGCGATGCGAGGACCTCACATTCTTCCTGAAACAGCTTAAGTGCATTGGGGTCAGTGATATCCAGGATGGCTTTCAAAGCAACGGACCGCTTCATCACGGTGTCGTAGGCTTTGTAAACGACACCCATTCCCCCTTGGGCAAGGACCTCTTTGATCTCGTATCGGCTCTTAATATTCGTGGGCGACTTCATGGTTCACTGCTGTGGCTTCGACTGTACCAGCATATTGCCAACGCACAACGAATAGAAGTACCTTGCGGCCTAATCCTCCTCGCTGTCGGCCATGTTTCCTTTTTGCCCGTCGGCCGTGGCGGCGCGTGGCGGCCCTGAACGCCGGCGCGAAATCCCTGTCAGACCGATCCGCGCGTTGGCCTTGCTCGGACCCCGACTCGCCGCGGAGCCGCAGACGACGGGCGCCAACAAGTTATAGATTCGATATAGACAAGGAGATATTGATGTCTGAGAATCACCAGCCCGTTCCCGGTCCGATCCTCTCGCGCCGCAGCCTGCTTGCCTCCGCATCCGCCTTCGCGATCGTCGCCCCCCAGGCAGTCCGCGGCTCGCAGGCCAACTCCAGGATTTCGGTCGGCCTGATCGGATCGGGCGGACGCGGCAGCTACGACGCCAGCATTGTCCATGCCGACCCCCGCGCCGCGATCACGGCCCTCTGCGATAAGTTCGACGATCGCATCGAGAAGGCGAAAACGACCATCAAGGTCTCCAATCCGAAGACCTTTACCGATTTCGAGAAGCTTCTCGCCGACCCATCGATCGACGCCGTCTTCATCGCCACTCCGCCCTTCGAACATCCGCGCATGCTCGAGGCGGCCATCGAGTCCGGGAAGCACGTCTATTGTGAAAAGCCGATGGGCGTCGACTACGCGGGCTGCCGCCGCGCCATGGCGGCCGGGCGCAAGGCCAATCCCAAGCAATGCGTCGCGGTCGGCTTTCAGCAACGCTACGGCCCGGTCTACCTCGAAGCTTGGAAGCGCATTCAGGAAGGCCAGATTGGACCGATCGTCAACGCGCGCGGGTCATGGATCGCGGGCGACCCCTTCCATCGCGTTGCCTATTCCGACCCGGCCATTGAGAAACTCCGCAATTGGTTCTGCTATCCGGAATTGTCCGGTGATATCATTGTCGAACAGGATTGCCACAACTTCGACGATTTGCACTGGTTCCTGGGCGCCACTCCGCTGAAGGCCGTCGGCTACGGCGGCGCCAAGGTCCGCACCAGCATGCAGATCATGGACCACTTGACGCTTTCATTCGAGTGGCCCGATGGCATCCATGTGAACTACGAGGCCAACCAGCTCAGCCCGCCCGGCTTCACCCGTGTCGGCGAGGAGTTCACCGGCACCAAAGGCGTTATCGAGACTTCGCGCTCCCGCATGATTCATCACAAGAGCAAAGAAGAACACGAGACCATTCCGTCCAAGCGCGATATCACCATTGACGCCATCGAGGCTTTTCTCGGACGCATTCTCAGCGGCGACGTCGAAAACGTCGTCGAGCGGTCGGCGCACTCTACGATGATCGCCATTCTCGGCCGCACCGCCATTTACACCGGTAAGGAGGTTACATGGAAAGAACTCTACGGAGCGTGAA
This sequence comes from Terriglobia bacterium, assembly GCA_963838205.1. Classification (GTDB taxonomy): domain Bacteria; phylum Acidobacteriota; class Terriglobia; order Bryobacterales; family Bryobacteraceae; genus CAIVVT01. Next base: position 252,726 of record CAWIQF010000020.1, on the reverse strand, counting down.
ACGCCCTGCGTTTCTCCTCACCACACTGGCCACAACCGCGCTGCTGTGCGGGTTTGTGGCCTCCGCGCAGAGCCCTAAGCTGCGCGTCATCGCCATCGGCGCACATCCCGACGACTGCGAGGAGGAGTTCGGCGGCACTGGCGCCAAACTCGCCCTCGCCGGCCACCGGGTGAAGTTCCTCTCGGTTACCAACGGCGACGCCGGCCACCAGACCCTGGGCGGCGCAGCGCTCGCCCGGCGCCGCTTCCTCGAAGCCCAGGAATGCGCGCGCCGGCTCGGCATTGCCGAGTACCAGATTCTCGACAATCACGATGGCGAGCTGATGCCAACTCTGGAAGTGCGCCGCCAGATCATCCGCGCCATTCGCCAGTGGAAGGCCGATATCGTGCTCGCGCCGCGGCCCAACGATTACCACCCCGATCACCGCTACACCGGCATCCTGGTGCAGGACTCCGCCTACATGGTGGTGGTTCCCAACGTCGTTTCAGACACTGCGCCGCTCGAAAACAATCCGATCTTCCTGTATTACCAGGACGGCTTCCAGAAGCCCGCCCCATTCCGGCCGGACGTAGTCGTCCCCATCGACGACGTGTGGGATCGCAAGATCTCCGGGCTCGATGCCCATATCTCGCAGTTCTATGAGTGGCTGCCCTGGGTTGACCACGTGCTCGATCAGGTGCCGGCCGATGCCAAGGCCCGCCGCGAGTGGCTCGCCCGGAACTTCTCCCGCCGCCCGATGAGCGAGGCCTCGCGCAAGACGCTTATCGAGGAGATCGGGGATGCGGCCTCCGCGGTCAAGCACGCTGAGTCGTTCGAGCTTTGCGAATACGGCCGGCGCCCTTCGCTCAGTGAACTGCGGGCTCTGTTTCCCGTGCGCTGAGACGCGCCGCCGCTCATCGTCCGTCAGCCGCAATACACTGGACACGTGGACCCCGGCGCGCCATTTCGGCAGCTTCCTTCGGTCAACGAGCCTCGCCCGCGCGCTCTCGCATCTCGAAAGCCGCTTCCCCCGCGTGCTGATCGTCGCCGAATGCCGGCGCGCTCTCGAGCACGCGCGCCAGGCGCTGCGCGAAGGCGCTCCCGCCCCGCCCGATCTGGCCTCCCGCGTCGCCGCGTCCCTGGAAGCGCTGTTACGCCCGTCACTCGTCCGCGTCATCAACGCCACCGGCGTGATCCTGCATACCAACCTCGGCCGCGCACCGCTGAGCACGGCCCCCGCGGCCGAGACCTATTCCAACCTCGAGTACGATCTGCACGCCGGACGCCGCGGTAAGCGCGACGCCCACACCGCGGTGCTGCTGCACCATCTTCTCGACGCTCCGGCCATTCTGGTCAACAATGGCGCCGCCGCCGTCTACCTGGCCCTGCACGAGCTCGCCGCCGGCGGCGAAGTCGTCATCTCGCGCGGCGAGCTGATCGAGATTGGCGACGGCTTTCGGATCCCCGACATCATGGCGCACTCCAGTGCGCGCGTCGTAGAAATCGGCACGACCAACCGCACCCGCATCGACGATTACCGCGATGCCATCACGCCGGACACGCGGCTGCTGATGCGCGTCCATCTCTCCAATTTCCGCATCGAAGGCTTCACCGGCCGGCCCGCGCTCGAAGGGTTGGTCGCCCTGGGCCGCGAGCGCGGCATCCCGGTGTATGAAGATCTGGGCAGCGGCTGTCTCGTCGATCTGTCGCCCTGGGGCGTGCACGAACCGTTGGCGCAGGCCAGTCTTCGCGCGGGCGTCGGCCTCGTCTCCTTCAGCGGCGACAAACTGCTCGGCGGTCCCCAGGCCGGCATCCTCGCGGGCCGCCCCGAGCTGGTCGCGCGCCTGCGCCGCAACCCAATGTTCCGGGCCCTGCGTGTCGACAAGATGACGGTGGCCGTGATGGAGACCGCGCTGCGCGCCCTGTTGCTCGAACGCTGGCCCGATCTGCCCGTCATGCGGATGATCTGCCAGACGCGGGAAGAACTGCGCCGCCGCGCCGCGGCTTTCGTCGAGTCGCATGCGTTCCCCGACGCCGCGCTGATCGACGGCGATTCCATGCTCGGCGGCGGCAGCACGCCTCAGCAGACGCTCGCGACCACGCTCATCGCCTTTGACCGCGACGCGGTGGCCCTGGAGCGCGCGCTGCGAGGCTCCGATCCCCCCGTCGTCGCCCGCATCGAAGAGGATCGCCTGCTCATCGATTTGCGCACCGTTCACCCGCGCGAGGAGCATGCGCTCGCCTCTGCCCTGCGCACGGCCTTGTCGGCGACCAATCCGGGTTAGCCCGCTGCGCACGCGGAGGCTGCGGAGGCGAGGCTGCTACGGCCATCAGCTCCGGCTCTGAACGGGCTGTACCGATGGGCGTGCGGTGGACTCCCCGCGCATGTGAAAACAAGAAAACGGAGGATCAAAGCCAATTGTCGACTTTTCTTTTTAGAATGATCTACTTATGCTGGCTATCTTTCGGCTAATTCCGTCTAATATCTGCAATTGTCAAAGAACGCTGCGCAGGCGTCTGACACTCTGAGCATACGCCCGGTGTCAAGCGAAGTTTGCACGCTTTTGGGGACGCAGGCGACCTGCAGTTGAGAGCCGACCAGCAAGTCGCTCGCGGGGTGCTGCCTGCGGCGCGGAGTCCAATCTGCTGGTCTTGCTAAGACGATCCGCTGTCTGGGTCGGTTGCCCGCAAAGCCGCGAGCGGTTTGCCGAACTTCAGTGGAGAGAAATTAGCCTGCGGTCTGGCGCCGGCGAAACAGCCGGGTTACGAGTTCACCCGCTCCTGGTAGCTGCCGTCCGAAGTGCTCACGCGGATCACGTCGCCCTCATTCACAAACTGCGGCACGTTCACCACCAGCCCGGTCTCCAGCTTGGCTGGCTTGCCCACGTTCGACACCGACCCGCCTTTGATGCCGGGCTCCACGTCAACCACTTTCATTTCCACGCTGGCCGGCAACTCCACGCTGATCGGCTTGCCTTCGTGGTATTCGACTTCCACTTTCAGGTTCGGAATCAGGTAGTTCACTCCGTCGCCCAGCATCTCCTTCGTCAGGTGCGTCTGCTCGAAGTTTTCGCTGTTCATGAAATAGTAGTACTCGCCGTCGTCGTACATGTATTCCATCTCGACCTCCTCCAGCACCGCGCGCTCGACGCGGTCTTCGGAGGAGAAGCGGTGTTCAAACATCGTGCCCGAGCGCAGGTTGCGCATCTTCGCTTGCACGAAACCGCGCAGGTTGCCCGGTGTCCGGTGGTTCACCGAGAAGACGGTGTGCAACTCCCCGCTGAAGATGATCACCATCCCCGGACGCATTTGGGTCGCTTGAATCATGAAAGTCCCACGAATCTCCTGAATGAAATTGGGAAACCTTTAGTTTAGCAAACACACCGCGCCGTTACCTTGCGGCGCCGCACAACCAGCGCCACGCCAGTCCTGGACAGGCTTTTGGATGGGCAACGGCCTTCGCGGCGGTGACCAATCGTGAAACACAGAATACCAGGAATTGCTCTAGGTGCATTCCCGCGAGAAATCTTTGCCCGGCTTGCCGCCGGCAGGATGGCACGGACGGAACGGCGAAGTCGAGAGAGCAGCGCCGCGGCTCCATGAGCGGCGGTGCGTAAAAACGGTCTGAGTGGGGACTGTTTCCGTATGACCGGCCATGCGCCTGCCCTGTGCCCGGACCGAAGCCGGGGGGCACCGTAGGACTGTTCGTAAAGCATTGACAACTGGCCGTTTGATGGTATTGCACAAGCAGGCTGAAGGCCCCAATCAGGTCCCGCTCAATGCGAATGCCTCTTCCGCCAATCTCGCTCGCACAACGGAACTCGAGGCGGCGCTGGCAGCGCGAGATTGTCCCATCATCGTGGGACGCCCCGGCCCTCAGCGAGCGTGCGAAAACCTCTTCCTCAGCGTATTGGCCAACTGCGTGCGAGCGCAATGCCATGTCATCCACCATCACGGAACCACTGGCGAGCACCATGGAAGAGCCTCTGGCGCGGCTGGTGGCGTTCGAGCCCACCACCTTGCCGGTGGTGAGCGTCTATCTGAACACTCAGCCGGATCAGCACGGACGCGCGACCGACGCGGTGCCGTATCTCCATCGCGAATTCAAGGCCCTCGCCAGGACCTGGGCGCCGGGTTCCCCCGACCGCCACAGTTTCGATCGGGATGTGGAGCGAATCCTCTCCTATGTCGCGGACAAAATCGACCACGCGGCGAACGGAGTCGCCCTATTCGCGTGTTGGGGCGCGGGAGAGTTCTTTGAGGCAATCCAGTTAGCCGCTCCTGTCAGCGACAACCGCGTCTACGCCTACAAACAGCCTTTGCTGTATCATCTGGCCCATATCGATGAGCAATACCCGCGCTACGCCGCGGTGCTTACGGATATGAATACGGCGCGTATCTTCGTCTTCGGGCTGGACCATGCGATCGCCGCGGAGGAGGTGAAAGGCAAGAAGGTTCATCGGGTAAAGGTCGGTGGATGGTCGCAAGCCCGCTACCAGCGGCGCGTGGGGAATGCGCACGCGGAGCACGCCAAAGAAGTCATGGAACGGCTGGCTGAGATTGTCCGCGAAGACAAAATAAGTCACATCATCCTGGCCGGAGATTCGGCTGTAATTGCGCTGCTGCAGGAACAACTGCATCAGGAAATGAACTCCACGGTGGAAGTAATGAAGCTCGATATTCATGCGTCTGAGCACGATGTCCTGGCCGCCACTCTCGAGAAGCTACAAGAGCAGGAAGCTACGACCTCCGCGGAAAAGGTGGACCGGTTGATGCAGCAATATCGGGCTCGAGGATTGGCCGTCGCCGGGATCGAGGAGACGCTGGAGGCCCTGGCCAAAGGACAAGTCGAAGAATTGCTCATCACCGGCGCGCTCGATCAGGGCCATTCCCAACTGGAGGAAGCGCAAGCGATCCTCGCGGTGGAGAGCGCCGCTGCAGCGGCGGGAACGGACAGCGAAGAGCCGCGGCACGCGTCCCTGTCCGATCAGTTGGTGTTGAAAGCCAAGCAAATCGGCGCCACAGTGACGTTTATTGAAGACGCGGCTTTGCTCGAATCGACCGGCGGTGTCGCCGCGTTCCTGCGATGGCGCGGGTAAGTTGGCCATTGGCTTGCTGTCCAATTATCATGCCCAAAATCAATGAAGCTGGCCGCGACCAGATCGCCGATGACAACTTCGCTTTCCCCAAGGAACGCAAGGAACCGATCCATGACGCCGCTCACGTCCGCAACGCAATCGCCGGTTTCCGGCAGGTGCAAGGCGTGAGCGACTCTGAACGCGATGCCGCCTGGAAACGCATTCAATCCGCCGCGAAGAAGCATAACGTTGAATTGAACGAGCAAGACTGGCGCGAACTTCGGTAAACGCGCATGTGCGGCCCTGCCGGTTGCAAGATCGTGGGGGCCGGCGGCAATCGGCGCGCCGTGGTCCGTCGGCCTACCATCCTGAACGGCCTTGCGTCGAACTCAAGCTGAATTGAGTCTCCGCCGCGCACCTCATTCCGTAATAACTCGACTCAGTGGATTCGTATCCGCAGCCTTGTGCGAGCATAGGCGTATAGGAGCAGTTGAGTCATGCGATGGAGTTCGCTTGTTACCTTTGTTCTATTAGGGCTGGCGCTGGCAGCCGCCCAGACCCCGGGCCCCGCGCAGCGGTTCGACGCGTGGCGGATCATTGGACCGGGTGGTGGTGGCACGATGATCGCTCCCACGATCAGCCCGCACGATTTCAACATTGTCGTCGAACACTGTGACATGACGGGGGGCTACATTACCCTCGATGGCGGCCAGTCCTGGCGCTTATTTCACCTGCGCACGGTCATCGAAACATTCGCCTTCGATCCCGGCGATCCCAAGGTGATCTACGCCGGCAATGCCGCATTGTGGCGCAGTGACGACAGTGGCCGCACGTGGCGCATGATTTTTCCCGATCCCGCCCAGGACACTGTGGAGCACCAAAACGGGGACCACGCGGATTATAGTCTCACGTCGAGCGACAAGAACTACTCTCGCGGCTTGCGTATTGGCGCAATTGTCGTGGACCCTAAGGACTCGAAGGTCATCCATGTGGCATTTGCCAATTCGCGCGATGGTAGTTCAGCACTTCTGGTCTCGACCGACCGTGGTGTGTCTTTCCAACGCGAGCACGAGTTTCCCGCTGAGCGGATCCTCCTCTTGCAGAACACGCCCAGCGGTCTCATGGCGATTGGCACTAAGAATGTTTACCGCAGCGCCAGCGGCAAGTGGGAGACGCATCCAGGTCCCGGCGCGGTGATCGTCAATGCCAGCGTGGGTGAGTTGGAAAGCACAACGAATATCTATGTGACAACGAACAAGGGGGCCTTGTTCGTCTCCGAAGACGGAGGAAGTAACTGGCAATTGCGCACGCCCGCGCTGGGCCAGCAGTCGGGGCGATTTGCGACGGTGGCTACCGCGGCCCGCAATGCGAGGATTGCATACGCCGGGTTCCGCAATCTTAAGCTGGGCGAGCGCCATGAAGATGTTTACAACGGCATAGCGAAGACCGTCGATGGAGGCCGGCGCTGGTCGATCGTATTTCGGGAATCGACCCAGCCGGCGTCAAACCTCGACGCTTCCTGGATCGAGCCGCGTGCGGCCGGAGGGGGCGACAATGTCTTCTTCGACGCTCCCGACAGTCTGGGCGTCGCGCCTGGCAACGCCGACATCTGTTACGCGACCGACCTTTTCCGTACCTACCGCACGGTGGACGGCGGCAAGACATGGGCTCAGGTCAATTCCGTAAGAGTGGGAGACAGCCGCTGGACCACGCGAGGTCTGGATGTTACTACCAGCTACGGTGTGCAATTTGACCCCTTCGATCCGCAGCACGTTTTCATCGATTACACCGACATTGGCAGCTTTCATAGCTATGCTGGCGGCCGGTCCTGGGAGAGCGCGACGAACGGCGTGCCGGAGCGCTGGCGGAATACGACCTACTGGCTCGCGTTCGATCCGCAGGTGAAAGGCCTGCTGTGGGGCGCGTTCAGCGCTGTCCACGACCTGCCTCGGCCCAAGATGTGGCACCAGAGTTCTCCAACCAGGTATGTGGGCGGTGTCGGTATTTCAATGGATGGCGGCCGACATTGGACCGTGTCGAACGCTGGTATGCAGGAGACAGCGGTCACTCATATTCTGCTCGATCCCGCAAGCCCGGTCGGCCAACGAACGCTATATGCCTGCGGGTTTGGAAGCGGCGTATACAAATCGACGGATAACGGGAGAACCTGGCAGTTAAAGAACCGCGGAATCGCCGAGGCCATACCATTTGCATGGCGCATCGTACGCGCTGACGATGGCACTCTATATCTGATTCTGGCTCGCAACAACGGCGGGCGTTACGGCGAACCCGGCAGCGGCGCTCTCTATAGATCGACCGATGGAGCGGAGCAATGGGAGAAGATGACTCTTCCGGACGGCTGCAATGGGCCGAATGGGCTGGCGCTGGACCCGCGCGATAACCGTCGCATGTATCTCGCGGCCTGGGGCCAGGAACGAACTGACGTGGACACGGGCGGCGGTGTGTTTCTTTCAATCGATAAGGGTCAGACCTGGAAGAATGTCTTCAACCAGTCGCAACACGTCTATGACGTAACGATCGACCTGAAGGCGCCGGATACGCTATATGTCTGTGGCTTCGATGCGGGCGCGTACCGTTCGACCGACGCGGGCCTGCACTGGACGCGCATCCGCGGCTATAACTTCAAATGGGGCCACCGTGTGATCGTGGATCCGAACGATGCTTCAAAAATCTATATCACTACTTTCGGAGGAAGCGTCTGGCATGGACCGGCCGCCGGAGACACGACCGCTCCCGAGGACATCGTGGCGCCAGTCCCGATCGCCCAATGAAAAACGATGAGACGGAGGCGCGACGGATCGCACTCGGCCGCGCACCGCGGGCGGCCCGGCTGCACACCTGGAAACTGACGCTGGAGTACGACGGTTCGCGCTACAGCGGCTGGGCGGAGCAGCGCAACGCGCGCACGGTGATGGGCGAACTGCGCCTGGCGGCGGAGAAAAGCCTGGGGCGGGCTGTGGAACTCGTGGGCGCTGGGCGGACCGATGCGGGCGTGCACGCGTTGGGACAGGTGGCGCACGTGCGAGCGGAGCTGGCCGACGCGCCGCCCGATCTGGAGCAGTTGCTGCTGGCGCTCAACGAGGCGCTGCCATACGACATTACCGTGCTCGCGGTCGAGCCGGCGTCGAACTACTTCCACGCGCGGCACGACGCGCTGCGGCGCACCTACGTCTACCGCATCGCGAAGCAGAAGGACGCGTTTTCCAAGAAGTTCGTGTGGTGGATCAAGGAGCCGCTGGACATCGCGGCCATGCGCCAGGCCGTGGCGCTGCTCCCGGGGCGGCACGACTTCGTCCTGTTCCGGGCCGCGGACGCGGCGCGGCCGGACGAGTCCACGATCGTCGAGGTCGAATCGGCGAGTCTCGAAGAGAACGAGCGGCGGCTGGAGTTCCGTATCGAAGCCTCGCATTTCCTGTGGCGGATGGTGCGGCGGGTGATGGGGGCGGTGGTGAGAGTCGGCCGCGGGGACCTGAGCGTCGAGCAATTCCGCCGTCTGATCAATGCCGAGCCGCAGGCGGGCGTGATGCTGGCGGCCTGGACCGTACCCTCGGCGGGCTTGTTTCTGGAAAAGGTCACCTATCCGGAGTCGCGGCCGAGCGCGCCAGCCGGCGCAACTCCAGCAACTCGCGCGGGCGCAGGTCGCACCACTCGCCGGGGGCCAGCGCGCCGAGGGTGACGGGGCCAATGGCCCAGCGCACCAGCCTCAGCGTGGGGCAGCCGATGGCCGCGGTCATGCGGCGGACCTGCCGGTTGCGACCCTCGTGCAGCACGACTTCGATCCAGGCGGTGGGAATCGATTTCCGGAAGCGGACGGGCGGATCGCGCGGCCACAGCTTGGGTTCCTCGTCGAGAATGCGCGCCTGGGCCGGACGCGTGAGATAGCCCTGAATCACGACGCCGGCGCGTAGGGGTTCGAGATCCGCATCCGCCGGCGCGCCTTCGATCTGGACCAGGTACGTTTTCGGATGTTGATAGCGCGGGTCGGTCAGGCGGTGCTGCAGGACGCCGTCGCCGGTGAGCAGCAGCAGCCCTTCGCTATCGCGGTCCAGGCGGCCCACCGGGTACACGTCGGGCACGGGGATGTAGTCGCGTAGCGTGCGGCCGAACTCGCCGGCCGGGTCGGAGAATTGCGACGGCACGCCATAGGGCTTATTGAAAACCAGGCAGCGGGGCAGCAGGGCGCGGGCCTCACTTCTTCGCGTCGGAGTGCAGCAGTTCCACCATCAGCCCCATCGCCTTGGTGGAGTCGAAGTAGACGTAGTCGCCGTTGTCCGAGTCCCAGCGGCCGCTATGGATCGCGTCGTAGCCCAGGGCTTTCATTTCCGATTCGGCCCGCTCCAGGTTCTGCACGTTGAAAGCGATGTGATGGACGCCTTCGCCATGCTCGTCCAGGAACTTCTTCCACGCGGAGCCGGCGCCGATGGGTTCGATGAGCTCCACCGTCACCTGCCCGGAGCGGATGAAAGCCAGTTTGGCGCGGGCATTGGATGGTTTCCCCTGGTAAACCATGTGCACTTCGCTGCCCGGGCGCGTGGTTATGATTTTGGGCACGTTGACGCCCAGCAGCGCCGCCCAGTGTTGGGCGCTGGTTTCGATGTTCCTGGTAACCAGCGCCACCTGGGTGATCAACTGGAAGCCCGGATCGCGCGGCGGCGCGGTCTGCGCGGCGGTGGGCACGGCCAGCGCCGCGGCCATCGATAGAACCGTGAATAGAACGAAGAGTCGCTTCATGGCAGGAACTGTATCACATGCGCCTCAGGCCGGCATCGGGAGCGGGAGCGGGAGCGGGAGCGGCGAACCACGCGCGCGGGAGACGAGTTCCGCCACTCGGAGCATTTATCTGCCTGACCCACCAAGCGTGTTCAATCGGGAGGTCCCGTTTTGGAGGGGAGTGATAGAATCCAGACACAGATAAGAACATAATATGGCTACAAAATCCCGCTATCCTCACTTGTTCAGCCCCATCCGCATTGGCCACTTCACAGTTGCGAATCGCGTCTGCCATCTCCCGACCGACATCAGCTCCGCGAATGCCGACGGATCGGTGAACCAGCGAGTGATTACGTATCACGAGCAAATCGCGAAAGGTGGTTGCGGGCTCATTATTGTTGGCGCATCTACGCCCGACCGCACCACAGGCCGTCCGACCGTCACCTGCATCACGCTCGACGAAGATCCGCTGATTCCGGGTTTGGCGGAGCTGGCCGAAGCGATGCATCGGCATGGCGCGCGATGTGCAGTCCAGATTCAGCATCCGGGCCGGCAAGCTGCCTGGCCCAGGAAGAATCTGATTTCGGCCACCGACCAGGTGGTGTCGCTGCCTGGCTCAGCCGGACATGAAGTGGTCTACGCGGAAGAAGGCGCGAAGGGGAAATCCATCCGCGAAATGAGCGTGGATGAGGTCTACGAGCTCGTTGAGAAATTTGGTGAAGCCGCCTGGCGGGTGCAGCAGGCCGGGTTCGACTGCGTGGAGCTTCATGCCGCTCACGGTTACCTCATCGCCCAGTTCATGAGCCCCTACGTCAACCGGCGTAACGACCGCTTTGGCGGAAACTTCATCAACCGGATGCGTTTCTTGCTCGAAATCATGGCGCGCATCAAGCGCAAGTGCGGGTCCGATTTCCCAATAGGCGTCCGGTATTCAGGTGAAGAGTGGATCGAGGGCGGGCGCAACTTATCGGAAAGCATTCAGGTGGCACAGCTCCTCGAAGAACAGGGAGCGGCTTTCCTCGATATCAGCGCCGGTATTTTCGAGGTCCCCGCCACCGTGATGGACCCCATGCAGTATCCGCAAGGCTGGAATACCTACACCGCAGAAGAAATCAAGAAGCGCATCAAGTTGCCGGTGATCACCAGCCACAGCCTGCGCGATCCGTCCTTCTGTGAACGCATCGTCGCCCGCGGACAGGCCGACCTGGTTGGACTCTCGCGGCAAATGATCGCCGATCCGAACTGGACCAACAAAGCTTACGCTGGACGCCCCGACGAAATCCGCAAGTGCATCTCTTGTCTCGTGGGGTGTTGGCAGGAGTCGCTCATGATCAAGCGGCATTTGCGCTGCTCCGTGAATCCGGCTATTGGCGATGAACGGTTCCTCGATCTCGCGCCCGCCCGCGAAAAACTGCGGGTCGCGATTGTGGGCGGCGGTCCGGGGGGCATGGAAGCCGCTCGCATCGCCACGTTGCGCGGCCACCGGGTGACGATCTTCGAGAAAACGGGAGAACTCGGCGGAGCCATCCTATATTGCTGCTCCGTTCCAGGCAAAAGTAAAATGCGCTGGTACGCCGACTGGCTCAGACATCAGATCCAGAAGCTTGCGGTCGAAGTGAAATACCTCACCATTCCCCGAGTCGAGGAACTGCAACAATATGATGCCGTGGTTCTGGCAATGGGCGGCAAGACGAGAAGGCCGGAGATTCCGGGGATCGATTCTTCCATCGTGCTTCCGTTCGAGGACGTTCTGCGTTGCGGTCTCGATAAATGCCGGTTCCATCCGGAAGGAGTCCGGGGCCCCGCCATCACCGGCTCAAAGATTCTGGTATGGGGCGATCACTTTGCGGCAGCGGATGCAGCGGAGAAACTGGCTTCCTCGGGGAAAGATGTGTGGGTGGTGACCGAAGCACCGGAGTTCGCGCTATGGATGGAGCCGTGCCACCGCGATGTAATGTACAAACGCTTCGCTGGCTCCAACGGGGAAGGCTTGAAGAGCAAGTTGCTTGAACATCCCGTAAACGTGATCTCCAACACCACCGTGTTGGAGATTGCATCCGGCGGCGAAGTGACTCTTTTGGACAGAGGTTTTCGCAAATTCACTCTCCAAGTAGACAATGTCATTCTGGCAGCGGTGGACCCGGCCCTTAGCCCGTATGAAGAACTTGCGGAGGGCGGCATGGTAGTCACCCGTATCGGAGATCATAAGCAAGTGCGCAACTTGCGGGCAGCGGTATGGGAGGGCGCCGACGCCGGCCTCACACTGGACCGGGGTTGCAGGCTGAATGCGAACCATGCGCTGGTTTCGCTGCTTCCCACGGAAGTGGATCTGCGGACGTCCGCCGCGATTATGGAGTCTGAAGAGCTACCTGTCGCGGAGGGAGTGGCGGAGTAATCAGAACACGAGTGAGCACCAAAACAGTACCGGCGATCAGGTCCATCAGCAAACCGTTCGCGCTGGAACTCAGCGCAAGAGAGGGGCCAAAGCTCTAGCACACAGTCAGGCGGAGCACGCACGATCGATTCCCGCGCAATGCGCCTTCAGGACACCACCTGGTTGAACTTGTGAGCCTTGGTGCGTTGGCGAGACTGCCATATCCGTCACTGGAGCGCTACAACATTACTCCCTTATAGCGTCGCCCCCTGAACAGCGGCGTTAATTCGTGATATCGGTATCGGTTGTCCTCCTTGCCCGACAGCATCTGCCAGCGCTGGACGATGCCTTAATCCTCCCTAACACGACTGCCCAGGTCGTGCGCGCACCAAACCCAGGCAGCGCCTGACTCGGAAGGTGACCCATCGCCGGCGACGTGGGGCGCGGTGGGCATCCGCCTGTATAGGAAACAAAATGTTGTCGTCTCCAGCGAACAACAAGCGTGAAAAGCGGTGCCACGCTGCCCAATCTTGCCAACTCATTGAATCTGATGGCCAGGTAGTGGGCAGCATCGAAATCCACACGGCGCCCATGATTGCCCATGCATCAATTCAGGTTTGGACTCCAGTTGGACTCCGGGGACCATGCTTCTGGCGACTGGATGGGCTGTAAGTGTTTGAAAAGTTTTGGTGGACCTGGTCGGGTTCGAACCGACGACCTCTTCCATGCCATTTAAGAAATATCAATCACTTACAGACATTTTCACCAGAAACAAAGGACTTAGCGGAAGGTAATTTGGACGCCGGTGGACGCCACAGGGCGACTTTTCGGGGTTTGGACTCCACACGGACTCCAGGAGTCCACGCCAGAAACGGCACACTGCGTGCTCTTACGCGCGCGGTTGCGGGCTGCTCTCATTTGTTGTCTGCCGAAGAAGACAACAATCGGTTTCCATATAAGGACGATGCCCATCGTGACGTGGTCCCGCAGATTGACGGGCGCGCTTGAGATCAGCGCACCATTTGTTGCCGTGGCCATCGCATGCGCCGTGTGGGCGTTTACTGCCCATCCTAACTCTCGAATGGCGCATGATAGGCCCCGCGGCCTTCGCCAGTGCTGCGACTTCCCACAACCGGACTTGAACGAAGTGGCCTCGCCTTCGGCTTCGTTCACAGACGCTTCGCGTGTGCGTGCGTGAGCCGCGTTGCGCAGGGCCGTTCATGACGAGTCTATTCGCCCTCCGCCTCGCTCATCTCGGCGCTCTGATCCAGAGCAAGGAGCTCGATACCTGCGCCAAGACGATCTCGGGGCGAGACAAACGCGCGATTGAGGAACTGCTGCTGCCTGTCAACGGTATCGGTCCTAAGGTGATCGCGAACTTCTATCTTCTGCGTGAAATCCCGAAGACCTGAACCGGCGATGCTCGACAGCCATGTTTGTTGGGTTGGGAGATCACGACGCGGAAGCAGGAGTGGCCGGTCGCCCGCGGCGCTGGGGGGGGGGATTCTGGGGGTACCCTGACGGTCAAGGGTGGGGAAATTCGGGTAAGGATGGGTAATTCCCGATTCCGGCCCACCCGCGGGCGCAAAACCGCAACTGGCGTGTTCAGTAGGAGATACATTGAAACGAAAGGACTTAGTTTGGCTCCCCAAGTGAAACAAACAGTGTTTTTCGAAAGTAGGGCTGTGGAGAAGTGATTGATTCTAAATGACCTACTCAAATCCAGCGAGTGGGAACTTGGGGATGCCGAGCGAAGGAGTCATCACTACCCTAAACTCGCGGCTTGCAGCTGGCTCAGGCTGGTGCTCCGCGCTTGCAGCATCGGCTTGGTTCGCCCGGACCAGGAAGGCGACCAACACGCAGTCGTCGAACAGGAAGCCCGATGGCCCCATGAGCGGCCTGCTTGCCGGGAAGCTTCGAGCCGCGGGGCGAGCCGCATCGTCTCCCCGAAGCGCAACTCGAATGGAGCCAGAACCCCCTTCTACGAATCGATGCGGGAGGTGGCGCCCGGCGACATCATCTTCTCCTTCGTGGACACCCGGATGGCTGCGATTGGGGTCGCGCAGTCGTACTGTTGGGAAAGCCCGAAGCCGACGGAGTTCGGGGAGGCCGGGCAGAACTGGGAGACCGTTGGCTGGAAGGTGAAGATCCGCTTCACGAACCTTCTCAACAAGATGCGCCCCAAGGACCACATGGGCATCTTGAGCGCTGTCTTGCCAGAACGCTAAGCGACGCGCGATCCATCGCTTCGCGTTCGAAGCGGTCTGAATGGCGGCCGCCGAAGATCTGGAACGATCACACGAACTGTATTCTTGTCTCAATCTGAACTCATGACGGAATCGGGCTGGTGGGAGCATGGCCTGATCGACATGCACCCGACATGGGACTACCGTACGCTGGGAGAGTTAACTACTATCGCCAGACTGTCCACTCCGATGTGGCGGATGCGGATCGGTTTGAAGTTCCCGTTCTGAGGTGCCAACATGAACAAGCTGACGAACCAACCGGTGGGAGTCACTCGAAGATCATGGCTCCAGACCGCTCCCGCCACTCTCGCGCCTTTGGCCGCCGGGGCCGCGCAGACCGGGGCCCGGACCGATCGCCCGAACATTATCCTCCTTCTCTCCGATCAGTTTCGCTGGGATTGTGTCGGGAAGATGGGGCTCAACCCTATGAACCTGACTCCGAACATCGACGTGATGGCCAGTCGTGGCGTCCTGTTCCGGAATGCGTTTGCGAACCAACCAGTGTGCGCCCCGGCCCGCGGTAGCATCTTCACGGGCCAGTACCCGAGCCGGCACGGCGTTTGGCGCAACGGCGTCGGCTTGAATACGAGCGCGACTACCGTCGCTACGACGCTCCGACAGGCAGGATATTCGACGAATTACATCGGCAAGTGGCATCTTGCAGGAGACAACGGGAACCCCGGCCAGGGCGAGACGACTGGACCCGTCAACCCAGAGCAACGCGGCGGGTTTCTGGACCTTTGGCAGGCTTCCAACGTCCTCGAACTCACGTCGCACGCCTACGAGGGCGATCTCTACGGCAACGATGGAAAGCCCATCCATTTCTCCGGCGTATACCGGACGGACTTCATGACCGGCCTCGCCCAGCGCTTTCTCCGATCGGCGAAATCGCCCTTCCTGTTGGGGCTTTCCTACCTCGAAGTCCATCACCAGAATGACATCGATTCGTATGTGCCGCCCAAGGAGTTCGCCGGACGTTATGAGAATCCCTTCGTTCCCCACGATCTGCGGCCTCTGCCCGGCTCTTGGCCCAGCCAGTTGTCCGACTACTTCGGCTGCGTCGCGAAAATGGACGAGACGGTGGGCGAGATCCGCAAAACCCTGGTGGAGACAGGGCTCGACAAAAACACGATTTTCGTTTTCGTCAGCGACCACGGGTGCCACTTCAAGACGCGCAACACCGAGTACAAGCGTAGCCCGCACGAGAGTTCCATTCATATCCCGCTGGTGGTAGAGGGACCCGGATTCAACCGGTCAATCGAGATACCCGAGCTGGTGAGTCAGGTGGACCTGGCTCCGTCTTTACTGGCTGCCGCGGGCATTGCGATACCCGAGTCCATGCAAGGACGTAGTTTCCTGCCCCTACTCGACCGGCGCACAAACGGCTGGCGGAACGAATCCTACTTCGAGATGAGCGAGTTCATGACCGCCCGGGGCTTGCGAACACCCCAGTACACCTATGCCGCGGCCGTTCCGAAGGGGGCGGACTGGAAGCCGGCTCCGGCGAGCGACCGCTACGTGGAATACATGCTGTACGATCTCTACGCCGATCCCCACCAGCACGTGAACCTCGCTGGCAACCAGCATTGCGCCGAGGTTTCCGGAAGGCTCCGCCAGCGGCTCGCGGAAAGGATCTTGGAGGCGGGTGGAGTGCGCTCGACCGTCGAGCCGGCGATCTTTCCATACCCGTAGAAGCGCATAGCAAAAGAATCGGCGGAATGAGCCCGTTAGTCGATCCACGCCGCCGCGGCATCCGGCTGCGGCGCGGGTGCTCCGGCCTCGTAGTGTTGCTTACCGCGCCAGCGGTTGGGGGTAGGAGCCGGTCGGCGTATCTGGGTTCGCCTTGCGGGCCTGCGCTTCGGCGTAGGCCTGACGCACCGGCTCCGGGAAGCCCTTGATCATCTCGGCGATCCGGGCCTCGATCTGGGCCACGATCTGCGGATTCTGTGGCGCAACATCGTAACTTTCATCCGCGTCGTTGGCCAGGTTGTACAGCTCTGGCTTGGGCAGCAGAAAGCTGAAGCGCCCGCCGGAAGGCGCCGGCGTATAAGGCGCCGTGTTGTGGCGCGCGATGTGCAGTTTCCAGTTCATCCAGCGCGCGCACTGCAAGTCCCATTTGTCGAAGTACAGCAGCGGCGCTCGCTCGATGGATTGGAGTTCCCCATGGATGAGGGGCCATATGTCGATGCCGTCCAGCGGCTTGGACGGCAACGCCGCGCGGCACAGCCGAGCGACTGTTGGGAAGACGTCCATCATGGAAGCCAGGCCGTCGCAAACGCGTCCCGGCGGAATCTGGCCGCTCCAGCGGGTAATGAAGGGCTCGCGCACGCCGCCCTCGTAAGTCGTGTCCTTGCGCCCGCGCAGCTTGCCGGGACTCCCTTGGTACCACGGCCCGTTGTCGCTCGAGCACATGACCAGCGTGTCCTGTTCCAGCCCGTTCTGCTTCAGCGCCCGCATGAGCTCGCCGAGGCTCCAGTCGATTTCTTCCACCACGTCGCCGTAAAGGCCCTCGGACGATTTGCCACGAAAACGCTCGGAAGCCGCCAGAGGGATGTGGGGAAATGTGTGCGGCAGGTAGAGGAAGAAAGGCACACCCTTGGACTCGTTGATGAACTTCCGGGCCTGCTCGGTGTAGCGCTGGGTGAGCGTCGAGAGATCCACAGTCTGCTCGACTACATCGGTATTGTGCATCAGGACCGTGGGGTTCATGTCGTTGCTGTAGGGGATGCCGAAATACTCGTCGAAGCCGCGGCTCGTGGGCAGATACGGCCGGGGGCGTCCGAGGTGCCATTTCCCGATGCACATGGTCCTGTAACCGCGGGTCTTCAGAACATCCGCCAGCGTCGTCTCGTCCAGGTTCAGCCCGCCGGTGTCCTGCGGGAAGAGCACGCGCGGAACGCCCACGCGCGTAGGATAACGACCCGTCAGCAGGGCCGCGCGGGACGGCGAGCAGACCGGATCCGCGGAGCAGAAGTTGGTGAAGCGAACCCCTTCGGAGGCGAGGCGATCGAAGTTCGGAGTCCGGATGTTCGAACCGTAAACGCCTAGATCGCCAAAGCCGAGGTCATCGCACAGAAGGAAGACAACGTTGGGGGTGCGAGCCGGCGCGCCGAGCAATTGCGAGCCTGTCGCCGCGCCTGCGCAGGCCAGAAAATCGCGTCGTGTCATATAAGAACTTCTCCGCAAAGCGGCCGGATGGCGGGCCCCGCGCACTGTGGCACTGTCGGAGCCAGCACCGGCCGGTCTTGTGCTGATTGTACATCCATTGCACTTCTAAACCCGCACGCCCATTCACGCAATCAGGGATTGGTATATCGTGAGACAGACCGTGCAAATCATGGCGAATATCTGTACCGGTTGCCAGCAAGCTTTGCTGGAGACTAACTTAGGGGATTCAACGGCGTCCGCCGTCCGGAGGCGGGATGTCTGTGCGGGAAGGGCGCCTGCGTGAGCACATCCCCTATCATCGCGCCCACCGTGGGCTCCACCCCAAGAATCCAATCGCTCCTGATTAAACCGGCGTCAGCGGTCTGCAACGTCGATTGTTCATATTGCTTCTACCTCGATCGAGACGCCGATCCCTACAAGGCGCTGCCTGGCCGCCGGATGACTTTGGGTACTCTGGAGCGGCTCGTGGATACCTACCTCTTCTACTCGTATCCCAACAGCACCTTCTCTTTCCAGGGTGGAGAACCAACGCTGGCCGGGCTGCCGTTCTTCGAAAAACTCGTCGAGTTTCAGAAGCGCTACGGGCGAGGCGGGCAGGCGGTGTCCAATTCCATACAGACCAACGGGCTGCTGATCGATGACGCGTGGTGTCGCTTTTTAAAGGAGTATTGCTGGCTGGTTGGCATCTCGATGGACGGCCCCGAAGAAATGCACGACCAGTACCGCATCGACCGGCAGGGGCGCGGTACGTGGCGCGCGGTGATGCACTCGATCGAATGTCTCAGGAAGAACGGGGTCGAGTTCAACGTCCTGTGCGTGCTGAGCCGCGCCAACGTGGCACAGCCGCGCGAGTTGTACCGGTTCTTCCGTTCCGTGGGAATCGACCATATCCAGTACATTCCACTATCGGAGTTCGACGCACTCGGCGAACCCATGCCATATACGATCACGCCGGCGGAGTACGGACGATTCCTATGCGACACCTTTGACCTATGGTGGCCCGATCGTCGGCGAGTGCATATCCGCTATTTCGATAACATTGCGGAATCGCTGGCCGGACAGCGGCCGAGCACGTGCACAATGCACGAAACCTGCGACAGCTATGCGGTAGTGGAGTACAACGGGGACGTCTACCCATGCGATTTTTTCGTAGAGCAGGGTTGGAAGCTGGGAAACTTCCATCTCGACTCGTGGGCGGAGATCGCCCGGCGGCAACGAAGGTACCAGTTCGCCGCGAACAAAGCTATTCCGCACCCGGCATGCCAGGTTTGCGAGTACCAGTCGATCTGTCACGGCGGGTGTCCGAAACACCGCCATGATCGCAATCGGCAATTCGGCGATCTTGATTACTTCTGCGCTGCTTATAAGATGATCTTGGCGAAATCTGTAGGCCCGCTGAAACGCGAACTGGACCGCCTTGCCCCACGCAAAGCCGCTGAAAACCGCTAAACCCGTCGCGGTCTGGACGGTAGTTACCCAACGCCCTCGCGCAGCTCCGTTGCGAGGGCTGGCAGAATCGGGTCTTCACGACCGAACAGGCACGAGACTTCATTCCCGCGTGAGGGACCGCGCGAGATCATTACGGTCCGATAGATGCGCTAAGAGGCGCGGCAGGGCGGCTTTCCGAACCATCCTAAACTCCCGCGATGCGAATTCCCGGCCCGCGCACATTCACTTCTGCGGGGAGGGCGTTACCCGACTAAGTGGGTTACTCCCGGACGCGCCGTAAACCGCAACGTTCGGCAAAGCGCCTTGAACAAAGAGCCACCAGCCGCAAGCCCATTCAGTCGAGCAGTTGCGAGTACGCCTGCCCATCTTGGGAGTTGACCGGACCGCCTCGGAGAAAGCTGGTGGAATTGCGGCGATCCATTATCCGTTGGGCACCGGCGCGCGCGGTCGGTCCTACCCGCCGACGCGTCCAGGTGCAATACAGGAATTCTTTAGCGCGCGTCATGGCGACATAGAGCAGTCTCCGCTCCTCGCCGAGATCCCCGTCTGGCCTGGGGACGATCCCTTCTTCGAGACCAAGAATGATCGTGGCGCGCACGGTTAGGCCTTTAGCGCCACCCATCGTCATGATGCGTACCCCGCGCCTTTCGGCGAGCGCGAGATCCTTCCCGAGCGGCGTAATCTGCGCCAGGTATCGGCCCAAGCCCTCGTCTTCCTCCATGAGTTCATCGAGCCCATGGAGGAGTGCAGCGCAGTCGGTGCTCGGCTCGGGAACAGTCTCGTCGCCGGCCGCGGCGAGCATCCAATGGCCCCAGCCCTCTTCGGGTGTCTCCTCAGGCAACAGATGCGCGTTGAGCCATGCGATCACGGATCCCATCAGCGTTGCAACCCGCGCGGACGAACGCGGTGCTTCGGGAATCCGCCATATCCAATCCCTGTTCCGCCGGGTCGTCCCTTCGCGCCCACGTTTTTTTGGGAATACGATCAGGGGCGCTGAGACTCCAGGTCACGCAGTTATGAACTTCCCGACCTCTTCATCCACGGAACACAACTCCCGCTTCACCCAATCCCTCATATCGCCCACCATGAACACAGTCCATGCTTTTTTTGCAGTATCGATATTCGGGAAATTAAGGAGAGCCGTCGCGAGGATCAGTGCGGCATTGGTTAGCCTCTGCCCCCCGCCGCGTGGGACAGATTCTTGTCGGAGCTCGCCAATATGCTCAATCGCAAGCATGATCTGGCCGATAGGCGGATATGGCAGCACTCCGGCGAATCGTTCATTAATGGCCGTCATAATGAAATAGGCCACCGACGGATCATAATTGTCCAAGAGCTGACACGCGACATCTTGGTAGTCCCTGAAGCTCCTGGGTTTCTTCGATATGCTGCAGAGCTTCTCCAACTTGGCGGCTTCAACATTGCCGTCAATAGCTAGGTCTATGACCGCGTGAAAGGTTTCGATTTGTAGCCGAACTTGCGACGAGCGGTTTTGCGGTCGAACTTCCAGTTGATCTTGACTCGGGCACGATTCATGCGGCGATTCCAGGATCGAGCCTCCCGCCGCAGAGTTTTGAGGTCCGGGATCCTTCTGGCACCGAGGCATTGCCGCGAGAAGATGCCGATTTCGATTTCCGCCTGATTGAGCCAGCTTCCGTGGGTTGGCGTGTAGTGGACGGTGAACCGGCCCCAGATTTCGCCACCGACCTCCTCGCCGTACAGATCCGTCAGGGACTTGCGGCGATGGATGTTCAAGTTGTCCATCACCAGGTGGATGGTCTCGGCTTCCGGATACTGCAGGGCCAAGTGGAAGGCGACTTGCGCGAACTGAAATGCCGAGCGGTCCGGTGTGGGGAAGGTGAAGTGGCGGCCTGCTTTGGGTTCTACAGCGCAGAAAATATTAGCCGTGCCACGGCGCTCGTATTCGTTGTCGCGCCTCGCTTCCCGCCCTGGTGCGGCGGAAGAGGTCGGGCGGACATCGGCGTGCAGCGTGACGGGCTTCTCATCCAGGCATACGACCGGGCGCTGGGAATCATAGGCCTGTTCATACGTCTCCAGAACGTCCTCCATGCGGGCGATGTAGTCCTCATTGAGGTCGGCCACGCACCACATTTTTTTCCCGCCACGGCTTGAGGTCGTGGTGGAGCAGCAGAACCCGGATGGTTTCCCGCCCCACTCGTGGAACCAGCCGCCGCTTGACGGCTTCCTCGGTCACCAATCGCACCGTCCACCGGGCGCGCCCTTCGGGCGGGTCGCTACACACCATGGCGATGATACGCTGCCTCTGGCTGTCCTCCAGCAAGGTGGCGGCCCCGGGCCGCTGCTTCTCATAGAGGGCCCGTTCCAGTCCCCCCTCCTCGTAGCGATGGCCGACCTTCCGAATGGCCTGCGGAGTCAACGGAACGACGGTGGAAATCTGCGGTGAACTGACGCCCTTAGCCAACTGCAGAAGCGCGACCGCCCGCAGGACAACTCGGACCTGCTGCACGCCGCCGCTCAAGAGGTCCCTCAGTTCGTTCTGGTCCTTGGTCGTGATCTCGATACGCAGGGCTCGACGGGCCATGCCCCGAGTATGCACCAAAACATTTCCAATGGAAAGCATTCTATAAAATCTCTTCAAGCGGTCAGGGAACTAGGGTCTGCGAAGGGGTTGGAGGCACTGTGGAAGCGAGCGCGGCCAAGGCAAGTGCAATCTCTGAGTCCGGCGTGTCCTCTGAACCTGCCGGGCAAAGTTGTGTCATGGCGGCGTACATGAAGCCACTAAGTGGCGACTGGTCGAGGGCTTCTATTACAGCTCCTGGCGGCAGCGCGTCCTGAAGTTGCTCACCCGATAATATGACCCGTGACATGAATGCGGGGCGATTAGTGGTGTTGACAAGCAGCACTCCCAATTTGCCAGCAGAATTGGTGGGACTCATTTGGCCTTGGATCCGTTGTTGCCACTTGTCGTGAGTCCAACAATGACAAAGGGTGATCTGACAAATGGACTGAAGTATGCTGCCGCCTTCACTGCCTTCAATAACCGCCGTTGCGGGTTGCCGGATGTCGAATACAATGACCCCAGTGCCCACTTTTCGCCAGAGCCAATTGCCATGAACGGTTCGTGTGATTGGGACAACAGTTTGTCTGGGTGAAGAGTATAGATACCTCCTCCTCTCGTGCCGATCAGAACCGTCGATCCCTTCGGGATCTCAGACGCAATGATGGAGAACACCATCGGCCTGAAGATCCGGATCATGAATTCATCCCACGATGTATCATCGGTCTCGGTTGGTGGGTTACTCCAATACTGAAGGCGTTCCAAAAGGCCGGGATGTCCGGTTACGCCGAACAAGTAATCCCCATTCACACACACCTTTCCGTTTGCAACAATGCTGATTGATGGTTCGGCGTGAGTGGCGGCGCTGTCGCCGCCCATGAGAATGGAGTTGGTTGTGCGAATGGCTGCGATGCAGGTCATGGCTATTGTACCCACTCGTCGGAGAAGATGCCGTTGATACGCGGAATCTTGGGGGTGTCAGATACGACCACGCGCCGTTGGATCTCGGATTGCGCCAGCGCAATTCGAATCCCTATCCAACAGCGAGTGCGCACACCATGGGTAAGCGTCCGAGTATGGCCGTTTTGACATCTGGTCGGGGATGAGCGTGAGTTGTCGATTGGGCGACTTGGCCGTCAAGGGAGCCTGATGCGGATCCGGCAAGTGTCCACTTGGCGGTTAAGTGGACACTTACGAAGGGGTGGATGAGTGGGGCGCCGTGTTCCAGGGCAGCAGTTCGGCGATGCGGTTGACGGGGTGGTCGGCGATGCGCGTGAGGACGTCGCGCAGGTAGGCTTCGGGATCAAGGCCGTTGAGTTTGGCCGATCCGATCAAGCTATAGATAGCGGCGGCGCGCTCGCCGCCGGAATCGGAGCCACAAAACAGGTAGTTCTTGCGATTATGTGCACGTGTACATAACCGCAATTATGCGCAGTCGCGGATTATGTTATGCCAAGCGCGCGCGGCCCATCCGCTGGACCTACACCACTCCCAAACGCCGAATTGCTGCTAAAGTAATCACTGGGACGAGCCACTAGTGGAGAGGAAAGGATTTGCCTATACCTCGCTTTTGGGAGGAACAATAGTTTTGGACCGTCACGGGTCATCGCCTTCGACAAGTTCGGAAACTACAAGGGATCGCGCTCCCTCAAGGGTTGCTCCTTGAACTCAATTCACTGAGGAGCAAAGGGCGTTGCAAGACCGCGCCGCGTATCACTCGGGTGCTGGGTAATCAGTTCGCCGAAGCCCCGGTGCCTACGTCACAGATCGTCGTAGCGCGCACCAGAAAAGGACCACGTCGGCACGGAGGCCGGGTATGACGCCGCCGCCAAACCGTAGCTGGGGGCAGAGGGGCGAGCAATTTGAGCGCGTTCAGTCCGCAGTGAAACCCGGAGACGTAGCGCGCCGGATTGAATAGCGCCTCAACTCCTTCGTTGAAGGTGGAGACAACTTCGCTGGGTGTCAGAAATTCACTCTGCCTTCTGTTTCCCCACCACATTCATCACGCCTCTGCCTGGACCACCCTGCATTTCGGCCTGTTTGGCTTCGGTTTCTGGTCAACCCCGAACGTCTTCCCCACCCAGAGCAAAACCTCCTTCGCGGCGGGGCTGATGTCCTCCCAGTCGAACGCCATGGCCTTGTGGGTCCCGATCCCGTAGGGGCGGAGGATGACGGTTTCGACGCCCGGGATCTGAACAACCTCGGTGGCGATGGGCGCAAATTCTCCGTCCGTGGAGACTTCGTGGCGTGAAACCTGCTGCCCCTCCAGGGTGGTCAACTCGAAGTTCGTGTGGAAGATGCGAAAGCCGTCGCTCACCTCCTCCACAACGATTTTGATCGTCTCGGGTTCGTGTTGGTTGTTCATCTCGAACTCGATGGCGGCTTTACCAGTAAACCTCTGTGAATCCGCCGTTGGGAAGGGGTCGTGCGCAGAGAAGTTCACGCATGTGGTCGGGCGACAGATATATGGGGGGGCAACCGTAACTGCGTGGACTAGGTTGTCTATGAACGCGGAGCGAGAGTCTTGATCATCACAGATTGTGAAGAGCTCTTCAAACTGGTCGATAAGGAGACCGAAACTGACCGGGCGGCGCTCCCGTGCGACGATCATCGCAACCGCCAAGTGGAGCGAATCCGGCCGAGTGGTGAGGTCCTTTACGAGCTCGCCAATGAGGCCAGGATTGGGTGTTCCCTGGCCGAACATGTGGAGCAGCACGATATGGGCGACCTTCCGGAACCTGTGGCGACGGCTGGTGCTGCCGAAGCAGATCGAGAAGGGGTCCCTGACCAACCTGCAGCAGCGGTTGGTGAAGATGGGCGGGAGGCTGGTCAAGCACGGCCGGTACTACTGGCTGATGCTGGCCGAGAGCCATCTGACAAGGCGGCTGTTCAGTGCGATGGTGTGTCGCATTGCGGTGCTACCCACGACTGGATGGAGCGGGGACTGTGTGCTGTAAAATTGAACAAAGGAGACGAGAGGAAGGGGAAGTGTCAATGGAACTCGCTGTCGGGACGAGACTTGCCTCTCCTGAAGGTAGGGCGGCTGTGGAAAAGTGCTCCAGAGTGAGTGGGCGGAGATTCTCGGAGCTGAAACCCTGCGATTCTGGATCCGAAAAAGGCCGTTCGGAACACAATGAGCAGTCCGGGAGAACCGATAATGTAAATCCCGGTCAACTCCGCCACTGGAGGTGAACCAATGCACCCATACACCCGCCGCACCTTTACCTTGTCCGCTTCAGCCGCACTCGCCGGTTCTGCTATGCAAGCCGTGGAACTCGGCGCGAAACCCTACCAGCGCCCCGACGCCAGCTGGTTCGCGGCCTGCCCCTTCGGCATCTCAACGCACTGGACCGCGTTGTCGCAGACGATTCACCCCGCCGATTGGCGGCCTTTCCCCGAGACGGTGGCCAAGTTCGACGTCGAGCGCTTCGCCGACCTCATCGCCTCCAGCGGCGCGAGCTACCTGATCTTCACCTCGTGCCACGCGCTGCAGTGGCTCGCCGGACCGTGTGACGCCATCGAGCGCATCCTGCCGAGCCGCACCAACAAGCGCGACATGATCGGCGAACTCGCCCGCGCCCTGCGCCGGCGCGGCATTCACCTGATCCTGTACTACAACCACTCCTGCAACCACGGCGACGACCCCGCCTGGGAGCTGGCCGTCGGCTATCACGAGCCGGACAAGAGCCGCTTCGTGGCCAACCTGCTCGCGATCATTCGTGAACTCGGCGAACGCCAAGGAGACCTGATCAAAGCCTGGTGGTTCGACAGCTGCTACTCGGTCGATACGCACGGCGCGCGCTACGGCAAATCGACCATCCCGGACGACTTCCGCTTCCCCTGGAACGAGTGGGTCGAGACTGCCAAGGCAGGCTACGCCGATCGCCTCGTCACGCTGAACGCGGGCATGATGCGCTACTACCTCTACACTGACCACCAGGACTACGAGTGGGGCGAAGCCCAAGACCTGATCGCCGTGCCCGCGGCGCAGTTCACGCCCGACGGTCTGCAGGCGCACCGCTGGGTCTGCCTCGACAACTTCGCTTGGGTCCACACCCAGTACAACGAGCCGCTGGTCCCCGCCCGCTTCCGGCTGGATGAGTCTGTCGCTCTACGTCCGAACGGCCCGCCGGTTCCGCGTGCCGGTCACCTTCAACATCGACGTGGACCGCAACGGCGTCTTCCTGCCGGAGACGCTGGGGCTGCTGAAGCAGCTTCGGACCCAGGTGGGCTGAGACGGACGCAGGTCATTTTCGGAGTCGGGGAATACGTGGCCCGGGCAACGTCAACCGGCCGAGGAGTAACGTTGGGCCTGGTCTAAAAAAGCCGGGCCGATCAGGTGGCCCCGTAAAGACCGCTGCCACAGCGGATGGCACTTTGCCAAAGCGCTGGAAACTCTCCGTCGAGACCCGACGCAGGATGAAGGAAGCCCAACAGCGGCGATGGGCAAAGATACGGGGCAAATCCGAACCATCAGCGCCAGCCACCGCACCTGCCAAATCGAAGCGCAAGATCAGTGCGGCAGGCAGAAAAGCGATGGCTGAGGCGTCCAAGAAGCGTTGGGCAGCGGTCAAGGCCGCGAAGGGGAAGTCGTAACCCTACTCAGCGCGAAAGGTCATAGCGATCGAGTCAGCGGTGTGCGCGAAACACGAGCACAAGGGCATAGACTTGAGGACTCAGGGTATTCACATGCCAGTCCCCGACTTTCAGAACGTCCCTGTGCCCTTGCTTTAGAACCATCAGACTCAGCTATTCCCTGCGGCAAGCATTACCGTAGCCACAGTTAGAAGGGCCAACCCAACATACAGGGCCCGCCGCGCGCTTTTCGGCGCCGTCGTCCATTCTCCCGTGACCACACCCCCAACACTCGCTGTCATGATCATGAAGATCTGGAACAAGCCCCAGCCGACTGAAGTACCGAGCCTGCCAAGGTAAACCGAAGCCACGCTGTACACTGCCATTGCGCCCATCCACAAGACGGCCATCAGCGTTGCCAGCCCGGCGTCCGGCAACCAGGGGCTGCGAAACACTTTCCACGTCTTCTTAGTGGACAGAAGGTACACGCAGTAAGCGAGGTTTGGCAGCATGCCCCCGGCGAGCGTAACCGGCCACACGGCATAACTCGCCCGCACCGGCGATATGCCCATCTTCACAGCGCGCTCCGCGATGTCCTGTCCAAAGGCGAAAGAGTAGTTGATCATCGGAGCCAGAATCCCGCAGAGTATGGCTATTGCCAGCGCCATGGTGTAACCGCTGCCTGTCTCTCTCTTCTGCCCCTGTTCACGCTGTTCGCCCGCTCGCGCTGAAACCACGATGCCGGCCGCCATAACGCCAAGTCCCAACAGAATCAGCGCGCCATTCGATGTGCCGAGGACCTCTCGATTTTTGAAGAACAACGGGACCAGCGTGCCACCCAAGGATCCGAGTCCAATGATGATCGCGTAGCCCAGTGCCTGCCCAAGCCGCGCAATCGACAGACCGAACAACACCTGCGCCACGCCCCATCCAGCGCCCAGGAGAAACGGCAGCAGCAACTGCTCCGGCCTCAGTCCGGTGTAAATCTCGCCCAGGTTCCCCGCCAGTAGCAATGCCAGCCCCCATGGCATGATCAGCAGCGAGACTATGCTGAACACAAGCCACAGATTCTCCCATTGCCACCGTTTGGCGAACTTCATCGGCAACATGCAGTTGCCCGAAAGAAGGCCCGCTACCAGCGTCAATGCGAGTCCACTCATCACTGCGGTTGACATGACCTAGCTCCTCGCTCGCATGTGGCTCTTCTGTACCGCGTCACACATCACCATGATGTTCTTAGCACGCATGGTCCTGGATGTTGTGCGATTGCGGAATCACGAATCTGGCCGGACCGGGTCTTGTACCAGTTCGATAGAGAGTATATCGTTGACAGTGAAGGGATGCCGGTTCGTGCCTCGGGATCTGCCTTCGCCCGCATCTGAGATTCGGTCGGGGCGGAGCGGAGCGGGCCCCAAGCCGGGCGGAAGTTCACCAACGTTACCGTTCTCGTTCGCGTGTGTTCGTCTGCTTTCTTTGGTCTCGACCCCTCCCTCCTGGAGGGGTCGGAAGATCTTTCAGAAGTTTGCTTCTTTCCCTTCGCAGTGGGGACAAAGCCGGGACATGTCCCACCCCGCGCCGGCCTGCCAGCTAGCCGGGCGGCCTTGCTCTACCCCGGCATTGGCCGCACACGCCAGGCCGACTGCTCTGCGAAGCGCAGGTCGCGCCGGACCCGGGCGTGTCTTACTTGGCTTGCGGAACAACTGGAACAGCCAGCACGCAACCCTCAACACGAAGACTTTTCCCTGTGGCAAGCTGCGGAGAACCTGTTCCAGTTGTTCCACTCTGTGGGCGAACGGCCAAGTTCCTTTCTGAGAGGGTCGATCCTGCGTCCGGAGATAGGGTTCGCGGGGCACGACAAGTCCGGAAGAACCGCACTTTCAGATGGAGTACATCGCCGCCACTTCGTAATCCAAGACCCCGGGAATAGTGAATTCAATCGTTGCGCCCGCGATGTGAAACGGGATGTCCGTTTCGGCTCGCAGCAGTTCGACGCGGGTGACGAGTCTCCCTGCCGGCAGTGTCATTCGTACTTTCTGTGCACCGATCGGATAGAACTCCCGGATCCAGCCGCGGTGCATGGCCGGATTCGTGTAATTCAGGACGTGGACGGCGAAGCCAGCCTGAGTCTCCCACGCGAATGATTCGATCACGCCTTGGCCTTCGATCGTGACCGGTGGATTCGCACCCGCGACCCAGCGGATGGAGTTTTGCAGGAGCCGTGCCAAATCGGTATGGCCGGACTGCCACATCGTCCGCTCGATGTCGCCCGGGAAGTACATCAGCCGGCTCTTGCCCTTTTCCCGCACGACGACCGCCGGTTCGTTCGTCCGCGACTGCAGCGGATAGGACAATTCCGGAGGGTAAGCCACGAAGCCAGGCACCACGGTCAGGATCGGCCCCTCGATCGGCGCGACGGGTACCCGGTTCTCCGCACCGGGGATCCAGTTCGTGCCGGCAAAGCCATTGAGAATCGGATGCTGCTTCTCGATGCGCGCCATGTACGCGTTACCGTTCGTGCCAATGATATCGCCTGCCTTCCGGATGCCGAAGACGTCCGCCAGACCGAAATCGGCGCGGCGTTCGTTGCGTTCGGTGTACAGGCTGGTCTCGAAGGTCGCCAGCAGCGAACCTCCGCCATCGACGTAGGCGCGCAATTGCCGGCACTGCTGGTCGCTGAGCAGAGCGGTGTTGGGAAGCAAGCAGGGCCGAGTACTTCCGTAGATCCTCCGGCGCCAGTTTCTCTTCATGCACGAAATCGAAAAGGAAGCGGCCTTCGAGCAGGGCGTAGTACATGCCGTCCATGTACTGCGGCATGAGCGAGCCGCGCGGCGGCTTGTAGAACAGTTGCGTCCGCTGGCCCATCACGACGCCCAGATTGGCGATGGACTGCTTGATTCACGAAGTGAGCGTCGTGCTTCGCCATCCAGTTGAAGTACTGGTGCGCCGGCTCCAGCCAGCGGCGGTCCTCGCCCAATCCGTTCTCGCCGCCGATGATGTGATGATACGGGACCATGCCCGCGGCGAGCGGTCTCATTGAGCCACATCTGTTCTTCCTGCTGCGACTTGTAGACGTTGCGCCAGCGTGGGCGGCCAGTGGACCATGCGGCCGTGACGTTGGTGGCCATCTTGCCCTTCTGGACGGCGCTGCAGACGCGGCCTTGCAGTGCGCATCCCCAGATCGGTGTATCGTCTCCACCGCGGCCCTGGTTATCGGCACTGGAACCACTCGCAGAGTTCGCCGAGCTGCACCAGGTTGGCCGTGGAACGGATGCCGCCGCCGAGATTGGCAAAATAGAAGTTCGACGGCCGCTTCTCCCTGGCGAGGGAATCGTAAAGCTTCCACAAATAGATCGTGCGATCGTTGAATTTTTCCCAGTAGGCGATTGTCCCCGGCGCGGGCAACTTCCGGCACTCGTCGCAATGGCACACGGGCATGCTCCCCAACGGCGGCCAGGCGTTGGTGAACAAGCCGTCGATGTCGTATAGCGAGTTGATCTCCCGCATGATCGCCGGCATGTAATCGGTCATGTACGTGGAGAACATGCAGGTGCGGAACAGCCTCCGGTCCTCGCTGTGCTGCACGGCATTGCCTTGCGCGTCGCGCTGGAACCACTCCGGATGCGCCTGCACGGCGTCTTCCCAATTCAGGTCCGGGCTCATGCGTGCGATTACGTGCAGCCCGCGCTTCTTGGCGGCGGCGCAGCAGTCGCCAAAGAAATCGCGATCGCCCAGGAACTTGCCCTTCCGGTGGAATGGCACCTTGGTCTGATAGAAAGCCAGTATGCCGGTGACGCTCACCAGGACGGCATCCACTTTCAGGCTGGCCCAGTAATCCGCCCATTCCTCGACG
Source organism: Terriglobia bacterium (assembly GCA_963838205.1). Classification (GTDB taxonomy): domain Bacteria; phylum Acidobacteriota; class Terriglobia; order Bryobacterales; family Bryobacteraceae; genus CAIVVT01. Next base: position 222,737 of record CAWIQF010000020.1, on the reverse strand, counting down.
TTCAACACGACGGGATCGTGTTCGGTCATGTTGAGTTGGCCGAGACGGCGGATCTTCCGCTGCCACGGAACCTCCGCGTCCACGGCTAATCGGGAGCCTGCCACCGCAGCAACGGCCGGAATGACGATGAACTCACGGCGATTCATTTCCACTTCGATCTCCTGGTTGCACTCCCGTACATGTTATTAGAAAGTGAACCGCACAGGCAGCTCAGCTTGCCGGTAATCAATGGACTGCCCATTCGTGCAGCATTCCTCCGTGAGTCCTTCAGCCACAATCCACTACGGGAGACAAACGGTTGGGGCGAGAACGTCGTGCAGCATCGCACGGCCTTGGGCCTCCCACACAAAGCTGCAGCGCTGGAGCGCGGCGGGCCCTTTAGCACATTGACTCTTTGGGGGGCTGGGAGAGGTGCTGCGTGTTAGGCTTGAGCATGTTCGGATTTCGACCACTCATTTCGCTCGGAATCTTGTTGGCCTGTGCCCTGCAGGCCCAGGGCGTGGACTTTTCCGCATCGGCTGTCAAGGTGGACATAACTCCGTCTGCCAACAAATGGCTGGCGGGCTATCCGGCCCGGCAGTCCACTGGCGTGCACGATCGCCTCTACCACCGCATCGTTGCCATGGACGATGGGCACACGCAGTTCTTCCTGGTATCCTCCGACCTGTGCCTGTTCGCGCCGTCGGTATACGACGAGGCTACCGCGCAGTCTGAAGAACGAAACAGGAATTGAGCCGATCCAGGTCTGGTGGACCGTGACTCACACGCACTCTGCGCCCGAGGTCGGCCCATACGGGTTGGCGAAACTCATGATGCCCGAGCGGTACAAGCACGAACCGGACCAGGAATACACGGCCTCGGTGGAGCGGGCCTTGATTGACGGCATCAAGAAGGCCCGCAGTGAGCTTACGCCGGCGCGCCTGGCCTTCGGCACCGGTTACTCAGCAGCCAATATCAACCGCCGCGCGCGCGATGTCGATGGACGGATTTCGCTCGGCCTGAATCCGGACGGACCCACCGACCGGCAGATCGGACTGATCCGGCTCGAGCGCACGAACGGTTCTATCATTGCCCTAATCGCCAACTACTCGATGCACGGCACGGCCCTCGGCCCGCACAACACGCTGATCAGCGGCGATGCACCCGGCGGCGTGGAAAGCTACGTCGAGGAGAAGTTCGATGCTCCCATGCTATACGTCAACGGCGCCGCCGGGAACCTGGCGCCGATCTACACGGTTCAGGAGGACTTTAGCGCAGCGCACATCACGGAGTTCAACGTGCTTCTCGGAGACCGCATCCTGGCCGCCAACCGGTCGCTGCCGCCTGCCAGCGCTGAAGTCAGCATCCGGGAGGGCGAGAGGTTCGTCGAGACCCCTCGCCGCAAGGGTTTTGGCTGGGATAATTCCCTGGGCAACTATCTTCAGGCCGACAGCGGCGGGTCAGGCACCATCCGATTCCCGGTCCGCTTTGTGATCATCAACGACGCCCTCGCGCTGTGGTCAGCCCCGGTCGAATTATTCTGCGAGATCTCGATGAACGTGCGGAGCCGCTCGCCCTATCCTCATACGTTCTATTTCGGCTATGCGAACGGCTGGTTCGGTTATCTCCCCACCCGGAAGGCTTTTTCTGAGGGCGGCTACGAGACCCAGACGAATCCTTTCACCGAGCGGGTTGAGGAGGATTTCACAAAGACGGTCTTGACCTATCTGGAGGGTCACGGCGGGTAGGCCCTCCTCATCCTACCGGCGATACGGTTTGGTCCAGGCAGATCTGGGTCTTTCGGCGCTCACGGTTCAAGTGGTGTAGGGCCAAGAGCCGCTGCATGCCGGGCCTGTCCAGGTTCTTCCCGCTCTTCCCGGCGTTGACGATGACCTCGACGAGTTCCGCCTCCTGGAGCGTGGCCATGGCCCGAATCCGGCTCTGCTGCGCGGCCAGGCTGATGCCCTTCTCGGCTTGTCCAGGGGTACTGACACGAACGTATCCGATTGCTTTCATTCACAATAATAAAAAGCGTACCGGTTGGGACGGTGTCAAATGGATGTCGGAGCGTGAAAAGTCAAAGACGCGCCGGATGCATTCTCCCGCTGGGTGCTTTGCGCTAATCTGAATGAACGTCTTTTGGAGAAAGAGAGTATGGAACGGTTCGTGAAGGCTGCACTACTGCTCGGCGCGCTTGGCGCAGCTTTCCTGCTGGGACAGGGTACAAGTAACTTCGATAAGTGGTGGACACCCGAGAACGACGCTCTCGCCGCGGCGCCACAACATCACAAGGTTCTCTTCGAGAACGATGAGGTGAGGGTGTTGGAAGTGACCGTTCCGCCCGGCGTTCGCGAACCGCTCCATGCCCACCGCTATCCGAGTGTCCTGTACTACGTCTCCGCTGCCCATATGAAGGAATACTCGCCGGGCGTGCCTGCGGTGGATCGTGGCCAAAAAGACAATGGGGAAGTCATCTTTCTGCCCGTCGGCCCTCCGCATCAGATGGAGAACCTGGAGAAAAGCAAACCCCTGAGAGCCATCCGGGTGGAGTTGAAGAGAGCTCGCTGAAACCTGATGGGGCCGAGGTCGTTTTTCAGAACACCGCCTGCGCACTGGCGGTCTGGAAGACATCCGGCGGCTTCTAGAGGCGGTGTCAAGAGCAGTTGCGTCTAAGTCGTCGGCCCTCCGGAAACAACCCACATGGCCGCGTAAGCTGTGATCGGCAGAAGTGGTCGTCCGCGCGGACAGACTAATGCATGATCGGCCAAAACCCGCTAACGACGGGCCTTTGACGGGCTCGTGGGTGTGAACGGGGTGGTGCGTCACCAAACATTGACGCACCATCCGGGCCCCGAACGGCTGGTCGCCTTCTCGGACCAGCGGCCCTCAGAGTGGTCTTCTCCACTTTGACGCTCACGCCGCAAGTCATCCCGTGGACGTGCCCGCCTCAGCTACGTCGCCCTCTGCTTCCACTCGACGACGTCGTACTGCGGCTGTTGTGCTGGTCCCGCGCGATGGACCGAGCCGGATTTGCTCCCGGCGCTCCACTCCAGGCGCACTTCGATCAGTCTCGCAGGTCTCTTGCCATCGTCTTCAAACACCACCGCCGTTGCCGGTGCCGATCCGAAGATGTGAGCGCTGAGCCGATAGCTCGCCGGGTCCGCGGTGTGCAGGTTAGGCTGCGCCAGCGGCAGCAGAGTGCCACTTTTCACAAAAATCGGGATTCGGTCGAGCGGCGCCGCGACTTTCACCCTCTGCTTGCCGGCGTAACTCTCCCCGGTCCAGAAATCGTGCCACTGGCCGGCCGGCAGATACACTTCGCGCTCCAGCGCATCGCCCACCACCGGCGCCGCCAGCAGGCTCTCGCCGATCATGTACTGGTCGTCCACGTCCCAGGTCCGTGCATCGTCCGGATAGTCCATCACCAGCGCGCGGAAGGGTGGAACTCCTTCGCGCTGGTAGCGCACGAAAGCCGATTGCAGATAGGGCACCAGCTTCATCCGCAATTCCATCACTTCGCGGCACTGCGCCTCGATCTGCTCCCAGTCTGGATCGAACTGGCCGGCGTTGTTAGCCCCGGCATTGACCTGCATCCATGGCGGATTCCGGATATACCAGGCGTTGATCAGCGCCATCGGCGACAGAACGACGCTTTGCAGACGCCGGATCAGTTCGTGGCTCGTCTTGGCGTCGCGGACCTCGGGCGTCCATAGCAAACCGCAGAAGCCGATCTTGGCGACGCCCTTGACGAACTCGGCGTGATCGTAGAGATCGCTATAAAGCACGTAGGGGTACGGCGCGGCCAGCGCGTGAGCCGACCGGATCAGCCCGTACGTGCGCACCCCACGGCGCTCGTAAACGCTGTCGATCGCGTCGGCGTAGCGCAGCCCGAATAGGCTGTGCATCTGTTCCCCGTCGGCGCCCGAAGGAAATTTGCTCAACTCGGGAAACGACCAACTGCCCGTAAAATCCGAGTTGTCGCATTCGTCGAGCTTGTAGCCGCAGACGCCCAGGGCCACGTGCTCGCGGTCATGGAAATCGGCGAAGGCCTGGCGCGCCTCAGGCTGAAGAAAATCTGGCGCGAGGCCGCCCCAGACGGCGAAATTGCCGCTATGACTTTTGAGCTGAGGATAGAGCGGAGAGGAGGGATGCGTGAAGGCGTGTTCCCACAGGTTCACTTTGTATTGCTGCTCACCCAACTTTCGAACCATCTCGCCAGGGTTCGGAAACTTGTCGCTCCACACGAAACTGCAGGAGTAGGCGTGAGTCTGCCAGCCGGGCTCGAGCCCCAGCACGTCACACGGGATGTGACGGGCGCGCAAATCCGCACCCATTTTGAGAACTTCCTGCTGATTGAAACGCCCGTCGCAGCGGTACCAAATGCCCAGACCCCAGCGCGGCGGCACCACTCCGCCGCCGGAGAAAAGGTTGTAGCGCTGCACGGCCTCGCGCAGAGACGGACCGCCGAAGACGTATACATCGACCCCGCCGGCCTCAGGGATTTCCACCAGCACTTCGCCTTTCTCGCCCATGCCCCGGTCGCGATACGCGGCCGGCAGAAGGTCGCCCGCCGGCACGGAAGGATTGGCGGAACCGGCGCTGGATGCGGGCTCGCCGACATGCCGTGTGCTGCCGCAATAGATGGTGATGTAGCGTGCTGAGTCGATCAGCACGCCATACCCGCGCGTGGTGACGTAAAACGGCACCGGCGCGTGGGAGTCGCCGGAATCGATGCGCGGATCGGCGTTCACCCTCAGTTTCTTCTTCAAACCCCGCTGCATGAACGACTGCAATTGCAGCCCCAGCCCGTAGACGATTTCGCCCGCCTCCAGCGGCAATCGCACCTGGTAGCCGCGATGCGATGCGCTGCCCTCCGGGCTCACCGGGCACGCGGCCACAGTGGCCAGCTTGGCGATGGCGTCCGTGGCAGGCGCATGCTGGCGGGTGGAAACCGGCGTGATCCCCTCGGGCGTGCCGAGCGTGAACCGCCAGATGGCGGGGCACACTTCGTGTAGCTGGTGAGCCACACTTGCACCAGAAACGCCAGGTGCCAGAACGCCGGGCACAGCGGCAAGAGAAAGGAAACTACGCCTTTGCATGGGGTAGTTATCATAATTACACAGAAAAACTGGGGGTTCTGACTGACCTCCGGCCCCCTTGTTCTGTTCCATCCCCACTCCTTCGTCGCCCGCGACTACCTACTCTTGACGCCGGGTGGAAAGCCGCCTGGCCCTGCTCCCCTGCATGCGATTCGGAGGAGCAGAGAGTGTGCTGTTCAGGGGGTTGGACGACTCCGCAACATCCAAAGTGAAGATGTCCAGCGATTGGTCAGGCTGAAGCTCGAAGCCGGCTACTCCGTGCAGACGGCGCTTCACATCTGGAATGTGATCAGCGCCGTCTTTAACTGCGCGAAATGGCGGAGTGCCTTTGTTGGGGAGAATCCGGCGCGAGGCGTGCGATTGCCGGAGATGGAGCGCAAGGAGGCACTCGCCCTCACGTTTGAACAAGGCAAGGCATTGCTACTGGAACCGCCATCACCAGTAGCGGAGATGGCCCTGGTGTCGATGACTTGTAGTCTGAACGTTGCCGAGCTTCTGGGCCTGCGCTGGAAGTGGCTCAACCTGACCGGGGAGCCGGTGGTAATTGATACTGAGCTTCTTCACCCATACACCCTGGCTGTGCGGCAGAACTACTACCGCGGACACTTCGGTTCGCCGAAATCGAAAGCCCGCCGACGCAATGTCCCGCTGAGCGCCAGCCTGGTTGGAGTGCTCCTGGGGCTTTAGCTGCGGAGCGAGTTCAACGGGCCTGAGGATCTGGTCTTCGTATCGAAGAATGGAGCACCGCTGGTGGAACGTAACCTGACCCGCCGGGTCCTGAAGCCCGCCGGCGAGAAGCTCAAAATGCCGTGGCTATCGTGGCATGTTTTCCGTCACAGCCATTCAACCTTTGGAGAGCAGATCGGAATGGCTCTGTCTGACCGCCAGGCACAGATGGGCCACTCGGATGTCGGGATGACATTGCACTACGCCCATTCAGACCTGGAGCGTCGCCGGGCAGCCATCGAAAACATCGCCACGAGATTGGTCGGGAAAGGGGCGACCTCGGAGAAGGAGGCCGATTGTGATACTAAATGACACTAGGGAAGAGGAATCCTAGGGGCGTATGTCATTGAAAATAATGGTCGGGCCGCGGGGATTTGAACCCCGGACCTCTTGCACCCCAAGCAAGCGCGCTAGCCAGGCTGCGCCACGGCCCGATCCTCTTTATTCTCGCACAGGAACGCTCGCGAGAGGGGTTGTTGCAGCGCTTCTTTTCCCTTACTTGCCGCTGGCCAGCTTCGACGCTTCCAGCCGCGCCTGGGCGCGCTTCAGGGCGTTCAAAGCGCGGGCGATATCGACGTCGCCGGTGGGGTTGAGCAGTCGCTGATTGGCGCGCTGCAAAGCGTCCTGCGCGCGCTGGATGTCGATGTCGTCGCCGTGCTCGGCCGTGTTGGCCAGCACGCGCACGGCATTCGCATTCACTTCCACCCAGCCGCCGCTGATAAAGAGGTAGCGTGGGCGCCCCCCTCGGGCGTGTAGCGCAGCGGCCCGGCGCCCAACTCGGAAAGCAGCGCTGCGTGTTCGGGAAGAATGCCCATCTCGCCCTCCGCGCCGGGCACTTCCACTTCGCTTACGTTTTCCTTCAGCATCAGCCGCTCGGGCGTCGCCACCTCGAGCAAGAGGGTCCCGGCCATGACTAACTCGCTTTCTTGATCTGCTCGGCCCGCTCCTGCGCTTCCTCGATCGTGCCCTGCATGTAAAAGGCCTGTTCCGGCATTTCGTCGTGCTTGCCGTCGCAGATCTCTTTGAAGGCGCGCACCGTGTCCTCGAGCTTTACGTACTTGCCCTTGATTCCCGTGAACTGCTCGGCGACGTGGAACGGCTGCGAGAGGAAGCGTTGAATCTTGCGCGCCCGTCCCACGCTCACCTTATCTTCCTCCGACAGTTCGTCGATGCCGAGGATCGCGATGATGTCCTGCAGGTCCTTATAGCGCTGCAGAATGCCCTTCACGCGCTGCGCCGTGTCGTAGTGTTCCTGACCGACGACCAGCGGATCGAGAATGCGCGAGGTCGAGGCCAGCGGATCGACGGCCGGGTAGATGCCGATCGACACCAGGTCGCGCGATAGGTTCGTAGTCGCGTCGAGGTGCGCGAACGTCGTTGCCGGAGCCGGGTCGGTGTAGTCGTCCGCCGGCACGTAGATCGCCTGCACCGACGTGATCGATCCTTTCCGCGTCGACGTGATGCGCTCCTGCAGTTCGCCCATCTCCGTCGCCAGGTTGGGCTGGTAACCTACGGCCGAGGGCATGCGCCCCAGCAGCGCCGATACCTCGGAGCCGGCCTGTGTGAAGCGGAAAATGTTGTCGATGAACAGCAGCACGTCCTGGCCCTCTTCGTCGCGGAAGTACTCTGCGACGGTCAGCCCCGTGAGGCCGACGCGCAGGCGCGCCCCGGGCGGCTCAGTCATCTGACCGTAAATCAGCGCCACTTTCGACTTGGTCCAGTCGCTCGGGTCGAGCACGCCCGACTCCTGCATCTCCAGCCACAGGTCGTTGCCCTCGCGCGTGCGCTCGCCCACCCCGGCAAACACCGACACGCCGCCGTGCTTCATGGCGATGTTGTTGATCAGCTCCATGATCACGACCGTCTTGCCGACGCCCGCGCCGCCGAACAGGCCGATCTTGCCGCCCCGCAGGTAGGGTTCCAGCAGGTCGACCACCTTGATCCCGGTCTCGAACATCTGCAGCGTCGTGGCCTGCTCGTCGAAGTTCGGCGCCAGGCGATGGATCGGCAGCCGGTGCTCCGTGTTCACAGGGCCCATGTTGTCCACCGGCTGGCCCAGCACGTTGAGCACGCGCCCCAGCGTCTGCTTGCCCACCGGCACCGTGATCGGCCCGCCCGTGGAGACGGCCTGCATGCCGCGCACCATCCCGTCTGTAGGCTCCATCGCGACGCCGCGCACCCGGCCTTCACCCAGGTGTTGCATTACCTCGATGGTCACATCGATCGGCGTCGGCACGTCGAAGCCCTCGCTGTTGATGCGCACCGCCGTGTAGATCGACGGAATCTGGTGCGCGGCGAACTGGACGTCGACTGCCGGTCCGGCGATCTTGATCACCTTGCCGATTACTCCGGCCGTGGCATCGACTGCGTGCGTGTCAGTGAACATTAGGTTGGTTCCTTCGACCTTTGTGCCTTCTATCGATCGCGCGCGCGGCTACTCCGCGGCCCCCGCGGCGCCGCTGACCACCTCGATGATCTCCCGCGTAATGCTCGCCTGGCGCACGCGGTTGATATACAGGGTCAGCTTGTTCATCACATCGTTGGCGTTGTTGGTGGCCGCGTCCATCGCCGTCATGCGCGCGGCATGTTCGGCGGCCGCATGCTCCAGAAACGCCTCCAGAATCTGCAACACCACATAGCGCGGCAGCAGATGACTCAAAAACTCCGCCGGCGGCTGCTCGTAAATGTAGTCCGGCGGCGCCTGGTCCCCGCGCGAAACCGTCAGCGGCAGCACCTTCTTCAGCGTCACCCTCTGCGTCAGCACGCTCTTGAACTCGTTGTAGAGCAGGTACACCGAGTCGATTTCCGCCGCCGCGAATCGACGCATCGACTCATCCGCCAGCGCCTGCGCCTCTTTGAGCGACGCCGTCTGGCTAACGCCCGTCAGCTCGCCGCTGATGCGCGCTTCGCGTCGCGTGAAAAAATCGCGCCCCTTGCGCCCGATCAGCTCCAGCTCCACCTGCTGGCCGGCGTGGTCCGTGATGAACTGCTGCGCCGCGCGGATCAGGTTGGCGTTATACGCACCGGCCAGCCCGCGGTCGGCCGTGATCAGGATCAACTGGATGCGCTTCTCTTCGCGCGCCGCCAGCAGCGGATTCTCCGCCACGCGCTCATCGCTCGCCGCCGCCGCTGAAACGTCGGCCAGCATTGCATTGAAAATCCGCGCATACGGCCGCGCATTGATCACCCGGTCCTGGGCCCGCCGCAGCCGCGCCGCGGAGACCATCTTCATCGCCTTCGTGATCTGTTGCGTGTTGCGAATCGAGCGCACACGCCGTCGTAGATCGATCAGACTGGGCATGACGCCTCGCTCGCTGTGTTGCCCGACATGGAACTTCGCGGCATCTCGCTTCTTACTTCGTCACCGGGTGCGCGGCGGCGAACTGCTTCTTGAACTCCGTCATCAGCGCCTCGAGCTTCACCTTCAGCTCGTCGCTCAGCACCTTCTTTTCGCGGATCTCCGTCAGCACGTCCTGGTGCGCGTTGTCGAGGAAGCGGTACAGTTCGCCTTCAAATGGGCGGCACAGCTCCACCGGCAGGTCGTCCAGATGCCCGTTCGTGCCGGCGTAAATGATCATCACCTGCTTTTCCACCGGCAGCGGCTGGTATTGGCCCTGCTTCAGAATCTCCACCAGCCGGCGGCCACGGTTGATCTGCGCCTGCGAGGCTTTGTCCAGGTCCGAGCCGAACTGCGCGAAAGCCGCCAGCGCGCGGTACTGCGCCAGATCCAGCCTCAGCGACCCGGCCACCTGCCGCATCGCTTTCACCTGCGCGTTGCCGCCCACGCGGCTCACCGACAGGCCGACGTCCACCGCCGGACGCACGTTCGAGTTGAACATGTCGGCCTGCAGGTAGATCTGCCCGTCGGTGATTGAAATCACGTTGGTCGGGATGTAGGCCGAGACGTCGCCCGCCTGCGTTTCGATGAACGGCAGCGCGGTCAGCGAGCCACCGCCCAGCTTGTCGTTCAGCTTCGACGCCCGCTCCAGCAACCGGCTGTGCAGATAGAACACGTCGCCCGGATACGCTTCGCGCCCCGGCGGCCGCCGCAACAGTAGTGAAATTTCGCGGTACGCCGCGGCGTGCTTCGAAAGATCGTCGTAGATGCACAGCGCGTGGCCCTTGTTGTCGCGGAAGTATTCGCCCATCGCGCACCCCGCATACGGCGCGATGTACTGCATCGGCGCCGGGTCGGACGCGGTGGCCGCCACAATGATCGTATACTCCATGGCGCCGTGGTCGGCCAGCGTCTTCACCACCTGCGCCACCGTCGAGCGTTTCTGCCCGATGGCCACGTAGATGCATATCACGCCCTGGCCCTTCTGGTTGATGATGGTGTCCAGCGCGATCGCCGTCTTGCCCGTCTGACGGTCGCCGATGATCAACTCGCGCTGGCCCCGCCCGATCGGGATCATCGCGTCGATCGCCTTGATGCCCGTCTGCAGCGGCTCCTTCACCGGCATGCGGTCGATCACGCCCGGCGCGATCCGCTCCACCGGCAGGAAGTCCTTGGTGTCGATTGGCCCCTTGCCGTCGATCGGCTGACCCAGCGCGTCCACCACGCGGCCGATCAGGTTCGGGCCCACCGGCACCGACATGATGCGCCCCGTGCGGCGCACTTCGTCGCCCTCTTTGATCTCGTCCGCCTCGCCCAGAATCACCGCGCCCACCTCATCCTCGTCGAGGTTCAGGGCGATGCCCGATATCCCGTACGGGAACGCAAGCAGCTCCCCGGCCATCACCTTGTCGATGCCGTGGATGTGCGCAATTCCGTCGCCCACCGCGGCCACGTAGCCCGTCTCGGCCACCTGGATCGCCTGGTCGAAGCCTTCAATCTCCTCACGCAGAACACTCGCTATCTCGTCCGCACGAATCTGGGCCATAGCCTCTCTTCTTCCTTAAACCCCTGCGTTCCCTTCAACCCTCGCCGTACCCCGCGCCTCAGGCCTGGGCCACCAGCCGCCGGCGCAGCGACTCGAGCTCTCCCCGCACCGAACCGTCCAGCACCCGCGAACCGATTCTCACCGTCAAACCGCCCAGCAGCCCCTCGTCCACCGTATAGGCGCAGCGCAGGCTTTTCTTCTCAATCCGAGCCGCCAGCTTCGCCTCCAGCGTCGTCTGCTGCTCCTGATTCAACGCCCGCGCCGCGGTCACCTCCGCGCGCGCGATTCCGAGTTGCTCGTCGAGTTGCACCTGGAACGCCTGCCGGATGCTCGCCAGCAGCGGAATCCGCCGATGGCTGATCACCACGTCCCAGAAATTCTTCATCAGCGCATGCAGCCCCAGCATCCCGCTCAGCCGCTCGATCGCGGCCTTCTTCTGCGCCCCGCTGATCGCGGGCGAAAGCAGCGCCACCCGCAGTTCCGGGCATCCCTGAATCAGCGCTTCGATCGCGCCCAGTTGCTCCAGCGCCTGTTCCGCCCCGAGCGTCGAGCCCGGCTTGCTTACCACGGCGAGCAGCGCCTTGGCGTACTGGTTGGTGACAGCGAGCGGCATCTTCAGCGGCTCTCCTTATTGACTCAGCCTCTGCGGGCTGTCCAGGTCCCGCGCAAACCGGCTCACCAGCGCCGACTGGGTCGGCTCGTCCATCCGCGCCACCACTTTCTGGCGCGCCAGATCCAACGCCAGCACCGCCGCCGCGGCTTTCACTTCCTGCCGCGCAGCCTTCGTCGCGGAGGCGATTTCCTGCTCGTTGGCCTGTCCGAGCTTGACCATCTTCTGGGCTGTCTCGGCCCCGATCCGCTGCCCTTCGGCCTCCATCGCAACCAGCGCCTCGGCGCGCAACGCTTCCACGTCGGCCTGCAAACCGGCCATCCGCCGGTCCACCTCGGCGGCCCTCTCGGCGGCCGCTTCAGCCCGCCGCCGGCTCACTTCCAGGCTTTCGGTGATTTCCAGTTTCCGGGCACGGAATGCCGGGCCGCCCATCTTCACCGCCACGTAGCCCAGGCCCCCGGCGAGAATGGCGAAATTCACCCATTTCTCTAACAGGAAATCGCCTTCCGGCTTCTTCCCGGCGCCTTCTTCCGCGGCCATCGCCAGGCCGGCAAAAGCGAGCAATAGCCATAGCTTGCGCATCTTAGTTCTTCCCCGCCAGCACGGCCTGCGCGATCTGCTCGGCCAGCCGGTCGCTCTCCGCCGCCAACGCCGCCCGAGCGCTCTCGGCTTCGGCCGCGATTTCCACCCGCGCCGCGGCCACCTGCGCCGCCGCCTTACCCCGCGCGGCTTCCACCGCCGCGGCCTGCTCCGTGCCCAGCCGCTTCCGGTTCTCTTCCTGCCCGGCGTAGATCCCCGCGCGCGCCTCGGCCAGCGCTTTCTCATACGCCGCCATCTTGTTGGCCGCCTGCGCCACCGCACTCTCGGCCGCCTCCACTGCCCCTTCCGTCCGCTTCCGGCGCTCGGCCAGGACGCGCTGCATGGGCTCGATCAGAACCTTCTTCAAATACCAGTGGAGAGCGATCACCAGGATCAGCGTAGGTATGGCTCGAACGAGGATATCCTGCAGGGTTCTAACGATTTGTTCCATGGACGACCGTTCTGCCGAATGCGGGCCGAGGAAGGCAAGCGGGGCGAACACCCAGACCCGAAAATCCTATTATATGCACGCCGGAAAATCCGCGGTCAAACGACTCAGTTGCGCTGATTCAGCCTTTCTCTCATACAATTTCGGCACGCCGGGAAGGGTCCTCTCGGCATGCGCCGGCGTTCCTCGGCACAACGCCGCAGTCGAATATGGGAATGGTCCTAGCCGCGCAGTTCCGCCACGATTTCGCGCGCCGCCCGCCGCGCCTCTTCCACCTGGTCGCGGCCGAAGCTGATCGCGCCCACCCGCGAATGTCCGCCCCCGCCGTAGCGTTCGCAGATCGTCGCCAGGTTATGCGTCGGCACCTCCGCGGCCCACGGGTTGGACCCCACCGAGACCTTCGACCGAAAGCTCGCCAGGCTCACCGACACGCTGTAGGTCGCCTCTGGGAACAGCGAGTATGGGATGAACTTGTTGTACCCCTCCAGGTCGTAGTCCGCCACGTCGAACCAGATCACGCCGCTCTCCGACCGCGCCACCCGCCGGATGATCTCCGTCGATTGCAGGTGCCGCTCGTACAACGGTTCGAACTGCGCCCGGATCCCGGGCTCATCCAGGATCGCGGCCATGCTCTGCCGCTGCATCCGGCGAATGATCTGCTGCACGATCTCGGACCCCTTCGAGGCCTCGATCACCAGCGTCAGCTTCATCGCCGGCTCGCGCATCGCCACCGCCTCGGCCGCGCTCGCATAAAGCGCGCCGTCGATGATCTCCGCCCAGTGCACCAACTCGGCCAGATCCGGAGCTTCCCAGCCGTACACCTCGCGCGCAATCCGCGCAATGAAGCTCGTGCAGGCGCGATAGTTGGGGTCGAAGTAGAACCGCTTCGAGTCTTTCCAGCGCTCGTAGTGCGCCGCATCCTCCGGGCTCAGAAACGCGCTCTGGTGATGGTCGAACCACCACGTCAGCTTCGGGCTGTTGGAGTATTTGAAATCGACGATCGCGTTGACCTCGCCGTCAAACAGTCCCTCCTCGAACAACTGGTCCGGCTTGTGCGCCATGCCCGTATAGACCAGCTCCGCCTCCGGGTCGAACTTGGCCACATAGAAGCGGCTGAAGAAGGCGGCCGCGGCCGCTCCGTCGAAGCAATGATCGTGATAGAGAATTCGAACCTTCATCGATTGGCCTGTCCACTCGCGCGCCTCGCTCATGCAAGGAAACCTTAAAGGATGCCTGATCGCCGCCGCGCATGCAACCTGCCTACCGGCCGCGCGCGTATGGAATGCGCCGTCCGGACGCGCCCCTCGCTCCGCTCTGGCGCTCCGCCGCGGCTGTTCCATCCGTTGTTTGACGCTTGCTTCGCGCGCTTCTACGCGCCCGGCTTCAGCACCGTGCACACTGACGCGCATACCGGTCCGCCGATGTTGAACGTCGCCGCCGCCCGCGCGTTTTTCACCTGGATTTCCGCCGGCGCTTGGCCCAGCAGTTGCAGCGCGCTCCAGCCGATCATCGCCACGCCCGTCGCGCCGATCGGATGGCCTTTGGCGATCAGTCCGCCCGACGTGTTGATGCCGCACACGCCCGCCGGCGCCGCCTTGCCTTCCACCCAGAACCGCGCTCCCTGCCCTTCCGCGGCTTGCCCGATCACCTCCGTGCCGATCGCCCCCATCACCGTGAAGCAGTCGTGGATCTCGGCCACATTCACGTCGGCCGGCTGGAGGCCCGCCATGGCGTAGGCCGCCGCCATCGCGCGCCGCGCGCCGGCCGGCCGCAGCACGTCGCGCCCCGCGCGGCTCAGTGGATCGGTCGCCTGCGCGTAACCCGCCACCTCGACCGTATCCTGCCGCCGCAGACCCAGCTTCGCGAGGCCCTCCTCCGTCGCCAGGATCAGCGCCGCGTACCCGTCGCTGATCTGCGAGCAGTCGTACGTCTTCAGCGGCAAACCCTCGGCCACGTAGCGATTGATGCCTTCGATGCGCAGCACGTCCTCCACCGTGATGCGCGCATTCCGCATCTGCGCCCACGGATTGTGGCGCGCGTTGGCGTACTCCTGCGCCGCGATGTGCGCCAGGTCGCGTTCCGTCACTCCGTGCTCGGCCATGTAGTCTCTCATGATCTCGGCGAAGATGTGCGGGAACACGAATGTCTTGCACGCGCGCTCGTCGGGGTACGAGAAGTAGCCCAGCACCTTGCCGATCAGCGCCCCGTCCATCCTGCCCGCGCCGTCGCGCATCTTCTCGTAGCCCACCGCGATGCCCGTCTCGCCCAAGCCCAGCCGCAGCTTGTAAATCACGCTCAGCACCGCCTGCCCGCCCGAGGCGCAGGCGTTCTCCACGGCCTCGATCGGCTTGCCCTCCAGACCCGGCGTCATCGCCATCAGCCCGGCCAGCAGTCCCTGTTCGTTCAGCGAAAAATTGCACGCCGCGCCGATCGACCCCACATCCAGCGCGCCTGCCTCGACGCCGATTTCGCCGCATGCCCCCTCCACGGCGGAGCGGATCATCGCGGGCACGCCGGCCCCCAGCAGCTTGCCGAACTCCGATTGATGATACGCCGCGATGTAAACCTTTTTCATTTCTCCAACCTCCCTCCTCGGCCCTGCCCCCAGGACCGGCTTCGATCGGCGCTCGTCCCCTCAGTGCCAGACTCGCAGAAAACTCCCCGCCGCGGCGCGGATCGTTCCCGCTGCCCGCCTGAAATACGGTTCAAACGGCGAAGGTTGCAGTATCATTGATCTGAGCCGGCGAGAAACTAAGGCCGCCCACACAGTCAGATGAAGGTACTCATCGCGGACGACAGTCCGACCATGCGGCGTCTGCTCCAGTCCACTCTGGAGGAATGGGGTTACGAGGTCGTCGAGGCGCAGGACGGCGAGCAGGCGTTGGACGTTCTCTGTGGTGAGGATCCGCCGACGCTCGCGATTCTCGATTGGGTCATGCCCCAGCTCACCGGCCCCGAGCTCTGCCGCCGCATCCGTGCCCGCAAGCGACCCACCTACACCTACATCCTTCTGCTCACCTCCAAGGCCCAGCGTCAGGACCTGATCGAGGGCATGGGCGCCGGCGCCGACGACTATCTCGTCAAGCCTTTCGACCACCCCGAAATGGAAGTGCGCCTGCGCGCCGGCCGCCGCATCGTCAACCTGCAGGCCGAACTGATCCAGATGCGCGAGGCTCTGCGCGAGCAGGCCACCCGCGACGCCCTGACCAAGTGCTGGAACCGCTCGTCCATCTTCGAACTCCTCACCCACGAGATCCATCGCGCCTGCCGCGAGCGCAAACCTCTCGGCGTCATCATGCTCGATCTCGACCACTTCAAGCTCGTCAACGACACCTACGGCCACGTCTGCGGCGACGAGGTGCTCAAACAGGTGGTCAATCGCATCTCCTCCTCCATGCGCTCCTACGATGCCCTCGGACGCTACGGCGGAGAGGAGTTCATCGGCGTTCTTTCGGGCTGCGGCGAACATTCCCTCCTCGGCAATGCCGAGCGCATGCGGGCGGCCATCGAATGCTCACCCATTGCCTGTCAGTCCGGGCAGATCCGCATGACCGCCAGCTTCGGCGCGGTCGCCGGCATCCCGCCCGAAGGCCTGACCGCCGATCAGTTGATCCGCATCGCCGACGAGAGCCTGTACCGCGCCAAACGCGAGGGCCGTAACCGCGTCGCCTTCACGTCCTACGGTGAACCGGCGGCCTAGTTTCCCGAGCCGGAAGTTTCGTTGAATAAGTAATTCCGCGTTCGACGCCGATCCGCGTCTGTTGACCAGCCTTCGCTGCGAGCCGTTGTTACGAACCGCGACCGTCTGGCGGAGCCGGGACTAAAAGGAGCGGTTCTTCGTGTTGTTACGAACTGCGAGGAAGGATGCCGGATGGGCCGCGGCCGGAGTGATTGGGCAACGATTTCCCAATTAGTCATTTTTTGCCTTTTAGAATCAATTGGTTGGAAACCGAGTTGGGCAGAATTGCCCAATTGACCCGGCGCGAGCGCTGAAGATTCCGAAGGCGAAGAACCGTGGGAGCGGTCTTGGCGTTGTTACCGAGATGGAATGAGAAGGCCGGCCCCGACGGGATGCGGTAAGCTCCCAATGGTTGCGCACTCGAAGTGCAAAAGGAGGCCGGCCATGAAGCAGAATATCACTGTCCAGCGGAGTCCGAAACGTGGGGCGCGACTGTTAAGGAGCGGTAGCCGCGCCGTTCCACATTCGCAACGGAGCCGTGGCCCAAGCCAGCGCATTCTCTGATTCGTTGAATCGACTTCCCATGCAGTCCACTATCGCGTAGCCTGCCTGGCCTCGGCCGGAGTGTCCATCCGGCTAAGCGTCGATGCGTATGCGTTCACCCCGCGGAATAGCGCCTCGGCGATGCGCTGGCGCTGCTCCGGCTTCTTCAGCAGGCTCTCATCGTGAGGATTGCTGATGAATCCGATCTCGGCCAGCACCGACGGCATGTTGGCGCCGATCAGCACCACGAACGGAGCCTTCTTCACGCCGCGGTTTCTGGTCGTCCCGCTCAATTTGTTCCACGCGCCGTACAACTCGCGCTGAATCCGAACGGCAAACTCACTGGACTCGGTCACCTTCTCGCTGAGCGCGATCTTCTTCAGCAGATCCTCCAGCTCGTGGATCGACTTGCCGGTGCCCGCGTTCTCCCGCGCCGCCACATCCAGCGCCTCCTTCGAGGTCGTGAAGCTCAGGTAGTATACCTCCGAGCCCGAAATCGTCCGGTAGGGCGAGGAGTTCGCGTGCAGCGACAGGAACAGGTCGGCTTCGGCCCGGTTCGCGATCGCCGTGCGCTCATCCAGCGGCACGAAAACGTTGCTCGTGCGCGTGTAGACCACATCGGCCCCTAACTGCTCCTCGATCAGCGCGCCCAGTCGCTCGGCCACGTCCAGCACCAGGTCCTTCTCCAGCAGCCCCGTCGGCCCGCGCGTGCCTTCGTCGTGGCCGCCGTGTCCCGCGTCGATCACCACCCGCGTCAGCTTCAGGCCCAGCGCTCGCGTCAGCGTCCGTCCGCCGCCCGAATTCCTGCCCGCGGGCACGGGCTTCGAGCCCTCACCCGCCGTTTCTTCCACGCCGCCGGGCGCGGGCTTCTTCGTCGTTTCCGCAATCGGAGATTCCGTTTTGGGAACGGCTGCGGGCTTTCTGAGCGCCGCGCTAGTAGACTCCGGCATCGACCCGGGCTCGGGCTTCTTCACGGCCGTCGTGGGTTCCGGCTTCGGCTTGACCAGCGGCTTCCTGGCCGTGGACGCGGTCTCGCTCTCCGGTGCTGGCGCTTCCACCGCGGGAGGATTGGCAAGCACTACGTCGCCCCGCAGCGACTCGGACTCTCCCGGCTTCATGGCAGCCCGTTGCGGCTTGATCTCCGCTCCAGCTTCCAGTGCGGCCGTCGCGGCGGCCTCCGGTGTCTTTGATGCGGCTTCAGAAACTTTCGGGATCGTAGGCCGGACCTCAAAGTTCAGCCGCACCGGATTGGCCAGCACGCTCACCTCGACGCTCGAGTCGTGCTCCAGTTCCAGCACCACCCGGGCCACGCCCGGGCTGTACTGCGCCACCCGGATCTGGCTGATGACCCCGTCGCCCACCGGGATCACATGCGTGCCCCGGCCGGGCAGCAGAATGCGCGTGTTCGGCAGATCGAAGAAAACTCGAGGCGGATTCCCGACGCTGCCTTTGCGCGGCGTGACGGGCGCTTCCAGTTCCACCGTAACGGTGGTCGTCTGCGCACTGGAATAAAAGCGCACCGCGCCCAGGCCTACCGGCTTGTTGGCCCTCGCACAGATTGCGGCGCATACGAACAAGGCGGCGGCAAAGCGTGGAATCGCCCCGCGCATCCAACTTCCGTCGGATCCGTGCCTGGCCGGGCTCACCGCGGGGCGTGGGGAAACTTCCCGGTTCAGTCGACCCTCCCCCTCAGCGGGTTCTCATGCAAATCCGCCCTTGGCTGTCCACGTAGGCCTCAACCGCGCGGGCTCCGGCCTCTTCGGGCGCCGGCGCCGCTTCTATCGCCGCCGTCGGCGCGGGCGTCTGCTGGCGCGCCGCGCCCCACGCCTTGCCGACGCGCGATACGTAGTTCATCGTTTCGCGGTACGGCGGCACGTCGCCGTATCGCATCACCGCCGATTCGCCGGCGTTGTACGCCGCCACCGCCAGCCGGTCGTCGCCGAACATGTCCAGCAGGTACTTCAGGTAGGTGACGCCCGCCTCGATGTTCTCTTTCACGTCGAACGAGTTGGTCACGCCGAATCGCCGCGCCGTCGCCGGAATCAACTGCATCAACCCCTCGGCGCCTTTCGGCGAAACCGCCAGCGGGTTGTAGTTGCTCTCCACACGAATCACCGAGTCCACCAGCAGCGGGTCCACCCCATGCCGTCCGGCCGCGTCATCGGCCAGTTTCCTCAGTGCCTGCGGAGCGGTCACGGCCTGCGGCTTGGCCGCCACCGGCGCTTCGGCACTCCCCGTCTGGACCTCACTGGAAACCACGGCCGCGGCACTGGCCGCCGGCGTTAGCACTAGCTTCCGCACCAGGCGGCCCGTGCGTTTGTCAGCCCGCACCACGCTCGCCGCCCGCACCGCCGGAGCCTGTTCCGGACCGGCGCTCGACTGCGGCCACGCAGCCGGCGAAACCGTCAGCGCCAATCCGGCACAACAAATCCACATGAACTTGTTTTTTTGATTATACGGCATGCTGTGCGAGTTCTAGTACGAAAATGCCGCTTGCGGCCGCGGCTGGCCGGACCTTAGTTACGATTCTCTCACGCCCCCACGCACCCGCCGCCCACCGAATCGCCGTTTGAACCGGCCCGTTCTGCTGGCACAATGGGAGATGGGCCGCGCCGGGAATTGACACGTGCAGGACGATTTTCCGCATTACATCGAGTTCCGCCACGTCTTTAAGACGTTCGATCGACCCGTTTTAGTCGATTGCAGCTTCCATCTCGATCCCGGCAAGACCCTCGCCGTCATCGGCCGCAGCGGCGTCGGCAAAAGCGTTTGCCTGCAACACATCATGGGTTTCCTCAAGCCCGATTCCGGCCGCATCGTCGTCGCCAACCAGGACATCACCGACCTCGATGAGGCCCATTTGCGCCCCATCCGGCGCAAAGTCACCATGGTTTTTCAGAGCGGCGCGCTGTTCGACTCGCTCACCGTCGGCGAAAACATCCTGTTTTCCCTCGAACTGCACCCCGAATACAACTACGACAATCGCATCGAGGTCGTCCGCGGGTTGCTCGGAATGGTCGACCTGGCCGACTACGAGGACGCCTATCCCGCCGATCTCTCCACCGGCTACCGGCGCGCCGTCGCCATCGCCCGCGCCCTCGCCGCGCAGCCCGAATGCATCCTCTACGATGAGCCCACCACCATGGTCGACCCGATCATGGGCGACCACCTCGGCAACCTCATGTTGCGGCTCAAGAAGCAGCTCGGCCTGACCTCGGTCGTCGTCACCCACGACCTCGACCTGATGCGCAAGGTGGCCGACACTGTGGCCTTTCTCGACCGCGGCCAGGTCGCTTATTTCGGCCCCGTCTCCGGGCTCGAGCAATCGAAGCACCCCGGCGTCCAGGCATTCCTGCGCATGGATCGCCTCGATTTCAGCGCAGAGAGCCTGCACGCAGTCGATTGAACCGCACTACCAGGCGCTGCCACAGCGACGGCGCCGGCGCTTCGGTCTCGGGTTGCGCGGTGGTGGCGGGCTTGCGCACCACCGGCACGTACCACCGCGCAGCGGGCTCGGCCGCCGTGCGCGCCGCTACGCGCGCGCGGAAATTCTGCAGCGCGTAGTCCCGCTTCATCGTCTGTCCGCCCTTCTCTACCACGTAGGTCGCGAATCCCGTCACCGCGCCGCTTTTCATGACCAGCGTCACCGGCCCGGCGCCCCAAATGCCGCGCTCGATCCACGACGTCTCATAGCGGTGGTGCCGCGTGCTCCAGTTGAAAATCCGCAGCGAGTCGAACTCCCGGTCGCGCGCCCCCGCCGATTGCGCCGCCCACAGCCACACCGTCTTGGTCACGTCCGCCTGCCGGTCGTGCACCGTGCCGATGTCGAAGTACGCCACGATCCGCGCCCGCTCGGCGTACTGCGCCACATCGTCCGGGATCGAGCTGTACAGCAGCCGGTCCAGCACCCAGCCGCTGCGCCCGTCCTCCGCGCGCACCAGCGTCCAGTCGTCCATCACCGGCGGCGTCGGCGGCGGTTCATTCGGCTTTTCCTCGGGCAAATGGTCCTGCGTGTAGCCCGATAGCAGCAGCCAGTCTTCGGGCACCGGCGGCGGCGGTCCCGGCGGTGGCGGCGGCACGCGCGGCGCCTCTTTCTGCTTGTGCGGCACGCGCGGCTTGAACGCGTTTTCCTCCAGCAGCGGCGGCGGATCCCACTTCACCCGTTCCACCCGCTGATGCGCGATCACCTGCACCGTCTTCTTGGGCGCGATCTGGTAATACGCCGGCGCCTGGCGATACGGCGCCGTATGCGCGCTGAGCGTGTCCAGCACCGTCGCCTGGCCCAGCGTCGGCGCTTTCCCGGCCCGCTCCTCTAGCGCCTGGAACTCCGCCCGGGCCTGCGCCGACAGCAGCAGCCGCGAATCCGTCCAGCCCTCCGCGCCGCTGCCCGCGCGGACTTTGACGAAACGCCGCCGCCGCGCGATCAGATCGACTCTTTCGTCGTGCTGCAGCGTCGCCGACACCGGCGATCGCAGGTTCAGCTCCTTGCGGATCTGCACGGTTGACGGCCCCACCCACGCCTCGCCCACGGCTCTCTCGCGCTCCCCGCCCGGACCGCACGCGCCCAGCATCGCCAGCGCGCACACGAGCACCACCCGCATAGCGATTTCACACCTTCGCGACGATGCACGCCATTCTGCGTGGGCGTTTGCGCCCAACTGCCGCACCGTGAGCGTCTGTAAGTAATTCATGGACAGAATCGGGCCGCGGCCCCAGCGGCGCGGCTTGGAAGTCGCGTGGATGGATTTGCGCGTGACGCCGCGCTCGAGGCCGGCCCTCTCGATTCAGGATAACAACCCCCAAACACGGGGACTGACGTCTCTGTCCTAGGCGCGCACAACTCTCTCTATCCACACTCTGAATCAGCTGCGCCGTGTGGACAGAGCCGTCTGTCACCCGTGTTTTCGACGTCGCTGGAGGACGTCCGCTTCCTCCTGGTGGGAATTGAGCATTACCAGACTGTGATTGAAAAGTCGCACGTCTCCGCGGTCGCGTGCCTCAGCCCACCAGCTCGCGGATCAGCGTCTCCATCCGCGTCATGCCCTTATCCAACTGCTCCAGGCTGGCCGCGTAGGAGATCCGCACATGCGCCTCGGTGCCGAACGCCTCCCCTGGCACCACCGCCACATGCGCCTTCTGCAACAGCAATTCCGCGAACTGCATCGGCGTCGCGATCCCGTCGGCTCGAAGTACGCCCGCCAGGTTCGGGTAGGCGTAGAACGCGCCCCGCGGCTCCACGCACGTCACCCCCGGCATCGCCCGCAGCCGCCGCACCACGAAGTCCCGCCGCCGCCGGTATTCCTCGAGCATCGCGTCCACTGAATCCTGCGGCCCGTTCAGCGCCTCAATCGCCGCCTTCTGCGCGATCGACGTCGGGTTGGAAGTCGAATGCGATTGCAATTTGATGATCGCCTGGCATACTGCCGCCGGCGCCAGCGCGAAGCCGATGCGCCACCCCGTCATGGCGTAGGTCTTCGACAGCGACCCCGCCACCACCACCGTGTTCTTCATCCCCGGTACCGCTGCCACCGAGTACGGCTCGCTGTCGTACAGGAACCGGCAATAGCATTCGTCCGTCATCAGCCACACGCCGCGCTCGCGCGCCAGCGCGGCGATCTTCTCGAATTCCTCGCGCTCCGCCAGCGCCCCCGAAGGGTTGCACGGCGAGTTGACGATGATCAGCCGCGTGCGCGGCGTCAACGCCTGCTCGATCAGCTCCGCCGTCGGCGCGAAGCCCTCTTCTTCCCGCGTGTCCACGAACATGCAAACCGCGCCGGCGTAGTTGACGACGTCTTTGTAGGTTACCCAGTACGGCACCGGGATCACCACCTCATCGCCCGGGTTCAGCAGCGCCTGCGTCAGATTGAAAATGGCGTGCTTGCCGCCCACCGTCGCAACGCACTCGTTCACCCCGTAGTCGGTGCCGAAATCCGTCCGGTGCCGGTCGCAGATCGCCTGCCGCAGCTCCTGGATCCCGTGCATCGCCGTGTAGCGCGTGAAGTTGGCGTCCAGTGCCGCCACCGCCGCCCGTTTGATATTGTCCGGCGTCGGAAAGTCCGGCTCTCCCACCCCGAAATCGACCACGTCCACCCCTGCCCGGCGCAGTTTCTCGGCCTCCGCCGACACCTTCGCCGTCGAGGATACGCCGATCAGGGATATGCGGTCTGACTGAGTTGCGGCGCCCTGCATGCACTCCTTGATTCCATTCCTTTTACGGCTCTGGGGCGAGAATCCGCTGGCGCAGCCGCGCCTCCACGCACGGAGGGACCAGATCGGTGATATTGCCGCCCAGGCTGATGACCTCCTTCACAATCCGCGAACTGATGAAGGAATAGGCCTCTCCTGCCATCATAAACACAGTTTCGATCTCCGGCGCCAGTCTGCGGTTCATTAGAGCCATTTGTAATTCGTATTCGTAATCAGAAATCGCCCTAATACCGCGCAGGATCACCGAGGCGCCCCTGCGGTAAGCGTAATCCACCAGCAGCCCGTCGAAACTGTCCAGCTCCACGTTGGGCATCCCGCGCACCGCCTCCGCCAGCATTTCGAGGCGCTCCTCCACGTTGAACAGCGGCCGTTTCTCTTCGTTCCTGAGCACCGCCACGATCAGCCGGTCCGTGATCCGCGCCCCGCGCCGGATCAGGTCCAGATGGCCATTCGTGATCGGGTCGAACGAGCCCGGGTAAACCCCAACAATCTCAGATCGGGTTTGGCTCAAGAGGTGCCTCCTCTGCCGGCCTGTCGGCCGATTCATTTCCTTATGGTACGCCCGCCCTGCGCTGGCGCGCCGCCGGTTTTCCGCTCTTCCAACGCTCCTGCCTCCGCTGCCCCCAAGATGCCACGGCGGGCCCGCGGATTCTATCCTTAGGTCAGCGTCATGGCCCACACCCCCGACCCGCAACTCGTCCTCGACTCCGGCGACCCGTCTCTCTTTGACGTCCGCAGCCACGCCCCCGGCCCGTCCGGCAGTTTGCCCTTCACCCCCGACCAGCTCCGCACCTCGCCCAGTGGCAACCTCTTCGGCTGGACCATGAATGCCGCCATGGGCTGGGATCCGGCCCGGCTCGGCGGCCCCGAAGTGCTCATTCTCTCGACCCACGGCGGCCTGCGCGCGCCCGACGGCACGCCCATCGCGCTCGGCTTCCACAGCGGCCATTGGGAAGTCGGCCTGCTCGTCGAGGCCGCCGCGCGTGAGTTGAAAGCCCTCGCCGCCGTGCCCTTCGCCGCCGCTTGCAGCGACCCCTGCGACGGCCGCACCCAGGGCACCACCGGCATGTTCGACAGCCTGCCCTACCGCAACGACGCCGCCACCGTCTTCCGGCGCCTCATCCGCAGCCTGCCCACGCGCTCCGCCGTGCTCGGCGTCGCCACCTGCGACAAAGGCTTGCCGGCGATGATGATGGCCCTGGCCTCGATGCACGATCTGCCCTGCGTGCTGGTGCCCGGCGGCGTCACTTTGGCGCCCGAAAACGGCGAGGACGCGGCCCGCATCCAGACCATCGGCGCGCGCTACGCGCAAGGCGAAATCACTCTCGAATACGCTTCGGAAATGGGCTGCCGCGCCTGCGCCTCGCCCGGCGGCGGATGCCAGTTTCTCGGCACAGCCGCCACTTCGCAGGTCGTCGGCGAAGCCCTCGGCCTGGCTTTGCCGCACTCCGCGCTGGCTCCCTCCGGCCAGCCCGTGTGGCTCGACATGGCCGCGCGCAGCGCCCGCGCCGCCTTGCTGCTCGTGGCAGCCGGCGTGACCACGAAGAACATTCTGACCCCGGCCGCGCTCGACAACGCCATGGTCGTTCACGCCGCTTTCGGCGGCTCGACCAACCTGATCCTGCACCTCGCCGCCATCGCCTGGCACGCCGGCCTGCGCCGCCCCGGCGTCGAAGAGCCCAGCCGCCTCGGCGTTCAAGAATGGACGCGCTTCAACCGCCAGACTCCGCGGCTCGTCGATGCCCTGCCCAACGGGCCCCGCAACTTCCCTACCGTGCAGGTCTTTCTCGCCGGCGGCGTGCCCGAAGTGATGCTGCATCTGCGCCGCGCCGGCCTGTTGAATACGGACGTGCTCACCGTGGCCGGCTGCACGCTCGGCACTGCCCTCGACTGGTGGGAGCAGAGCCAGCGCCGCCACGAACTGCGGCGCGTGTTGAAGGAACGCGACGGCATCGACCCCGGCGACGTCATCATGAGTCCCGACGACGCCCACCACCGCGGCCTTACCTCGACCGTCTGCTTCCCCGTCGGCAACCTCGCCCCCGGCGGTGCAGTCATCAAGGCCACCGCCATCGACCCATCCGTCGTCGACGCCGACGGAGTCTATCGCAAACGCGGCCCCGTGCGCGTCTTCCTCACCGAACCCGCCGCCGTCGCCGCCATTAAGGACGGCCGTATCAACGCGGGCGACATCCTCGTGCTGATGTGTCGCGGGCCGCTTGGCTCGGGCATGGAGGAGACCTACCAGCTCACCGGCGCACTCAAATACTTGCCCTTCGGCAAGCACGTCGCGCTGCTCACCGACGCCCGCTTCAGCGGCGTCTCCACAGGCGCTTGCATCGGCCACATCACGCCCGAGGCGCTCGCCGGCGGCCCCATCGGCAAGCTGCTCGACGGCGACATCGTCGAGATCGTCATCGACCGCAATCGTCTCGAAGGAACCGTGAACCTCATCGGCCACGGCCCGGAGAGCGGCGATGGGATCGGCGATCAGATCAGTGATGACATCTTCGGCGCTGAGGCCGGCGCGCGCCTGCTCGCCTCGCGCCCATTGCGCGCCGATCTGGCTCCCGATCCCGCCCTGCCCGCCGACACGCGCCTGTGGGCCGCGCTCCAGGAAGTCAGCGGCGGCACCTGGGGCGGCTCAGTCTACGATGTCGAGAAGATCCTGGAGGTCCTC
Organism: Terriglobia bacterium; assembly: GCA_963838205.1. Classification (GTDB taxonomy): domain Bacteria; phylum Acidobacteriota; class Terriglobia; order Bryobacterales; family Bryobacteraceae; genus CAIVVT01. Next base: position 197,304 of record CAWIQF010000020.1, on the reverse strand, counting down.
GCCGCCGGCCGGCAAGCCCTCGCCGATCTGGTGGACCCGAAAACTGGCGACTGACGTTCTACCGCAAACGCCTCTCGCGCGGGGGACACCGAGGCCGACTCACCCTCAGCCACGACCACGGAGCCTCTTGCCGAGGGCGACACCAAGGCGTCCGCCGCGGACGCCACAGGTGTGTCCCCGCACCAGCGCCGCACCAGCGCCGCGCCGCGCCGCTACACCGTCGAACGCACCGCCGGTTTGCCGTCGCTCTTTTTCCCAGGCAGTTCGTCCGTGTGCTCAATGCCCAGGAATCCGGACAGCCGGTTAGCAAGGCCTTGGTCGATTTGTTGCAGCGCCTTCACCTCCGCCAACGCGCCCTCGCGGTCGCCCGCCAGCGCCAGTCCGATCCCCAGGTTGTAGTGCGCTTCGGCGAAATCCGGCTGGAGGGCGATGGCCTTGCGGAAGCAGCGCGTTTTGGCCTGCGAATGCCCGGTTTTGCCTTCCATGAACGCCAGGTGGAACCACGTCCGCGCGTTCTCCGGCTCAACCTCGCTGGCCTTGCGCCAGTCATACGCCGCGCCCTCGAAGTCGGCCGCCCACACGTGGCCCATCGCCTTCGCGTAAATCTCGTCGGCCTCCGGCTTGCGCTGCCGGTTCCACTCCGCCACGCTCACCGGCGCTATCTCCGTCAAGCCCTCCTTGAGGCGCTCCAGCGGCAGTGCGAACGCGAGCGTCTGCCCGTCCACCACCCGCACCGCGTGCCATCCAGCCAGGAATCCGTGCTCGTTGTACAGCGGCCCGCTGGCCTCGTTCCCGCCGGCGCACGCCAGCCGCGCCACCAGGCCGTATCCGCCCAATTCCCGGTATTCGCCCGCCCGCGCCGCGTGGCCCGCGCTGCGCGTCTCCGTCGCCAGCCCCGTCGCCGCGTCCGGACCGGCCGGCGCCTGCCGCCCGACAAACAGCTCCACCACGCCGGAGTCGCGATCTTCGGCCGTGATCGATACAACCCGGTGCAGCCCGTGCCGGTCGTCCACGAGCAGCGCCGACGCCGCGCCGTACAGCGCCTCCCGCGGCGCCAGCGCTTTGCCCTGCGTCCGCAGCACCGCCGGCGCTTGCCGCAGCAGCGCGCCCGTGGCGTCGTGCACCAGCAGCACCGGCTCCGCGCGCAGCGCCAGCGCGCACAGCAGGCCCGCCGCCAAATGCTTCATAACCTTGATCGGACGACATTGGCGCATAGGCGGTTTCGCCCGATTTTGTACGATAAATAGATCAGGACGCAATGGATTTCAGTAGTTTGGATCTGAAAAAGACGGTCATCCTGCCTTCGACCGCATTTCCGATGAAGGCGAATCTCGCCACCGTCGAGCCTAAAATGCTCGCCAGGTGGACCGCCGAGGGCATCTACGAGCAGATTCGCGTGAGCCGCCGCGGCCGTCCGCTGTACGTGCTGCACGACGGTCCGCCCTACGCCAACGGCAACATCCACCTTGGCCATGCCTTCAACAAGATCCTCAAGGACTTCATCATCAAGTCCAAGGTCATGTCCGGGTACGATTCGCCCTACATCCCCGGTTGGGACTGCCACGGCCTGCCGATTGAGATCAAGGTCGATGCCCTGCTCGGCACCAAAAAGGCCGCCATGAGCGTCGCCCAGATCCGCGCCGAGTGCCGCAAATACGCCCAAAAATACGTCGACCTGCAGAGCCGCTCCTTCCAGCGCCTCGGTGTCTTCGGCCGTTGGGATCAACCCTACCTCACCATGAGTCCGCAGTACGAAGCCGTCATCGCCGGCGCTTTCGTCGACTTCCTCAGCCAGGGTTCGGTCTACAAGGGCCTGAAGCCCGTCAACTGGTGTCTCCACTGCCGCACCGCTCTGGCCGAGGCCGAGGTCGAGTACGAGAACCACACCAGTCCCTCCATCTGGGTGCGCTTCAAGCTCGCCAGCGACCCCGGCGCGATCCATCCCGCGCTCGCCGGCCGCGACGTCTACGGCCTCATCTGGACCACCACGCCGTGGACCATTCCGGCTAACGTCGGCATCGCCTTCCACCCCAAATTCGAGTACGTCGCCGTCGAAGTGGACAGCGCAGTTTCCGAACTCAGCCGCGACCGTGTGACGGAGCCGCGACTGCAAGGAGCGGTTGAACCGTTACTGAGCCGCGACCGTGAGGGAGCGGTTCCGTCGAACTCTTCTTCACCCGCCGTCTACATCGTCGCCGCGGGCCTGCTCGAAGCCACCGCCGCCAGTTGCGGCTGGCAGAGCGTGCGCGAGTTGGCGCGTTTTGAAGGCGCGGTGCTCGACCGAACCGTCTTCCGCCACCCCTTCCTCGACCGCGATTCGCTTGGCATTATCGAGGACTATGTCACCCTCGAGCAGGGCACCGGCGCGGTCCACACGGCCCCCGGCCACGGCCAGGAAGACTACGTCGCCGGCATGCAATACGGCCTGCCGATCTACTGTCCCATCGACGCCCGTGGCCGCTTCTTCCACGCCACCGGCGCTTCCGGCACGCTGCCCGAATCGCTCATCGGCAAAACCGTCTGGGAGGCCAACCCGATCGTCTCGGGCATCTTACGCGAACACGGTGCATTGCTGGCCGAAAAACAGTTCGATCACAGCTACCCGCACTGCTGGCGCTGCCACCATCCGACCATCTTCCGCGCCACCGAGCAGTGGTTCATCGGCATGGATTTGAACGGCCTGCGGACCAAAGCCCTGGAGGCCATCAAGCGCGTCGCCTGGCACCCCGCCTGGGGCCAGGAGCGCATCTCCAACATGATCGCCACGCGCCCCGACTGGTGCATCTCGCGCCAGAGAGTGTGGGGCGTGCCGATCACCGTTTTTTATTGCGAGCAATGCGGCCACGCGCTCACCGATCGCCGCTACCTCGACCCGATCGTGCGCCAGTTTGCGGAGCACACCGCCGACGTCTGGTACTCCCGCAGCGCCGCCGAATTGCTCGGCCCCGACGCCGCTTGCTCCCACTGCGGCGGCCACGAATTCCGCAAGGAAAACGACATCCTCGACGTCTGGTTCGACTCCGGATCGAGCCATCTCGCCGTGCTCACCGCGGCCAACGGCCTGCCCTGGCCTTCGGATATGTACCTCGAAGGCGGCGACCAGTATCGCGGCTGGTTCCACTCCTCGCTGCTGGTCGGCGTCGGCTTGCGCGGCGAATCGCCCTACCGCGAATGCGCCACCAACGGCTGGCAGCTCGACGGCGAGGGCCGCGCCATGTCCAAGTCGCTGGGCAACGTGATCGAGCCCGAGCAGATCATCAAGCAATACGGCGCCGACGTGCTGCGGCTGTGGGTCGCCTCGGTCGATTTCCATGAGGACGTGCGCTTCTCGGAGCTGATCATCACCCGCATCACCGAGGCCTATCGCAAGCTGCGCAACACCTTCCGCTATGCCCTCGGCAACCTGCACGACTTCGACCCCGCCGCGGACGCCCTGCCCGGCGCCGAGCTCGAAGAAATCGACCGCTGGATGCTGCATCGCGCCGCCGCGCTCGCCGCCCAGGTCCAGGCCGGCTACGCCGATCTGGCGTTCCATCGCGTCTACCAGGCGCTCTACAGCTTCGCCACCACCGATCTCAGCTCGGTCTATTTCGACGTGCTGAAAGACCGGCTCTACACCGCTCCCCGCCGCTCCCGCGCCCGCCGCAGCGCACAGACGGCGCTGTATCGCATCCACTATGCGCTGGTGCGCCTGGCCGCTCCGCTGCTGGCCTTCACGGCCGAGGAAGTCTGGGCCGCCACCCGCCTGCCCGCCGGCGCGCCGGCCAGCGTCCACATGGCCGAATTCCCCGCCCCGGCCGAACTGCTGGCCGGTCTGGACGCCGATGACGATGCTTTGTTGCTGAGCTGGGAGGGCCTGCTCCTGGTGCGCAATGAAGTCTTGAAAACGCTCGAAGAGGCTCGCGCCGCGCGGCTGATCGGCGCTCCACTCGAAGCCAAGCTCATTCTGGAAGCCACGGGCGAACGGCTCGACCTGCTGCGCCGTTATGAAGCCCAGTTGCCGGCGCTGTTCATCGTCTCCGAAGTCGAGTTGAAAGCCGCCTCGGAGCCGGGCGCGGACGCGTCGCTGCGAGTGACGGTGGAACGCACCACGGCCACCAAGTGCGAGCGCTGCTGGAAATACACCCGCGACGTCGGAGCCGACCCGGCGTTGCCCGCAGTGTGCGCGCCTTGCGCCGAGGCCGTCCGCGAGTGGGCCACGGAGCAAGGCGCGTGAACGCCGCGGCGGTTGACCCGGGAAACACGGGGACTGACGTCTCTGTCCTAGGCGCGCACAACTCTCTCTGTTCACCCTCTGCCTCTGCTGCGCCGTGTGGACAGAGCCGTCTGTCCCCGTGTCTTCGAACGCTGCAATGAGAGGATTCGTGCGCTATTGGCCCTATGCCCTCGCCGCCGTCGTCGCCCTGGCCGACCGGGCGTCTAAACACATCGTCGAAACGCGCCTTGCTCCGTGGGACGCGATCCACGTCATCCCCGGTTGTTTCCAGATCGTATCGACGCGCAACACCGGCATCGCCTTCAGCCTGTTCGACAATCCGGCCGCGGGCCGCACCAGCCCGATCCTGATCGCGTTCACCATCGGCGTGCTGGGGATCGTGGCATGGCTGCTGTGGCAGGCCATCCGCCCCGACCCGGTCGCCAACGAGGCGGCGCATTGGAGCTACCGCGCAGCGCTCGCGCTGGTGCTGGGCGGCGCGGCCGGCAACCTCTACGACCGGCTGGTTTCCGGCACCGTCACCGACTTCCTGGATTTCTACTGGGGCTCGGCCCACTTCCCGGTCTTCAACGTGGCCGACTCGGCCATCACCTGCGGCGCGATTCTGATCCTGCTCCACCTGTTGTTCTCCCGCCCGCGCTCTTCTGGCTGGACGTAGCAAGTCCGTACGCGAACGAGGCTGGCGCGGCGGTTCGGAGGCCCGGCGAGCGGGCTGGTTTGGGCCCGCGGCGGACGTGGCTTCGGAACGCAGGAAAAGCCTTCGTTTCATGGCCGGGCGGCGCTGGCTTCAAACAGGGAAACCGTAAGGGGTTACGGCTGTGGTGTCTTAGAATCAATCGCTTGCAGACAAAAACCGAAACACCCTTTCGGTTTCTCCGCCGCGCCCGCGCCCGCTCCGCGACTGCAAAACACGCGCGTCCGCGCTGTGCCGCAGGCCGGCCAATGTTGGTCGAGGAGTGCGCCGATTTTACGATGGCACCTATTGAGCGTTCTTAGAACGACTCTCCCTGCCCGGTCTTGATGAGGCGCCAGCGGTCCTTCCCAGCCCGCCCCGCAACCCGCTCCAGGACGTTCTGAATTGTCTGTCTTTCCGGCGTAATTCCATTCTTCAGGAGCGGCATAATGTTCAAAACGACGTCGTCAAAGGTCGGGTATTCTCCCCGAAGTTCGAGGCGTTTAAGGTAGGACACGATGAAGTACCGTACCCGGAGCTCGATAGGGATGTGAGACTTGAATCTCCGGTCTTCCCGGATGCTATAAGTCTTGGTCTTGCCGTCGTAGTCGAACCATTGCACCAATAAAGGAGTCAGGTCAGCATATTCTTTTGCAAGCACATCGAGGAATCCGAGCTCCAGGCCTCGTATGACCAATTCGTCATTGATCTGCTCCAAGGTGGCCCCATCATACATGGCAATGACGGACTCCACGGTCTCAAGGATGATGTCCATGACCGGCGCGCCGAGCGCGATGGTGCCGATAGTGCGCGGATTCCGTACTTTCCGGAAATTGATGATCAGCTGCCCGGAGAGGACAGTGAAGGGATTCTGGCGTTTCTTAAAACTCGTCTGGCCGTTGTTCTGCTTTACGGCCCCGGCGTATTCGAAGCCGGCCTTTTCGGCAGAGTCAATGATGAGATGCCAATATGCTGGATTCTGATGCGCGAAAACGAAACTCATCCAGCGGTCATATTTCAGCTTGTGGGCCATCTGCTGGATCGAAGCGGCGAGCAGCCGGGAGTATTCCTCTTTGGTCTTGTAATGCTCCCCGCCCTCGATGGCTTCGTTCTGGAAGTCCTTTTCAGTTATCGGCAGGTCGAGCCATGCGTTCCACATCACCGAAAGGTCGAGGTATGGGATATGCGACCCATAGGGCGGGTCGGTGTAGATGTAGTCGATGCTTTCATCCGGGATGTCGCACAGGTCCGTCGCTGTTCCCTGGCGAACCTGAGCATCGTCAAGTGTCTTGCGGGTTATGGAAGGGGCGATCTCCTTCTTCGCAGCCAGGACCTTTTTCAACCGGAACTCGAAGTACTTCATCATGTCAATGTTGGCCGGTTGGGGCGCAATCCGGTAGCGATAGTATCGAAATATGCCGCTATCCCCTCTCCCTTCGGACCTCCCCTTCGAACTGTGGTAAGTGAGGTTCACTTTATTCAGCAGGCCGGAAAACATGAGGAGCAGCGTGTCCTGAATGACCCCAGGCTCCCAACTCTTAATGAGATGTTTGAGGAGCGCGAGCCTAGCCAACTGTTTTAGTGTGAAGAGTTGCTCGATCGAGCTAACATCGGAATTCTTAGGTAGCGCGATATCATGCGGATAGGGAAGGCGCTTCAGTACAAGTCGGGCCTGTTGGTCGGTCTTGGGCGCTTTTGCCGTGTACTGTTTTCTGATCTCCTGGAAGGCGTGGGTGAGTTCGCCCGTGTTTACGGGCTGAATCAGGTTCTTGACCATAAAGACTGAGAGGGGATTGATGTCGATGTGGATTGCCTTCCGGCGAAGCAGCAGGGCTTCCACGAGCGTGACCCCTGTGCCGCCATACGGGTCAAGCACGACATCGCCGGGTTGGGTGAAAGTCTCAATGTACGTCCGGACAACCTTCCATGCCTGCTTTGTAAAATACCCATGGACCCCAAAGTGGCGTCGGGCGGTCTGCTTTTGGATGCCCGTGATTTCCAGGGGTGGTTTCACTGCCAAGTAATCGAACTCGACCGACTTTTTCGGTTGCGTTCGTGTCCGGAGGACCTTCGCAAGGGACGTCGATACCGCGGACGGGACCAGGAAGCGTTCCAAGTCTTCCCAGTGTTGCTCCAATTTCGAGACAGGGAAGCAGAGTACAGCGGTTTGGTTATCTACATCGTAAAGTGCAAACTCTTTACCATTGCAAAGTGCGAACTGGGGGACGCGGATTTCGGGATGGATTGCGTAGCTGTAAACCTGTTCCACGTTGTCGCCCTGTTTGATTTCTTCATTCGGGGCCTTTGCATCCAGGACGAGGTTGAAGTTTCCGTTCACCGAGAGCAGGTAGTCCGGGATGAGCTGAATCGGCCGCCGTTTGGAACCAATTGTGATGAACGGGTGCAGGAGGGTCTTGCTCCGGATGATCTTGTTCGCCCCGGACGACGAATACCCCAGGGCCGTCAAGATGGGCATGATAATCTCTTCACGGACCGAGTCCTCTTTGAAGTCCGGCGACTCCAACAAGGAAAAATCGAAATTTTGGAGCGGCGCCGCGGGAGGTTTTGCGCTCATGCGTGATTCTGAAGCACTCGATTTAGGATTTCCGTTTTGCCATCCCGGCCGGAACCGATTATACATCCAACAGAGCCCATAAACCGGTACGCTCTCCTGCCCCCGCTGCTCCCCTCCATCCACTGATCCGGCCGGACATGCCGTAGCTGCACCGTGGATTCACCGTGCGCGGACGTGCACTTCACCGTGTTTTTGCGGTGTTTCCACGGTGATCGCGCGGTGATTCCGCGGTGTTTTTGCGGTGCGCGGAGGGTGGAAACGGACCAGATGCGCGCCGGCGTCAGGGCTGACCGTAGGTCGCTTTGGGCCCGTGTTTGCGGAGGAAATGGCGGTCGTGGAGCGAGCGGCGGATGGGCAGCAGCGCGGGGTTGAGGGCCACGCTGCGGGCGGCGATGCGGGCGATTTCCTCGAGAATCACGGCGTGCTCGGCGGCCTGGGCGGGCGTGCGGCCCCAGGCAAACGGGCCGTGGTTGCGGACCAGCACGCCGGGGCAGGCCAGGGGTTCGAGGGACTCGAAGCGGCGCACGATGGCCTGGCCGGTGTTGCGCTCGTAGTCGCCCGCGATCTCCTCGTCGGAGAGCGGGCCGGTGACGGGCACGGGGCCGTGGAAGTAGTCGGCGTGGGTGGTGCCGAAGCAGGGGATCTCGAGGCCCGCCTGGGCCCAGGCGGTGGCGGCGGTGGAATGCGTATGGACGATGCCGCCGAGGCCGTCGAAGGTGCGGTAGAGCAGGACGTGCGTGTCGAGGTCGGAGGAGGGCCGGAGTTCGCCTTCGATGATATGCGCGTCGAGGTTGGTCACCACCATGTCGGCCGGCGTAAGTTGATTGAAAGGCACGCCGCTGGGCTTGATGACCACCAGCGCGCTGGCGGCGTCGAAGCCGCTGGCATTGCCGAACGTATAGAGCACCAGGCCGCGCCGGACGATTTCCAGGTTGGCCTCGAGAACCTCTTCGCGCAGTGTCTTCAAAAGCATGGTTTATCTAATAGCGTAACCGCGGCGGCGGCGGCGCGCACGGAGGTTGTCAACGGCGGACACTGGGAACGCCGCAATCCACCAGCGTCACCGCGGCGGGGCGGACTGGCACCCGTAATCCAGATCCGATAGTCTAGTACCGGAACTTCGGCCGGGCAGCCGGCTCCTCGGGTCGAGGAGCGAACAGGCGGCCCGCGGCCACTTCCGGTGCAGCGCCGCAACAGCGTGAAGCAAAGGCGCCGCCGGTAGAGAATCGCCGGTGAATGGAGACGCAGGTCATGAAACGATTTCGCGACTATTTGGTTTTAGCGCTGGGACTGGGCGCACTGCTCGTGACAGCCGCGCCGGCGCTCACGGCGGCCGATGCCGCGCCGGTGCGGGCTTGGGAGGAGAACATTGTCATCCCGACCTATCTGGCCGGCGCGCCGGAGCCCAATCCGATGTTCGATCTCGGACGCGCGTCGCAAGGGGCGCAGGGGATTGTTTATCCCTACCCGCTGTACGACGTGCTGACGCACACCAAAGTCGATAAGACCTACAAGATCGTGTACATCGAAAACGAGTACATCAAGATCGGCATACTGCCGGAGATCGGCGGGCGGCTGTTTGAAGGAATCGACAAGACCAACGGCTACAACTTCATTTACCGGCAGCACGTGATCAAGCCGGCGCTGATCGGACTCATCGGCGCGTGGATCAGCGGCGGCATCGAATGGAACATTCCGCACCACCATCGTGCGTCGACGTTCCTGCCGGTGCAGTACAGCATCGAGGAGAACGAGGACGGCAGCAAGACGGTGTGGGTGGGCGAGTTGGAGGTGCGGCACCGGATGCGGTGGGCGGTGGGCTACACGCTGCGGCCGGGCAAGTCGTACCTGGAGGCGCGGGTGCGGATCTTGAATCGCACGCCGGTGGTCGAGACGATGCTGTGCTTCGCCAATGTCGCGGTGCACGTGAATGACGATTACCAGGTGATCTTTCCGCCGAGCACGCAATACGGCACGTTTCATGGGAAGCGCGAGTTCATCAAGTGGCCGATTGCCAACTCCATCTACAGCGGGGCGGACTTCACGAAGGGCGTGGACGTGAGCTGGTACAAGAACCATATCCAGGCGAATTCGATTTTTGCGTGGAACTACGCCGACGATTTTTTCGCGGGTTACGACCACGGCAAGCATGCCGGCACGATGGCGGTAGCGGATCACAATATCGTCCCCGGCAAGAAAGTGTGGACCTGGGGCAGCGGCCCGCGGGGCCGCATGTGGGATCACATTCTGAGCGACACGGACGGCCCGTACGACGAGCTGATGGTGGGCGCGTATTCCGACAATCAGCCGGACTACACGTGGCTGCAGCCGTTCGACGTGAAGTCGTTCTCGATGAACTGGTATCCGTTCCGCGAAATCGAAGGCGTGAAGAAGGCCAACCTCGAGGCGGCGGTGAATCTGGATGTTGACAAGAACGGCATGGCCAGGGTGGGCTTCAATACGACCTCGGCGCGCGCGGCGGCGACGGTGAAGCTCGAGGCGGGCTCGAAGGTGTTGCTCGAGGAGACGGTGGCGATCGATCCGGGCAAGCCGTATCTCAAGCAGGTGGCCGTACCGGCGGGCATCGACGAGCACGATCTGCGGGCGTCGATCAGTGCGGACGGCAAGGAACTGGTCTCGTATTCGCCGATCCGTCTGACGCCGGAGCCGATGCCAAAGGCGGTGACGAGTCCGCTACCTCCCGCCCAGGTGAAGACGGTGGAAGAGCTGTACCTGATCGGGCTCAGAGCGGAACAGTTCCACGACCCCAGCATCGCGCCCGAGCCGTACTGGGAGGAGGCGCTGCGGCGCGATGCGGGCGATGCGCGGGTGAACACGGCGCTGGGCATCAACTATTACAGGAAGGCGCGCTACATAGAGGCGGAGCAACTGTTCCGCAAGGCGCTGGAGCGGCTGGAAGAGAATTATACGACGCCGAAGGATGCCGAGCCGATCTACTATCTGGGCCTGACGTTGAAGGCGGAAGGCAAGATCGATGAAGCGTACAAGTATTTCTTCAATTCGACGTGGAACCTGCCGTGGAGAGCAGCGGGCTACTACGGAGTAGCTGAAATCGCGGCCATGCGCGGGGACTTCACCGCGGCGCTGGATTTCGTGGGCAAGTCGCTGGACAACAACGCGTTGAATATCCGGGCATTGAATCTGCGCGCCGCGATGCTGCGGCACCTGGGGCGCACGCAGGAGGCAGAGCGGGTGCTGGCGGTGGCGCATCGGCGATCCGATCCGCTGGATGTGCGGTCGATGGCGGAGCGCTGGCTGTTGTCGAAGGACGCGAAGACGCGCAGCCTGATGACGGCGACGATGAACGATCATCCGGCCACGGCGGCGGAGACGGCGGCCGAATACCTGGATGCGGGGCTGTGGCAGGACGGCACGGACGTGCTACTGGAGTCGGTGGCGGACGCTCCCGACAAGGCCGCAATCCAGCCGATGGTGTACTACTATCTGGGCTACTTTGCAGAGCGGCTAAAGCAACCGGCGAAGGCGGCCGAATACTACGCGCAGGCGATGAAGATGCCGTCCGAATACGTGTTCCCGTTCCAGGGCGAAGAGGTTGAGGTGCTGCGGGCGGCGATGAAAGCGAACCCGCGCGACGCGCGCGCGCCGTACTACCTGGGCAATCTGCTTTACGACTGGCAGCCGACGGAGGCGGCGAAGGCGTGGGAGGCGGCGGCGGCGATCGATCCGTCGATGCCGATCGTGCATCGCAATCTGGCCATCGCGTGGTGGCACCGCACGTCGGGACGCTCGCTGGACAAGGCGATCGCGCAACTGGAACTGGCGGTCGCGGAGACGCCTAAGTATGCGAAGCATTTCGCGGAGCTGGACGAGTTGTACGAAGCGGCCGGCGTGGCTCCGGAGAAGCGGCTGGCGCTGCTCGAGAAGAACCAGGACGTGGTTTCGCAACGCGACGACTCGCTGGCGCACGAGGCAGGGTTGCTGGTTTCCCTGGGCAAATACGACGAAGCGATCAAGCGGCTCACGGGGCGCGAATTCGCGGTCTGGGAAGGCGGCAATCTGAACGTGGCGGACAACTGGACCGACGCCCACATGCTGCGCGGCCAGAAACTGCTGCAGGCCAAGCACGCCAAAGAGGCGCTGGCGGAGTTTCAAATGGCGCTCGAGATCCCGACGAACCTGCCTTCGGAGGGAATCGACGTGAGCGGCCGCGAACCGGAAGCGGATTACTGGATAGGAAGCGCGTACTCGGCGCTGGGCGACGCGGCGCAGGCGAAAAAGTACTGGCAGAAGTCGGCCGATGTGAAGTCGGCGCCACCGCAGCGGCAGCGACGCCGCCGGCGCGGCGGAGTTTCGCCGAGAGATCTGCAGGCCTACTATCAGGCTCTATCGCTGCGTAAACTGGGCCAGGCGGACAAAGCCACGGCGCTGCTGCAGCAACTGGTGGAAACGTCAAAGCAGGCACTGGAAGGCGAGCCGGCGAAACCGGATCTGAGCGCACCGCTGGACACGTTGAAAGCGCAACGGGCCGCGCTCGGGACAGCGCACTACGGGGCCGGGCTGGGCTATCTGGGGTTGAACGAACAGCCGCAGGCCAGGGAAGAATTCACGAAGGCCCTGGAGGCCAGCCCGGATCACGCCGGCGCGAAGGCGGCGCTGGTGGAACTGCGCTAGCGTCCTGATTGTGAGATAGCGTGGTGTCGCGCGCCATGGGCGGCGCGCGGCCCATTTGCGGTCCTTACGTGCAGCGTGCGTCCTTTCACCAGGCCTGCATAGTGGCGCCGACAGGCCCGGAGTGGCCGGCACTGGACCGCGCGAATGAGTCTGTCTCCCAAGCCCAACGGCTTTCCCCGGTCGTGGCACTAGAGCCCACGACCACTCCGGGGACGCGCTGCCACAAGCACATTTTCTCCCAAACCCCAGCCATGGAATCCTCTCTTGATCGCACACTTCGCCGGCCGCCCACGAGCCGCATCACGGGCTAAGAGGATGCCAATTATGCCGAGCGGCTCGCGCATGATCCGACGTTTCGGCTGACCGGTTCCGAGAAGACTTGGGATCATTGGGCGGCGCTGCACTTGGCAAGATCAAAAGTTGGGAGCGTGTGATAACCTGTGTAGAAACCGGGAGCCAAAATGGAAATCCTGGGTTAGATCTGCACGCATGCTGAAGGCACTTCGTTTTTCTCGGCTTTATTGTTCGACGTTCGTTTTTTGCGGCGTTCTGGCTCTGTACCTTTGTATCTCTCTTGCCACGGCCACGACCGCATTGCCGACCTCCGATGAAGCGCTATTCGCTATTCCCGCCTATTACCTTGTCACTGAAGGCAGGATGATCAACCCAGTCGTGGAACCGACTCGGCCTGACTACTATGGCATGGACCGTTACCAGTTCTTCATGCCGCCGGCTTCATTTCTCGAGATTGCACTGACCATCAAGATGGTGGGCTTTAGCTTACTTGCGATGCGTCTTCCGGCCATTCTGTGGGGCCTAGCCGCGGTTATCGCGACTCGCCGCATCGTGGTGATGGCGACCGGCAATGCGGCAGTTGCGGTTGCTGCCGCAGCGGTTGTTGCCGTAGACAGTTCGTTTCTTGTCGCGGCAACCAACGCGCGTCCGGATATGGCCTGCTTTGCCGCCGGCCTGTGTGGTCTTGCCGTGTATTTCAGCCTGCGCTGCCGCTCACTCGCATGGGCACTCGGTATTTCGAACAGTTTGGTAGCGCTCGGCGGCCTGTCACATCCCAACGGCGTCGTCGCCGCGCTCGTGCTTTTCGCGGTAATTATCTGGCTGGACCGAGCCCGTTTGAGTGTTGGACTTCTAGCCGTCGCGGCTAGCCCGTATGTAGTCGGTGCACTTGCATGGGGTTTATATATCGCACAGGCTCCCGAAGTTTTTCGTTCGCAGTTTCTGAACAACCTAACCCATGTGGCAGGAAGCAAACCATTGCTCGGCCACCCTTGGCTCTCATTCCTCGCAGAGGTTCGGCAGCGCTATGCACCAATATACGGTTTGCTACCACCGTACACAATGAAGAGTTTCATACTTGCGCTGCCCCTGGTCATGTATTTGGCGGCTGGCGCAGCAATGTTCGTGAGCTTCGCCCGTCAGTCACGCACCATGCGGCTGCTGCTCGTTATCGCCGGTGCATATCTCGTCTTTATCACTTTCATTACCCCGCAGAAGCGGCCCTATTACCTCATTGACACTGTACCGTGGCTGGCCATGATCACCGGAGTGGCGCTTTGCCATATCTGGGCGATGCGCGGCAGATGGCGAATCGTCGCACTCGGCCTAGCCGGTGTCCTTCTGACCGCGAACCTCGTGCGCGAGGCTGCCTGGATCCGTGGCAATGGGTATTCGAGGGATTATGTACCGGCGGCCCGGTTCGTGCTTGACCGCTCGCGTCCAAACGACGTCGTCATGGCCAGCCGGGAGTTCTTTATTGCCATCGGTCGCGAATGCCGGCTTATCGATGACTGGTGGTACGGCGCGAAGACCGGGCGCGTTGCAGATTTCGTCATATTAGAGCGCAACGATGCTGAGTACGACGACGTCCAAAACCCGATGATTGACGCTGTCCGGTTCCGGCCTGTGCGCCATAACTATGCGGAAGCTTTTTGTAATGCGCGCTACCGCGTCTACATTAGACGCGGCCTGAGCGGCGCCAATCCGGCCTTAGCAGGCTCAGACGAATGATCTCGGTTCAACCTGCATCCAGGGCGGATGCGCCTCATACCTTCTGAAGGCGGAGCATGACGTACACCAAGGCCAGCGCAGCCGCGCTGGCGGCCAGGCTCCAGAGGATGCAGGTCCTCCAGGGCGGCATCAGGTCGGCGCCGGGCCGGCGGACGCTCTCCTGATAGACCAGTCCGCCGACCAGGCCCACTAACACAAAAGAAGTCGGGTAATAGGCACGCGAGAGGAACCAGGATGTTGCTAGGAACGCCGCAAGCGCGGTCTCCAGACACACCGCGTGTTGACGCAGAGTGGGGTCAGGCGGCGTACCGTCAGACGGCGTGACAATACGGTTGAGCTGAGCAAAGGACAGGACGAAAATAGAAACCCAGACGACGAGACCGATCAGCCCCAGTTCGACGGCCACCAATATGACTGAGTTGTGCGGCGCTATGTTCATGGTGTCAACGTAGCTGCCGAAGCCATGCCCATATAGGGGCGATTGCTTGAACATTTCCCATCCATCGCTCCACAGATCCAGGCGGTCCGCGCCGCCCGTCATGCCGACCTCACGGCCTCCGGTGAACTTACTGAGCAGCAATGCGATGGCCATGGCAGCGGCCAACGTCACTGAACCCAGTAGCCTCAAGCGCCTTCGAAACGCGACGGCGACCATCACGACGATGGCCACCAGGGCGCCTCTGGAATGGGTCAGGTACACGGCGTAGAGCAGGATCGACGCGGGGGCCAACACGAAGAGGATGTTGGTCAGCCATTTGCGGCTCCACCAGATGAAGGAGAGTGAAACGGTGACGAGCAACATCTGGGCAAAATCGTTTGGATCGTCGATCAAGCCCTGCGCTTTCAGGCGATAAAGTATTGGACGATCTTCCGTTGCCGGGGCTTCGTCGTCCACGTCGATTCCCTCGACCATCACGAACTTGCTCTCTTCCGGAGCCAAATGGTATTCACGGATGCCGGCCAGGGATAGTCCGAGCATGGAGCAGAACAAGGCCAGGACCACGATTTTGCGTCGCGCGGAGGTGTCGACATTCAGCGGGATCAGGAACAGAAAGAACGCTGGAATCACGATGGCATAGAAGGTCTCGGTAACGCCTCCGAACCATCCGTGAAACACGGGAGAGATGATCACAATGATACAAAACGCCGCGAACAAGAGCAGCGGAGGAGAGACCTTAAATGGGGAGCGGGTCAGAAAACGAGGGATAGTGCATAGAGAGGCTAGCGCAGCCATGAACGGCTGCACTGTGATCGTGGAGAGCCAGGGTATCCACGTGGCGGGCGAGACATACATGTACAGGAAATAGATCAGCGTGAGAATCAGACCCATGAACGCCGCCGGCTCCTTCCGTGATTATCCCTGTTCCTGCGCGGTGACAAATCGAAGCACGGGCTCGATGCGGCTGCGCACCCACGGCGGAGTCCTGGCAGTGAGCTCGTTGATCCGATAAGAGTCCTCCGGGCCGAAGACCCGCAGAAGCCGGAACAGGATCGGACAGGCGATGGCGCCTGCCGCCACTCCGACCGCCAGGCGGGCAGCGGGCGCCGGCAGCCACATCCCGGCGAGCCAGGCGGCGAGGCCGGTCCCGAGTCCGGCGGCGGCTCCCGGCAGGAGCTGGCGGAGTTTCCACTCGACGCCGCACGTTCGGCCGGCATACCAGATCAAGATCGCCGCCGCGAGGGTCTGCGCGATTCCGTTGGCGAGAGCGGCCCCCAGAGCCCCCCAGCGCGGGATCAACAACAGATCCAACACCACGTCCACAATCCCGCAACAGAGAATGACGATGGCGACCGAGCCCTGCCGTTCAGCGGCCGCGAAGACTGTCCCGACCACCGGCATGACACACTTTCCGGCCGCCAGCAGCGCGGCCACCGCCAGGATAGGCCCGGCCGGTGCGTAAGCGTTGCCGTAGAGTGTCACGACCAGCCACGGCGCCACCGCGGCCAGGCCGAACAGAAGCACCGAAGCCAGCAGGGAACAGTACCTGAGCCCCGCCGCAGCGGTCTGGTGCAGCTTCTCCACGCTCCGGCCAACCTCGCTGTAGAGCGCCACGCTAATGCTGCCACCGAAGACCGCGACGATCCAGATGACTTTTTCCGCAAAGCCGAAGGCGGTCGTGAAGAACGCCCATGACTTCGGATCCTTATTCAACATCTTGAGGAGGAAGATATCCGACTTGTCCCAGACCACGAAGCTCAGCAGCATCAGGATGGTGCTTTTGCCGGAGAAACTGAGCATCCGCCGCTGCAATCCGGCTTCGATCGGCGTCCTCGGACCCCATTTCAGCCAGTTCACTGCGAGTGTCAACTTGACAATCAGATCAACCGTATAGGAAACCACGTAAGCCGCGGCCGCCGCGACCAACCCCCACCCCGACCATAGGCCGTACCATAGAACGGCGATCAGCGCCGCGGAGCTTACGATCGTGGCGATCAGGTTCTTCTTGAGCCGCTCCCCGGCCATGAGCGCCACTGAGGGGATCGCTGCCAGCAGCCGCGGAGCGAGGCAGAGTACGAGCAGCCACGAACTGTTCCAGTAATCCGGCCTGGTGAAGGCGAAGACGATCACTTCGCCGATGATGAGCACGCACAGCGCCAGCAGCGATTGGAGCTTCAACGTGGCCAGGAAAATCCCCCTGGCCACCGGCAGATCATTTCGTCCCAGCGCTTCGGCCATGTAGCGCCGCGTCGTTCCAGGAATTCCCAGCGTCGCCACGTTGGCGCCGACCAGGGCCCAGAACCAGATAATCGAGAAATATCCCAGTTTCGTCGGGCCGATGACGCGCGCCACCGGGATGCTCCAGCACATGGTGGCCACGAAGGCGACCATCATCTCCAGTCCGATGATCAGTGAGTTGTCGAAAGTCCTCCCAGTGGTCGACCCCCGTTCTTGATCACTTACCGCCAATGCGCAGCCTCCTTTCGGATTCTTCTCCACCTGGCCTCTCTCCCACTCCGCAACCCGCTCCGCCGCTGGCGGCGGAACGGCCGGCCCAGAAACACGGGCCGCTCCAGGCCCCAAGTAGTAGTATCGCGTTTCGGACCGCGGCTCAGGTGGAAAGCGGCTACGAAGTGCGCTGGTGTACCATGGATCGGAATGGGGATGCACGAGGGCAACGTTCGGGTAAGCGCGGTGATTCCCGCGTACAACGCGGAGGGATTGATTCGCGATGCGATCCAGAGCGTTCTCGCTCAGACCTACGAGATCGCTGAAATTATCGTTGTGGACGACGGCTCCTCGGATCGTACGGCCGAGGCTGCCGCGGGATTTCCCAGGACGCTCGTCATCCGGCGGCCCAATGGGGGACAAGGAGCGGCAAGGAACACGGCGATCCAGGCCGCCTCGGGCGAGTGGATCGCGTTCCTCGATGCTGACGACGTGTGGGTCCCGCGAAAGACGGAAATCCAACTGGGGTGCGTCACACCGGAGGCCGGAGTGATCCACTGCACTCGATTCAACCCCATCCACTTCGGCAATCTCTGGCACAGGCAGACGCATGTCGCGCCGAGCGGAGCGATGGTCCGGAGGCAGGTCCTGCTGGAGGTCGGCGGCTTTGAGGAATCGCGCGCTGTCGTGGGTGTGGAAGATCTGAATCTCTGGCTGAAGATTGCGTTGACCGATTGGCGTTTTGTGCAATCGGAGACCGGCTTGTGCGTGTGGCGATCGACGGGGCAGAACTTTACGACAAACGAAGTCCGGATGGCGCGAGCGGATTTGGCGAACATCGCCATGGTGGGAGAACGCGTGCAGTGCGTGCCCGAGGAAATGGAGCGGGTGAGACAAGCCTGCAAGATCGAATATGCAAAGAATCTGATCGCCGGCCAGCGCTGGGATGAGGCGGCCCAACTGCTTCAAGAATGCGAACCTGGCGTGGCCTCGCGGTGGCTGTCCTTAGCGGCTGTCCTGAAGATGAACCGCCTGGCCCGCACGAACTTAGTCCGCTGGCTTCACTCACTGGATCGAAGGTACGGGCCGCAGGTCTGTTCGGGCCTGTGCAGTCTCCCGGAAGCTCAACGTAAGCAATGCATGGAGTCCTGTCGCAAGCCCTATTTCCGGCTCCCGCCGACGTGAGGCATGCCAGCGTTTCGGACACATATCAGTGGTGTGTTCTTCCCCCCCGTCATCGCTTACCTAGGCCCAATTCCACACTGCGTCGTGCTGGCCCGGCGGCCGCTTTCACAAAGGGCCGTCCGGTATTTGACGGGTCCGGTCCGAGATGCCAGAATGATACACCGAGTGGCCTAAGGGGTAGGGCATACAGCTGTGTCTTTTCAGCAGAGGAAAGTCCAGACGAGGAGATGAGCGAATGCTAGTCCGCGCGATCCAGAATGTTCTGCGCTCTTTTGGCCTTTAACTGGTGCGATCTCCCATCCCGAACTATGCTCGTATGCGCGACGTGCCTCTATCTTCGAGGTCGCTGCGCCCTGGCGCGAATTCCAGACAACCGGATCGTTTGAAACCAAGCAGTAATGGCTGGGGGCGGTATTCAGTTCAGCAAGGATCGATACAGCCTAGCATATCCATCAACGCACTTTGCGAGGGTGTACTGCCCCCGGACCAGTTCGAAGGCGGCTTGGCCCATTCTAGCGCGAACCGAATGGTCCATCAGCCACTCAAACGACACCGACAGCTCCTCTACGTTTTCCGATGGCGTCAGAAATCCCCATTCACCTGAACGGATTAAGTCGAGAAGCCCGCCGACGGCTGTGCCGGCAATCGGAAGGCCAGTTGCCATCGCTTCCAGCACGGCGAGACTGAAGTTCTCCGCCCTAGGCGCGTGCGCAAAGGCGTCGCACGCGCGAAGATAATCGGGCACATCAGTCCTGAACCCAGCCAGAAGAACAGTTCCAGGCAAGCAATCGTTCGCCAAGGACCGAATGAACTCCGTCTGGGACTCGTTCCCCTTCCCCAGAACGACAAGCAAAGAATTCGCGCCTGCATTGCGGGATTGGAATGCTTTCCACGCGCGCAGAACGACATCAATCCCCTTTACATTGCCATAGTGTCCGATAGCTCCAAACACGACACATTCAGACGAAACACCAAGGTCGCGACGCACGCGCAACCGAGTGTCCTCATCTGGAGCAAACCTGCTCGTATCGACGCCATTTGGAATGAGCAGCACTTTGCTTTCGCGGATGAAATTGTCGTGGATATAATGCTGTCGGCGTTCGTTGGAAAGCACAACGACAGCCGCGGACAGCGAGTTTGCCAATCCGTTGCGGACGCGGTCGGAAATTGTCGCGGATTCGAAGTTCAGGCTGCGATGGAACGTCATTATCAGCCGAATATTGGGGTTCGCCAATCGCACCAGGCCGGCCGTAAACTGACTTGCCGCGTCGTGAGCGTGAATGACTTGGATTCCGCGATCCAGGCAGAAAGATCGCAGCCGGGAGATGGCGCGGAAATCGAACAGCGACCGTCGTGAAAGAACGATTGGGTCCGGAGCCTCTTCTGCAGCGTCCCCAAGTTCGTTCAGACAGCACAGATCGCACTCCACTCCCATGGACGGCAGGTGCTTCATCAGTGACCGGATGACCTCGCGGCGCCCGCCGTGTTCGAAGGAAAGCGTCATATGAAGTACGCGAGTAGGCGTGTAGTTCGACATCGAACTGAGCAGCGATTTCCTTTCTAGCTTCCTGGCTCCCATCAATAGTACTACCAACCGCCTCCCTCCTGGCCCGTCCCTATGGGTTCGGCTCGGAAGTGTTGCTTCGGAGCACGGCTTGCTGCGAGCGTACCGTGAAAGCGCAGTTTCTCACCGTGAAGTTGCGGCTCCTTGACGGTGACGGCCGGTTGAGGAGGAGCGGCCTCGCCCGGTGCCTGGGGGCGTCAACGATTGCGATTCGGGGCTGGACTTTTGACCCGGGAGCAGTCGAGTATCGCATTAGCGCCGCCAATAGGCTGCAAGGGCGACAGTTCACTGCCGCAAGTGCCTCAGCGGCGCGATTCATTCCTGAGCCGCGGCAGAGACTGCCGATTGGACCGGCTCAACATAGTCCGGCCGTACCGCCCACTTCACTGGGATGAACCGGATCAGAAGGCGTATGGCCCCATTTAAGTAACTCGCTTTGTCGGTGGAACACTCCAGAATCTCTAAAAGGGAGCTCACGAGCCCGCGCATGCCATAGACCCGGTAGTACAGTGCTTTATGCTTCCACCACAGATCGATAAATGCAAAGAAAAACAGCCAAGAGCTCCTTGTCAGGCTCTCATGTCCTTGCCGGCGATAGCGGACCAACGGTTCTCGAATGGTATCGATCCGATAGCCGGCAGCGGCGCAGCGATACATGAAGTCAACGTCCTCATGGCGACGAAGCCGCGGATCATATCCTCCCAGAGCTCGCACCACGTCCGCGCGGATCATCATCGTCTGAGGCAGCACAGAGCCCTCGAGCCTCAGAACATGCGCCAGAGTCGCTGGATTAGGCCAGTCACGAGCGATGAGACGGTCCGGCTTGTCCGAGAAGAAGGCCCATACCGCACCGTGGACGGCGTCGCAGCGGGGGTGCTCGGCCATGTACTGGCGCTGCCGTTCCAGCTTCTCAGGCAGCCAGACGTCGTCGTCATCCATGAAAGCAATGAACTGGCCTCGCGCCCGCCGGATTCCCTCGTTGCGGGCTGCTCCACATCCAATGTTCACCGGCAGGTCGACGATGCTGCAGACTCCCGCATACCGGTCGAGGTATCTGCGCGAGGATTCGCGGGAACAATCGTTGACAATAATGATTTCGAGAGGTTGGAGGGTTTGTGCCAGAACGGATTGAATCGCCTCGTCTATATACTGCTCGCGGTTGCAGTAAGGAATGACGACGGAAATGTCGCTGGTCGCAGGCGTCGGCACCGGACCCTCCTCCGATCTTCGAGCCATGATATCAGACCGCTTGCGGGGATGTCCCGACCCTTGTCTGCGCCAGCCTGCGCGATGGGCGAACCGCCGGGCCGGAGTCAGCCGACCTGCGTCGCATCCTCGGAGTGCCCGCGCTGGCCGCGCGGGGGCCGAGTACCCGCAAAGCGCTTGACGCCCGGGCGTATGATCAAGCTGGCAGGCCGCTTTTTTGGCACGGCGGCCGTACAGTTCTCAATTGTTGTGATGTGGGAAAGGCCAATGGCCTTGCCCCGGGAGGCCCAGACGGTATACCATTCTCGGTCGGGATCTCAAGATCGAAATCCAGTGCAATGGGACCAGCGACATCCGTCACACGCGTAACAGACCAGGGAATCTGGATCGAATCCGACGTCCCCTTGGCCGACACCCTCCAGTGGTCGATACCGTTGAGGTTAGTCCGGGCTGTCGCCGTGGGAGAGGCCTTAGTTCTAGGCGGAGTTTCGCCACGTCTGGCAAGCAACCTGGCGATAATCCGCGATATCTACGCCGCCTGGATCGACGGTCACGAGATACCGTTATCGTTTGAGCGGTCCTCCGATGTCGCTGCTTCGCATAGTGGCGCATCGCTGTTTTTTGCCTGTGGGGTGGACAGTTTTTATTCCCTCATTCAGCACCAGGACGAGATTGAGAATCTGGTGGTGGTTCACGGCTTTGACGTACCGGTGGCGGACACAACAACGTTTGCGCTGGTCGAGGCGCAGGCCCGTGATGTGGCCCGCCTTTTCAGGAAGCGCCTGATTGCGGTAAGAACCAATTCGCATTGGGACCGACCCGAGATGCCGTGCGGTTGGGGAATGTACCACGGTGCGGCGCTCGCGGCCGTCGCCCTTGCACTCGCGCCCAATCACGGGAAGGTGTACATCGCATCGAGTTACTCGTACGCCGAGCTGCACCCCTGGGGATCGCACCCCCTGCTGGATCCACTCTGGTTCAACTGAGGCGGTCCAGATCGTCCACGACGACTCTAAGACCCGCATAGATAAATTGCGCTTCCTGGTTGAATACCCCGAGGTCCTGGCGCGGCTGCGCGTGTGTTGGCAGAACGTGGGCAAATACAACTGTGGTTGCTGCGAAAAGTGCATCAGGACCATGCTGGCCTTGCGCGCGCTCGGCGTCGATCACTGCGCCGTATTTCCAGATACCCTCACGCCAGAACTCGTGCGTCAACAAGAACTCAACGACGATGCCGTGTTGTATTGGCGGGAACTGCTCTGCCCTGGTCTGCCGCCGGCCCTATACGCGGCAGTGCAATCAGCCGTCCATAGCCACGACGCCGGCCTGCCGCCGCGCACTGGAACATGGAAGCGAGAGGTCAAGCGATGCCTGGTCGCCATACGCCGGTCTACGCGCGTTTTGATGTCGGTGGCCGATCGTTCCTGAGGCTGCGGTTCCGCTGCGACCGCAGCAGTGGACCTCGCCATGGCTCACAGCTGCGGATCCAGCCGGAAAAGCTTTGTATGGACAGCGAAAGTCCATTGGTCTTGCCTGAAGAGGCCCGGACGGTTTACTATGCCCGGTTAAGATCAGAAAAAGGAGATTCCGGGCAATGGGACCAGCAACATCCGTCACGCGCGTAGCAGACCAAGGAATCTGGATTGAATCCGATGTTCCTTTAGCCGGCACGCCCGAGTGGTCGATCCCATTACGGTTGGTGCAAGCTGTCGCCGCGGGAGAGGCCGCGGAACTGGGCAGTGTCTCGCCACGCCTGGCAAGCAACCTGGCGACAATCCGCGATATCTATGCCGCTTGGATTGACGGTCACCGGGTACCCTTATCCTTTGAGCCGTCTCCCCCATGCCCTGCTCCGCACAGTGGCGTATCACTGTTCTTCTCCTGCGGGGTGGACAGTTATTATTCCCTCATCAGGCACCAGGACGAAATCGACAATTTGGTGCTGGTTCACGGCTTTGACGTGCCGTTGGCGGAGACGACCACGTTTCCGCTGGTGGAAGAGCAGGCCCGTGCAGCGGCCCGCCTTTTCAGCAAGCGCCTGATTGTGGTGAGGACCAATTCGCATTGGGAGCAAGCCAAGATCCCGTGCCGTTGGAGGATGTACCACGGTGCGGTGCTCATGGCCGTCGCTTATGCGCTCGCACCAAATCACGGGAAGGTGTACATCGCATCGTCCCACTCGTCGTACGCCGATATGGAACCGTGGGGTACGCATCCCCTGCTGGATCCACTTTGGTCCAGTGATGCGGTCGAGATCGTCCACGATGGCCCTAACACCCGCATTGAGAAACTGCGCCTCCTGGTTCAGTACCCCGAGATCATGGCGCGGCTGCGCGTGTGTTGGGAGAACATAGGGAAATACAACTGCGGTCTGTGTGAAAAGTGCATCAGGACCATGCTGGCGTTGCGCGCTCTGGGTATCGATCGCTGCGCCGTATTTCCAGACACCCTCACGCCAGAACTGGTGCGTCAGCATGAACTCAACCGCGATTCCGTGTTGTGCTGGCGGGAACTGCTCTGCCCAGGTCTTCCGCCCGCCCTATATGCGGCAGTGCAATCAGCCGTTCATAGCTACGAGGCCGGCCTGCCGCCGCGCACTGGAACCTGGAAGCGAGAGGTCAAACGATGCCTGGTCGCCATACGCCAGTCGGCACGCGTATTGATGTCGGTGGCCGATCGTTCCTGAAGTGGCGGAAAACCGTCGCGTGAATCTCATTCTTCAAGAAAAGACCGGGTTGGCCGCTAGTCCATCGAGTCTGTCAACGTGAGCAACAGCGCCGTAAGCCCCTAAGGGAACACTCACTGGACCGCGTCCCATAGTCGAATTGCTTCATCCAGCGAGGGAGCGACCCGGACAAAGGGGCAATCCTTGGTCCAAGTTGAGATAAAGCCGCTCAACTTCCCATACGAATTGTCAAGGGCGATGTGGGGAATGCCGAGTAATAGGCAGAGTATGTGACCGTGGAGACGATCTGTAATCACGAACTCCGCCGAAGACAGAAGTTTGACCCCTCGGTCTAAGCGATTTTGTGCGAGATTTCGAAACAACGCCCGCCGCAGCGCCGGTTTACACAAGGCACTCGCCTGAAGTGAAAGCAGGCCGTTCATCGCTGTCAGAAATATCATTCTGCGGTTAAGCGCCGGCTCGTCTCGAAGCCAGTCCGTAATCACCACCCCTTCTGGTAGGTGGCCCGGCAATGCTTCTCCCACTCGGGCGCTCTCCCCGTCCGTCCTGAGTAACAGGAGCAGCTTATGTTTTGCAGTTACGGGGCGTCGTATTGGGCCGAGGCAAAACGCCATATCGGGAGCAAGATGCACGGGGCAGTCAAAAGACGACTGTGCTATCTCGAGGCTGTGCTTGTCGCGGACGAAGAGAACGAACTTCTTATGTCGATGAACAACTCTGGCCGTTTTCTCAATCAGGTCCGGGTTGGTGAAGTTCAAGCTCTGAGGAAGCTGTATGATGTGCCTGTCTGGAAACTGCTCGATGATCAATTCTCTGAAAACTTGACAGTGTGGATACAGATCACCAAAATCTCCGCCACCTTCAAAGAAGATCGGACCATTCGGCACGGCTCTTCTTAGATCATCAGCGTTAAAGTTTCCTTCCTCACAAACAAACGCCGGCCGGGAACCAAAAGTGGCCTTCAGGTGAGCAAGCTCTCCAAGCCAGATGGCGCTGTCTCCGACGTTCGCGTGGTTTGGAAAATTAAGCAATGCGTAGTCGCCCGGCGAGCCCATATAGGCTTTCGAGTGTTCTGCAATGGCCTTGCACAAATCGGTAATTAAAGGCTGTGCGGGATGCTGGTTCAATGCGGGCGAAGCAGATAGTGACACTTGGTCCCTTCGTGGATCGAAACGGGATTCCCACTTAAGCTCCCGGGGAACTGTCTGTAAAGCACTCACCCCAGGCGGTCGAACAACCACCGCCGTCCGGTCAGCCGCATCGCGGTTCAAGGCAATGGCCTCCACGGGCTCTTCATTAATCTGTGCGGTGCGGAAAGTCGGCGGGCGACGCAGCGGGGGTGCTCGGCCATGTACTGGCGCTGTCGCTCCAGCTTTTCAGGCAGCCAGACGTCGTCGTCATCCAGGAAAGCAACGAACTGGCCCCGCGTCCGCCGGATCCCTTCGTTGCGGGCCGCCGCAAGCCCTACGTTCACCGGCAGGTCGACGATGCTGCAGACTCCCGCATACCGGTCGAGGTATCTGCGAGAGGATTCGCGGGAACAATCGTTGACAATAATGATTTCGAGAGGTTGGAGGGTTTGTGCCAGAACGGATTGAATCGCCTCGTCTATATACTGCTCGCGGTTGCAGTAAGGAATGACGACGGAAATGTCGCTGGTCGCAGGCGTCGGCACCGGACCCTCCTCCGATCTTCGAGCCATGATATCAGACCGCTTGCGGGGATGTCCCGACCCTTGTCTGCGCCAGCCTGCGCGATGGGCGAACCGCCGGGCCGGAGTCAGCCGACCTGCGTCGCATCCTCGGAGTGCCCGCGCGGGCACCCGCGCGGGGGCCGGGTGCCCGCGAAGCGCTTGACACCCGGGCGTATGATTAAGGTGGCAGGCCGCTTTTTTGGTCGCGGCGGCCCAGTTCTTTGACAATTGCGAAATGTCGGCGAATATTCACAGCGTAAGCCTATTATTCTAAAAAGCAAAGTTGACAATTGGCTTTGTTCCTCATTTTTTGCTTTTTGCGCTCTTCGCAAGCCGGCCGGTCGCGCGAGCGCGGATCAGGCACCAAATCGTTCACCAAGGCCGAGGTTGGGTTACAATGAGAACGGTACGCGCCCGTAGCTCAGCTGGATAGAGCGTTTGCCTCCGGAGCAAAAGGTCGCAAGTTCGAACCTTGCCGGGCGTACCACTCCCAGTTTCAGGCGCTCCGCCGAGTTTCCTCGCCCGCCAATTTGAGAAAACATGGCCAAACTCTCGCCCGCTCAGGCCATGTGGTCGAGGGCCTGGATCAGCGCCCGGATGTAGCCGTAGCAGAACGCAAACGACTGCAATCCGTTCGTGTCGCCAGGCGCCTGCGGAACATGGTCCGGCATCAGCAGGTAAGGATAGCCGACCTCGCGATAGACCTTGATCGCCTGTACGAAATCAATGTCGCCCTCGTCCGGGTACACTTCCTGGAAGTCGTCGCGCTTGCCGCGTATGTTCCGGAAGTGCACGTTGAAGATCTTCTTCCGCGACCCGAAATAGCGGATCACGTCGAAGATCTCCTTGCCCGGATCCTGCAGCATCTCCGCTACCGTGCCCTGGCAGAAGTTCAGCCCGTGATATGGGCTCACCCGAATCTCGACGAACTTCTTCAACCCGTCCACGGTGCCCAGCACGCGATTGACGCCCTGGTACCCTTCCGGCGGAACGCCCGGATCGTGCGGATGGCACGCCATGCGGACCTTGTACTCGTTGGCCACCGGAATCACGCGCTCGAGAAAATACGCGATGCGCTCCCAGAACTGATCGGCATTCACAACTCCCGCCCGCGTCAGAGCCTTCTCGGGCCGCGCCTCTCTTAGTTTCCAGGTGCTGTACAGCGCATCGCCACGGCCCTTCGTCCGGCCCGTGCGCAATACGCCCAGGAGGCTCATGTTGTATTTGATCGAAGCAATCCCGGCGGCCGCGCAGTTCCTGATCAGCGTCTGCATGGCCTCGATATCGCGATCCCGCTCCGGGCTCTGCGCCAGCAGAATGGCGCCGTGCTTCTCCGTGTCGATGTGGCTCGAGGAAAGGAACGGCGGTGCCAGGCAATCGATACTGATGCCATACCGGTCGGCTAGATCGCGCAATTGCTTGAGTTCGTCCACCGTCGCATACAGGCGCCCTCCGGCGATCTCCGGATAGCCGCACACGTTGCGCACGCCATAACGGGCCAGGAAGCCGAAGTGAACTTCGTTGCTCGGCGCGCTCTGGCAACCCAGTTTCATCAGCGCCGGCAACGGCTTCTTCACCGCCGCGGCCGGCGCGCCCCCGCCGGTTAGTGCTGCGGCCGCCCCTCCCGAGGTGGATAGAAAGGTCCTACGTTTCATCGCTTATCCTCGCCATTTCTCCCCGTTGGCGAAATGCGCCTTTGTGACATCGGGCGAATGCGACTCCCATCCCCTACTCCACGACTCTGATCTTGCCTAGCGCGTACCACCCGTCCGACTGGAGACCGGCTATCGCGAGTTTCACCTTCGGCTGCCTAGAAATGGGGTCCAGCAGCGCGATTTCGAGATCGTACTCTCCGGCCGGCAGTTCGGCCGGAACGAACACCGCGTTGTCATATACGGTGTCGCCGGGCAACCAGGTACGGATGTCCGCGTCCGTCGGAAGGATCGCGGTTTGCGATCCACTCTTGAGCCTCAGCGCGAGCAGGTATTGCTTGTAAATCGGCGCGACGCCCTTGTTCTCCCACCAGGTTGCGAACTCGAGCTTACCCTGCGCCTTGACCGCGGGCTGATAGGTGAACCTTCGCAACACAAACCGGTAGCCCATCCTCTTCAGCCATCTGTCAACCTGCGGCTTCCATTCGGGCGGCACGGCCGACGACTTCCCATTGAAGGAGGAGATGTGCCACTTGAGCGATTGGTCGATGATATAATCAACATCCCAACCCTTGTCCTTCCAATACTGCATCACCCAGCAGACTTCAAAACTCACCGGCGCTTTCTGCCAGGCATCCCGCATCCCGAAGTTGACGATGGCTTCTGGGTAATAGTCGTACATATGGTTCCACGCCGGGTTGAAGCCCCCCATATCTCCCAGACAGTCCACGCGCCACCCGACGTCCTTTTTGGAAAGGGCGTACTTGTTGGTTTTTTCGTCCGTGAGCAACATCACCAATGGCGTCTTTGAAAACGCTTCGAGATAGGCGTCAACGAGCGCCGCGCGTGTATTCTCACTTAGCTTATCGGCGCCCGCCCCTTCGCCCCACGCTCCAACGATCGCCAGGTCCACGCTTTCCAGGTCCGGATGACCGTCGTAGCGTTTCCCAAACGCGCGGATAAACCCTCCGAAGCGTTCTGCATACAATGGACGTTCGGGGTCGGTCCGCCATTTCTGAATTGCAAGTTTACCCGACTCCTCACCCACTTCGGCACGATACCAATCGGGCACGTCGTCTTTCTTTTCATTCGAACTGCCATACGGCGCGATGCGGATCATGAGTGTCTGTCCACGGTTGTGCGCGGTTTTGAGCGCAGTATCAAACAACTTCCAGTCGTACTTGTCGCGCTCCGCTTCGACGTACCTCCAGTACACACGGAAATAAGCGATGGATGTGTCCGGATGGTTCTTATTTCCGAGGCTTCCTTTGAATGGCTGGTAAACAATCGGAAAACCCTCGGTCCATTTCAGGCCCTGGTTCAACTCGTCTCCATTGAACCGCTGGAATGTCATAAATCCCATCCCGGGGTTCGTCAGGACGTCGTCGATCTCCTTCGGACGAACGACAACCGGGTCCTGCGCGAACAGCGGGCCTAATGCGAGCAACAAAAGCAATCTGGATCTGAACATAAACCTCTCTTCCGGTTCGGAGCTGCTACTCCGAAATCAATTGGAACCCGGCCGCTATCGGCGCGATCCAGTTGACTCCCGCAGCCGCTTGTCCGAGCCTTGTACGCGTAACGCTAACCAATTCAGCTCTCTCTGCCTGTAATTCTAGTGATGAGAGAGGTCGCGGTCCAGTTCGAGCAGGCTCTCCCACAAAGCAAGAAATGCGCTTCGTGCGTTCGGCATGATTGAGGCACCGATCGGCATTGTGTCGCTGATTCTGCGAGGTGGATCAAACCAGGGACCGGCAGCGCCCACAGGCCGCGCATTATCTTTTCAACCACAGATCAATCGGCCGGCTGACTCCTGCTGGACGGAACGGCAACCGTGTCTTGGAACCGCTGCCCGCCGACGCATACCCGGCATAGAGCGCTTCCATAACCACGCGCCCGTCCTGGCCCGTAGCGTCTGGTTCTTCCTTTCCGCGGACACAGCGTGCGAAATGACGCATTTCCTGAGGAATCCCATAGTTCCAGAGTTCTTCAAACACAGGGTAAGTCCAGCCCTTCGTGGTCGGAGCCTTTTCGACCGCATACCCATAGCCGTATTCGCTGTAGGTCGGAAGTGCGTTGCCCATGTGAAGGTTTGCGTAGGTCACGCCTCCTTCACCGTAAACTTCTATTCGGTCGTCCATGCCGCCGCGCCGGGCCCAACTGTTTTCGACAACGCCAACCGCTCCATTGACAAATTCACAAATGCATAGAGACTCATCCTCTCCTTCCGTCTTGTCCGCGTGCACATACGTTCCCATGTGACAGAGAACGTCTTTAATGGCAGGCCGGCCGAGGAACCAATAGCAGAATGCGATGCCGTGACAACCCATGTCCATGAAAACCCCGCCGCCCGATTGCTCAACATCCCAGAACCAGTTGGCATGCGGCCCAAAGTGCTTCTCGCTCTGCTTGAACAGGTGCACTTTACCGAATGCACCGGTGTCCGCCATCTCTTTAGCTTTCACGTATTTCGGCGTGAAGAATAGCTCCTCGGCGTACAGCAGCAGCACGCCTTTCCGCCTGCAGGTGTCGATCATCTCGTCGGCTTCGTCGAGAGTGATACACAAAGGCTTCTCGCAAATAACGTGTTTGCCGGCATTCGCAATGTCGTACGTCATTTGAGCGTGGAGCCTGTTCGGCGCGGTGATACTGACCATCTCGAGGTCCGGCTGCTCCAGCATCTTCTGGTAATCTTCAAACGCGCTCGGGATCCCATAACGCGCCGCAAGCTTGGCGGCATTGCCCAACGTCGGCGATGCGACTGCAACGACCTCGGCTTCCTCCGGCATGAGCTGAAACGAAGCGGCATGAATATCGGCCTCGAATCCGCTGCCTATTATTCCGACCTTCACCTTTCCCGAATTCGCCATTGGTTATTCCTTTTCGACAACCTGCTCACGCCCCGCGTCAAAGTAATACATCTTGCCATTTCTGTAGGACCGAACGGAGAGGTCGATCGTCGTCATCACCTTGAAGCCCAGGTCGGCGTGACAGTTCGGTTGCTGCCTCGATCGCACGCAGTCGAGGAAGTTGTCGACATGCTTGAGGTCCCCCTCGTTGCCGACACCGTCGATGCGCACTTCCTCCTTGCCGAATTTCTTTTTGAATGATTCGACGAAGGGCGACTCAGGGACGATTTGCGCGTAGTCGCGCTGGCGGCCCTGCGGACCTTCCCATTCATCGCCAAGGTGAATCGTAGCCTCCGTCCCGCGCAAGAGTAGCACCGGTCCATTCTCATTCACCTGCGAAGATTGAATGGTCATAGAGTAGTTGCTCGGGTAATCGGCTGCGGTAAGGAATGTGTCAGGAACTTCGCGCCCATCCTTGTAAATCCAGGCTCCTCCCATGCCAGCCACGCGCGTGGGATGGTCATTGGAAAGTGCGACATGGAACGGAGCCACAATGTGGTAATGCAAATCCGTGGCGATACCGCCCGAGTAATCCCAGTACTTGCGAAAACGGAAGAAACGATCCGCGTCGAAGGACCTCGCAGCCGCAACGCCAAGCCATTGTACCCAGTCGATGTGATCTTCGCCTTTGCCATTTGGACCTGCGCCCGGGTCGATCGGCCAGTTCCAGTCACCCTGCGGATCGTTGCGACTGTACGTGCCCTGGACCGCCACGACCTTGCCGATCATGCCGGACTGCACGATCTCCTTCATCCTGTGCCAGCGGGTCCAGGAGGTGCCTTGAACGCCCACCTGCACGATTCGCTTCAGCTCCTGTGCCCTATGAGCGACACGCTTGGCCTCTTCGACCGTGTGTGTCATTGGCTTCTCTACGTAGACGTCTTTGCCGGTTTCCATCGCCAGAAGGGTAATTGGCGCGTGCCAGTGGTCCGGCGTGGCTATGAAGACCGCATCGATGTCAGAGCGCTGCAGCAGTTCTTCGTGGTGCACGTAGATCTTTGCGCCGCCCGCTTTTTGCGACGCGGCGCTCAGGCGCTTTTGATATACGTCGCACACGGCGACAATCTCGACATCGGGCTTCTCCTGCCTGTGCTTCAGGACGAGGTCCATTAGCCAGTTGCCGCGACCGCCGGTGCCAATGAACGCCACGTTGATTCTGTCGTTTGCGCCCAGCAGGCGGGTTTGACCAGCTGCCGTTGTGATCAGCGCGCCGCCGAGCCCGGCCTGCTTGAGAAAGCAACGCCGTGATGTCAAACCAAGAGCATCCATAAAGACAACTCCTTGTTTCGAGACCTAATCCGATCGCCATCCATGGGCGGCCGCAGTCGGCTGCCATGCGCTCCATAGTCTATCGCGCTTGGATCCCGTCAATCGCAGCCCGAGAGACTCGCGGAATCGTGAATGGCTAGCTACGTCGTGGATTTCGGCTGCGGTGTGCTCATTGTATGGGAGGTACGGACACGTCTGTCGGGCATGAATGCCGGTTGACACTCACAGTCGGCTTGTAATCTGATAAAAGTGAGGTTGATGTGGGAGTAATAAAGAGATGAATCGAAGGCTGCTAGCCTGTGGAACTTGCCTCCTCCTCGGCGCGGCCCTCTCATGGGCACGCGCCGAGCCTCGAGCTTCGCTCACCGCGTCAGGCTGGACCATATCTGCGGACCCTGGCTCCGGCACTCTGGATGTGACTCACGAGCAACTCGGCGAACTCATGAGACAGGTCCGTCTCTACGTTCGGGAGGCCAATGGTTCACGCCCCCTGACGAGTTGGACCATGGAGCGCAGCGCCCCCAATCAACTTACTCTAAAAACTGTTCACCCTCAGTCGGCCTGGCTCTTTGAACTGCGCCCCAACTTCTTGAAGATCTCCACGACTCTGCATAACGCCGTGATGACTGCGCAACTACCTGCCTCGAAGGAACGCATACCGGCCCGTCTCTTAGATACCCTGGGCGTCCCGGTCGATTGGGTGGGAACCAACGAGGTAGCTGAAGGGTATGGCGGAAAAGAAACCCGAAATCCCTCCTTTCTACCCCGCAAGAACGCCGATTGCATGTACTTCGCTTTAGGACAGATCGCTAGCCCGAACTTCACCGCTCTTTTCGACCGGAGAACCGACGTCGCCATCAGCTTCCCCGATGAGACCCGGATCGCACGAAATAGCCGTGACTGGGATCTGCTGGATCTGACCCTCCCCGTCTCGGGCAGTGTCGCCGTGCGGCTGATACCTGACTATTACACGCGCACTTTGGGTTTGCCCTACTACGTTCCGTTCGACGATAGCTACTTCACGGCGGCTCCAATGGTCTGGTCCAGTTGGACTAGCTACTATGAGGCCGTCACTGAAGCGGATATCATGCGCAATACGGATTGGCTCGCGACCAACCTCAAGCCCTATGGTTTCCAGTACGTTCAACTCGACGACGGCTATGATCGCTACAAGAACGGCGCGCACTCCTGGATCGAGAACTGGGACAAGCAGAAGTTCCCTCACGGTCCCCAATGGCTAACGAGTTACATCACATCCAAGGGTCTCCGCGCGGGCATATGGTTGGTGCCCAATTCCTATGCGAGTGCGGTGGAACAGCACCCTGACTGGTACTTGCGACTCAAGAACGGTAACCTCGTACTGGACTATCAGACGCCCGCGCTCGATTCAACCAACCCCGAAGTACTCGATCACCTTCGACACTTATTCCAGACTCTCGACGGGTGGGGCTTTGAGTACTATAAGTTCGACGGAGAGCATGCACTGCCGCGGTATGTACCGAACATCGACCGTGAGAGGCTTAAGGACAAGACAGTCGATTCACTGTCTAACTATCGTGACAGACTGAAAAGGATTCGAGAGACAATCGGTCCGAACCGGTTCATCGAGGGGTGCCCGGCGGGGACGCCGCTGAATGGCATTGGCTACTTCGACTCCTATTTCAACGGGCACGACCTGTATAACAGCTGGCAAGGGATGTACGCACTTTTCAGTTCCATAACCGCCAACGCATTTCTGAACCACATCGCGGTCTACGTCATGCCGGGCGAAGGCGTGGAACTCGGAACGCCCATGACGGTTGAGCAGGCGATGAAGCAGCGTCCCCCGATCGTAGTCGAAACCGCAGGCACTCGGGAGAGCCCCATGATCGGCTTCGGTACGACTCTCGCCGAAGCCCGGACTCTGGTCACTTATGTTTCCTTGACCGGCGTCGCCTATCCGCTGGCTAGCGTCATGCCTGAGCTTCCGGAAGAGCGAGTCAGACTGCTGAAGGCGACAATGCCCACCCTGCCGATCCTGCCCGTGGATCTTTTCAGTCGCGGCACTGACGTTCAATGGGACACATTCAAACACACCCAGCCCGACTTCTATATTCACAACTACCCGGAGATCCTGAACGTAAAAGTGAATGCAGCCTCGGGAGTGTATGACATTGTGGGCCTGACGAACTGGCGCAGCGCAACGGTGGAGAGAGATGTTGACCTCACGGAAAAATTGGGCCTCGATCCTGACCGGCGCTATGTCGTCTTTGATTTCTGGAACCAGAAGCTGCTGGGGATCTATAAGAAGCATTTGGTAACGACAATCGAACCTCACGACACCCGGGTGTTGTTCATTCATCCTTTGTCGAACCGGCCGCAGCTTGTCGGCATTTCACGCCACATAAGCGGCGCATACTCCATCCTGGAGATCTCCTGGGATGAAGCTACGCGCACGTTGCATGGCTCCTCTCAGTCCGTGCCCGGAGACCCCTATCTGCTCTGGTTCTACGTCCCTGACGGGATGGAGATAGTTCAAGTGCGAGCCCGGGTGCGAGGGCGCCAGCTCCCGGCCAGGCATGAGCGCGTCGGGCACTCTTTGATGATCCGTTTTGATGGGCAGCAGTCGCCTGTCGATTGGGAAGTTGCCTTCACCCGCACCGCGCCCAGATAGTTTCGGAGGCCACACTCGAACGCGCCTCCCACATCGGGCTTTAGGGTATGCTGACACTCTCCAGCACGGTGTGTGTGAACCAGCGCATTCGCTCTGGGATCACGTTTTCCTCGGCTTTTCGAACTTCACGCGTAGCGCGCACGTTCCACCCAACTCAACCCGCGAGCCGCTCTTGAGGCGGACCGGCGTGCCCGGAGCTACTCTTCGCCCATCGAGTTTCGTTCCATTTGAGCTGTTGCAATCGATCAGGAACAGCTTGCCTTGCTTCACGTGAATCTCGCAATGGAACCGCGAAATCATCCGCTCCACATCCTGCAGCACGATATCATTCTTCGATCCTCCGTCCTGGGCAACGGCGCCGATATGCACGATCTCCTGGTCCAGTGCGAACTTATCGCCCTTCTGCAGACCCTCGATAACTTCGACAAACGGGTCCTTCTTGCCGCGCGTGAATAGTAACAAACCGCCGCCGCTGAGAAGGACCAGAACGCCGCCGCCCAGCAGCATGTATTTCACCCTGTCACGTTGCTGGGCCGCCGCGTCAACGCGCTGTTTCAGACTCTGCACTTGTGGATTATTCGGAGCTATCCTTTGTGCGATCGCGAGATGACCTTGCGCCGCGACGATGTTACCCACGAGAAATGCCGCCTGGCCATCTTCCAATGACTGCGCGAGGGTGGCCGCCTTCTGCTCTTCGGTCTGCTTTTGTTTGGCCCCCTCTTCGGTCTCTTTCTGTTTCTGCGCTCTTGTCTGTTCGATCTTTTGTTGAGCTTCTTTGTAGCCGGTGGCGGCGTTGACATTGCCGGGGTCCAGCGCCAAGATCTTCTCATAAAGATCCTTCTGCGTCTCGGGCTGGTCCGTTTTCAGCGCCTCCTGCATTAGCTTCGAAACCTGTGCTTGCCGCGCCTCGTCTCGGGCTTGTCCGGCTGCCATCTGCTGCATCGCCGGGACGACTGGTTGCTGGTTGGCCGGCGCTTGTGCGATCTGGACAGGAGTTACAGGCGCAACTGGCGGCGGTGCGGCCGCGACTGCCTTGGCTGACTGTCCGCCAAGCGTCTTAGGCAGCGCCACGAGCTTGATGTTCTGATAGTCGATCGTGCCTTCGCCTTCCGGCGCCCCCAAGGCAATCGCGCCACCCGCTGTGCGCGCCTCCTTTTTCGGCGCTGTGCCCTCGGGGCGAATATCGTCGAACTCATTCACTGGATACCCGTTCACCCAAATGGCCACGTGCCGCCCCCGCGCTAATATCGTCGCAGTGAAGAACTGATCGTCCTCACCCAAAACTTTTCGCGCGATCTTTAGTCCGCTCAGGTTCCCCGTCAACACGCCGTTCTCGATCGATACTTCGTAGCCCGATTGGAACTGGCCGGGATCACCGCGAAAATGCAGCGCGGCGTGCGGAGACTCCTTCTTGCCTGTAGCCTTCGCCTTGACATCCACCTGTAGCAGGAAATCGTCGTAAACGGCCTGCGTCTCCAGTTGGCCGGGCCCATTCGTGCCGTGAATGGCGCCGTTCGCCAGGCTCCAGCTTGCCTCGTGCGGCTTCTTATCTCCGCCGCCGCCGCCGAATACCTTGCCGAACTTCTTGAGTACGCCCCCACCGCCTGCCGCGGGCTTCTGGGGCGATGGATTCACAGCTTTCCATCCCGACATGTCCGTGGCGTTGAAAATAGGCTTCAACCCCAGCGGCTTCAGTTTGATATTTCGAAAATCGTACCTTCCGCCGCGCTGGCAAGCCATTGCAATGTAACCCGCGTGGGACTTGCTATCTTTCCCCGAGGCTACCTTCCGGCCGTCGATAGTGACTGTCAACTCGTCGCCCGTTACCTCCAGTTCGACAGAGTGCCACTGGTTCGGCTGAAGCTTCCCCGCTTCGGACTTGATGTGTTGTGCGATGCTTCCGGGCGGCCATTTCCCGTCGGAATCGCCCAGCCGCAGATCATAGCCACTATCCGCCGGCGAGCCTTCCTTGGCAAAGCGGAACAACAAGCTCGCATCGGAATCCGCACGCGCGGCGTGGTAGTCGAATTTCAGGACATAATCCGAGAAGGGTGAGGTCGTGCGGAGTTCTCCGCAGTCTCCGGCCTCACAGGTCAGGACGCCGTCGCCCGCCTTCCACTTCTTCCCGACCTGGCTCCAGCCGAATAGCGATTCACCGTCGAACAGCAGCAGCCATCCATCCTGCGCCTCGGTCCGCGTCACCGTATTGTCTTTGGCGCCGAGGATACATGCGCTCAGCACTAGGCACGCCAGCACCCGCATAGCATTACCCAGCGCTCGCCGCTGTTTCGACGACGTTGAATGTGAGCCCTTCGGCTTCACTGTGCTCGATTCGCAAAGTCTGTCCGGCTTGGACATCCCCGGCGATGACGGCCGCGGCCACCGGCGAGAGCACGAGTTGTTGCATGGTTCGCCCCACTGGCCGGGCGCCGTACGCTGGATCATACGACTGTTGTGCGAGGTAGGCCAGAGCTTCCGGAGTAACTTCAAGCTGGATCTCCCGATCTTCCGCCAGCTTCTTCCTCAAACCTGCCAGTTGGACGTTGACGATCCTCTCCAGCTCAGGTTCCGCCAGCGGATTGAAAGCGATCACTTGAGAGATCCGATTATACAATTCCGGACGCAGCGAGGCTTTCACAACCTCGAGGATGATGTCCTTGCGCTTGTCCGGATCGTCCGTCGCATCGAGCGATTCGCGGACGCCCAGGTTCGAAGTGAAGATGATCAGCGTGTTTGAAAAGTCGCAGAAGCGTCCCTTCGCATCCGTGAGCCGCCCCTCGTCCAGCACGCCCAGCAGCAGGTCCAGAATCTCGGGGTGTCCTTTTTCGACTTCGTCGAAAAGAACGATGGAATAAGGCGAACGCCGAACCTGCTCGGTGAGGAAGCCGCCCTCATCCGACCCGACCAGGCCCGGACGCGATCCGATCAGTCCGGCCGCCGACGACTTGTCCTTGTACTCGCCCATGTCGATGCGTACCAGTGCGGCTTCGTCGTCGAACAGCGCTTCGGCCAGTGCCTTCGCCAGTTCTGTCTTGCCGACTCCGGTTGGCCCGACAAAGAGGAACGAGTTCGGCTTGCGCCCCGGTTGGAGATCGGCGCGCATACGCCGTGCCGCATCGGAGACGGCCCCGATCGCTTCGTCCTGTCCGAACACGCGCTCGCCGATTCGCTCTTCGATCTTCACCAGCCGATCGCGTTCGCTTTCGAGCATGCGGTTAATCGGCACGCCCACTCGCTCCGCAATCGTTTCCGCGATGTGCTCGGGAAGAACCGTGTCCGGCACCATCTGCGTCCCGGCGCTTTCACTGAGTTGCTTCTCCAGGTCCTCGCGCTGCTGCTCGAGGTACTTCAACGATCCATAGCGAATCTCGGCCGACTTCGCCACGTCGCCCTTTGTTTCGGCCGCCTCCAGCAGCGCGCTCTGTTCCTGTATCGCCTGCTTTGTCTTTTGCAGATTGTCGGTCGCGCTCTTCTGCTTATTCCACTGCCCTACCAGCGCTTCCACCTTGGGCTTGAGATCGTCAACCGCAGCCTGCAGCTCGGCCACGATTTTCTTCTGCGACGCGGTCGTGGCCGAACCTGTTAACGCCTCCAGTTGCGCCTGTTTCTGCAGCAGCAGCCGCTCCTGCTGGTCGATTTGCGTCGGCTTCGACTCTCTTTGCATCCGGATCCGCGCCGTCGCCTCGTCGATCACGTCCACCGCTTTGTCCGGCAGGAATCGATTGCGAATGTAGCGCCGCGACAATTTCACGGACGCCTGCAACGCTTCGTCCGACAGCCTCACCCCGTGATACGCCTCATAGCGCGGACGGATCCCGCGCAGAATCACCATCATCGTTTCGTCCGTCGGTTCCTTCACGGTCACGACGTCGAAACGGCGCGCCAGCGCTCCGTCTTTTTCGATCCGCTCGCGGTACTCGTCGAAGGTCGTCGCGCCCAGGCAGCGCAGTTCGCCGCGCGCCAGCGCGGGCTTTAGAATGTTGGCCGCGTCCATGCCGCCTTCATTGCCCCCCGCCCCCACCAGCGTGTGCAGTTCGTCCAGGAAGAGAATGATTTCTCCCTTCCTCGCCCGCACCTCATCCACCACCGATTTGAGCCGCTCTTCGAACTCGCCGCGGTACTTGGCGCCCGCCACCATCGA
The DNA here is from genome assembly GCA_963838205.1 of Terriglobia bacterium. Lineage (GTDB taxonomy): Bacteria > Acidobacteriota > Terriglobia > Bryobacterales > Bryobacteraceae > CAIVVT01. The sequence continues at coordinate 159,317 of CAWIQF010000020.1, read as the reverse complement.
TGTCAGGTCCAGCCCGATCACCTTGCACTTCTTGAGTGATTCGGGAACGTCGCCGCTCGCAATCCGCAATGCCAGCCCCTCGGCGATCGCCGTCTTGCCTGTGCCCGGATCGCCGACCAGAACTGGGTTGTTCTTGCTCTTTCTGAGCAGCGTCTGGATCACGCGCCGGATCTCTTCATCGCGGCCGATCACCGGCATCAGTTCTCCCGCCGCGGCGGCCTTGGTGAGGTCGCGCCCGAAGCGTTCGAGGACCTTCGACGAGGCCGTTTTGGCCGCCGCGCCCGCCGCGCCCGGCTGGCCCAGTGTCTCGTTCGTGGCCGTGCGCGTTTCGGCCGTCTTCTCAAGCGCCTGCTTGGTTGCACCGGCGCCGCGCAGTTCGCCCTTCAATCCTGCTTCGCCGTAGTCCACGGCCGCCAGCACGAAATCGATCGGCTCCGCCGTCTCCACGCCGCGCGCCGTCATCTTTTCGAACGACTTCTCGATCAGTTCGCGCAGCGCTCGCGAAGCCACCGGCCGCTTGCCCGGCTCCAGTTTGTTCGTGCCCTCTTTGTTCAACCGCGTGGAGAACGATTCGAGCAGCGCGTCGCACGCGATCCCCGATTTCTCCAGCACGGCCGCCAGCGCGCTCTCCCCGTCCAGCAGGACGTACAGCATGTGGACGGGCGTGATCTGCGCTTGCTGCCGCTGCTCGGCCAGCAGCCGCGCCCGCTCGAGTGCGTCTTCCAATTCGCTTGAAAGTTTGTCCAAATCAATCGCCATCGTCGTGCCTCCTTCTCCTTATTCCAGGCGCCGCCGCCGCGGTGGAGCAGGCGGATTGGGCTCCGGGTTCTCGCGCGGCGGTTCAAAACGTCTTGGCGCCTCCCACGGCGCCGGCTTCTCTTCGGTCCTCGGTTCCTGACGCGGTTCCGCCGGCGGCTGGTCGTAGCGCGGATCGGGCCGCCGCTCCGGCCGCGGAGTCGGCTCGAAGCGCTGCGGCCGCGGCGCCTCGGGCACGGGCGGCGGCGGGGCCTGCGGCGGCACAGGCGAACGTGCCGCGTCGGGCCGCTGCACCGGCTCCACGTTCCGCACCGGCTCTTCCATTCGCTGCGCATAGAACCGGTGCCGCGTAAACAGCAGCGCCGTCCGGATCGCATGGTGCGCCGGAAGCGTCACCTGCAGGTCGGTAATCGTCGGCACATCCGGCGCTTCGAAATCGTATTCGAAATTGCACTGCTCGGCCGACTTCGATTCGCACGCCAGCATGATCGGCTTGCGCCGGAACCCGCTGGCCTCGTTGATCGCGATCTCCACCGTGATCTTGGTGCCCTTTTCGAACGTCGCGTTGCGTTCGCCGACCAGGATCAGTCTATACTTGTCGCGTCCCTCCAGCCGCAGTTGCGAGAAGTACAGCGTCATCTCGTCCGCCACGCCCTGCACCCGCGACGGCTTCGCGGCCAGCTTGTACAGCACCTTTCCGCCGCGATCGAATATGAAGTTCATCGCGTCCAGCGCCGTGCTCATGTGGAAGTCGATGTACTTGCCTTCCAACGCCCGCTCCAGCCGCTGCAGCGCGTCCAGCGCGCCCAGCGCCGAGCGCGCCTCGACTCCCAGGTCCTCGTGGATCGACCAGCTTCGCGTCGCCTGCAGGATCTTCTTCTGTTGTTCCACCAGCACGATGAACTCGGTCTCACCCGTCTCCTTCAACGTGTCGAAATACTGCTGCACCACCGGCGTCAATTCCAGATACGCGGCCGCGCTGTGCAGGAATCGCCGGATCTTGCCGAAAAATTGTTTCGGGCTTTGCACCGGGTCCAGCACGTCGTACACCGTGTTGTGCAGCGCCACCGTCATGCGTTCGACGAAGTTCGCCGCCTCGGTGTCGGTTTGCGTTTCGATGCCCCGCTCCGTGAACAGGACCAGGAACTCCCGCATCGCACGATTCAGCTCGGTATAGCGCTCCGTCAGTGTCGTGAAGACATCCGCGATTCTCCTCCACGCCGCCGCCAATTCGCTATGGCTCATCAGGCACGTGCAGGCCGGGATGAACGCCGGGTCTTTCTCATATCCCTCGCCATACCTTTGCTTGCGCAGCCGCGCCACCGCGACGCTGTAGGCCACGTTGTCGGCGTGCAGCCGCAGACTCAACGCCTGCGCCGGTCGTCGCTCCGTTTGCATTTGCGGATTGTATTCGTCCACCGGGCCGTCGTAGACCTGCTTTTCGTTCGGATCGCAGACGATGTAGATCGGTGCTTCGTTGATGCCCTCCAGCTCCGCTTTTGCGAACTGCCGCTGGATCGGATGCTCCGGGTCGATCTCCACAATGCACCCTGCCGGCGTCAGCGCCCGGCACTGTGTCACCGACACCTTCAACGTCTGGTCGTCCTCGTCGATCGTCACGATCGGATCGTGCCGCACCGCGCCCAGTTCGGCTTCTGCCAGCCGCGGTCCGCCGCCGACCAGTCCGTAAGCGTCGGTCGCGTAGCGCAGCACCCACAGCAGCCCCGCTTCGAAGTATTTCTCCTGGCGGAGAAAATGCCCCGGCGTCAATAGCATCCCGTGTTCCCAGTTGACCGAGCTCAATTTCACATCGTCGGGGTTCATTTGGTTTCCTATGCTCTATGCCCTTCGGTTCTGCGCGTGCGCGCCCGCCGCCCGCTCTGCCGCGCGCCCGCTCCCATTGCCGTCCTGCGCGCCGGCCCCTCCCAAGTAGCTGTTAATACCCAGACGCCCGTTCTGCAATTCGTCGCCCAGGCGCGGCGGCTTGGTCGGATCCAGCACCACCCACTGCAGCTTTCGTCGCTGATAGCACGGGCACACCAGGTCCAGCACCGCCTCCAACAGCTTCCGCTTCTCGTCTCCTGTGAAATCGTAGTACGTTCGCAGTTCCACCGGTCCCGTGAGCAGCGTCAGCCGCGCCAGGTCCTCCACGCGCGCGCCCAGAATCGCATCCACGCCCAGACGGCTGAAACAAACGCCCGCCCGGCTCAACGCGTTCGCCTCGAAGTACTGGAACGTCTGCGACCGCCGGATCTCTTGGAGCGGCAGGTCCAGCAGGAAGTTCAATGCGAATCGGATCCCCCGCTCCTTCCCCGCCAACTCGTGCAGGCTGGGCAGAATCAGCGCCAACTTGTACCACAGCGCCTCGGGCCAATCCTCGGCGTTCAGCCCGAACAGCCCGATCCACCGCGAGCAGGCCGCGGGATTGCCCGGTTGTATGTCGAACAGCCGCGCCCCCTCCCTCAGCCACAGCCCGGCTTTCTGCATCGGATCGTCCAGCACTTCGACAATCTCGCGTGTGCCCGGCTCGGTTTCTCCACCCTGTTCCCACATGCCGATCGGCAGCGCATTGAACACGCCCGTGCCCGCGATCGACAATGCCACGCTCGTTCCCGGATCGAGCTCCGCTCCCGGCGCCGGATTCTGCTCCACCACCCAGCGTGTCGGGTAGCCCATCCCCGCCATGCGCAGCGTCACACGCGCCGCCGGCACGCCCAGATCGCACAGAATTGCCAGCGCGGAATCCAGAGTGTGATGAAAGCCCTGGAAGCCGTGCGCCAGTTCCGGCATGCGCGCGTACTCGCCCATCACTTCCACTCCAGGCTCACTGCCAGTTCCGTGTCCAGCATCATCCGATCCTTGAGATGCCGCGTCAGGTCGCTCGTAAGGATCGGCGCCTCGGCCTCCGGATCCACCATCGAATCCCGCGTCATCTGTACCGTCACCTTCAGCAGCCGCCGCATTCCGCTCCCGGTTCGCTCGACGCTCGTGCGCGCATAGGCGCCTACGATCCGTTTATCGAACGCGCGCGTGAGGGCGGTCAGGTCTTCTTGTGTGATGATCCGGTCGCGCGCCAGCAGGGCCGCCGCAAAACGCGCTTGCGCGTGTTCGAACTCCTCCCCGTTGGTCCCGCCCGCGGCCGACGTTGGATTCGTCAGCCGGATGCCCGGCAGCACGCCTTTCTTCAGAAATGTTTCCACCCGCCCGGGCCCCACATTGTTGCCCAGCGCGCCCGCGGTCACCCACACGCGCACGTTGGCGTAATCCTCCCGCGTTGCGTCCACCCGCCGCGCCGGTTGCAACTCGATGCGCCCGCTGCGGATCGTGTACCGGCCCGCGCCCGGCTCGGAGCTGGCCTGCATCCCCGGCAGATACGTCGATCCGGCCTCGCCGAATACCGACAGCGGCGCCACCAGGTAGCGCTCCGTCCCCGCTTCCACGCTGATCGGAATCGACGTGCCCTTTTCGTCGAAGTGCACCGTCTGGTTATGGCATTCCACGTTCGACGCCGTAATCGCGTGCATCGCAATCGAGCCGATCCCGGTGTGCAGCGACGGCACCTCGCGCGGAAACGAAATCCGCACCCACGCCCGCTTCTCCGCGGCAATGCTCGCGTATTCGCGCCCGAACACGCGCCCCAGCGCCGCCTCCATGCCGCGCGGCGCAGCGCACATCGTCCGCCGCTCCGCCTCGACCGGCGGCATTACGAATACCCGCTCGCCGTAGAAGCCCGGCGGCAGCACCGGCACATCCGCCGCCGTCATCGATCTTCCATCGCCCGCCGGCGCCTCCGCCGTCTCGCTCTTCGCCAGCCATTGCAGCCCGCGCACGCCCGCATTCAGCGTCCGCGGACGCAGGATGCCGCGCGAGTGCAGCTCCCCGCTCGCCCCGAACAGGCACCATGTCTCCGACTCCAGCGCTTCCTGAATTCGCGCCGCGTCCGGCCCCAGTTCGAAGAAAAATGAGTGCAGGCTCAGATGGCTCGCCGGCAGCTTCTCGATCGCCAGAATCACCGCCGGATGCGGCCCCAGGTTCACTTTCACCGGATCCAGCGCCGGCCGCGCGTTCTGGATCCTTTCGGGCAATTCCATGCCCGGCATCAATTGCAGCGCCCCCTCCTGGTAGGTGAATGCCATCGCGATCGCCGCCTGCGAGACCGCGATCGTCGCGTCGGTGGTGAACGTGAGGCGCTCGCCGGTCTGCGCCTCGCCCATCAGCTCTGTGCCCGCTTCCACCACCTGCGACCCGGCGCCGGGCAACAGAAATCGCGCCACCGTTTGCGCCGGCCGGGCCATTCTCTGTTCCACGCCCAGTCCGGCGATCAGCTCGTCCAGTAGCGCCAGCCGGATGCGCCCCGTTTCGGAGTACAGGTTTTCCAGTTGCTGCGCCAGCGTGCGGAATAGCACCGCCAGAATCGGGTCGGTCGTCTCCGCCGAGATCCCATAGTCCCGCAGCCGGCGGCGGAAGTCGTCCCGGAGCTTCTTGTCGATTTCTATCGCGCTCGCGCTGCTATAGGGCATAAGCTTGCGCCGGCCCGCACTCCCATCCGCCGGCCGGCCGCCGGAACCCGCCTTACAATTGCAAACGGATCGCCTCCGCGCCCGCTTCCGTCGAGATGATGCTCACCTCGTACGAATCGATATCGCGCTGGCTGTCGCCTGCTTTCGTGATGGCGGCGACGCGGTAGTGCGTGATCCCTAAGTCCCGCAAAGCGCTATTGGCCTCTTCCACGGCCTTCGAGATCAGCTCCGGCCGCACCCTGGCCCGCTCAAAAAAATCGCGCCACCCGAAATGCGCGCATCCGGCCCACGAACCGTGCGGCGTCACCGCCATCACCCGAAACAATTGCACGATCGCTTCGACTTCCTCCGTCCGGCGCAGAAACGCGTCCCGGAATCGCAGAGGAAATGCAGTAAACGAAGCCATCGTCCCTCGCTAGTGCCATGAGCTGGTCACTCGTTCAATACGTCATCCATCGCTCGCAACGCGAAAACCGCATCTCGCAACCAAGCCGCGACCGTTACCGGGCCGCGACCGTTTCTGAGCCGCGACCATTTCTGAGCCGCGACCGTGAGGGAGCGGTCTCCTCGCTACTCTCGAAAACCACCTTCGTTACCGAGCCGCGACCGTCAGGGAGCGGTCTTCGCGTTGTAACCGAGCCGTGACCGTAGGGAGCGGTCTCCTCCGCTGCTCGAATTACTTACCAACTCCCAACTGCGGACACTAGTTGCTCAGCGCGATCTCCTGGAAGTTCTGCTGGTTCATCACCGGCTCGAGATACAGGATCAGCATGTGGTTCAGCGGCGGCGCCTTGGTCGTTGTCGCGCTCGTGTCGCCCCCCGCCGGGTTGCAAGTCTTGAAACTGCTGATCCAGCCCTTGAACTTGTAGCACGCCAGCGCGTCCTGGTGCGAGTCGTCCTTCCAGAACTCGATCTTCATGTCCTTTAGCTTGTCCCGCGTCACCACGTTCGCCAGCCCGAACAGCTTGCTGAGCGTGGAGAACGGCATGTTCTTGTCGTCGTGAAAATCCACCACCACGTAGATGGTTGTCCGCAGACTGCCCATCTGCGGCATCCCCGCGCGATCCTTGGCGGTTTCGAATATGACACTCGATTCAACGGCGTCGAACTTCGTCCCGTCGATTGTGCACGTGCTGCGATACGGTTGTGCTGGCATATCGGTTTCCTCCTGTGTTCTAGTTGCTCATCTTCACTTCGGCAAAGTTTTCCTGGTTTAGCACGGGCTCGAGATCGAGCACTAGCAGGTGATTCAGATCCGGCACTAATCCCTGGAAGTCCTTGTCGTCTTCCTCGCCTCCCAGGTTCATTCCCCTCGTGAACTCATTGCCGTTGGACGTCTCAAACCGGCTGACCCAGCCCTTGAAGCCGTAGCTGCACAGCGCGTCCTGGTGGCTGTCGTCCCTCCAGAACTCGATCTTGATGTCCTTGATCTTGTCGCGTGTGACCACGTTCGCCAGCGTGAAAAACTTCGAGACCGCGCTGAACGGAATATTCGTGTCATCGTGGAAATCGGCCCACACGCGGATCTCGGTGGTCAGGCTGCCCATCTGCGGCATGCCGGCCTTGTCTTTTTCGGTTCCGAACGTAACGCTCGTCGAGACGGCGTCAAACTTCGTCCCGTCAATCGTCACCGTACATCGGTAAGGTGCTGCCATCTAATCCTCCCTTTCTTCTATACGGACTCCTGTACGCCCTCGTACTGAGTTGCAGAGGTTGGCGTATTAAACCGCTCGTTTGCGCACGCAGCTCCGTAACGATTTCAGAGCCGCAACCGTTAGAGAGCCGCTACCGGAACTTCTGCCACCAGGCCCTAGCTCTTCCTGGCTCCCCGCCCGAACAGGCTGCGGAATACGCCGCTGATTCGCGACGTGAGCGACGGGGAACTTGCTTCCGGCGCTTCCTTCAATGCCTGCTCCTGGGCCGCCGGCGCCGGGATCGGAAGCGCTTCTCCCGCCTGCGTCGCCGGCCCGCCCGGCAGTTCGAACTTCTGCCCCACTGCCCGCGTCATGCGGATGCCGGCTGTCCTCTGGAACTCCCCGCGCGCGGCGGCGTCGGCCTCGCGCCTTTCTTCGGCCGACTTCGCCGCCGACCCGGCATCGATTCGGATCCCTCGGTTCATGCCGTTATCCTCCTCCTGCGGCGCCCTCAGTTTTTTGTCTCACCCTTCGAGAATTCGGGTACGTCGATCTTCAATACGAACGTCTCCGCCGGCCCCGTCGGCATCACATTCAGTGTGATGTCGCAGATGCCCTGCATCCTCTTTTGCGAGTCCTTGTCTATGAACATGTCGTAGCCCGACAGCGTCCCCTGCTCCACCTGTTCGTCCAGCAGGCGCTTCAATGGCTTCTCGATCTGCTCGTCCATGAAATCGCGCGTCAGCACCTGCCCCGCCACCTGCAGCAGGTAGTGCCGGCAGCACCGCTCCAAGTACCGCAGGATCCGGTACGACGTGAAGAATTTCAGCACCCCATTCGGATCGTCGGCCTGCGTTCGGCATCCGAAAAAGCACAGGTGGTTGTCCGCATCCCGGATGATCGGGATCAACTGCCGCTCCATGCTCAGATGCTCCATCTCCCCGATCAGCGGCTCGATCCGGCTGCTCGCTGCTCCGGCGATCTGCCCGAACCGCGAGCCCACCGGCCCCTGCGCAATGCCCGTCTGGTCATCCGCCCGCGCCACTGCTCCCGCGAACACCAGTGACGGCGGCACGTACAGATCGTCACCGCCCTCTACGCTCTTTTCAAACCAGTGCGCCGGCCGCAGTTGCAGATAGCCCATCGTCACCACGTCCGCCGCCGCCCGGTCTTCCGGCCGCTTCATGAACTCGTACTTGCCACCCGGCAGGAAGTTCCGCTCGACGTTCTTGAACGACTTCTCGTCGTCCAGGTCGCCGATCAGCAGCATCCCCCACATGTTCGCGATGTCCTCGAACTTCTCCCGCACCGGCTGCGGATAGTAGCCCGGCACCACCAGGTTGCAGATGTCGTCGCGGAAGTTGAAATTGTCGTTGCGCTTGCGCACGAAATTGTCCACCGCCGCCACGCTCATGCTGAATACGTCCTTCATCGCCTTGGCTTCGGCGTTCAGGATGAACAGCTCCACCGGCTTGCGCACCTTCCCGTCCGGCACTTTGCTGTTTTCGAAAAACATCTGGATCTGCCGGTAGCTGCGCTCGATCGGCCGGATCGTCGTGAACACCTGCGCCAACAGTTGGTCCCGCACTGCTTCCGCTGCGTCGATCTGCGCCTGCAGCTTCTTCACCGTCGCATCGTAGCTGTCCACTTCGCTCAGCAGTTGCTCGAAATTCAACAACTGAGAGAGGAACTCGCTCGCCGCCTGCGCCGTGAAAATGCTCGAGATGTCCCGCGTCTCGTCGATTAGCCCCGGATGCAGGTCCGCGAATATGTCCTGCAGCAGCTCCCGCGCTGCGCCCGCTCCCAGTATCTCGGAGGTCGTCTTGGTCTTTGTCGCGGAGATTGGTTCGGCCATTACGCTTTACCTCCCTTTCCGGCAACTTTCTCCAGCTCCGTCCGCAACTGCCCCAGCGCAGTGATAATCTCCTTGCGCTGAGCCTCGTTCGACCACGCGCGCCGCACCGTCGGCAGCTTCCACCGGTCCTTCAGCCGGTACAGCAGGTCGATGTTCGACTTCAGATCCGCGATATCGTTGCGCAAATACTTCGTCTCGCCATCCTCGGTCTTGATTTCTTGCCGCTTCTGCAGGTTCTCCGGATCGAAATCCTTGATGCTCTTGAACCGGAACTCGGCTTTGAACTCCGTCTCCTCCGGACCGGCGTTGCCCTTGAAGTTCAGCTTCGGCTCGAACTTCTTGAACGCGTCGTTCAGATCCTCCACCTTGGTTAGTTCTTCGTTTTCGCTGGCCGCTTCCTTGCCTACGCGCTCCAGCGTCATCGGCAGCATCGCTGCGCAAGTCGAAGTGGGTACTTTGCGGATAGTTGGCGTGATTCCTTTGCGAATCACTTTTACTAGGGGCATCTTCTTTCCTCTCCCGCCGGCGTTCCCGGCACTCCAATAGTCTGCACTTGTTTCGTCTGAATCTGCTAACTTTTTGCGTCTTTGTCCGGCCGCACTTCCAGCCGCGTTCGCGTCATGTCCGGTCTCGGGTAAAGCACGGTCTTATCCATCGGTGCTCTCGCCGGAGGTCTCACTCCTCCCGGCCCCGTTCTTCCAAATCCCGCCGGCGCCGGTCCGGCCGGCTTCCCTGCTCCCGCGCCCGGCTGCGCCTGCTCGGCCCAGCGTGCGCTGCTCGGAGCCACTCCCATGTACCGTTCCGGCCACACCAGCCATGGCACCCAGAACCACAAGATAAGGAGCAGCACTCCCAGCCCGGCGAACACCAGCACCGGCCGCAGCAGCGCCATCCACCCGCTCCCGCTCGGAGGGTCCAGGTGGATCGCCGCCAATAACTCCGGCGCTTCGCACTTGCCTTCCATCAGCGGCACGCCCACCTGCGGCGTCTCCCAGATCTTCTCTGCGCTCGTCAGCGTCTCCCCCGTCGGCAGCTTCAGCTTCACAATCACGTGCATGCTGCGCCCCGCCAGCGACGCCCGGTCCGCCCATGGCGATGCAAACGTCGCCTGCACCCTGTTCCTGAGCACCGTCCGCGTCATCGTGAAAATCTTCTTCAACCCCTCCAGGTCCGACGCCATGTAATACTTCGTGCTCAGCCGGCTCAGCGCCTTCTCGTCGATCTGGCTCACGTCGCCGAACCCCACGCCCACCACGTTGATCCCCGACCCCGTCACCCGGTTCGCCACGATGTTCAGCCCTTCGTCGCCCGCCAGCAAACCCGGGTCGTCGCCCTTGAACACCTCGTTGGCGCCGTCCGTCATCACCACCAGCAGCCCTTCCGGCGCGCCCGCTCCGCCGCCCGCGCTGTCCAGTTTTTGTTTCAGAACGTCCAGCCCCATGTCCACCGCCGAATACAACCCCGTGTTGTTTTTCGGCTTCGGAGCCGGCAGGTTGCTTACCTGCTGCAGCGCTTCGTCCTTCGTCGCCGCGAACTTCGCCGCCTTGATTCCCTCCACCACGCCGTGGCTTTCAAACGCCACGATCGCCACCTCGTCCAGTCCGTCCTGGAATCCCGACAGGTAATGCTCCAGCGCGCTCTTGGCCGCGTCGAATCGCGTCGGCCCCGACGCCAGTACCCGGTTCATGCTCCCGCTGATGTCGATCAGAATCAGCGCCACCCGGCCCCGCATCGCCACCGTCGCGTCGCTCGGAATCGTGGCGTAGAACGGGCTAAATTCCTGTTCGCCGGCCTTGACCGTCATGCTCGCGGCCAGCTTGTCCGGCGCCGGCAGTTGCAGCCCCAGCGGCTTGCCTTGCCCATCCACGATGTTCAGCTTGATCCGGAAACACGGCACGCCCGCCGCCGGATCGCAGCTCACCATCCGGATTTCATCGGCAAACTTCAGCCGCCCGCGCACCTCCTGCCCGGCCAGCGGCATCAGGCTCAACCCGCCCAGGCACAATCCAATCGTCAGGTTCCGCAGCGCCATGCCCCTCACTGTTCCTTCTTCCGCGAGGTGAACTTCAACGCCGTTCGCCCCACCAGAACGTCATCATTATCCCTCAGTTCCTGCGAAGTTGTAACCGTTTTCCCTCGCACTCGCAGCACGAATCGCGCCAGCCCCGCCTGCCCCCCGACCTCCGCGTGCCGCGCCACGTAGAACCGCCCCTCTTTCCCGAACAGCACCGCGTGTTGCGCCGCGATCGCCGCATCCGGGATGAAGATGCAGCTCGCCCGGCCCGGCCTTCGCCAGCGTCCCCTCCGGGCTCGTGCTGCTCACCGTGTACATATCCCCTTGCCGCAGCTCCCATTCTTTTTTGCCCCGCCCGAATTTCGCCTGCGCGCGTGGATCGCCGCTCGAAACGAACAGCAGCACGCCCCCCTTCATGAGCATCGGCGCCAGCGTCACCCCGAAGCAGATCCCCGCCCCCAGCACCATGAACCCCAGCGCCTGCGCCAGGTCCGGCGCCAGCCCGCTCAGTCCGGCGAACATCAGCCCCCCCAGCGCGCCCCCCACCAGGCCCCCCACGTATCCGTGCGCCACCCGCGTCCGGTTCACCGTGATCCATCTCAGCCCCAGCCCCAGGCCGATCAGCGATCCCGCCAACAGCCATGCGATTACCCGCGTCAGAATCGGCGCCTGCTCGCCCAGCCGCTCCGTGATCGGCATTTGGATCACTGCCGCCAGGCCTCCGCAAACGATTCCAATCAACATGCCGAAAAAGACCCACTTGGCCGAAATCCGCCGCCCCGCGTAGCGGTCCGAAAAGGCCACTCCCAGCCCTCCGATGAAGGCCCCTAACAGGATCACCGCCAACAGGTCCGAAATCCGCACGTCGGGTTGGTTGGAAAGCGCCGCCGCAATCACCGCCGCCAGCGCCCACGCCAATAGCCCGGCCAGCCCTCCGGCCAGGCTCATGTAATATAAACTTTGATAGAGTCCCATTGCTATAGCGTTGATAAGTGTATCAGAGGCGCGACCGCTGTCAATCGTCATGGCCCCGCCTTCCCAACTGAATGATTATTCACGCCTGGAGCAAACCCTCTTTGCTCCCGCCAGCGTCCGCTCTCTGCATGCCCTCGTCGTCGGCGCCGGCGCGCTGGGCAATGAAGTCGTCAAGGCCCTCGGCCTGCTCGGCGTCGGCGCAATCACCATCGTCGACCCCGACTTCGTCGAGCCCTCCAATCTCACCCGTTCGATTTTTCTGCGCCACGCCGCTCCCGGCGCCGGCAAGGCCGTCTCTCTCGCCGCCTCCGCCGCCGCTTTGTTTCCCGATACCCGCTTCAACGCCCTCGCCGCCGAAATCGCCGACGTCGGCTTGCGGCTAGTGTCAGAGGCCCATCTGCTATTCGGCTGCGTCGACAGCGACCTCGCCCGCCTCGAGCTCGCCTATGTCTCGACCCGCCTCGATCGCCCCGTCTGCGACGCCGGTCTCGGCACCCCCAACTACTCCCACGGCCGCGTAAGCTTCTTCCCCGGCCGCGCGGCCGCCTGCTACGGCTGCACTTTATCCCGCCGCAAGCGCGCCGAATTGCTCACCTTCTGGGACTCCACCGTCCGCCCCTGCGCCGCTCCGCCCGGCGTCGCGCCCAATCCCTCCACGCCCACCATGGCCGCCCTCATCGGCGCGCTCCAGGCCGACACCGGCTTGCGCCTTTTCTTGGGATCCGCCTCCGCCGCCTCGGCCCTCGAGCTCACCCTCGCCCCCGTCCCGCGCCTCCAATCCTTCCGCCTGCCCCTCAGCCCCGCCTGCCCGTTCCACGCCCCTGCCGCGCCCCCGCTCCTCGACGCCGGCGACCGCCGCCGCTCCGTGCGCCAGTTTCTTCTCGACTCCGGCGCCCCTCCCGGCTCGAGCCTGGTGCTCGACTGGCCCGTCTGCGTCGATGCCCGCTGCCGCGCCTGCCTCCATCGCTGGGCGCCTTTTCTCCGCTCGGCGAAATTCCGCCGCCACGCGCTCTGTCCCTCCTGCGCTTCTCGCGATATCCTTGAACTGGCGGTCGTGCGGGCCATCAACCCCACATCGCCCTGGTGCGATCGCACGTTAGCCGATCTCGGCGTGCCGGAGCATCATCTGGTCACCGTCCGCGGCCTTGAACCATGAAACCGAGAACTCTCGCTATTCTCGCCGCCCCGCGCCTGCTACGAGCCGCGCTGTCACAAGCCGCGACCGTTTCTGAGCCGCGACCGTCAGGGAGCGGACGTGTTGTTTCTGAGCCGCGACTGTTAAGGAGCGGTCCCCTCGCCGAAGTGATCTTCTGCCTGCCCGAGCATCATCTGGTCACCGTCCGCGGCCTTGAACCATGAAACCGAGAACTCTCGCCATTCTCGCCGCCCCCACCCTCGGGCTCGTCTTCCTGCAGATCGTCGTCGGCATCACCGTGCCCATTGCCGGTCTCTTCTGCGGCATCCTCATCTCGCTCATCGCCTTCGGCCTTTTCCGTTTCTTTGAAGTCGAGTTCACCAGCCTCTGGTGGCCCACCGTCCTCCCCGCCGCCATGAGCCTGCTGGGCATCCTCATCCTCTTCGTCTCGCACTCCGGCGCGCAGACCTACCTCTGGTTCGCGCCTCTGCTCGCCGCCATCACCTCCGGCGCCATCACCTTCATTCGCAACCTCGACGCCCGCCGCTGCTCCCTCTGCAACCGCCGTCTCGGCGGCGAAGTCGCCTTCACCTGCCCCCGCTGCGGCATGCTCGTCTGTGAAAACAAATGCTGGAATTTCGAGCGCTGCCGCTGCCGCTTGTGCGAACAGAACCGCGTCCCCATCCTCCCTTCCGAGGGCCGCTGGTGGGACCGCCATTTCGGCGCGCGCTCCCCGCTCGGCCGCTGCCAGGTCTGCGCCGCCACCGCCCAGGATGCCGATTTGCGGGTCTGTGCTAAATGCGGCCGCCCGCAGTGCCGCTCGTGTTGGGACTATACTAACGGCCAGTGTTCGCGTTGCCAGTGGATCGTGGCGGATCTGCCCGCCCCTTTGAAAGAATATGTCGTCGCGCCTCCGGAGAACTCATGAGCCGCGCCTCGTACGACCTGTGTCCGTTACCGAGCCGTGCCGTTGTTACTGAGCCGCCACCGTGCGTTGTTTCTGAGTCGCGACCGTCTAACGGAGCCGCGACTGAAAGGAGCGGTTCTTCGTGTTGTTCCTGAGCCACGAGGATGTTTCTGAGCCGCGACCGTGCGTTGTTTCTGAGCCGCGACCGTCAGGGAGCGGTTGCCTGCGTGCCGTTGTTTCTGAGCCGCGACCGTCAGGGAGCGGTCGCCTGCGTGCCGTTGTTACTGAGCCGCGACCGTCAGGGAACGGTTGCCTGCGTGCCGTTGTTACTGAGCCGCGACCGTCCGGGAGCGGTCGCTTCGAGTGATTCAAGCGATTTCCAATCCAGGACGCTAGATCGATATGCCTAAATACCAGATCTATTTCGACACGGTGCAGGGCGAAGTGAAATTCAACGTCGACGTCGATGACGAGGAAACCCTCGACACCGTCCTCGACGAAATCCTCTTCGACCTGCGCGAGCGCGGCCAGGTCCTGCAAGGCGACGGCGAGCCCCAAGTCGTCTGGAACGGCCAGGCCCTCGACTTCAGTACCCGTCTCCCGGTCCAGGGCGTTCGACCGAATGACGTGCTCCGCGTCTCCACCGTCGCCACCAACGGTTGATGACTTCCCCCCGCGACCGCCGGATCGAGAACGAATGGGCCCTCCTCGCCGAGTTGGCCCGCGCCAACCCCGGCTCCCTAGACGACCTCTCGCGCTCGCGCGATGCCGAGGCCGACTTCTTCCGCCTGACCCTGCACCGCACCACCGCTCTCACCGGCACGCCCCCCCATCTCCAGCGCGTCGATGCCCACGTCGTCGAATTCCGTTTTCCCGCCTGGTACCCGGCCGTGCCCATCGAAGCGTTTCTCGCCGTGCCTGTCTTCCACCCCAACGTCCATCCCGATAACGGCTTCGTCTGCTTGTGGACCCGTGGCTCCACCGGCGATACCATCGTCACCGCCCTCGTCCGCCTGCAAAACGTCATCGGCTGGCGCCTCCACAACCCCTCGCCCGACCATCTCATGCAGCCCGAAGCCCTCGCCTGGGCCGCCGCTTCCTCCTCCTCCGACCATCTCACGCAGAGCGAAGCCTCCTCCTTGGCCGCCGCTCCGTCTCCTGGGGACCTCCCTCTCCCCTGCACTCCGCTTGAAATCCCCGCCTCGCTCCTCCTCGAACTGAACTGGCGCCAGCCTCCGGCTAACCTCCGCCGCCGCCTCTCCGATCCGGACTGACCCGCGCTGCCGCTGCGCTGTCAGGCCCCGCTCGATCCGCGCCTTCAACTCGTGCCCCCGCGCCCCCGTCGCCCGGCGCTGGAACCCACGGGATTCCTGTATAATCCGTGTGCGATTCGCACTCCAGTTCAAGGATGAAGCCGATGTTTCGAATCAAACCCCTCACTCGCGGGCGGTCCCTGCCCGGGCTGGCCGCTCTGCTTTTACTCGTTGCGATCCAGCCCCTGCCGGCCGAGACGCTCTCCGCCCTGTCCTCGCGCGGTTACACCGTTCTCCCCATTCCGCAAACTGTCACCCTGGGACCACGCGATTTTGCGCTCACGGACGGATGGCAGCTTGTGCTCGAACCCGGCGTGAATCCCGACGACGTCGCCGTTCAGTCTTTGCGGGAACTATTGAGTGAACGCTTCGGCCTGCGCCTCGCCGAGCCGGCCACGGGCCAAGGCGTGATCCGGCTCTCGGTCAACCCAAATTCCGTCGTCATCGGCGCAGCCACCGACAAGGACAAAGATGCCATCGCGGAGCAAGCCTACCGGCTGACACTGGGGCCGCGGGAAATCCGCCTGACGGCCAACGCCGCGCCAGGCCTGTTCTATGGAATTCAGACGCTCGTCCAGTTGCTCAAGCCGGCCAGCGGCCGCTGGCTGTTGCCGGAGGGCGAGATTACCGATTGGCCCGATCTCGGGATGCGCATCATCTACTGGGACGACGCTCATCACCTCGAGCCTCTGCCCATCCTGAAACAGGCCCTGCGCCAGGCTTCCTTCTATAAGATCAACGGATTCTCCATCAAGCTCGAAGGCCATTTCCAATACAAAAGCGCGCCGCCGCTGGTGGAGCCGTATGCCCTTTCTCCCGCCGAGTTCCAGGAGCTCACCGATTACGGACTGAAGTACCACATCCAGGTCATCCCTTATCTGGACGGGCCGGCGCACATCTCTTTCATCCTGAAGCACCCGGAATACGCCGCTCTGCGCGAGTATCCGGAGAGTAACTACGAGGCCTGCGTAACCAACCCGGAGACCTACAAGCTGTACGCCGGACTGTTCCAGGATCTGCTGGACGCGAACAAGGGCGGGAAGTACTTTGTGCTTTCCACCGACGAGCCATATTATGTCGGGCTCGCCAAAAACGACCGGTGTAACGAGGCGGACGCCGCCAAAGAAAAAGGCAGTGTCGGCAAACTGCTGGCGGAGTTCGTCACCAAAACGGCCGGCTATCTGCACGACCGCGGTCGCACGGTGCTGTTCTGGGGCGAGAATCCCATGAAACCTGACGACGTCGCTGCGCTGCCCAGCTATATGGTGAACGCCGAGGTCCATGGGACGGATTTTGATCGGGCGTTTAAGGCGCACGGGATCCGGCAAATGATCTTCACTTCCACGGTGGGCTGGAAGGAGTTCCTATTCTCGAACTATTACCTGCTGCCGCCGGCGGACCATATTCCCAGCCGCTCCGGCGGCGCCTATGAAGCGGTGGTGCAAGGCCCCGGCTACGTCGGCCAGATGCTTGACACGATCGAGAATACGCCCGCGCGGAAGAACGCCGACCTGATGGGGACGTTTGTCGCCGGCTGGGCGGACACCGGAATTCATCCCGAGGCCATGTGGCTCGGCTATGCCACCGGTTCCGCCGCCGCCTGGCACCCCAAGGCCGCCGCCGAACAGGAGCTCATCAACCTCTTCTATCCGCTCTTTTACGGGCCCGGCGCCCGCGGCATGGGCCGCGTTTACCAGCTCATGAGCGAACAGGGCCAGTTCTGGAAGGAGAGTTGGGAGAGTGCGGCCTCCAACGTGCGCACGCCCATCTGGGGCGATTGGGATCGCATCAACCACCCGCCGCAGCCCGCCGAGGACCAGACTCTGCCCCTGCCGCCGCTGCCCTCGGCTGGCGTCCTCAGCTTGAGTTACGACTGGGCCGCGCTGAGCGAGCGCCGTCTGCATCTGGCCGGCCGTTTCCTGGCTGACAACGACGAACTGCTGGACTTGCTGCACCAGAATCTCCAGCAGGTGCAGTTCAACCGCTACAACCTCGAGCTCTACCTCGGCATCGCCAATCTCTACCGGCAGAACATCCAGATGCTGCTCGACCTGGCCGCCGTCAACACCGCCTTGCAGGCCGCCCAGGCCGCTGCGGCGAAACCGGATCCCAAGACCGCGCTGGCTTCTCTCGACCGCGCCCTCGATCTCGCCGCCGGCATCCGCCAGCAGCGCAACCAAGCCTTCTCCGATGCCGTCTCCACCTGGTACGAGAGTTGGTACCCGCGCGTGGCCGCGGCCAACGGCCGCCGCTTTGTCAACCAGGTCGACGACGTCAAGGACCACCTCCCCGTTCGCACCGTCGACATGACTTACCTGATCTACCGCCAGCTTTGGTACCCGCTCGGCGATTGGGCCGCGAAAACGCTGGCCGTGCGCAACCAATACGCCGCCGCCGCTGGCCTGCCGCCCCGCTCCGCCCTCTCGGACTGGAAGGACACGTCGCCGCCCAACCCGGGACAGTATCCGCAAATCCCAATTGCGTCAGATCCAGCAGACAAACCGGCGCGCCCGCAGGCCGATCCCTCTATGCCGTGAATCGCGGCTCCAAACCGGGACAGCGGTGAGAGATGAAGCTTCCGCTTCACTCGGAAGCATGAAAATGCCCGATTTCCGCACGTTTGGAATCAGCGGCTTATGGGCATTTTCGAGAGAGTATCCGCAAATCCCAATTGCGTTAGATCCAGCCGACAGACCGGCGCGCCCGAAGGCCGATCCCTCTATGCCGTGAATCGTGGCTCGAATCAAAAGTGACCGGCCGTTCAGGGGAGTGAGGGCTCGCCAGCCGGCGGTTGGCGAGGTGGAACTGCGTATGAGGGTACCGTGCCGGCGCGCCGGATTCCCGGCTTTCAGTTCTGCTTCAGAAGCGCGATGACGCCGCCGATCACGGCGTCGAGCTTCGGTTCGGAAACGTGCCCGGCGCGGTAGGCGACGATCCCGGCGTCAGCCGTAAACAACCGCGAACGGCGAACGTGTCGGGCTGACCAGTTTGCAGTGGGACATATTTCATGACGTCCCCCCTTGCGCGAAAATGCCGTAGAATGGCCCTGGACGCACAAACGTGGCCCTTGCGGAGGTGAAGCGTGAGGACAATTGTCTTGGCTTTCGTTTTGGCGTGGCTGGCGGCGGCAGAGAAGCCGCATGCGTGGGAGTCCGCGATAGTTGTCTCGCAGGAGATACAGTCACCGCGATGGCATCCCATGAGCCTACTGACCGTGGAGACACCCCGTTATCAATTCAAGTGGCTGGAACGCGGCGATACACCGATCATCGTCCTGGTAAACGCGCCGATTCAGTTCTACAAGGACGGCGACCTGTTCGTAGTGCTGGACGGCAAACACCACAAGCACAAATTCACCGTGGTCGGAGTGGCGAAGATCGGAGTGGCGAAGAAATGAAGGCGCCCCCATCAACCCGGGACAGCAACCCGGGCAACCCGGGACAGTATCCTCAAACCCCGTTCTCCTTCCTCGGCTGCGGCACTCACGATGCCTCTGCTCCGCGGCCTGTCGCGCGGCGCGGACGCGCGCGTCTTGCAGCGCGAATCGAGCGCCGGCGGCGCTCACAAGTGATCGCATTATCGAGGTCGTCGGAGGTCGTCTTCGGACATCTCGCAGTCGCGCAGAATCCTGTGGAGCAGGCCCGGGCCGATATGCTCGCCTGAGAACACGGGCACGACGGTAACGCGCCCATCGGCGTGGCGCAGGAAGTAGTGACCACCCCTCGCCTGAAGTTGAACGAAGCCTGCCAGAATCAGTGCGGAAACGAGAACTGCACGCGTAATCCTGGGCGTATCGCTCATGCCGCCACGGTGACCCGCTGGATCCCGACGAATTCCAGCTCGGTGGACGAGCCGCCGCCGACTTCGAGGCACAGGGCGATCGCCTCGCGGATGCGCTCCATGACAGTGTCCAAAGACTTGGCCTGCGTGTGGCAGCCGCGCAGTTGCGGAACCGAGGCGATGTAGTACCCTTCGCTGTCGCGTTCGATGATCACGTCGAATTGGCGCTGCATGGAGGAACCGACTCTATTGTAGCCCCGTTCGGGCAACGGTTTCTGGAAGGCCGCTTCCGTTGCCGGTAAATGCTGAACAGCGGAAAGACCGGCCTGTCGGAAAACGCGCCGGCCGGCTATCGCGCTGGAACGCGCAAGCAAAGCCGGACGCCCGCGGCCACTGCGCCACCGTGTTCCGCAGAGGTGGCAGCGCGTGCCTTGGTCCCACGGCGCCGCTGGCATGGTGGAGTTTCTCAGTCAAGGATTGACAACGCCGGCCGAGCGTCAACACGAGTGTCAACGCGGCAGGCAAGAGTGCCTGCGCCACATGCCTGCGCCACATGCCTGCGCCACGGTGAATGGCCCGTGATTGTCAGCGAACCTGCGAGACATGACACTAGGTCCTACTCCCGCTCGATCCGCCGCAGGTGGACCCAGCTCTATCGTGAGAAGGCGGCCAGCGCGAGCCAGCGCAGGCCGGCGTCGAGGCTTGGCTCGGGCTACGCGCCCGCAGCGCTATCGCCGGCGTCTTCGCCCGCTTGCTCCGCCTCTTCGGCGCCCGCCGAGCCCGCGGCGCGGGCTGCGGCGATGACCCGGGTGGCCTCCGCCGCCTGGTCCGCCGGGACCTGCAGGCGGTAGGGCAGATTGGGCAGCATCTCCGCGCCGGAAATGACCGCTTCGATGCCACTGGCGCTGAGCAGGTTCTGCAGCTCCGTCGCCTCCATCTCGGTCAGTTCGATCGGCTTCCCGTCTTCTTCTTGGACCGGAACCAGGTCCTGTGGATCATCAGATGGGTTCATAAAAACCTCCGTCAGAATACGCCTGGCAGGCCTTTCCCTGCGTCTTCGGGAGGCTGATCGCCCGCCGCCTCGCCCGCGCGTTCGGCCTCCTCGGCGGAGGCTGCGCCCGGCGCCTCTGCTATGATTCTAGCCGCTTCTTCGGCCTGGGACGCCGGCACCAGCAGCCGCCCGGGCATAAAGGTGTACGCCGTGAACGGGGAGAGGACCGCCGGAATGCCACACGAGACCAGCAGGCTCTGCAGCGCCCGGGCCTCCATTTCCGGCATTTCCAGGACCAACCCCGCGCCGTCCCGGACCGGGACCAGATCGTCCGGTGAACTCATGTGCGCCTCCGCTAGAATGAACTTGGAGGGATCATTCCCAATATGTCCTACGAAGACCATACCAGCAAGGCGATGTGGTTTGTCGCCGGCGCGGCCGTTGGGGCCACCCTGGCGCTGCTGTTCGCTCCCGCCTCCGGGCGCGTCACCCGCCGTCAGATCCGCCGCAGCGTCGAGCACGGCACCGATGCCATCAGCGAGACCAGCAACAACATACTCGAAAAAGGCAAGGAACTCTACGAAAAGGGCCGCCAGATGGCCGACGACGCCGCGCAGATGATTGAGCGCGGCCGCAAGATGGTGGAGGGCTAATGAGCGTCCGGCTCTGGGAATTCTCCAACGAACCCTTCACCGACTTTTCCAAACCCGACAACGCCGCGGCGATGCGCGCCGCGCTGGCCGCAGTCCGCTCGGAGTTCGGCCGCGAGTATCCGCTGCATATCGGCGGGGCCACTTTTCACACCGGCGACCTGCTGAAGTCGGTGAACCCGTCGCAGCCTTCCGAGACGGTCGGGCTGCACCACAAGGCCACGCGCGAGCTGGCCGGCCAGGCCGTGGCTGTGGCCGATGCCTGCTTCGCCAAGTGGTCGCGCACGCCGGCCGGGACGCGCGTCGAGATGCTGCGGCGCGCCGCCGCCGATCTGCGCCGCCGCAAATTCGAGTTCAACGCCTGGCTGGTGCTCGAGGCCGGTAAGACCTGGATCGAAGCGGAAGCCGAGACCTGCGAGGCCATCGACTTCTGCGAGTATTACGCTCTGCAAATGCTCAAATGGGCCGAGCCCGAGCCGCTGCCGCAAGTGGGCGGCGAGCACGGCGAGTTGCGCTATCTGCCGCTCGGCGTGGGCATCGTCATCCCGCCCTGGAACTTCTCGCTGGCGATCCTGGCGGGCATGACCGTGGCGGCGCTGGTGGCCGGCAATACGGTCGTGCTGAAGCCCTCGAGCGATACGCCGACCGTGGCCGCCAAATTCGTCGCGGTGCTGGCCGAGGCCGGCTTCCCGGCCGAGTGCTGCACGCTGCTGGTGGGCGCCGGCGGCGAGATCGGCGATCTGCTGGTCGCGCATCCACGCACGCGCTTTGTCTCCTTCACCGGCTCGCGCGAGGTCGGCCTGCGGATCAACGAACTCGCGGCCCGGCCGCACGCGGGCCAGCTCTGGATCAAACGCGTCGCCGCCGAAATGGGCGGCAAGGACGCCATCATCGTCGACGACGAGGCCGATCTCGAAGCCGCCGCGCAGGGCGTGCTGGCTTCGGCCTTCGGATATCAGGGCCAGAAGTGCTCGGCCTGCTCGCGCGCCATTGTCGTCGATTCGGTTTACGACGCGTTCCTCGCGAAACTCGTGCCCCTGGTGCAGGCGCTCCAGACCGGCCCGTGCGAGGACCCGCGCAATTACATGGGCCCGGTGATCAACGAACGCTCGCGCCGCACGATTCTCGATTACATCGAGATCGGCCGCAGGGACGGACGCCTGCTCACCGGCGGCGCCGCCGCGCCGGGCGAAGGCTACTTCGTGCAACCCACGGTGATTGCCGACATCGATTCGAAATCACGCCTCTTTCAGGAGGAGATCTTCGGACCCGTGCTGACTGTGACGCGGGCGCGCGATTTCGAGCACGCGCTGGAGCTGGCCAACGACACCGAATACGGCCTGACCGGCTCGGTCTACACGCGCAACGCGGCCAAAATCGAAGCCGCGAAAGAGCGCTTCTTCGTCGGCAACCTGTACTTCAACCGCAAATGCACCGGCGCCCTCGTCGGCTGCCACCCCTTCGGCGGCTTTAATATGTCGGGCACCGATTCCAAGGCCGGCGGCCCGGATTACCTGCTCCAGTTCCTGCAGGCCAAATCGATCGCGACCAAGGCCGGATAGGGCGGAAGCGCCCCCGCGCACTGCATCAACGAGCGCCAGTTATCAATAATTGTCAGCCGCTGGTGGTGGGTCAATCTTAACTCGGGCGCGTGGGCATACGGGTGGGGTTCGCCCAAGTCCCGCGCATTTCGCTTGACACCCGGGTCTATCCTGTAGGTGCTAGACCCTCCGCTGCTCGGCCTGCCCCGTTCTTTGACAATCACGAATATTGTGCGAATAATATCTGAAAGATAGCCATCGCAAGCCAATCATTCTATTAAGAAAACTCGATAATTGGCTTTGTTCCTCACTTTTCGTTATCGCGAATGTCGGAGCACAGCCGTTGGGCAGGCGGCTATCCTGGTTGCGGCCACCCTATTCCGCAGCTGGGGAGTCGCGTATGTTTGCTTTTTGTTCTCCCTAGCTGCCCCACTCCGCGGTCCATGCTCCGGCACTGGGTTCGACCTCGATGCCCAGGGCCCCGGCCTTGGACGTCGCGCCCTTCACCCGCGCCAACTTCAGGCCCGCCAGCGTGGCCGGTAGCCGCACCGAGCGCGGCGCTGGTCCAGGTCCGCGTTCGAACTTGAGCCGCCACCCCGCGCCCTCCGGCGTGAGCTCCAGGTTCAGGCGCCCGAAGCGCGTCGGCGTCTGCTTCAGGCGGTAAGGCTGGCGAGCGGCAAGTTCCGCAGCGCCGAGCCCCTCGACCAGGCGCAGAGCCGCGCCATCCTCCAGCGCCAGCATGTGCCGCAGGTACAGCACGCATTCGGCGCTGGCCCAGTTGTGCGGCATATCGCCGACGTAGCCGGCCACTTTGGCCCCCCGCAGCGGCTGTTCCTCGCGCCAGCAGTACAGCGGCGAGGCGTGGTTGAGGAAGCCGTGGAAGGTCCGGCGGGCCCACGCCGGCTGGCCCGCCCACAGGTAGGCATGCGAGACGAATGGCGCGTTGTAGGTCCACAGGCCTTCGTGCGGCAGCCAGCCGGTTTCGATCGGCACATCCTCCTGCGTGCACCACTGCATCAGCGCCATGTGGCCGCGCACTACGGGATGGTTGCGCTCGAACACCAGGCCCGGATAGATCGCATGCGACAGCGCCCACTGCGCCGACTGCGGGCGCGGCCGCTCCCACTCGCTCCGTTGCCAGGCCGGATCGTCCCGCATCACCATCGGCAGGTACTCGAACCCCGCCGGATGGTGTAGCATCTCCTGCCGCGCCGCCGCCTCGAAAGCGGCCCGCAGTTCCGAGTGGAACTGCGCCGCGCGCTCCAGACCGTTGTGCGACGGTCCGCCGTCGGCCTGCGTTGCCGCCTGCAGTCCGGCCAGCGACCACAACGGGTTGGTGAACTCGCTGCCCTTGGTGAAGCCGCCGTCGGAGAAGCCGTTGGCCAGCAGTCCGTATTTGCCGGCGGGCGAACCCTCCGCGCGCCCCTTGTCGCGCATCGCTTCGAGGAACTCGGCAGCGTGGGCGATGCGCGGCTTCAGCTCGCGGAAGTCGGTCCAATCCTGGCCCAGTTCGCATTGCCGCACGGTCGAGAACATCGCGATGGCGGCGTCCTTGTAGTGCTCCGGACCGCCGCCCGCGTCCAGTGCGCCGTCAGCGCGCTGATACGTCCAGGTCGTCGCCAGCCCTTCGCGCGCCGCTTTGTCATAGCCCAGATAGCGCGCCGCTTCAAGGATGAAATGTCCGTCGACAACCCACAGCCCGCGATAGCAGGTCGGCCCCACCTGGAACGTCAACCGCCCGTTGCGCACCTCGCGCGCTTGCAGGATGTTGCGCGCGCACGCCGTCAGGAAGTCCGCGTAGGGACGCGGCAACTCCCACTCCACCGCGCCGCCGAACGGATGCCAGTTCTTCCAGTAAGCCCGCGCCTCCGTGAGTAGCGCTCCGCCGTCCGTCAACTCGACCGTCTGTCCTTCCTGCGGGAAACGGAGCAGGATCTCGGCCGGCAGTTCGAGCGCCGCAAGAATCAGCAGCCACGAGGAACCCCGATCGTCGATGCGCAATCCGTGGCTGCAGACCAGCAACTGAGTCTTCGCATCGCCGCCGATGAGCACACCGTTGTTCGACCGCGACAGCGGCTGGCGGGTGCGGATGGTCACGATCGGCACGGCGCGCCCGCTGTTCCCGGGCGCCCCCGCGCCGGCCGCGACCGCGGTCACTTTCATCAGCACGTTGTCGACGCGGCCTTCGCCCGCCCGCTTCGTCGCAAAGCTGATCAACTCGAAGCGCGCCCGGGGCCGCTCGACCACGGTATGCACAATCGGCACGCCCGGCGCTTCCAGTTCCTGCCGCACCACGTGGTCGTTCTCCATGCCCAGCAGCGAGAACTCCACGATGGTCGGATAGAAGTCGTTGGACACGTGCCCGGGGTTGCCGTAAAGCAGTCGCCCGGCCTGGTCCACCAGGCTCTTGTGCGGGTCGTCGGGGAAGCAGTACGCGGTCTGCCATTGCAGCGGCGTGTAGCGGAAGTTGACCTTCACCTTGCGCTCGGGCCGGGCCGTACCGGCCTTCTTGTCAACCGCATTCTCAGCCGCTTCCACCGGCGCGGCCAGCGCGCTCATGCTCGCCAGGATCTCTCTTCGGGTCATTGAAAACGGGCCCCTTTCTCCTCAAACTGCGTGCTCCGTTAGAGCATACACCGGCCCCTCGGACGATGCAGAGATCGCAAGATTTGCCTCCACGCTGGCGGCGCGATGGCGCGAGTGGACGCCGCTACTTTTCGTCGAGCGCGCCACTGTCGAGCACGCTGATGCCGGCCGCCTGAAGCACTTCGATGGCCGCGTCGGGCTGATCGAAGCGGAAGATCAGCACCGCTCGTTCGCCGCGCCGGAACGGAAAGGCATACATGTACTCAATGTTGATTTGTGAGCCTTCGAACAGGTCCAGCACGCCGGCCAGCCCGCCGGGGCGGTCCGGCACTTCCACCGCCACCACCTCCGTGACCTTCACGGCCGAGCCCGCCTGCTCCAGCAGGCTCTTGGCCCGCTGCCAGTCGGAGACGATCATGCGCAGAATGCCGAAGCGCTGCGTGTCGGCTAGCGACAGCGCGCGGATGTCGAGCCCCGCGCGCGCCAGCAGGCGGCACGGCGCGATCATGTGGCCCGGCTTGTTCTCGGAAAACAGGGAGAGTTGTTGAAGCTTCATGGCTGCAACCTGCGGTCGATCACCCGCTTGGCCTTTCCTTCGCTGCGCTGGATGGTGTGCGGCTCCACCAGCGTCACTTCCACGCGGATGCCGAGCACGTGTTCCAGGGCATCCGCAATCGTGTCGTTGAGTTGTTCCAGAGCGCCGATCTTGTCGCTGAACGATTCCGACGTCACCTCCACCTGCACCTCCATCTGGTCCAGACCGTGGGAGCGGGTGAGGATGATCTGGTAATGCGGCAGCGTGCCTTCCACTTCCAGCAGCGCCGATTCCACCTGCGACGGAAAGACGTTGACGCCGCGGATGATCAGCATGTCGTCGCTGCGGCGGGAGATGCGCTTCATGCGGCGCAGCGAGCGTCCGCACGGGCAGGCGCCTGGCAGTAGCGCGGTGATGTCGCGCGTGCGGTAGCGAATCATCGGCATGGCCTGCTTGCTGAGCGTCGTCAGCACCAGTTCGCCTTCCTCGCCCGCGCCGAGCACCGCGCCGCTGTCGGGATCGACGATCTCCGGGTAGAAGTGGTCTTCAAAGATGTGCAGACCGTCCTGACACGGGCACTCGACGGCCACTCCCGGGCCGATGATCTCGGACAGGCCATAGATATCGAAGGCCTGAATGGCAGTCAGCTCTTCAATGCGCTCGCGCATAGCGCTGGTCCAGGGCTCGGCCCCGAATACGCCGACCCGCAACGGCAACTCGCGCAGGTCGATCCCCAATTCAGCGGCGCGGTCGATCATGTGCAGAAAGTAGCTCGGCGTGCAGCAGATGGCCGTCACGCCGAAGTCCCGCATGACCATGAGTCTGCCGGTCGGTATTGCCGCCGGAGATGGGAATCACCGTCGCTCCCAGCCCCTCGGCGCCGTAGTGCGCACCGAGCCCGCCGGTGAACAAGCCGTATCCGTAAGCGTTCTGAATCACGTCGCCCTGGTGGAGACCGCAAACGGCGAAGCTGCGGACCATCACCGAGGTCCACACATCCACGTCCGGCTGCGTGTAGGCCACCACGATCGGCTTGCCCGTCGTGCCGCTGGAGGCGTGCAGGCGCACGATCTCCTCCATCGGACTGGCAAACAGCCCGAATGGGTAGGTATCCCGCAAATCGGCTTTGACCGTGAACGGCAGCCCGGCGATGTCATCGAGCGACCGCACGTCGTCCGGCGTCAGATTGTGCCGCTCCATCCTGTTCCGGTAGAGCGGAACCCGCTCCCAGGCGCGCGCCACGACGCTCTTGAGCCGGCTCAACTGCAGCTCGCGCAACTGCGCCGCGGGCACATAGTCGGGCGCGCTCACCGGGTGGAATGCCGACAGACAGGTCCATTTCGTCGGAATCATGCTTCTCTCATTTATGGCGCAGCAACCGGCGCGTCAGACTCATCCGCGACGGACGCTTCTGCGCCGCGCTAGCCGGGCCGCGACACACTCGCCGTACCCATTGTCAGGCTATCATCGCGGCAATTAAGACTAAGAGAGTAGTTTATTGGAATCCGATCGGGCTGGGCAAACCGGCGGTTCGCGTAAGAAGCGCCCCGATCGTCGCGCCGCTCTGGGCGAACCCCTGCTGCTATCCTCGAACTGATGCTGTCCAAGGGCCTCGATTACACTTCGATTGCCACGACCAATCCCGGCCATCCGGCCGAATGGAACGTAGAGCAGCCTGGTTTCGTTCTCAGCCTTAAACACGACGGCAATCGGCTGCATTCGATCCACGGGGCGCAACCGTTGCCTTAGACCGCCGGGCGGGAAACCAAACGTGTTCAGCAAAGCCTTCGAGCCCTTCCGATCGCGCGACTTCCGCCTGATGTGGTCGGGCGCCTGCACGTCCAGCATCGGCACGTGGATGCAGAAACTGGCGCAAAGCTGGCTCGTGCTGGTGCTCGGCGGCTCGCCGTTCTGGGTGGGTCTGGACTCGTTTCTGGGCGATTTGCCGATCTTTTCGCTGGCTCTTTTTGCGGGCGTGGCGGCCGACCGCATCGACCGCCGCCGCCTGCTGATCGCCTCGCAGTTCGTGCAGATGAGTACCGCCCTCGTGCTGTGCGCTTTGTTCGCGACGCACCGCGTGCACGTCTGGCACATCCTGGCGCTGTCGTTTGTGACCGGCATCGCGCAGGCCTTCGGCGCCCCCGCGTACCAATCCCTGATTCCGGCCCTGGTGCCGCGCGAGCAGTTGTCGCAGGCCATCGCCATGAACTCGATTCAGTTCAACCTCGCCCGCCTGATCGGCCCATTGCTCGGCGGCGCGGCGCTGAGCGGGCTCGGCGCGGCCTGGTGTTTCGGGTTGAACGGCGTCAGCTTCGTGGCGGTCATCGTTTCGCTGCTGCTCATCTCCGTGCGCTACGATTTTCCGAAAACCACCGACTCGGTCTTCGAGAGCATGCGGCAAGGCATCCGCTTCATCCGCGCGCGCCCGGATATGGTCCTGCTGTTCGCCGTGTCGTTCGCTTGCACCTACCTCGGCATCCCATTGCTCACGTTCCTGCCGGTCTTCGTCCGCGACATATTTCACGGCACCGTGAAAACCTATACGCTCTTTCTCTCGGTGCAGGCGCTGGGCGCCATTGCCGGCGCGGTGGTCGTCGCCGCACTCGGGCGCAAGACGAAACTCGGGCGCATGGCGCTGCTGGGACTGCTGCTGCTATCGGTCTGCGTGTGCGGGTTCGCCTGGAGCAAATCCATCGTCCTCTCCTGCGTCATCCTGTTCTTTGGCGGCATGGCGCTGGTCAGTTGTTTCGCCATGCTCAGCTCTTTGGTGCAGTTGATCGCGGCCGACAACATGCGCGGCCGCGTGATGAGTATCTACAACATTGCCTTCCGCGGCGGCATGCCGCTCGGCAGTCTGGTGGCCGGAGCGCTGATACCCACGTTCGGCGCTCCCACGGTCGTCGGCGCGCATGGCCTGATTCTAGGCGCGTTGGCGCTTTACCTGCTGCTCGTGCACCGGAAATTGGCGGCGCTCTGAAACCGGAGCGTTGGCGCGGGCGCGAAAAGGGCAACCCGGGTCCGCGGCCGGAACGTCTCTACAATATGATTATGAGGTCCATGCGTGTTTCCGGTCTGTTCCTGGCCCTGCTCGGCCTATCGGCGTTTGCGGCCCAGCCGGCGATAGCCGACGATCAGACCCCCGATGGTTGGAGAAGGGTCCGCGATACGCAGGATGGCAAGACGCTGGAACTCGTCGCCGCGGGTGCGCGAGCCCGGGCGGACAAGAGTCCCAAGGACGCGAATCTGCAGTATCTGGCCGCTCTCGCCACCAGCCTGCACGCGGAAGTGCTGATGGAACAGAAAGACAAGAAGGGATCGAGCGCGATCGCGGAGTCGGGGATGGACTACGCCAAGCGCGCCGTTGATATCAACCCGTATTGGGGCGAGTACCACCGCCTGCTCGGCACGCTGTGCGCGCAGACCATCCCGGGCAACGTGTTCCTCGCGATGCGCTACGGCCATTGCGCCCTGGACGAAGTGAACAAGGCCATTCAGGAGCAACCGAAATCGTCCATCGCCTGGCTGAGCAAGGGGGTTGGCAACTACTATCTGCCCGCGCAGTTCGGCGGAGGCCCGGCGCTCGCGCTCAACGACATCAAAAAGGCGATCGAGCTGGACGGCAAGAATGCGGACGCCTGGCTGTGGCAGGGCATTGTGCTGCGCAAGCTCAACCGCGACCCGGAGGCGCGAAAGTCAATCGAAAAAGCGCTGGCCCTGAGCCCGGGGCGCGTGTGGGCTAAACAGCAACTCGAGAAGACTCCGCAAAAGTGACCCGACCGCACACCGCAACGGCGCTCGCGCTTGGCGCATTCACGCTCCTGACGTATCTCCAATTCCCCGGCCACACCTGGTTGCAGCAGGATAGCCAAACCTATGTGGCGATCCTGCAGCATCTCGACAATCCGGCGGTCCTCGCGCATGACATTGTCGCTACCCATCCGCATGTACAGTGGACCGTCTACGACGAGATCGCACGCGCGCTGCACGCCTCGACCGGGCTCGGCTATTACGCCATTCTGGACGCGCAATTGCTGCTGTTTCGATTCCTCGGACTGGCGGGCGTGTTCCTGCTCGCGGCGGCCGCGGGCCTGAACCGGCTGGGCGCCATTTTCGTGGCCTTCCTGTTCGGCCTGGGAGCGACCATCGGCGGACCCGAGATTCTGAGCCTCGAATATGAGCCGGTGCCGCGCGCCTTCGCCTTCCTGCTGATTGTGGCCGCACTGGGCTACGGCGCGTTCGGCCGCTGGACCGTCTCGGCGGTGCTGGCAGCGCTCGCGCTGCTGTATCATGCGCCGACCAGCGCGCCGTACTGGCTGGCGGTGCTGGTCTACGCGCTCGTGTTTCAGCGATTGAAAGCCGTGCGCGCGGTGCCGGTGGCTTTCTTCGGCGCATCGTTTCTACTGCTGCTTTTCGCCGCGTTGCAGGCTGGCGAGCGCGAGTTGCAGCCGCTGTTCACCCGCATCCCGGCCGATCTGATCGCTGTGATGCGCTACCGCGGCGCCTACAACTGGGTGGATCTGTGGAAGCCCGAATGGCTGCGGCAGTACGTGCTGCTGGCGCTATTCGCGGCCGGCGCGTGGTTCAGGCTGCGCCAGCGGCTCACGCGGGAATTAGCCGTGCTGAGCGCCAGCCTGACGCTGTATGGTCTGGTGTCGATTCCTCTCTCGTGGCTGACGTTGAACGTCCTCGGTTGGAGCATGATGTCGCAGTTTCAGCCCGCGCGCGGCGTGATTCTGGTCACGCTCTTCGCGGTCGTGCTGGGCGCCGCAGCGGCGTGGTCGGCGGCCCAACGCGGAGCCCGCCTGGAGAGCTTCGCGTGGCTGTTAGCGGTGATCGCCATCCCCGCCAACCGGCTGGTGCTCGAACTCTTCACGCAGGCCGCGCAAGATCCCGTCGTGCTCAAGCGGCTGGTGCTGGTGGCCGGTCTCGCGCTGGCCGCGGCGCTGGCGGCCGCGCTGCGCTCGGTTGAGCCTGCGCGCTGGCAGAAATGCGCGCTGGCGCTGGTCGTGCCGGTGGCCGCGGCGTTCCTGATTCCTGGATTCGGTCAACTCGCGAACTACCCGCAATTGCATACGCCGCAACTCGCATCGCTCGCCGCCTGGGCGCGCACCGCGACGCCGCCCGACGCGCAGTTCTTCTTCGCCGCCGCGGGCCATCGGGTGACGCCTGGCATCTTCCGCGTCGAGGCCCAGCGCGCGCTGTTCGTGGACTGGAAGGGCGGCGGGCAGGTGAACCAGAACTGGGCGTTCGCGCGGGAATGGCTGCGGCGCTGGGACTGGGCGACCCAATCGCCGCCGGCGTTGCGCACGCCCGCGGAGTACGCCTCGGCGGGCATCGATTTCATCGTCCTGGCGCCGGCTGGTACCCTGCCGGGCCTTCGGCCTGTTTACGAGAACTCGGATTGGCGGGTCTTCGAGGTCACAGGTTCTGCCGCTCGCTGAGAAACGCTTCGACCTCGTCGCGCGAAGGCGCCGACGATTGCGCTCCCAGCCGTGTTACGGAGATCGCGGCGGCGGCATTGGCGAACCGCAGGGCCGCTTCCAAGGCCATCTTCTCGCACAACGCGACGCCCAGCGCGGCGTTGAAAGTGTCGCCCGCGGCGGTCGCGTCCACGGCCTCCACTTTGAACCCGGGCGAAACCAGTTGTGTGGATTCGTCGGTGTACAGGCAGCCCTGGTCGCCGAGCTTGACGACCACCGCGCGCGGCCCGAGTTTGCGTAACTCGGCGGCCATTTCACGCGCTTCCTCCAAGCCGACGCGCGACGGCCCGCGCCCCAACAGGATGCAGGCTTCGCTTTCGTTCGGCGTGAGCACGTCCACCAGCGCCAGCAGCGCCGCGGGCAGCGGCCGCGCCGGCGCCGGATCGAGCACGGTCATGGCGCCGGCTTCCCGCGCCACCCGCAGCGCGGCCTCCACCGTGTTCAACGGCGTCTCAAGCTGAAACAGCGAAACGCTGGACGAGAGGTAGACATTGCGCACGGATTCGATGTCGGCGGGGGATAATTCGCCGTTGGCGCCGCCGGCCACGACGATCGAGTTCTGGCCCGCGCGCTCGACCCAGATCTCGGCGATGCCGGTGGGCTGGGAATGTGTGGCGTGCACCGAGTCGACATCGACGCCGGCCGCGGCCAGGCTGGCTTTCAGATGATCGGCGAACGGGTCGTAGCCCACGCGCCCGACCATGCGGACGCGGATATCGCGCGCGAGTTTGCCCGCGGCGCAGGCCTGGTTGGCGCCCTTCCCTCCGGGAATCATCCGAAAACCGTGGCCCAGAACTGTCTCTCCCGGCGCGGGCAGGCGTTCCACCTGCACGACGAAATCCATGTTCAGACTGCCGGTGACGGAGAGAGTCGCGATGGGGGAGGACACGAGACGTATTCTATGCGCAACCGGCCCTTCACCGCACACGCTGCAGCCTTCCGTGGGGCCGCGCGTGTTTCAACCCGATTGGCGAAGCGGTGATTCCTAATGCGCCAGATCGATGCCGTAGTTCCGCAGTTCGTCGGCGTAGAAGCGCTTGTGGAGCAGATCCCACTCCTCGGTGCCGTCCAGCACCTCGCGCTTCAGCGTGCGGATCTTGGCGCGCGCCGCCTTGTCGGCTTTGTCCTCGTTCTGCAGGATGTCCGAAATGATGCGGACGATCTCCAACCGCAGATCGTTCTCATTGCGGCGGATGCGGCACTCGCGCGATTTCTTCAGGGCGGTGAGCAGTCGGTGCGAAATCTCGTTGACCTTGTCGCGGCTCAACCGCATCGGGTCGCCGGTGTCGCGTCCCGCGGCCCGGACGATCTTGCGCTGCTGCACGAGTTGGTTCTTGATGCGCCGGAACATCTCGGAGTAGCTGATGGCGTTGTTCGCCATGTAGACGCTGTACTCCTCGAGGATCGTCCGCACCTCGTCGTTCAGCTTATCCTCGACCATCATCTCGTCCATGACGATGCTCACGAGCATCTCGCCCACGGCGGTGCGATTGGAAATCTCGATCATGTTGGAGGCGAGCCTGACGGCCACCTGCCGCCCGAGGTACTCCACGAACTCTTTGGCCAACAGCATTTCAAAAAGCGGGGGATTCGATCTCGAGTCGCCCCTAACCAGTCTAGAGTCGCGGAGAAACAGGTGTCAAAAGGGATGCGCCGCGATTAGTGGTCGCCGCTGCCGCGATGTCGATCCAGAAACTCGGCATCGATCCGCTTGCGGCCTCGAAAACCGTCCTCGACGCCGTGCCAGTATCCGATCCCGGCCTCGCCCAGGCGCCAGCACAGCAAGGCTTCGCCGCCGCGGTACAGCGTGGGAAAATCCACCAGCCCGGTGTCCAGGTCTTTCACCTGAACGCCCAGCTCGGTGATGGCTTGCAGCGAGTTCTCCAGGCTGCGAACTGCGGCCGCGCGGGACTC
The DNA here is from genome assembly GCA_963838205.1 of Terriglobia bacterium. Classification (GTDB taxonomy): domain Bacteria; phylum Acidobacteriota; class Terriglobia; order Bryobacterales; family Bryobacteraceae; genus CAIVVT01. The sequence goes on along the minus strand of CAWIQF010000020.1, from coordinate 126,731 downwards.
CTGCAGCTCGCGAACGCTATTGCGGTCCACGCTCACTCCGCCCATCGTCTCAATGCGCTTCTTCAATTCGGAGAGCGCCGTTTCAACCTCCCCATACTGCGCGCGCGCCTGCACCGCGGCTTCGAGCAGCCGCCCCACCTCGGGCAGCAGCCGTGAAGCCTGCTCCCAAGTGAAGTACCGGGCCATGGGGATGATCGTTGCGCGGCGAGGGTGGACGAATTCTCTCAAATTCCGCTGATCTGGACGGCGATCGAACGGCTGCGCGGACCGTCGAACTCCGCCAGGATGAGGCTCTGCCACGTGCCCAGCAGCAAGGCCGCGTTGCGTACTTGCACGAGCAGTGTCTGGCCGAACAGGGTGCCCTTGAGATGCGAGTCGGCGTTGTGGCGTTCGCAGTCGGAAAACGCCGGATCGTTGTGCTTGTAATCGCCGTCGCGCGCCACAACGGAGTCCACAAATCCCTTGAAGTCATCCAGCAGCGCGTCCTGCCACTCGCCGATCGCCAGCCCGGTCGTCGTGTGCAGCGACTGCAGATGCACCAGTCCGTCGGAGATTCCACTGCGGCGCACGATTTCGCCGATCCGCTCCGTGATGTTCATCACCTGCGTCCGTTCGGCGGTGATGAAGTCCACAATCCGGCTCTGAATGCGAAACCCGGGCACGGCGTGCACCGCTGGGTTCGCCGACGGAGACGAAGACCGTGCGGAGTCGATGGGAAGAGCGCTCATTGGATAAAGTAAACCTCCAAATGATTTGATCCTTCACAGGCAGCCCAAGTTTCAAAACAGTTACGCGGGAAGCAAGCCGGAGCTTGGACCAGGCGTGTCAGATGGTGGGCTAAGTCCTGTTGTTGTAGGCCCTTGCGAGGAAACTCGTGTTCCGAGTCCTGCTGCCTGAGCCGGGAAGGGCCGTTCAATTTGATTATACCGGAACGGCCTAAGCGATGACGCCGGTTTCCTTGCGCTGGTATCTCCGCTCCACGTAGTCGTTGAGCATGGCGGTGAATTCCTCGACGATTGTGTCGCCACGGAGGGTCTTCACCAGGCGGCCGTCGATGTAAACAGGCGCCTTGGGCTCTTCGGCCGTGCCGGGCAGCGAGATCCCGATATCGGCGTGTTTCGATTCGCCCGGACCGTTGACGATGCAGCCCATCACAGCTACCCGCAGCTCCTCCACCCCGGGGTGATGCTCCTTCCAGACGGGCATCTGCTGCCGCAGATAGGCCTGAATCTGCTCCGCCAGTTCCTGGAAAAACGTCGAGGTCGTGCGGCCGCAGCCCGGGCACGCCGCCACCTGCGGAGTGAAGCTGCGAATCGCCAGGGCCTGCAGAATCTGCTGGCAGACCAATACTTCTTCCGTGCGATCGCCGTTGGGCGCCGGCGTCAGCGACGCGCGAATCGTGTCGCCGATGCCTTCCTGCAACAGGATCGACAGCCCCGCGGTCGTGGTCACAATCCCCTTAGAACCCATGCCCGCTTCGGTCAGCCCGACGTGCAGCGGATAATCGCACTGCCCGGCCAGCATGCGGTACACATCCACCAGATCCTGGACGTTCGAAACTTTGGCGCTGAGGATGATGCGGTCGTGCGCCAGACCGTAGCTCTCGGCCAGGCGCGCCGACTCCAGCGCGCTGGCCACGATCGCGCGTTTCATCACATCCTCCGCGCTCAGGGGCTCTGGACTGCGCGCGTTTTCGTCCATCATCCGGGTCAGCAATACGGAATCGAGCGACCCCCAGTTGACCCCGATGCGAACCGGTTTCCGGTACTCGATGGCCGCCTCGATCATGGTCCTGAAATTGTCGTCGGTCTTCCTGCCGATACTGACATTGCCGGGATTAATGCGATATTTGGCGAGAGCTTTGGCGCACTCCGGATACTTTCTCAAAAGAATATGGCCGTTGTAGTGGAAGTCGCCGATGATTGGCACGCGGCAGCCGAACATCCGCAGGGTGTCCACGATCGGCCGGACTGCCTGCGCCGCCTCCTCGGTATTCACCGTCACGCGGACGAGTTCGGACCCCGCCTGGGCGAGCGCCAGCACCTGATTGACCGTAGCCGTCACATCCGCCGTGTCGGTATTGGTCATCGATTGAACGATAATCGGGCTGGTTCCGCCGACCTGCAAACCGCCAATATCGGTTACAACAGACTTACGCCGTTGGATTTGTGCCATCCCACCTCCGGAACTTACCAGTTTAGCAACTTGACGCTTCCGCATTTATTTACAGGATTGAAGCCGCAAATTGAAGGTGAATTCGCATTCCTTTCGGACAGAATGCCATATAGTCGAAACAACAGGACCGGGGAGCACGCATCGGTCCCATGGAACGGCCCACGCCCCTAGGCGCCGTTATACGTCTGAGTCCAATCCATTCTGGAGATGCAAGTTATGGACTCGATGACTCCTCGGGCTCGCCGAGCCATCCTTTTCCACCTGGAAGAGAAACTGGAAGCCGAACTGGCAGCATCGTTAACTGCTGCATCCTTTGAAGTTCAGCGCATGCCGTCGGCTGCGCTCGCTGTTTCGGGGGATCTGGTCTTCTGCACTACCGGCCCCGCATTCCACGTCGCGAAGGCGATGTTCCCGCATCTGCCGGTGATTGTGGTGAGCCGCTTGCCTGACGCCAATGAATGGCTGGACGCCCTGGAAGCCGGGGCTGCCGATTATTGCGCCCCTCCCTTCGAGGTCATCCATATCCGCTGGTTGATCGAGACGCATGCGGGCCCGATGCGGAAAGGCGCCAATGGGGAGCACACGTCGGCCACGAGCGCCGCCGCCTGATGGGCCGCGGATGTGCTTTTCGACGCCTGCCGGCCGATTCGACAACACGCAGCCCAAGCCTTAGCTGCGACTAGACTTACGTCGATTTGCCGGAGAATCTCCAGCTCCTCGGCTGCACGTTTTCCCGCTGCCTGACGCCGTTCCTGCCGGCCTTCGCGCCTCAGCAGCCGAATCCCGGGCCGCCGCACCGCATCCTGATACTCAGGGGTCCGCTCCCGCTTGCACAGTGCAACGGCTAGCCGGATTCCGGCCACCAGCTATACTTGTTGATAGAGAGGGCCTTTCGGATTGCCTTGGAAGACATATCTACGCTGGGCTGCCCACGCGCAGTTGCTCCCTGTGCTCGAAAACGGCGAGGAGATCCTGGTCGGCGGCCAAGCCGTGATGGAGGGCGTCATGATGCGCGCCCCGCACAGCTACTGCGTCGCGGTGCGCCTGCCCGATGGATCCTTCACTACCGAAGAGTCCCAACTCGACAAACTCTCCGACAAGCACCCGATCTTCAAGTACCCGCTGATCCGCGGCGTCGGCACGCTGGTTTACTCGTTGTGGCTGGGCCTGAAGGCGCTGCGTTTTTCCGCCAACATCCTGCTGCAGGTGGAGACGGCCAAGGAAGCGGCCGCCAAGGGCGAGGCGCCGGCCATTGTCGACCCGAAGAAGGGCAGCGCTGAATTGCCCGGTTGGATGCTGGCCCTGCAGATCGTTTTCAGCCTCGGCTTCTTCATCGTGATGTACAAGTTCATCCCGCTGTTGATCGCCACGCAACTGTCGCGGGTTTACCCGCCTCTCGGCGGATGGATCGCTTTCAACTTCGTGGACGGCCTGGCCCGCCTGGTCATTTTCCTCGGTTTCCTGTGGCTGCTCTCGCTGTCAAGCGACATCCACCGCGTGTTTGAATATCACGGCGCCGAGCATCGCGTGGTCTTCAACTTTGAGTCGGGCAAACCGCTGACGGTCGCCAACGCGCAGAGCTTCACCACCTGGCATCCGCGCTGCGGCACCAGTTTCCTGCTGGTGGTGATGCTGGTCTCGATCGTCGTCTACGCCTTGATTCCGGTGAATTCGTTCATGCTCAGATTCCTGGTGCGCATTCTGGCCCTGCCGCTCATCATGGGCCTCAGTTACGAGATCATCCGCTTCGCGGCGAAACACAAGGGCGGCCTGCTGGCCTTTATCACCGCCCCCGGGCTGTGGCTGCAGCGGATCACGACCCAGCCGCCATCCGACGATCAGGCCGAGGTCGCCATCCGCGCGCTCGAGGGCGCGATGGATATTGAACGGCAGGCCGGCGGAGAACTGGTGATCGACTGATGGAATTATCCAAACAACTGGACGACGTCGAAAGACGGTTTGAGTCGCTGAACGCCGCCCTGGCCGACCCGGCCGTGACGAACGACCCCGACGAGTACAGAAAGACGGCCAAAGCCCATCGCGAACTCGGAGAACTCGTTACCCTCTACCGCGCCTACAAGAAAGTCGTCGAGGACCTCGAGGGCGCCCGCCTGATGGCCGGCGAGAACGACCCCGAACTGCTCGCGATGGCGCAGGAGGAGATCGCGCGGCTCGAACCCGAGGCCCTGCGGATCACCGAAGAGCTGCGCCTGCTGCTGCTGCCCAAGGACCCCAACGACGAGAAGAACGTGCTGCTCGAAATCCGCGCCGGCGCCGGCGGCGACGAGGCCAGCCTGTTCGCGGCGGAAGTCTTCCGCATGTACGCGCGCTATGCCGAGTCGAAGCGTTGGAAGGTGGACGTCACTTCTTCCAGTGATTCATCGGCCGGCGGAGCGAAGGAAGTGATTGCGCTGATCAACGGCGACCGGGTCTATTCGCGCCTGAAGTACGAGAGCGGCGTGCACCGCGTGCAGCGCGTGCCCGTCACCGAGCAGCAGGGACGCATCCACACTTCGACGATCACCGTGGCCGTCCTGCCCGAAGCTGACGACGTGGACATCAAGATCGAGCCCAAGGACCTGCGCATCGACACTTTCTGCTCCTCGGGCCCCGGCGGCCAGTCGGTCAATACGACTTACTCGGCCGTCCGCATCACGCACCTGCCGACCGGCCTGGTGGTCAGTTGCCAGGACGAAAAATCGCAGATCAAGAATCGCGCCAAGGGCGAGCGCGTGCTGCGCTCGCGGCTCTATGAATTGGAGATGGAGAAACAGGCCCAGGCCATCGGCGCGGACCGCCGCAGCCAGGTCGGCACCGGCGACCGCAGTGAGAAGATCCGCACCTACAACTTCAAGGAAAACCGGATCACCGACCACCGCATCGGCCTGACGCTGTATCAACTCGACAAAGTGATGGAAGGCGGCCTGGACGAGCTGATCGCCGCCTGCGCCAATTTCTATAACGCCAAAAAGCTGCAGGAACAGGCCGACGCCGCCGGCGATGAGAGTCGAAACCGCGCTCCGGCAAGGGCTTGAACTGCTGCGCGACGGCGCTATCGGCGCGCCGGCGCTGACCGCCGAACTCCTGCTCGCTCACGCCCTCCACCGCGACCGCATTTACCTCCTCACTCACCCGGAATATGAGCTCTCCGAGCTCGAGTGGCTGCACTATGGCCGCTTCCTGCACGAACGGTTGAAGGGCCAGCCGACTCAGTACATCACCCGCACGCAGGAGTTCTGGGGCCGCGATTTCCACGTCGAAAAGGGCGTACTGATTCCGCGCCCCGAGACCGAACACGTCGTCGAGGCCGCCCTCGCGCTGTTGTCAAAATCGGACCGCCTGGCCATGCCCGCGCCCACTCAGCGTCTCCAGATCCCCTCAGCGCCGCTTCCCGCCGCGACCCGCCCTACCGCGGAAGGGAGCCCCGAAACGCCGCAGCAGGCGCAGTGGGGCGCAGGCACTCAAGCCTGCCGCGTAGACACTCGTGTTGACGCTCGGCGCGTCCTCGACATCGGCGCCGGCTCCGGCATCCTCGCCGTGACGCTGGCACTGGAAACGAAGGCGCGCGTCTGCGCGACGGAAATCAGCCCCGACGCCTTGCGCATCGCGCACGCCAACGCCGCTCGCCTCGGTGCGCAGGTCGACTTCGTTCAGTGCGACCTCGGCACTGCATTCGCCGCCGCGGCCTTCGACCTGATCGTCTCCAACCCGCCCTACATCGCCAGCGCCGAAATCGACGCGCTCCAGCGCGAGGTGCGCGAATGGGAACCGCGCGCCGCCCTCGACGGCGGGCCCGATGGCCTCGCCGTTTTCCGCCGCCTGATCCCCGACGCCGCCCGCTTGCTGCGGCTCGGCGGCTGGCTCATCCTGGAGATCGGAGCCACGCAAGGCGAGTCCGTTTCAGGACTGCTCGGCCCGGGCTGGAGAGGGTGCTCCGTCACCCCGGACCTCGCCGGATTGCCGCGAGTCGTGAAGGCGCAATGGAGCCCCTGAAAACCATTTTCCACGTCGACATGGACGCCTTCTTCGTCTCGGTCGAGGAGCTTTTCGATCCGAGTCTGAAAGGCAAAGCCGTCGTGGTCGGCGGACAGAAGGACCAGCGCGGCGTCGTTTCGGCCGCCAGTTACGCCGCCCGCAAATACGGCGTGCACTCCGCCCTGCCTCTGCGCATGGCGGCTCAGCTTTGCCCGCACGCCATCTTCCTCGACGGCCACCCCGATTGGTATCGCGATTACTCCCACAAGGTGCACGCCGTCCTGCAGGAGTTCTCTCCGCTGGTCGAGATGGCCTCGGTGGACGAGGCCTACCTGGACCTCACCGGAACCGCGCGGCTGCTTGGGGTCCCGCTCGCGGCGGCGCACGCCCTGCACCAGCGCATGAAGCTCGCGACGGGCCTGAATTGCTCCATCGGCATCTCCGCCTCGCGCCTGGTCTCCAAGGTCGCCTCCGACCAGGCCAAGCCGAACGGGATTCTGTGGATCCACGCCGGTCTGGAATCGCAGTTCCTGGCGCCCCTGGACGTGCGCAGGCTGCCCGGAGTCGGCAAGGTGATGGAACAGAGGTTGAACGAGATCGGCATCCAGCGGGTCGGCGATCTGGCTCGTCTGGACGAGGAATTCCTGCGGAAGCGCTTCGGGATGTGGGGCCTGGCCCTGGCCGGCAAGGCGCGTGGCGTGGACGCCGGCGCCTGGTTTGACGGCGAAATCGGCGAGCACGAGGACCCCAAATCCATCAGCCACGAGCACACCTTCACCCAGGACACCGCCGACCTTGACCTACTCGAGACGACGCTCACCCACTTGACCGAAAAGGTCGCCCGGCGCTTGCGCGAGCACCGCTTCCACGCCCGCACGGTCCATCTGAAGCTGCGTTACAAGGACTTCACGACGCTCACGCGCGCCCGCACCCTCGAGCACGCCACGCAGTTCGACCACGATCTGATCCTGGCCCTGCGCGAGCTCTTCCATGAGAACTGGAAACGCGGCGCGCCCGTCCGCCTGCTCGGCGCGGGCGTCTCTGGTTTCGAAAACGGCCCTGGCCAGCTCGACCTGCTGAATGCCGAGCACCATGAGCGCGCACAACGCGCCATGGATGCCGCGGACCGCATCCGCGACCGGTTCGGCGAGAAGATGGTCTCGCTCGCCAGCGGTCTCAAAGGCGACACGCCTGAGCGAGTGCACGAGAATCCCGTCGGCCTGCCGGGCAAAGGCCCCGCGCCGCCCGTGAAGAAGTCCTAGAAATCAGTCTTAGAAATTAACGATGCCCGCGAAGCTGACGGCGTCCAGCGCGGCCCCGCCCACCAGGCCGCCATCGATGTCCGGCTGCGCCATCAGGCCTTTCACGTTGTCCGGCTTCACGCTGCCGCCGTACAGGATGCGCACCTTCGCCGCCGCCTCGGCGCCGAATTTAGCCGCCGCCAGGGCGCGAATCTGCTTGTGCGCGTCTTCGGCGATCTCCGGCGTCGCGACCTTGCCCGTTCCGATGGCCCACACCGGCTCATAGGCGATCACGATCTGCGCGAACTCTTCCGCGCTGAGGCCACCGATGCCTCCGCTGAACTGGACGGCGAGCACCTCGCTGGTCTTACCCGCCTCGCGCTCCGCCAGCAGCTCGCCAACGCACACGATGGGCTTCACGCCATTCGCCAGCGCAGCCTTCGTCTTGAGCAGCACAGTCGCGTCGGTTTCGCCGTAATACTGCCGGCGCTCGCTGTGTCCGATGATGACGAACGCGCAGCCCGCGGCCTTCAACATCGCCGGCGAAATCTCGCCGGTGTAGGCCCCTTCCTTGCGATACTCGCAGTTCTGCGCGCCGACGGCTACGCGCGATCCACTCGTGGCGGCAACGGCCGCGGCGATGTCCACGAAGGGCGGGCAAATCAGGATCTCCGCGTGCGTGGACTGCGCCACCAGCGGCAGGAATTTCTCAAAAAATGCGGTAGTTTCCGCCGGCGTCTTGTACATCTTCCAATTGCCGGCCATTAGGGGAGTGCGCATGCTTTTATTCTATCGGCTTGAGGACCGAACGGTCCGAATCGCAGCGGGCCATGACGCGCATCAGCTTCGCTGGAGGTACCGCCCGCGCAGATCGTTCCAGCGCACGCGGCATGGATCGCCGAAAGCGGCCAGACCTTTCAAGAGACTGACCTTCGTGCCCTCGGCGTTGTACCACCGCACCGCCGCTTCCTCGATCCGGTAACCCAGCCGCCGCGCGATGAACAGGATCTCGACGTCGAAGCCGAAGCCCTCGAGCCGCTGCCGCGCGGCCAGCGCCTGGGCCACGTCGCGGCGGAACAGTTTGAACCCGCACTGCGTGTCGCGATACGGCAATCCCGTCACGAGGCGCACGAACAGGTTGAACACGCGTCCGCTGATCTCGCGCCCCAGCGATTGCCGTTTGCCCACGAGCTTGCGGTCCAGCGCGCGCGACCCGATGGCGCCGTCCGCCCCGCTCCGCGCGATCGCCGCCATTAACCGCGACAAATCCTCGATCGGCGTCGAGAGGTCGGCGTCGGTAAACAGCACCCACTCGCAGCGCGCCTCACCGAATCCCGCCCGCACCGCGTAGCCTTTCCCGCGATTGCCCGGATTCTGCAGCAGCCGGACCAGCGGGTTGCGCGCGCTCCACTCCCGCACGATCTCCGCGGTTCGATCGGACGAGCCGTCGTCCACTACCACGATCTCTTTTGTCCGCAGCGGGCTACTCTCGAGATATGCGCACAGCGTCTCCAGCGTAGCCGGCAGCCGTCGCCCTTCGTTGTACGCCGGGACGACAATGGAGAGGGAGTCCACCCAGAAATTATAATGGTGTTTTCAAAGGAGTCGCTAGTTGTCCCTCGAGCAGGAGCAGTTTGAACAGCGCTTCGCGCGCATCCGCGAGATCGAAGCGCTGGGCGCGCGGCCCTACGGGCAGCGTTTCGACTTCACCCACACGGTGCCTCAGGTGTGGGCCGAGTATGGCGCCAAAACCGCCGAGGAGCTCGACGCCGCGCGCGTGCCGGTGCGCCTGCCCGGCCGCATTCTGACCATCCGCCGCATGGGCAAAGCCGGCTTCATGCACCTGCAGCAGGGCGGCGCGAAGCTCCAGGTCTACGTCAAGAAGGACGCCCTCTCGGAGGCCGGCTTCCAGCTCTACCTGTTGCTCGACCTCGGAGACGTCATCGGCGTCGAGGGCTATCTGTTCCGCACGCGCACCGGTGAATTGTCGGTGCACGTCGACCAGCTCGTCTTCCTCTCCAAGAACCTGCTCGGGATCCCCGAGAAGTACCACGGTCTCGAAGACGTCGAACTGCGCTACCGCCAGCGCTATCTCGACCTGATCGCCAATCCCGAGGTGCTCACGGTCTTCGCCGCGCGCGCCCGCATCGTCGGCTCGCTGCGGCGGCAACTCGAATCGCGCGGCTTCATCGAAGTCGAAACGCCGATGATGCAGTCGCTCTACGGCGGCGCGGCCGCCCGACCGTTCGTCACCCATCACAACGCGCTCGACATCGATCTTTATCTCCGCATCGCGCCCGAGTTGTATCTGAAACGCCTGGTCGCCGGCGGCATGGATCGCGTCTTCGAGATCAACCGCAACTTCCGCAACGAGGGCGTCTCCACGCGCCACAATCCCGAGTTCACGATGCTCGAGTTCTACCAGGCCTACACGGACTATCGCGGTCTGATGGATCTCACCTGCGAACTTCTGAAGCAGCTCGCCATCGATTCCACCGGCGGCACGGTTGTCGAATACCAGAGCCAACAGCTCGACTTCGGCAACGTGCGGCGCTATACCATTCGCGAGGCTCTCGTCGAGTTCTGGCCCGCGCCCGACCGGCCTTCGCTCGACCAGGTCCGCGACCCCGCCTGGCTGGCCCTGCACAGCAATCGGCCGAGCCCGGGCGAAATGCTGGTCGACCTGTTTGAACGCCACGTCGAGGAGCATTTGTTCCAGCCGACGATCATCTACGAATACCCGGTCGAGGTCTCGCCGCTGGCCAAGCAGAATCCCGACGATCCTTCCATGACCGACCGTTTCGAGATCTTCGCCGCCGGCATGGAGATCGGCAACGCCTTCACCGAGCTCAACGATCCCAACGAGCAGCGCCGCCGCTTCGAGATGCAGCTCGCCATGCGCGAACGTGGCGACGAGGAGGCCCACCAGATGGATGAAGACTACCTCCGCGCGCTGTGCTACGGCCTGCCGCCCACCGCCGGAGAGGGCCTGGGCATCGACCGCCTGGTAATGCTGATGACCAACTCGAAGTCCATCCGCGACGTCATCCTGTTCCCGCTGCTGCGGCCCGAAGGGCCCATCGGCATTGCCGATATGCTGCGCGAAGCCACGGCTCACGACGGGCGGGAGTAAGGCGCCGCGAATGCTTGAGGCCTTCGAGCTTTTCGTCGCCGCGCGCTATCTCAAGGCCAAACGGCGTCAGACGGTCATCTCGCTGATCACCGTCATTTCCGTCGTCGGCGTCGCCGCCGGCGTCATGGCCCTGGTGATCGCGCTGGCCGTGAACAACGGCTTCCGCTCGAGCCTCGAAACCAACCTGCTCGGCGCAACGCCGCATGTCACGATTCTCGAGAAGGAGCCCTCCTCCGGCATCGCCGACTGGCGTTCGCTGTGCGCCCAACTGCGCCAGTTGCCCGGCGTCACTTCGGCTGAACCGGCGCTCTACGGCAAGGTCTTCGCCTGCGGGCCGCAGCAATCGGCCGAGGCCACGCTCAAGGGCGTGCCCATCGACGCCGCCGTCCTGACGCAATTGCGCCGCAGCATCACGAAGGGCTCGCTCGACGGAATGCGCGGCGGCCTCCGCGGCCTGCCCGCCATCGTCCTCGGCTCGCACCTCGCCGAGCGCACCGGCATGCTGCCCGGTGCGGTCCTGCGCGTCCTCAGCCCGCAGGGCGAGCTCACGCCCTTCGGCGTGCGAGCCGGCGATTCCCAATTCCGCGTTGCCGCTATTTTTGAATCCGGCTTTTACGACCTGGACAACCAGTTCGCCTTCGTTTCCCTGGAAGAAGCGCAGCGCCTCTTCTCCACTGGCGATGTCGTCAACGCTCTCGAACTGCGCGTCGCCGACGTCTATGACGCGCCCGCGGTGGCGCGCGCCGCCGAGACGATGCTCAACGCCGGCCGCCGCGACAAGCTCGGCGCGACCCATTGGATGGAGCAGAACCGCCAGTTGCTCAGCGCCCTGCGCCTGGAGCGCACGGTCTCCACCATCACGATCAGCCTGATTCAGCTCGTTGCCGCGCTCAACATTTTCACCGCGCTGGTGATGTCGGTGATGGAGAAGCGGCGCGATATTGCGGTGCTGATCGCGCTCGGCGCGAAACCGGCTCAGATTGCCCGCATCTTCATCGCCCAGGGACTGCTGATCGGCCTGTGCGGCGTGCTCCTCGGCCTGGTCTCGGGCTATGGTTTGAGTTTCCTGGCCGATCATTACCGCTGGATCGCCCTGGACGAGGAGATCTACTCGATCAGCTACGTGCCATTCCAACCGCACTTCGCCGATGCGCTCTGGATCTCGGCCGCGGCGCTCCTGGTCAGCTTCCTGGCAACGCTTTACCCCGCGCGCGCGGCCACGCGCCTGATGCCCGTCGAGACGCTGCGTTACGAGTAAGCCTCCGGCGCTCCGCCAAGCTGACGTTAATGTGCTTACGGTCCAGGGCGGCGTTTAAGGGTTTCAACAAAATAGAAATTTACGATAAACGTTTTGCTTGTATTTTTTAATAGATAGCGCTACGGTTAAAAAACCTTCTATGGATCGTCAGGAATTCACGAGCGCAATGACAGGCCGCCTCGTGGCTGTACCAAACGGCCCGCCCGATGTTCAACTCGCATTCGTCCCGGACCCACTTCCACCCAGGTGGTCCTGGCCCGGCCGACTTTGGAAGCTCTTGCTTGAGGCCCGCACGTGTCTCGCAAGCCTAGACGGAACAGGTAAGCACCTGCCCAACCCCGAAATCCTGCTTAAGCCGCTCGAGAGCCGAGAGGCGCAGCTTTCGTCTCAACTGGAGGGCACGGTCACCGATCCGCAACAGCAGGCCCTTTTTGAAGCAGACCCAAGGTACCCAATATCAACTGCCGATCCCAACAACGCATTCCGCGAGGTGTTCAACTATGGCCGAGCACTCAGGCTCAGACTGGATGGCGTAAACGACCTGCCCCTTTCGCTGCGCCTGATTAGAGAATTACATGCGGTACTTATGGATGGGGTGCGCGGCTCAGATCAAAGACCCGGTGAGTTTCGGAATATACAGAATTATATCGGTTGACCAGCTCGGTTTGTTCCTCCGCCACCGCAGCAACTTCCAGAAGCGCTAGATGCCTTTGAAAAGTACCTACACAGCGATGATGAATTCGATCCACTAGTGAGAGCCTTTCTGGCCCATTATCAATTTGAGACAATTCACCCCTTCGCCGATGGTAATGGACGTGTGGGGCGACTCCTGCTTGCGCTGACCATTGCAGATTGGTGTAAGCTCTCAAGTCAGTGGCTCTACATGAGCGCGTTTTTTGAAAAACGAAAGCGCGAGTACATGGATCTTCTCCTAGGCGTTAGCACCAACGGAGCGTGGGATTTGTGGATTCAGTTTTGTTTGGAAGGGGTTGTCCTACAGACCATAGACACAGAGAAGCGCTGCAACATGCTTTTGGCCCTCCATCGCGACTTCCACAAGCGGCTTAAGGGTGGCAGTGTCAGGTTGGCCGGGGTAGTTGACGGCCTCTTTATAAGCCCTGTGATTTCCGTTATGACAGTGAAAGGAAAGTTTGGAGTGACATACCCGACGGCGCGTTCAGATCTAAAAAAACTAGAAGCATTGGGGATAATAAAGGAACTCAATGATGTGAACCACATCACCTATTATTGCCCTACAATCTATGATATTACATACGAAGGCGTGCGGTAATCTATTAATTCTCGCCTAGCTAGAGGCCTCCTTTTATGCTGGGCAAACTTGCCTGTGAGCCGGCAGGCTGCATGATTGGTCTGCTGCAAGCCGGCCTTCTTCGGGGCCGCGGCGGGCAACAGTTCGAGGCTTTGGACGCTGCGAAAGCGCCGCGCTTGGAAGGGCCTTCAAAGGGGCAACCCGCTATTAGTAGCGGCCTGTCATTTTTAAGTAGCTTAAAATGAATAACTTACAAGGCGAGGCCGCTACAGCGTAGCGGCCTGGGCCCAGCCACGCGGTCATTTTGGCCGCGCGAAAGCCCTCACAGAACGGGCGCGCCGCCCTCTTCCGGCGCTGCTTTGCCGCGCCCCGATTCGCGGGCGATGCCGCGCTTGCTGCCGCGGATGAACTCCACCAGGTGCAGCGTGTTCTCGTCCGGAATCTCGCTCTCAATGCGCGCCAGCGCTTCGGCCAGTTTCAGCCCGGAGCGGTACAGCAACTGGTACGCCTGCTTGAGGACGCGCATCTGCTCCTGAGAGAATCCCGCGCGCCGCAGCCCGACCTTGTTCAACCCGTCGGGCTGGATATACAGGCCGCCGTAGAGGAAGAACGGCGGCGCGTCCAGGTTCACCCGCACGCCGCCGGCGATCATCGCCAGCCGCCCGATCCGGCAGAACTGGTGGATCGCGATCTCGCCGGAAATAAACGCCTGGTCCTCGATTTCGACGTAGCCCGACACCAGCGTGCAACTGGCCAGCACCGTGTTCGACCCGATGCGGCAGTTGTGCGCGATGTGGCCCGAGGTCATGATGTAGTTGCCGTCGCCGAGCACGGTCTCCGACTCTGGGGCAGTGCCGCGCGAGATGGTGTAATGCTCGCGAATCCGGTTGCGGTCGCCGATGCGCAGGTAGCTGCGTTCGCCGGTGAAATTTTTGTCGAGAGGATCGGTGCCGAGCACGGTGCCGGCCGAAATTTCGTTGTGCTCGCCGAGCGTCGTCCAGCGCTTCACGTACACGTATGGCTCAAGCACGCAGCCCATGCCGAGCACGACGTCCTGCTCGATCACCGAGTACTCGCCGATGCGGCATTGGGGTCCGATGCGCGAGTCCGGATGGACGCGCGCCGTGGGGGCGATGTAGGCCGACGCGTCAACTGGCATAAACTTCTATCGTACAAGCCCTATCGTACGAACAACGCCATGAAAGTATCTGAAATCGCAAGCTGGTTGGGCCTCCCCTCAGAGGGCGACGCCGGGTTGACACGCTATGAAAGTATCTGAAATCGCAAGCTGGCTGGGCCTCCCCGTTGACGGGGACGCCGGATTGACACGCTATGAAAGTATCTGAAATCGCAAGCTGGTTGGGCCTCCCGGCAGAGGGAGACGCCGGATTGAACATCCTCCAGGCCGCGCCGCTCGACACCGCCGGCGCCGCCGACATCGCCTTCGTGCTGCCACGCAAGGCCGGCCGCGAGGCCGCCGCCTCGCTCGCGGGTTGTCTCATCGTCCCCGAGGACTTCGACAGCGCCGAGGCCCGGACCGTTATCCGCGCCAGCGACCCGCGGGCCGCGTTCGCCCGCGTGGTCGCGCGCCTCCATCCACCGGCGCGGCCCCAGCCCGGCATCCACCCCAGCGCGCTAGTCGCGGCGACGGCCACGATCGGGCAGGATGTCTCGATCGGACCCTTCGCCGTCATTTCGGAAGAGGCCGCGATCGGCGACCGGACGGCCATCGGCGCGCATTGTTTCATCGGCGCCGGCGCGCGCATCGGCGCGGATTCGACGCTGCATGCCCGCGTGACCGTGTATCCACCCACCGCCGTCGGCGCGCGCGCGATCCTGCACTCCGGCGTCGTACTCGGCGCCGATGGTTTCGGCTTCAACCGGACCCCGCAAGGCTACGAGAAATTCCCGCAAATCGGGCGTGTGGTCCTGGGCGACGACGTCGAACTCGGCGCCAACTGCACGGTGGATCGAGCCGCGCTCGGCGCCACCGAAATCGGCGACGGCACGAAGTTCGACGACATGGTGCACATCGGCCACAACTGCCGGATCGGCCGCCATGTCCTGATCGTGGCGCAAACCGGCGTGGGCGGCGGCTCGGTGATCGAAGACTGGTGCGTCATCGGCGGCCAGGTCGGCATCGGCGACAACGTGCGCATCAAAAGCGGCGCCATCCTGGGCTCGAAATCGGGCGTCTTGCCCGGCAAAATCCTGCCCGGCGGCGGGCAGACGTATTGGGGCGTACCGGCGCGGCCGCTCAAGGACCACCTCGAGATCCTGGCATTGCAGGGCCGTTTGCCGGAGATGAAGGCAGCCCTCGATGAGCTGCGCGCGCTCGTCTCGCAGGCCGGAAAACCCACGAAATAAGGCGTGCGCGCTCCATGAAAACACCACAGAAACACCGTGAGTTCACCGTGGAATCACCGCGAGAACACGGTGAAGACGTGGTCCGCGCATGGTGTTTGCATGGTCGGTACACGGTGAACCGCACGGGCCGCGCTCCAGAATGATGCGCCCTCCCTCGGGCTGGGGACCAAAAGCAAAAGGGCCGAGGCGACCGCCCCGGCCCAATTTTTTACACCTATAAGATCAGCGTGCTGCGAGCAACGCTCTGAGGTGCCGGGCGCGTTCGGGCGAGCGCAGTTGGCGCAGCGCCTTAGCCTCGATCTGGCGGATGCGCTCGCGCGTGACATCGAATTGCTGGCCAATCTCTTCAAGAGTATGCTCGCGGTCGCAACCGATGCCGAAGCGCAGGCGGATGACTTTTTCTTCTTTTGGCGAAAGTGTCTTGAGGATGGCCGCCGTCTCCTCGCGGATGTTCGAATCGATGACCGAATCGACCGGAGAAGCAACCCACCGGTCCTCAATCAGATCGCCCAAAGCGGACTCGCCATCGCGGCCGACCGGCGTTTCGAGAGAAACGGGGTCGCGGGAGATGGTTTTCAGCTTCTGGACCTTCTCCACCGGGATGTCCATGCGGCGGCTGATTTCCTCATTTGTAGGAGACCGGCCGAGTTCTTTTTCCAGCTCACGCGTGGCCCGCAGGAACTTGTTCATCGACTCGTTCATGTGGACCGGGATGCGGATGGTGCGCGACTGGTCGGCGATGGCGCGGGTGATGGCCTGGCGGATCCACCAGGTGGCGTAGGTCGAGAACTTGTACCCGCGGCGGTATTCGAACTTATCTGCGGCGCGCATCAGGCCGATATTGCCTTCCTGAATTAAATCAAGAAGATGCAATCCACGGTTGACGTACTTTTTGGCTACCGAGACGACCAGCCGGAGGTTGGCCTCGACCAGATCCTTCTTGGCCCGTTCGGCCTCTTGCTCGCCCTGACGTATGACCTGCAGAGTATGGCGGAGGTCGGCGAGGGTGGCCGCGGCGGTGGCTTCGCGGCGGCGAATCTCGCGCTTCAATTCGCGAATGCGGCCCTGATGGTCGTCCTTGCGCAGTTCCAGGCGGCGGACCTCGGCCTCGATGTGAGCCATCTCATCGAGCACCTTCTCGATGGAGATGGAGAAATAGCGCCACTTGGGCGTCTGCCAGGGGAAGCGGCGGATGGCCAACGAGGTCTGCACAGAAGCGCGATAGTACTTAAGCTGCGCCTTGCGACGGATTTTCTTATTGGAAGCGGGGGTCGCCTCGGCCTTTTCCTGGGCCCTCTTCAGGCCCTGGTGCACTTCGCCGAAGGAAGCGAACTGCTCCTGTAAGTCGCTGAGCCGCTTGTCGAAAGCGGGGGTCCCTTCCTCAACGTCGCCGAGATCGACCCAGTCTTCCAGGTCCACCTCCTGGCGGTGAATCTGATCGGCCAGTTCGGAGATATGCAACTGCACCAGCGCGGAGCGGCTGATGGCCTTCTGCATGCGCAGCTTGCCGCGCTCCATTTTCCTGGCGAGGTCGACTTCGCCTTCGCGGGTCAACAGCGGAACGGCGCCCATCTCGCGCAGATACACGCGCACGGGGTCATCGGTATAGATCGACTCCTCAACAACTTGCGTAGCGTGCAGATCTTCTTCCTGCACGTCCTCGGGATGGAAGAAATTAGCATCCTCGTCAAACGCAATGGCGAGGCCATCCGGCGCATCTGTAAGAAATTGATCTTCGAATTGATCCACTAGTAAATCACCTCCCGGACCGGGGATTGGCCTTCTTGATCAACAGTCGCTCAGCGTGAAACGCGACCGGTCCAGGCACGAGCGGACGGGGAACACGTCCCATGCGCTGTCAGCCAGTCGAGATAGCCTTATCCCTTCCCGATGCAACAGCCGGGCAAACATTTCACCGATTGAGGCAGGGGCAAAATGCTGGATGGAAAGACGCTCCGAATGAGCATAACATACTTCCCGCCGCCTTGTTAAGACTCAATAAATTGGATGCACGGCGGCGAGGTTCGTTCCAGGCTATATGGAAAAAATTGCTAGGCAACTGATAATAAATAACTTATTCCTATCTACCCTTCATTTTCATCATATCCTTGAGCTCATTGAAAAAGGCCTCGACGTCCTGAAAATCCCGGTACACCGAAGCGAACCGGACATAGGCGATCTTGTCCAACCCGGCCAGACGGCGCATCAGGAACTCGCCGATTTCGGTCGTGCCGACCTCCCGTTCCGCCTTATCCGCCAGCATTCCTTCCACCTCATCGACCAGTTCGGCGAGTTTCGACATGCTGACGGGACGTTTTTCACAAGCCTTGAGGAGCCCGCTCAAGACCTTCTGGCGATCGAACTTCTCGCGGCGCCCGTCCTTCTTGACAACCATATAGGGGATTTCGTCAATTCTCTCATATGTAGTAAATCGACGAAGGCACTGCAGGCATTCCCTGCGCCGCCGGATGACGTCGCCTTCCTTGCTCTCGCGGCTGTCGATCACCCGGTCTTCCTTAAAGGCACAAAATGGGCAATTCAAGAGGTCTCCCTTATGCTTAGACGCCTGGAACGAACAAATGACTCACAGACGAACTCTGGGCAGTGTCGCGGCAGGGCCGTGCAGGAACACTTCGACAAAAGAAGTATATCAACCGAGAAAGGCGGTCCGGGGCGCCTTCCGCACCTGGCTTCGAGGCAGACCCGGGTGGCCGCCACCCGGCGGACGTCGCTGCGGCGTCGCCGGCGGCCAGCGGGATCGCGATGCGGATGCGCAACTTACCGATGGCGGCCACCTCCCGTCGCCAAGTACTCGAAAGGCCGCGTGGCTCCTCCAAACCGGGCGGCGATGGCATAGAATTATGGAGATCAATCGCCAGTCCGGCACTTTAGGCGAACTTCTTATGATAATTCGTCGTTTCTCAGGGTGGAAGGCAAGAAACGGTGGCCCGCCCCTCTGCGAAAGATGGTCAGGCGGCCGGAATCGCTTTCCGGAAGGAGCGCCCGGCGGCGATGGCAGCGATCACCCATGGTTTGGCGATGCCGGTGGCGGGAGTCCCCAAGTGGACGACGGACCCGCGACGGCTGATGTCCGGCTTTGGGTCCGGCTGGGAGCGTCCTGCGGTGTCTGATCTGGATCAGGACGCCCTGGTAGTGGAGCGGTGCATGCACGGAGAAGAGGCCGCGTGGGAGGATCTTGTCAAGACCCACACCCGGCGTGTGTACTCGATCTGCCTGCGCTTCACGGCCCGCGAACAGGAAGCCCAGGACCTGACGCAGGAAGTTTTCCTGAGGGTGTTCCGCACGTTGAAGAGTTTCCGCGCGGGCGAGGGATCGTTCACGGTCTGGCTGACGCGATTGACGCGCAATCTGCTGATTGACAACTATCGCCGGACCAAGTCTGAACGGGTGACGGATTCGATTGAAGATCAGTTGCCGATGCTGGAGGAAAGGACCGCGGTCGAGTCGCGCACCGATTCGATGCTGGCGGGGCGCGAGGCGGGCGAAGTGCTGCAGGCGGCGCTGGTGAGACTGTCGCCGGAGTTGCGGGAGACGGTGATTCTGCGCGACCTGGAAGGGCTGGAGTACAAGGAAATCGCCGGGGCTTTGAACGTGCCCGAGGGCACGGTGAAGTCGAGGCTGAACAGGGGCCGGGCCGAGCTGGTGCGGATTCTGCGCAGGCAGAAGGTAGTGCTATGAAGTGCAGCGATCTGGAAGCGCTGATTTGCGACTACGTTGACGGCGTGGCGCGGGACGCCGAGCGGGCCACGGTCGAGCTGCACCTGAACGAATGCGAGAGCTGCCGGCAGGTGGTGGCGGACAGCCGCGCGGCGCTCGAGTTCATGGAGCGCGTGGCGGATGTGGAAGTCCCGCCGGCGCTGGTGAACAAGATCCTGTTCGAAGTGCGCGCGGGCGGCCAGGCGCCGGTGCGGGTGAGCAAGCGCCGATGGATCAGCCGCTGGCTGGAGCCGGTGCTGCAGCCCAAGTTTGCGATGGGCATGGCGATGACGATTCTGTCGTTCGCGATGCTGGGGCGGATGGTGCCGATCCGCCAACTGAAGCCCGCGGACCTGCAGCCGTCCAAGGTCTGGATGGCGGCGGAAGACAAGGCCTGGCGCAGTTGGGAGAAGGCACGGAAGTATTACGAGAGCTTACGGCTGGTCTACGAGATCAGGGAGACTCTCAGCGATATGAACGAGGCCGCGGACAGCAAGGCGGTGCAGAAGCCGGCCTCGGGGGTAGTGGCGAATCCGGAGACCAGTCCGGACAAGCAGGTAGACAAGCCGATTGAAAAGCGGCCGCAGGTGGAGAAGAAGAGTTCCTGAACGGGAGGACAAGACGATGACGACGGCAACACCAGATCCGAAACCGATTACAGCTTACTGCCGCGTCTGCGGGAAGCCGCTCACGGAGGACGAGGCGCGTCCGGCACAGGGGACGATCTTCTGCGCGGAACACGTTCCGGCCACGGGGCAGGCAACCACAGCCCGGCCAACGGGCGCTCCCCCGCACCACGCCAGCGCATCGCCGGGGCTGGCGTTCCTGCTGGGCCTGATCCCGGGCGTGGGCGCGATTTACAACGGTCAATACGCCAAGGGCATCGTGCACGTGCTGATCCTGGGGCTGTTGATCACGATCGTGAGTTCGGGCAACGCCGGCGGTCTGGAGCCGCTGGTGGGGATGCTGATCGGGGTGTTCTACTTCTACATGGCGTTCGAGGCGTATCACACGGCGCGCAAGCGGCTGGCGGGCGAATCGGTGGATGAGTTCAGCTCGCTGATTCAGTTGCGGCCGGAAGCGGGCAAACTGCCGATGGTGCCGGTGCTGCTGATTCTGCTGGGCGTGTTGTTCCTGTTGAGCAATCTGAACCTGCTGCGGCTGGAAGAGATCCTCAAGTACTGGCCGGCGGCGCTGATCGTTCTGGGCGCGTGGATGCTGTATGAACGCATGCGCGGCGGCGCGAAGCCCAACCCGGGTCCGAGCGAGCCCCTGCCGCCGCCTCCTCCTCCGGCCGAGGGAGGTGCGCTGTGAACCGGACCTACATGCTGGTGCGGGCCGTGCGCGGTCCGCTGCTGTTGATCACGCTGGGCACGCTGCTGCTGCTGGACAGGTTCACGTATTTCGGCTTCAGCCAGAGCTGGCCCATTCTGGTGATCCTGCTCGGCGCTCTGAAGCTGGGCGAACGCGCAGCTCTGCACGCGGGTGACAACCGGACGCAGGGTCCGCAGGCGGGAGGGTCGTGGTTATGAGACGCGGATCGTTCATTGGGCCGATGATTCTGATTTTCATTGGCGCCGTGTTCCTGATGCGCAACATCCGGCCGGACGTGCCGCTGATGGATTGGCTCGAAACGTACTGGCCCGTCTTGCTGATCGTGTGGGGCGGAGTGCGGCTGGTGGAAATCGGCTATTGGCATTTTGCCGCGAAGGATATGCCGCAACGCGGCGTGACCGGGGGCGAATGGGTGCTGATCCTGGTACTCGTGCTGATCGGCTCGGCGGTGTGGGGCACGGAGCGGCTGGTCAGGGACCATTTCGGGCCGATGCATTTCGGCATGGATGAGATGTTCGGCGAGAGCCACGACTATGACGTCCCAGCGAGCAATATCGAGACCGGCAAGACGCCGCGAGTGGTGTTGGACATGGCCCGGGGCAACGTGCGGGTGACCGGAGTGGACGCAACCGATGTAAAGGTGGGCGGGCGCAAGAGCGTGCGGGCCATGGATCGGGCGACCGCGGACCAGGCGAACAACCAGAGCCAGCTTAGCGTGCAGAAGAACGGCGAGACGGTCACGATCACCGCGAAGACGGGCGGTGTCGCGGACCGGACGCGCGTTTCCACAGATCTGGAAGTAAGCGTGCCTAAGGGCGCCTCATTGGAACTGCGCGGGCAATACGGCGACTTCGACATCAGCGACGTCAACGGGGAAGTGAGCGTGAACAGCGACAATGCCGGCGTGCGCGCCCAGAACCTGGCCGGCCGGCTGAGGATCGATACGCGCAAGAGCGACATTATCCGGGCGACGGGCATTCAGGGCGACGTTGAAGTGAAAGGCCGGGGGCGCGATATCGAACTCGAAGACGTCCAGGGCCAGGTGACCATCAACGGGAGCTACTCGGGCGAAACGACGCTGCGCAAGATCGCCAAGCCGGTGCGCTTCATGAGCAACGTTACCGAGATTCGCATGGAGAAGGTGCCCGGCGAGATGACGCTGGGGCTGTCGACGCTGACCGGGACGAACCTGGCCGGCCCGGTGTTTCTGAAGACGCAGACCAAGGACATCCGGCTGACCGACATCAGCGACTCGCTGACCATCGACGGCCAGAACGGCGATGTGGAAGTGAACCAGACGAAGCTGCCGGTACCGCGCATCGACGTGCATACGCGTTCGGGCGACATTGAACTGGCGCTGCCGGCAGGACCGAAGTGCACGCTGAACGCGTCGACCAATCACGGCGGCATCACCAACGACTTCGCAGACGACCGGCTCAAGCAGGAAGGGAACGACCGGACAGCGAAGTTGACGGGTGCGCTGGGCGGATCCACCGAGGTCAAGGTCGCGACCGAGCACGGCGACATAACGGTGCGGAGGTCCGTGGCGGGTGCTGCGGCGGTGGAGGCGGCTCCGGCTGCTCCTATCGCGCCGGCCAAGGCGCCCAAAGCACCGAAGGCGCCGAAAGCCCCTCCAGCGGTGCCGGAGAAAGTCGTCAACTGATTGTTCAGGGCTCTGAACCGGCCCTGAAAGAAAAGGCCCCGGCCGCGTCGAGCGGTGCGGGGCCGTTGTCGTTTCGGTGCGGCGGCGCGTTGTTATTCAGCCACCGGACCGGCGCCGGCGGAGGGCACGCAGCGGATGACGGTGGGATGGAGATGGAAGCGGTCGTGGTAGCGGGCCGCGATCACGTTTTCAAAACGCTCCAGGCCAGCCGGTTGGACGAGGTTCACCGTGCAGCCACCGAAGCCGCCGCCAGTCATGCGGGCGCCATAGACGCCGGGGATGGTGAGGGCCGTATCGACCAGATAGTCGAGCTCCTCACAGCTCACCTGGTAATCGTGCTGCAGCGAGCGGTGCGACTCGACGAAGAGTTGGCCGAGGCGTTCGAGATCGCCGGCTTGCGCGGCGGCGTAGAACTGTTGCACGCGCCAGCACTCGAGGATCACGTGGCGGGCGCGGGCCAGCGGCACTTCGGGCATCTGCGCCGCGGCGCGTTCCAATTCGGCGAGGGTGACGTCGCGCAAGGACTGCTTGCCCGGGAAGTAGGATCGGGCGGTAGTGCATTCGGCGACGCGCTGGCGGTAGGCCGAGGAGCCGAGCTCGTGCTTGACCATCGAGTTGACGGCGACGATCTCGACGCCGTCGGGGATCGGCACGAGCTGGTGCGTCAGCGCGCGGCAGTCGAGCAGAATGGCGTGGTGGGCCTCGCCGAACACTGCCGTGTACTGGTCCATGATGCCGCAGGGCATGCCGACGAAGTTGCGCTCGGCGCGCTGGCACAGGCGGGCGATCAGGAGTTTGTCGAGCGGCCGGCCGGCCAGAAGGGCGAAGGCGGTGGCGACTTCTAACGCGGCCGAGGAACTCAAGCCGCTGCCTGTGGGCACGGTGGCGTCGATTGCCAGCTCGGCTGGAGCGATGGGCAAGCCGAGCGCGACGATCTCCTTGGCCACGCCGATCACGTAGTCGCTCCAATGCTGGCTCGGCTCCACCCGTGGCAGCGAGGCGATTTCCACTTCGAACGTATCCGGCATCTGCTGCGAGCGGATCACCAGCTTGTCGCCGGAGAGCGGGCTGACGCGGATGGTACAACCGAGGCCGATGGCCGCGGGCAGGACGAAGCCGCCGTTATAGTCCGTGTGCTCTCCAATGAGGTTGACGCGGCCGGGGGCGTGGTAGGTCTTTACGCCTTTTTCCGGGAGAGCCATAGGAACACACCTCCAAAGCAGATGCAGAAGACGCCGAACTCCAGGTTCAAATTGACGGTCAGCAGCGGCGCCGAGTAGCCGGGATGCAGCAGGCCGGCGCCCAGCAGCAGCAGGCCCAGCAGCATGAAGTAAAGTCCCGCAGGTTTTCTCAGATCAAGCATAGGTGCCTCCCAGATCCATTCTCCACGCGCCTCAGAAGAACACCAGGTTCAGCAGCAGGCACGCCACGCCGGCGATCACGGCCAGCACCGGCGGACGCCGGTACCACACTGCTTTTTCCACTTCGACCTTGGTTACGCCGTAGACCAGTCCGGCCAGTTCTGCCACGGGCCGCGGCGCAGTGCAGAGGCTGACCACAAGTGTGACCACGAGGCACGTGACGAAGGCGGCGATGGCCACCCAGAAATTCTGCGCCATCGAGGAGGGAAACTCGTGCAGAGCGCCGAAGAAACCGCCCTTGTGCTCGGCCACAGTCAGCCCGTACGTGAGGAACGCCGCCGTGGTGCCGGAGACCAGCCCGGAGAAAGCGCCGTGGGCGGTGGCCCGCTTCCAGAACATGCCCAGCAGGAAGGTGGCGAACAGCGGCGCATTGACGAAGCCAAAGATGAGTTGCAGGAAGTCCATCAGGTTGTTGAACTGAGTCGCCAGGAAGGCGGCGCCGATGGAGAGCGTGACGCCGAAAATGGTGGCCATGCGGCCGACCCAAAGGTAGTGCGAATCAGGCGCGTGCTTGCGGATGTAGCTCTGGTAAATGTCGTAGGTCCAAACCGTATTGAAGGCCGTCACGTTGCCGGCCATGCCGGACATGAACGACGCGATCAACGCGGTGAGGCCGACGCCGAGCATGCCCGGCGAGTAGAACTGGCGCATCAGGCTGAACAGAACCTTGTCGTAGTCCCGCGTGATGCCGTCGGGCTTGAGCGGGATGTCATATCCCAGGTGCATCTGCGCGAGCGCCATGGCGGCGATGCCGGGCACGATGACGACGAAGGGGATCAGCATTTTGGGGAACGCGCCGACCACGGGCGTGTTGCGCGCATCGGTCATATTGCGCGCGGCCATGGCGCGCTGGACGACGAGGTAGTTGGTGCACCAGTAGCCGAAGCTGAGCACGAAGCCGAGACCCATAAACAGGCCGAAGACCTCGACCCCCATGGGGTTATCCTTGGCATGCGCCATATGACGCCAGCTCTGGGTCATCACGGGGCCGAGCGTCTTGCTGATGCCGCCCCAGCCGCCGGCTTTCTGGACAGCCAGAATCGTTAGCGGCGAGAAGCCGACGACGATGAGGAAAAACTGCAGCACCTCGTTATAGATCGCGCTGCTGAGCCCGCCGAGGTAGGTATAGGCGAGCACGATCGCGGCCGAGGCGACCACGGAGACCGTGAAGCTCCAGCCGAAGATGCCCTGCAGCAGAATGCCGAGCGCGTACATCGAAATGCCGGAGCTGAGGATGGTCATCACGGCGAAGGTGATGGCGTTGAACCCGCGCGTCTTTTCGTCGAAGCGCAGCTTCAGGTACTCGGGCACCGAGCGCGCCTTGCTGCCGTAGTAAAAGGGCATCATGAAGACGCCGACGAAGATCATCGCCGGGATCGCGCCTACCCAGTAGAAGTGGGACGTCATCATGCCGTACTTGGCGCCGGAGCCGCACATGCCGATCATTTCCAGCGCGCCCATGTTGGCGGCGAGGAATGCCAGGCTGGTGATCCACAGGGGGAGCGAGTGGCCCGAGGTGAGGAAGTCCGAACTCGAGCTGACGCTCTTGCGCAGGAACCATCCAATGCCCAGGACAAAAAGGAAGTAGATGAGCAGAATCGAGTAGTCGAGTGGGGTGAGAGTTAGCGTCATAGGCAGCCGCCGGAGAATCTGTATCCTATCGCGAAAAGGGTCTCTCTTGCGACGCGAGATCGGGGCGTAGCTGTTTTCTTGAATTCAGCCCCAGACACCACCGCCTGACTACTCCCACTCCGCAACCCAGATGAATTCGTCGTCCGTAACCGGATTTGTTTGGGAGAGAACGGGGAGCCACGAACCGAATGACCCTCGCGAGAGGGAAAGATGGCCAACGCCGAACCCATCTGGATCATCAATAGCGCCCAACGAAAGTGCGTCAGTCGCGACGGACCGGGGCCGCTCGCGGAACTTCTCCCTGTAAAGCCTAACGTGGACAATGCCGGGGCCGGTGGCGAGGATTTTCGCTACCGGGAAGTGATCCCCGGACTTGATCGAACAAAGTTCCCCCGCGACCAGATTTCGGGCCGGCGAGCGGCCGTAGTACCAAAGCGCAGACTCGTTCAAGCAGTCTCACCAGCCCGAATTGTAGAACACCATGCTGGAGCGTTGGTAGTTCTAAGAAGAGTCCGTCTCGGGATCGCCCGCTTGACGCCCATTACAGAGCTGCCAGTTCGGCCAGGCGAGGGACGTCCATGTTGGGTCGACGCTTGCGCGCCTGCGCGAGGTCAAAGGCGGCCTGCATCCGCAGCCACATGTCGGCGCCGCCGCCGAACGCCTTTTCGAAGCGCAGCGCCATCACCGGGCTGACAGCGCTTCTGGCCTGAAGCACATTGTAGAGCCTGCTGGCGCGTCACCTTCATGGCTTTCGCGGCGGTGGCCACGCTGAGCCCCAACTCTTCGAGATTTGCCTTGGCCAGCGCGCCGGGGTGAACGGGATTCTTCATCGGCATGAATTCGCTTCTCCCTTAGTGGTAGTCTTCCAGGTCCACGTCGTAGGCGTCCCCATCCTTGAATCGAAACGTCACGCGCCAATTGGCCCTCACGGTGACGGCCCAGACGCCTTCACGGTTGCCTTTCAGCGGGTGAAGGCGGAATGTAGGTTGGCCCATGTCCCGCACGTCGCCCGCCTGATCGAGCGCCGAGAGGATCAGACGCAACCGGTCCACGAGATCGGCCTTGAGCTTGCGCCGGTCATCCTCTTCAAACAGGATTCGCAAACCCTTATGGTTGAAACTCCCGATCACCCGCTTCGAGTGTAAAACGTCAATTGACACTTGTCAAGCAACGGCGGCCGCGGAGGATCGCTCCCCAAGGAGCGCGCCAAGCGATTCCGTCCTGCGGGCCCGCAGGCCGCGCTATAGCGTGCGCGTCACTTTGCTCAGCCCGCGCGGCCGGTCGGGATCGAAGCCTTTGACCTCGGCCAGCGTCGCGGCGAACAGTTGAGCCGGGACGATATATGGGATGGGCGTAAAGACGTCCACCGGCAGAGGGCCCGAATGGGCGAGGCGGGCGGGCACGATGAGCGCGGATGGAGATCGCGCCTCCTCGTTGGAGCGGTCGGTGATGGTGACGCGCTCGGCTTTCAGGCCGGCGAGGCGGGCAGTCAGTTCCTTCATCCCCGGCCAGGTGACGCCGGGAGGGCAGAGCAGGAAAGTCGGAAACGCGGCGCCGACCATGGCGATAGGGCCGTGGAGAATGTCGGCCTGTGAGAAGCGTTCGGCGACGATATAGCAGGTCTCCATCAGCTTGAGCGCCCATTCGTAGGCGTTGGCATAGTTCAGGCCGCGGCCGATGACGACGGCATGATCCATGAACCGGAAACGCTCGGCGCGCGTGCGGATGGTGGCCTCCAGGCGCAGCGCCGCATCGACCCACCCCGGCATTCTCAGCAGGTCGTCGGTCTCCAGGGGAGCGCCGAGCGCCCAGGCCAGCAGGTACATCGACAACAACTGGCCGGTAAAGGTTTTCGTGGCGGCTACGCTCTTTTCCCGGCCGGCGTGGACCAGAATGACGTGGTCGGTGAGCCGGGCCATCGTGCTGGCGCTCTCGTTCGTGATTCCGATGGTGAAGGCCCCGCGCTGGCGTCCGTGTTCGAGAAAGACGTTGGTGTCGGTGGATTCCCCGGATTGGGAGATGGCGACCAGCAGCGCGTCGTCGAGCTTCAGGTCGCGCTGATACAGCGTGCAGACCGACAGCGCGGCCAGCGAAACGGGGATGCCCGTGGTGATTTCAATGAGGTAGCGGCCGAAACGCGCGGCGTTGTCCGAGGTGCCGCGGGCGGCGAGCACCACCAGTCGCGGCGGCTTCGACTGAAAGCGCTTCCGCAGACTGTCAAAGCCGCGCAATTCAGCGCGCAGCGTCCGATCCAGCGCATCCGGCTGCTGCCGGATCTCTTCAAGCATTTTCGACATGGAAAAGAGAAACCCTAAGCCTTTATGGTAAGCCCGGCGCATGAGCCGCGGCCCGGTCCCAGAAGTCGAGGGGCAATGCGCGGACCTCGGTGCCGGTCCAGACCACGCGCCCAGGGAACTCGCCGGGCGGCTGGCTCAACAGAGTCGGGCTGAGGACCAGAAGGATTTCGCTGGTGTCGCGGTTTTGGGTTTCAGAGTGCAGCCAGGGGATCCAGGCCAGCAGCGGCAGGCCCGTGTTGGACGTCGAGACATTGTTCTGGACGAGTCCGGCGATCACGACCGACTGGCCGAAGTTCATGCGGATGGGCATGGTGAATTTGCGGCTGGTTATGATTGGCAGGCCGTCGGAGGTGTTGCCGGTCAGTTGCGTATACTCGGCGTCGAATTCCAGCGTCAGCGACGCCGCGTCGTGGACATGTGGCGTGATTTTGACGAGCACTCCCAGGTCCTCGAAGCTGATGCTTGGCGGTGGCGCGGTGGTCCCGCTAGGGGCGTTCTGCGGCAGGACGTAGCTCTGTTGAATGATCGGGTACTTCTCTCCGACGTGCATCGTGGCCGGCTGCCCGCTCACGCTGCGCAGCGAGAGCCGGGTGATGCTTTTCGCCGAGGCGGCGGTAAGCGACGCCAGGATCTGCGCATTCGACAAACCGACCCCCATGTACGTTGTACCGCCGCCGAAGGTCCCGAAATTCGTGAAGCCGGTGGGAATCGAGGGAACCGTTTGAAACGGGCCGGCCTTCGAGCCAAAGTCCACGATCGGGAAGTTGGTGGGGAGTTGCAGACCGCGGCCGAGGTCCGACTGCCGGTCCACGCTCACCAGTTCCACCTCGATGTAGACCTCCGACGGAGCGTTCATCAACTGCCGCGCGATCTCCATCGCCGGGCGCACGCGGCTCAGCCGGTCGCGCAGAACCATGGCCTGGTGGGTAGAATCGATCGCCACTTTGGTCAGCCCGAACACCTGCCGCACGGCGTTGGCGACATCCTGCAGGTCCTGAGCGCTCATCGTATCGGGGAAGGGGATGGAGACGGTGACGTTCGGTTCCACCTCGCCGCGCTTGACCGCCGTCTCCTTGGCAAACAAGGCCAGGCGCGTGTTCAGCGGGACGTAGAACGCATTGCTCACCAGTTGCAGGGCGTAAATGGCTTCGGACCAGGAAGCATTGTCGATGTGCAGCCGGCGCGGCGGCTCCGACGGCGGGAAGTCCGAGTCGAACACCGCGCGGATGCCATAGGCTTCGGTGACTTTCGCGATCAGGTCCCGCGGATTCGCGCTCAAGTTGAAACTGCGCCTCAGTTCCTGTGGTTGGAGCCTTGGCGGCGGCTCGAGCTGGCGCAGATCGGCGATGGTGGCTTCGGGCAAACGCGGAGGCTTCTCGGGCTCGGCGGCCGGTTTCAAAGACTTGTACGCCTGCAAGGCCTGCAGCCCCTGACGCTGGTAGGCGGCGGCAAGAGCCCGCAGCGCAGGGTCGTCGGGGCGGCGCGCCACGGCCTGCTGGGCCGCCAGGTAGGCGCCGGCGTAGTCGCCTTTCCGGGCCAGCTTGCGCGCCTTGCGCTCCAGCGCGGCGGCGCTCGGCTCGCCGGCGGACAGCGGGCACTGCGCCAAGATCAATGCGCAGACCGCCAGCGCGCGCGCAGTCCGACTCCAGCTCATCTACACGGTTGACGCTCGCGGGAGGCGTAACGTGGAGCGGAAACGGCACCTAAACGCACATTGCGCGGTGCTGGCAACGACCCACCACTTGCTGGCGGGTGCTTCGAGTCGCTCAAATCCGGATGGAATTCGAGAGACGCATCAGCGGGGCTCCGCCGCGCCCCGCCGCCACGCAACCGGGCCCTCTTCAGATAACCGGACCTTATGGTTGTATTAGAATGGTCTTGGCTGGAAGGAGCAATCATTTCGTGCAGGATCGATCATCCATTTTGAGAGCCGCACTCGAGCGCCGTCAGGCCCTGGTGGCGCCCGGTTGTCATGACGCGCTGAGCGCCAAAGTCATCGAATCGGCGGGGTTCGAAGCCATTCAGGTGAGCGGCTTTGGGCTCGCCGGAAGCCTGCTCGGCCAGCCCGACGTCGGCCTGGTGGACATGAAGGACGTGCTGGACATTACGGCCCACATCATTGGGGCCGTGGGGATCCCGGTGATGGCGGACATCGACACTGGCGGCGGCAACGCCCTCAACGCCGCTGCCGTCACGGAACGCCTGATCGGCATGGGCGCGGCCGGCGTCAACATCGAGGACCAGGTCTTCCCCAAGCGTTGCGGCCACATGGAAGGCAAGCAGGTCATCTCCGCCGAGGAGATGGCCGGAAAGGTCCGCGCGATGGCCGACACGCGCCGCCGCCTGGGGTCGAATCTGGTGATCAACGCGCGCACCGACTCCTACGCCGTGCACGGACTGAACGAAGCCATCCGGCGCGCCAACCTGTATCTGGAAGCCGGAGCCGATATGGCCTTCCTCGACGGCATCGGGACGCGCACCGACATTGAGCGCGCCGTGCGCGAGATCCACGGCCTGCTGTCGGTCAACCTGATGGACGGCGTGACGGGCGTGAAAACCGAGCTGATTCCGATCCCCGAACTGGCCCGTCTGGGCGTAGCCCGGGTCAGCATCCCCGTGGCCTCGATCATGGTGGCCCACAAGGCGCTCGTGAATTTCTTCACCGACCTGCGCCGCTCGCCGACCGGCATCCTGGCCGGCGAGACCGAGCGCCTCTCCTCGTTCAAGCAATACACCGCCTTCGTGGGCCTGCCGGAGTACCGGGAACTCGAAAACCGATACCTGCCCGGCAAAGCCGAAGTAGTCGTGTAGGAGGTCTTTCATGGGAATGACAATCGCGGAAAAGATCCTGGCCCGCGCCGCCGGGCGCGAGCGCGTGTCGCCGGATGATATCGTCGTCGCCCAAGTCAACCTGGCCATGTCCCACGAGAACGCCGACCTGGTGCGCAAGAGCTTCGCCGAGATCGGCGTTCCCAAGGTCTGGGACGCCGCAAAGATCGTCATCATTTTCGACCACCGCGTGCCGGCCGAATCGGAGAAGACGGCCACCACGCACAAGGCCGTGCGCGAATTCGTGCGCGCGCAGGGCATCGCCAATTTCTACGACGTCGGCCGCGGCGGCATCTGTCACCAGGTGCTGGCCGAGCACGGCCACGTCCTGCCCGGCATGGTCGTTGTGGGCACCGATTCCCACACAACGACGCACGGCGCGTTCGGGGCATTCGCCACCGGCATTGGCGCGACGGAAATGGCCGGCGTTTGGACCGAGGGCAGCCTGTGGTTCAAAGTGCCGTCCACGCTGCGGATCCTGGTGGAAGGCGAATTCCGCCCCTGGGTCTCGGCCAAGGACCTGATCCTGCATATCATCGGAAAGCTCGGCGCCGACGGAGCCGATTACCGCGCAGTGGAATTCGACGGCCCGGCCATCCGCAACCTCAGCGTGGCCTCGCGCATGGTGCTCGCCAATCTCTCGATGGAGATGGGCGCGAAGGTGGCTTTCACGCCGGTGGACGAGCCGCTGCTCGAGTACTTGCGCCCGCGCGCCGGGCGTCCGATCGAGAGCATCGCGCCCGATCCGGACGCGGTCTACGAGCGGATCCTGCACATTGACTTGGCAGCCGACGTGCCGGAACCGCAGATCGCCTGCCCGCACAGCGTGGACAACGTCAAGCCGCTCTCGGAGCTGGGCGAAGTACCGGTCGAGCAGGCCGTGCTCGGCAGTTGCACCAACGGCCGGCTGGAGGATTTCGAAATTGCCGCGCGCATCGTTAAGGGCCGCCAGGTCCACCCGCGCACGCGCCTCATCGTGATCCCGGCCTCGCAGCAGATCTATCTCGAGGCCATGCGGCTGGGCTACCTGGAGACGCTGATCCGGGCGGGTGCGATGGTGAATCCGCCGGGCTGCGGACCTTGCGTTGGGGTGCACCAGGGCATCATCGCCGCCGGGGAGACTTGCGTCTCCTCGACCAACCGCAACTTCCTGGGCCGCATGGGCAGCAAGGATTCCAGAGTGTTTCTGGCCAGTCCCGCCGTCGTCGCCGCCTCGGCCATCGCGGGCCGGCTGGCCCATCCCGAATCGATCGTAAAGGAGGCGCCTGCATGCCTGGCGACAGCTTGATATTGCGCGGCCGCATCGCGGCCAAACTCGGCGAGAATATCGATACCGACATCATCTACCCCGGCCGCTACCTGAACGTCACCGACCGCGAGAAGACCGCCGAGCATCTCTTCGAGCTCTCCTTCCCCGAAATCCGCGCGTCCCTGCGGCCTGGCGACATTATTCTCGCCGGCAAAAACTTCGGCTGCGGGTCGAGTCGCGAGCAGGCCGCGGCGGCGCTGAAATTCGCCGGCGTTGGCGCAGTCATCGCGCCGTCGTTCGCCCGCATTTTCTATCGCAACTCGATCAATCTCGGCTTGCCCGTGATCGTCTCGTCGGAAGCGCCGGACCTATTGAACGCGGGCGACGAGATCGAGATCGACCTGGCCGGCGGCAGCATCCGCAAATTGCCCGCGGGCCCGGCCTGCAAAGCGGCCGCGCTCGACCCGCGGGCGGTGGAGTTGTTGAACGCCGGCGGCCTGATCCCCTATCTCAAGAAGAAGCACGCCGCCTGAGCCTGGATCGCCCCATGAAGAAACACCGCATCGCCTGGCTGCCGGGAGACGGCATCGGCACGGAAGTCTGCCAAGCCGCGCGCATCGTTCTCGACGCGGCGGGATTCGAGGCCGATTACATCCACGGAGACATCGGCTGGGAGTTCTGGCGCCAGGAAGGCGACGCGCTCCCGCCGCGCACACTCGACCTGCTGAAAAGCACCGACTGCGCCTTCTTCGGCGCCATCACGTCCAAGCCGGTGAAGGACGCGGGCCGTGGAGCTGGCTCCCGAATTGCAAGGCCGCGGCCTGGTCTATCGCAGTCCCATCGTGCGCATGCGCCAACAGTTGGACCTGTACGTCTGCCTGCGCCCGTGCTGCGCGTTTCCAGGCAACCCGCTCAATTATCGCGACAACATCGACATCGTCGTCTTCCGCGAAAACACGGAGGGCATGTATGTCGGCGTCGAGTTTCCCCAGGTCCCCGCGGTCTTCTTCCAGGAGCCTGGCATGGCCCGCATCCCGGCCGATGCCGCCATCTCCATTCGCAGCATCACGCGCAAGGCGTCGCTGCGGATTGTCGAAGCGGCCTTTGAATACGCGCTCAAAAACAACCGCCGCAAGGTGACCGCGGTGCACAAGGCCAACGTCCTCCGGGCCACCGACGGGGTGTTCCTCGAAGCTGCCCAGGAGGTCGCGCGCCGGTACCCGCAGATCCAGTTCGACACGGCCAACGTGGACGCCATTTGCATGTGGCTGCTCAAGAACCCGGCCAGCTACGAAGTGATCGTAACGACTAACCTGTTCGGCGACATCCTCTCCGACCTCTGCGCCCAAATGGTCGGCGGCATGGGCTTCGCCTACAGCGGCAACATCGGGACCGGCTACGCGGTCTTCGAACCCACCCACGGCTCCGCCCCGAAGTACGCGGGCCTGTACAAAGTGAATCCCATTGCCACCATCCTCGCCGCCATGATGATGGCCGACTGGCTAGGCGAACAACCCGTAGCCCGCGCCATCCACCAGGCCGTGGCCCAGGTGGTCGCCGAGGGCCGGGTGAGGACCTACGACATGGGCGGCTCCGCATCCACACTCGACATGGCCCACGCCGTCGCCGGAATTCTCAGCGCCACGCGTCCAGCCGCGAAATCCTGAGCGGCCATCAGGCGGTCACCAGGAGTCTCCCGGCGTTTCGGATTACCGATTGCGTCTGGGTTCCGGACGTAAGTCAGGCCCTGCCCGGGCCGATTATTCGGCCCAGACGATCCACGGCAGTTCGTACGGCAGGATGGCGTCCGCGTTCAAGGGAATCACCCGGACCGTGAAGCCGCAGGAGCCGCTATCCTGGCACTCCACTTCGCCCTGGTAAGTGTAATCCGGGCCGGTCGATTGGGCCAGACTCATGCCGGCCGTTTCGCCAGCGACGATCCGGCCCTCGGAGTTGACGTTGCCGTAGTAGAGCTGGACCTGCACGTCGCCGGGGACGACGCCGCCCAGCACAATCCGGGCCGTGACCTTGAACTTCGAGCCGACGACCACATCGGCGGGATGTTCGCTCGAGATGTCCGTAATCTTCACCTCCGAGCCGTGGGCGCGCAGACGCTTGCGCCATTCAACCAGTTGGTAGACGCGTTTGCCATGTTCCGCGGCCAGGCGCAAGTGGCGTTCGTGCGCGGGAATATAGAACTTCTCGGCGTACTCGGCGACCATCCGGCTGGTGTTGAAAACCGGTGTGAGCTTCCCCATGGAAGCCTTCATTTTGGCGATCCAGCCGCGCGGGATGCCCTGAGAGTCACGGTCGTAGAACAGCGGCACGACCTCGTGTTCCAGCAGGTGATAGAGTGCCCGCGACTCGACATCGTCCTGGTAGTTCTCGTCGGCGTATTCCTCGCCGCTGCCGATGGCCCAGCCAACCTCCGGCGTGTAGGCCTCGTCCCACCAACCGTCGAGAATCGAGAGATTCAAACCGCCGTTGGGCAGCAGTTTCATGCCGCTGGTCCCGCTGGCCTCGTTGGGCCGGCGGGGCGTGTTGAGCCATACGTCGCAGCCCTGGACGAGATAGCGGGCCACGGAGATGTCGTAATTCTCCAGGAACACGATATGGTCGCGAATTTCGGGATCGCGGGCGAAGTGAACCACCTGTTGAATCAGGTCCTTGCCGGCATTGTCATGCGGGTGGGCCTTGCCGGCAAAGAGCATTTGCACCGGGCGTTGAGGGTTGGTCAGGATCCTTTTGAAACGGGCCGGATCGCGCAGCAACAGCGTGGCGCGCTTATAGGTGGCAAAGCGGCGCGCGAAGCCGATGGTCAGGGTTTCCGAGGCCAGGACGTCGTCGGCGATGGAGACATCGGAGCCGGAGCCGCCGCGCTGCCGGATCTGGGTGGCCAGCCGGGCGCGGGCATACCCGATCAGGCGCTCGCGGCGGATCTGGTGAACCCGCCACAGTTCCTGGTCCGGAATGCGGCCGATGCGCTCCCACAGGGCGTGGTTGCTGGGCTCGTCCGCCCAGCGCGGGCCGAGATAGCGGTCGAGCAGCCGGCTCATCTCCATCGAGGTCCAGGTGCGCGCATGGATGCCGTTGGTGACGTAACCGATCGGCACTTCGGAGAGCGGGTAGCCAGCCCACATGGGTTGAGCCATTTTGCGCGTCACCTCGCCGTGCAGGCGGCTCACGGCGTTGGTGCAGGAACTGAGGCGCGCGGCCAGGAAGGCCATGTTGAAGGGCTCGCCCGCATCGCGAGGGTTCTGCCGCCCGATGCCGAGCAGTTGTTCAAAGCTCAGGCTGAGCTGGCCGGCGTAGTCGCGGAAGTACTTCTCCATGAGCCAGGTGTCAAAGCGGTCGAAGCCTGCCGGAACGGGGGTGTGCGTGGTGAACACGTTGCCCGCGGCGGCGATCTGGCGCGCCTCAAAGTAGGGCAGATTCTGCTCTTCCATCAACACGCGGGTGCGCTCCAGGCCGAGAAAGGCCGAATGGCCTTCGTTCATATGGCAGACCGTCGGGTTGATGCCGAGCGTTTTCAGGGCGCGCAACCCGCCGATGCCCAGGACGATTTCCTGCTGGATGCGCAGCTCGCGGTCGCCGCCGTACAGCGCGCCGGTGATGCGGCGGTCGTCGGCGGAGTTGCGGACCACATTCGTGTCGAGAAGGTAGAGCGGGATGCGCCCGACCTGGACCTGCCAGATGCGGGCGAAGACGGGGCGGCCGGGGAAGCTGACCTGGACCATCAGCGGCTCGCCGTCCTTGTCCTCGAGCGGCTGCAGGGGCAGATTGTGGAAATCGTTGATCGGATAGGTCTCCTGCTGCCAGCCATCGGCGTTGAGGTACTGGCGGAAGTAGCCGCCCTGGTACAGCAAGCCGACTCCGACCAGCGGCAGACCGAGGTCGCTGGCGGACTTGAGGTCATCGCCGGCCAGGATGCCGAGGCCGCCGGCGTAGTTGGGAATGCACTCGGTCAGCCCGAACTCGGCGGAGAAGTACGCGGCGACGAGTCCCATCGCTTCGGGATGGGCGCGCGGAAACCAGCCTTGGCCGGAGAGGTATTCGTCGAGACTGGCCTTGGCGCGCTCCATCTGGGCCAGGAACGCCTCATCCACGGCCAGCGCGGCGAGTCGCCGCTGGTCGATGCGGCCGAACATCAGCCGCGGGTTGTGGCCGGTCTGCTCCCAGAGGTCCGGGTCGATGCCCCGAAAAAGCTCGATGGTGGGATGGTCCCAGCACCAGCGCAGGTTCAGGGAAAGCTCGTTCAGGCACTTCAAGGCCGGCGGAAGACAAGGGGAAACGTGAAAGCTGAAGACGCGTGGCATAGGTTATAGAGCTGAGTGCTCTTATTTCAAAGTACTCGCTAAGTATGAGAGTGGTGCTACAGGGGCCATAATTCTCAGCCGGTTGGAGCCATTAAAGTGTGCGACGCCCTCCGGCCGTGAGAAGAAGCGGCGTCAGGAGCGTCCGAAAAAGCGGATGCGCACCTGGACATGGCGTCCTTCGCGGCCCAGGAACTGCCCGAAGGCCGGCGCGCCGAGGACATTGTAAACCGCGGTCGGATTGCCGCTGTTGGTGATGTTGTTGATGCCGCCCCGAAGCGCGAAACGGCGGCCGCGAAAGGTGAATCGGCGCTCCAGATAGACATTTAAATCGAAATTGAACGGGTAGCGTTGCGAATTCACGGCACCTTGAACCAGGCCGGTCTGGTCGACGATGGAGTAGGGGAAGCCGGTGCGCGCGTCGCACAGCACGGAGGCGAACCAGTTCTTCAGCGGCAGTGGCATGTAGGCCCAGGCGAGGAACCGGTCGGGCGCGTCCCAGGGCATCGGACCGTAGTTGTCCAGCACCTGCGTCACCTGGTCGACTTTGATGTCGAGAACGGCGTTGGAAGTGGCGCGGGAGCGGGTGTAGCTGGCGAACCACTCGAATTGGCCGCCCAGATTCTGGCGCAGGCTCACCTGGGCGGATTGGTATTGATCGCGGCGCGAGTTGGTGAGAACGAAGAGCTCGTTCGAGACCGGCACCGGCAAGGGGGTGATAGGTTCCTCAATGGATGATCCTGGCGATGTGGCGGGGAGATAGCTGAAGCCATCGGTTCCGGTGCGCCGGAGGTAGTTGACGGCAAGGTACATCTTGTGGGGCAGCCGCTGGTCGAAAGTGGAGCTCCAATTCGTGCTTCGCGGAGGCTTGAGATGCCCATAGGGGATGCTGAACCGAATAGCCGCGGGGGGGCCGGCCAGAGTGCCGTCGGGGTTAAAGCGAGTGGTGACGGAATACTGGTCGAGCGGCTGGCTGAACAGCGCCAGGGGCGAGGCGTCGTAAGTGATCGCATAGCCGGCAGAGAGCTTGGTGCGGCCCGAAGCCGAAGGCGACCAGGAGGCCGACACGCGCGGACCGAAGCCGGCGCGGCGCACCAGTTCGTCCCAGTCCTCGCGCAGGCCCGCCTGGATCTGGACGTTCTCGCGCGGACGCCAGTCGTCAAGCACATAAGACGACTGTTCGAGATTCGGCCGGCGGAACTGGCCGCTGCCCTCGAACACCGTGCTCGACAGCAGTTGGTCCGCCACGCCGAGTTGTTCATAGCCGGTGCGCTGGTAGCCGGCATCGTAGTTCAGACGGTCGAGGCCGACGCCGGCCTTGATCTGGTGCACGCCGGCGGCCTTGAAGTGGGGCAAAAATGCGTCGACGAGGATCTGATCGCGGCGCGAGCGTTGCGACGAATCGACGAAGTAGTTGCCGCTGCGGCCTTCCGGCGAAATGACGTACAGTGCGTCGCCTTGCGGGAACTGGCGCAGTTCGAAGCGGTTCTGTGCGACGCCCAACTCGATGAGCGCGCCATGGCCGAAGTAGATCTGGTCCTTCAGACTCCAGAAGTATTCGCTGGAGCGGTCGGTGGTGGTCGTGGAAACGGGGTCGAGGACGCCGAGCCCGAAACGGCTCTGATTGGCTTGATTGACCAGGAAGTCGGCGAAGACGATGTTGACCGGACTCAGATTCACCTGGGTGTGCAGCACGTTGGCGCCCTGCCAGCCGGTTTGCGAGTTCTGCCCTTTGGGCAGGCCGTTAACCCAGTGGATGGAGTATTGAAAGTCGAAGTCGTCGGCGAACCAGGCGTGGCCCTTCCAGATGGGTCCGGAGACGACGACGCGCGGCGTCCATCCGCCCATGTGGATGCCGCTGTGCGTGTCGAGCCCGGGAACGAAGTTGGTCGTATCGAAGCGGAATTGATCGGAGCCGTTGTCGGTCTTCAGGGACAGAACGCCCGAGGAGCCTTTCCCAAATTCGGGCGAATAGCGGCCGGTGAGGAACTGGATGGACTGCACACCGTCCAGGCCCATCTGCGTATTCAGCCGCCCGGTGACGGGATCGCCGATGTCGAACCCGTTCAGCGTGTATAGCGTCTGGTTCTCCGCGCCGCCGGCAAAATGCAGGGCGCCGCTCTGATCTTCAAGGACGCTCGGCATGAGCTGGAGCGCGTTGCGCAGGCTGTTGCTCGAGCGGAAGGGCACGTCGTTGATTTCGGTGCCTGTGAGTTGCTCGTCGCGGTGAATCTCATCGAGGTCGACGGGCGAAGGAGTTCCGTCGACGTCCAGGGTTTGAAACACTTCGCGGATTGGGTTCAACACAAACGTGAGGGCGGTGGAAACCTCGAGGGCGATACTGCGATCCCGCAGTTCGAAGAAGCCCTGGTGCTGGACGTCCAATAGATATGTGCCGGCGGCGGGGAGGCGGGCCAGAAAGCGGCCGGCCGGATCCGTGGTGGTCTGGAGGAGAGGAGCACCGGACGCGCCTGCCGTGCGCAGTGTGACCTTCGCGCCACCGACCGGGGCGCCGTTCTCGTCGACCACCTGTCCCGAGAGCACGGCATCCGAGCGCGCCGCCGGCAGCGGGGCCGTGAGCAGCCCCGCCAGCGCGAAGGCGGCGGCAAGCGGAAGACAAATAGCGCGGCCCGGCACGATCAGCCCCTGGGTCTAATAATGGCCTATGCGAGATTCTGCCGCCAGTGTGGCAGCTAACAATCGGCTGCGGGGCAACGCCGCGGAGCCGCGTGCGGAAGCGAACGCCGTGGGTCAGCGTTTTTCCAAAGCGCCCGGCAACGCCTACGGCGCGCGTAGGGTCCGCATTCACTTAACTGGCAGCAGCGACAGCACGGCCTGGCTCGGACTGGCGATAACGTGTGCGGCGATCAGTTTTCCGAGGCCGTTCACTTTCGCGCTGCCCGCCTCCACCGCGGCCCGCACGGCCGCGATGTCGCCCTTGATGACAACCGTGATGTAGCCGCCGCCGAGCTTCTCGCGCGCCAGCACCTCAACCGAGGCCGTTTTAACCGCGGTGTCGATGGCCTCGAAGACCGCGGTAAAACCCTGGGTCTCGATCAGCCCGACTGCAAAACTCGCCTGTTCATTCATTTTGCCCTCACGCATTCTTTCCATCCGGCGGGGAAACTGGACCGCAGCCTGTTCGATGAGTGGATTGAAATCCGCCGCGGCGTCATAGGCCGCGCGCGCGCCGTCGGCGGGCCCGGGGATCAGACCGATCACCGCGGCCACGTCCATCGCTTTGGCCACTCGCTCAGCCGATTCTGCGGCCGCTTCGAGGTCGGCGAGCTCACCTGTGAGTTTTAGACAAACGCCCGGCTGGTCGTTTAACTCCGCCTGGAGCACGCGCACCCGGGCCGTCTTCTCCATGGCGTCCAGGACGACCATGGCCGGCGACCAGCCGCCCAGCTCCACAAATGCCAGCGCCTCGCTCAGAGCATCCCCCGCTTATCCAGGATTGCCATCACTTCGTAAACCACTTGTGCGATCTTGTCCTGCTCCGCCAGGCCCGTCCGGGGCGCACAGCCCTCAGCCGGCGCCTGGACCAAACCGAAGTCCGAGAGAATGCACTGCAGAATCGCTGCCAGGGGTTTCTTGTCCGTCTCCTGGGCGCTGCTCAGCGGCTGGCGGCCATGGCCGAAACGGAATCCGCGCAGCTCCGCCGCGGCGCGGAAACCGTCGGGAAATTCGAACGGGAACAGCATCGCGTCGAACAGCTCGAGAATCCGGTACTGCCAGCGCATCGCCTCTTCAAACCCGCCGGAGCGGCACAGTTCGTAGATCCTTCGCGTCACCTCGGGCACGGCGTTGCTGCTGGCGTTGGTTCCGCCGTCGCAGCCGATCATCAACATCGGCGCCAGTACGGCTTCCCAGCCGGTCAGAAACGAGAAATCGGGGCGCGCCGGGCGCACCGCGGCGATCATCCGCATCATGAACGCCAGATCGCCCGAAGAGTCCTTGATGCCGACGATGCGCGGCAACTCGGCCAGGCGCCGGATTGTGGGCAGGTCGATCGGGCTGGCGAACATCGGGATGTTATACAGCGTGACGTCGATCGGAGAGTTGCGCCCGATCTCCGCGAAATAGGCGTACACGGCGTCGGGGGTGAGCCGGAAGTAGATCGGCGAGACGATGGCTACCGCCGTGGCGCCCATCCCGGCGTAGACCTCGCAGGCCGCGAGCGTCTCCTTGACGTTGGCCTCGGCCGCGCCGGCGAGCACTGGCACGCGGCCCCGCGCCTCGTCGCACGTGAGTTGGACGATGCGCCGGCGTTCCTCGGCCGTGAAACGCGTGAATTCGCCGGTGGATCCGTTGGGATACAGGCCGTGGACGCCACGTTCAATCAGCCACGAGACGAAACGCCGCAGCTCGGGTTCGTTGATTCCGCCGCGCTCGTCAAGCGGCACCAGCGTCGGCGTGAAAATGCCTTGAAGTTTTGCGCTCATCCAACACCAGACCGTTCCGCCGCGCCAGTGCATGGCCGGCAGCTTTCCGTATAAAGTCCATTCGCGTCTTTCAGTATGAAACATCGTCTTCGCGGGCTGCACGCGGCCGCGCGGAGCCTGTAAGATTTTGACATGAGAACAGGACGCGTTTGTCTGGTCGCGGCGTTCGCGCTGTGCGCCGCGTTGATGGCGGCGCCCGCCGACAAAGATGTGTCCGGGCTCCAGGCGCGAGTGCCGCCGGAGTGGGTGCGCGACGGGGTGATCTACGAGATCAACACCCGCACGTTTTCGTCGGCGGGGAACTTCGCGGGCATCACGGCAAAACTCGACGACCTGAAGAAGACGGGCGTCACGATCCTGTGGCTGATGCCGGTGCATCCATCGGGCGTCCTCAAGCACAAGGGGACCTACGGCAGCCCGTACTCGGTGCGCGACTACTACGCCGTCGACCCGGCCTACGGGACGAAGGAAGATTTGAAGACGCTGATCCGGGCGGCGCATGCGCGTGGATTCAAGGTCATCATCGACATCGTCCCCAACCACACCGCTTGGGACAGCGTCATGATGGCCCATCCGGATTTCTACAAGCACGACGCGCAGGGCCACATTATCCCGCCCAATCCCGATTGGAACGACGTCGCCGCGTTGGACTATGGCAACCCCAAGCTGCGCGAGTACATGATGGCCATGCTCGAATACTGGCTGCGGGAGTTCGACCTCGACGGCTTCCGCTGCGACGCCGCGGGGATGGTTCCGACCGCCTTTTGGGACCAGGCCCGGCCGCGTGTCGAGAGCGTGAAGAAAGACGTCCTGATGCTGGACGAATGGAGCGCGCCCGAGTTGCTGGTGCAGGACTTCAGTCTCGACTACGCCTGGCCGTTTCACAACACGCTGACCGAAGTGCTGCAATCTGGCAAGCCCGCCAGCGCGATCCGCCAGGTGTGGGAGGAGCAGAAGGCCAAGTTCCCGCGCGGCGCCTTGCATATGATCTTCTCGGACAACCACGACGAGAAGCGCGCCATCGCCCGCTTCGGCGAGAAGGGCACGCTGGCCGCCTCCGCGCTGGTTTTCGCGCTGGAAGGCGTGCCGATGCTCTACAACGGCATGGAGGTGGGAGACACGACCGAGTCCGGCGGGCCCGCGCTGTTTGAAAACCTGCGCGTCTTCTGGCCGATCGTGGAGCGCCGGCCCGAGTTCCCGAAGACCTACGAAGCGCTGACCCGGCTGCGCCGCGACCACCCGGCACTGCGGCGCGGGGACCTGGTCTGGCTCGCCAACAGCGACGAATCGCGCATCGTCACCTTCGCCCGGCACACTGCAAACGAGGAGATCGTTTTCGCCGTCAACCTCTCCAATCGGCCGTTCCAGGGCAGCGTGAGCCTGGCCTCGCACGAAGGCTTCGTCGAGATCGGGAAGGACACGGCCGCCGGGCTGCCGGCGTTGCAGCTCGACGCCTGGGGCTGGCGCTGGTACCGCCGCGCCGCGCAGTAAGAACTATTCCAGAATAATCGCGCCGGTGCCCTGGATCTGATAGATCGTCACCGGCCCTGGCACCGACGCCGGATCGAACTTGGCGCCTTTTTCCTCGGCTTCGTGCTTAGCGCGCTCGACCGCCTGCGCCCGCGTGAGCTTGATTTCGTGGAACGATCCTTCGGCCACGGCCATCTTGCCGACCGATTCCTTCGGGAAGACGATCTCGCCGTCATTAACCTTGATCCGGATCGACGCGCCGGTGGCCGCGTCCAGCAACATGATCCAACAGCCCATCTTCTGGCAGACGTCGGTGATCTTGCCCTTCACCTGCACACTGCGCCCGACGAATCGGGCGGGCTTGGCCAGGAGTTCGGCGATCGGCGTTTGCGTCTTCAGGGTAAGAGGCGCGCCCAGGTTTTCGTCCGCGGCGGCAAGCGGGAGGGCCGCCGCGAGGCAGGCCGCTAGAATGAGTCCGGACATCATCCGCATAACTTCATTGTGACGCATTGTGACGCGTTCGCTGTTCGGCCGGGATGGACCGGATATACGGGGTCGCCCACATCGGCCGGAGCCTGCACTGAAGTGCTCCCAAGGCGCAGTGGACGCCCGTATGCGAAAGCGCACGGCCAATGCAGGCACGTACTGTGGAGTGCACGGGGCCTGCGCGAGGCCTGGGCCGCACCGCCCACGTTACTCTTCGCGCTTCGCGCCGCCGTGTTCCTGAGCGAGACGCACTTTGGCCTTTTCGAGCTTCTTCTGGACCTTGGCGATCTCGGCCGGATCGGCCTCGCTGGGAGACGCCGTCTGCCATTCCTTCAGTGAGCGCTCCCACTGCTTGATGGCGTCTTTCAGCTTGTTCCGGCTCAGATAAACGTCGCCCAGATGGTCGTAGACCGCGGCGTCACGGCTGCCATACTGCAGCGAGCGGCGCAGGTTATCCTCGGCCTCTTCCAGCTTGTTCAGCCGGTAATAAACCCAGCCCAGGCTGTCGAGGTAGGCGCTGTTGGTCGGCTCCTGATCCACTGCTTTCTGAATCATCTCCAGCGCTTCGTTTAATCGCGCATTGCGGTCGGCCAGCATGAATCCCAGGTAATTCAGAGTGCGGGCACTGGCGGGGTCCATCTGCAGAACTTTGCGGAACTCGGCTTCGGACTGCTCGAACTTCTTCATCCGCTCGAACATCGCGCCGCGCAGGAACATCGCGTCTTCCTTTTCTTCGGACGACGCGCCCAGTTTCTCCACCTGGTCGATGGCCTGCCCCATGGCGGTCCAGTTCTTCGCCTTCTCGTAAACCTGCGACAAGGCGATCCAGACTTCGCGGTCGCTCTTGCCGTCCAATAGCGACTTCAGCGTGCTCTCGGCTTCCTTGAATTGCCCCAGGTCGGCTTGCAGGTCGGCGTTGACCGTCTTGATGATCCGGTCCTGCGGATACTGCTTGGTGAACACCGCCGCTTCGCGCTCCGCCGCCGCGTAATCCTTGCCGTTGGTGTATGTTTCCAGAATCTGCGCCGCGGCGCGAGCCCCGGAGTCCGGATCCAGGTCGATGATCTCTCGGAACGCCGCTACCGCCTGCTCGGTCTGGTCATTCAGACGGTACAGAATCCCCAACCGCTCCAGCAGGAACGCCCGGTTGGTCCGGTCGCCCGGAGCAGTCAGCTTCTTGGGCATCCCGTCCAGCACTTCCTTCAGCGTGCGAATCGCCTCCGCCGGTTTGCCTTCCGCCTCCAGCAGCGAAACCTGATTGAATTGCACTTCGAGATTCGTCGGATCGAGCTGGCTGGCTTTGTCCGCATACTCGTGCGCCTTCGCAAAATCGCGTTTCTGCCTGTAAATCTCCGAAATCTTCAGGGCCGCGCCCAGATGGCTCGGCTCCTCGGCAGCGATCTCCTGGAAGACTTTCAGCGCCTCGGTGTCGTCGCCGGTCTTGAGCAGTTCCTCGGCATATGCGGTCTTGAGATCGGTATTCTCGCGGTTCAGCTCGAGTGCCCGGCGATAGGCTTCCGCGGAGCCCTTGTAGTCCTTCATCTGGTCGGAGGCAATGGCCAGCGCCGTCAGCGTCCTCAGGCTGGGGCTCTTCTCGGCGACCCGCTTCAGCAGCAGGGTGGCGTTCGTGTTGTCGCCCAGGTCCCCGTAAACCATGGCCAGCCCGGTCAGCGCTTCTTCCCCATCCGGATCGAGTTCGAGAGCCTTCTTATATGCCTTCTCGGCGGCCGCGGAGTTCGTCGCCAGCTTCTGCAGCCGGCCGAGCATCAACCAGTTTTCGAGATCTTTCGGAGCCTGCTCGCTGATCTTCTGGTACTGCTCGATGGCCGCGCGCAGCATATCCTCATTCATCCGCTGCTGCTGGCCCTGGCTGATCCGGGCGGTGTAAAACCGGGCCAGAATCCGGCGCGCGTTCAGGTCGTCGGGGTTCTTCTTCAGCGCATCCTCGAACTCGGCGATCGCAACCCGTGCCTGGCCCGATTGCAGGTACAGGTCGGCCAGTTCCTGCGGCAGATATGCCGTGGCGGGGTCTTCGCGCATCGCCAGTTTGTAGTTGTCGATCGCCTTGCTGAGATACTCGCCGCGGCCGCCGTATGCCGCCGCCAGTTCCGAGTACATGTGGCCTAGCGTGGCGTGGTAGTAGGCCGACGCCCGGTGGTCGGGTTTTGCGGGTTCTTCCGATTGTCCGAAAAGCATCCCGCCAGCCGTGGCGCTGGTTACGGCGGCCAGGGTCAGATTGCACAGAAAACGCGTCATGGTCGGTGTCGTCCTTGCTTTACACGCACCCCTCGTAGGCCGAGCAGACACGAAAGGCGTGCTCCAATTCAACTACTATAACCGATGTGTTTCATAGGGACGCAGTTTCATCTCGTTTGGAACGCCACCGCAATCGCAACCCAAGGGCGCGCCCGGCGC
This sequence comes from Terriglobia bacterium, assembly GCA_963838205.1. Lineage (GTDB taxonomy): Bacteria > Acidobacteriota > Terriglobia > Bryobacterales > Bryobacteraceae > CAIVVT01. The sequence goes on along the minus strand of CAWIQF010000020.1, from coordinate 82,040 downwards.
GTCCGCCCGGCGCCCATAAGGAACGCCGCAAACCTTTAAAATAGATGGACATAGGTTGACAGGCAAAAGGGGATGGCGTTGGCCGCTCAGACAAACTCTCCGCTCGTCGTCGTGGCCGGTCCCACGGCTTCGGGCAAGAGCGCGCTGGCACTCGAACTGGCTCTGCGCTTTCACGGGGAGATCGTCAATTACGATTCCCTGCAGCTTTACCGCGGGCTCGACCTCGGCACCGCGAAAACGCCTCCGGCTGAGCGCCGGCTCGTGCCCCACTACCTGTTCGATATCCTCGACCCGCAGGAAGTGACGACGGCCGGGGATTACGCCGTCCGGGCCCGGCGCGTGCTCGCTGAGATCGCGCTGCGCGGCGCATTGCCGGTCCTCGTCGGCGGCACCGGTTTCTACCTGCGCGCGCTGCTCGATGGCCTGGCCGAAGGGCCGCGGCGCGACGATGCCCTGCGCGCGCGTCTGGCGCGCCTGGAGCTGCGCCGGAACGGGCGCTTGCACCGGTTCCTGCGACGCCTCGATCCGGCTACGGCCAGCCGCATCCACCCGCACGATACCAAGAAGATCATCCGCGCCGTGGAGATCTGCCTCCTGAGCCGCCGGCCCGCCGCCGAGTTGTTCCTCGAGGGCCGGCAGGCGCTCGAGGGCTTCCGCACGCTCAGGCTTGTTCTCGACCCGCAACGCCAAGCGCTGCACGAGCGGATCGCGGCACGCACCCGGACTATGTTTGCCGCCGGTTTGGTGAGCGAGGTGCGGGCGCTCCTCGCACAGGGCGTGCCGGTCGATGCCAAAGCCTTTGAATCCATCGGCTATCACGAAGCGACCGAGGTCCTGGCGGGGCGCATGTCGGAAGATCAGGCCATCGAATCAACCATCATCGCGACGCGCCAGTATTCCAAACGCCAACTCACGTGGTTCCGCCGCGAGCCCCTGGCTATCTGGATCCACGGGTTCGGCGACGATCCCCGAGTCATCCAAAATGTGACAGAAATCACACGCCGGTTCCTGTACAATCCGCAAGCGTAAACGGCACTTCGTTCGTCTTAACATTACACGGGCTTAACAACGTGTAAGTCCATTGGAATGAGTGTGTATTTGCGAAGCGGCAGCCAACACCACAAAAACGTGGTGCAGACTCTGCCACAGACGCGTGCGAGCAGGCTACAATTTGAGATAGGAGAGTCCAAGATGACTAAAATCACGAAACTTCTGACACTATTTCTGACTGCCGCGTTGATGGTGGCCAGCGCCGCCAGCTACAACGTGACCTTGTTCCAAACCTCCGTTGTCGGGGGCAAGGAACTGAAGGCCGGTGATTATAAGGTGACCGTCGACGGAGACAAGGCGATCATCTCCATGGGCAAGCAGAAAGTGGAAGCCGCGGCCAAGATCGAGACTGCCGACTCCAAATTCTCTTCCACCTCGGTGCGCTACACCTCCGAAGGCGGCAAGATGAAGATCCAGGAGATCCGTCTCGGCGGTACGAACCAGAAGCTGATCTTCAATTAAACGCCGTTGTCCCCCGCGCCCTGGCTGGTCTGAACCCGGGGCCCGTTGTGAGCAACCCGAGCCGCCTCTGCTATGCTGTGTGGCGTGTTGAGGCGACTCGGGTTTCTATTCTCGGCCGGCCTGCTCGGCTGCGGCTTCGCGCCGATTCCGGCGGCAGCGGCCCCGCCCGAGAACGTGGTCGTCGTTCCCTTCTCCAACCTGAGTCCGAACCGCAGCCTGGATTGGGTCGGCGAGAGTCTCGCCGTCGCGGCTTTTGAGACTCTGTTCGCGGAACTGCCGTTCGTCGTGCGGCCCGAAGAGCGCGACACCGTGCTGCGCCAGATGAACGTCCGCAAGTACGCGCCTCTGACCGAGGCCACGCTGCTGGAGATCGCGGTGAACCTCGATGCCGTGCTGGTCGTTTCGGGCAGCTTCGAAGCTACGCCGGCCAAGGAGGGAACGCGCGCCGGGCTGAAGCTTCACGCGCGGATACTCAATGCCAGGAAGCTCCGGCGGGTCAAGGACTTCGAGGTCTCGGGCGCTTTCGACGACCTCTCTCTGCTGCAGGCCCAACTGGCCTGGCGGATCCTCATCGCGCTGAAGCCCGGCGCTACTACGACTGAGCAGGATTACCTGGCATCGCACCCCCCGGTGCGTCTGGATGCCCTCGAACGCTATGCCCGCGGCCTGATTGCCACCTCCTACGATCAGAAGCACAAGCTCTTCGCCGCCGCAGCCCGCCTGCAACCCGGCTATTCCGGCCCGTGCTACCAGTTGGGCGCCCTGTACTATGCCCGCCGCGATTACCGCAGTGCGGCCGAATGGTTGGCCAAGGTGGTTCCGGCTGACGCTCACTTCCGCGAAGCCCTGTTCCGGCTCGGGCTGGCGCGCTATCACATTGGGGACTACGCGCAGTCGGTGGAGGCCTTTCGGCAACTCGCCGCCGCGATTCCCCTGAGCGAGGTCTGGAATAATCTGGGCGCCGCGCAGCTCCGGGCCGGCGACGCGCAAGCCGCTGCCAGTTTCAGCCGAGCCATTGAAGGCGATCCCGCGGACCCGGACTACTACTTCAATGCTGGCTATGAGCTCTTTCGGAAAGACGATCTCGAGGCCGCCGCCCGGCAATTCCAGGCAGCCCTGGAACGTAAGCCTGACGATGCGACCGCCGCTGAGTTGCTGGCGCGCTGCAAACGGAAAGAAGGCGGCCGCCCGGGGGACATGCAATCCGAGGCGCTGGAGCGCCTCAAGGAAAACTATGACGAGAGCGCCTGGCGCCAGCTCAAAGCCATGCTCGACCCGGAAACTCACCCTTGAATCGCGCCCACGGCACGCCGACGCGGACCCGCGGCCAACTGTCCCGTTGTCCGGTGGGCGCCACGGCTCCAGCCGGAAATTTTGGCGTACGCTGAGGATTCCGGCTCAGATCCAGTTATAATTTCAGAGGCCTTTCCATGATCGAGGCAGTTGGACTTACGCACCAGGGACTTGTCCGCGCGAACAATGAGGACCAGTTCTACGCATCATGCGAGCACGGGCTGGTCGTGCTCGCCGACGGGATGGGCGGCGCTCAGGCCGGAGAGACCGCGTCGCTGGTTGCCGTGCAGTCCGTAGTGGATGTGGCCAACTCGGACGTCCCCTCGCCGTCCCTGCTCGAGTCCGCGTTCCTCGAAGCCGATCTCCGCGTCCGCGCCCTCGCCGAGGAGGATCCTCAACTGAAAGGCATGGGGACGACTCTGGTGGCGATGCTCGAGACTCCCGCCGGCCTCGCCGTCACCAGTATTGGAGACAGCCGCGGTTGGTTGTGGGAGGACGGTGGCCTGACGCTGCTCACCAGCGACAATAGCTGGGTCAACGAAATCGGCCGGAATCTCGGCCTCAGCGAAGAGGCGCTCAGCACGCACCCGCTGCGCCACGCGCTGACCACGGCCATCGGCGTGGGCGTCGAACACCGCGTCCAGAGCCAGGTGATTCACCCACGGCCCGACAGCATGGCGTTGCTGTCCAGCGACGGACTGCACGGCGTCGTGCCGCCGGGCGAGATCGCGGCGGTATTCGCCGACGGGGGCACCTTGGCCTCCATTGCCCATACCCTGATCGAGCTGGCCCTCGAGGCCGGCGGTCCCGATAACGTCACCGTCGTCGTCGCCCGGTTCTGATCTCCTGCTCCGGAAATCGCCCGGAGAGTTCCGACTCCCCGGTCCCACTCACTTCCAGATCCCCCATGTTACTAACTCGCGTCGGACGTATCGTCCTGTGGGCTGGCGGTGTCTTCCTCATCGGCAGCCAGTGCTTATATGCCTCCACTCTGCATCTCCGCGCCATCGAAGGCCAGGGCATCGTGGTCGCGCCGGGCGCCTCTTCCTCCCGCCGGATTGTCGTCGCGGTGGAGAACGACCAGGGCCAGCCTGTCCCCGGCGCGAAGGTTCGATTCCGGCTCCCCGCCGAGGGTTCAACCGGCCGCTTTGCCAGCGGTTTAGCCACCGAAACGGTCTTAACCGGCGCCGACGGCCGCGCCGCAGTCTTCGGAATCGCCTGGAACAGCCAGCCTGGCACGCTCGTGGTTGCCGTCTCCGGCACGCTCGGCGCCGATACGGCGGAGCTCGAGATTCCCATCGAGATCGGCCAGCATTCAGGAAAGGAGCTGGACACCTCCAATCCGGGCCACTTCCCCAAGGTCAGTTCTGGCAACCATAGGTGGCTGATTATCGCCGCGCTGGTCGGCGTCGCAGCGGCCGGGGGAGCCGTGGCCGCGTTCTCCCATGCATCCAGCACGCCCGCCGCGCCTGTGGACACGGGCACCATTACGCTTGCCTCGGTTCCGCCGGTCGTCGGCGTGCCGTTGATTACGATCGGCCCGCAACACTGACATGCGCACTTCTTCCCTGCTCCTTCAACTGGCGCTCGCCACGACCGCCGCCGCCCAGATCGCCCCGCCCACCTGGGGCGTGGTTCAGCACGCCGGCAATCAGGCGGTTGAGATTCAAGGGCTGCCCGGATCCTGGCTGGCCGTGCCGGCGTCGGTCGGCCCCGTCGATGCCGTCGCCTCCTCCCCCAGTCAAACCTGTTGGACCCGCGACGGAGCGCTCAACATCCGCGACCGTCAGACCGGCGCTACCCGGACCATCCCCGCGCCTGCCGGGCCCGCACGATTCGCCTTCGACTCGCAGGGCGCGCTGGCCGCGGTCTGGTTCACCGCGGCCGGCCAGCTCTATACCGCCGCCGCGGGCTGGGCGCCGGTCCTCTCCATCCCGACTGCCTCGTCTCAACTGCTGGACCTGTCGAACCCGGGCCCGGGCGCCGTCCAACTCCTGCTGCGCCCTGCCGGCGCCGGGCATCGCGCGGCGGCGGAAGCGGCCTCGGATCGCCCTGCCGCAAGAATCGCGATCCCGCCGCGCACCGCCGCCGTCCCCGACCTGCAACTGCTGGTGGTAGATACGCTGACCGGCCAGATCCGGACCGAGACCGCGCTCGCCGACCGTTCCGGACCCGCCGCGCTGGACTCCACCGGTGACGTCGTCTTCGCGGCCGATGCCGGACTGCCTACGGTGGACTCGATCCAGCACCTGGACCGCGGCTGGCTCCTGTTAACCGCCGCCAGCCATCAATATGCCTGGAAGCCCGGCATGCGGCCGCAGGGCTTCGGCCCCATTCCGGCCGCACCGGACCTCAAGGTCCTATCCCCCCTGACCAACATGGACGTGGGCGGTACGATCGCCATGCCGTCCACTCCGGCCGGAACCCCGGTACAGGAGGATTTCGAGATCGACAATACCGCCGCCAATTCTTACGTGTGTCTTCTGAATCTCGACCTCGAGAACCATGACGGCATTTTCAGCATGCCCGGCAAGATCATCACACCGTGGATTCTGATGCCCGCTAGTGGACCGGATTTCGCAGTGTCGCTGCCCATCCAATTCCTGCCTCAGGCCCAGGCAACGTACCAGAACACGCTGAACATCGAGTATTACGTCTACACCGGCACCACCAACCCCAGCATCTGCGTCAGCGCTGAGCAGGATCTGCCTTCCGGCTATACGGTCACACTCATCAAACCGCCGGCTGCCGGCTCGCAGATTATCGTCAACGGCACAGGCACCGCGCCGCTGCCGGGACCCGAGTTGACCGGCCTCTCGCCGGATTCGAACCAGGTCGGCGCGCCTTCCTTCACGCTGACCCTGACCGGCGGAGGCTTCGAATCGGATTCGCAGGTACAGTGGGTCACTGAGAACCCCGTTACGTTCGCGAACACGACAACAAGCCTGCCGACCGTCTACGTCAGCGCGACGCAATTGACGGCCTCGGTGCCGGGCAGCCTGCTCACCGCCGTGGGAGCGGTCACCCTCACGGTGAACAACCCCACCTCCAACGCCGGAATCTCCCAGGGCATGGTTTTCTCGATCACTGGCACTGCTGCGCCTGTAGTCCCGTCAACGCTCCAATTGACGCTGGTCCTCGATCAACCCGCACCCTCGTCCAACTCCCAGGTGAAGGTCAGCGTGAATCTCAACCAGAACGCGCCCTCCGGCGGCTTTGCCGGCGGTCTCCTGAAGCTCACTTTCACACCCGCCGCGAACCTGGCCGACGATCCGTCCATCTTCCTCGACGGCAACCTGCAGGATACGCGCGCTCAGCAGTTCACAGTCCCCGCGGGCGCGAACGTCGCGGCCTTCGGCACGCAAAACTTCGTCATGCTCGACACCGGCACCACGGCCGGCACCTTCACTTTGATAGCCGCGTTGGGGGACAAGTCGGCCCAGTGGGGACCGTACGTGATCGCCGCAACCGCCGCGCCCGTCATCACTTCTTCCACGCTCGGGATTGCAGCCAGCGGGATTCAGCTCGTCTTGCAGGGATTCGATGCGTCGCAGTCCACTTCGGGCCTCTCGTTCGAGTTCTATGCAACCGACGGGACGGTGGTCTCGCCCGGCCTCATCACCATGGACAGCAGCAGCCTGATCAGCGACTTCAGCACGTATTACAAGGCCAACACACTGCTCGGCGGCAAGTTCCAGTTGACGGCGAACTTCCCCGTCACAGGCGACGTCACCCAAATCGCCAAGGCGAGTGTCACGCTCTCGAATCCAACCGGCGCGGCCAGCGTGAGCGTGCCGGTCCAATAGCGCGGCCACACCGGAGCGCCCGCTAAACTGGGGGCGTGCAGCAGAGCGTAGCTCTCTCGATCGCCGGCTCCGACCCCAGCGGCGGGGCCGGCATCCAGGCCGATCTCAAAACCTTTCACCAGTTCGGCCTCTACGGCGAGGCCGCCATCACGCTGCTGACCGCACAGAACACGCGCGCCGTCACGCGCGTCGAGTTCCTCGATGCCGATCTGGTCGAGCAGCAGGTGCGCGCCGTGCTCGACGACATTCCGCCCGCCGCCATCAAGACCGGCGCACTCGGCCACGCCGCTGTCGTGCTGCGCATCGCCGCGCTGGCGCCGCTGTTTCGCTGTCCGCTGGTGGTCGATCCGATCCTGCTCAGCACCGGCGGCACACCGCTTCTGGCCGAAGAAGCCCGCGCGGCGCTGCTCGAACACCTGCTGCCCCACGCCACGCTAATCACGCCCAATCTGCAGGAAGCGGCAGCGCTCACCGGTCTGCCCGTTGTCGATTTGGAATCGATGCGCGATGCCGCGTGGAGCCTGGGCCAGCGAACCGGCGCCGCGGTGCTCGTGAAAGGCGGCCACCTGGAGGGCGACGCCGTCGATATCCTCTGGGACGGCGCAGCATTCCACGAGTACCGTGCGCCGCGCGTGGAGACCGTTCACACGCACGGCACCGGTTGCACGTACTCGGCCGCCATCACCGCGCTGCTCGCGCTGGCTTACCCGCTACCCGAGGCCGTGGCCCGCGCCAAGACGTTCATCACCGAGGCCATTCGCACCAGCCCGGGGCTCGGATCCGGCCGCGGCCCAGTGAACCATCACGCCCGGCCTCTACAATGAGAATGTGGACTTTCTGCCCGTAGACGAACAACTGGCCTACCTGCGAAAGGGCTTCTCGGAGATCATTCGCGAAGAGGATCTGCGCGAGCGTCTGGAGGCTTCCCGCCGCGACGGCCGCCCGCTGAGAGTGAAGACCGGCTTCGACCCGACCGCGCCCGATCTGCACCTGGGCCACACCGTGCTTCTCCGCAAGATGAAGCACTTCCAGGACCTCGGCCACACTGTCATCTTCCTGATCGGCGACGGCACGGCCCTCATCGGCGATCCCACCGGCCGCAACCTCACGCGCCCGCCTATGACGCCCGAGGAGATCGCCCAGAATGCCGAAACCTACATGGAGCAGGTCTTCAAGATCCTCGACAAGGCGAAGACCGAGATCCGCTTCAACAACGAATGGCTGGCCAAGCTCACCTTCGCCGACCTGATCCGCCTCGCTTCCAAGTACACGGTCGCCCGCATCCTGGAGCGCGACGACTTCTCCAAGCGCTACCGCGACGGCATCCCGATTTCGATCCACGAATTCATGTACCCGCTGGCCCAGGCCTACGACTCCGTGGCCCTGAACGCCGACGTCGAACTCGGCGGCACCGACCAGAAGTTCAACCTGCTGGTCGGCCGCGAGATCCAGCGCGACTACGGCCAGCCGCCGCAGATCGTCGCCACGGTGCCGCTGCTGGAGGGTCTGGACGGCGTCGAGAAGATGTCCAAGTCCAAGGGCAACTACGTCGGCATCTACGAAGCTCCGGGCATCATGATGAAGAAGCTCATGCAGATCAGCGACGATCTGATGTGGCGCTACTGGGAACTGCTCACCGATGCCACCATCCCTGAAATCGCCGCTCTGAAGAGCGCCGCCCAATCCGGCGCGCGCAATCCGCGCGACATCAAGCTGGACCTGGCCGAACGTATCATCACCGACTTTCACGCCGCCGCGCAGGCCCGCGCCGCGCGCGAGCAATGGCTCAGCGAAGTTAGCCAAGGGCGGATTCCGGAAGATCTGGAAGTCGTCCATGTCAGCGACCCGCGCATCAACAAGATCCTGGTGCAGACGGGTACGGCGGCTTCCAGCTCGGAGGCAGACCGGTTAGTGAAGAGCCATTCGGTGCGCTTCGTGCGGTGCAGCAGCGACGCGCCGCCAGCCCCGGCAGAGCTTGAACTGTTCACCTCGCCGGCGCAGAAGCTTGAGCCCGGCGCCTACATCATCAACGCCGGGAAACGCTGGAAGAAAGTGATCGTTTGAGCGCATGCTGTCCCCGGGCGACACCCTGCGTCTGAGCTTCGACGCACTCGGCTCGCACCGGCTGCGCTCCGCTCTGACGACGCTCGGTCTGGCCATGGGCGTGGCCACTCTGATCACTGTAGTGACGCTCATTCAAGGCGCCAACGTCTACGTCGAAACCAAGATCGCCAACCTCGGCACCGACGTATTTCAAGTGGCCCGCACTCCGTTTGCCACCACCGATTACGAAGTGATCATCAAGGCTCTGAAGTACAAGAAGATCACCAGCGACGACTACGCCGCGGTGCGCGACACGTGCGGCGATTGCCGAATGACCGGCGCCACCGCCACCGCCTCGACGCACGCGCGCCTGGGCGACGAGGATCTGGCCGACGTCAACCTGATCGGCCAGACGCAGAACATGGAGGACATCGACACGCGGACGGTCGAGGGCGGACGCTACTTCTCGCCGGTCGAGGAGCAGCGCGCCACCCGCGTCTGCGTCGTCGGCGCCACGATTCGCGAGCATCTGTTCGCCGGAGGCGACCCGATCGGCAAGACTCTGCGCCTGGCCTCGCAGGAGTTCACCGTCATCGGTTACTACGAGAAGTTCGGCTCGGTGCTGGGCATGGACGCCGATAACTACGCCGTCATTCCGATGAGCGTCTTTCTGCAGATCGAGGGAGCGCGCTTCAGCCAGACCATCAACGTCCGCAACCCCGGCGACGAGGCGGCTTTCGCCCGCGCCCAGGACGAGGTGCGCCAGATTCTGCGCGCGCGCCGCCATGTCGCGCCGGCCCAGGCGGATGACTTCTTCATCGGCACGAAGGACGCTTACATCTCGCTGTGGGGCCAGATCAGCGGCGCGTTCTTCGCCGTCTTCATCCTGGTCAGCGCCATCTCGGCGCTGGTCGGCGGCATCGTGATCATGAACGTGATGCTGGTCAGCGTGACCGAGCGGACCAAAGAGATCGGCGTCCGCCGGGCCGTCGGCGCGGCCGGCGACGATATCTTGCGGCAGTTCCTGGTGGAAAGCGTGCTACAGTGCCTGGCGGGCGGCGCGGCCGGCATCCTGATCGGCTTCCTGTGCGCCGAACTGCTGCGCCGCTTCACCGCCTTTCCCGCCGCCGTCCAGTGGCGGGTAGCTGTGATGGGCCTCGTTGTCAGCTCGGCCATCGGACTGTTCTTCGGCATCTATCCGGCGCAGCGGGCGGCGCGGCTGGACCCGGTGGAGGCGCTGCGCTCGGAGTGAGGCGCTGCTCTGTTATGACGCGAGCCGAGTTCGGAGAGAACCTGAAAGTCGCGTGGGACACGCTCAAGTCCCACAAGGTGCGCAGCAGCCTGACGCTGCTGGGCATCGTCATTGGCGTTACCAGCGTCATTTCCACCGCCGCCGTGATCGAGGGCCTGAACCGCTACATCCAGGAGAAGGTAGAGCAGCTGGGCTCGCGCACGTATTTCATCACCCGGTTCCCATTCGGCACCGACCCCATGCGCATGCCGGAGAAGATCCGCCTGCGGCGCTTTATCGAATACACCGACGCCGCCAAGCTCAAGCAGCAGTGCCGGGCGGTGGAGGCGGCCACGACCTTTGCGACCCGGGCCGGGTTCTTCGGTCAGTCCAACGAGGTGCGCTACGGTTCGGAGCGCGTGCAGAACGTCTTCGTCCGCGGCGCCGAGCCGCCCTACATCGACGTGCTGCCGATGTTCGCCGTCGAGCAGGGCCGCTTCATCACGCCTTTCGACGAGGAACACGCCTCGTCGGTGGTCGTGCTGGGAGCCAACATCTCGAACGCGCTGTTCCCGAGCATCGATCCGCTCGGTAAGGACATCATCCTCAACGGCGGCATGTACCAGGTCATCGGCATCTTCGCGCACCAGGAAGGGCTCTTCGGCGGACCGGGCGTCGACGACTACGCCATCCTGCCGCTGTCCAACTTCCGCAAGCACAACCCGGATATCAAGGAGCTGGCGATCATGTTCACCATCTACCGCGATTGGCCGCCCGCCGAGGCGATGGATGAGGTGACCGAGGCGATGCGCCGCATCCGGCACCTCAAGCAGAGCTCGGATAACGACTTCGAGGTCATCTCCTCGGACTTTCTCAGCACGCTGTGGAACCAGCTCACGGGCGCCATCGTGATTCTGACCGGCGTGATCTCGAGCATCGGCCTGCTGGTGGGCGGCATCGGCGTCATGAACATCATGCTGATCTCGGTGACGGAGCGCACCCGCGAGATCGGCGTCCGCAAAGCGATCGGCGCGCGGGCCTCCGATATCCGCGTCCAGTTTCTGCTGGAGGCTATTACGCTCACGCTGGCCGGCGGTTTGATCGGCATTCTCTGCGGGGGCATCGTGGCCTGGATTGTGCGCGCCACCATCCCCAGCATCCCGGCCTCGCTGAGCTGGTTCTGGGCGGCCCTGGGCGTGCTGATCTCGGCCTCGGTGGGGCTGTTCTTCGGTTACTGGCCGGCCGATCGCGCCGCCCGCCTGGACCCCATCGTCTGTCTGCGCTACGAATAGGGTGTCATCGATGCCACGCAAACCTCAGGAATGGAAACTCCGCACCGGCAGCGTGCTGCTGGGCGAACACACTCTGATCGTCGGAGTGTTGAATGTGACGCCGGACTCGGCCGCCGACGGGGGCCGCTACCAGGATCCCGAGCGGGCCTGCGTGCGGGCGCTGGAATTGGCCGATCAGGGCGCGCAGGTGATCGAGATTGGCGCGGAGAGCATGCGCTCGGGTTCCCAGCGCGTGCCGGAAGCCGAGGAACTGCGGCGGCTGGTGCCCGTTCTGAAGCGGCTGCGCGGGCGCCTGCTGCTTCCAATCTGCGTCGAGACCTACAAAGCGGCCGTGGCCGCGAAAGCCATCGAGTATGGCGCCGAGATCATCAAGGATCCGTTCGCCCTGGTCCAGGACCCCGAACTGGCCAAGGTCGTGGCGCAGCACGACGCCGGTCTGGTGATCCAGCACATGCGCGGGACGCCGGAGACGTGGGCCAAACTGCCGGGCCTGATGGACCCCGTCGGGACACTACTGACCGAGATCAAGGCCTCGCTCAGCCGGGCCGTCCGCCAGGGCGTCCAGCCGCAGCGGATCGTCCTCGATCCGGGACTCGGCATGGGCCTGCGCAAGGAGCAGAACAGCGAGATCATCCGCCACCTCGACCGGTTCTTCGAGGCCGGAGTGCCGCTGCAGGTCAGCCCCACGGGCAAGCCCTTCGCCACTTCGCCCACGCTCGAGCCTTCGTTCCCGATGTCCGTCGCCGCCGCCGTGGCGGCCATTCTGCGCGGCGCTTCAATCCTGCGCGTGCACGATGCCGGCGCCATCCGCCCGGCCATTCTCACGGCCGACGAACTGCTGCAAACCGGCGCCTGAAATCGGCGTCTCCCCAAGCTGGGAAACGGCTGGGCCGGCAAGCCTGCGACGGGCTCGCCGGGAGCATTTCGAACAAATGTGGAGGATCAAAGCCAATTGTCGAGTTCTCTTAATAAAATGAATAACTTATGATGGCTATCTTTCGGCCATAATCAGCTAAATATTCGCATTTGGCAAAGCGCCTCGCCGACGCGCCGAACAGGCACCCGGCTACTCCGAGCATAGGCCCAGGTGTCAAGCGGAATTCGATCACGGCGGGGCGCCCGCACGACCGGAACGCCCCAGCCGCCGCGGTAGCCGGCATCAAAAAGTCCTCAGCGCTGGTGAGCTATCTGCCGATATATGACGTATGGGGATATCCGAGCAACGCCGGTACGACCGGCTCTTGTGCGCCGGCCTGGTGGATGTGCGCTGGTCGGACGCAAATGGCTATCCGTGCGAGACGGTGGCCAACCTGGACAATCTATCGCCGGACGGCGCCTGCCTGCTCCTGGACAGCCCGATTCCCGCGGGAACGCGAGTTGGAATCGGACATCTGATGTGCCAGGTGGAAGCGGAGATCCGCTTCTGCAGCGGTTCGGAATTAGGCTGGGTGGTCGGAGCCCAATTCCTGACCGGGAAGACGCCGGGCATTCGGGCGTGCCATCCCAGTCACGCGGTGGATCCGAAAACCGTCACCCACAGCGATCAACGGAAGGAGGGACGGCAGCTTTCCACCGATGTGCGGACTACAGTCGGGTGCCTGGTGCTGTACGAGGCCCTGCGCGACCGGGACCTGCGCGAGCAGGACCAGTACGACCGGGAGTAGCGCGGCCCGGGAAAGTGACGCGGCGCCGGCCCGGGATGGACTGAGGGCGGAGTTGCCAGGCCCAGGCGAGCCCCGATTGAGCTTCAGTTCAGCGTCAGTTCGTCTTCAGTTCACTTTCGCCGACTGGTGGGCGATGAGCTGCCACCGGCCATGCCGCTTGACGAAGACGTGCAGGAACGCCAGCGTGGCCGGCGTCGGCAAATGATTGGGACCGAGAGTGGCCACTTTGACCTGGCCGAAGGTGAGCGCGGTGTCGCTCGATAGGATCTGCACGCGCGGTTCCGAGACGTACTCGGCGCTGAAGTAGCGCATCTTGCCGGTCTTCAACTTGTCGATGTAGCTGGCCTTGGTATCGCTGGCTCCAGTGGAGTGGGTATAGGTGAGGTCGTCGGCGAGGACCTTGTCGAGCAGGGCGAAATCGGGCTTGGAAATGCCCGTGGACCAGCCCTTTTCAGCGGCCAGGACGGCGTCTTGTTCATTGCCGGCGGCGGGCAGAGCGGGCGCGGCGACGCAGCCGGCGAGCGCCAGGACGAGCAGGGTTTGACGAAGCATGAAGGTATTCTACGCTGCCGGACGGGCGCGCCGCCGGGCGCGCGTCAGGACGGCCCGAACTGCCGCGCTCAGCTATCGATCCGGCCCGGCATGTCCGCCAGAACGTAGGCCAGCACGGCCAGCGAGGCGACGTTGAGCCGGAAATCGCGCGGGTCGATTTTGTCAAGAGTGTCGGCCTGGGAGTGGTGCCATTCGAAGTAGCGCTGGCCGACGGTGCGGTGGCCGAAGCCGGGGACGCCTTCGCGCATCAGCGGGCCGATATCGGCGCCGCCACCGCCTTTTGAAATCTCGCCGGCGCCGATGCCTTCGAGCAGCGCGCCGATCTGTTTCGCGCGCAGGAGAGCGCGGTTCATCACCTCGTCGGAAGCGCCCGCGATGGAGCAGCCGAAACCGGTGGGCCGCTCGGCGCCGCTATCCATTTCAATGGCCGCGACGTGGTTTTTCAGCGCGTCTCCAACCCATTTCCGATAGGCGGTGGCGCCAGAGCCGCCGTGCTCTTCGTCGGTCCAGAAAACCAGGCGCACGGTGCGCCGGGGGACCAGGCCGAGCTGCTTCATCAGCACGACGGCCTGCCAGCAGGCGACGATGCCGCAGCCATCGTCCTGCGCGCCCTGGCCGACGTCCCAGGAGTCGATATGGCCGCCCAGGAGCACGATCTCGCCGGGCGTCTCGCGGCCGGGGAGTTCCGCGATGACGTTGGCCGAATCGGCGTCGGGCAGAGTCTCGGCGGACATCTTCAGGTACAGGCGGACCGTGTTGCCGGCGTCGATGAGGCGCGCGATGCGCAGCGCATCCTCGACCGAGACGGCGGCGTGCGGGATCGGGGGCACCGCCGGGTCGTACTGCATCGCACCGGTGTGGGGATCGCGCAGGCTGAGCGGAGTGACGGAGCGCACGAGCGAGGCCACGGCGCCCAGTTTCGCGGCGCGGATTGCGCCGGTGGAACGGTATTGAACGGTGCGTCCGTAGCCCTGCCAGGGGACGTTGTAGAGTACGATCCGGCCGCGCACGCGGTCCGCGCCCAGGGCTTCCAATTCGTCGTAGCTCGAAACGGCGACGACCTCCGCCGTGATTCCCTCGGGCGGCGTGGCGATGCTGCCGCCGAGACCGAGCATGAAGACGGGCGACTCGATGGGGGCAACCAGGCGGGCCAATTCCTCGCCGCGCACCCAATGCGGGACCTTCACCGGCGGCGTCTGGACGTTTTCGAGACCCTCGCGGCGAAGCTCCGAGGCGGCCCACTCGACGGCGCGTTCAAGAGACGCGGAACCGGCGATGCGGTTGCCGATGCGGTCGCACAGATACTCGAGTTTCCGCCAACCGCCCTCGTCGGTGAGCGCGGCGCCGATGAGGCGCGAGGCGGCATCGTGGTACAGCGCCGGAATGGCCGGCGCGCTCTGCGCGCGGGCGGTTGCGGTGGCCAGGGCGGCGGTCCAGCCGGCGGGCAGGGAGGAGAGAAAAGTGCGGCGTCGCATGAGTTGTCCGGGAAAACGTCGATTGTCGCACAGGCTCGAAAGGTGGCGCGAGGAGTGGCGCTGGGGCATCCTGGAAGGTGGATGAGCGATAACTTCGACGCGCTGTTGGTGTTGAGTTTCGGCGGTCCCGAGAACGCTGAAGAAGTGCTGCCGTTTCTCGAAAACGTCGCGCGCGGCCGCGGCATCCCGCGCGAGCGGCTGCTGGCGGTGGCGGAGAACTACTACGGGATGCGCGGCCGCAGCCCGATCAACGAGCAGTGCCGGGCGCTGATCGCGGCACTCCGCGCGGAGCTGGATTCACACGGCGTGAAGCTGCCGATCTACTGGGGCAACCGCAACTGGCACCCGTTCCTGGAAGAGACGATGCGGCGGATGGCGGCCGATGGCGTGCGGCGGGCGCTGATCTTCGTCACGTCGGCCTACAGCAGCTATTCGGCGTGCCGGCAGTATCTCGAGGACGTCGAGACCACGCGCGCGGCGATCGGCGAGGATGCGCCGCGGTTTGAACGGCTGCCGCAGTACTGCCTGCGGCCGGGGTTCGTCGAGCCGCTGATCGAACGGGTGCGCGACGCCCTGGCGCAAATTCCGGAAGACCGGCGCGGCGCGGCGCGGCTGCTCGCGACGGCGCATAGCATTCCGCTCGCGATGGCGCAGACGTCGAAGTACCTGGAGCAGCTCACGGAAGTGGCGCGGCGAGTGGCCGCCGGCGTGGGCTGCGCGGGGCATCGGCTGGTGTTTCAGAGCCGCAGTGGGCGGCCGTCCGAGCCGTGGTTGGAGCCGGACGTGCGCGCGGCGCTGAGCGAGGAAGCGGCGGCGGGCGCGACCGACGTCGTGGTCGCACCGATCGGTTTCATCATGGACCACATGGAGGTGGTGTTCGACCTGGATACGCAGGCGCGGGAGCACGCCCGGGCGCTGGGATTGAACATGGTGCGCGCGGGGACGGTGGGCACACATCCGAAATTCGTGGGCATGATTCGAGAACTGATCGAGGAACGCCTGAGCGGAGCCGCGGCGGCCTGGATGTGGCCGTGCCTGGAGAACTGCTGCCCGAATCCGCACCGCATGGGCCTGCCGTCGGGACGGCCGGCCTGATGGAGAGTGGGCGCAATGCCCGGGCGCGGCGACAATGAGACAATGACAGCCATGTGCGCAAGGTCCATTCGGGCGGTGGTTGGAAGCGCCGTGGTAGCGGCGGCTCTGATGCTGACCGCGTGCGGCGGAGCGGCTCCGCAGAAGAAGGCCGAGGCTCCAATGAAGGTAGCGCCGTCGGCGCGGCCGATGCCGCAGGTCTACAAGGTCCGCTTCACCACCACCAAGGGCGCGTTCGTGGTCGAGGTGCACAAGCAGTGGGCGCCCTACGGCGCCGAGCGCTTCTGGCGGCTGGTGAATCTGGGCTTCTTCGATCATTCGAAGATCTTCCGCGTGAAACGGGGGTTTGTGGCGCAGTTCGGCGTATCGAACGATATGCAGACCAACGCGCTGTTCAACAACCTGCCGATCACCGACGACCCGGTGAAGATGAGCAACCGCAAGGGCATGATCTCGTTTGCCGCCGACGGTCCAGGGACGCGGCGGACGCAGGTATTCATCAACCTGGGCGACAACAGGGCCCTGGACAAGCAAGGCTTCGCGCCGTTCGGGAAGGTGGTCGAGGGCATGAACGTGGTCGAGACCTTTTACCCGGGCTACGGCGAGATGCCGCCGCGCGGGAACGGGCCCGATCCGAGCATGCTGGCGGTGGAAGGCAACGCCTACGCCGAGTCGAGATTCCCGTGGCTGGACGGAATCCACAGGGCGACCGTCGTAGACTGAGGGCTCCGGGCGCAGGGTGCACCAGCCGGCACGGCCCGAGCGGCAGAGACACGGCCGCGGGCGCGATGAGCCGTAAAAAGGAATTCGAGGAGAACATGTACAAGGTAAAGTTCGAGACGACGAAGGGCGAGTTCGTGATTGAGGTCAACCCGGAGTGGGCGCCGCTGGGCGCGGCGCGCTTTGGCGAGTTGGTCGGCGGCGGGTACTACGACGGAGCCAAATTCTTCCGCGTGCTGCCGGGATTTGTGGTGCAATTCGGTCTGCCGGCGGACCCCAAGACCGCGCCCAAGGCCGGCAATCTGGCCGACGATCCGGTGACCCAAAGCAACGCGAAAGGGACCATCACGTTCGCCACGGCAGGGCCGAATACGCGCACCACGCAGGTGTTCATCAACCTGACGGACAACAAGCGGCTGGACGGCATGGGCTTCGCGCCGTTCGGGAAAGTCGTCTCCGGCATGGACGTGGTGGAGCAGCTGTACGCCGGGTACGGCGAAGGCGCGCCGCACGGCAGCGGGCCCGACCAGGCCAAGATCCGCCTGCAGGGCAACGCTTATCTGGACGCGAGTTTTCCGAAGATGGACGGGATCGCCAAGGCCAGCGTCAGCGAGTAGCGCGGGCTACGCGACGGCGCCGCGCGCGTCTTGCGCCATGAAGGCTGCGAGGCCCTGCGCCTTGACGCGCAAGCCGACGTAGAACGGTCCGAACAGCGCGTAGACGGCGCTGGCGGCGTCGAAACGCATCTCGTAGATCAGCCGCTTGAAGGGCCGCGGGTCGTCGGCGAACAGGTCCACGCCCCACTCCCAGTCGTCGAAGCCGATGGAGCCGGAGATCACCTGCTTGACCTCGGCGCCGTACTTGCGGCCGATCATGCCGTGTTCGTGCATCATGCGCTGGCGGTCGGCGAAGGACTGCAGATACCAGTTCTCCCCGGCATCGCGCTTCCGGCCCATCGGGTAGAAGCAGAGATAACGCGAGGACGGCACCTCAGGGTTCAGGCGGCCGCTCATGGCGGCGCGCTGGCGGTCGAGCAATTCCTGTTGCGACTGCTCCCATTCCGCGGTATCCAGTCGGAGACCGCGGGCGGCCAGTTCTTCATAGATCTTGCGCGTCGACTCATACAGTCCCAACTCGACCACGCTGAGGTACGAGTTCACGGCTTCCAGGTAGCCGGCAATGCGCAGCCCGGAGACCTGCAACTGGGCCTCGAGCAGAGCGCTGAAATCGGGCCGATAGTGGAGCAACAGCAGGTCGCCTTTGTGGCCCAGCATGGCGTAGGCGGCGGTTTGCGAACCTCCAGCGGCGGTCTCGGCCGCGGCCAGCCAGGCGCGGGCTTCATCCAACACTTCAGTGCGGGTCCCGGCGTTGACGGCCAGCCACTGGTCCCAGCGGACGCGGAACATCTGATGGAGGACGCTGGCGCCTTCAAGGGTTAACGGAACGACAGGCAGAATCTGGCTCATAGGGGGTGGTGATCGGGCGGCGGCCCGTATCCGCTAAGATAGCATTCGTTCCCGGGAGAGTTGCCGGAAGGCCACGACGGCCGCCGGAGCGTGGATGCCCGGATGCCGCGGGTCCAGCCCGATACAGCGCGCTCGCAAACGCGCATTTCGCATAGGGAGAACGCCCGCTCAGACGAACTCGACGCCCACCTCGTGCGCCACCTTGCGGATGTAGGCCGCACCCTCGGCGTACTCCTCCGCCGTTTTGAGATGCTCCAGCATCAGTGGCGTCTCGCGCCCCAGCGCCGCCAGCGCTTCGAGGTACGCACGGTAGTCGACGGAGCCGCGGCCGGGGATCACCTCGACGAAATGCACGTTCATCTCCGCGGGCCAGTCCAGGTCCTTGGCATGGCACGACAGAATCCACGGCCCCAGCTTGGCGATCAGCTCGCGAATATAGGCGCCATTGTTGTAAAAACGCTCGGGCGTATTAATCGTATTGCAGACGTCGATATGCACGCCGAACGCCTTGCGGTCGATCGCCCGAATCAGCTCAACGTAGTGCTCCGCCGTGTCGGGCCAGCTCCAGCCCATCATCTCCAGACAGAACTTCGTGCGCTTCGGCTTCACCTGGTCGATCAGCTTGCGGCAGTTCTCCACCGTCGCATCGAAAAACTCGCGGCTCAGGTTCTTTGGATGCGGCCCGTACCACACCGTCGGGCTGTACGAGCCGGCGATGTTGACGCAGTCGATCGCGCCCACCGCCTCGGCCAGCGCCAGCCGCGTCGCGACGTAGTCGAAATTCTGCTTCCGCTTTTCGCCGTCGGGGTCGAGCAGGTTCTTCCACGCGCCGACCTCGGAGATCACGACGCCCTCGGCTTTGAAGCCTTCCTCGATGGCCCGGATCCGCTCTTTGTCCTCGAGCTTCGCCTCCGGGCAATACGCCGCGGAGTAGCCCAGTTCGCGGTGCGCCCGCGCCAGTTCGCGCGGGTCATCGTGCTTGCCGAACACCGGCCCGCCCAGCCTGATCTTCGACCGCGCCGCCGCCCTGCCGAGGTTCGCCGCGGCTGCCGCCGCCAGTCCGCCAAGTATCGTCCGCCGTGTCATGCTCCATACCATATCGCGTTGGCGCTGCCGCTGCAGCCGGTCGCGCCGCATGCCGCCATGGCTGCGCACGCACGCAAAAAAAGGCGGCCCGCAAGCCGCCCTTCTTCCTTCGATTTGAACCGCGATTTAGAACGGATACAGCGAAATCGCCGCCGGAGCCGAGACGCCCGCGCCCACGGCCACTTCGCCTTCGCCCGAAATCATCCGGCAGAAGATGCCCGTCTCTCCGAGGAACACTTCGTATTCGGCCGGCCGCTGCAGGTTGCCCTGAATCAGCGCCTCCGACAGCGGATCCTCGATGTACTTCTGCAGCGCCCGCCGCAGCGGCCGCGCGCCGTAGCTGCGGTCCTTCAGCGTCGTTTCCAGAATGTACTTGCCCGCGTCCTCGGCCAGCTTGATTTTGATCTGCTTGGCCACCAGGTTCACGTTGATCTGTTCCACCATCAGCGCGATGATCTTCAGCAGATCCTCGTCCAGCAGCGATGTGAAAAGAATCACCTCATCGAGCCGGTTCAGGAACTCAGGATTGAAGGCCTTCTTCACCTCCGCCATCACGCTCTCCTCGACCTTCGAAGGCAGCCCTGCCAGGGCCTGCGCCTCAAAGCCCAGGTGACCCCGCTTGTCCAGGAAGCGCGCTCCCAGGTTCGACGTCATGATGATGATCGTGTTCTTGAAGTCCACCGCGTTGCCCAGCCCGTCGGTCAACAGGCCGTCCTCGAACACCTGCAGCAGGATGTTGTAAATGTCCGGATGGGCCTTCTCGATCTCGTCCAGCAGAATGATCGAATACGGGTTGCGCCGCACGCGCTCGGTCAGTTGCCCGCCCTCTTCGTAGCCCACATAGCCCGGCGGCGAGCCGATCAGCTTGGACACCGAGTGCTTCTCCATGAACTCCGACATGTCAAACCGGATCAGCGACTTTTCGCTGCCGAAGAGGAACTCGGCCAGCGCCCGCGCCACTTCCGTCTTGCCCACGCCCGTCGGCCCCAGGAACAGGAACGAGCCTGCCGGCCGCTTGGGCGATTTCAGCCCCGCGCGCGATCGCCGGATGGCCCGCGCCAGCGCCCCGATCGCCCGCTCCTGGCTCACCACGCGCTTGTGCAGCTCTTCTTCGATGCGGATCAGCTTGCTGACTTCTTCTTCCTTGATCGCCGTCATCGGCACGCCGGTCCAGCGCGCCACCACGTCCTCGATGTCGTCCTTCGTCACCACCCCGGCGTTCGATTCGTCCAGGTTGTACTTCTCCCGCATCTGCCGCAGGTTCTCGCGTTCCTTGCGCTCCTCGTCGCTGTAGAACCGCGCCTTCTCGAACTCGTGATTCGCAATCGCCGATTCCATCCGGTGCACGATGAACTTGATCCGCTTTTGAATGTCGCTGATCTCCGGCGGCAGCGTCGTCTGCCGCAGCTTCACGCGCGCCCCCGCCTCGTCGATCAGGTCGATCGCCTTGTCCGGCAGATACCGGTCGGGAATGAATCGGCTCGAAGCGAACACCGAGGTCTCGATCGCGTCGTCGGTGTACACCACGGCGTGGAATTTCTCGTACCGCTCCTTGATCCCGAACAAAATCCGGCACGCGTCGGCTTCGTCCGGCGGTGGCACCTTCACTGCCTGGAATCGCCGCTCCAGCGAGCGGTCCTTTTCGATCGATTTGCGAAACTCGCCCGGCGTCGTCGCCCCAATGCACTGGATCTCGCCGCGCGACAGCGCCGGCTTCAGAATGTTGGCCGCGTCCAGCGATCCTTCGGCCGAGCCCGCGCCCACCAGCGTGTGCAGTTCGTCGATGAAGATGATGGCGTTCTGGTTTTCCATCAGCTCCTTCATGATTGTCTTGAGCCGCTCTTCAAACTGGCCGCGGTATTTCGTCCCCGCCACGATCAGGCTCAGGTCCAGCGCCAGAATCCGTTTATCGGCCAGAAACGCCGGCACGTCGCCATCGGCGATCCGCTGCGCCAGCCCTTCCACAATCGCCGTCTTGCCCACGCCCGGCTCGCCGATCAGCACCGGGTTGTTCTTCGTCCGCCGGCACAGGATCTGCACCACCCGCTCCAGCTCGTAGTCCCGCCCGATCAGCGGATCCAGTTGCCCATCCGCCGCCGATTGCGTCAGGTCGCGACTGAACTCCGCCAGCAGTGAGCTCTCCTTGGGACGGCTCGCCGGCGCCTTCTCAACCGTCGTCCGCGCAATCTCCTCCCGCACCTGCGTCAGCCGCAGCCCGCGCTCGTGCAGGATCTCCGCCGCAAAACACTTCTCTTCCCTCAGCAGCCCCAGCAGCAGGTGCTCCGTCCCGATGTGCTTATGGGAGAGCCGCTCGGCTTCCTCCGCCGCAAACGCCAGCACTTTCTTGCACTCGTGGCTCAGCGGCAGATCGACCGAGGTCGAAACTTTTTCGCGCACGGTCGTCTGCGCCTCGATCTGCTTGCGGATCGATTCGATGTTGGCCTGTGAGCGCAGGAACCGGTTGGCCAGCGCTTTGTCCTCGCGCAGCAGACCCAGCAGCAGGTGCTCGGTCTCGATGTACGGGCTGCCAAATTGGCTCGCCTCATAGCGCGCGAAGAAAATAACCCGGCGTGCCTTCTCTGTGTATCGTTCGAACATGTACGAGCCCCTTTTCAGCCCGGTTGAGCGCGGTTGTGATTCCCCTTAACCGGCTTACCCGGCTTCAGCCCCGATTCCTCTCCAACCCGCCGGCGTGGCGGGCTCTCCTCTTTGCGGATAGAGACTGACCTACCCCTAATTCTAAGACTCACCAGGGGCGCCCGGCGAATCGGAAATCTCGCGAAACAATTCAGCTTCCACGCGTTTTTGTCCTAGTCCGTTTGCCTCCAATAGCTTAGCCGCGGCTGACGACTCCTCGCGCAAAATACCCAGCAGCAGGTGCCCGGCGCCGATTTCGGCGTGCCCCAGGCGCTCCGCCTCGGCAACGGCATACATGAGAATGCGCCGCGCCTCGGCGCCGAACATCTTGATGAAGTCCAGCGCGGCCTGGTCAACATGCACGGCTGTGGGCTCGCCAGGCACGTCGAAGTTTATGGTGTTTGTTTCTTTGCCCGAGCCCGTCTCCGGGCCTGAGCGGAGCTGCGCGCGCACCGCCTCCAGGCTTACGCCCTCAGCCACCAGTAATACGGTGGCATTGCAGCTCTGCTCCCGCAGCAAGCCGAGCAGCAGGTGCGCGGTGCCGATGTGCTTATGGCTCAGCCGTTCGGCTTCCTCGGCCGCAAACGCCAGCACCTTCTTGCACCCGTGGCTCAGCGGCAGGTCCACCGAAGTGGCCACCTTCTCCCGCACGGTCATCTGCGCTTCGATCTGCTTGCGGATCGACTCGACACCCGCCTCCGAGTGCAGGAACTGCTTAGCCACCGCCTTGTTTTCCCGCAGCAGCCCAAGCAGCAGGTGCTCCGTCTCGATATACGGGCTGCCGTACTGGCTCGCCTCGTACCGCGCAAAGAAGATCACCCGGCGCGCTTTTTCTGTGTATCGTTCGAACATGTTTACCTGCCTCCCTCCCGCGCGCAGCGGAAAGCCTCAGCCAACCTCCGTCAGCCGGCCGGATTCCAGGTGCAGCACGCGTTGTGCGCGCGCGGCGAAGGCCGGGTTGTGAGTGACGTAGACGGTCGCGAGAGCCCGCCGCGAGTGAACCTCTTCGAGCAGGTCCATCACCATCGCGCCGTTGCGCTCGTCCAGGCTCCCCGTCGGCTCGTCCGCCAGCAGCAATCGCGGCTCACCCACCAGCGCCCGCGCCAGCGCCACCCGCTGCTGCTCGCCGCCCGACAGCTCCCCGGCCCGGTGCAGCATCCGCGTTTCGAGCCCCACTTCCTGCAGGCGCTCGCTCGCCGCCTGCTCGGCCGCGTGCTTGCCCGTTCCGCGGATTCTCAATGGCATGGCGACGTTTTCCAGCGCCGTGAACTCCGGCAGCAGCGTATTCAACTGCCACACGAACCCCACCTCGCGGTTCCGCGCCTCGGCCCGCCCCAGCGCGTCCAGCCGCGTCACCTCGTTCTCTCCGTAATACACCCGCCCGGCTGTCGGCTCGTCCAGCAGACCCAGCAGATGCAGCAGCGTCGATTTCCCCACCCCGCTCTCGCCTGTCAGCGCCACCCGCTCGCCCGCGTACACTGCGATCCCTACTCCCGCGAACACAATCACCTCGCCCGCCGCGCCCCGGTACGTCTTCCCGAGGCCCTCCGCCCGCAGCGCCGCCGTTGCGCCCACCGTCCCGGCCCGCGTATGATCCAGTTCGGAGTTCTCCATGCGCCTCGCCTTGCCGCCGCTCGTCTTTCTCACTTCCAGTATCGCCTTCGCCGCCGCCGCGCCGGCGCCCGCCGGCCCGAATCCTAAGGTGGCCGACGCCATCCAGGACCGCTTCGTTCCGGCCCCTTTTGAAACGCAATCGGTCACCGGCCTGCTCGGCGAGCGCATGCACATCAACCTCGAGAAGCGTCTTCTGGCCATCGAGGAAGACGCCCTTCTGGCCGGCTTCCGCCATCGCCCCGGCGCTCAGGAATGGATCGGCGAGCACATCGGGAAATACCTCGACGCCGCCGCCAATACCTGGCGCTTCACCCACGACCCGCGCCTGAAGGTGCAGATGGACCGCATGGCCCTCGCGCTCATCGCCTGCCAGAAGGACGACGGCTATCTCGGCACCTATACGGATGACAAACGCTGGACCAGTTGGGACGTCTGGGTCCATAAATACGACCTCATCGGACTGCTCGCCTGGTACCGCGTCTCGGGCGACGAGCGCGCGCTCACCGCCTCGCGCCGCATCGGCGATCTGCTGATCGCGACCTTCCAGGGCGGCGGCCGCGACATCATCAGAAGCTCGGAGCACGTCGGCATGGCCGCCACCAGCGTCCTCGAACCCATCTGCCAGCTTTATCGCTACACCGGCGATCCGCGCTACCTCGCTTTTGCGCGCTTTATCGTGGATCAGGCTTGGGAACAGCCCAACGGGCCGAAGATTATCTCGTCGCTGCTGAGCGCCGGCTCCGTATTCCACACTGCCAACGCCAAGGCGTATGAGATGATGTCCGACCTCGTCGGCCTGTGCGAACTCTACCGCCTCACCGGCGACGAGCGCTACTTCAACGCCGCTCTGGCCGCCCAGCGCGACGTCGTCGCCCACCATCGCTATCTCACCGGCACGGCCTCCGCCCACGAGCACTTCCGCGACGACTTCGATCTCCCCGCCGAACAGAAGGACGAGGTCGGCGAGGGTTGCGTCACCGTCACCTGGCTGCAATTGAACCTGCAACTGCTGCGCCTCACCGGGGAAGCCCAGTACGCCCAGCAGATCGAGCGCACCGTCTTCAACCAATTGCTCGCCGCCCAGGATCCGCTCACCGGCAACATCTGCTATTTCACCCCGATGGACGGCCGCAAGCAGCCCTCGACCGATATCAACTGCTGCCGCTCCTCCGAGCCGCGCGGCATCTCGCTCATCCCGCGGTTGCTCTGGGGCGCGCTCGACCCTATCCCGCCCGGTACCATACTGGACCCAGTTGACGCGGGCAGAGCGGCCCCTGCCGCCGTCGCCATCGAAATCATCGCTCCGGGTGAGGCCCTGATCGCCGGCGTGCACGTCAAATCCGAGACCAATTATCCGTTCGACGGACACGCAGTTTTCACTTTGACGCCGGACCAGCCGCACCGCTTCACGTTCGCCCTGCGCGTGCCCGAGTGGGCCGCTTCGTTCCGCGCCACCGGGCCGGATGGCAAGCAGGTCACAGGCCGGCCTGGCGAATACATGCGCCTCACTCGCGAATGGAAACGTGGCGACCGCGTCGAGGTCAACGTCGATCTGGCCGTGCGCTTTACGCCCGGCGGCAAGAGCTATCCCAACTACGTCGCCGTCGAGCGCGGCCCGCTCGTGCTGGCTCTCGACAAGGGGGCCAGTCCCAACATCCCCGACCTCAACCAGGCGGCGTTGAAGACCCTCCCCGAACAGCTCACTGCGGAAAAGTCTGGGCTGTACGACCTGCCCGGCGTCGTCACTGAAAACGGCCGCGCCCGCGACGTGACGCTGCATCTCGTTCCGTTTGCCGCGGCCCGCGAATACCGCATCTGGCTGCCGCAACCCGCCGCCGCGCCCGCCCCCGGCCGCTAGGACTCGGCCTTCGCCGTGCCGTTACCGAGCCGCCGCCGAGGTGTAGCTCCGGCACCCACACCCGGCAACGAATCCTGCCATCTTGAGAAGACTGCGGCGGCGAATCCGGTTGCGCTGCCCTTCCACGGCACGCCTCAGAAGGAAAGCCTGGCACTCAACTGGAACTCGCGGCCAGGCGTGGAGGCTTCCGTGATGGTGCCGAATTGCGGCGTGTTGACGAAGCGGTTCGGCGTACCCCAGTTGGAATGGTTCAGCGCATTGAAGGACTCGGCGCGAAGCTCCAGGCGCAGGCGTTCCGCGACCGCGAAGGAACGGACCAGTGCCAGATCCATCGTTTGCATGCCGGGCCCGTAAACGGTGTTGCGTCCGACATTGCCGAAGGTGTACGCGGCCGGAGTGCTGAAGGCCTGGGGATTGAACCATTCCGCCGTGGTTTGCGTGCCCGCGCCGAAAACCGGCTGGCCATTGTAGTTCGCGCGGATGGGATTTTCGCCGATAATCGTTCCCGCATTGGCAGTGTCGCCGAAAACCGAAATCGTGAATGGGAATCCGCTTTGGATCTGGTAGATCGTGGACAGCCGCCAGTCGCGCGTAAGCGAGCGCGTCCAATTCGAGGCCCGCAGGGCGGGCACTTCATAGACAATGCTCGCCGAGACGCGATGGCGTATGTCGCACGCGGGCCCCTTCTCCGCGTTCAGGTCATTGTCGTTCTGCGGAATTGTGGACTCCGACATGGGCGACCGGAAATCGGGAGCGTCGCTGAGATTTTTTGCGTAAGTGTAGTTGCCCAGGAGACTCAGCCCATGCGAATAGCGCCGCCGCAGACTGACGTAGCCGGCGTCGTACCAACTCCGGGCCCGATCCTGGAGGTCGTTTACCGAGCTGACGGGGAACGTGCTGCTCGCAACGTCGAGAGTGCTGGGGAAGACCGTGCCAGCCATGAAAGTGGCATCGGCATAGGGCCGGCGCGGCTGAATGGCGCCCGGTCCGGGCAGTGCGTTGTTGATCAGGACTGCCTGCTGCAGGTGCTCGCCGCGCTCGCCGTGATAGCCCACCTCCAGAGTGGTATCGTGTCCCAGGCTCTTCTCGAACGAGCCGCTCCACTGCTGCACATACGGTGCGGCCGCGTGCGGATCGAAGCCCGTGAAGCTCACCACCGTTTTGCCAAGCACGGGTTGCGGGAAATTGAATCCGCTGATCTGCGGAGTGAAGTTGTCGCTCTGCTTGGTGATGGGGAACAGAATGGGCACGTTGTGCAACTGGTTGCACCAGGTATTCATGTCCACCGGCGTATAGAAAATACCATACGCGCCGCGAAACACCAGGCCGCTTTTCTGGAAATGGTGCGCCAGGCCCACCCGCGGCGCGAATCGCAGCTTGGGAGGATACTGCAGACCCTTCGGCATCCCATTCTGGCCGCCGATGAACGCCACCAACTGCCCGCCTTCCTGCTCGATGTTGCTCCATTGGCGCGTTATGTCCGCCAGAGGCGTTTCGAATTCATAACGTACGCCGGCATCGATCGTCGTCGAAGGTGTGATGCGCCAGGTATCTTGCGCGAAGGCGCCCACGGACCAGTTCCGCAGGTTCATGCTGGGCACGCCGGCTTGAAGCTGTTCCGATGCTGGATCGCCGAGCAGGAAACTCGCCAGTGCGGAGCCCGTGCCATCGTTGGTCGCAGTTTGCGTGGTGAAGCCAGGCGTGAATTGGTAGTACCCGCGACTCTGGACCAGGGCCCACATCGGCCAGATCACGCGGCGGTAATCGCCGCCGAACTTCAGGCTGTGACGGCCCTTCTGCCAGGCCAGCGTTTCACGGCCCTCGAAGGTCGTGCTCCACTGGCTCATGGGCGTCGCCTGCCAGGCGTCGCCGAACGGCGAATACCCCTGCACGTTGAAATATGGCGCGCCCCAGGCGGCTGGGCCGCCGAAGTTCGTGCCCGTGATGCCAAGCGCGTTGACGATGTCGTTCACGCCGTTATTCTGCGTCCAGTGGTGCATAGCCAGCCGGGAGACGCCGACGGAGGCCGTGTCCACGATAGTCGGCGAGATGATGCGCGTCCAGATGATGGAACCGTTCTGCGAGGCGTTGTCGAAGTTGAAGCCGTAACCGGGCAGATTTTGGGGCATGAATCCCTGCTCGTTGCTCGAGGAGAATCGGCCGCTGAGCGTGTCTTTGTCACCGAAGGTGTGGTCTACGCGAACCGTGCCCTGATTGTTGCGTTCGAGGCCATCGCGGACGTCAAGCAGGTTGTTGGAATCCATGCCGGCGCCGAACACGGTGGGCGTCCCATTCATCGTCATGCCATAGCCCATGTCGCCCATCGAGTTCGGGCGCGGCACGTAATTCTGCAGCATCAGAGCGGCCGCTGAATTGAGTCGTGCGGCCGGAATCACGTTGTTTGGAAACTCGCTGCGCAAAGTCTGCGGATTGCTGGTGCTCACTGGCAACGCGGGGTTGTAATTGGGATTCGCATGGGAAGTGGACGGGTCGAAAACGGTTGCGCCGCTGGCACTGAAGTTGCCGCCCGCTTCCGTGCCAGTCGGCACCGTGTCCATCGCGGTCTGCGCCTGGGCCTGGCGGAAGCCTTCGAAGTTCAAGAAGAAGAACGTCTGCTTTCCAAACAGCGGACCGCCCAGCGAGCCGCCGTAATTGTTCTGCACAAGATGGCTGGTCCCTGGCGTCTCATTCCACGTGCGTGCGTCCAGGGCGTCGTTGCGCAGGAACTCATACCCGGTTCCGTGGAACTGGCTGGAGCCCTGGCGAGTGATGATGTTCACCTGGCCTCCGCCGCCACCTCCCAGTTCCGCCGAATAACTGCCCGTCTGCACTTGGAACTCCTGCACGGCATCCGGTGACAGACTCAGATTCATGGCGTTGAACGTCGGGTCCGTATTCGTGACGCCATCGAGCAGGTAGTAGTTGGCGGTAGGCCGATTGCCGGCGACGGTGATCGAGGACCTCTGGCCGGGGCGCCAGTAGAGCGGGCTCGAATCGCCGGTCTGGGCGCCCATGCCGACGTGCGCGTCGGGCACCGTCAGCGCCAGGTCGATCAACATCCGGCCATTCAGCGGCAGATCCTGCATCGACTTCGGCTCGACGACTTCGCCAATGCTGACGTCCTGCGTTTTCAGGTTCTCGGCCGACGCGACGACCTGCACGGATTCGTACTTCTGTCCAATTTGGACGGTGAGATCGAGCCCCATGTGCTGGCCGACTTCGAGAACGACATCGCGTTGCTGGTCCGAGAACCCGGTGGCGCTCACCTGCAGCGAATACTCGCCGGGCACCAGATTCGGCAGCTCGAACAGACCCTCGTGGTTTGTCGCCGCAACCCGTGTGGCGGCGGTTGCCTTGGCCGTGACCGTGACGCGCGCGCCGGAGACGGGCGTCTGCGAAGGATCCTGAACGCGCCCGCTCAACGTCGCGAAATTGCTCTGCGCGCACAGCGCCGCGCATGCCGCCAGGAGGACTGCCAAAGGTCTGAACATTATGAATCTCATTTCTCCGCTTCTGATCGCATTCGATCAGCCGTCAAATCGGATAAAATAGCGTTAATCTGTCATTCCCGGACGAAGCGTAAATATAGCCCGGCTTCGCTAAGAAGCCGGGCTTGTGCTTGAAAGGGTCATCAAATCGTGTGCTACTTCGCGAGACAACCGGACACCCTGTTTGCGATCCGTGACAACATCATACAGGGCGACAATATATAAGACAAAAAGATAGTTGTGATGATTTGATAAGAAAATCGAATTCCATTTTTCTTATTAGGCGATAAGAGATTATGATGATAGTTTGGCAACAGTGGCTCAGGGAATGGCTGCAGAGAAGGTTACACTACGCGATGTCAATGGGATGCAATCCGGAGCGGTCTTGCGCCGGGTTAAGACTTTTGGCGGAATTTTAAACGCTACATTCCCCCGGCAGGGCCTGGATCGGGACCGGCAAGTCCCTCGCAACGCGACCAATTGCATCCTTCGGAAACAGGTTGCGCCGCAAAAACGAGAGGGCGGCTGGGCTGTCTAACTAATAATTAGTAGTATTAAAATACTGTTTTTCGAGATAGAAACGACACCGCGCCCATCTACGGGCGTTTCCGCGCTTCTAATGGGACACGCCCCGCGAGTCGGCGAAGCCTCCCGGCGAGCTGTCAGCAGGAATTCTCACGCGCTTGGGCCTTGGGTGCCCATCGCAATGTAAAGAAAAGCTTTAGCAGCGTGGCTCAAGACCCGGCAAGAGGGAAAAATCAGCCGCACCTCACGCTCCACTTTCAGTTCTCGCACCTTCACTTCTTTCAATAAGCCCTGTTCCAGGTCCTGTTCTACGCAGACTCCCGGCAGGAACGCGACGCCCCGGTTGCGGCTCACCATCATGCGGATGGTATCGACGGTCGGCATCTCGATGTCCATATTCAGCGCGACCTTGGCCTTTTGGAAGGCGCTCGCCACGACATCGTGATATGGCGAGACGACGTTGTGGACGATGAAGGACTCCTCGCCAAGATCCTGGATCGAAACGACTTCGCGATTCGCCAGTGGATGCCGCGGGCTGAGGACCAAGACCAGGCGATCTTTACAGACGATGCATGATTCGAGGCGGCTATCCTCGGGGTCATGGGTGACCACGCCGAACTCCAGATCTCCGTCGATCACCTGCGCTGGCAGACGGGCTGAGCGCGACCGCCGCACCTGGACTTTCACTTTGGGATAACGCTCGCGGAAGCTGACGAGGTGTGGCATCAGATAGAACGAAGTCGTTTCGCTGGCCCCAATCACAAGCCGTCCCGCGGCGACGTCGCGCAGTTCGGCGTAGGCGTCCCAGAGCTCCCGCTCGAGGTTCTCGAAGCGCTGGCAGAAGCCCATCACCAGGCGCCCGGAGTCGGTCAGCGTCAGATCGCGCGCCGTCCGGTCGAGGAGTTGCTCGCCGAACTCGCGCTCCAGTTTCTGCACGGCTTGCGTGATGGCGGGTTGAGAGCGCAGCAGGATCTCGGCGGCACGCGAAAAGCTCCGCTCCGTCGCCACGGTCATGAAAACTTTCAGCGTGTAAAGTTCCATTCTGTAGTCACTTACCTCCCCGGATTGGCTCCGCCGGAACGCCGGCGAGCCGCACTGGATGCGAGCACCTGACTTCGATTGTGGCACCCGACGCTGCGCCGTTGAACGATTTTTCGATGCCCCAACCCGGCCGATCTTGCAACGCCCGCCTCGCAGCGCCGTATCTGGAGACGCGGAACGCTTGGCGCGCAGAGATTCATGTTCGAATTCATGACACGGTCAGACAGTGACAGGCGTCGCTTTATATGATAGAACTATTGACGAGTGCAGCGTAGTCTGTTAGCTTGACCACTACGACCGCGGCAGTGATGCCCGTGGCGGCTCCCACCCCCTCGCGGCGCAGGATGGGCGTCGGTGGAAGTCTCCGATCGAGGAAGAGAGGTAGAACCCGCATGGCTGAGAAAGATATTATTTCAAATCAGAAACAGATTCTTGAAAACCAGACGGTAATCCTG
This sequence comes from Terriglobia bacterium, assembly GCA_963838205.1. Taxonomy (GTDB): domain Bacteria; phylum Acidobacteriota; class Terriglobia; order Bryobacterales; family Bryobacteraceae; genus CAIVVT01. The sequence continues at coordinate 51,190 of CAWIQF010000020.1, read as the reverse complement.
GACAATCAACAGGCGATTAAGGACAATCAAACCGCTATCAAGGACAATCAGGCCGCGATCAGGAGTAACCAGAAAGGGATTAAAAAGAACCAGGAGACGTTGCAGCAGGTGCTCCAGAACCAACAACAGATCCTGGCGCTGCTCGACAAGAAGAAGTAGGCCGCCGGCGGCAGGGCCGCTGCGACTCGCCTGACGCCGCGACTTTCCGATTGCAGCCTTGACCGCAAAGCCGGTGGCTCCGAGTGGGCCGTCGGTTTGATGCTGCCGATCCACCATGACAAACGAATCGTTCCCTGCCAGATCGAGCCCCTCTTCGCCTGCCGGGCACCGCTCGGTCCTGCTGCCCCTGGCGGTCGCAGCCTTGCTCGTGGGCGTTTGGACACTCGTCTGGGCGTCGGGCCTGTTCCATGAAAGCGCCTTCCCCTCGCCTCTGGCCGTCCTGCGCGCCCTGGGCGAAGAGCTGCGCAGTTCGCGGCTGCCGAACGATCTCGTCGTCTCCTTATTCCGCGTGAGCTGCGGCTTTGCGCTCGCCGTGCTGTTCGGCCTCCCGGCTGGCCTCTGGCTGGGACACGTTTTGAACGCGCGCCTCGCGCTGCTGCCGATCGTCAACTTCTTCCGCAATCTCTCTCCGCTGGCCTGGATGCCGTTCGCCATTCTGTGGTTCGGGGTCGGCGACGCGGCGACCATCTTTCTCATCTTCCTCGCGGCGTTTTTCCCGGTGGTTCTGGCGACGATGGCCGCCGTGGCGAGCATCCCCGCCGTCTACTACCGGGTCGCGCGGGCCTACGGCCTCAGCGGGCTGGAGCGGCTGACGCGGGTGACGCTGCCGGCGATCATGCCCCAGGTAATCACCACGCTCCGCGTCACGGCGGGGCTGGCGTGGCTGATCGTCGTCGCCGCGGAGATGGTTTCGGGCCGCGACGGGCTAGGGTTTGCCGTAATGGATTCCCGCAACGGCCTGCGCACCGATCTGCTGGTCGTCGAAATGCTGGTGATCGGGCTGATTGGCGTGGCCATGGATCGCGTTCTGGTGCGATTGACCCGCATTCCGAGCGTTCAATGGGGGTACGCGCGCTGAGCGCCAGTGGAATCCCGTGAACGGCCGACCCTTTCAATTGACCAGCGTCTCGCGCGAGTTCGGCTCGGTCGACGTGTTGCGCAACATCACGCTCGACATCGAACATGGTGAGTTTGTCGCGCTGGTCGGTCCATCGGGTTGCGGCAAGACGACGCTGCTCAACATTCTGTCGGGGGACGACCGCCCCTCATCGGGCGTCATTCAGCATGCCGGGCGCATGCGGATGGTCTATCAGCAGGACGGCCTCTTCCCGTGGCAGACGGTGGCCGAGAACATTGCGCTCGGCCTGCGCCATCTCACCGATCCGCGCGAACGCCGCCGCCAGGTCGAGCAGATGATCCGGTTGATCCAGGTCGAGGGCTTCGAGGATCATTACCCGCATCAGCTTTCCGGCGGTATGCGCCAGCGCGTGGAACTCGCCCGGGCACTGGCCGGCGACTCCGATATTCTCCTGCTGGACGAGCCCTTCTCGTCGCTCGATTACCTGACGCGGCTGCGCATGCGGCAAGAGTTGGCCCGGCTGCTCGACGACCGTCCCCGCACGGTGGTCCTGGTGACCCACGACATCGAGGAGGCGGCGCAACTCGCCGACCGCGTAATCGTGCTTACCGACCGGCCGGCACAGATCCGCCGCGAACTCAACATCACGACGCCGCGTCCCCGCGATCTGACGCACCCCGAGGTCGTGCATGCGGTGCGCGTAATTCTGACCATTCTCGGAATTGAGCACGAGGCCGCGGCCGTGAACGGCGCCCGGTGAAAACGATATCCAGCCACCGAAGGGGGCACGAATGATGCGCTTATTCCGCTCGTCCGGCGCCCGATGGATCATCGGTGCGGTAGCGTTCATCGTCTTGCTGGGCGTGCTGCGGTACCGGCCCTGGCACTACGGATTCGGATCTGGCCGCGCCGCCCGCGAACAGCTCACCGTCGGTTTCCTGCCCGTGACCTGCCACCTGACCTGCCCGGTGACGGACTACGCGACGCGGACCAGCGGCACGACACGCTTCCAGTCGCAGCTTTTCATGGATTTCCCGACTATGGCCGAAACCATGAAGGCCGGGCGTCTCGAGGCGACCTTCATGATCGCTCCGCTGGCCATGAAACTGCGCGAGCAGGGCCTGCCGGTGAAGATTCTCTATCTCGGACATCGCGACGGCTCGACGCTGGTGGTCCGCAAGGGACTTGCGGCCAAGGACCTGCGCGGCCTGCGCGGGCGCACCATCGCCGTGCCGAGCAAGTACAGCAACCAGTACCTGGTGCTGCGCAAACTGATGGACGACCAGGGGGTCGCTTCCGAGGAAATCCAGTTCATTGAGATGCAGCCGCCCGATATGCCAGGCGCACTCGCGGCCAAAGCGATCGACGCCTATTTCGTCGGCGAGCCCTATCCCGCCCGGGCGCAACTCGACGGCACCGGCCGCGTGCTCTACTATGCCAAGGACATTTGGCCGCATTTTATCTCCTGCGTTCTCGTGGTCCATGAGAAGTTGATCCAGGAGCGTCCGGCAGTGGTTCGCGATCTCGTCCGCGGCATCGCGGAGAGCGGAGCGTGGGCCGACGACCACCGCCTCGAAGCTGCGAAAATCGCCGCACCCTACTTCTGGCAGGAGGAAAAGCTCTTGCGCTTCGTGCTAACCGAACCGCCCGATCGCGTCAGCTACCGCATGCTCACGCCGACCGACGCGGAGCTGACCAAGATTCGGGACATGGCGCTGAAGGCCGGCATTCTCACCAAGGCGATCGAGATGAAAGACCTCGTGGATCGCTCGTTTATCCCTGCCAACAACCAGCCTGCGGACATTGCCTTACCGTAACGTGCGCCCGTAAAAGTTGCCCATCCTACGCGGTCCGGTCCTGGATAACGCGTCATCGCCGATTAAGCGCAGAGTCTATAATTTCGGGCTGGACGAGCTCACCGCGTGGTGCGGCCAGGAGCCACGGCCCGGGTTCACGAAAGCGACTGGGAACGCCTGGCGAATGGTGCTCGAGGCCCGTGGACGCGGTCCGATCTCCATCAACGTCCGCATCACTGCCGTCCGGAAGCTGGCCATCGAGGCCGCCGACAACGGCCTGCTGGCGGCCGCCTCGGGGTACTGGCATCGGTTTGGCTTTCCCGAGATGGCGCTGGCCGACGCCGGCGGCGCGCGGCAGCCGGAAAAGGAAGCGGGGTTGCGTGCTGCCGGACGCAACCCCTAAAACCCCGGCATCCTCATCAATGCCAGCCCGGGGCGGAATTGGTCACGGGCAAGCCGGGCCTCACTTCTCGTCTATCTCTACGATGGGTCCGGCCAGCGCGGTCTTCTTTCCGCGCCAGACGAATTCGCCGCTCAGTCCCTGTGGCAGGCGAATCGACCCTTTCAGCCCCGAGGCTCCAGAGCGCTCAAGCGAAACCTCGATCGGCCCCAACGGGTGCGGCATCGTCGCTTCCACATGCCGCAGACTCCCCAGCGCCGGCGCGATGCGCACAGTCTTGAAGCCCGCCTCGCCCGGCTGGATGCCCGCGACCGTTGTCAGCAGCTCGTAGACCGGCGTCGCGCTCCAGGGGTGGCATTCCGAGCGCGGGTTGCCATCCGTTTCCCCGAACGTCGTCATGCCGTTGGCCAGCATGTTTTCCCACGGGCCGAGGTTGTCTACGTAGCTATCGCCGTGGCCCATTTTGTTCAGCGCGCGGCCGAGATAGAAACGGAAATAGAGCTGTATCTGGGCCAGCGTCCGGTCGGCCAGCAGGCGTTCCAGCAACGCAGGCTGTTCGGCGGCGGGCACTGTATCGGTCAGAATCGCGAGGATGTTCGCTTGCTGGCTGAAAAACTTTCGGGACGGCGTATCGGCCACAAGCTGACGGGTCGCGTCCCAGCACAAACGATGCACTGAAGCCCGCACCGCCGCCGCTTCGCGACGATAGCGCTGGGCTTCGAGGTCCTGGCCCAATCGGGCGAAAAGGTCGGCGGCGTCATCGAGCGCCAGCACGTAGAACAGGCTATGGATCGCCATGCCCGGACGCCCTTCCTGCCGCAGGATGGCGGCATATTGGCGGAAGTAATCCGAATCGACGAAGTCGAGCTGAAACAGCGGCGGAATCAGCCCGTCGGGCGTCTTCTGGCGGTCAAACCACCCCAGCACCTGCCCGATGCCCGGCAGAAACTGCCGTAAATACTCGTCGTCGCCGCGGTAGCGCCAGTAATCGTGCACCATCGTCACCCACACCAGCGAGTACAGCGGCGTGTATTGATCCAACTCCGCGGGGAAGCGCGATTGCGTCAGGCCGAAGGGCGCGCGGGAAGCATCGAATTGTTCGAGCGCCTGGCGATACAGCGTGTCGTCGCCGGTGGCCGCCAGCCATGCCAGCGCCTGCAGTTTCGTATCGCCCACATACTGGATCCGTTCCCAGGACAAATCGCTCACGAACGTATCCTGCGCGCTGAGCTGGAGCGTGCGCCAGCCAGCCTCCCAAATATCGTTTAACACCGGCCGGTCGGAGGCGAACCGGGCCTTCCGTACGGCCGGATAGGCGCACAAATCGCTGCGCACGTCTTCGATCGTCAGCGGCTCCTCGCCGGCTTCGATCTGCAGCTCCAGATAGCGCCACGTGCGCACCCACAGCGGCCGAAAAACGCGCTTCTGCCCGCCGTCGGGGAGCCACTCATCCCACACCCCGACCGCCTTTTTCCCCTCGATCTGCCGGCGGTCGCCCTTCCTGTTCCTGTCGCCGTAGAGCGCCTCGGAATAGACGGCCCGAACCAGGCCCCCGCGGCCGCCGCGGGTGGCGAGCACCGGATAACCAGTCGTCACCGCACCTTGATCGAGCAGGATCGTCGCGCGCGTGTGCGCCGCGAGGGTGAGCGGAGCCGAGCCCGCGAGGAACCCGTCAGACGGCGTGGCGCCCTCACTGCGCGCCACCCGCGCGAAGCGCTGCGGCGTCTCCGCCAGCAGCGGCACGGGACTGGGAGTCAACTGCCATTTCTGATGGCTTTCCACGCCGCTGGGCGCGCCGGGGTCGATCGCCGCGGCCGGCTGCCAGGCGGAATCGTCGAAATCGGGTTGCTCCCAACCCCACGGATAACGCGCGCCATCGACGCGTTCCATCGATCCGGCGACGTAGTACTGATACCCCAGTCGCTGGTCCACATCGCGCCAATCGAGCGGCGAGTAGGCCGGATCGCGGAACGATTTCCAGCCCGCGCCCGTGTTCACCGCCTGCTCGCGCTCGGAATCGCCTTGCAGCACGAAACCCGTGCGGTGCGAAATTTGAGCCATGGGGCGGTGTTCTGCGCCATTCCAGACGATCGCGGCCAGCACGTTCCGCCCGGCTTTCAGATATGGACCGAGGTCGATCGTATTGAAGCGCCAGTTGCGCAAGTCGCTCTGCGGCGGCCCCGCGGCAACGAAGCGGCCGTTGACGAAAAGGCGGTAGCGGTTGTCGGCGGAGACGTGAACCGGGAATCGGCCCGGCGCCGCCGGCAACTCAAGCGTCTTGCGGAAGTGGTAGACGCCGTAATCGAAGGGCGGCGTCGCGGGCGCGGCGATCCACTGCGCCGGCCAGCGCGCGGCCAGCAGGCGCGGGTTCACCGGGCTTTGCGCCAAGGCCAGAGATGTCAACACGACTGTCAGGCACAGCAGGATTGCTTTCGGCATTACTCTGCCGATGACTCGCCTCATTGCTTGCGTCATTGCTTGCCCCATCGCTCTCCGTATTGTTCTGCTCATTGCGCTCCTCTTCTTCGAACCGTCTCATACAGCGCTACGATATTGGCGGTCGGTGTGTTGGCCTGGATGTTATGGCAGGGCGCCACGATGTAGCCTTTGCAAGTGGAGAAGAAGGCGAGATTATCTTCAACCTCACGCCGAACGTCCGCCGGGCTGCCGAACGGCAACGTCTGCTGGTTGTCCACTCCGCCGTGGAAGACCACCCGGCTGCCGAAATCGCGGGCCAGCGCCGCGCGCTCCATGCCGTGGCAGCGCCACTGGATCGGATTCAGCACGTCGATGCCGATGTCGAGCAGGTCGGGGATCAACGGACGGATCGCGCCGTCATCGTGGTGGAACACACTCACGCCGTGGCCGTGCGCCAGGTCGATCATGCGCCGCAGAGTCGGGCGCAGAAAACGCCGGAACAGCGCCGGGCTCATCAGCAGCGATTCCTGGGTGCCGAGGTCTTCGGCGACATAGACGAAGCCGATCACATCGCCGGCCTCCGCGAGGATGCGCTCGAACAGGCGCTCGTGAATCGAGTGGATGCGCGCCAGCGCCGCTTCGGCGATGGCCGGATGGTCGATCAGATCGGTCAGCGCGCGCTCCATGCCGCGCATCCGGCTGTAAAGATAGAAAGGCTCGTACGAGCCGCACAGAATCGGGTAATCCTTCCAGGCCAGCGCCTGCTCGCGAATGCCGGTCAGGTCCCACTCTTCGGCGTCCGGCCAGGCAAAGCGTTCGATATCGGCCGGCGTCTCGGCCGCTTCGAGCGGACCGCTCGCGACCTCGGTGTACACGCCCGACCCATATCCGATTTCGCGCGTCACGATGCCCCAGATGCTGAACAGCGATTGCAGATGCCAGTCCGTTTCCACGGCCCGCGGATGGCGCGGCGCCAGGTGGATGCACTTGTCCACGCCCAGGCATTTCCACAACGCGCGCTCGTCCGCGCAATGCAAGTCGCGCAGCAAGCGCGCCGTCACTTCGGCGGTGGCCCAGTAATCGCATGGCGGCCGGTCGGCGCCACGGCCATCGAGAACCGCCTTCCAACGTTCGCGAGGTGTCATTTCAGCCATCCTATCGATCATACTTGCGGGCGCAGCGGAGCGCGTGTCCAATTGCGGTGAGATCAGAACCGTCAGTTCCGTTCCGACCCTGTTGGCCAACGCCTTGGTCCGCTGTCGTGGCTGAGCGCGATCGCGCCTCCGCTGGCATTGACTGGTCAAGTCCATTTGTTTACTGATGGAAGGGGAGCGATCACTGTATGCAACTCATTTCGCGGCGCAGCCTGCTCGGCTCGTCCGCCGCTGCCGCGGGATCCGCGCTGGGCCTTTCAGCCGGGAGTGCTCAGCCAGCTCGGACGAAGAAGCTGAGCATCCGCACTCATCCGTTGGAAGGCCTTCGGCGCGAGAAGATCAAAATCACCGGCGTCAAGCTGATGCATCTCTCGTACCGGCTCAAGCCCGACGAGGAGTGGCCGGACGCGGACAGCCACGTCGTCGCCTGGAAGACGGAGGCGGCGATCGTCACAGTGTCCACCGACGCGGGGATCACGGGCCTGGGGAGTTGCAACCAGTTCAAGGGTCCGCGGCAGATGAAGGAGTACACCGAGGCGGTGATCGCTCCCATTCTTCGCGGGAAGAATCCCTACGATGTCGAGGAACTCTCGGGCGGCATCAGCGGTCCGGGAGGGCGGGGCGCATGGGGCGGCGTGGACACGGCGCTGTGGGACATCATCGCCAAATCGCAGGGCCTGCCGCTCTACACTCTGCTGGCGATCGATACCGAACCAGTCACGCGCATCCCCGTGTACGCCAGTGGCGGCGAGTTCTCGTGGCGCAGGGGTTCCCGTTTCCCCGGCCCGGAGGATTTGATCAGGCAGGCCCTGACGCACCAGAAGAACGGTTACAAGGCGTTCAAGTTCCGTCCCGGGGCAGGCTTCGGCAAGCTGGGAATCCGCATCTCCGACTTCATTCCCTACCTCGAACGCATCCGGCAGGCCGTGGGGCCGGAGTTTCAGCTCATACAGGAAGCCAATATGCGCTGGTCGGTTGCGCAGTGCCTGGAGATCGCGCCGGTGCTGGAGGCGCAGAAGTTCCTCTGGTTTGAGGAGCCCACAGGCCGGATAGCTCAGGATTACCTCGCGGTGAAGAAGGCGCTGCCGACAGTCAAAATCTCGGGCGGCGAGAAGCGCGGCAACCGGGCCGAGAATGCGGAGATGCTCGACAGCGGCGCCTATGACATCGTGCAGCATTCCTGCGACGACGCCGGGGTGACCGAGGCCTGGCACATGGCCCGCATGGCGCACACGCGCGGCAAGCTACTGGCCACGCATAACTGGGGCGATGGGCTGATGGCTGTCGCCAACGCCCATCTGATGGCCGCCTCGCCGAACCGTTTCCTGCTCGAAATGAACATGACTCCCGATCCGTTCAAGGAAGGCGTACTCAAAGACGGCCCGGTCGTGAAGGACAGTTACTTCGACATCCCGGACAAGCCGGGATTAGGCGTCGAGCTGCGGGAAGGACTGGAGGAAATGTACCCGCCGCTGCCAGGAGAGTGCTTCAGGCCGGACCCGGAGATGGCGCAATAGCAGCCACCCTGGCAGCGGCGGTGATCGACGTTCGGCCTGCTAATATGGAATGCGCATTCAGTCCGATCTCCACAGCGGGGACGCCTCTTGCGCCCCGGTCAAACGCCGGTGATTCGGATGCCCGCGGGCGCGCGCACGAAATCGAATATACGCCGCTCTCCATCCATGTGCCATTTGACTTCGATCACCCCGCGCGGATGCGGCCACGCGCCTTCGGCCGCGGTGATGCCATGGGCCTGGACATTGATCCGGACCGTATCCAGGTTCGGCGCATCGGGGAACGCGATCCCCAGCACATACTTCGAAAGGTAATAGGCGGGACAGGCCGACCAGGCATGGCACAGGCTCTGGTCCATGGTGAAGTACTCGGGTGTGGTCTTCAGACCATGGGAGAGAAAATGGCCCCAGCCCTGACGCATCAGGTTCTCCGCGACTTCCGACATACCGGCCTTATAGAGACCATCGAATATGTAGAACGCGAATGCCGAGGAGACATTGAATCCGCCCGTGGCATCGTATCCATTCAAGAATACGGAGCGCAATTCCCTGGTCACGTGAATACGGATGGCGCTGAGTTGTTCTGGAGTAACGATGCCCGCCCGCACGGCGAAGAGACTCGAATCCAATGAGTGTGTCGTGCCCTTTACATTGTCGCGGAAGCAGCCCTTTTGCTCGTCCCAAAAAGACATAGGAATGGAGCGCGACAGTATCGTCACGCGGCGTTCGAGGTTGCGAGCGTCGTCTTCCTTGCCGATCGCGCGGGCCAGCCGCAAGCCGCTCTGCAGTGCCAGCAGATAGGCCAGCGAGAAGAAGCAGCTCAGACCGCTATTGTCGATCTGCGACTCAGGCTCGATACCTTCGCCTTGAAAACCGCCGAGCTCCTTCAGGTTTTCCATCAACAGGTCCGCGCGCCGGTCGGACCATTTGTGGAAGTAATCGAGGTTGGAGCGGATGGCCGGCCAGTCCGCGCGGATCCGCGCTACGTCGCCCGAGTGGTCATAGTAACTGCGATAGCCTTCAACCATATTCAGCGCGAAATCATTGTGGGTGTACGAGCCCGTATTGGGATAGACGATGCGGAATCGTCCCGTGGTATCCAGCGACTGCCCGAACAATTGCAGACAGCGACCCATGAGTGCCCGATCGCCGAATGTCGCCAGGTTGTTGTGGTATTGGATAATTGTGTCGCGGCCGTACATGCCGCGCTCGCGCTGCGCACAGTCGATAAATGCGTCCTCCATGTTGGCCGCCTGCGTACGCTGGCACATCTTCCAGACTTCTGTGAGACAGGGGTCGGAACAACGGAAGGACCCTTTGCGCTGCACCGGATAGTTCGCCGAGCGCAGGCGCAGCGATTCCAGCGTGACGTCCTCGCGCGGGCTGCGGACCGAGACGAGGCAATAGCGCGCGCCGCGCGGATTGGCCGGCATCCAGTCGATGGCATCGCCCGCGATGAGAGCACGATCGCCGACCGGGTACCAGGAAAATTGTTGAACGTGCTCGCCGTCCGGCGATAGCCTCTCGGTGTAGATGACGTCCAGCGTTGCACCCCGCACGCCGCGCAGTCTGATACGCGGCAGCATTAGGTGCATCCACTGCAGGTCCAGCTGGAGCGCGAAGCCGTGTGGATAATCGCTCAAGCGGAATGTGTGGCCGTCGAGCGCGGCCGGCGCGATGGATTCCCAGGAATCCGCATACTCGTCCCAACTCGTCTCGCGGCACGGACTTTGCGCCACGTCGCCACGTTTGACGTTAACCCAGCCGCCAACGCTTCCCAGTGTCTCCTCGGGAGGGTACGGAAGCGGCTTCGACTTGAGATGCGCTTCGTATTCGCAGGCCATCAGCACCGGCGAATGGCGAAACGCGAACGGCGAATTCGGGTCCTTCTCCGTCGAGAAGACGAAACCTCGACCCTCGGGCAGGGCGAAGTATTCATCCAGCCGGTCGTAGTAAGCGTCCACAAAGCCGAACAGGTAATTCCAACCCTGGTTGAGCTTCCACTGCTGACTCACGCGCATCGGACGGTCAATCGCAGTCATAGCCTTCGGAAGAGGCGCGCCATTGATCCAGTTCTGACCGTGAAATACACCCGCGACGATGGTCTGCTCCGCCGGCGAATACAGCCACGTGCTGAAAGCCACGAAATTGCTGTACTGGCTTGAGTCGTCGTCAAAATGGTGCGGCACCGGCACGGAGAAGGAATGCCATTCCTCGCTCTTGCGCAGAGCGAATACGGGAGTGGGCGTCTCGATCGCCACGCTCTCGCCCGACATGAACGGGATGTTGCGCGGCTCGAGTTCGCCCCATGAGTCCTGCCGTTCAATCTCCACCGCGGGCGGCCAGCCTGAGTCGTCGAACGCGGCCGTCCGCCAGCCATCCTCGACGTTGCTTTGGTCCACCAGATCGGCGGCTTGCAGCGCGAAGCTGAGTTTGGGTGCGTAGCGCGTGCGGCTCTTCGACTTGGTCGAGCGCCATCGAGTCGCGCCAGTCGTGAGATCGATCTTCCCGCCTTCGTGCTTCGCTTCGCCCCACGCGATCATGCCTCCGCGCACGGGCATCGCCTTGAAGGTTTTCAAACCCCAGAAGTTGACCTCGATGGCGATGACGTTGGCGCCAGGCCGCAGGAATTTCGCGATGTCGTGCGTATCGTAAAGCGGAAATCGCGGATCGCAACGCACCGGTCCGAACTCGACGAACTCACCGTTGATGAACAACTGATACGTCGTGTCCGCGAACACGTGCAGCAGCGCCGATTCCACGCGCCCTGAGATTTCAAGCTTCTTGCGAAACTGCGCAAATTGATTGCGACCCTCGCCCTGGGCGTCATACCAGATGAAGCGCGCGCCCGCAGGTCTCGAAAGCGGTTGAGCGATTGCATTGCCGGCCAACGCCGCGGTCGCGGCAACGGATTTAAGGAATTCTCTTCTTTGCATGTCCAGTCCGGCGGCCTGTCCCATTTGGAGCCGCAGGCGTTTGATGAACGTCCTGGCGCAATTAGATTGCTCCTGCGATCATCTCCGCCAAATTCATTCAATCACAATCAACATCCTTCAGGTTGTGCCATTTTTTGCAGCCTCAAACGCCGCTGGCGGGAGGCCGGCCACAGCGCGCCGCACCAGGCGTTCAGTTGCTCCGGCCGGTGGCTTTCGCCAGAATACACCTAGTACTAAGTTGCAGAAGTTGGCGTATCAAACCGCTCGCCTGCGCGCGAAGCGCTGTAACGACTGCAGAGCCGCGACCGTAAGGGAGCCAGTATCGGAACTTCAGCAACCAGGCACTGGCAGGTCGCTGGACGTCACTCCCGCGGTTGGAACGGAAAGGGGGTTCTGATCGAAGATGCAGCATCGCGTTGCGGCGATCACCGTGCTCGCGCTGGCGGCGCTGGGACTCTATCCGGTGCTGCGCTCGGCGCCGGAGCCTGCGCCTTCGATCGTGTTTGAAGACGCCATTCAGCGCTCGGGCATTACGTTCAAAATGAACAACTCCATCACGCCGCAGAAGCACCAGGTGGAGACGATGCTGGCCGGCGTGGCGATCTTCGACTACAACAACGACGGCCTGCCGGACATCTACTTCGTCAACGGCGCCGACCTGCCGTCGATGGATAAGTCCGATCCCCGCTTCCACAACCGGCTGTACCGCAACAACGGCGACGGCACTTTCACCGACGTGACCGAGAAGGCCGGCCTGGCCGGAGCGGGCTACGGCATGGGCGTGGCCGCGGGCGACTACGACAACGACGGCTGGGAGGACCTTTACATCGCCGGCGTCAACCGCAATCAGTTGTTCCATAACAACGGCGACGGCACTTTCACCGACGTCACGGCCAAGGCCGGCGTGGCGGGCCTGCTGCCGAAATACGGCAAGGCGTGGTCGATCGGCGCGGGCTGGTTCGACTACGACAACGACGGCTATCTCGATCTGTTCGTGGTCAACTACGTGAACTGGGACATCAAAACCGAGCCGCCCTGCGCCATTGGGCCGGTGCGCGCCTACTGCTCTCCCGACAACTATTCCGGGCAGCCGAATATCCTGTATCACAACAACGGCGACGGCACGTTCACTGATGTCTCGGAGAAATCGGGCATCGCCAAACACATCGGCAAGGGTATGGGCGTAGCCTTCGCCGACTACGACGGCGATGGCTTCACCGACATCTTCGTTTCCAACGACACTTACCGCAATTTTCTATTCCACAACAACGGCAACGGCACCTTCACTGAGAACGCGATTCTGGCCGGGGTGGCATACAACGAAAACGGTAGGTCGATCGCCGCCATGGGCACGGATTTCAGGGACATCGACAACGACGGCCGCCCCGATATCTTCGTCGTCGGCATGGTCGGCGACACCTTTCCGCTGTTTCTCAATCGCGGGCGCGACTTCCTCGACGTGACCAGCCGCTCGGGGCTCACGCGCGCCACTGCGGGCGTCACGGGCTGGGGCGCCGGCATGTTCGATTTCGACAACGACGGATTCAAGGATCTGTTCGTGAGCTCCGCCGCGATTCTGGATAATGCGGAGGAGATCGATCACCGCCCCTCCGCGCTGCCGAACATGGTGCTGCGGAATCTTGGGAACACGAAGTTCGAAAATGTTTCCGCGAGCGCCGGACCCAGTTTCGCCCACGCCGCCCGGCACCGCGGCGTGGCCTTCGGCGATCTCAACAACGACGGCCGCATCGACGCCGTCGTGGTGACGCAAAACGAGAGCCCCGAAATCTGGATGAACCGCTCGCCGGCGCCCAATCACTGGCTGCTGCTGAAGCTCACCGGAACCAGAAGCAACCGCGACGGCCTGGGCGCGCGCATCAAGCTGACGCCGGCGGGCGGCAAGCCACAATACAACCACGCCACCACCAGCGTCGGCTACAGCACCTCGAGCGACCGCCGCGTGCACTTCGGACTGGGCGCCGCCGCCAATGCGGAGAGTATCGAAATCCAGTGGCCCAGCGGCACGCGCCAGGTGCTCAAGAACGTGCCGGCGGACCAGATTCTGAACGTCCAGGAACCGCGCTAGGCGCGAACTCACGGCGGGCGTGATACCAGGAGGGCGACTCCCGGGAGCCGACTCGTTCCCATTCGGCCGCGGACGCTGCCTGCGGCTCTGTGTTTGACTGGGCGGTCATGATCTGCGTTCGTCCACGAGCGAGGATTCACTATAGCAGCAGAAAATCCTCGGCAACTCGGCGCTCTGAGCCGATCAAGCCGCGCTGAGGCTATCATCAAGACTATTGCAGGCTTCTGAATGACCCCCCCGACCGCCGGCGGCATTTCTCAGGTTGTCTCGATCGAACGGGTTGAAAACGTCGCTCAAATCGAACCCCTCGAATGGGATCGCCTGGCTGGCGGCGACTCACTTCTGTCCCACGGTTGGTTTCGCACCAGGGAGGAGTGTTTGGTGCGGCCGGCACGCCGGTTCTACCTGACCGCTCGCAGAACAGAAGGCCAGGTGGCCGCCGGTTGACGAAGCGCCGATCGAGCGCGTTCCTCTTGCCTGGCGTGGTCCGTCTCGCCGACTCGGAGGTGCTCAGGCGCGTCCCATGACCACAGTGTGGGGGCTCATGGGAATGGGGTGGGCGGTAACGCCTTTGAAGCCTGCCTCGTTGTACATGGCCGTGAGTTCGCTCAGCGTATAAGCGTCGCCCGCTACTGTGGACGCCAACATAGTCATGCTGAAGGCCGCGGGCATGGGCGGGGACACGCGGTCTTCATTGGGAACGAACTCTAGCGTGGCGGCGCGCCCGCCGGGCCGCAGCACGGCGTGGACCTTCTTCAACAAACCCACGCAAGTCGGTGGATCGAAGTGGTGCAGGAAGTTGGTGAGCAACACGGCGTCATAAGGCCCGCCAAAGTTGACCTCGAAGGCGCTACCAGGCAGCATGTCGTAACGGTCTTGGACGCCGGCCTTGCGGGCATTATCCAGAGCCACTCTCAGCACGGGAGCCCAATCCAGACCGGTGACGCGGGCCTGCGGGTTCTGTTTGGCAATTTCGATGCCGAACAGGCCGTGGCCGGCGGCGATATCCAGTACGCGCATCGGGCCGTCGTGTCCGTCCAGCACCACCGCGCCTAATGGACCAACCATGGGTGCCATCATCGGCGCCATGGTTTCCGCGAACTGGACCCAGATCGGATTCTCCGGCTCCACACTGCCATCGCCCGGCAGGACGGTGCGGCCGGTGCGCACGATTTCCGCCAGATGGTCGTAAGGCTCCCGCATAACCGGGTTGCCTAGGAATTGTGCGATGGAGGCCAAGGAGGAAGGCGAACGCGGGTCCAGGAAGGCGGCGCTCGTCGGGGTGTGCCGGTAGCGCCCGTCCGCTTTAGTCAGCACGCCGCAGATCGTGAGAAAATCGCACAGGATCCGGATGCCGCGTTCGGAAGCCGAACAGTGGCGCGCGATGGAGGCCAAGTCTCCCGGCCCTTCGCCCACGGCGCGGAAGATATCGAGCTCGATCGCCGCCTTTAGAGCCGCCGTGCGCTGATGCGCATTCAGCATTTCGAACACCAGACCGGGAGTCAACGGACCTCCGGCGCTATTCCCAGGGTGCATTGTCAGTCTCCTCTTCAACCAGCCAGGATTTCCACTTTGGCATCCCATGCCAAGTACCCGACAGTGTAACCCAATCGACTCTACTCGCGTAGTCGCGCGCGCAGGTTGCCCCGCGCACTCCGGCAGCTCTCGACGATCCGGAAAGCTTCAGACTGTGATCCGCTCAGACCGAGACGGAGGGGACTATCAGTTCCTTAGGAGTCCATGGAATTATTCCCGATCCAAGCAAGTGGAACAATTGGCGCGAGTGCGCCCGCGCAATGCCGTCGCGGCGGGTCTAAAATGCCGGTGGGGAGAAGCCAGGCCGCTATTAGTAGCGGCCTGCACTTTTCTAAGATATTGATAAACAGCCACTTAGGCAGATCAGGCCGCTACGCTGTAGCGGCCTGCCTGCTCTGGGGAGGGTGCTGGAGGGGGCACAAAGATGCGGGATAGGAAGACCGGCAAGGCGGTGGATCCGGGCAAGCGGCTGGGCAGGAGACAGGCTTGCGCGCTGCTGGCCGGGCGCTGGCACGGCGGTTGGTGCCGAATGCCTGCGCCGGGTCTGACATTGCAGGCACCACCACGCGTTGGCAGCAGGTCGGTTTCCGGTAGCGCCACTTATCGTTCCGACCACTTGTACGACATGCCGGGTACGCGTCCCAGGTGGCATTGTTTCCGATTGGCCGACAAACCGGGAGCTTACGATTCGTTCTACACCTTGCCGCTCATATCGGCACGCGTGCCGCGCGCCGAATGAAACCACGCTCCGATCCGCGAAACGCGCGGCCGAGGGGTCCTCTTGGACCGCATGGCATCTCTCCCGCAGCGGAGCGATCGCCACGGCCGGTCCTGAGAGCGGCGACGCCGATGGATGCGATTGAATGTAGAATCGGTGCTGGCCAGGATGGCAAACGGAAATCCCGGGTGCATGGAGGGACGCAATGCGGAGCAGGTTGTCAGCGGTAATCTTCCTCACGGCGGTGGCTTGGGGCGGCGCCCGGGAGCAGAGCCTGGAGGGATTATTCGCGCCGGGTCAGGCGGTGCGCAGCCATTGCGATCTGGCGGCCGCCAACGCGAAATCCGCGCGGGTTACGCTGTGGCGCGGATACGAGAGCACCGGCTTTGCAACGACCAGCCTGGCGGTGAGCGACTTCAGCCCGTTCTCTTCGCTGCGGTTTGAAGTGGAGAACCCGTCGAGTGAACCGCTTTCGGTCTTCGTGCGGCTTTCGAACCAGACCGGACATCCGGGGCCCGATACATACACCGGCGGCACGTTCGACGGATTCGTGATCGGGCCGGGCCGCAGCACCGTGGAGATCAGCCTGGAGAAAATGCAATCTCCGCAACAGCATCCGGTGGATGCGCGGCGGATTGCCTGGCTGGGCGTGTTCTTCCAACCGCTGTTTCTACGGGACGGATTGGAACTGATGTTCAAGCAGGACCGGACCCTGCTCATTTCCAATCCGCGTCTCAGCACGGATCCGGCCAGGCCGCAGAAACAGCCGTATGGCGATCTGCTGTTCCGGGAAACGGAACCCGGGCTGCGGCCGCTGCGGGCCGAAGCCGAGCAGGCCCTGGCGGAACTGAGCGGAGAAATTGAGCGGGCCAAGGCGCGCGGGCAGGAGACCGCCTACGCGGAGATCTACCCGTACCTGGCGCAGGTGGCATTCCGCTCGCGGCTGGCGGCGTTCTGGCAGGATCGGGCCACGGAACAGCGCCAGGCGCTCAGCTTGCTGATGGCAGGAGCGCGCGAGGCGAAGCGGGAACTGACGGCAGTGGCGCAAGGGAAAGCCGCGGCGCGCGTGGTGCCGCCGCTGCCGGATTACGGCAAGCTGGAAATCCGCGACGGGTACTTCCGTTCGGGCGCCGATCCGGCGCTAATCTTCGCCATGCTGTACAACGATCACAGTGCGCTGCAGCGCTGGTTCGCGAACAGCGAAACGGGTTACGAGGGAGCGCTGGTGGCCGGCGGGGACCGCTTCAACGTGGAACGGCAACCCATCTGGCAGGCCTACCAACAGTACCCGGATACGCACCGCGTGGGTTGGGACAACGCCAGCGCCTTGATCCGCGATGAGGGTTCGTGGGAAGTGATCGGGCCTCCGGTCATCATCTGCCTGGAGAGTCCGCACACGCTGGATGCCATTGCAAAAATGATCGAGCAGTTCGAAAAGGAGCATGCCGGCGACCGCAGCCATCTTGTGCAGAACATGGATTTTGAATACGCCTACGTGTGCTACTGCGAGCGGACCCGCCAGATGTGGGCGCGCTGGTTGGAGCGGAAGTACACCGATGTGCGGAAGGCGAACGCAATCTGGGCTACCACCTTCGAGGGATTCTCGAGCGTGCCCATGCCGCGCCCCGAGCAGGCCGCAAAGAACCGCGCGCTATGGTTCGATTGGGCCACGTTCAACCTGAATCGCTTCGTGGATCACATCCGCTGGACCGGGGAACAGGTCCGGCGCTGGGAACCGCGCAAGCCCTTGACGGTGGGCTCGCCCTATTACGCTTTCGATCCGGCGTTCTGGACCGGCATAGACGCAGAGGAATTGACGGATTCCGGCGTGACCGGCGTGGTGCTGGAGGAGAATTATGCTCTGGACACGCTGATGCCGGAGTACCTGCATGCTTTGGCGGGCCGCCAGCCGGTGGAGGATTTCGAGTATCACGGGGTTTTGCACCAGATTCTGCCGAGCTTCCTGCACGGGGATGCCGCGATCTCGATGTGGTGGTGGAACAGCGCTATGCACTGGACTCCCAACGAGCCGATCAACGAATGGACCACGAGTTTCCCGCAGAGCTATACGATCCCGCTAAGCGATCTGGCCAAGGCCATGCGAGACGCTCTGGACGTGCGGCGGCTGGGGCGCGAAATCGCTGCGCTGGGCAGCGCGCCGCGTCCGATTGCGCTGCTCTATTCGAAGTCGTCCATGCTGCAACAACCACCGAAGGAATCGGCCGAAATCGGGACTTTCCCCTACCTGTCGTCGCTGCGGGGCATCTACAATGCCTCGCAGGCCGCGGGATTGTACATCGGACTGACGACGGAGAAGAAGATCCTGGCGGGCGACCTGGCCCAGAGGAAGATTCTGGTGCTGCCCGGCGCGGAATTCGTTCCGGGGCCAGTGCGGGATGCGATCCTCGACTGGGTGGACGGCGGAGGAACGTTAATTGTCTCTCCGGATTCTCTGCTGGCGGACGAGTATGCGCGGCCGTCGGACACGCTCGTCAAGCTGGGGCTCAAAATGGTCCGGCGCGAGCCGGCGCCGCTGAAACATGGCGAGACGGTGGTCACGGAATACAACGCGGATGAATTGCCGCGCATGGCCTTCACCACGAACGGAATGCGGCTGGAGGCCGTGGGCGCCCGGCAGGTTCTCGAGTGCGCACAGACCGAAGTGAGCGGACGATTTCAGGATGGCGTTCCGGCCGTGGTGCGGCAGCGGCGCGGGCGCGGCCAACTGTACTGGCTGGCTGCGACGCTGGAGCCGGCAAGCTGGCGCCAATTCCTGTCGATGGTGGCGCGGCAAGCCGGACTTGAACCCGAACTGCAGGTGACGGCGGAAGCGGGCAGCACGGCGGAGCACGTAGAGTACCGTGTCACCGAATTGCAGGGCCGGCATCTGGCCTACCTCTACAACAATTCGGATCGGGAGGCGCACCTGGTTCTAAAGCCGGCCTTGGCCCACCGCGGCATGCTGGATCTGCGCAGTCTGGCGCCGGTCGAGGGCGGCCGGCTATTGGTCCCGGCGCGAGAGACCGCGATCGTCGAATTCCAGTAGGCGTCCGGGGATCGGGGGCAATTTGCTCCAACCCGCCGCGGAGGCGGGCGCAGCGCATCTCATTGCTCTCCGAAATGGCTGACCGGCCTATGCGACGATGGTCTCCGAGCGTCATGCGATTCAGTGGTCCGGCGGCGTCTGGGACGAGCTGGTCATGCGCCAGAGAGAATGCTAGGCCAATTTCAGAGTTCTCGTGAACCGAGGTGGGGCAGACGACCACGTCTGCGGCCGGACCTCCAGGTCCGGCCAAGGCGCGACCTGGAGGTCGCGCGCAGGTCTGGAGACCTGCCCCACCAGCAGCGACGGTCTACACTTGCTCTGAAACTGGTCTAGCGCTGACATTTGTCTGCACGAGACGGAGCAGAGAGCCTGGCACCGTGCTTTTACGGTGCAATGCACATTGAAACCTGCATCCGAGACGAGAGCGCAGCGAAAGCTGGCCGCCCCGCCGCCCCCCCTCCCAACGCCCTTCCCATCCTCGGCCGAGGTGACGAGCCGGGTCCGCCTCAGGCGAATTTCCAGCCCTTGCGGAACTTCGGCTTCAGGTACTGGTTGGCCGCGTTGTTGTTGGTGAAACGGCCCTTGGCCGCGTCCCACTCCAGCTTGCCCTCGAACTTCATCGCGATCACGCCCAGCAACATCCACTGCACGAACGGGCCCGCGACGCTGAAGTTCGAGCACGCCGGGTCGCCGCCTTTGCAGGCGCGAATCCAATCCTGGTGGTGCCCCGGCGAGCGCGTCAGCAGCTTGGGCGGGAACTTGTAATCCACCATTTTGGACGCGGGCACGAGGCGCGTCCCGCCGCCGTAGCAGCCGGTCGTGATCATGCCTTTCTGGCCCATGAACAGGCTGCCGTTCACGTCCTTGTCGCCGAGTTGTTCGTCCGCCGCCACACCCTCGAACTTCGGCACCTCCGTCAGTCCGTCGTGCCAGAAGATCTGCACCGGCGGCATCGAGCCGCGCGCCGGAAAGTCGAAGCGGATGGTCGCTTTCTTGGGGAACGTGTACTGGCCCTTGCCCTCCTGCAGCAGGCACTCGACGCTGGTCGGCGGCGTGAGCCGCAGCGCCATGTTCGGCGTGCCCAGAATGTGGCACGCCATGTCGCCGATCGCTCCACAGCCGAACTCCGGGAAGGCGCGCCAGTTGTGCGGCACGTAGGCCGGGCTGTAAGGGCGCGGATCGCAGTCGGCCAGCCAGGCATCCCAGTCGAGCGTCGGCGGAACGGGCGCTTCCTTCGGCACCACCTCCGGCCCCTGCGGCCAGTAGGCCCACGGACGATTGGTCCAGGCGTGCACTTCGGTGACGCCGCCGATCTCGCCCGCCCAGATCATCTCGCAGCATTGCCGCGCGCCTTCGCTCGAGTAGCCCTGGTTGCCCATTTGCGTGGCCACGCCGTACTTAGCCGCGCCCAGCGTCAGTTGCTGCGCCTCCCACACCGTGCGCGTCAGCGGCTTCTCGCAATACACGTGCTTGCCGCGCGCCATGGCCCACATCGCCGCGCTGGCGTGCACGTGGTCTGGACAGGCTACGATCACCGCGTCGATGTCTTTAGCATGCGCGTCGAACATGCGCCGGAAATCCTTGTACTTCGGCACGTTCGGGTACAGCTTGAACGTCTTCTCGGCGCGCGCGTCGTCGGGATCGGTCAGCGCGACGATGTTCTCACTGGAACACTCGTGAATGTCCTCGCTGGCCCGGCCTCCGGCCCCGACCGCGGCGATGTTCAGCTTCTCGTTGGGCGATTTGTAGCCCAGGCGCTTCAGCGAGGGAGCACTGCCGAAGCCGGCGCTGGGCAGCGCGCCCGCGAGCAGCGCGCCGTAGAAAAGGTGACGTCTGGTGAGAGTAGGGTTATCCATGGGTTCGATTCCGTTGTGATCGGCAACAATAGCCTACACCCGCGGGGCTGCGCCTGGGTCAGCCGTGGTGCTACAGGTCCGCGAGGTCGTATTCGCCCAACCGCAGCGGATACGTGCCGTACTGCCGCACCAGCCGCACGACGTAGTCGTAGCGCTCTCCGCTGACGTCGCCCGGCACCGAGTGATCGGACTGGAAGATGAACCCGCCGCCCTTGGCCGCGTTCAACTTCGTCAGCACGGCGGCCTTGATTGCGCCGAATGTGCCGTTGGCCCAAAGCTGCACGTCCATGTTGCCGCAGAATCCGATGCGGTGGCCGAAGCGGCGGCGCAGATCGATGACGTCCATGCCGGCCTTGGCCTCCAGCGGGTTGTAAGCGTCCACGCCCAGCTCGACGAAGTCGGCGAAGATGCGGTTCACATTGCCGCAGCCATGGTAAATTACCGGCAGGCCGTGCGTGTGGCACTCGTCAACTAGCGCCTGCACGCCCGGCTTGAAGTGCGCGCGCCAGAAGGCCGGCGAGAACAGCATGCCCTTCTTGCAGGCCACGTCGCCCCAGATCACGACGCCGTCCAGCAGTCCATCGGCGGCCTGGATCTGCGCCTTCAGGACCTCCAGCGAGAACGCGTGGATGCGTTCGACGAAGCGCGCGATCGCGTCCGGGTACAGGCCCATCCAGAGCATCGCGTTCTCCGAACCGATGATGCGCCACAGCATCTCGTGGGCTTCGCACACGCCGCCGAAAACCGGGAACTCCGGCCACGCCGATTTGATTCGCTCGACGTACGGCGCCAGGTTGCGGGCGAAGCCGTCGCCCACGCCGTTGATCTGGTCGTCGCCGCTGGAGAAGAAGCGGCGCTGGTCCCACGGATCGTCGAACTGAAAGGCCTCCATCTTCTCGACGGTGTCGGTCTCGAAGCGCACGAAGGCCGGCATGGGATAGGCCAGCTTCTTCCGCAGGACCGCTTCAAAGCCCGTCCTGACGACGACCTCTTCGGCGTTCTCCAACAGGATCTCGAAGGGCTGGATGTGCGGATCGAGGTTGGGGTTGAACTGCATCCAGTCGAGGTCGTAGAAGCGGTAGATATCGGCGTCGGCGGCGAGCCCCAGTTCCTCGCGCCAGCGGCGCAGGAAACTGCCCCAGAAAAAGTCGCTGACCGGGACGCGGTCGGCCTCCTGATGGCGCAGGGTCAGGTTCATGCGTTCGAGTTTCGCCAGGCAGTTGGCAGTCCGGGTCATAGCCGCCTTTCCCCGTCGCGGACCCTCGCAGCGGGGCCGCGCCGAGGCCCGCGCCGCAGCGCGCGGAAGCCTCATTATCTTATCGCCGCGGGCTAGTCGGCGCGTGGATCATGCCGACTCGAATTACGAGGCGACGGAGCAACCCCGATACAATGAACTCAATCCACGCGTATCGAAGGCCCAGAATCAGGTGACCGAAATCTTCGCCAGCCTGCCCGCCCAGGCCCGGGTCCTCGACCTGGGAGCGCGCCACGGAAGCTTCAAGATCGAGCGGCAGGATGTGCTGGTGGTGCGGGTCGATCTGGAAGCGTTCCCGGCTCACGAATCCGCGGCGATCGTCCAGGCCGATGCGGCCCGCCTGCCATTCGCCAATGGCACATTCGACCTGGTGATCGCGAACCACAGCCTCGAGCATTTCGAGGAGCTGGGACGGGCGCTGGCCGAGATCGGGCGCGTGCGGACGAAGCAAGCGCTGCTGTGCATTACGGTACCCGACGCCTCGACCCTCACCGACAGGATCTACCGCTGGCTGGGCCGGGGCGGCGGGCACGTCAATGCGTTCACCTCAGCGCCGGCGCTGGCCCGGCAGATTGAAGACGCAACGGGCATGGAGCATCTTGGCACCAAGCCGCTGTTTTCCTCGCTGGCATTCCTCAACCGGCGCAACATCGCGACCAAGCGGCCCATGCGAATGGTGCTGTTCCTCGGCGGCTCGGAACATTTTCTGGTGTTGTTGAATTATGCTTTTCGCTGGCTGGACCGGGCCCTGGGCACGCGCCTGAGCCTGTATGGGTGGTGCTCGTTCTTCGGATATTCGCGGGCGCCTGTTCCGCTCGAGGCGTGGAGCAACGTCTGCGTCCGCTGCGGCGCGGGACACCCCGAAGCCAGCCTCGGGCCGCGCGTGCAGCGGCGCTGGCTGATCTTATCGGCGTATGCCTGCCCGTTATGCGGCGCGGTGAATTTCCTGACGCATGACAGTTGGGCGCGACGCCCGGCAACTGGCGCGGATCGGTAACAACACAAGATCCTCCCACGGTTCTTCGCCTTCGGAATTTTCAATGCGCGCGCCGGACCAGTTGGGCAGTTTTGCCCAACTCTGTTTTTAAGTAATTGATTCTAAAAGGCGTAAAATAGCCAATTGGGAAATCGTTGCCCAGTCGCTCCCGGCCACGGCCCATGCGACAGCCTCTCCTCGCAGCTCGTCACAACGCGAAGAACCGCTCCTTTCAGTCGCGGCTCCGTCACGGTCGCGGCTCGCTAACGCGGCTCGCATCGCAGTCTGGAGGATCGGCGCGCGTCCTGAACGAGAAGGTCCGCTGGCGGTCAGTGGGAGACGTCCGCGGTCGCATTCGCGATTCCGCGGCTGGACCATTTCTTCCACACTTCCGGATCCCGCAGCAACGGGATAAACAGTCCGCCGACGACCGAGCGCGCCTGAAAGCCGACCTGCTTGCCGTTGGTTGTTTCGTACCAATCGGTGAGCGGAACGCGCGTCGGCGTTTCGTTCATCCAGCGATAGGACGGCGCGATCAGCCGGCGGAAGTCGGCGTCCTTTTCGGCGAGGCAGGAGGTCCAAACGATCCAATCGAGCTTGGTGTACGTCTTGCGGTTGTCGAGCGGCAGACCGTAGGTATTCAGCTTCGTCAGAAAGTAAGCGACTTCCGTGCGGGCGATCTCCGGCGCGAAGAGATGGTAGCCCAGCAGACGGTCCCAGACCAGGTTGTACTTCTGGCTCCACGTGCCGGGCTTGTCGAACGCGAGCTTGTAATGATCGCCGTCGGCCGCCATGCGCGGCCATTGCGCGGCCATGTCGCGGGCGATCGTTTCATAGCGCGCCGCCACATCGGCGCGGCCGCCGAGTTTCGCGATCTCCGCGAAGGCGCGCAGGCCGAGGATCGCCTTGATCGACAGGTTGGTGTTGTGCGCGAGGTGGCCGGCGAAGTCGTCGGTGGAGAGTTGGTTCTCCGGATCCAGGCCCTTCTCGCGCAGGTACTCGGCCCAGCGGACGAGCTGCGGCCAGTAGTGCAGCGCAAAGTCGGCGTTGCCTTCGACGTGCGCCAGAGCGCCGAGCAGGATCAGCATATTGCCGCTCTCCTCGACCGGCATCTGGTCCTCCTCCGTGCGCTCGCCGCCGCCGTAGACCTGACCGTTCGCGAGCGGGTACTGCCCCAGGTCGTGCGGCGCGAAAGGCCAGCGCCAGCGCGGCAACGACGCGTAGTCCAGCACCGGCCGCAGCATCCCTTTGAGCAGCGCCGGATTCACCAGGAGAAACAGCGGCGCGCTGGGGTAGATGACGTCCACGGTCGAGATGCAGCCGTTCGAGAAGTTCTCCTTGGGGAACAACAGCGGCGTGCCGTCGACGTCGGCGACGAGCTTGTGCGCGGCGATGGCCTGACGATAGGCGACGATAGCGAGCGCGGCGTATTCCGGACCGCCGTTCTTGACCAGGTCGGCCGTGAACTCCGTATCGAACTGGCGGGCGCGTTCCGCGATGCGCGGGTATTCCGCCGCGGCGGCTTCCAGCAGCCCCGCGGTATCGAGCCCGCGCTGCCGCCACAGCGGACGCAGGCGCCGCTTCATAAACTCGATCGACCACTCGTCGTCGTAGGCCAGCATGAGCATGCGCTCCTGCGGGGCAGCGACGACTTTTCCAAAATCGAAGGCCGCGGCCAGCACGGGCATCTCCTGGTCTGGCGGTCCCGGCTGGTCCGAAAGATCTTGATCCGGCAGCTTCCCGATCTTCAGGAACGCCCTTCGGTCCGACGACAGCATCAGCCGCGTCTCCGCGCCTGGCTGCCCGTGCGGCGCCGCCAGATAGAGCGAGCCCCATTCGATCCTCAGGTTGTCGCCGGCCCGCGCCAGAACCTTCTGCTCCGCGGCCGACGCGCGCAACGCCGTCACTGGTCCGAACTCGTAACGGCCCACGTTCACGCGTTGGTCCGGCGTATTCACGGCCAGTTGCGCCGAAGCGTCGAACTCGATCTGCACTTCGTGCGGGCTGGCGTCTGTGCTGTGCACTTCAAAGTGGATGTAGGTGACGGGCCGCGAGAGCAGTTCGAGGTCGTCGGCCAACGCGGGCGTCAGGAAGGTCAGCGCCAGCCGCACGCCCGCTCCGGCGAACTCGTAGCGCGTTGAGGTCGGCGTGAGCTTCAGACTTGTCTGTTCGAGCGGCTGCAGTTTCGAGGGTTCGACGCCGGCGAACCGATACGTCTTGCCGTCGATGCGGATGAGACCGTTCAGCGGCTGCGGCGCGCCGGTCCAGTGGCGCGTGACGCTGCCGGTCAGCTGGTCGCCGAACGACCAGACGCTGAAGTAAGGGTCGTGCGTGACCAGCGGAACGGCCGGGGCGCGCAGCGGAGCGACCTGGGCCGGCAGACACGCGAGCGCGGAGAACAGAAACGCGAGTAGGGATGGCAAGGGCATGACGCAACCATCATAAACGCGCGGCGCGCGGAGCTGAACGCGGGGCTGACCGGAGGCCGGATGTTACATTGGGGTTTATGGCCAAGATCAAGCCGGCGAGGACCAAGAAGTCGATGGCCAGCAATCTGGCCAAGCCAGGCGTCTCGGGAGGCCTGGGCTGCATCCTGCTGGTCGTCTCCACCCTGCTTCTGATTTCCCTGCTGCTGTACTATTCGATTGCGCGCAGCTAGTCCGCGCGTGGAGGTCAAACCGCATGCTTCGCAACGATGGCCGGGCGACGGACGCATTGCGTCCGGTCAAGATGACGACAGGTTATCTGATGACGGCCGAAGGATCGGTCCTGATCGAGGTGGGTAACACGCGCGTGCTGTGCGCGGCGAGCGTCGATGAAATGGTGCCCAACTTCCTGCGAAATTCCGGCCGCGGATGGGTGACCGCTGAGTACTCGATGCTGCCGCGCGCCACGGTGGAACGCAGCCCGCGCGAGGTGACGAAAGGCCGGCCATCCGGACGGACGATGGAGATTCAGCGGCTGATCGGGCGATCGTTGCGCGCGGTGGTCGACATGGAGGCGCTGGGCGAGCGCACGTTGATCATCGATTGCGACGTGTTGCAGGCCGATGGCGGCACGCGCACGGCGTCGATTACGGGCGGTTACGTGGCATTGGCGCTGGCGACCCAGAAGATGCTCGAATTCGGCAGGTTGAAACGCAACCCGCTGCGCGATCAGGTGGCGGCCACGAGCGTCGGCATTGTGGAGGGGACGGCGCTGCTCGATCTGTGCTACGAGGAAGACTCGCAGGCGGAGGTTGACGTGAACGTGGTGCTGACCGGCGCGGGCGAGTTCGTCGAATTGCAGGCCACGGGCGAGAAGTCGACTTTTCGCGAGGAGCGTCTGGCCGAGATGATCGGCTTAGCGCGCAAAGGCATGTTGGACCTTTTCGCCGCGCAGCGCGTGGCGCTCGGAATCAAGTGAGATTGGCAATGCCGATACTGCGCTGCGCCACGACCAATCCCGGCAAGCTGAACGAGTTCCGCATGGCGGCGGCGCAGTTCGGCTACGCGCAAGTGGAGATCCAGCCGCTCGAAGATCTGAAAAAGATCGCGCCGCCCGAGGAAGAGGGCGAGAGCTTCGAGGAGAATGCGATCGAAAAGGCGCTCTACTACAGCGTTTTTTGCGAAGAGCCGCTGTTTGCGGACGACTCCGGGCTGGAGGTGGATGCGCTCGGCGGCGAGCCGGGCATTCACTCGGCGCGGTTTGCCGGTCCGCATGCGACCGACAAGGAGAACAACCGGCTGTTGCTGACGCGCGTCCGGGACAGAACGGACCGCACGGCGCGCTTCGTGTGCGTGATCGCCCTGGCGCAGCAGGGCCTGCTGCTGGGGACGTACCGCGGAGTTGTCGAGGGCCGCATCGTCGACGAAGAGCGCGGCCCGCGCGGCTTTGGCTACGACCCGCTGTTCTACTACGAGCCCTTCGGCGGCACTTTCGGCGAGGTGGAAGCGGCTCGGAAGATGGAGGTCAGCCACCGCGGCCAGGCGCTCTCGCAGATGCTCGCGGCCTGCGCCACCTCGCTGTGAGTCGAGGCTGCGGCCAGCGGTATTCGCTCAGATTGTCTTGCGATGCGCGTGAGCCGATTTGCTGGCAAACAGGGCGATCGGGAGACCCACCAGCACCGCGTGTCCAATGACTCCGTTCAGCAGCAGAGCAATGGAAAAAGGGTCTCTGGGGACCGAGCTGAAGGGCAGTACCGCGTAGTTCATGAAGAAGTAAACGCCCACGCCGAAGACCGGACCCCACACGGCGGGCCGCTTGTAGAGCACCGGCAGCACGCGGCTGGCCTCATAGAAGACGGCGCCCGTGATGAAGGCGATCAGGAAGTGGAAGGCGGTACCGAGCGCGGCGGTCCCATATCCGCCCGCGAAGGCGTCGGACCCCAGCGCTCCGCTGGCGACGTACTGCAGCCACGTGATGGGGTCGCGGCCCTGCACGACGAAGACTACCACGCCATCCAACACGTCCAACAGGCCGGCCACGAGACCGCCGTAGACGATCGTGTCGATCGCGCGCGGCCGTTCGAACCAAGGCAGAACCTGCGAGGTTCGCGCGGCCGTTTGCTGATAGGGAGGGGCCGCCGGTTCGTGCGATCGGACCGTTGGCTCTCTATCTGGCGCCGGCGGGTCGAGGGATTGGCGCATGGGGATCTACGGTCTTTCCATTGTGCACCGAAAGCCAGTGCTGCGCATCCCCCAAAGCGGGGGTTTATTTGAAGACACTCTGCGGGACGCCAGAAGTGGGCGGGGCCGGGCGCGGGCTCAATTCTCGGGCCCGCTTTGGGTGACCTTCAGCACGGCCAGGAAGGCTTCCTGCGGAATGTCGACCTTGCCGACGCGTTTCATCCGCCGCTTGCCCTCCTTCTGCTTCTCGAGCAGCTTGCGCTTGCGCGAGATGTCGCCGCCGTAGCACTTGGCCAGCACGTTTTTGCGCAACGCCGCAATGCTTTCGCGGGCGATGATTTTGGCGCCGATGGCCGCCTGCAGGGCGACCTCGAACTGCTGGCGCGGGATCAGCCGGCGCAACCGATCGATCAGCGCCCGCCCTCGCTCGTAGGCGAATTCCTTGTGGACGATGATCGACAGCGCGTCGACGGGATCGCCGGCCACCAGCACGTCCATCTTCACGAGTTGCGAGGCGCGGTATCCGCACAGGTGGTAGTCCAGCGACGCGTAGCCCCGCGATGCCGATTTGAGCCGGTCGTAGAAATCGAGGACGATTTCGTTGAGCGGCATTTCGTAGACCAGCATCACGCGCGCGCCGCCGAGGTGCTCGAATTTCTTCTGGTCGCCGCGCTTCTCTTCGAGCAACTTCAGAATCTCGCCTAGAGAATCCTCGCGCGTGATCACGGTGGCCTCGATCATCGGCTCTTCGACTTTCGAGATCTCGCTCGGGTTCGGCCACTTGGTCGGATTGTCGACCTCGATCACTTCGCCGTTGCCTAGCGTGACGCGGTAACGCACGCTGGGCGCGGTCGTGATCAGGTCGATGGCGAATTCGCGCTCCAGCCGCTCCTGCACGATCTCCAGGTGCAACAGCCCCAGGAAGCCGCAGCGGAAGCCGAAGCCCAGCGCGACGGAGTTCTCGGGCTCGAAATTGAAGGCCGAATCGTTCAACCGCAGCTTCTCGAGCGCGTCGCGCAGCATGCCGTGCTCATGGCTCTCGACCGGATAGAGCCCGGCGAAGACCATCGGCTTCATCTCCTCGAAGCCGGGCAGCGGTTCGGAACTCATGTCGTCGGCGCTCATGATCGTGTCGCCGATCTTAGCCTCGCTGACGGTCTTGATATTGGCGAACAGGAAGCCGACTTCGCCGGCCGAGAGCGAGTCGGCGGGAATAGCCTTGGGCGATTGATAGCCCAGCCCCTCGACCTCGTGCACCGTGCCATTCGACCATAGCCGGATCTTCTGTCCGACTTTCACCACGCCGTCCAGGAGACGCGTCAGGATGATCACGCCGCGGTAGGGATCGAACCACGAGTCGAAGATCAGCGCCCGCAGTGGCGCGTTCGGGTCGCCCTTCGGAGGCGGGACTTTGGCGACCACGGCTTCGAGAATCTCGTGAATCCCCAGGCCCTGCTTGGCGCTCGCGAGAACCGCCTCGGAAGCGTCCAGACCGATGATCTGCTCAATCTGCTCGCGGATCCGTTCCGGCTCGGCCGAGGGCAGATCGATCTTGTTGATCACCGGGATCAACTCCAGGTTGTGGTGGATCGCGAGGTAGGTATTGGCCAGCGTCTGCGCCTCGACGCCCTGGCTCGCGTCGACCACCAGCAGTGCGCCCTCGCACGCCTGCAAGCTGCGCGAGACTTCGTATGTGAAATCGACGTGGCCGGGCGTGTCGATCAGGTTGAGCTGATACGTCTGTCCGTCGTCGGCCTTGTAATTCAGTCGCACCGCGTGGGCCTTGATGGTGATGCCGCGCTCGCGTTCCAGGTCCATGGTGTCGAGAACCTGGTCCATCATCTCGCGCTGCGACAACGCGCCGGTGTATTCGAGCAGACGGTCGGCCAGGGTCGACTTACCGTGGTCGATATGCGCGATGATCGAGAAGTTGCGGATGAACGCAGTGTCCATGTTGTAGACTGTAGGTGTTTTAGTAATTATCCCATATGTCTCTGAAGACCTTTGAAGGGAACCTCGACGCGAAGGGCTTGCGCTTCGCGATCGTAGCCGGCCGTTTCAACAGCTTCATCACCGAGCGGCTCGTCGGCGGCGCCATGGACGCGCTGCGCCGTTCCGGCGCTTCCGAGGACGACATCGAACTGGTACGCGTGCCCGGTTCGTGGGAAATGCCGCTGGCGGTGGCGGCGGTGCTGGGCCAGAAGCGGCACGACGCCGTGATCTGCCTGGGCGCCGTGATCCGCGGCGAGACTCCGCATTTCGACTACATCGCGGGAGAAACCGCCAAGGGCATCGCCCAGGCATCTCTCAAGGCCGGCGTGCCGGTTGCGTTCGGCGTCCTCACCACCAATACCCTGGAGCAGGCCATCGACCGGGCCGGCGCCAAGGGCGGCAACAAGGGCTTCGACGCCGCGATGTCCGCGGTGGAGATGGCCAACCTGCTCCGCGGCCTGCGCAGCCAGGCCGAGTAGAGGGCGAGCCCCGGAATGCCTGCGCGCCGCAGATCCCGCCAGCGCGCGCTCCAGATTCTGTTCCTCTGGGACGTGCGCAAAATGTCCATCGAAGAGGCCGTCCAGTCGTTCTACAGTTCTCTTTCCTGCGCCGAAATGGAAGAGGATACGGGCGACGACAGTGCTCTCCCGATTGAACCGGACGCGTTTATGGAAGCGCTCGCGCGCGGCACCGCCGGCGAGTCCGCCGAGATCGACGCGCTGATCCTTGAGCGGGCCGAGCACTGGCGGCTGGAGCGCATGCCGAACGTGGACCGCAACATCCTGCGCCTGGCGATCTACGAAATGAAGCGGACGGACACGCCGCCGCCGGTGGCGATCGACGAAGCGCTCGAACTCACCCGCCGCTACTCCGAAGAGGATGCAGTCCCGTTCATCAACGGCGTTCTGGATTCGGTCCGCAAGCTGATTTTCCCGGAACTCGCCGCCGAGCCGCCGTCGAATTGACGGCGGGCCTCATTTGCCGATACAAAACGTGGAGAAGATGCGATTCAGAATGTCGTCCGCCGTGGTCGCTCCGGTCATCTCGTCGAGCGCGTGCAGGGCGGAGTAGCAGTCCAGGAGCAACATCTCGTGGGGGATCCGGTTGCGCACCGCTTCCGATGCCTGCAACAGCGCGCGGCGACTCTCTTTCAGCAGACCCTCATGGCGCAAGCTGGTGATAAAGCCCGCTTGCAGCCCCGAATCGCCCGCGGGGGCCACGGCCTCCAGGATTCGCCGGCGTAGTTCGTCGATTCCGATGCACTCGGTCGCTGAGACAGGGATGAGACCTTCCATCTCCGTCATTTGACGAGGAAGATCGCACTTGTTGCCGGCGAGCAGATGCGGCCCGCCGCTCTGGGCCCGCTCCAGGAGTGCCCGGTCGGCGTCTGTGAGGCCTTGCGAGAGGTCAAATACTACAATTGTAACGTCAGCGTCCGCCATGGCCTGATAACTGCGCTCGATGCCTAGTTGCTCGACCAGATCGAAGCTCTCCCGAATGCCCGCCGTGTCAACCAGACGAACCGGAATGCCGTGAATGGCGGCGACTTCCGAAACGGTGTCGCGCGTGGTCCCGGGGAGGGCCGTCACGATGGCCCGGTCGCGCTGCAACAACGCATTGAAAAGAGAGCTCTTGCCGACATTGGGGCGACCGACGATGGCGAGCATGAGGCCGTCGTGAACCAACTTGCCGTAGCGGAAACTTTCGGTGAGCTGGTCCAGAATAACGACAATTGAAGATATTCGCCGCAGAAGTTCCTCGTCCGCTGCGACTGACACATCGTCATCGGCGAAATCGATGCCCGCTTCGAGTAAAGCGATGAGCTCCAGGAGTTGCGATTTGACCGGTTTGAGCAGCCGCGAGACGCCGCCTTCCATCTGCCGCGCGGCGACCTTGGCCTGGTGCAGCGTGGTGGCCTGGATGAGATCGTTAACGGCTTCGGCCTGCGGCAAATCGATCCGCCCATTCACAAAAGCGCGCAGCGTGAACTCGCCCGGATTGGCCAGGCGGGCGCCGGCGGCGAGAGCCCGGTCAACACAGTGCCGCAGCACCACCACCGATCCGTGGCAGGAGATCTCAACCACGTCCTCAGCGGTGTAGGAACGTGGCGCCGCAAACCAGGTTACGATCACTTTGTCAACCGTATCTTGTTTTTCGTCAATCAGATCCGCAAGGGCCGCAGTCCAGGTACTCCACTCGAAGCCGGCCTGAAAGCGGAGCATCGACGCGGCAATCCTCTGCGCCTCCGGGCCGGACAGGCGCACGATGCCGAGGCCGCCCGAACCGGGGGGAGTCGAAATGGCGACGATGGTGTCGCGAAGATTCACGACAATTGACGAAAATTAGCGGCGGTCCCGGCGTGGCGGACCACCGGAGCGGGGTCCGGGCCGACGGCCGTGCGAGGGGCCATGACCGGAGCCTGGCCCTGGCCCATGGCCATGAAAAGCCGGCTGCGGCGGGAGTTCCGGGAGCGACGGCATGCCGGCCGGATAAACCACCACGTGCCGCCCCGGGCCGATGCCCGAACTCTCGGTCCGCAGATCGGTTTCGCCGCGCAGCGCCAGGTGCACCACGCGCCGCTCGCGGCTGTTCATTGGATTGAACCGGTAGGGCGTGTTGGTCTCGCGGACACGCGCGGCGACGGTCAGCGCGCTCAAGCGCAACTCCTCCTGCCGCAGCAGGCGGAAGTCGTTGGCATCGAAGCACATCAATGCATGCTCGTCGGAGCCCATGCGCAGCGCTTCCTGGGTCAATTGTTCCAGGGCCAGCAACGCTTCGCCCTTGTTCGCCATCAGGCAGCCGATGTCCGGACCGTCAAATTTGACGACCAGCGTCGGGCCCTCGAAATAGGCTTGGGTCTCGTCGCCGTCATACAGATCGAAGTCGATGTCGAGGTCGGCGGCATCCAGAACGCGGTCCAGAAAGTCCTCGACCTGGTCCCCGACGGTAGTGATGTTGTATTCGCGTCTGCTCATGGGTTCAACGCAGCCGGCTATTTTTTCTTGACGATCGTGGCAACCGGAATGGGCGGCGGAGCTGCCCTGTTAAAGAAATACTGCTGGAAGATGCCGACCATATTGCCAGTGAGCCAGTATAACACCAGGCCGCTGGGGGCACTGTAGAACATCACACTGAGCACCACGGGCATCACC
The DNA here is from genome assembly GCA_963838205.1 of Terriglobia bacterium. Lineage (GTDB taxonomy): Bacteria > Acidobacteriota > Terriglobia > Bryobacterales > Bryobacteraceae > CAIVVT01. The sequence continues at coordinate 18,670 of CAWIQF010000020.1, read as the reverse complement.
ATCATCATGGTCTTTTGCGACGGATCGGTGGTCGTGGACGGCGTCATCTTCTGCATCAGCACCTGCGACACCAGCATGCCCACGGGCAGCAGGCGGATGGGCAGCGTTTCGGGCTGGGACAGATCGGTGACCCACAGCCAGTTGGCGCCGCGCAACTCGATCACGGTCGACAGCACCTTGTAGAAAGCGATGAAGAACGGCATCTGAATCAGGATCGGGACGCAGCCGCCCATGGGGTTGATGCCGTGTTTCGAATACAGGGCCATCAACTCCTCGTTCTGCTTCTGCTTCTTCGGATCCCTCATCCCGACGCCTTTGTATCGCTCATTGAGGGCGTCGATCTGCGGCTTCAGGGACGACATCTTGGTCATCGACCGCATGCTTGAGTAGCGCAGCGGCAGCATCAGGAAGTTGATGATCACGGTTACGCCGACGATCGCCCAACCCCAGTTGTTAACCAGGTTGTCGTGCACCCAGTGCAGACCCAGGAACAGCGGCTTGGAGATGAACCAGAACCAGCCCCAGTCGATGATCTGATCCAGCTTCGGATCGGTGGCCCGCAAGACGTCGAGATCCTTCGGGCCCACGAAAAGCTTCAGCTTCAAACTGGCCTGGCCGCCGATCGCGCTGCCGACATGCGGAACGTCGTCCCCGTCCGGCTTGAGCTTGTAGGCATCCTGCCAGACCTGAAAATCGAGCACAGTCCCGGGCTCCGGCAGCACCACGCCCGCGAAGTAGCTGTCCTCCAAACCCGCAAACTGGAAACTCCCCGTGTGCAGCACCGGCCCATTCTTGGCCGTCTTCGCGTCTTCCACCACCAGCTTGTTATTCGAGTCTGTCGAAGTACACGGCGTGCTGCTGCGAGGCCTCGTTGTGGGCCGTCCGGTCGCCGAAACCGCCGCGCCAGCTCAGCAGGTGCGGCAGGCCCTGTGTGCCCTGCACCAGATCCGAGGTGATCATCAGCCGGTAGGCCTTCTGTTCGAACTGGAAGGTTTTGCGGGCCAGCACAGTGCCGTCGCTGTATTCGAATTCGAGCCGCAGCGGGTCGGGCTGCTTCACCGAAAACAGGACCTTATTCAAATCCGTGGCGGGCTTATTGCCCGTGAACACGTAGGAGAACGGCCAGCCGGCCTTGGTGTTGCCTTCGAAGCTGGTCAGCTCGAGCGGCTGGCCGGTGTTGTCCTTGTAGCGGTAATCCTTGTCGCGCTTGTGAGTCAGCTTCCAACTCCGGACGGTCGCCCCTTCGTTGGAGAACTCCACCCGGTACACGTCCGTCTCGATGACCTTCGTTTCGCGCTGTTGAGACTGGACGACGGGCAGCGCCGGCGCCGCCTTGGCCGGAGCTTGCGCTGCCTTCCCCGAGCCCGCCGGCGCGACTGCCTGCGACTGCGCCTGCGCCTCCACCGCGGCCGGTGGCTGAGTCTGGCTCTGCTCCTGCTTCGCCCCCGGCTTGGGCTGCGGCCTGGCGTTGGGCACCAGATATTGAGCCGCCACCAGCACCAGCCCCATTAGAGTGAAGGCCAGAATCAGGCGCGTCTCCATCGACATTTCTTTAGGTTTCTGCGGGGAACTCGGATTCAGGTCGGCCATGGGAATAGTGCAATCCTATCGAACGGGATCAAGACCGCCGGTCGCCAGCGGATGGCAGCGCGCCAGACGCTTCACACCTATCCACAACCCGCGCCCGGCACCGTGCCGGCGCACGGCCTCCGCCATATATTCGGAGCAGGTCGGATGAAAACGGCAGGCCGACGGCAGCAGCGGAGAAATCCAGCGCTTGTACGCCGCCAGCAGGGCCAGAACTACCCGTTGCATCGTTCAAATACCCGCTCCACTTCGCTGTCCAGCACCTCTTGCGGAGCGTCCAAGGCGGGACGCCGAAGGTTCCACACAATGCGCCACTCGGGGCCCAGCCGCGCCAGCCTGCGCCGCACCGTCTCCCGCAACCGCCGCCGCATCCGGTTCCTCTTCACAGCCTTGCCCAGCGCCCGCGGCGTGGTGAACCCGGTCTTCGGCCCGTCCGCTTCAGCCGCCTTCCAACAAAAGGCCACGAACGTCCGGCAAACCACTTTGAATCCAAGGTCGTAAACTTGGCGGAAATCCGGCGGGCGGAGCAGACGCCGCGCTTTGGGGAAAGCCTGGGCCCGCGGAGAAGACCCGGGAGTGCTACTGGTTGGCGTAACGGACAGCCCGCTCGTCGCTGACGGTTAGCTTGTGGCGGCCCGCGGCGCGACGACGCGCCAGCACGGCCCGGCCGTTCTTGGTACTCATCCTCGCCCGGAAACCGTGCGTTTTGGCGCGGTGGCGATTGTTTGGCTGAAAGGTTCTCTTGGTCGGCATCTCTTGTCCTTTGAATGGCCCACGCGCCCTGCCGGACAGAGTGCGGGCACAATACTAGTGCAACCCCGCCTGCCAGCAAGCAGGGCAAACTCCAATATAGCGACGCCGGGCCGCCGCCGTCAAACCCGCTCCCGCGATGCCTCAGCACGCCAATTCGTCGATCCTTCTCATTGAAATACGCATCTATTGGGTCGTATGGCACTCAAAGATGGCTCCAAAGCGCCGGATTTTACTCTGGCCACCGACTCCGACGGGCAACTGAAGCTCTCCTCGCTCCAAGGAAAGAACGTCGTCCTGTACTTCTATCCCAAGGCCGATACCCCCGGCTGCACCAAAGAAGCCTGCAGTTTCCGCGACGATTTTCCGCGCATCGAGGCCGCCGAAACCGTGGTTCTCGGCGTTTCTCCCGACAAACCGCCGGCCCTGGCGAAGTTCAAAACCAAATTCGCGCTACCGTTCACCCTGCTCGCCGACCCCGAACATGCGGTTGCCGAAAAGTACGGCGTCTGGGTCGAGAAGTCGATGTACGGCCGGAAGTACATGGGCATTGAACGCACCACGTTCGTCATCGGGAAAGACGGCAAGATCGCCAAGATCTTTCCCAAGGTGAAGGTCGAGGGCCACAGCGCCGAGGTGCTGGCAGCCTTGGCCGCGCTCTGACAGATGGGGCGGACCTCTTCGCGCGCTCGAGCCGGCGGCACAGAGTGGCTCACGAAGCGCCGCCGGTTGTACTCACTCAGGCCCGTGGCATATACTCCCTCATAGCTTCCCCGGAGTTCTTCGCCTGCCATGAACGTCCCCTCGCGCCGAACCTTCTTGACCGTCGCGTCCGCCGCTTCCTACATGCGAGTGCTGGGCGCCAACGACCGCGTGCAGGTCGGTTTCATCGGCTGCGGCCTGATTGGACTGCGCCACATCGCCGATTTCAAGCAACTCCCGGACGCCGAGCTGACGGCCGTGTGCGACGTGTACCGCCCGCGCATCGAATACGCCCAGGCGCAGTGCGGCTCCAATCCCAAAGGCTACTCGGATTTCCGGCGGCTGCTCGAAGACCGCAACGTCCAGGCCGTGGTCGTCTCCACTCCCGACCACTGGCATGCCCTGCACACCATCCTGGCCTGCGCCGCCGGCAAGGACGTCTATGTCGAGAAGCCCATGACCCTGTTCGTCCGCGAGGGACGTTGGATGACCACGGCCGCGCGGCGCTACAACCGCATCGTCTGCGTCGGCACGCAGGGCCGCAGCGCCACCCACATTCCAGACGTCATCGCGCTGCTGCGCCAGGGCGTCGCCGGCACGATCCACAGCGTGCGCTTCAGCGCCTATCGCAACATCATGCCCGGCTTCGGCCGGCCCGCCGATGGCCCTGCGCCCGTGGGCCTGGACTACGACTTCTGGCTGGGGCCCGCGCCCGCGCGCGCCTACAATCCCAACCGCGGCCTGTATCACTTCCGCTGGTTCTGGGATTACTCTGGCGGCCAGATGACCAACCTCGGCGCGCATGACATGGACCTGGCTCACTTCCTTCTGGGCGCCGTCGCGCCGCGCGGCGTCTGCTCTTCCGGTGGGCGTTTCGCCCTGCTGGATAACGGCGAGACTCCCGATACGCAGGATGCCATCTGGGAGTACCCCGGCTTCACGGTCGAGGGTTCGTTCCGCGAGGCCTCGGGCGGCCATCGCGCCTCCGCCGGCACGGGCAGCAGCCTCGGCGGAGTCCAATTCTGCGGGACCGAGGGTACGCTCGTCGTATCCCGCGGCGGGTACGAGTTCGTCCCTGACATGCGAATCGCGCCGGTGAGCGCCATTCCGCCGTGGTCCACGCCGCCCGGCCATCCCAAAGCCGCCGACATCGCGCCCGCGCTCTACGGCCAGCCGCGCAAGGGCTCCGGGGACGTGCCCGAGCCCATGCTTCACCACGCGCGGCACTTCCTGGATTGCGTGAAGTCCCGCCAGCGTCCAATCGCCGACGTGGAGGACGGCCATCGCGTTTCCGTCTCCTGCCACCTCGCCAATCTGTCGCTGCAGCTTGGACGCAAGCTCGCGTGGGACGGGGAGAAGGAGGAGATCGTAGGCGACCGCGAGGCCAATGCGCGCCTGGTCCGCCCTTACCGCAAACCGTGGGATGACGTTTTGAGGAGTCTCAACCTGTGACCCGCCGCAACTTTCTCGCAAGTTCCGCCCTGAGCGCCGCTGCCCTGGCACAAACGCCGCCGCCGCTCGCGCGCACTTCGATGGGCCTCACCCCGGACGCCTTCGCCATTCTGCGCCCGCCGCGCACGGCGCTCGAGTTCCTCGACAAGGCGCACTCCATCGGCGCGGGCGGCGTCCAGGCGACGCTCGCTTCTCTCGAACCCGACTACCTCAAGCGCGTGCGCAGCCGCGCGGAGGAGTTGGGCATGTACTTCGAACTGCTGCTCCCGCTGCCGCCCGAGGACACCACCCAGTTCGAGCAGACCGTCCGCGCGGGCAAGGAGGCCGGCGCGCTGTGCATCCGTTCCGTCTGCCTCACGGGCCGGCGTTATGAGACTTTCGCGACCCTCGACCAGTGGAAGAGCTTCGTCGCCGATTCCAAGGCCAAGCTGGCGCGCGCCGTCCCGATTGTGGACAAGCACCGCCTGCCGCTGGGCCTCGAGAACCACAAGGACTGGACGGCCGAAGAGATGCCCGCGCTGCTGAAGTCCTACTCCAGCGAGTACTTGGGCGCCAACATCGACTTCGGCAACAACCTGTCGCTGCTGGACGACCCGATGGAGCTGATCGAAGCCCTGGCGCCGTTTGTGATCAACACCCACATCAAGGACATGGGCGTCGAGGAGTACCCCGACGGGTTCCTGCTCTCCGAGGTCCCGCTCGGCCAGGGCATCCTGGACCTGAAACGGATTGTCCCGCTGCTCCAGAGCAAGCGTCCGGGCCTGCACTTCTCGCTCGACATGCTGACGCGCGATCCGCTCAAGATCTCGTGCCTGACGGAGAAGTACTGGGTCACGTTCCCCGAGCGCAACGGCCGCTATCTGGCCCGGACCCTGAGCCTGGTTCGGGCCAATAAGCCGCGCCAGCCATTACCGCGCGTCACCGGCCTCGACCGCGAGGCGCAACTCCGCCTGGAGATGGACATCCTGACCAGTTGTCTGACCTACGCCCGCGATGAACTCGGCCTGAAAGCCTGAAGCGTGCTGTAGCTGCCGCCTCAGTTATCCTTCAGTTCTACAATTGTCGCGCCATTGCCTCCCTCGGACGGCGGGGCGAAGTAAAACTTGTCAACATTGGGGTTACGCTTGAGCAGCGCGTGCACCATCTTACGCAGAACGCCCATCCCGTGCCCGTGGACGATGCGGATGCGCACCACGCCGGAGAGGATCGCGGAGTCGAGGAAGCGCTCCACTTCGTCTTCTGCTACATCTGACGTTTTACCGATCAGGTTGATCTCACTGCTTAGCGTATCCCAGCGCGGACCAGCCTCGAACGAGACGCCTTTGGGCAGCTTGACCCCGCCCGGCGCGTCCGGCAGGATCTCCGTTACGTCACCTGACGGAATCTGCATCTTGAGGAAGCCGACGGCAACCTCCAACGTGTCGTTCGGCAGGATTCTCAGGACCTTGGCCGGATCGCTGACGTCGCGCAGGCGAACCCGGCAGCCCACGCGCAGTTCCTCCTTGGCGACTTGCGCCGCGGGCTTGCGATTCTCCTTAATGGCCTCGACCGACTCCTGATACTCGCGCCGCGTGCGCGCCACCTGGCGCTGCGAGCGCTCGGCGGCCTTGCGCTGCTCCGGCGCGGCGAGCACCTGGTCGATCACCCGCGCCGCCTCCTCTTCAAACCGCTTTTGCGCCGCGGCCGACTGTTCCTCGATCTGCCGGATCCTTTGCCCGGCCTTCTTCTCCATGTCGCGCACCAGCTCGCCGCTCGGTGTCGTCTAGCTCCCGCTGGCGCACGCGCAGGCGTTCCGCCTCGTCCGACGCCTCCTGCACCTTCGACTCCAGGCGATTGAGAAACAGCGCGATGTCCCGCTCGGTCGTGGACATGGCGGCGCGCGCCCGCTCGATCAGGTGCGCTGGCAAGCCCAGCCGGGAGGCGATATCGAGCCCCGCCGACTTGCCCGGCGCGCCGGTCCGCAGCAGGAAGGTCGGCTCCAGCGTTTCCTCGTTGAAACCCATCGAGGCGTTGAGCACGCCCTCGGTATTGGCGCCGTAAACCTTAATCGCCAGCAGGTGGGTCGAGGCCAGCGTGAACGCCCCGTAGTGCCGGAACTCCTCGATGATCGCCACGCCCAGCGCGCCGCCCTCCTCCGGATCGGTGGCCCGGCCCAGTTCATCCAGGAGCACGAGCACGCCCGGCGCGGCCAGTCCCACCATCTCGCGGATCCGCTCTACGTGGGCGCCGAAGGTCGAAAGGCTCTGCTCGATGGATTGGTTATCGCCGATGTCGGCCAGGACGTCGGGAAACAGCGGCAGCTCGGCCTCCGTGGCGGGGACCGGCAAGCCCGATTGGGCCATCAGCGCCAGCAGCCCGACGGTCTTCATGGCCACGGTCTTGCCGCCCGTGTTGGGCCCGCTGATCAGCAGTGTGCGGCGCGCGCCGTCGAGTCCGAAGGTCACCGGCACGACCGGCTTGTGCTGCCGCCGCAGAATGTCCTCGAGCAGCGGGTGCCGGGCGCCGGTCAGGATCAGCCGCGGCTGGTCGTCGGGTGAGAATCGCGGGATCGTGCAGTTGAATTCTTCGGCGAAGCGGGCCTTGGCGAAGAGGTAGTCGAACTCGCCCAGCGCGTGCACCGCGGCGCGGATTTCGGGCGCGTGCTCGCGCAGCCGCGCCGTCAGTTCGCGCAGAATCCGGTGCAGCTCGCGCAGTTCCTCTTCGGTGAGGCGCACCAGGTCGTTATTCAGCTCGATGGTCTCGAGCGGCTCCAGGAACAGCGTCTGCCCGCTGCCGCTGGAGCCGTGCACCACGCCCGGCACGCGCTTGCGGGCGCTCGGAATCACGGGCACGACGAAGCGGTCGTTGCGTAGCGTGACGAACTCCTCCTGCAGCAGTCCCTCGCCGCGGTGCTGTTTAAGGAATCGTTCGAGCGAATCCTGGATGCGATGGCGCTGGCGCTCCATCTCGCGGCGAATCCGGGCCAGCGCCACACTGGCATCGTCGGCGATGCTGCCGTCGGGCAGAATCCGGCCGGAGATCTCGCGCAGCAGCGGGCGGAAGTCGCCCAGCGCGCCGGCGCGGGCCGCCAGCCGCGGGTACGCCGCCGGGAATGCGCTCAGCGCTCCTTTCACTTGAAACGAGCGCTCTAGCGCGGCGGCGAGAGCCGCGATTTCGACTCCGTCGAGCACCGTGCCCTCGATTCGCAGCCGGGCCACCGGGGCCTCGCAGTCCGGCAGGTCGGTGAATCGCAGGCGCACCGGCGCCTCGCCCGGGCGCGTCAGCGGACGCGCGGCGTCTGATGTGTAAGCCATCGCCTCGGCGGTTTCGGCGAGCGCGGCTTCGATGGCCTGCCGGCCGGTCTCGGGCTCGGTCGCAGCCAGCAAGCGCCGGCCCGCCTCGCTGCTCACATACCGCCCGACCAGCTCCAGCAGCCGTCCGTACTCCAGTAAATCGAGGCTCTCCTGGTTCAACGTGCCTTCCTCGACTCCATCAATTCGATGGCTTTCTGGATCACGCCGGGCGTACCGGGCGCTATCTTCAGGGCCTGCATTTCATCCAGCGTGAACCAGCCCGCGTCAGCCACGTCGCTGGCCGCGCACACCGTTCCGCTTTCGAGTTCGCACAGGTAATCCACGATCACATAGTGGAACTCGGTGCGTCCCTCGCGGTCCGCCATGATGCGTTCGAACACGGCGGCGATGCCGGCCGGCTTCACCGTCAGGCCGGTCTCCTCCAGCGTCTCGCGGCACACCGCCGCCTCCAGGTGCTCGCCGGTTTCGACCAGGCCGCCGGGCAGCGTCCACCAGCCTTTCAGCGGCTCCTGGCCGCGCTGGATGAGCAGCAGTTTCCCGTCGCGAAAGACAGCCGCGCCGACGCCCAGCAGCGGGCGCTCGGGATAGCGCCGGCTGGCGCCGCTCCAACCGTTCACGGAGACTTCTTCTGGTTGATCCTGCATTCTGGAACCGGGGCGTCCTAAGCGCGCATCTGACACGTGAGGCTTCGGATCGCGTCGCTTTCATTGTAAAAGACGCGGCCTCGCGTATTATTGAGAAACACATGATGCAAGCGACGACTCTGCTGGGACTGGCTTTAGCCTTCGGCGCCTGCGGCACGCCCTCCTTTGCCGCCGATGAGACCGACGCCTCGCGGGAATGGCGGGCCTATGGCGGCGGCCCGGCGCACACGCATTACAGCCCGCTGAAGCAGATCGACCGGACCAACGTAGCGCGACTCGTCCAGGCCTGGAGCTATGATAGCGGCGATGCCTTCGAGGGTTCGGAGATGCAGTGCACTCCGCTGATCGCGCACGGCGTGGCCTTTGTCACTACGCCCAAGCTGCGGCTGGTCGCGCTCGACGCCGCCACGGGCCGCCAGTTGTGGAGTTTCGATCCGCACGACGGCGCCGAAGTGAAAAGCAAGTATCGCAACCGCGGGCTGATGTATTGGGAAAGCCGCGACGATGGCGGCCGCTCGCGGCGCCTCTATTACTCCGTCGATGAGAAGTTCTATTCGATCGACGCGCGCACCGGCCGGCCCGACGCGGGCTTCGGCTACGGCGGATTCATCAATCTCAAGGAGGGTCTCGGCCGCAAGATCGAGAACACGCCCGTGACCGTGACTTCGCCCGGCGCGGTCTATCGCGACCTGATCATCCTCGGCTGCCTGAACAGCGAGGGACTGCCCGCGGCGCCCGGCGACATCCGGGCCTATGACGCGCGTTCCGGCCTGATGAAATGGGCCTTCCACACGATTCCTTATCCGAATGAACCGAACGCCGAGACATATCCGCCGCATGCGCGCGAGTACCTGGGCGCGGCCAACAGTTGGGCCGGGCTGACCCTCGACGAGAAGCGCGGGTTGCTGTTCGTGCCGACCGGATCGACGTCTTTCGACTTTTATGGCGCAAATCGTGCCGGCGACAATTTGTACGCGAATTGTTTGATCGCGCTGGATGCCGGAACCGGGCGCCGGGTCTGGCATTATCAGGTGATCCGGCACGACCTGTGGGACCGCGACCTGCCTGCGCCGCCGTCGCTCGTCACCGTGCGCCGCGAGGGTCGCGAGATCGACGCGGTGGCGCAAATCACAAAAAGCGGGCACGTATATGTGTTCGAGCGCGAGACCGGCCGGCCGCTCGTGCCGATCGAGGAAGTGAAGGTGCCGCAGGAGGCGGTCGACGGCGAAGTCCCCGCCAAATCCGAGCCGCTGCCGCTATCGCCGCCGCCGTTCACGCGGCAGAAAATCACCGAAGAAGACCTGACGGATCGCACGCCCGAGGCCCGCCAGGCGGCGCTCGAGCAATATCGGAAGTTGAAGAAGGGCTCGCAGTTCATGCCGCCGAGCCTGGAAGGAACGCTCGTTGAGCCGGGCTTGGACGGCGGCGGCGAATGGGGCGGCTCGACCTGGGATCCCGAGACCCGCCTGTTATACGTGAATGCGAACGAGATGCCCAGCATCATCCGCCTGATCCCGCGCGCGGCGGCGGCGGAGAACAGCACGGGGCGTACCCTGTTCGTGCGATATTGCGCTACCTGCCACCACCTCGACCTCAGCGGCAGCGCTAACGAGGTCCCGGCATTGAAAGGCATCGCCTCGCGCCGCAAGGTGGACGACGTGATCAACGTCATTCGCCGCGGTTCGGCGCGCATGCCGGGCTTCGGTGACATCGGCGAATCGGCGGTCACGGCCATCGCACGCTACCTGATGACCGGCGAGGCCAAGGAAGCCTCCGCGCTCGAGCGCGATCCGCGCATCGGGTTGAAGTACACCCTCGACGGCTACGTCTGGTTCCAGGATTCACAAGGTTATCCGGCCGTGAAACCGCCGTGGGGCACGCTCACGGCGATCGATCTGGATCACGGATCGTTCGCCTGGCGTCAGCCGTTTGGCGAATATCCGGAGACTCGTCGCCAAGGGCCTGGGAAAAACAGGTAGCCAGAATTACGGCGGCTCGGTAGCCACCGCCGGCGGGCTGCTGTTCATCGGCGCAACGCTGTTCGACAACAAGCTTCACGCCTTCGACAAGCGTACCGGCGAACTCTTGTGGGAGACGCTATTGCCCGTCGCCGCGGCCTCCGCGCCGGCCGTCTACGAGGCCGGCGGGCGCGAGTTCATCATGATCGGCGCGGGCGGCGGCAAGTTCGGCGGCCGCAGCGGCGGCACGTATCACGCCTTCGCGCTGCCGCTCGAGAAATAGGCGCTCGCTTCGGTTATTTGAAACCGCCCCTCAGGGCTTCACGGTCAGGATCACGGCCGCGTGCGGCGCCACCGTGGCTGTGAACGATCCGGTCGCGGCGCCGAGGTCCTTGTGCTGCCAGACGTCGCGCAACTGGGCCTTCACATCGGCCGGATAGCCGAGGTTTTCCCACTTCACGGTGATCGATTGCGGGGTCGCGGCACGGTTCAGCAACGCCACGGCGCGGTAGCCGCCTTGCAGTTCGCGCGCCCACACTTCGCGCTCGCCGTCCTTCGCGACGCGCCGCCCCTGGCGTCCCAGCGGATCCTGATCGATGGCCAGAATCTCCTTGTCGGTGAGGATCGCGCGCGTGTCGGCGTCCATCGAGCGCAGATCGTTGCCCGCGATCAGCGGCGCCGCCAGGATCGCCCACATCGCGAAGTGCGCGCGGTTTTCGTCTGGCGTCAGTTTGCCGTTGCCCACCTCGAGCATGTCGGGGTCGTTCCAGTGGCCCGGTCCGGCGTAGGATTCAATGCTGTCCACCAGGTCGAGGATGTGCACCACACCCAGACCGCCCCACTTCTCCGTGCAGTCCCAGCAATCGATGATGTCGCCGGTGGCGCGCCACAGATTACCGACATCTTTGGCCCACAGCCAGGGCTTGGTGGAGCCCCATTCGCATAAGGAAAAGACGATCGGGCGGCCGCTCGCCTGCAGCGCCTTGCTCATCAGCGAGTAGGATTCGATCGAATCCTGCCGCTCCGCGTTGCACCAGTCGAATTTCAGATAATCGACGCCCCAGCCGGCGTAGGTGCGCGCGTCCTGAAACTCGTAGCCGCGCGCGCCCGGACGGCCGGCGCAGGTCTTCGTGCCGGCGTCGGAATAGATGCCGAACTTCAGTCCCTTCGAATGCACGTAGTCGGCCAGGGCTTTGATGCCCGACGGAAATCGCTCCGGGTCGGCAACGATGGTGCCGTTCTCGTCGCGCTTCACCTGCCAGCAGTCGTCGATCACGACGTACCGGTAGCCGGCGTCCTTCATGCCCGACGAGACCATCGCGTCGGCGGTCTCGCGGATCATTTTCTCGGAAACATTGCAGCCGAATTTGTTCCAACTGTTCCAGCCCATCGGCGGCGTCTTGGCGAGCCCGTTGTCCAATGCGGCAACCGGCAGCGCGACCAGAATGAGCGGAACGAAGAGCGAACAACGCCAACGGACAGTCGAAGATTTCATAATGCGGAACTCCTGATGATTGACAAGCAACGTAAATATCCTACAGCAGCCGGCGGCAGAGAACACGTCAGAGAACAGCGCCGCAGGCGCCAGGGCTCCGAACGACCAGGCGCGAGACGCGGATTCCAGGCTGCCGGAGAGGCTCCGCGTTGTTACTGAGCCGTGACCGCAGGAACCGGTTCTTGTGTTGTTTCAGAGCCGCGGCCGTAAGGGAGCGGTCCTGCGTTGTTACGACCCGTGACTGCAAGGAGCGGTCCGCCGCATAGTAACCTATTCACACCTATAGGCCACTAATGTCCGGGGACCGCCCTGCCGGCCTTTACTGAACGCGCGCCGCCCTATGCTTTTTCAGACCTGTAGATTGCGCAGATAGGGAACGCTGGCCTTCATCAGGTCAAGGTTCATCTCCACGAAGTAATTTTTTATTCCGCCCGTCTTGGCGGCCGTAAAGATCTTCTTCCAATCCAGGCTGTCCTGTCCCACCGCGGCCATCTTCTTGGTCTTGGTCAACCAACCCTGCACATGCATCGAAATGAAGCGGCCCGGATACTTGGTGAAGTACTCCGCGGCGTCGTAGCCGTGTTGGATCTCCGAGACCTGGAACTGGAACTTAATGAGCTTCGGATCGAATAGCTCGAGTAATATGTCGTACGTACGCCTGCCGTTAACTGTCGAAACCTCGAAACCCTCGTTGTGCAGGCCCGGCGTGATACCGGCTTTGGCCTCCTGTTGGCCTATCTTGCTGTATTCCTCGACGGCTCGCTTCACGTCATCCATGGTCGGCTTCTGCGGCCCTTCGAGACTCGGTACCAGCATCTGAGTCAAACCAACGTCCTTTGCCCATGCGATCCTGCCCGCCAGATTCTCCCGCAGTTCCTTGATGCCAAAATGCGAGCTCACGCATGTGATGCCATGGTCACTAAGAATTTTGCGGAGTTCCGCCCCTTTATACTTAGCCAGCCCGGCGAACCCGGACTCCGCGTAACCAACCGGCGAGCACAATTCGATGGTCTTGAATCCCGCCTCTGCAAGTTGCTTGATCGTGCCCGGAAAGTCCTGGGCGATCAGCTTTTGCACCGGCCAGGTCTGACATCCAATGGGCAGGCCCAAAGGATTGGCCTTTAGCTCCAACGCGCACGCGGACAGCAGCGCGGCAGCAGCGCTGTTCCCGAAAAAATCTCGTCTCGAAATGGCAGCCATTCAACGCTCCTTAGAAATAAGTTCAACTGGTCCCAATCGGCATTGCCTCGGAATTCGCAGACAATCCCGCCACGCGCGGATCCCCATTGGGACTACCTAGCCCAGTCAAGAATATATACCAAGCAGCTATCAATTGGTTCGCGGACTGCGGTTTCACTTCCGGGCGCCATGTTTGCTTTGCCGGATTGCTGGCGATTCCGTTCCTCCACGGCCGCCCTCGCCGGGCGCTTTCGCGGCGGCCGCCGTGTGGGTGCATCGAGCTTCCTCACACTGCTTCCTGTAGAATGAACGGAAGCCAGCGTGAGTTCGCTGGCATCCCGCCGGCGCGTCATCGCCACACTCAGAGGATTGAACGATCGCTCATGAAGGGTTCCGTTTGTTCGTTGGGGATACTCCTGCTGTTGGCCTGTCCTATCGTCGCTACGGGACAATCCGCAACCACCGGCGCACTCGCCGGGAGTGTTAAGAGCAACGCCGGAGCGGCCCTTCCAGGCGCGATCGTTACTCTGGTCGACGACGCGACGAAGCAGACCCAGACCGCCACCACAGCCGCCGAGGGTACATATCGTTTCTCGATGCTTGCTTCGGGTAGCTACGAGCTGCGATTTGCGCTCCAGGGATTCAAGACCGCCCGCATCGCGCAGGTGGTAGTGAGCATTTCCGAAGCACCCACGTTGGACGTCGTGTTGGAGCCCGGCGAGCCTGGCGAAGAGGTCGAGTGTCAATGCCATCTTAGCCTGACGACCTCTTCTACCGGCACGCTCGTCGACGCCAAGGGGATCACGGCAATCCCTTTGACCACCCGCAATTTTACGCAGGTACTGTCGATGTCTTCGGGCTCGGCGGCGGACGTGAACAACGCTGGTACGCTCGGCCGGGGCACACGCGGCGTGAATGTGAATGGCAACACCAACGCCGGCGCTTATACTTTGGACGGCTCCTACGCCCCCAGCGCCGTCCCCAATCCCGACACCATCTCCGAGCTGAAGATCCACACTTCGCAATACGATGCCCTGTATGGCGCGCAGGTTCCGAGCACGGCCCTGATAACCAAGAGCGGCGAGAAAGATTTCCACGGCGACGCCTGGGAGTTCGTACGCAACGATATCTTCAACGCCAATACGTTTTTTCGCAATGCGACCGGACAATCAAAGCCGGATCTGAAGCAGAATCAGTTCGGCGCGACGATAGGTGGACCCGCGGTCAGGAACAAGCTGTTCTTCTTCAGCTCCTATCAGGGAACCCGGCAGGTGAACGGGATCGACACTACTTCCACGTCGGATCCTATTCTGCCGCCGCTCACCACGGACCGTTCGGCTTCCACGCTAGCCGCGGAGTTCTGCCCCGGCAATCACATTCTGGCCGGCGGCCAGCCCGATCCACGCTATCTGACTTATGCCGGTGGGAAGCAACTCGATTGCTACGATCAAAACACTGCCACCACTGCATCCATCAACCCCGTCGCCCTGCGGCTGTTGCAGATGAAGCTCCCCGACGGCTCCTATCTCATCCCCGTGCCGCAGACGATTCTCACTTCGGGCGCAAATGCCGGGCTTGGCTTTTCGTCCTATAGCCTGCCCTCTACCTATGACGAGAATCAGGGCCTGCTGAATGTCGATTATCTTCTCTCTAGCCGGAACACTCTCGCGCTGCGCAGTTACCTGACGACAATTGCGCAGTACCGCTCGTTCGGCTCGCCGTCGGGCTATCCGGGCACGGCGACGGTGGCCGGCGAGGGGACGCCGCAAGCGCTGTGGGCACGCGATTACGTCACCAGCGTAAACCTCAATTCGGTACTCACGAGGAACATCGTGAACGAAAGCCGGATCAGCTTCACGCGTTCCACGCAGGGCGCGCAGGGTGTGGATACGCCCACCGCCGGTTCGCTGGGTATGACGCCGGCGGACCGTTTCTTCGATCAGCCGCCCGAAATCAACGTACTCGGGCCCTTGGGCAGCTTTCGCGTCTTCGGCAACATCGGCAACGACTTCCTGACAAAGAACAAATACTATTCGTGGGCCGATAATCTCTCCTGGGCGCACGGGCGCCAGACGCTGCGCGCGGGTGCGGTTGCATTGACCCAAACCAACTGGCGCTCGGACGACGGCGCGGCACGGGGGAAGCTCTATTTCCAAACCTTTTCGGATTTCCTGCTCGGGCTGAGCGCGGCCGATAACTTAAGCCCAGACGGGCGCAGCAACATTCAATTGATTCAAGCTAACGCAGGGGCCGGCTCAGTGGGCGAAGTACTCTCGCAGTACCGGAGTTACTCGGGCGCTTTATACGTGCAGGACGATGTCAAAGTAAACTCCCGTTTGATGCTTAACCTGGGTCTAAGGTGGGAGTATCTCGGGCCGGCCTTCGATAGCTCGGGCGCGCTGGGCAACCTATGGCCGTCGCTCGTACAAACGGGCGCTATTCCGCCCTCCTCGGGCACGTTCGCCGGAGAAACCGTCGCGGCGAACTATAATCCCGCCTTGATCAACCCTTATACCGGCCAGAGCTTCGGGCCGGCGCCCGCCGGTGTCGTGGTCCGGCCGACGCGCAGCTCCTATGAAAACGGCGCTCCGCTGGATGCCTTCGCGCCCCGCTTCGGCTTTGCCTGGCAACCGCTCGGCGCCGACGGCCTGGCCGTCGTGCGCGGAGGATACGGCTGGTTCTATCAACCCGCCGGCAATTCGGGTAGCACGGCGATGTCCACCGCCGCGCCTTTCGCGCAAGGCTTCACCAATGCGGACTCGAGCAACAACCTATCCAGCTTCCAGCAACCTTTTCCCGTCGTGACGCTGGGCTATTTGCCGCGTACTCCCACCTCTGAGCTCTCCGACCGCGTGGCCGGTCCGGACTACCGGCTGCCCCGGCTGCAGCAATGGAACCTGAGTACGCAATTCCGGCTGGCGCACGCAACTACTCTGGATGTCGGCTATGTTGGCTCGGCCGGCAGTCATCTGTTGCTATCGCGAGGACTGAATCAGCCGCTGCTGGCCAGCGCTGCCAACCCGGTGAACTGCGGCTACGATGGCGTTGCCGGCGATTGCATTACTACCAACACGGCGCAGAATGCGCAGCTCCGCGTTCCCGTGCTGGGCGAGACGCCGACCGCGCTGGTAGATACCGGATTCTTCGGTGCGTCGAGTTACAACAGCCTGCAGATGACGCTGCGCAAGCAGGTTGCGCGCGTTCTCACATTGCAGGCAACCTATACGCTTTCGAGAGCCGAGACCAATACCAGCGTCTATAACGATATGAACAATCTGGCGCTCGACTGGGCGCGTTCGAGCTTCGATCGCACGCATCGCTTCACTACTAACTTCGAGTACCAATTGCCGGCCTTCTCGCGCCTGAAGGGATTTGCAGGGAAAGTGTCGAGCGGCTGGTCGCTGGCCGGCATCGTCATCGTGCAGAGCGGTCTGCCGATGACGCTCACCGATCCCAACGCCGGCGGTGTCTACGGCCACGCGGCCACGTCCACCATCACCCTCTGTCCGGGCTCGACTTACTCGAGCCTCGTCGCGCCGGGTAGCGTCGATGCGCGGCTCAACGCGTGGATCGATACGGCGGCGATCTGCGCACCGGCTGTGGTCGGCGCGGACGGCTCAACGGGCTATGGCAGCGCGGGCCAGAGTATCCTGAACGGTCCGGCTCAATTCAACACGGATTTTTCGCTCGGCAAGAAGATGCGAGTAGGCGGCGTGCGCGAGGACGCAGTGCTGGCGTTTCGCATGGAACTCTACAATGTGCTGAACCATCCGCAATTCGCCAATCCCGGTACCACTCTGGATACGGCCACCTTCGGCGTCATTACGCAGACCTCCGTGGCTCCGCGTCTGATTCAGTTTGCCCTGAAGTATCTCTTCTGATGTCGCGCGACCTCCAGGAACTCTTTCCGGCCTCGCAGGCTGCTGAAAAAGGCCCAGGAATGCTCGCAGGCGCGCACAGCTCTCACATTTGCCCCCGTGTTTGCAGCATGTTTCTGAGATGGAATGAGAAGGCCGGCCCCGGCGGGATGCGGTAAGCTCCCAATGGTTGCGCACTCGAAGTGCAAAAGGAGACCGGCCATGAAGCAGAATAACACTGTCCAGCGGAGTCCGAAGCGTCGGGCGGCGAGCTCGCGCGGGCCGATCACGATCGGCCTGGACCTGGGCGACAGGAGCAGTCGCTATTGCCGGCTGGATGGGCAGGGCGAGGTGGTGCAGGAAGCCAGCGTGGCGACGACGAAGAAAGGGCTGCAGCTGGCGTTCGGCGCGCGGTCGCGTTGCCGCATCGCGATCGAGGTGGGAACGCACTCGCCGTGGGTGAGCCGGCTGCTGGCCAAGCTGGGCCACGAGGTGATCGTGGCCAATGCGAGGCAGGTGAAGCTGATCAGCCAGAGCAGCCGCAAGGACGACCGGCTGGACGCGCAGACGCTGGCGCTGCTGGCGCGCGCCGATCCGCGGCTGCTGCGGCCGATCCGCCATCGGAGCGAAAAAGCGCAGCAGGATCTGATGGTGATCCGGGTCCGGGCGGCGCTGGTGGAGGCCCGCACGGCACTGATCAACTCGGCGCGCGGGCTGGCCAAAGCCATGGGCGAGCGGCTGCCCATGTGCGACGCCGACAATCTAGGTCCGGCCAAGATGGTGGACCTGCCGGCCAGTTTGCAGCAGACGTTGAAACCGTTGTTGGACACAGTGGAAGGGCTGACGAAACAGATCCGCGCAGAGGACGTCAAGCTGGAGCAGATCGCCCGGACCGAGTATCCGGAAACCCAACTTCTCAAGCAAGTGAGCGGAGTCGGGACTTTGATCGCTCTGACGTTTATCTTGACGGTGGAAGACCGCGCGCGCTTTCAGAAGAGCCGCGACGTGGGCTGCTATGTGGGCCTGCGGCCCAAGCGCAGCGAATCGGGCCAGAGCCAGCCGCAGTTGCCGATCGCCAAGGAAGGCGACATCTATCTGCGGACGATGCTGGTGCAGGGCGCACATCACATCTTGGGATTTCGCGGGCCGGACACGGATCTGAGAAGGTGGGGCCTGAAGCTGGCCGAGCGCGGCGGAAAGAATGCGAAGAAGCGGGCCATCGTCGCGGTGGCGCGCAAACTGGCCGTGCTGCTGCATCGGTTGTGGACGACGGGCGAAGTGTACGAACCGCTCCGCAACAGCCAGGCCCGGCCCCGCTCGCGCCACGCGGCGGCGTAACGGCAGGCAGCGAAGTAGTGGCAGGCGACGCAATGGCAGGCAGCGAACCCAATAGCGAATCACCAATACATCCCTGTAGTGGCAGACGGCGTAATGGATTGTAGTTTGTAGCAAATCGCCGAGTGTGGGTGACTGCGAAGTCGCGGCGGAAGAGCGTTTCTGGAAACAGGGGCGTTACTTCGATACTGAGATGGCAGCACCCGTTCGAAATTGAGGACCCCAACTGGCACCGGAGCAAGCCGCTCCATCAAGAGTGCGAATGGAAGCAGGGCGATTCGGCGAGAGCAGGAAAACCTTCCTGAGAATAGGAAGACGGCAGGACGCTGCGGCGCCTCCCGTTGGTCGGCCACGGCCACAAAGAACGAATGTCAGAAAAATGCCTTGACCAGAGCGGCCTTCTCATGGAAGCCGCGAC